>NZ_CP018016.1:1454409-2908819 GCF_000280495.2 Kosakonia radicincitans DSM 16656
ACGTAATTCAATAAACTGCACGGGGCTGAAGGGGGGCGGCAGGGGGATAAACGCCTGAAGAAGTGAAGCCTTATCATTCTGTTCCAGCAACTGCTGTAAGATCATGGATACGTCGCCCTTCCAGATTTAGCGAGCGTCATTTAAGCCGCAGGTGCGTTGCCTTTCCTTGCCCGGCTGATGCCAGATTCGCTGCGTTTTCCCTGACTGCAACCTGAATGACCTGCTAAAAAGCATGCAAATAAACGCAGTTTTCTCACCAGTTAACCGGTTTTCACTGTTGTTATGTCCTCGGACGTAAAAACCAGCACAAGGGTACAATACCCCTCTAATTTGTAATGTTACAGGCTTCACGTATAAACAAGGTGAATGAAATTAATCCACCCGGCGTACCATCAGATAGAGCGCCGGTTCGTGGGCCATATCCTGTAAGTGTTGTAATAGCTGGCGGCTCCAGCCTCGCCACGGTTCCTCCGCCGTTTTGGCCAGCCGGGCGAAATCGGGCGCCAGCAGATTGACATGGCTGGCGTCGATGACGATTTCGCCGAAGGTGAGCAGCCCCTGCATTTTACGCCGCGCGTCGGCGTCCTCCATCAGCGTCAGCCACTGTTGGTAGGCATCCAGCGGGCAGGCCAGCGCGACGTTGAGGCAATCGATCACCCCAACGTGATGACCAATAGCCAGCGAGTAGTACATCACCTGACGGCTTTTCTCCTCCAGTTCAACGCTGTCATCGACAAACTTTTGCCGCAGCGTCCAGAACATCACCTGCGCGGTTTGCTCAGACATGGTGGCGCTCCAGCTCACTCATTAATTGCTGCACGATCGCCGTCAGACGGGGATCCGCCGCCTGTTGCAGCCAGGCATTCACCCGTGATGCGCGCTGGCCGATCTCGCCTTCGCTCAGCAACGCAAAAAGATGATCGACGATTTCGCGCCCCTGGCGATAACCCGCCAGTTGCCGCGCCTGGCGCTCAAGGGTCACGCGCAGCGCCAGCGGCAGAGCAGGCCAGTTGACGCTGGCCGTTTCGTTTGGTGTCTGGATATGGTCAACCGCGTGCAGTTTCTGCTCCAGCAGGCCCAGTGCTACCGCGAAACCATGAATGGTGGCCGCCGGCGTCGGCGGGCAGCCGGGGATCCAGACATCAATCGGCACGATGGTGTCGCTGCCGCCCCACACGCAGTAAAGATCGTGGAAAATTCCGCCGCCGACGCCGCATGCGCCGTAGGAGATAGCAATTTTATGATCGGGCGCGGCATCCCAGGCGCGTAAAGCGGGCATGCGCATCGCGCGGGTCACCGCGCCGGTAAACAGCAAAATGTCGGCGTGACGCGGCGAAGCCACTACTTTGATGCCAAAGCGCTCGGCGTCGAACAGCGGCGTAATGGCAGCGAAAATCTCGATTTCACAGCCGTTGCAGCCACCGCAATCCACGCGGTAAACATAGGCGGAACGCTGGATATCGCGCAGCAAAAGCTGTTTGATTTTTTGCGCTGACTCATCAAGCTGCACCGGCTGGCTGACATGCTGCGACAGTATCTTCAGGTCGGAACTCATGCTTGCTCCTCAAGATAGTAATGAATGTTGGTGCTGTTGTGGTGTTCCAGCGCGGCACGACGCCGACAGGCCGGGCAGATGCACGCCTGCGCGCGCAGGGAATCGGCCAGTTCCAGGTTGTTCTGGCTGAGGGTCAGCAGTTCAACCGCCAGTGTGACCGATTTTTCCGGCGCGAAAGGCACGCCGCATTCGGTGCAGTGCTGCAAACGAAATGTCGCGCGCACATACAGATCGGCTTTGCGGGTGACCGCCAGTTCAAACTCTTCTGACAAATGGATAGCCCGCGTCGGGCACACCTCTTCGCAACGGCCGCAGTAAATGCAGCGGCCAATAAACAACTGCCAGACGCGGCGGTTTTCCTCTGGCGTGGTTTCCATGGTCAGCGCATTCGCCGGGCAGGCGGTAGTGCAGGCGCCGCAGGCAATGCATTGCAACGGATCCAGTTCGGGTTTACCGCGAAAACCGGGGCACACCTCCAGCGGCGCAAACGGGTATTTCACCGTGGGTTCGCCCGCCCTGAGAATGGTCTTCAACAATTTCAGCATCGTTTCTTTCCTTACTTCAGCGGCGAGTGGCGACGTTCAATGCCGTAACGTTCGATCTCTTTATAGGGCACGGTCGTCGATTTACGTTTACGCACGTCAACCAGCGTGACGCGGTCCGTGCACGAGTAGCAGGGATCGAGGCTGCCGATAATTAGCGGCGCGTCGGAGACGGTGTTGCCGCGCAGCATATAGCGCAGCACAGGCCAGTTGGCGTAGGTGGCCGCACGGCAGCGCCAGCGGTAGAGCTTCTGATTGTCGCCGAGCATGCTCCAGTGCACATCTTCCCCGCGCGGCGCTTCAACATAACCGAGGGCGAATTTATGCGGCTGGTAGCTGAAGCCTTCGGTCAGCAGCGGCGTGTCCGGCAGGTTATCGAGGCCAAACTCAATCATCGCCAGCGAATCAAACACCTCTTTTACCCGCACCATGAGGCGCGAGAAGACATCGCCATCCGGCCAGGTGAACAGGGTTTTCGGCAGGTTGCCGTAGTCGGCATAAGGGTGATCGAAGCGCAGATCGCGGGCGAAACCACTGCCGCGAATCAGCGGCCCCACCGGGCTGAAATCCCGTGCGACCTGGCGGTCAAGAATGCCGACGCCCTGGGTGCGCTGTGCCATGTTCGGCGTCGAGAGCAGCATATCCACCAGTTGCGTCACTTCGGCACGCATCTCTTTCACCAGTTGGATGGTCTTGACGCGTTGCTCTTTCAGAATGTCGCGGCGAATACCGCCAATCAGGTTCAGACCGTAGGTTTTGCGCGAGCCGGTCAGCAGCTCCGCCATCGTCATCGACTTCTCGCGGATGCGGAAAAACTGCATAAACCCGGTGTCGAAACCGACAAAGTGGCTGGAAAGGCCAATGTTAAGCAGGTGGCTGTGCAGCCGCTCTACTTCCAGCAGCACCGAACGGATAGTGTGCGCACGCTGTGGCACCACAATGCCCAGCGCGTTTTCCACCGAGGTGGTATAGGCAACGCTATGGGCAAAACCGCAAATGCCGCAAACCCGATCCGAGAGGAAGGTGACTTCGTTATAGCCCATGCGGGTTTCCGCCAGTTTCTCCATGCCGCGATGCACATAGAACAGACGGTAATCGGCATCGACAATCCGCTCTCCATCGACAAACAGACGGAAGTGGCCAGGTTCGTCAGAGGTGATATGCAGCGGGCCAATCGGCACGATGCGCGCAGAATTGCCGCCATCATTGATAAAGGTGTAATTCTCCGTGTCGCTGGTCGGTTCCGGACGCAGGCGATAATCCATGGTGTCTTTGCGCAGCGGATGCAGATCGTCCGGCCAGTCGTCCGGTAAGACCAGCCGACGTTGATCCGGCAGGCCAACCGGGATCAGCCCGTACATATCGCGGATCTCACGTTCGCCCCACACGGCAGCGGGTACGCGCGGCGTCACCGACGGGAATTCCCGCGTATTGGCATCAACCAACGCTTTCACCACGATCCAGCACTTTTCCGCCCCTTCCATCGACAGTGCGTAATAGACTGCATAATGGCCGTTAAGGCTGCGTTCGTCGTTGCCAAACAGTACCGGCAGCCAGCCGTCATGCTGGTAATAGAGATAGTGAACAATCTCCGGTAACAGGTTGATCTTCACCGTAATGGTGACTTGTTCGAAGGTCTGGCGTTCTTCTTCCAGCACCGCGCCGGGAAACTGCATTTTCAACGCCGCAAGGCAGGCATTGCCGCGCGGCTGCTGGTGGTTCACGCTTGCTAAATAACTCACTTTCACTCTCCCTGGACGTGCGATGGTGTTGCCGACGTGGCGGTAGTATCAAACGTGACCCACAGCCAGCTCAGCCGGGTGGGGCGCTCATCGTCGCCGGACAGTACGATGCTTGAGGCTCCGGCCAGCAAACGGCTGACCGGCTGCGGAATATGGGTACCCATCACCAGCATCATCACCAGTAACAGCACCATCGGAACGGTGGTCAGCCAGCCCCGTTCACCGCTGGCAACCTGCTGCGGCGGCGTGGCGAACAGCACTTTGGCGACCATGCGCACCAGCCCGCCAAGTACCAGCGTCAGCAGCAACAGCAGCACCAGCGTTACCACCAGGTGCTCAGCCGCCAGCCCGGCGGTGACAGTCATAAATTCACTGAGGAAGATGTTGAATGGCGGCATACCGCCGAGCGCCAGCGCACCGCCGCCAAGCAACACGGCGGTCAGCGGCATCACTTTCAACATGCCGCATACCACATCCAGATTGCGGGTGCCGTACTTCAGCAGCACATTGCCGGAGCCGCAGAACAGCAGCGTTTTGGCGAGGCTGTGATTGAGGGTATGCAGCAGCGCGGCGAAGATGCCGAGCGGTCCGCCGATACCGAGCGCCACCGCCACCAGCCCCATATTTTCTACGCTGGAGTAGGCCAGCAGGCGTTTCATATCTTGCTGTACCAGGATGAAGAAGGCGGCAACGCCAACCGACAGCATGCCGAACACCAGCAGTAGCGTATTGGGGAAGCTGTCGCCAATGGCGTGACAAATAATGATGTAGTAACGAATCAGCACCAGCAGCGCGCAGTTGAGCAGCACCGCCGAGAGCAGGGCGCTCACCGGGCTGGGGGCTTCACTGTGCGCATCCGGCAGCCAGGCGTGCATCGGGAAAAGGCCGGTTTTGGTCCCAAAACCGATCAGCACAAAGACAAAAGCCAGCACCATTAATGTCGGGTCGAGTTTGCTGCTCTCTTTCAGCACTTCCGTCCAGAAAATGGCGTGATCCGGCTCGGCCATAAAGCTGGCGGCATTGGCATACACCAGCACGGTGCCGAACAGGCCAAATGCCACGCCAACGGTACAGATGATGATGTATTTCCACGCTGCTTCCAGCGAGGAGCGTTGACCGTAAATACCCACCAGAAACGCCGAGCTGAGGGTGGTGGCCTCAATTGCTGCCCACATCACAATCAGGTTGTTGCTGGTCACAACCAGTAACATGGTGAACAGGAACAGATGAAAGAAACCGTAGTAGTAACAGAGCGTGGATACGCTGATTTCGCCGTGATCGACTTCATGACGCATATAGCCAATCGAATACAGCCCGGTGAGAAAACCGATAATCCCCAGCAGCGACAAAAATAGACCGCTCAAACTATCAATGTGCAGCCAGCGGTGCGCGCCGAAAATTTCCCCTTCCTGCACGGCTTCTGCCACCGTCCACAATGCGACAATCAGTAACAGCGTAATGCCCAGTGAGTGCACCACCGTGACCAGCGTCCGCGCCGCATTCCCGCTCAACCGGCAGGCAAAACAGAGCGCAGAGACAACCAGCGGCGTCAATAGCAACAGCGTGAACATCAATGCATGACTCATGGTATTACCCCTTCAGCGCCGTAAGGTTGTTAACATCCAGCGTGCCGTGGGTGCGCCAGATTTTCCTTGCCAGCAGCGCCATCACAATCACGGCGAAAATGGCATCCGTCGCTATACCGATCTCAACCAGTTCCGGCGCGCGCCAGGCGAGCAGCGCCAGCACCAGATGCGAGCCGTTTTCCATCAGGCAGTAACCGAATACCTGGCGCAAAATATTGCGCTGGCTGATGATGCACAGCAGACCCAGCAGGAAGTGACCGAGGGCGACAGAGAGCGCTGGTTTAAGCTGGGCGACCATCGGCAGTTGCACCGGATGGACGACAAACCAGCACAGCAGCACAATGGCTGCGGCCATCAGCACCAGCGTTGCCGGGCCAAACAGCCGTTCCCCTGCGCCATCCGGCGCCATCTTGCGAAACGCATAGCCCATAATCAGCGGCACCAGCAGCACCTTGGTGAAGAAGGCGCTGAACGACCACATCAGCAGTTGTTCCGCATCCAGCAACTGCGACAGCGTGAAAAAGATGGAGACCAGCACCAGTGATTGCAGGGCATACAACCAGCAGGAGACGGAGTAGCGTCTGGCGCAGGTGACCAGCAGCGAGGTGAACATCATCAGCCCCGCCAGATTGTTAACAAGCAAAGTTCCCGTCATCATCGACTCCCTTATCCAAGCCACGCCGCAGCAATCACGCTTGAGCACAGCGACATCACAATCAGAATGACCAGCACCAGTTTCATTGCCCACGGCAACGGTGCGGCCTGCGCCACCTCTTCACTCGCTTCGCCCGGTACGACGCGGCCAAACCAGTAGATAAACCAGCCGAAGCTGGCGACCGATTCCACCAGCGCCAGCACCATCACCGGCAGCAGGATCGGGTAGCTATTCGACAGCGCGAACCCGGCGGCAAAGAGGGGAAATTTGCTGAAGAAGCCGTTAAACGGCGGAACACCAGTGATGGCGAGTGCGGCAACGCAAAAGCCGATACCCGCCAGCGGCAGCGTGCGCATCACCCCACGCAAGCGCGGCAACAGGCGAGTGCCGCAGCTGTAGCTCAGCGCACCGGCGACGAGGAAGAACAGGCTCTTGGCGAAAGCGTGGTTGAAGATGTAAACAATCCCCGCTTTGAAGGCCAGCGGCGAACCGAAGGTGGAGAGCGACAGCGCGAGGAAGATCCATGCCAGTTGCGAAATGGTCGACCATGCCAGCAGCCGCTTCATATCTTTTTGCGGCAGGTACATCAAAAAGCCGTAGACCATCGTTATCGTTGCCATCGCCACACCGACCCAGCCGATGACATGGGGTATCTGGCCGCCTTCGGCGATGGCGCGGGCGAAAATATAGACGCCGACTTTCACCATTGACGCGGCGTGTAAGTAAGCGCTCACCGGGGTTGGTGCTTCCATCGCATCCGGCAGCCAGGCTTGTAACGGCAACTGGGCTGATTTCCCCCAGGCGGCAAACAGAATGCCGCCATACACCAGCAAGGTTGGCGCGCCCTGCAACTGGCTGATGGCGCTCAGGGCAAAGGTGCCGGTGTTGAGGAACAGCGTGGCGGCGGCCAGATATAATCCCAGCGAACCAACATGGGTAATCAGCAGCGCTTTCATGGCCGCGCGCTGTGATTTTTCGCTCTGGTAATAGCTGATCAGCGCCCAGGAGCAGCCGCCGGTAATTTCGAAAAACAGCAGTTGACCCAGCAGCGTTGAAGAGAGCACCAGCCCGGACATCGCACCGATAAAAATCAGCAAAAACGCGTAGTAGCGATTGCTGCCATCGTGCGGATGCTCGCGGTTGCCGCGCGTCAGATAGCCGGTCGAATAGAGCGCCACCAGTAGGCCGAGAAACACCACCACAAACAGGATCAGCGTGCTGATGCGATCGACCGTGAGGCCAAACAGCGCTATCTGTCCTGCCGCCAGCAGCGGAATATCCACCGCTTCGCGTCCGGCACTGTAGAAACTGAGCGCCAGCGACAGCGTCGCCGCCGTCGCCAGCAGGGCAAACAGCGTGGCAAGCTGCGGGGCGGTTCGCCGGGGAGACAGTGAGACGATCAGCGCGCCGATAAAGGGCAGCAGCAGCGTCGTCAAAGCAAGAGTTTCCATCGTTTTCCTGTGCTCCTTACAGACCGGTTAACCAGAGAACATACGACAGCGCAGCCAGACTGAAGCCGAGCCAGGTAAGGTGATGCGTCAGCAAAAAGCGTCCGCGCGCCAGCGAGTTCTCCACCAGCGACGCCAGAACGAACACCACCAGCAATTTGATAAGCGTGATAATCAGCGACAGCGCCATCGCGCCGATGCTCAGGCTGGCGGCATTGCCGAAGGGGAAAAACAGCGCCAGAAACAGCGCGGCCATTACTACCTGCTTCAGCCCGATGCCCCATTTCACCAGCGCCAGACCCGCGCCGGAGTATTCGGTCAGCGGCCCTTCCTGCAACTCCTGCTCGGCTTCTGCGACGTCGAAGGGGATTTTGCCCATCTCAATAAAGCAGGCGAACCCGCAGGCGAGTAGCGCTAGCAGAGTGGCGACCGGTGAGATCCAGCCTGACGCCAGCGTGTTGCTGATGGCGCTGATATTGGTGGAACCGGCCAGCAGCGCCAGCACCAACAGCGAAAGGATCAACATCGGCTCCACCAGAATGCCCAGCGTCAGTTCGCGGCTGGCACCGAGGCCGGAGAAGGGGCTGCCGGTATCAAGGCCGGAAAGGGCAAAGAAAAAGCGGAACAGCGCAAAGAGATAAATCAGGGTGATCAGATCGCCTGCGCCAGCGAAGGGCGAGGTGCGGATAAACAGCGGTAATGTCATCGCTACCAGCAACATGCTGCTGAGCAGCACCCACGGCATCACGCGGAACATCAGCCCGGAAGAGGCGGGCGCCACCGCCTGGCGTTTCAAAAGTTTTTGCAGGTCGCGGTAATCCTGCCAGATCCCAGGCCCTCGCCTTGAGTGCATGCGGGCGCGGATCTGGCGCGAAATACCGGTAAATAGCGGCGTCAGCGCCAGCAACAGGGCAGCCTGGCACAGCGCAAACAACCCCAGTGACCACGCAGAAGTCTGTTCTAACATCGTCATTCCCTCCTCACAGCGCAATCGTCAGCAGCAGGATCACCAGCGCGGCAATCACATACAGGCAATAGAGACGGAAATCCCCGCTTTGCAGGTACTGCACCTGACGGGCAATACGCTGAGTCGTGCTGACCAGCGGACGGATAATTTTGTCGTCCCAGAAGGGTTCGGTACGGCTGGCTATCTGCGTAATGCCTCCCAGGCTTTGTTGCAGAGGCGTGGTGGGATCGAGCTGTTTACGCAGGCGATACAGCGGGCCGAACATCACCCGTAGCGGCTGGGTAAAGCTGCCCGCTGAAGGTGCCATGCCTTTCTCCCATGCGTAACCGCAGGCCCAGGCATCGCCGCTGCGTCGCCAGTTGCCGCGCGTCTGGCGGTTGATGTACCAGAACACGCCGGGCAGCAGCGGCAGAGCAATCAGCAGCAGGAACAGGGTGGAGGGCGTCAGCATGGCCTGTTGCGCGTCGCCGGGAACCAGCGTTGCGCCCTGAGTGACGGCAAGAGACGTGCTGGCGGTAAGTGAAAGCGCAACCTGCAACAGGTGCGGCGCGACGACGCTGGCACCGACGCCGCACACAATACAGAGCAGCGCCAGTGCCAGCATGGCGGCAATCATTGGCCATGGCACTTCCCGTGCCTGATCGGCTTTTTCACTGCGCGGGTTACCGCAGAAACTAATACCGTAGACTTTGACGAAGCACATCGCGGCCAGCGCCCCGGTGATCGCCAGCATCACTATCGCGACGGGACCGGCGAGGCGTGGAATGATGGCGTCGATGCGCGTCAGGGAGAAGAGCGACTGGTAGGTGTACCACTCGCTGATAAAACCGTTGAGCGGCGGCATTGCGGAAATGGCGAGACAGCCCACAAGAAATGCACCCGCTGTCCATGGCATCCGCTTCGCCAGCGCGCCCATTTTTTCCATATCGCGGCTGTGCAGACGGTAGATAATCGCCCCGGCGCCGAGAAACAGCAGCCCTTTAAACAACGCATGATTGAGCAGGTGGAACAGCGCGCCCAGCAGGCCGACAGC
Source organism: Kosakonia radicincitans DSM 16656 (assembly GCF_000280495.2). Classification (NCBI taxonomy): domain Bacteria; kingdom Pseudomonadati; phylum Pseudomonadota; class Gammaproteobacteria; order Enterobacterales; family Enterobacteriaceae; genus Kosakonia; species Kosakonia radicincitans. The sequence goes on from NZ_CP018016.1 coordinate 1,463,938, forward strand.
GGCAATCACCGGCTGGTGCAGCGCAATCCCCGCCATGCCGACGCCGACGCCCATCAAAATGATGCCGATGTTTTCCACCGTGTGCCACGCCAGCAGGCGTTTGATGTCGTGCTCGGCCAGCGCATACAGTACGCCGAGCACTGAAGAAACTGCGCCAAAAGCCAGCACCACCACGCCCCACCACAGCGGAATGCCGCTATGACCAAGCAGGTCGATGCCGACTTTGATGATGCCGAAGATCCCGATTTTCACCATCACGCCGGACATCAGCGCCGAGGCGTGGGACGGGGCTGCCGGGTGGGCGCGCGGCAACCAACTGTGCAGCGGCAACATCCCGGCTTTGGCGCCAAAGCCGAAGAAGGCGAGCAGGAACACCGCCGAAGCGGTGCCCGGTGACAGCAACAGGGTACGGAAGCTGGCGAAATCCAGGCTGCCGCTTTGCCGCCACATCAGGAAGAAGGCGATCATGATCAGCACAGAACCGGCGTGGGCAATAAAGAAGTAGAGCATCCCGGCGCGGATCGATTCGTCATCCTGGTCGGTGATAACCAAAAACCACGAGGCCAGCGACATCATTTCGAACAGCACAATGAACCAGAAGGCGTTATCCATCACCACCAGCCCGACCATCGAGGCGATAAACAGATTCATAAAGAACCCCATCGCACCCGGCCCTTTGCCGAGGTACTCGCGGACATAGGCCAGCGAATAAAGCCCACATAGCGTGACCAGCAGGGAAATCACCAGCAGCATAAAGGCGCTCAGGCTATCCAGCCGCACCATAAAGTGGGCGAAATCAAACGGCCCGGCGGCCTGCCAGACGAGCGTTTCGCCGCCGCCAAGTGCGACCAGTGCGCTGGCAATACCTAATAATCCGCCGAGCATTGCCGAGATGCCGGCGACGTTGATGGCCAGAATTTGCTGACGGGAGAGCAACAGCGAGGCCACGCCACCGGCAACGTACAGCACGATTGACCACATCAATAATTGCAGGGCATCCATTAGCGTTGCTCCGATGAAGGGGAAACGGCCGCGAAAGTGATCTCTGTAGAACTCAGGGCGGCCAGCTCTCTGCGGGTTTTTAACTGTTTATGCATGGCGGAATCCGTCACCAGATGCAGGGCGTTGGTCGGGCAGGCCCGTACGCAGGATGGCCCTTCCGGCAGGAAGTGGCAGAGATCGCATTTCACTGCGATGGTTTGCACACCTGCATTCCAGCGCAAAAAAGGGTGGTCGGTGTTCGGGCTGGCGGGTACATCGCGCAGTTGCTCTTCCGGCAGATGATGTTCGTAACGCGCGGGAATATTCAGTGGACGGCTGCCGGATGGCGTGATCGCGCCGAATGGGCAGACCAGACCGCACAGCTTGCAGCCGATACACAGGGTTTCATTGAGATAAACCGCCTCATCCTTGAAGGAGATGGCGTTGACCGGGCACACCTGTTTACAGGGCGCGTCGTCGCAGTGGCGGCAGAGCACGGGTGCGGTTTTCGTCTGCGTTCGCACCAGCGTGAGCCTCGGATGCTGTTGTAATCCCTGAAGTTTATGCGCATCCGAACACGCGGCAAGGCAGGTGTTGCATCCTATACACCACTCGGGATCGGCAATCACAAAGCGGTTCATGACGGCTCCTTGTTAATGAAGGCAAAATTCGTTGAACCTGCCTTAGCACAAGGTATGCCAGAATGTTAAATCTTTGTATTTCAGTGAGTTGTGTGTTCTTGAACGGACAGGGATGGACAAAAGTGATGGTCAGCACTGAGCGAAAAATAACCTGTCGGCACTAGTGTCGAGACGCGGGAAAGAAATGTGATCGACTTCAAATAAGGCGCGAAGAGAGAAGCGAGAAGGGCGAATCTGGGAGATTCGCCCTCGGAAAAGGAGGCGCAATCAGGCGTTTTCTTTCAGCCAGTTCAGCACGATGTCGTGGTGGTTGCTGGTTTTGAAATCATCAAACACATGTTCAATTTTGCCGTCTGCATCCACGAGGAAGCTGATACGGTGGATGCCGTCGTAGGTTTTACCCATAAAGGATTTTTCACCCCAGACGCCAAACTGCTCGCATACCTGATGGTCTTCATCAGACAGCAGCGTAAAATTGAGCAGCTCTTTTTCGGCAAAACGGGACAGTTTTTCAGGCTTATCCGTGCTGATACCCAGCACTTCTACGCCCGCTTTCTTCAACTCGTCCATGTTATCGCGCAGGCCGCAGGCCTGGACAGTACAGCCTGGTGTCATCGCCTTCGGGTAGAAGTAGACCAGAACACGCTGTCCCTGGAAGTCGGTCAAATTTACTTGTTCTCCGTCTTGATCGGGCAAGCTAAATTTCGGTGCAATATCACCGGCTTTCAGTGGATTCATTACTTAACTCCATCCTGTTCATCATGCTGAGAATAGTTAACGATGTTTATACTGCCTTGCGCGTGCAGTTCTGTACATAGGGCTTTGAACGCCTGCTCAATATTTGATGCGTCTTGTGAGGCCGGGCTGTGAGCGGTGATCTGGATAAATAACTGCGGGACTTCATCTTTATTTCCAGGCTGCGTGCGCGAAACCAGCTCGGCAATATTCATCTTGTGTGCGTCAAACAGCGCCGTAAAGCGCTCAATCAAATGCGGTGAATCAGGAACCTCAACCTGCACCCAAACGGTGGCGGGCATATCAGGGCGTGGACGGGCGTCGGTGCGCTTCATGACGATCAGCAAATCCAGCTCTGCGCCTTTCAGCGGCAAGGTGGATTCAATTAACGTAATGGCATTCCACGACCCGGAAAGCAGCATAATAAAAGTGAACTCTTCCCCCAGCATCGCCAGTCGACTGTCTTCAATATTACAACCGCAGCTACTGACGTGGCGTGTGATCGTGTTCACAATGCCAGGCCGGTCGGCCCCCAGCGCAGTGATAACCAAAAAATGTTGTGATGAGGTTGTCAAACCTGTGCTTCCTGTCAAACGTGAGGTAATCATAAGGAAAGCATAAAAAAAACCGGCATACAACCGCCACTGAGCCTCAGGTCTCTTGCTTTTCTTACAGCACCGCACGTACCATTGAGAATCTTGTTAGCACAGAGGATGGCCCATGTTCACGGGAAGTATTGTCGCGCTTGTCACGCCGATGGATTCGCAAGGTAAAGTCTGCCGCTCAAGCCTGAAGAAACTGATTGATTATCATGTCGCCAACGGAACCTCGGCGATCGTATCGGTAGGGACTACCGGTGAATCCGCCACGCTAAGCCACGAAGAACATGCCGATGTGGTGATGATGACCGTGGAACTGGCCGAAGGGCGCATCCCTGTTATTGCCGGGACGGGCGCAAACGCCACCGCAGAAGCCATCAGCCTGACGAAACGCTTTAATAACAGCGGTATTGTCGGCTGTCTGACCGTCACGCCGTACTACAACCGTCCTACTCAGGAAGGTCTGTTCCAGCATTTTAAAGCCATCGCCGAACATACTGACCTGCCGCAAATTCTGTATAATGTGCCGTCGCGTACCGGCTGCGATATGCTGCCGGAAACCGTGGGTCGCCTGGCGGAAATTAAAAATATTGTCGGTATTAAAGAAGCAACCGGGAACTTAACGCGTGTTCATCAGATCAAAGAGCTGGTTTCAGATGACTTTATTCTGGTGAGCGGTGATGATGCCAGCGCGCTGGACTTTATGCAGCTCGGCGGCGACGGCGTTATTTCCGTGACCGCTAACGTCGCGGCGCGAGATATGGCAGAAATGTGCAAACTGGCTACCCAGGGGCATTTCGCCGAAGCGCGCGTGATTAACCAGCGTCTGATGCCGTTACACAACAAACTATTTGTCGAACCCAATCCGATCCCGGTCAAATGGGCATGTAAGGAGTTGGGGCTTGTAGCAACCGATACGCTACGTTTGCCGATGACGCCGATCACCAATAGTGGTCGTGAGGTTGTCCGTGCAGCGCTTAAGCATGCCGGTCTGCTGTAAAGTTTAGGGAGATTTGATGGCTTACTCAGTACAGAAGTCGCGCCTGGCGAAGGTAGCGGGTGTTTCACTTGTGATGTTGCTCGCCGCCTGTAGTTCCGATTCACGTTACAAGCGTCAGGTTAGCGGTGACGAATCCTATCTGGATGCCACACCGCTTGCTGAACTTCATGCGCCGGCAGGAATGATCCTTCCGCTGCAAAACGGTGATTACAACATCCCTGTCACGAACGGCAGCGGCGCAGTCGGCAAAGCGCTGGATATCCGCCCGCCAGCACAGCCGCTGGCGCTGGTGAGTGGCGCACGTACCCAGTTTACGGGCGATACCGCAACGCTGATGGTAGAAAACGGCCGCAACAGCACGCTGTGGCCGCAGGTCGTCAGCATCATTCAGGCGCAAAACTACAGCATCGACAAACGTGACGATGCCTCGCAGAGCCTGACCACCGGCTGGGTTGACTGGAACCGTCTCGATGAAGATCAGCAGTATCGCGGCCGTTATCAAATCTCGGTGAAACCGCAGGGCTATCAGCAGTCAGTGGTGGTTAAGTTGCTGAACCTGGAGCAGGCGGGCAAACCGGTGGCTGACGCGGCATCGTTGCAGCGCTACAGCACCGAAATGCTGAACGTTATCTCCGGCGGTCTGGATAAATCCGCGACCGACGCGCAGAACGCCGCTGAAAAACGCAGCGTAACCTCGCTGGATGTCCAGAGCAGCGCGGATGATACCGGTCTGCCAATGCTGGTGGTGCGTGGTCCGTTCAATATCGTATGGCAGCGCCTGCCGGGTGTGCTGGAAAAAGTGGGCATGAAAGTGACCGACAGCACCCGTTCTACCGGCAGCATTTCCGTTACCTACAAGCTACTGTCTGACAGCGGTTGGCGGGATCTGGGCGCGCGCGATCCGGGCCTCTCCGCCGGTGACTACAAGCTGCAGGTCGGCGATCTGGATAACCGCAGCAGCCTCCAGTTTATCGATCCGAAAGGTCATACTCTGACGCAGTCGCAAAACGATGCGTTGGTCGCGGCATTCCAGTCAGCGTTCAACCATTAATCCCTAAGGCCGGAAAACTCCGGCCTTTTTTAATTTTGGTGACGCAAACGTGTGCGTCGGCGTAAAATAGCGAAATCGTCTCTAAATCATCACACCTGGAGTAAGAAAGATGCAAAAGCAAGCTGAGTTGTATCGCGGCAAAGCGAAGACCGTATACAGTACCGAAAACCCGGATCTGTTGGTGCTCGAATTCCGTAACGATACGTCAGCAGGGGATGGCGCGCGCATTGAGCAGTTCGATCGTAAAGGCATGGTGAACAACAAGTTCAACCATTTCATTATGAGCAAACTGCAGGAAGCGGGCATCCCGACCCAGATGGAAGCACTGCTCTCCGATACCGAATGCCTGGTGAAAAAGCTGGATATGGTGCCGGTTGAGTGTGTGATCCGTAACCGCGCGGCTGGCTCGCTGGTTAAGCGTCTGGGCATTGAAGAAGGCATCGAGCTGAACCCGCCGCTGTTCGATATGTTCCTGAAAAACGACGCAATGCACGATCCGATGGTCAACGAATCCTACTGCGAAACCTTCGGTTGGGTAAACAAAGAAAACCTCGCGCGTATGAAAGAGCTGACCTACAAAGCTAACGACGTGCTGAAAAAACTGTTCGATGATGCTGGCCTGATCCTTGTCGACTTCAAACTGGAGTTCGGCCTGTTCAAAGGTGAAGTGGTACTTGGCGATGAGTTTTCACCGGATGGTAGCCGCCTGTGGGATAAAGAAACACTGGATAAAATGGACAAAGATCGTTTCCGCCAGAGCCTCGGCGGCCTGATCGAGGCTTATGAAGCCGTTGCCCATCGTCTGGGCGTGAAATTAGACTAAACCCACCCCGCATTACCGCCAGAGGATGCTTGCATCCTCTGGATTTCGCATCTTTTTTCCCGTGCTAATCCTTCCCTGAGCGCCTACGATCATATATACAGTGTCCATCATTGGGATAGGGAGTAAGTTATGCGCTGGCAAGGGCGTCGAGAAAGTAGCAACGTAGAAGACCGGCGCAATGAGTCGGGCGGGCCGTCAATGCGCGGTCCGGGGTTTCGCCTGCCAGGCGGTAAAGGCGGGTTGATCCTGCTGTTTGTGGTGATGGTGGCCAGCTATTACGGCGTTGATCTGACAGATTTGCTCACCGGGCAGCCGATCAATACCGCTCCGCAGCAGCAACGGAGTATCAGCCCGCAGGAAGATGAATCTGCCCGCTTCACCAGCGTGATTTTCGCTTCGACGGAAGATACCTGGGGCGAAATTTTCCAAAAGATGGGGCGAACCTATCCACAACCTAAGCTGGTTATGTATCGCAACCATACCAACACAGGCTGCGGCACAGGGCAATCGATCATGGGGCCGTTCTACTGCCCGGCGGACAGCAAGGTCTACATTGATCTCTCCTTTTATGACGAGATGAAAAATAAACTTGGCGCGGGCGGCGATTTTGCCCAGGGCTACGTTATTGCCCATGAAGTGGGGCATCACGTACAGAAGGTGCTGGGAACAGAAGCCAAAGTTCGTCGCCTGCAACAGAATGCGACGCAAAAAGAGGCCAATGAACTCTCAGTACGCATGGAGCTTCAGGCCGATTGCTATGCGGGCGTCTGGGGCCACAGCATGCAGCAGCAAGGCGTGCTGGAAGCGGGCGATCTGGAAGAGGCGCTGAATGCCGCGCAGGCGATAGGCGACGATCGGTTGCAGCAGCGCAGCCAGGGCGCAGTATTCCCGGAGACCTTCACCCATGGTACTTCCGCGCAGCGTTACAGCTGGTTTAAACGCGGTATGGACAACGGCGATCCGGCGCAGTGCGACACCTTTAGCGGGCGTCTCTGACCTTCTGCTATGTCACCGTTTTCTGAACTGAGCGCACAGATGGCACGGCAGGGCATCCGCCGCTTGCTGGTGGTCAGCGGCTCGCCCGGCTGGTGTGAGGCGCAGGCCTGCACGTTGCGCGAAAATCTTCCCGGAGACTGGCTGTGGGTGGGCGAAACCGCATCCTGGCCGCTGCACTGCGCGCCGCGGGCACTGACGACGCTGCTGGGGCGCGAGTTTCAACATGCGGTGTTTGACGCCCGCACGGGTTTTGATGTCGCCGCGTTTGCTGCGCTCGCCGGGACATTAACCGCCGGTAGCTGGCTGGTGTTGCTTACGCCGCCCTTCAGCGTATGGCCGCAACAGCCGGATGCTGACAGCGCACGCTGGAGCGATACCATTGAGCCCATTCCGGTGCCGGTTTTTGTCGGGCATTTTTGTCGAACCGTACTGACTGACAGCCAGGCGCTGATCTGGCGTGAAGGTCAACCACTCACTTTCCCCGCTGAAATTCCGCGTGCCGACTGGCATCCCGCAACCGGGGCGCCAGCGCAGGAGCAGGCGCGGATCCTTGCACGATTACAGACGATGCCGCCCGGCGTAATGGTCGTTACTGCGCCGCGCGGAAGAGGGAAATCGGCTCTGGCGGGTATGCATATTGCGCGATTGTCGGTTCCCGCCACGGTAACCGCACCTGCGCGTGCTGCCACGGATGTGCTGGCGGCTTACGCCGGAGAACATTTTTCCTTTATGGCGCCGGATGTGCTGGCGCAGCGGATTGCGCACAGCGGCAGCCAGCCTGGCTGGCTGGTGGTGGATGAAGCGGCTGCCATCCCCGGCCCTTTGCTGCATACGCTTGTCTCGGCCTTTCGGCATGTTCTGCTCACCACCACGGTTCAGGGTTATGAAGGCACCGGGCAGGGGTTTCTGCTGAAATTCTGCGCCGGGTTTCCCCATCTGCAATTTGAGGCACTGAATACGCCGCTGCGCTGGGCATCAGGTTGTCCGCTGGAGCAGGTGATTGAAAACCTGCTGCTGTTTGATGATGCGCAGATTGGCGAGGCGCCTGCTGGCGAGGCGACAATCCTGCCGCTGGCGCAAGATGCCTGGCAGCGAATGCCCTCGCGGCCTGCGGCGTTATACCGTTTGCTGGCGAGCGCCCACTACCGCACTTCGCCGCTCGATCTGCGACGCATGATGGATGCGCCAGGGCAGCATTTCTGGCTGGCGCAAAAGGCGCAGAGCGTGGTTGCTGCACTCTGGCTGGTGGAGGAGGGCGGATTAAGCCCGGCGCTGAGCCAGGCGGTGTGGGCTGGTTTTCGTCGCCCACGCGGCAACCTGGTGGCGCAATCGCTGGCGGCGCATGGCGGAAATCCGCTTGCCGCCACGCTGCGTGGGCTGCGCGTCAGCCGTATCGCCGTGCATCCCGGTTGCCAGCGTGAAGGCATTGGCCGGGCGCTGATTGCCCGTGCGCAGACGCAGGCCGACGGCTGCGATTATCTGTCGGTCAGTTTTGGCTTCACGCCTGCGCTGTGGCGTTTCTGGCAGCGTTGCGGGTTTGTGCTGGTGCGTCTGGGTAGCCACCGGGAAGCCAGTAGCGGCTGTTATACGGCGATGGCCATATTGCCCCTGACGACGTCAGGCCAGGCGCTGGCGGAACGTGAACAGCAGCGCCTGGCGCGCGATCTTCCCTGGCTTGCGCCCTGGCGTGAGGAAAAGTTGTCCTTACCCGCCGTGCAGGCGTCTACCCTTAATGAAGAGGACTGGCAGGAGCTGGCCGGGTTTGCTTTTGCTCATCGTCCACTCTCTGCGGCCATCGGCGCGTTATCCCGCCTGCTGCAACACAGTGCGTTACCGTTGGTGGCGCTGCGCGGGCAGCTTTCAGACGGTGAGAGCGAGCAGACCGTGTGCCTGCGCCTTTCGCTTCACGGGCGCAAAGCGTTGCTGACGCAGCAGCGGAGTGAAGCCGCGCAGGCGCTGCAACAGCTCGATGCGCAGCGCACGCTTACCCTGAAAGAACGGGTGCAGAAAATGCAGTTTTTTTAACTATCTCATTCAGTTAAATGACATGGTCATTATTACTGCCGGGCGTAAACTGCACTCAACGATTAAGGAGACCATCATGAAACATGACCATTTTGTTGTGCAAAGCCCACTCGCCCCGGCTAAACAGCTCCTGCTGTTGTTCCATGGTGTTGGCGATAATCCGGTCTCCATGGGCGAAATTGGTAGCTGGTTTGTTCCGCACTTTCCCGATGCACTGATTGTCAGCATTGGCGGCATTGAAGCCGCAGGCGCGGGACGCCAATGGTTCTCCGTTGAGGGTGTGACGGAAGAGAATCGCCAGCAGCGTGTGGATGCGGTGATGCCGCAGTTTATCGACATTGTGCGTTACTGGCAGCAGCAGAGCGGTGTCAGCCCTTTGGCGACGGCGCTTATCGGTTTCTCGCAGGGCGCAATTATGGCGCTGGAAGGGATGAAGGCGCAGCCGGATCTGGCATCACGCGTGATTGCTTTTAACGGTCGTTACGCCAGTCTGCCGGAAAATGCCGTCAGCGCCCAGACGATCCATCTCATTCACGGTGGCGAAGATCGGGTGATCGATCTGGCATGGGCGGTAAGCGCACAGGAAGCACTGCTGCATCTTGGCGGTGATGTGACGCTGGATATCGTCGATGATTTAGGCCATGCGATTGACGATCGCAGTATCGAACTGGCGTTAAATCATCTGCGTTACACCGTGCCGAAACACTACTTTGACGAAGCGTTAAGCGGCGGTAAGCCGAACGATGACGATATTATTGAATTGCTGTAAAAGCGAATTCACCCCCGGCTGGGGGTGAATGCGTTAGCGGGGTTACTTTTTCGGCTGGTCCTTGTTCGGCCAGTCATCATCGTCATCCCATTTGTCGTTGAAATCACGATGCGGCGGCAGATCGGGTTTATTGGCGAGGAATTTTTTGTGATCGACGCGGTTAAGATCTTTGATCACGTTCAGCAGTACGCCAAGTAAAAACACCAGCACCAGAATCCACCAATATTTAGCAAGCCAGTCCATGCAATCCTCCAGACCCGTCAGGCAATGAGTTGTTCCATAATGCGTTGATACATGCGGGCAAGCAGCTGTAAATCCGCCGCATTCACACACTCGTTGATTTTATGAATGGTCGCGTTCACTGGCCCCAGTTCAACGACCTGCGCGCCCATACGCGCGATAAAGCGCCCATCGGACGTGCCGCCTGTGGTTAACAGTTGCGGTCTGATCTCATTATAGTGCTCGATAGCGTTCACCACCGCATCGACCAGCTTGCCGCGCCCGGTCAGGAAAGGCTGCCCGGAAAGCCACCAGTCTACGGTGTAGCGCAGCTGATGTTTTTCCAGCAGCGCCTGTACCTGCGCTTTAATCATCTCGTCGGTCAGTTCAGTGCTGAAACGGAAGTTAAACTGCACAAACAGATCGCCAGGAATGACGTTATTGCTGCCGGTGCCTGCTTTGATATTGGCAATCTGCATGCTGGTCGGCGGGAAGTATTCGTTGCCGCGATCCCACTCAATTGCCACCAGCTCGTTGAGCATTGGCGCAGCGCGGTGTACCGGGTTATCGGCAAGATGCGGGTAAGCCACATGGCCCTGCACACCGTGAATTGTCAGGTTGCAGGTCAGGGAGCCGCGACGACCGTTTTTCACCACGTCGCCAACCACTTCCGAACTGGAGGGTTCGCCAACCAGGCAATAATCAAGACGTTCGTTGCGCGCCATCAGCGCCTCGACCACTTTTACCGTACCGTTGGCAGCGCTGGCTTCTTCATCAGACGTGATCAGAAAGGCAAGGCGTCCTTTATGTTGCGGGTGCTGTGCGACAAAACGTTCGGCGGCGACTACCATCGCGGCCAGCGAACCTTTCATGTCTGCCGCGCCGCGGCCAAATAGCATGCCATCACGAATGGTCGGTTCAAACGGCGGGTTGATCCAGCGATCGGCATCGCCGGCAGGCACCACATCGGTATGCCCGGCGAACGCCAGCGTCTCCCCCTGGCCGCGCCATGCCCAGAAGTTGAGCGTGTCGCCAAAGTTCATCGGCTCGATGGTAAAACCGATGGCACGCAGACGTTCAATCATTAACGCCTGGCAACCTTCATCATTTGGACTCAGAGAAGGGCGACGAATAAGCTGCTGTGTCAGCTCAATAACCGGGCACGACATAAACTACACCTCGTTGATAAACTTCTCATAACTGGATTCATTGAAACCCAGCAGCATAGGCTTACCGGGCGCGCAGAGCAATGGGCGTTTGATGATTGACGGCATTTCAAGCATCAGCGCGGCGGCGGCATCGGCGTTGGTAATAGTGGCACGCAGGCTTTCATCCAGCTTACGCCAGGTGGTGCCGCGGGTATTCAGCAAGGCTTCCCAGCCAAGTTCATCAATAAATGTACGCAGTAATTGGGCATCAAGGCCGTCAGCGCGGTAATCGTGAAAGCGATAGTCCATCTGGTTCGCTTCCAGCCAGCGGCGCGCTTTTTTGATGGTGTCGCAATTTTTAATGCCGTACATTGTGATCATGGTGAATCCTTTTGTCTCATTTTTGGATATTTGCACAAGAAATTAGAATAACGGAATGTAATTAAAATATCATTCTTCTGCTAATACGGTTTTAACGAATGTAACCGCTTTGTTCCAGTTTGAATAAACTTTCAGATGTTGCGCATACCATTCCAGTGGTTAAAAAACGGAAACCATATTGTTGATAAAATCCTGTCTTTTCCGGAACTGAATATATAAATGTTTTGCCGAAGGGTAATAACGTTTTAACAATATTGATCATCAACTGCTTACCATAACCGCGGCCCTGCATTTCAGGCGCAACAACAATATCCGCCGCATAGCTGGCCCATGTCAGATCGCTGATGGCGCGCGCCGTGGCGACCAGTTTCCCCTCATGGTAACCGAACCAGCAGAAGGTGCTGTTACGCCATGCCTGCTCGACTAATGCCGGGTCGCGCTGGTTGAGCCCACCGGCGGCGAGCAGCGCTGTCACTTCCTGCCAGTCAACATGTTCAATTGCGGATTTATCGTACAATGTGATCGCCATTTTATTTATCCTTATAGAGCCTGTGGAATATTGCTATCACTCACAGTAAAAACCGAATTGCCGGCGCATAGTTAACACAGCTCCATTAAAAATACCCTGCTAATGATGAGTGAAGCAATCAGTTAAAATACCTTCACAGTCATCGGGGCGTTTAGTAGAATGGCGGCGATAATAAGAGAGGTTGTTATGATTGAACATGAACTGGGGAACTGGAAAGATTTTATCGAAGGCATGCTTCGTAAATAATTTCCTGACGAATAGTTAAGCAGTGACGGCTTAAAAATAAAATGTGACCAATCACATAAAAAAAGGCGACTCCACGGAGTCGCCTTTTTGCTGGCTTTATTGCGCGCGCTCTTTCAGCGGGAAGCGGCGACGTACCAGCACAAAGAACAGCGGGACGAAGAAGATGGCCAGGATGGTGGCCGAGAGCATCCCGCCGATAACGCCCGTATCGACCGCGTGCTGGCTGCCGGAACCTGCCCCGGTGCTGGTCGCCATCGGCAGTACGCCGAAGACAAAGGCCAGCGAGGTCATCAAAATAGGGCGCAGACGCTGGCGGCAGGCATGCAGCGTTGAAACCAGCAGATCTTCACCTTTCGCATTCATGTCGTTGGCAAATTCAACAATCAGAATGGCGTTCTTCGCCGACAGGCCGATAACCGTCAGCAGACCGACCTGGAAATAAACATCGTTTTCCAGCCCGCGCAGCCAGGTTGCGAGCAGCGCACCGATCACGCCGAGCGGCACGACCAGCATTACCGAGAACGGCACCGACCAGCTCTCATACAGTGCCGCCAGACACAGGAACACCACCAGCAGCGACACGGCATACAGCGCAGGCGCCTGCGCGCCGGAGAGCCGTTCCTGATAGGACATCGCCGTCCACTCCAGCCCAAAACCGGTCGGCAACTGTTTGACCAGCTTCTCCATCACATCCATTGCCGTACCGGTACTGACGCCGGGAGCGGACTCCCCGATAATCTCCAGCGCAGCATAGCCGTTGTAACGTTCGAGGCGCGGCGAACCGGTTTCCCAGCGCGAGGTGGCAAAGGCTGAGAAGGGTACCATCGTTCCGCTGCTGTTGCGCACGTACCAGAGGTTGATATCGTCCGGTAACATACGGTACTTCGCGGCGGCCTGTACGTAGACTTTCTTCACGCGACCGCGATCCATAAAGTCATTAACGTAGCTGGAACCCCAGGCTGTTTGCAGCGTGTCGTTGATATCATCAATCGACACGCCCAGCGCCTGCGCTTTGCGCTGATCGATATCAATTTGCAACTGTGCGCTGTCGTCGAGGCCGTTATGGCGAACACGGGTCAGCGCCGGATCTTTCGCTGCCATCTCCAGCAGCCGGTCACGTGCCGCCATCAGCGCATCGTGGCCCGCTCCGGCGTGATCCTGCAACTCCATATCAAAACCGGCGGAACTGCCCATCCCGCTGATGGCTGGCGGGCTGCTGGCAAAGACGCGGGCTTCATTAATGCGGTTAAAGGCTTTGGTGGCGCGTTCAATAATGGCGGCGGCGCTGCCGGTTGTCGGGTTACGCGCATCCCAGTCTTTCAGGCGGACAAACAGGCGCGCAACGTTTTGCCCGTTCCCCCCAGGACCGGAACCGACGGTAGAGAAGACCGATTCGACATTCTCTTTTTCATGAGTGAAAAAGTAATCTTCGACTTTTTGCACCACTTTCAGCGTCTGTTGCTGCGTTGCGCCGCTCGGTAATTGCACGGAAGTGGTGAACATCCCGCGGTCTTCCAGCGGCAGAAACGAAGTGGGCAGGCGCAGGAAGAGCAGCACCATGCCGCCAATCAGCAGCACGTAGAGAACAATCCAGCGCAGGCTGCGGTGGAGGATTTTCCCAACCACGGTTTCATAGCGATGCGCATTGCGGTCGAAAATACGGTTAAATGCGCCAAAGAACCCTTTCTGCCCGTGTAACTCGCCCTTGTGCAGCGGCTTCAGCAGCGTCGAGCACAGCGCCGGGGTGAGGATCATCGCCACCAGCACCGACAGTACCATCGCCGACACAATGGTGATGGAGAACTGACGGTAGATAGCGCCCGTGGTGCCGCCAAAGAAAGCCATCGGCACAAATACCGCCGACAGCACCATCGCAATCCCGACCAGCGCGCCCTGGATCTGCCCCATCGATTTGCGCGTCGCTTCCCTGGGCGAAAGCCCCTCTTCGGTCATGATGCGTTCGACGTTCTCGACCACCACAATCGCATCGTCCACCAACAGACCGATGGCCAGCACCATGGCGAACATGGTCAGTGTGTTGATGCTGTAACCGAAGGAATAAAGCACCGCGAACGTGCCGAGCAGCACGACCGGTACGGCAATGGTGGGGATCAGGGTGGCACGGAAGTTTTGCAGGAACAGATACATCACCAGGAATACCAGTAAGATCGCTTCCAGCAGGGTTTTCACCACGTCGATAATGGAGGCTTTTACAAACGACGTGGTTTCATAAGCGACTTTATATTCCAGACCATGCGGAAAAAAGGGCTCCAGCTCGTTAAGCCGGTTGATCACCTGCTCGGCGGTCTCCATTTCGTTGGCGCCGGAGGCCAGCTTCACCCCCAGACCGGAGGCGGCTTTACCATTAAAGCGGCTTAAGTAATCATATTTTTCTGCGCCCAGTTCCACCGTTGCGACATCGCCCAGCCGCACTTCGGAACCATCCTGGTTGACGCGCAGCGTGATATTGCGAAACTGTTCCGGCGTTTGTAATAGCGACTGCGCATTGATGGTGGCGTTAAGCGCCTGGCGGTCAACGGAAGGCGTACCGCCAAGCTGGCCGACAGCGATCTGCGCGTTCTGCGACGAAATGGCTTTGGTAACGTCGGATGCGGTGAGCTGGTAGCTGTTGAGTTTTGCCGGGTCGAGCCAGATGCGCATCGAATATTGCGAACCGTACGCGTCGATATCGCCGACGCCGTTGACGCGGCTGATAGGGTCCTGAATATTACTGGCGACATAATCGGCGATATCCTGTTTATCCATCGAGCCGTCGGTGGATACGAAGGCGATGGTCAGGATGTTGGTATCACCGGTTTTACGCACCGTTACGCCCTGATTCTGTACCGCCTGCGGCAGCTTACGCAGCGCGGACTGCAACTGGTTTTGCACCTGTTGCACGGCTTCATCCGGGTTGGTTCCGGCACTAAAGTTCAGCGTCACCGTCGCCTGGCCGGTTGCGCTACTTTGCGATGACATATACATCAGATTATCGAGGCCAGTCATATTCTGCTCGATAACCTGGGTGACGGTATTTTCCAGAGTTTGCGCTGAAGCGCCAGGGTAGTTAGCAGTAATACGAACGTTCGGTGGTGCTAAATCAGGATATTGCTCGACGGGTAAAGAGATAATGGCAAGTGTCCCCGTAAGACAGATCAGGATCGCCAGCACCCACGCAAAAATGGGGCGATCAATAAAAAAATTCGCCATCAGAAAGAAAACCTCATATCGCTGCGTATCGTTATAGTCACATTGCTTGCATCAATGTAGCGGCAATGCAGAAACCAATCGTGGAGAAAAAAAGGAGAAAATGTAAATTATCATGCCTGTTTAAGGCGTATCTATGCAGAACCTATTTTAACCCAAATTTTCTTCCGTCATTTCGTCAGTCTAAAGACGTTTTTTTACAGTTATTGATTATTTGCGCTATTGGCAGCAAAAAACACCCGCCTGATGGTCGCGCCGCACGGAGCCCTTTTTAACCCTGCCAATCAGACGCATTTGTTCCAAAATGCGTCTGGAAATTGATCTGCTACAAGTTCGTGACAAATAGATAACCTTCCTGGGCAATTGAACATTGCCTGTCTCTGAGACTCCCGGTAAATAAAATGCCTGATTAAAACCAGGGTTAAACAAATTAAATAAAAAGAAGGTTGCCATGAATCGTTTTATTATGGCGAACAGCCAACAATGTATAGGATGTCGTGCCTGTGAAGTTGCCTGCGTGATGGCGCATAACAATGAGCTACATGTATTAAGCCCCGAACAATTTCATCCGCGAATTACAGTTATTAAAAATCAACAGCAGCGCAGCGCGGTGACCTGTCATCATTGTGAAGCTGCGCCCTGTGCCCGCAGTTGCCCGAACGGCGCCATTAGCCGCGTTGATGATTCCGTACAGGTTAACCAGCAGAAATGTATTGGCTGCAAATCCTGCGTTGTCGCCTGTCCATTCGGCACCATGCAAGTGCTTGTTACCCCCGTTGGCGAAGGCCAGGTAAAAGCGACAGCGCACAAATGCGATCTCTGCGCGGGTCGCGCTGACGGTCCGGCCTGCGTGCAAAATTGTCCGGCAGACGCGATGCAACTGGTTAATAGCGACGTGCTGGCGAATCTGGCAAAAACACGTCGTCTGCGTACTGCAGGCCATGAAGCTCAGCCGTGGCACAGTGTTGCGGCGCAGACTTCTGCGTTTGACGATCGCAAGGTGCTGCAGATGCGTAAAACGCCCGCGCGCGGAGAGCCGGATAAACTGCCACTGGCGGCACGCAAGTGCGGTTTTGATGAAATCTATCTGCCGTTTCGCGCTGACCAGGCGCAGCGTGAAGCGCAACGTTGTCTGAGCTGCGGTGAACACAGCATCTGCGAATGGACCTGTCCGCTGCACAACCATATTCCGCAGTGGGTTGCGCGGGTGAAAGAGGGCGATATTGCCTCCGCCGTTGAGCTTTCCCATCAAACTAACTGCCTGCCGGAGATCACCGGGCGCGTCTGCCCGCAGGATCGTTTATGTGAAGGCGCCTGCACGGTGCGCGATGAGTACGGCGCGGTGACCATCGGCAATATCGAGCGTTACATTTCCGATCGGGCGCTGGCGCAGGGCTGGCGACCAGATTTAGGGCAGGTGCAGGCAGTGGATAAACGCATCGCTATTATCGGTGCCGGTCCTGCCGGGCTGGCCTGCGCGGATGTGCTGGCGCGTCATGGCGTCAGCGCGACCGTCTTTGACCGTCACCCCGAAATCGGCGGTCTGCTGACTTTTGGTATTCCCTCCTTCAAGCTGGATAAATCCCTGCTGGCGCGCCGCCGGGAAATCTTCAGCGCGATGGGCATCCGTTTCGAGCTGAACTGCGAGATCGGCAAGGATATCGCGCTGGATACGCTGCTGAGTGATTACGACGCGGTGTTTATCGGCGTGGGTACGTACCGTTCAATGCAGGCCAATTTGCCGAACGACGATGCACCTGGCGTGTATGATGCGCTGCCGTTTTTGATCGCCAATACGAAACAACTGATGGGGCTACCGGAAATTGCGCAAGAGCCGTTTATCAATACCGAAGGCCTGAATGTGGTGGTGCTGGGCGGCGGCGATACGGCGATGGACTGCGTGCGCACGGCGCTGCGCCACGGGGCGAGCAAAGTGACCTGCGCGTATCGGCGCGACGAAGCCAATATGCCCGGTTCGAAAAAAGAGGTGAAAAACGCTCGCGATGAAGGGGCGGAATTCGAATTTAATGTGCAACCCGTGAACGTGGAGCTGAATGAAAGCGGCAAGGTTTGCGGCATCCGTCTGCTGCGGACGCAACTGGGCGAACCGGATGCCAAAGGGCGCCGTCGCCCGGTGCCGATTGCGGGCAGCGAGTTTGTCATGCCTGCCGATGCGGTGATCATGGCGTTTGGCTTTAACCCACATTCCATGCCGTGGCTGGAGCGTCAGGGTGTGCGCATGGATGAGTGGGGACGCATTGCCGCCAGCGTTAACAGCCCGTACCGTTACCAGACCAGCAATCCAAAAATTTTCGCCGGTGGCGATGCGGTACGAGGTGCCGATTTGGTGGTGACGGCCATGGCGGAAGGGCGTCATGCCGCGCAAGGCATGCTGGACTGGTTAGGGGTAAAAACGCCGGATACGCATTAACACCTGGCGCGACAAAACAGGCTCTTCGGCATACTATAACGCTAAGTGTTAGTGCCCTGGAGCCTGTATGTCACTGAAAATTAACGTCATCAAAGATAAAATCCTTTCTGAGAACTACTTTGTTCTGCGCAATATCACCTATGAACTGACCCGTAGCAACGGCGAAGTCATCCGCCATAAACGCGAAGTTTATGACCGGGGCAACGGCGCAACGATCCTGCTGTATAACCGCGATAAAAAGAGCGTCCTGCTGATCCGCCAGTTCCGGGTGGCGACCTGGGTAAACGGCAATGAGGATGGCCGTCTGATTGAGAGCTGCGCCGGTTTGCTGGATGACGATGAACCGGAAGTCTGTATTCGCAAAGAGGCGATTGAAGAGACCGGTTACCAGGTCGGCGAGGTGCGTAAAGTCTTCGAACTCTATATGTCGCCGGGCGGCGTGACTGAGCTGGTACACTTTTTTATTGCTGAATATGGCGATGCGCAGCGGGTCAATAATGGCGGCGGCGTGGAAGATGAAGATATTGAAGTGCTGGAATTTCCGTTCAGCCAGGCACTGGAAATGGTCGCCAGCGGCGAGATTCGCGATGGCAAGGCGGTGATTTTATTGCAGTACCTGAAATTATCCGGGTTAATGGACTGAATTTTAAAGGGTTAATAGCGGGCAGTTTCAGATGAAGCTATCCGATAAATCCGATTGAGCAAGCGAAGCCGGAGATAGAAGATACGCAGGTTCTGCGTCTCTTCTTCCGGGGTTGTACCATTCATGCGTTATCGCGGCGTTTTCACTCTGCTGTTCGGGCTTTTCTCTGCGCCGTTGCTGTGGGCTGCGCCTGCACAACAATCTTTTTCCGACTGGCAGGTGACCTGCAATAACCAGAATTTCTGCGTTGCGCGTAACACCGGCGAACACAATGGCTTGGTCATGACATTAGAGCGTAGCGCCGGTGCGCGAACCGATGCGACGCTGCGTATCGATCTGGGCGGGCTTGATCTGCCTGCGGCCAAAGAGCCGCCCATCGCTGGCCGCCTGCAGCTTGACGAACAACCGTTAACGCTGGCCGGAGCGCGCTGGCAAATCACACCCTGGCATCTGATAACCAGTGACAGCGAAACCATCGCCCGTTTTCTGCAAACCATTCAGGAAGGGCAGGCCATTACCTTGCAGGGCAGCAAAGGGATGATTTCGCTGGTGGGGCTGAAAGCCTCGCTGCTGTTCATTGATTCGCTGCAAAAACGCGTCGGCAGCGAAACGGCGTGGATTAAAAAGGGCGATGGCCCGCCGCTTAGCGTCCCGCCTGCGCCCGCATTGAAAGAGGTGGCTCAGGCGAGCGTGACCCCGACGCCGCTGACCCATGCGGAACTGAATGATTTGCTGGATTACGGCAACTGGCGCATGAACAACAGCCAGTGTTCGCTGGATCCGATGCGCCGCCAGGTTCGCGTCTCGGCGCTCACCGATGACAAAGCGTTGCTGATGATCGACTGTGAAGCCGGTGCGTATAACATTGTCGATCTGGCGTGGCTGGTGTCGCGGCAGAAACCGTTCGCCTCACAACCCGTTCGCCTGCATCTGCCGTTTACGCCGGATAATGGTAACGATGAGATGGAGCTGATGAACGCGGTGTTTGACGAGAAAAGCGGCGAGCTGAACACATTGTCGAAAGGCCGTGGTTTGCAGGATTGTGGCGTGTCGAGCCGCTGGCGTTTTGATGGCCAGCGTTTTCGCCTGGTACGTTACGCTCAGGAACCGGCCTGCGATGGCTGGCATGGCCCTGATGCGTGGCCCACGCTGTGGGTGACGCGCTAGAGCGCGCCCGACGGGTGTGAAAGAAAGGGGGGCGCCAGCCGTGACAAGCTGGCGCGCCGCAGGTTTATTTTTTCAGTACCGCTTTGGCTTTCGCCACCACGTTTTCGACGGTAAAGCCAAAGTACGGGAACAGTTTTTCCGCTGGCGCGGATTCACCGTAGCCGGTCATCCCGACAATCGCTCCTTTCAGGCCGACATATTTGTACCAGTAGTCGGCGATCCCCGCTTCTACCGCGACGCGTGCGCTGACATCCGACGGCAGAACCGCTTCGCGCCACGCTTCATCCTGGGCATCAAAGATATCCGTTGAAGGCAGGGAAACCACGCGCACATTCACGCCTTCGGCGCTCAGTTGCTCAGCGGCTTTGACGGTGATTTCCATCTCCGAACCGGTGGCAATCAGGATCAGATCTGGTTTCCCGGCGCTCTCTTTCAGAATGTAGCCGCCGCGGCTGATGGCCTGCACCTGCTCCGGCGTTCTCTCCATTTGCGTCAGATTTTGCCGCGACAGAATCAGCGCTGTCGGGCCGTTATGGCGCTCGATGGCCAGCTTCCAGCCAACCGCAGCTTCAACCTGATCGCACGGTCGCCAGGTGCTGAAGTTCGGCGTTAAACGCAGGCTGGCAAGCTGTTCAACGGCCTGGTGCGTCGGGCCATCTTCCCCCAGACCGATGGAGTCATGGGTGTAGACCATAATCTGCCGCGCCTTCATCAGCGCAGCCATGCGCGCTGCGTTACGCGCATATTCGACAAACATCAGGAAGGTGGCGGTGTAAGGCACAAAGCCGCCGTGGTGGGCAATGCCGTTAGCAATGGCGGTCATGCCGAATTCGCGCACGCCATAGTGAATGTAGTTACCGGCAAGATCTTCTTTTAGCGATTTAGAGCCCGACCAGATGGTGAGGTTGCTGGGCGCCAGATCGGCCGAGCCGCCAAGCAGCTCCGGCAGTACCGGACCATACGTATTCAGCGTGTTCTGCGAGGCTTTACGGGTGGCGATTTTCGCCGGATTCGCCTGCAAATTATTGATCCATTCGCTGGTGGTTTTCTCCCACGATTCCGGCAGACCACCGCTCATGCGGCGTTTAAACTCGGCAGCCAGTTCCGGGTACGCTTTCTCCCAGGCCGCCAGTTTCTCATTCCATGATTGCTGCTGCTTCGCCCCGCGTTCGCGGGCATCCCACGCCTGATAGATCTCTTTGGGAATTTCGAACGCCGGGTATTTCCAGCCCAGTTTTTGCCGGGTCAGTGCTACTTCTTCTTCACCCAGCGCTGCGCCGTGCGACTCCTCTTTACCGGCTTTATTCGGCGAGCCAAAACCAATCACCGTGCGGCAGATAATCAGCGACGGCTTATCCTTCACGCTTTGCGCTTCCTCGATGGCCTTTTTCACCGCTTCCGGAGAGTGGCCATCAATATCGCCAATCACATGCCAGTGATACGCCTCGAAGCGTTTGG
Source organism: Kosakonia radicincitans DSM 16656 (assembly GCF_000280495.2). Classification (NCBI taxonomy): domain Bacteria; kingdom Pseudomonadati; phylum Pseudomonadota; class Gammaproteobacteria; order Enterobacterales; family Enterobacteriaceae; genus Kosakonia; species Kosakonia radicincitans. The sequence continues at coordinate 1,484,987 of NZ_CP018016.1, forward strand.
CGGTGTCGTCGGTAAACCAGCCTTCGGTTTCGCCATCAATCGAGATACCGTTGTGGTCGTAGAAACCAATCAGCTTGCCCAGCCCCAGTGTTCCCGCCAGCGAACAGACTTCATGGGAGATGCCTTCCATCAGGCAGCCGTCGCCCATAAAGACATAGGTGTAATGATCGACGATATCGTGGCCGGGGCGGTTAAACTGCGCGGCCAGCGTACGTTCGGCAATCGCCAGCCCGACCGCGTTCGCCAGCCCCTGGCCCAGAGGACCGGTGGTGGTTTCCACGCCCGGCGTGTAACCAATTTCCGGGTGACCCGGTGTTTTCGAGTGTAACTGGCGGAAATTTTTCAGCTCTTCGAGCGGCAAATCATACCCGCTTAAGTGCAGCAGGCTGTACAGCAGCATTGAAGCGTGACCGTTGGACAGGATAAAACGGTCACGGTCATACCAGGTGGGATCGGCCGGGTTATGTTTAAGAAAATCATTCCACAGCACTTCGGCGATATCCGCCATCCCCATCGGCGCGCCAGGGTGGCCGGAATTGGCTTTTTGCACCGCGTCCATACTCAGGGCGCGAATGGCGTTAGCAAGCTCTCTACGGGACATCGTTCACTCCTTGGCAAAAGTTAAAGTTTGGCGGCCAGCAGATCTTCCAGTTTGCGCTGATCGACGGCGAACTGGCGGATACCGTCGGCCAGTTTGTCGACGGCCATCGGATCCTGGTTATGCTCCCAGCGGAACTCCGCTTCCGTAAGCGGTTCCGGGCGGTGGAAGGTTTGGCGGGAAGGAACCAGCTTGCGTTCCACGACCCCTTCTTGTCCCTGCAACTCTTTCAGCAACGCCGGAGAGATAGTCAGGCGATCGCAACCGGCCAGCGCCAGGATCTGTTCCGTGCGGCGGAAGCTGGCGCCCATGACGATGGTTTCGTAGCGATGTTGTTTGAAGTAATCGTAAATATTGCGCACCGATTTCACGCCAGGATCTTCATCCACCACGTAGGGATCGAGCGGTTTGCGGTCGTTGTACCAGTCGTAAATACGGCCAACGAATGGCGAGATGAGAAAGACCCCGGCTTCGGCGCAGGCGCGCGCCTGGGCGAAGGAGAACAGCAGCGTCAGGTTACAATTGATACCCTCTTTTTCCAGCTCCTCTGCCGCGCGAATACCTTCCCAGGTGGAGGCCAGTTTGATCAGAATGCGGGATTTCGGAATGCCCTGTTCCTCATACAGTTCAACCAGGCGGTGCGCTTTGGCAATGCTTTTCGCTTTATCGTAAGAGAGGCGCGCATCCACCTCGGTTGAAACGCGCCCTGGAATGCTTTTCAGAATTTCCGCACCAAAATTGACCGCCAGTTTGTCGCTGGCTTCCGCTACTTGTTGCTCCTGCGTTTTGCCGCGCTTTTTGCCATAGGCAATCGCGTCATCAATCAGATGGGAGAAATGCTCCAGCGCGGCTGCTTTCAGCAGTAAAGAAGGGTTAGTCGTGGCATCTTCCGGCTGATAGTGGCGGATCGATTCGATATCGCCGCTGTCTGCCACAACGGTGGTGAATTGTTTCAGGCCGTCTAAGTAATTCATGAAAAATAACTCCTTTAAAAGCAATGTGTTATTGGAGTGCTTCCGTTCGCACTTTGATAAGAATGAGAGATGCATAACAAAAAAGCATAGCAGAAGCGTCCCGGCCTGCTTTTTCTGGGATGTAACAAAGATGCGATAAATTGATAACAATTTTGCTTATGTATGGTGAGAGTTTGGCTATGTTCAAAGTTTGCCATCGCAACAGCGGCCATACTAAGCGCCGTATTGGGATAGACATCACGCGGTATCACTCTGAAAGCAAAACGCGAAAGGAACCTCAAATGGACGACCAACTAAAACAAAGTGCCCTCGACTTCCATGAATTCCCGCGACCGGGAAAGATTCAGGTCTCCCCGACAAAACCGCTGGCCACGCAGCGCGATCTGGCGCTGGCATACTCTCCGGGCGTTGCTGCGCCCTGCCTTGAAATCGAAAAAGATCCGCTGGCGGCCTACAAATACACCGCGCGCGGCAACCTCGTGGCGGTGGTCTCTAACGGCACTGCGGTGCTGGGGCTTGGCAATATCGGCGCATTGGCCGGTAAGCCGGTGATGGAAGGCAAAGGTGTATTGTTCAAGAAATTCGCCGGTATCGACGTATTCGATATTGAAGTGGATGAGCAAAATCCGGACAAACTGATCGACGTGGTTGCCGCGCTGGAACCGACGTTCGGCGGTATCAACCTTGAAGATATCAAAGCGCCGGAGTGCTTCTATATTGAAGCCAAACTGCGCGAGCGCATGAACATTCCTGTTTTTCATGACGATCAGCACGGCACGGCGATTATCAGCACTGCCGCCATTCTTAACGGCCTGCGCGTCGTGTCGAAGAACCTCTCTGACGTGCGCATGGTGGTGTCGGGGGCGGGTGCGGCGGCTATCGCCTGTATGAACCTGCTGGTGGCGCTGGGAATGCAGAAACACAATATTGTGGTCTGCGATTCAAAAGGCGTTATTTATAAAGGCCGTGAGCCGAATATGGCCGAGACCAAAGCGGCCTACGCCGTTGACGATGACGGTAGACGAACGCTGGCGGATGTGGTCGCGGGCGCGGATATCTTCCTCGGCTGCTCCGGGCCAAAAGTGCTGACGCCGGAGATGGTAAAAGGCATGGCGCGGCAGCCGCTGATCCTTGCGCTGGCGAACCCGGAGCCGGAGATCCTGCCGGATCTGGCGAAAGCGGTGCGCCCGGATGCGATTATCTGTACCGGCCGCTCCGATTACCCGAATCAGGTAAACAACGTGCTCTGTTTCCCGTTTATCTTCCGCGGCGCGCTGGATGTGGGCGCTACGGCGATCAACGAAGAGATGAAGCTGGCGGCGGTCAATGCTATCGCTGAGTTGGCGCATGCGGAGCAGAGCGAGGTGGTGGCTTCGGCATATGGCGATCAGGATTTGAGCTTTGGCCCGGATTATCTGATCCCGAAACCTTTCGACCCACGGCTGATTGTTAAAATCGCGCCCGCAGTAGCGAAAGCGGCGATGACTTCCGGCGTGGCGACACGGCCGATTGCTGATTTCGATGCCTACGTCGATAAGCTCACCGAGTTCGTCTACAAAACCAACCTGTTTATGAAGCCGGTTTTCTCCCAGGCCCGCAATGCGCCGAAACGCGTGGTGCTGACCGAAGGCGAAGAGCCGCGCGTGCTGCATGCAACGCAGGAGCTGGTTACGCTGGGGCTGGCGAAACCGATCCTCGTCGGGCGACCGGGCGTGATTGAGATGCGCATTCAGAAGCTCGGCCTGCAAATTCGTCCGGGCGTCGATTTTGAGATCGTCAACAACGAGTCGGATCCGCGCTTTAAAGAGTACTGGACGGAATACTTCAGCATCATGAAGCGTCGGGGGATTACGCAAGAGCAGGCGCAGCGCGCTGTGATCGCCAACACCACGGTGATCGGCGCGATCATGGTACATCGTGGCGAAGCCGACGCAATGATTTGCGGCACCATCGGCGATTACCATGAGCACTTCAGTGTAGTGCAGGAGATATTCGGCTATCGCGATAATGTGCATGCGGCCGGGGCGATGAATGCGCTGCTGCTGCCCAGCGGTAACACGTTTATTGCTGATACCTATGTCAATGAAGATCCCAGCGCCGAACAACTGGCGGAGATCACCTTGCTGGCAGCGGAAACCGTGCGGCGCTTTGGTATCGAACCGCGTGTGGCGCTGCTGTCGCACTCGCAGTTTGGCTCATCCAGTGCGCCCGCTGCGGTGAAAATGCGCGATACGTTGACACTGGTGCGTCAACGCGCGCCGGATCTGATGATCGATGGCGAAATGCATGGTGATGCGGCGCTCGATGAGAGTATCCGCCATGAGCGGATGCCGGACAGCCCGCTGAAAGGGGCGGCGAATATCCTGATTATGCCGAACGTTGAAGCTGCGCGAATCAGCTACAACCTGCTGCGCGTCTCCAGTTCAGAAGGGGTGACCGTCGGGCCGGTGCTGATGGGCGTTGCCAAACCGGTGCATGTGCTGACGCCAATCGCCTCAGTACGGCGTATCGTCAACATGGTGGCGCTGGCGGTGGTGGAAGCGCAGACCCAGCCGCTGTAAATGTGTTGCAGGCCTGTTCAGGCATTATTGGCCGGATGGCGCGTAAGCGCTTATCCGGCCTGTAAAACCTGCCATTACACCCAATCTTTAACCTGAATAAACTCGCTGAGGGCCGCTTCCGGGCTGCCTTCGGCGGGTTGATAGTTATACTCCCAGCGCACTAGCGGCGGCATCGACATTAAAATCGACTCGGTACGCCCGCCGGTTTGCAAACCGAACAGCGTTCCGCGATCCCACACCAGATTGAACTCTACGTAGCGGCCACGGCGATAGAGCTGGAAATCGCGCTCGCGCTCGCCGTAAGGCAGCGCTTTACGGCGCGCGACGATGGGCAAATACGCGTCGAGATAACCGTTGCCGACGGCCTGCATAAACGCAAAACAGTGGTCAAAATCTGGCGTGTTCAAATCGTCAAAAAAGAGCCCACCGATGCCGCGCTGCTCATTGCGGTGCTTGAGGTAGAAATAGTCATCGCACCATTTTTTGTAGCGCGGATAGATCTCCTCACCAAACGGCAGACAGATATCGCGGGCGGTGCGGTGCCAGTGGATCGCATCTTCTTCAAAACCGTAGTAGGGCGTTAAATCGAAACCGCCGCCAAACCACCACACCGGATCGGCGCCGGGTTTTTGCGCAATAAAGAAACGCACATTAGCATGGCTGGTGGGAACATAGGGATTACGCGGGTGCACAACCAGCGAAACGCCCATCGCTTCGAAGCTGCGACCCGCCAGCTCAGGACGGTGCGCTGTGGCGGATGCGGGCATCGCATCGCCGTGGACGTGGGAAAAATTGACCCCGGCCTGTTCAAATACGCCGCCGTCACGCAGCACGCGGCTGCGTCCGCCGCCGCCTTCCGCGCGCTGCCAGGCGTCTTCAACAAACGTCGCGCCGTCGATGTCGCTAAGCTGGCGGCAGATCTTATCCTGCAGGGCAAGCAGGGCGTTTTTTACTGGCGCTATCTCTGGGGTCATCATCCGCGTCTCTTCACATGGGCTTTGTGGTTATCGAACCAGCTAAAGTAGCTCAGAATACCGTCGGCAATGGCGGTGGCAATCTTCTGGCGAAACGCCGTGGTGCCGAGCAGCTTCTCCTCCGCCGGATTAGTGATAAAGGAGGTTTCCACCAGTACCGAGGGGATCGACGGGGATTTTAGCACCACAAACGCGGCCTGCTCGGTATTGCGGCTGTGCAGACGGTGGACCGGTTTGATCTGCTTGAGAATATGCGAGCCGAGCGTCAGGCTGTTTTTGATGGTGTCCGTTTGTACCAGATCGAACAGCACCTGCTGCAGCAGATGGTCTTTATCGGTGGTTTTTTTCCCGGCAACTTCATCCGCGGCGTTCTCTTTATCCGACAGGTATTTCGCCATCGCGCTACTGGCACCCCGGTTGGAGAGCGCAAACACCGACGCACCGGCTGCACTCGGGTTGGTAAAGCCATCGGCATGAATCGACATAAACAGGTCTGCGCCGTGCTGGTGGGCGATCTCGACCCGATCGTAGAGCGGGATAAAGGTATCGCCGGTGCGTGTCAGACGCGCGTCAATACCCTGCGCCCGTAGCTGAGCGCGGACATTTTTGGCGATCGCCAGCACCACATGTTTCTCTTTTGAGCCGTTATGGCCAATCGCGCCGGTATCAATGCCGCCGTGACCGGGATCGAGCATGACGATGCGCCGTGCTCCGGCCTTTTTCGCCTTTGGCTTGCTGTGGCCGGTGGTGGTTTTCAGTGGCGTCTCGTCCTTAGCGATAGCACGAGACATACCCGACAATGTCAGGGCGGCCAGACCCGCTTTCAGCATCTGGCGACGCGAGGTGAGTGTTTTTAATGGTTTAAAGGTGCTCATACGTCTGAATGTTTTTATCCGTGGTCCCTGGTGTTATATCGTATCGTCCTGGTCGCGACGACAATCCACAAGAGCGATTGTTTTACTTTTCATTTCAATACGTGACAGAGCGCCATTATGCCAAATTTCTACGGTAAAGAGTCTGGATATTGGCTAAGGCGCTGCTTCGGGCCATAATCACCATTTACACAGTTGAAAAGACGGGGAATACCATGGAGATACGCGTTTTTCGCCAGGACGACTTCGAAGAAGTGATCACCTTGTGGGAGCGCTGTGATCTGCTGCGACCATGGAATGATCCGGAAATGGATATCGAACGAAAAGTGAATCACGATGTCAGTCTGTTTCTGGTGGCGGAAGTGAGTGGTGAAGTGGTGGGCACGGTAATGGGCGGTTATGACGGCCATCGTGGCTCGGCATACTATCTCGGCGTACACCCGGAATTTCGCGGCCGCGGCATTGCTAACGCTTTGCTTAATCGGCTGGAGAAAAAACTGATTGCCCGTGGCTGCCCGAAAATCAATCTGATGGTACGTGAAGATAACGATATGGTGATCGGCATGTACGAGCGGCTGGGCTACGAGCATAGCGACTCGGTTAACTTAGGAAAACGTTTGATAGAAGATGAAGAGTATTGATATTTCACCTTCCGACTACGACAGGCATGGACGCCTACGGCTTCCCTTTCTGTTCTGGTGCGCGCTGGTGTTACAGGCGCGTACCTGGATTTTATTTGTGATGGCAGGTGCATCGCGCGGGCAAGGCGATGCGCTGCTGATGCTGTTTTATCCCGACCATAATCAGTTCTGGCTGGGCTTATTGCCCGGCTTGCCTGCGGCGCTGGCTTTTTTTCTCAGCGCGCGCCGCGAGCATCACCCGCGTCTCTGGCGTGCGATCTACCCATTAATGCTGCTGGTACAGTTGGCACTGGTGCTGTGGCTGCCTTCGCGCTGGTTCAGCGGCGAAGCGCTCTCTGGTATTGGGCTTTCACTGCTGGTTATCGACCTCTTTATTCTCTGGTGGCTGGCGACGTCCCGCCGTCTGCGCGCCTGTTTTTATTCCTCAGATGAATGAACGGCACTTTTTGCCCGCCAGCGACTCCAACTGGCGTTAAATGAAAAAAAGGAACGGTGCATGAAATCCCTGCGTACTTTTATTTGTGTGCTGCCGCTGGCATTGACCGGCTGCTCAACACTCGCGTCTGTGAATTGGTCGGCTGCGTATCCGTGGAACTGGTTTGGTTCCTCGATCGAAGTGAGCGAAAACGGCGTCGGCAAAATTACTGCCAGCACGCCGCTTGATGAGCAGGCCATTAATGATGCGTTAAGCGGCGACTACCATCTGCGTAGCGGCATGAAAACGGAAAATGGCAGCATTGTCCGCTATTTCGAGGCGCTGAAAGATACCCAACTGGCGCTGGTTGTTAACGGCGAAAATGGCGCGGTGAGCCGCATTGATGTGCTGGATAGCGATATCGCCACCGACAAAGGCGTGAAAATCGGCACACCGTTTAGCGCCGTGTTTGATAAGGCGTTTGGCAACTGTGTGAAAGGGGCGGGCGATGACAGTACTGGCGTTGAATGTAAAGCGCCGGGCAGCCAGCACATTAGCTATGTCTTTACTGGCGAATGGAGCGGCCCTGAAGGGTTAATGCCTTCTGATGACACCCTGAAAAACTGGAAATTAAGCAAGCTGGTATGGCGCCGATAATTTGATCGCAACGCGCCGCGACGTGGCGAAAAGACGGTACAATAGCGCGCTTATCGCCACGCATGTGTGGCTTGTTTTTTCCAGGAGGAGTGATGTCTCAGGTGCAAAGCGGCATTTTGCCGGAACACTGCCGTGCAGCGATTTGGATTGAAGCCAGCGTCAAAGGGGACACAGATGCCCTGCGCGCGGGCAGTAAAGTTTTTGTCGATAAGCTGGCAACTTTTCAGCAAAAATTTCCCGATGCGGCGTTGGGGGCGACGGTAGCCTTCGGTAACAACGCATGGCGCGCGCTGAACGGCCCGCAAGGCGCAGAGGAGCTGAAAGATTTCCCCTCTTACGGCAAAGGTCTGGCTCCCGCCACGCAGCATGATGTGCTGATCCATATTCTCTCCCTGCGCCATGATGTGAATTTTTCTGTCGCCCAGGCCGCGCTGGAAGCGTTTGGCGATGCTATCGAGGTGAAAGAAGAGACACACGGCTTCCGTTGGGTGGAAGATCGCGATCTGAGCGGCTTTGTCGACGGTACGGAAAACCCGGCAGGCGATGAGAAGCGCCGCGAAGTGGCGATTATTCAGGATGGCGTCGACGCTGGCGGCACGTATGTGATGGTGCAGCGCTGGGAGCACAATCTGAAGCAGCTCAACCGTATGAGCGTTGCCGATCAGGAGATGATGATTGGCCGCACCAAAGAGGCGAATGAAGAGATCGACGGCGATGCGCGTCCGGTTACCTCGCACCTGACCCGTGTCGATCTGAAAGAGGACGGCAAAGGGCTGAAAATTGTGCGCCAGAGCCTGCCGTACGGCACCGCCAGCGGCACGCACGGCCTTTACTTCTGTACTTACTGTGCGCGTCTTTACAACATTGAACAGCAACTGCTGAGCATGTTTGGCGATACTGATGGCAAACGCGATGCAATGCTGCGTTTCACCCGTCCGGTAACAGGCGGTTACTATTTTGCGCCGTCGCTCGATAAGCTGCTGTCGCTGTAATATCCGGCTTCCTTCCTGGCCGGGGAGACCCGGCCATACTCCTTTCTGCTTATACTCTTTTATGATTCCAAATCACCAAATGGTATATAAAACCGTTACTGGTTTCACACCCGTTATAAATAAACTGAGGGTTGTGGAGTCATCAGCTTATAAGGGTGCGCAATGGCCGTTAACTTACTGAAAAAAGGATATCTGACGCTGGCAGCAATGACGCTGTGGGCGGCGCAGGCACAGGCGACGGAACTGCTAAACAGCTCTTATGATGTGTCACGCGAGCTCTTTGCGGCGCTGAATACACCGTTTGAACAGCAATGGGCGAAAGATAACGCTGGCGATAAGCTGACGATCAAACAATCTCATGCTGGTTCGTCAAAACAGGCGCTGGCGATTTTGCAGGGGCTGAAAGCGGATGTCGTTACCTATAACCAGGTAACGGATGTGCAGATCCTGCACGACAAAGGCAACTTGATCCCGGCGGACTGGCAAAGCCGTTTACCGAACAACAGTTCACCGTTCTATTCGACGATGGCGTTTCTCGTTCGTAAAGGCAATCCGAAGAATATCCACGAGTGGAGCGACCTGGTGCGTTCCGACGTAAAACTGATTTTCCCGAACCCGAAAACCTCTGGTAATGCCCGTTACACTTATCTGGCGGCGTGGGGCGCAGCGGATCAGGCGGACGGCGGCGATAAAGCGAAAACTGAACAGTTTATGACGCAGTTTTTGAAAAACGTCGAAGTGTTCGATACCGGCGGTCGCGGCGCAACCACCACGTTCGTTGAGCGCGGTCTTGGCGATGTGCTGATTTCCTTTGAATCCGAAGTCAACAACATCCGCAAACAGTACGAAGCGCAGGGTTTTGAAGTGGTGGTGCCGAAGGTCAACATCCTGGCGGAATTCCCGGTGGCCTGGGTCGATAAAAATGTTAAAGCCAACGGGACGGAAAAGGCCGCGAAAGCGTACCTCAACTGGCTCTACAGCCCGCAGGCGCAAACCATCATCACCGATTACTACTACCGCGTGAATAATCCGGAAGTGATGGCGAAGCTGGCGGATAAATTCCCGCAGACCGCGCTGTTCCGCGTGGAAGACAAATTTGGCTCCTGGCCTGATGTGATGAAAACCCACTTCGCCAGCGGCGGCGAGCTGGACAAGTTACTGGCGGCGGGGCGTAAGTGATGTTTGCAGGAACCGCAAAACGTGTGTTGCCGGGGTTTGGTTTAAGCCTCGGCAGCAGCCTGTTTTTTGTTTGTCTGGTATTGCTGTTGCCGCTGAGTGCTCTGGTCATGCAACTGGCGCAAATGAGCTGGTCGCAATACTGGCAAGTGGTCACCGACCCGCAGGTGGTGGCGGCTTATAAAGTCACTTTGCTGTCGGCGTTTGTGGCATCCGCTTTTAACGGCGTTTTTGGTCTGCTGATGGCCTGGATCCTCACCCGTTACCGTTTTCCGGGGCGTACGCTGCTGGACGCGCTGATTGACCTGCCGTTTGCACTGCCGACTGCGGTGGCCGGTTTAACGCTGGCGTCGCTGTTCTCCGTGAACGGGTTTTATGGCGAGTGGCTGGCGAAGTTCGATATCAAAGTGACTTACACCTGGCTTGGCATCGCAGTCGCCATGGCCTTTACCAGCATCCCGTTTGTGGTGCGCACCATCCAGCCGGTGCTGGAGGAGCTGGGGCCGGAATACGAAGAAGCGGCGGAAACCCTCGGCGCAACGCGCTGGCAGAGCTTTCGTCGCGTCGTGCTGCCGGAACTTTCTCCGGCGTTGATGGCGGGCGTGGCGCTGTCGTTCACTCGCAGTCTCGGCGAATTTGGCGCGGTGATCTTTATTGCCGGTAACATTGCCTGGAAGACCGAAGTCACCTCGCTGATGATTTTTGTTCGTTTGCAGGAGTTTGATTACCCGGCGGCGAGCGCGATTGCTTCGGTGATCCTCGCGGCGTCGCTGCTGCTGCTGTTTTCCATCAACACCCTGCAAAGCCGTTTTGGCCAGCGTGTGGTAGGTCACTAATGGCGGAAATAACCGAATTGAAACGCTATGACAAACCTCAGGTGAACTGGGGGAAAATATTTCTGATTACCGCGGGGGTTTTGCTCTCTGCGTTTATCCTTGTCGTGCCGATGATATATATCTTCGTGAAGGCTTTCAGCAAAGGGCTGGTACCGGTGCTGGAAAACCTGGCGAATGCCGACATGCTGCATGCCATCTGGCTGACGGTGTTGATTGCGCTGATCACCGTACCGGTTAACCTCGTGTTTGGCACGCTGCTGGCGTGGCTGGTGACACGCTTTAACTTTCCCGGTCGCCAGCTTTTACTGACGTTACTGGATATTCCGTTTGCGGTTTCGCCAGTGGTTGCGGGTCTGATTTATCTGCTGTTTTACGGTTCGAATGGCCCGCTTGGCGGCTGGCTGGATGCGCATAACCTGCAAATTATGTTTGCCTGGCCGGGCATGGCGCTGGTCACCATTTTCGTTACCTGTCCGTTTGTTGTGCGCGAGCTGGTTCCGGTGATGCTGAGCCAGGGGAGCCAGGAAGATGAAGCGGCGATCCTGCTGGGTGCCAGTGGCTGGCAGATGTTTCGCCGCGTAACGCTGCCGAATATCCGCTGGGCGCTGCTGTATGGCGTGGTGCTGACCAATGCGCGCGCGATTGGCGAGTTTGGCGCGGTCTCGGTGGTCTCCGGTTCGATTCGCGGTGAAACGCTGTCACTGCCGCTACAAATTGAGTTGCTGGAGCAGGACTACAACACGGTGGGTGCCTTTACCGCCGCCGCCCTGCTGACCCTGATGGCTATTTTGACACTGTTTTTGAAGAGTGCGTTGCAGTGGCGTTTGAACAACCATGAAAAACGCCAGCAACAGGAGGGAAATCATGAGCATTGAGATTGCCAATATTAAGAAGTCTTTTGGTCGCACCCAGGTGCTGAATGATATCTCGCTGGATATCCCTTCCGGGCAAATGGTGGCGCTGCTGGGGCCATCCGGCTCCGGGAAGACCACGCTGCTGCGCATTATCGCCGGGCTGGAGCACCAGACCAGCGGTCGTATTCGTTTTCACGGAACGGACGTAAGCCGGCTGCATGCCCGCGATCGCCGCGTTGGTTTTGTGTTTCAGCACTATGCGCTGTTCCGCCATATGACGGTGTTCGACAACATCGCTTTTGGGCTGACGGTGCTGCCGCGTCGCGAACGGCCGAACGCCGCGGCAATCAAAGCCAAAGTGACGCAATTGCTGGAGATGGTGCAGCTTGCTCATCTGGCCGAACGCTATCCGGCACAGCTTTCCGGCGGACAGAAACAGCGTGTGGCGCTGGCGCGTGCGTTGGCGGTAGAGCCGCAGATCCTGCTGCTGGATGAACCGTTTGGCGCGCTGGATGCGCAGGTGCGTAAAGAGCTGCGTCGCTGGCTGCGTCAGTTGCATGAAGAGCTAAAATTTACCAGCGTGTTCGTCACCCACGACCAGGAAGAGGCGACGGAAGTGGCCGACCGCGTGGTGGTGATGAGCCAGGGGAACATTGAACAGGCTGATGCGCCGGATCAGGTGTGGCGTGAACCGGCGACCCGCTTTGTGCTGGAGTTTATGGGCGAGGTCAATCGCCTGAAAGGCACGGTGACGGGCGGGCAGTTCCAGGTGGGCGCACACCGCTGGCCGCTGGGTTATACACCCGCCTGGCAGGGCGAAGTGGATCTGTTTTTGCGCCCCTGGGAAGTGGATATCAGCCGCCGCACCAGCCTGGATTCTCCACTGCCGGTGCAGGTGCTGGAAGCCAGCCCGAAAGGGCACTATACCCAACTGGTGGTGCAGCCGCTCGGCTGGAACCCTGAACCTCTCACCGTTGTGATGCGCGATGAACAGCCGCCACAGCGCGGCGAGCGCCTGTTTGTCGGTTTGCAGCATGCGCGGTTGTATAACGGCAATGAACGTATTGAAGCCGGTACAGAGCTTGCTCTGGCGGAAACTGCCTGATAGGTTAAGCAGCATGTCTATCGCCCGGTAGCTCCTTGATTACCGGGCCTACAATATCTGCATCAGCACTGCTTTGTAGGCCGGGTAAGCGTAGCGCTACCCGGCTTTTTTATTGAGCAGGAACCGTGAATACATTAGAAGATACCATCGGCAATACACCGCTGGTTAAATTGCAACGTCTGACGCCGGATAACGGCAGCGAAATCTGGGTCAAACTGGAAGGTAATAATCCCGCAGGATCGGTCAAAGATCGCGCCGCACTGTCGATGATTGTGCAGGCGGAAAAGCGCGGAGAGATTAAGCCCGGGGATGTGCTGATTGAAGCTACCAGCGGCAATACCGGGATCGCACTGGCGATGATTGCTGCGCTGAAAGGCTATCGCATGAAATTGCTGATGCCGGACAACATGAGTCAGGAACGGCGTGCGGCAATGCGCGCTTATGGCGCAGAGCTGATTCTGGTCACCAAAGAGCAAGGAATGGAAGGCGCGCGCGATCTGGCGCTGGAAATGGCCGCTCGCGGCGAGGGCAAGCTGCTCGATCAATTCAACAACCCGGATAACCCCTACGCCCATTACACCACTACCGGTCCGGAAATCTGGCAGCAGACTGCCGGGCGGATCACCCATTTTGTCTCCAGCATGGGAACAACCGGTACTATCACCGGCGTGTCGCGTTTTCTGCGTGAACAGGATAAACCCGTCACTATTGTCGGGCTGCAACCGGAAGAGGGGAGCAGCATTCCTGGCATTCGCCGCTGGCCTGCCGAATATATGCCGGGCATTTTTAACGCCGCGCTGGTGGATGAGGTTCTGGATATCCACCAACGCGAGGCGGAAAATACCATGCGCGCGCTGGCGGTTCAGGAGGGGATCTTCTGCGGCGTCAGTTCTGGCGGCGCGGTAGCGGGCGCATTGCGCGTGGCGAAAAGTACGCCAGGCGCAGTGATCGTCGCTATTATCTGCGATCGCGGCGATCGTTACCTCTCCACCGGCGTGTTTGGTGAAGAGAGTTATTCGCAGGGCGCGGGGATTTAACCCGTTAAGGAAGAGAGGATGGAGATGATCCTGTTTCGGGATAAAACCCGGGCGCAGCAGGCTGATATCGTTGCGGTGCAGTCTCAGGTTGTGTACGGCAGCGTTGGCAACAGCATTGCGGTGCCAAATATTCGCCAGCACAATCTCAATGTGCTGGCCGTGCCGACAGTGCTGTTCAGCAATACGCCGCATTACGATACCTTTTACGGTGGTGTGATCCCGGATGAATGGTTTAGCGGTTACCTGCAAGCGTTGGAAGAGCGCGACGTTTTGCGTACGCTGAAAGCGGTAACCACAGGCTATATGGGAAGTGCCAGTCAGATTGCACTGCTGGCAACGTGGCTTAAAGCGCTACGGGAGAAACACCCACAGCTATTGATTCTGGTCGATCCGGTTATTGGTGATACTGACAGCGGCATCTATGTAAAAGAGGAAATTCCTCAGGCCTACCGCGAACATTTGTTGCCGCTGGCGCAGGGGATCACGCCGAACGTGTTTGAACTGGAAATTCTCAGCGGCAAACCGTGCCGGGATCTGCAAAGCGCTATCGCTGCGGCAAAAGGGCTGCTGTCTGCGACTCTGCACTGGGTGGCGATAACCAGTGCGCCGGTGGATGAAGATGACGGTCAGATACATGTGGTGCTGGTGACGGCGGATGAGGTTACCGTCAGTGGCTATCCACGTGTCGAAACGGATTTGAAAGGCACTGGCGATCTGTTTTGCTCCGAGCTGGTCAGCGGCGTTATTCAGGGAAATAAGCTGGATGTGGCCGTTCGCGCAGCAGGGAACAGAGTGGTGCAGGTAATGGGCTATACGCTGGAGAAAGGTTACGACGAGCTCATTTTACCGCCGTGCTAACCAATAAAAATGGCGCCCGCAGGCGCCATTTTTTTATGCATTGAGCTTATTTTTTGATGCGGATAACCGGGGTTTCACCCACGGTGACGCTACCAGAAAGTTTAATCAGCTCTTTGATTTCGTCCATGTTGGAGATAACAACCGGAGTCAGAGTTGACTTGGCTTTCTCTTCCAGCAGCGGCAGATCAAATTCGATTACCGGGTCGCCAACTTTCACGCGCTGGCCTTCTTCCGCGATGCGTTTGAAGCCTTCGCCTTTCAGTTCAACGGTGTCGATACCGAAGTGAACGAACAGTTCAATGCCGCTATCGGATTCGATAGAGAAGGCATGGTTGGTTTCAAAGATTTTGCCGATAGTACCATCAACCGGAGCAACCATTTTATTGCCGGTCGGTTTGATAGCGATGCCATCACCAACGATTTTTTCAGCGAACACCACATCCGGCACATCTTCAATATTGACGATTTCGCCAGAAAGTGGGGCAACAATCTCAATGGTTCCGGTGTCTTTTTTATCATCAGAAACCAGAGATTTCAGTTTATCGAACAAACCCATGATCTTCTCCTAAGCAGTAATTTGGGCCGCATCTCGTGGATTAGCAGATTGTTTTTTCTTCAATGAACTTGTTAACCAGCATCATTAACTCGTCCGTTGTCGGTTGAGCAAGAGCCTGCTCTGCTAACACCTTCGCATCTTCGAAGTTTGTGTTACGGATAATCTTCTTAATGCGCGGGATAGAAATGGCACTCATACTGAATTCATCCAGACCCATCCCCAGCAACAGAAGTGTAGCACGTTCATCGCCAGCAAGCTCACCGCACATGCCAGTCCATTTGCCTTCTGCATGAGAAGCATCAATAACTTGCTTGATCAGGGTGAGTACTGACGGTGACATCGGCTGGTAAAGATGCGAGATCATATCATTACCACGGTCAACTGCCAGGGTGTACTGCGTTAAATCATTGGTACCGATACTAAAGAAATCAACTTCTTTGGCCAGATGACGAGCAATAGTCGCAGCGGCTGGGGTTTCCACCATTACGCCAATCTCAATGCTTTCGTCAAATGCTTTACCTTCCTGACGGAGTTCCTGTTTGTAGATTTCGATCTCTTTTTTCAGTGCACGCACTTCTTCAACAGAGATGATCATCGGGAACATAATGCGCAGTTTGCCGAAAGCAGAAGCGCGCAGAATAGCGCGAACCTGATCGCGCAGGATCTCTTTGCGATCCATCGCGATACGCACGGCGCGCCAGCCGAGGAACGGGTTCTCTTCTTTCGGGAAATTCATGTACGGCAGCTCTTTATCGCCGCCAATGTCCATGGTACGTACAATAACGGCCTGAGAGCCACAGGCTTCAGCTACCGCTTTGTAGGCTTCAAACTGCTCTTCTTCAGTCGGCAGTGCGTCGCGGTCCATGAACAGGAATTCGGTACGGTACAGACCAACACCTTCAGCGCCATTGCGCTCTGCGCCCGCGACATCGCGAACAGTACCGATGTTGGCACAGACTTCAACCTGATGACCATCAAGGGTGATTGCCGGCAGGTCTTTCAGTTTCGCCAGCTCGGCTTTTTCTTCCGCAACCTGAGCCTGCGCAGCACGCAGGGTTTCGATCTCGTCGTCGCTCGGGTTAACGTACACTTTGTTATTAACCGCATCGAGGATCAGATAGTCGCCATTTTTCACCTGCGTGGTGACGCTACCGGTACCCACAATTGCAGGCAGCTCAAGAGAGCGCGCCATGATGGAGGTGTGGGAAGTACGGCCACCGATATCGGTGATAAAACCGAGCACTTTTTTCAGGTTCAACTGGGCTGTTTCTGACGGGGTCAGATCCGCTGCAACCAGAATGACTTCTTCCTGAATCGCGCTCAGGTCAATGATCGGCATGCCCAGAATGTTGCGCAGCAGACGCTTACCGATATCGCGCACGTCAGCCGCACGCTCTTTCAGGTATTCGTCATCCAGCTCTTCCAGGGCGGTAGCCTGACCTTCGATAACTTCATGCGCCGCAGCGTCGGCAGTCATGCTCTTATCTTTAATCAGGGCTATGATTTCCTGCTCCAGCTCCTCATCTTCCAGCAGCATGATGTGCCCTTCGAAGATGGCTTCTTTTTCTTCACCGAAAGTTTCACCCGCTTTCGTTTTGATCGCTTCAAGCTGTGCCGATGCCTTGGCACGACCGCTCAGAAAACGCTCAACTTCCTGGTCAACCTTGTCGGCAGAAACTTTCTTCCGGTCGATGACTATTTCGTCTTCTTTCAGCAGCAGTGCTTTGCCGAAAGCGATACCCGGGGATGCTAAAATGCCTGAAATCATAACCCTACCTTTACTTGTGACTGATCTTGAAAAGAACCGGTAAGTAAAACTTACTCGAGCTCTGCCATCAGCTTAACCAGATGTTCTACTGCTTTTTGCTCGTCTTCGCCTTCAGCGGTCAACGTCACAACAGTACCTTGAGTCAGGCCCAGAGTTTGCAGTTTGAACAGGCTTTTCGCGCTGGCGCTTTTGCCGTTGGAAGTCACAGTGATTTCAGAAGAGAAGCCTTTCGCTTCTTTGACAAACTGAGCAGCAGGGCGGGTGTGCAGACCGTTCGGAGCGGTAATAGTTACTTCTTGCTGGAACATTGTATTTCCCCAACTTATAGGTTTAGTGTTGTGGAACTAAAGTCTAGCCTGGAGGCTTGACTTTAGCCTGTATTGTTAGCGCTGACGCAACGGGAAAAGGTACAGAAGTTCACCTGTGCTATCCGGCGTGGGCGCTTCTGGCCGTTGACGTTTCGCTCGTCATTAAACATTATGCCGCGAAAGCCAGAATTGAACCAAATCATAAAATCGATTCAGCAGTCTGAAATCTCACTTCGATTAATTTCGCGCTTCAAAATAAATGTGATGGTTAAATACCAGACCAGGAGTTTTCAAGCAATGCCAGGAGGGGTGAAAATTTGATATACGCCACAAAAAAGCACCTCGACGGGTGCTTTTTTGCGCTTTATTTACAATCTGGCATCACTGTTGCAATTCTTTTTCAGTGAAAAGATCGGCAAACAAAGCCGTGCTCAGATAACGCTCGCCTGAAGACGGAAGGATAACCACAATATTTTTATTGGTAAAGGATTCGTCTTCCTGCAACTTCAGTGCTGCTGCAACGGCTGCGCCGGAAGAGATGCCTGCCAGAATACCTTCTTCCTCCATCAGACGACGCGCAGTACTGATCGCCTCTTCGTTGGTGATCTTAACCACTTTATCGATCAGTTTCAGATCCAGGTTGCCAGGGATAAAACCGGCACCGATACCCTGAATTTTATGCGGGCCAGGCTTCAGCTCTTCGCCTGCCAGCGCCTGAGAGATAACCGGAGAGTCGGTTGGTTCAACTGCGACCGTAATCAGATCGGTTTTCCCTTTGGTGTTTTTAATAAAGCGCGTTACGCCTGTCAGCGTACCGCCGGTACCGACGCCGGAGATGAAAACATCTACCTGACCATCGGTATCTTCCCAGATTTCCGGGCCGGTGGTTTTTTCGTGAATTTCCGGGTTTGCCGGATTGCTGAACTGCTGAAGCAGCAGATATTTTGCCGGATCGCTGGCGACAATTTCTTCTGCTTTCTGAATCGCGCCTTTCATGCCTTTCGCGCCTTCGGTCAGAACCAGGTTCGCGCCCAGCGCTTTTAGCAGCTTACGGCGTTCGATACTCATGGTTTCCGGCATGGTCAGCGTCAGTTTGTAGCCGCGAGCGGCAGCAACGTACGCCAGAGCGATACCGGTGTTACCACTGGTGGGTTCAACCAGCTCGACGCCCGGCTTCAGTACGCCGCGTTTTTCGGCATCCCAAATCATATTGGCACCGATACGGCATTTTACGCTGAAGCTTGGGTTGCGGGATTCGACCTTAGCCAGGATACGTCCGTTACCGATGCGGTTCAGTCGAACCAGCGGCGTATGACCAATCGTCAACGAGTTGTCTTCAAAAATCTTACTCATAGCCTGTCCTGTCCTTAACTGTATGAAATTTGGGAACCACCTCAGCATACGCACTTACCCGTGATGGGGAAGTAAAGAAATCGCATATCTATATGCTGAGGTGAAATAATGGTTACCAGTATGGAATAAGAAACGGAATAATTCCTCAGCGCCAGGCGGCGTGTTTTTCACGATAGCAATCGACCCACATCGCTGTCGCGCCACACACAGCAACAGGCATGACCACCAGGTTAAGTACGGGGATCATCGTGAACAAGCTGGTCAACGCGCCAAATTGCATATTGATGATTTTGCGTTCACGCAGGGCGATGCGCATCGCCTTGAACGGGACTTTATGGTTATCGAACGGGTAATCGCAGTACTGAATTGCCAGCATCCACGCGCTGAAGAGGAACCATAATACCGGCGCAACGGTTTGCCCGATACCGGGGATAAAGTAGAGGATCAGCAGGAGAAGTGCGCGCGGCAGATACCAGGCCAGCTTTTGCCATTCGCGCTTCATAATCCGCGGTACATCTTTCAGCACACCAAAAACGCCGATATCCGGCGGCGTCGCGCCCGTTAAACGCGCTTCCAACTGCTCGGCGAGCAGGCCGTTAAACGGCGCCGCAATCCAGTTGGCCAGTGTAGAGAAAAAGTAACCAAACACCAGCAAAATGGAGATCACCACGATCGGCCATAACAGATAGCTCAACCATTGTAGCCAGTCGGGCACATGACTCATTAATGAAGGGATCCAGGCGTCGAGACGGGAAAACAGCCACCAGAAAGCGCCGCCCATCAACACGATATTGACCAGCAATGGCAGAATAACAAAGCGACGAATACCTGGCAGCGTGACCAGTTTCCAGCCCTGAGTAAAATAAAAGAGGCCACTGCGTGCAGTGCCCTGGGACGATGAAACCATAATCTGGCTATACTCCTTTTCTGATGATCCTCGCACGGCAGCTTATAATATTCATCCGGGCGGCGAAACCTGTTCAGAAATGTTCGAAAAAACAGCAAAAAGCACAATTTAGTTCATCTTTATGCGGTGAAACCCACGAGCACACTTGCACTTGACGTAATCGGCAAATACTCTTAGTGAGTAAATGTTTGCCGTGGTGGCAAGGTGTTAGAACAACAGAGAATATAATGATGCAGGATTTGCGTCTGATATTAATCATTGTTGGCGCGATCGCCATAATCGCTTTACTGGTTCACGGTTTCTGGACCAGCCGTAAAGAACGTTCCTCAATGTTCCGCGATCGCCCATTAAAACGCATGAAGTCGCGACGTGACGACGACGATTTAGATGACGAGGATGTCGATGAAGACGAAGGCGTGGGTGAAGTTCGCGTTCACAAAGTGAATCACGCGCCAGGATCGGGTAACGAGCAGGATGCGCCGCGTCAGTCTCCGCAACATCAATATCAGCCGCCTTACGCGTCGGCGCAGCCGCGTCCGTCTGCACCGGTTCAACCCGAAGAGCCACCGCACCATGCGCCGCAATCCAGGAATCAGCCGCATCAGCCAGAGCGTCCGCAAGTGCAGGCACCGGCGTTTGAGCAACAGCCTGTTCGCCCAACCGCGCAGCCAGTAGCTCCGCAGCAGCACACACCGCAGTATCAAGCGCCGCAGCAGCCCCATCATCAGCCACAGCCGCAGGCTCATCAACCTGCGCCGCAGCAAGAGCCGGAACCGGTTATCGAAACGCCGCAGGAAAAACCGCAGCGCAAAGAAACCGTCATTATCATGAACGTCGCTGCACATCATGGCAGCACGCTCAACGGCGAAGTGTTGCTGAACAGTATTTTGCAGGCCGGGTTTAAATTTGGCGATATGAGTATTTTCCATCGCCATCTCAGCCCGGACGGCAGCGGCCCGGCGCTCTTCAGCCTGGCCAACATGGTTAACCCGGGAACGTTTGATGTTGAAACGATGGGCGAGCTGACCACGCCTGGCGTCACGATCTTTATGCAGGTGCCGTCCTACGGTGATGAACTGCAAAACTTCAAACTGATGCTGCAATCCGCGCAACATATTGCCGACGAAGTGGGCGGTGTGGTGCTTGACGATCAGCGCCGGATGATGACGCCGCAGAAATTGCGTGAATACCAGGATCGTATTCGCGAGGTTAAAGACGCCAACGCGTAATGGATTGACCACGAATATTCCACTCCAGAACCCCCGCCTGTCGGGGGTTTTTTATCATTGATGGTGCGACATGGAATCGATTGAACAACAACTAACAGAGCTGCGAACGACGCTTCGCCATCATGAATATCTGTACCACGTTATGGACGCGCCGGAAGTTCCGGACGCCGAGTACGATCGCCTGATGCGTGAATTGCGCGAGCTTGAAGCGCAACACCCGGAGCTGATTACGCCCGATTCGCCCACTCAGCGTGTAGGCGCGGCGCCGCTGACTGCCTTCAGCCAGGTACGCCACGAAGTGCCAATGCTGTCACTGGATAACGTGTTCGACGAGGAGAGCTTCCTTGCCTTTAACAAACGCGTACAGGATCGGTTGAAAAGCACCGATGCGCTGACCTACTGCTGCGAGTTAAAACTCGATGGTCTGGCGGTGAGTATTCTCTATGAGAATGGCGTGCTGATCCGCGCGGCAACGCGTGGCGACGGGACAACCGGTGAAGACATTACCAGCAACGTGCGCACTATCCGCGCTATCCCACTGAAACTGCACGGCGACAATATTCCCGCCCGCCTTGAAGTACGCGGTGAAGTCTTTTTGCCGCAGTCGGGTTTTGAAAAGATCAACGAAGAGGCGCGTCGTACCGGCGCGAAAGTGTTCGCCAACCCGCGCAACGCAGCAGCGGGGTCGTTACGCCAGCTTGATCCGCGTATTACGGCGAAACGCCCGCTCACTTTCTTCTGTTACGGTGTCGGCATCCTCGAAGGCGGCGAGCTACCGCGTAGCCATATGGGGCGTTTGCAGCAGTTCAAGGCCTGGGGTTTGCCGGTGAGTGAGCGCATACGTCTTTGTGATTCGCCGGAAGCGGTGCTGGCGTTCTACCGTCAGGTGGAAAACGATCGTCCGACGCTGGGCTTCGACATTGACGGCGTGGTGATTAAAGTTGATTCGCTGGAGTTGCAGGAGCAACTGGGTTTTGTCGCGCGCGCGCCGCGCTGGGCGGTGGCGTTCAAATTCCCGGCGCAGGAGCAGATGACCTTCGTTCGCGATGTCGAATTTCAGGTTGGCCGCACCGGGGCTATCACGCCGGTTGCAAGGCTGGAGCCGGTACACGTTGCAGGCGTATTGGTGAGTAATGCCACGCTGCACAATGCTGATGAAATCGATCGGCTGGGGTTGCGTATTGGCGATAAAGTGGTGATTCGGCGCGCCGGTGATGTGATCCCGCAGGTGGTCAACGTGGTGCTCGCCGAGCGCCCGGAAGAGACGCGCGAAGTGATTTTCCCGCAACATTGCCCGGTATGTGGTTCCGATGTGGAGCGTGTTGAAGGCGAAGCCGTTGCCCGCTGTACCGGCGGCTTAATTTGCGGCGCCCAGCGCAAAGAAGCGCTTAAACATTTTGTCTCCCGCCGCGCGATGGACGTGGACGGCATGGGCGATAAAATCATCGACCAACTGGTAGAGAAAGAGTATGTCCAGACACCTGCAGATCTATTCCGTCTGACGGCGGGCAAGCTGACCGGCCTGGATCGCATGGGACCAAAATCGGCGCAAAACATCATTACTGCGCTGGAAAACGCCAAAGAGACGACGTTTGCCCGCTTCCTCTATGCGCTGGGGATCCGCGAAGTCGGTGAGGCTACGGCGGCTGGGCTGGCGGCGTATTTTGGTACGCTGGATGCGCTGATGGCGGCATCGGTGGATGAGCTACAAAAAGTACCCGATGTCGGCGTTGTGGTCGCGAAGCACGTGAACAACTTCTTCAATGAAGAGAGTAACCGCGAAGTCATCGCGCAATTGGTTGGCGAAGTGGGTATTCACTGGCCTGCGCCGTTAGTGGTCAATGCTGAAGAGATCGACAGCCCGTTTGCCGGTAAAACGGTGGTGCTGACCGGTAGCCTTAGCCAGCTCTCTCGCGATGAGGCCAAAGCTCGTCTGACGGCACTGGGTGCCAAAGTGGCCGGTAGCGTGTCGAAAAAAACCGATCTGGTGATCGCCGGGGAAGCGGCAGGTTCAAAACTGGCAAAAGCGCAGGAACTGGGGATCGCTGTGATTGATGAAGCGGAGATGATCCGGCTGCTGGGGGAATAAATGGAAAAAGAACAGCTCGTCGACATCGCCAACACCGTAATGCCCTTTGGTAAATACCAGGGGCGACGGCTGATTGATTTGCCGGAAGAGTATTTGCTGTGGTTCGCCCGGAAAGATGAGTTTCCTGCCGGGCGACTGGGCGAGTTGATGCAGATTACCCTGCTTATCAAAACCGAGGGGCTGAGCCATCTGGTGCAGCCCCTGAAGCGCGGCTAGGCTTTTGCCGCTTCCTGCGCCTGCTGTTGCTCCGTCTGGCGTTTGTAGCGGCGGGCCAGCACGGCGCAAACCATCAGTTGGATCTGGTGGAAGATCATCAGCGGCAGCACCATCATGCCAATCACTGAAGTCGGGAAGAGAATGTTCGCCATCGGGATACCGTTGGCGAGACTCTTCTTCGAACCGCAGAACACAATGGTAATTTCATCCGCTTTGTTAAAGCCGCACTTCCGCGCCACCACAATGTTCACCATGATGACAATCGCCAGCAGTACGAGGCTTGCGGCCACGATAAACAGCAGTGAACCGACGCCCACCTTATGCCAGATACCGTTCACCACTGCTTCGCTGAATGCGGAGTAAACCACCAGCAGGATCGAAGTCTGGTCGGTTTTTGAAATCCATTTTTTATGTTTTGCCACAAATGCGCCGGTCCACGGACGTGACAGGTGACCAAGCACAAACGGCAGCAGCAATTGCAGCATGATCTTGCCCACTTGTTCGAGGCTGCCCCCGGCGCCGTGCAGATTCATCAGCAAGCCGACCAGCAACGGCGAGAGGAAGATCCCCAACAAGCTGGAGGCCGATGCAGAACACACGGCGGCAGCAACGTTACCGCCCGCCAGTGAGGTAAAGGCAATCGCCGACTGCACTGTGGCGGGCAAAATGCACAGATAGAGGAAGCCGGTATACAACTCCTGGCTGACATTCACTGGCGACCACCAGACAAACAGCACGCCGAGTGCCGGGAAAAGCACAAAGGTGCTGCACATCACCCACAGATGCAAACGCCAGTGGCTACCGCCCGCAATGATCGCTTCGCGTGACAGTTTCGCGCCATGCATAAAAAACAGCAGCGCAATAGCGGCGGTTGTTAGCCCTTCAAAGAAAGGAACAAACCCGCCGCGCGCAGGGAAGAAAGAGGCCAGCAGAACGGTACACACCAGCGTGAGGGTAAAAGGGTCAAGAATTCGAAAAAGTTTCATGTGCACTCCTGAAAGTCGATGCCGCTATTGTGCTTTTTCTCCTTTGAGAAATAAAATTGATTTATTGCATCCATTCATGAATTAATCAGATGAATTACTCATTACGTCAGTTACGCGTTTTTGTCACCGTCGCGCAGGCCAAAAGTTTTAGCCGGGCAGGGGACATCATTGGCCTGAGTCAGTCTGCCGTCAGCCACAGTGTGAAAGAGCTGGAGTTGCAAACCGGCGTGCGTCTTCTCGATCGCACTACCCGTGAAGTAGTGCTGACCGAAGCGGGCCAGCAACTGGCTTTGCGGCTGGAGCGCTTGTTAGATGAGCTTAGCAGCACGCTACGCGAAGCCGGGCGCGTCGGCCAGCAATTAACCGGTACCGTACGTGTGGCCGCCAGCCAGACCATTTCCGCACACCTGATCCCGCAGTGCATCGCCAGCAGTAACCAGCGCTATCCGGAGATCGATTTTGTGCTGCATGACAGGCCGCAACAGTGGGTACTGGAGAGCATTCGTCAGGGGGAAGTGGATTTTGGCATTGTGATCGATCCCGGTCCGGTGAGCGATTTTCAAAGTGAAGAGATCCTGGAAGAGCCCTTTTTTCTGCTCTGCCGCAACGACCATCCGTGGGCGCAGCTTGCGGCAGTTCCCTGGTCCGCGCTTGATGGCGCACGTCTGGTGGTACAGGATTATGCTTCAGGAAGTCGACCGTTAATTGACGCGGCGTTACAGCATTTTTCCCTGCAAACTGCGATTGTCCAGGAGATTGGTCATCCGGCGACGCTGTTTCCAATGGTGGAAGCGGGGATTGGTATCAGCATCTTACCGGCGCTGGCATTGCCATTGCCGCAGGGAAGCCAGCTTGCGGTGAAACGGCTGGTGCCGGGGATGCAACGGAAAATTATGCTGGTGCGACGGAAGAACCGTTCGTTGTCGGGGGCGGCGCAGGCGCTGTGGGAAGTGGTAAAAGAACAGGCCCGGTGTTTAAACCGGGCCCGTGAGAACGATCCGTTATTTACTCAGACGTAAATATCAATCGAATGCTCGTCAGAAGGGTTATTCACGCCTTCCGCTTTGCTCTGCTGCTGAGCTTGCTTCTGTTCAGCTTCCTGCGCTTGTTTGCGCTGAAGCTGAGCTAGCTGTGCCTGCAACTGTTGGATTTGCTGCTGAATCAACTCTTGTTGCTTTTTTTTCTGTTCTGTCGTGCCGCTACCGCTGGAAATATTTTTCAATTCGTCCGTCAGCTTAGCAATCTGCTGAGTAATACGGCTGATTTGCGAAGATATATCATTACTGGTCGACGAACTGCCTGCGCTACTACCCTTGCTACTACTTTGTATCGATGGAGTTGATGTTGTAATGGTGGACATTGAGCTCTCCTTTTCGCCTTAAAATAGGGTTATCGGCGTAATCAGTTAGGACTTGAACGGCGTTCACTGTTGTTCGCAAAGTAAGCATCGTATCCGGACATTAAGGATAAATTATGAATAAAAGTTCTCAGGTTTACTTATTGAAAAGAAAACAGTTTTGATGTTTTTTGATTGCTGTCAGGTGAGTTTTTACTGCTGCTTTAAAGGAAATTTTAGGGTTTGCAGTTTTGCAGGCTGGAAAAGGCATTCGCCGCCATTGGGTAAAAGTGTGAGTCTTTGGGAACTGCAGAAAGCAAAAAAGCGCCGCCAGCGCCATTTTTACATTGGTGGGTCGTGCAGGATGACTCGCTTCGCTCGCCCTTCGGGCCGTCGCCGCAAGCGGCTCCGTTGTCTCACTACGTTCGACCCGAACCTGCCGCAGGTATACTCGTCTCATCCTGAGACTCGCCCTTCGGGCCGTCGCCGCAAACGGCTCCGTTGTCTCACTGCGTTCGACTCGAACCTGCCGCAGGTTCGAATCTTCAGGATCGGCAGAAAGCAAAAAAGCGCCTTTAGGGCGCTTTTTTACATTGGTGGGTCGTGCAGGATTCGAACCTGCGACCAATTGATTAAAAGTCAACTGCTCTACCAACTGAGCTAACGACCCGAAGTGGTGGGTGATGACGGGATCGAACCGCCGACCCCCTCCTTGTAAGGGAGGTGCTCTCCCAGCTGAGCTAATCACCCACTTCGGTACTTCACTGATAAGAATTCGCTGGCGAGAAAGTGGTGGGTGATGACGGGATCGAACCGCCGACCCCCTCCTTGTAAGGGAGGTGCTCTCCCAGCTGAGCTAATCACCCACTTCTCATTCTTATCTACACTGCGGGAACCACAAAAATCGTGGTGGGTGATGACGGGATCGAACCGCCGACCCCCTCCTTGTAAGGGAGGTGCTCTCCCAGCTGAGCTAATCACCCCCGCTGTGTGGAGTCGCATTATAGGGAGAGTTGAAAATGAGTCAACGCATTTTCTAAATAAATTGTTCGTTCGTCGTAAAATTAAACAAACCGCTGAGTAATACGTCGCGAGAGCATGATTTCTAAACAAAATAGCGCGATACACCGCTCAATGAGGCAACAACATTGAGGAATCAGCCCACAGTGATAGAATATCGCCCACTCTTTTTTAAGCTATTGCCGACGGTCGGCATCTTTAATAAACGTAAGGCCAATTCATGAAAATCAAAACTCGCTTCGCGCCAAGCCCCACTGGCTATCTGCACGTTGGCGGCGCGCGTACTGCTCTCTACTCCTGGCTGTTTGCCCGTAACCACGGCGGTGAGTTTGTGCTGCGTATTGAAGACACCGATCTTGAGCGCTCCACGCCGGAAGCAATCGAAGCCATTATGGATGGCATGAACTGGCTGAACCTTGAATGGGATGAAGGCCCGTATTTCCAGACTAAACGCTTTGATCGCTACAACGCGGTGATTGATGAAATGCTCAAAGCGGGCACTGCATATAAATGCTATTGCTCGAAAGAGCGTCTGGAGCAACTGCGCGAAACGCAGATGGCGAACGGTGAAAAACCACGCTATGACGGCCGCTGCCGCCACGATCATTCGTATCATGCCGCTGACGAACCTTGCGTTGTGCGCTTCGCCAACCCGCAGGATGGCTCCGTGGTGTTTGACGATCAGATCCGTGGTCCGATCGAGTTCAGCAACCTCGAACTTGACGATCTGATCATTCGCCGTACTGATGGTTCTCCGACCTACAACTTCTGCGTTGTCGTTGATGACTGGGATATGGAAATCACGCATGTCATTCGTGGCGAAGACCATATCAACAACACGCCGCGTCAGATCAACATCCTGAAAGCGCTGAATGCGCCGGTTCCGGTCTACGCGCACGTTTCCATGATCAACGGCGACGACGGTAAAAAACTCTCTAAACGCCACGGCGCGGTTAGCGTGATGCAATACCGCGATGATGGCTATCTGCCGGAAGCGCTGCTCAACTATCTGGTGCGTCTGGGCTGGTCGAGTGGCGATCAGGAGATCTTCACCCGCGAAGAGATGATCAAACTTTTCTCACTTGGCGCGGTGAGCAAATCAGCAAGTGCTTTCAACACCGATAAACTGCTGTGGCTGAACCACCACTACATTAATGCTCTGGATCCGCAGTATGTGGCGACACATCTGCAATGGCATATCGAGCAGGAAAAAATCGACACGCGTACCGGCCCGCAGTTGTTCGAGCTGGTGAAACTGCTGGGCGAACGTTGCAAGACGCTGAAAGAGATGGCCGCAAGCTGCCGCTACTTCTATGAAGAGTTTGACGAATTCGATGCCGATGCCGCGAAAAAACACCTGCGTCCGGTGGCTCGCCAGCCGCTGGAAGTGGTGCGCGATAAACTCGCAGCGATTACCGACTGGAGCGCCGAAAATGTGCACCACGCCATTCAGGCTACCGCCGACGAACTGGAAGTCGGGATGGGCAAAGTGGGTATGCCGCTGCGTGTTGCCGTTACCGGCGCGGGTCAGTCTCCGGCGCTGGACGTTACTGTTCACGCTATTGGCCAGGCCCGCAGCATTGCGCGAATCAATAAAGCACTGGGCTTTATTGCTGAACGCGAAAGCCAGCAGTAATTCCGTTCTGGCTTAATGCCAGCCGCCGTGAAATGTACCCCGACGCTGCTCTCCAGCCGTCGGGGTTTTTTCGTTTATAGCGCCAGCAACGACAGGCATCCGCTTGTACGCGGCAATCAGTTGTGGCTATCGCGCACGCTGAAATAGCGCACTCTTAATCTGTAACCACACCGACAGAATAAAAACGTGAATTATCCTGGTCCATTTTTGCAATTCTCAAGTAACAGTTTTCGTTAATAACATAGAAAATTATTGTGCTCTTTTAATTATATTTAAAAGCCTGTTGAGCTAAGAATTATCATATTTCAATTAATCTCTGGCAGGTGTCGCTGAAAGCGATTTAAGATTATTTACTTTAGGGGTTGGTTGATTTTGTTTTAGTCTTATTTTCCATGGGTGGAATATTTATGCTCATGTTTTTTTATCTTTCTGAAAATAAAACGTTAAGCTCTTAATTAAGTTTTTTTAAGTCTTTTTTATGTGACTATCGTATGTCGGTAAATTAAACTTTAATAAGTAATAAGCACCCTCTGTTTTGTGTAATTGATTATTTCCTGGATGACACTAATGCAAATTTCTTCCATGAGCGGTAGTGTGGCTTTATTTGCCATGCTTTACGTTGGGCTAGTGAATACCAGTCTGGCGGGGCCAGCTATTAATGTTGGTGCGTTAAATGAGTATATTTCTGCGCAGAAAAATACGCTGGCAAAACGGATATATAATACTGGCGATGCAACAGCATTTGTCCGGGTCAGCGTCAGCGAAATTATTTATGATAAAAACAGCGGCAAACCCACTGAACATCCTCTTGATGAAAATGCGCTAATCAGCGGGAAAGGCACCGGTATCATTTCATCACCGCCACGTTTGATTATTCCGGCCAACGGTATGCAAACAAATCGGCTGGTGTTTACCGGTTCGCGCGATAAAGAAAGATATTACCGGGTACGTTATATTCCGGTAGTGCCAGACCAGACTGAGGGATTTGGTCTCGATAATAAAGATATGCAGGCATATCAGGACCAAATCAATGCCGGTGTTACCGTTTTAACGGGCTTTGGTACGATAGTTACTGTTCAACCAGAGGCGACAAAATTTAATACTCTGGTGGCGAGCAGTAATAACAAACTTTCTGTTTCTAATAATGGCAATGCCTCGGTTGTTATCAGCGGTATTAAGAGCTGTGACAGAAGTCTAAAAAACTGCGGTTCACCTGTTAATGTCCAGCTACGTCCGGGAAGTAAACTTGAACGGACGGCTGAGGAAAATAAAGTCTGGCTCTACAGTCTGACTGAAGGGAGTCAGAAAAAAAATCTTTCAACGGGGAGCTCCTCGTAACTACGTCGCTAATGACATTATTTAATGGAGATAAAGATGAAATCGACAAATAAATTAGTACTCGCAGCTCTGCTGGCGGCAACATTTGGTGCCAGCGCAGCTTCACCGACAATTGACTTTAATGTTGAAGCCACGATTCCGGACAATGATTTCTATATCACGCCAGTAAATGGCTGGGATGCGCAAACGCAGAAAATGAGCTGGAATGAAGGCGGCCAGTCGCTTAATCCTTTCTCTCAGCAGCTGCAAATGAAAAATACCGGCGGCAATATTAAAGCTTATTTAAGCAGCCAGCCGGCACTGACTACAGCGAATGGCACTGATGTTATTAACCTGGACGTCAGAATTGCCGGTAAAACACTGACGACGAATTCCACCACTGCCGTCGAGCTTTACAACGATTCTGAAGCGGCAACGGAAAAAACGGCAACCGTCGAAGTGAGCCAGCAGGGCACGCTTTCGTCACGTCCGGCCGGTGGTAATTATATTGGGGCCGTCACGATGATCTTCGATACCGACGGTACGACCCCTTAATTTTCGCTATCGACGTAAAGTCATTGCATTGAGGAGAGTCTGACTCTCCTCCTTTCTTCGGCTGTATCGCTGCTTTTTATTGTGAAAAAACTATGTCTCACTTTCGCCTTATTATGGGTTCGCTGTTGCTCTGTGTCGGGAGTGGTGCAGCCAATGCACGTACAGAGTCTTTAATGAGCCAGACTGCACTTATGCCTGAAGATTTTAAAGCGCATTTCTTCAATTCCCCGTTGTCCGCCAAAGTAACGCTGAATGGTAAAAAGCTGGGTGATGCGATGATAGTGCTGACGGAAGATAATCAGGCCCGCATTGTTCAGTTTACCGATGTCAGCGACAGCGAATATACAGAAGAAGATCGCCAGCGATGGTTACAGGCGTTTTCAACGCTGGTTCCGCTGGGGGAGTGTACCCGCGACTGCCCGGATGGGCTGATGGCGGTGGAATACAGTTTAAGCGATGCAAGCCTTGCCTTGCTGACACCGGCGGCAATGACCAGCAAGGATCTCTGGTACAGCCTGCCAGAAGGCGGCGATTCCGGCATCATTTTGAATAACCAGTTTAATGCCAGCGGCAGTGAAGAACAGTCGACACTGAGCTGGAACGGCGGGCTGGATGCGGCAATAGGCAACTGGTCGCTGAGCAGCCAGTTTCAGCAGGATCAAAGCCGCGCACAAGGGCAGAATACGCTGTCGCGCCACGCTATTACCTCGTTATATGCACAGCGTGAATATGAGCAGAACTTTCTTCGCGCGGGCCTGTTTATGCCCGATAGCCAGGGGCTATTACGCCAGCCTTATCTGCCTGGCGGTGGGATCAGTACCCTTGCGGGAGTGATGGTCGGTAGTAGCGATACCCGAATGAAAGAGGGCGGCACGCCTTCGCTCTATCCGGTCTATGTCACGGCAAACCGGGAAGGCGTGGCGGAGATCTATCGCAACGGTTCTCTGATCAACTCTCAACCGGTGGTACCCGGCTTGCAGGTTCTGGATACCACGTCATTACCGATGGGTATCTATGAAGTTGAAATCCGGGTACTGGAAGACGGTAAAGAAACCAGCCGTACCACAGAAACTATCAATAAACCCTATTCATGGCGCAACCCCGACCAGCGTCTGCGCTACAACCTCTTTTTCGGCCAGCAGCGAACTTTGTGGAACAGCGATCAGGATTCACAAAATGGTGATCCGGCAGCGGGCGCCAGCCTTAACTACCTGCTTTACCCGCGCCTGACACTGGGGATGGCGGTACAAAAAACCGGCGATGAGCGCCAGGCTGGTGGTTCCATTGACTGGCAACTGGCCGATGCACTGCAACTTTATGGCAATGTGTGGCGCAGCAATGTAACCGGATATGGTTTTGACACGCAGGCCATCTGGACTCACAAGCAGGGTAACGTTGCGTTGAGCCACAGCCGTAGCTGGTATCGGCAGGACGACGAGCTGTATCAATATGACAGCCGTCCTTCGCAGCAAAACACCACTTCGTTTTCAAGCACCTGGCGTTTTAGTGGCATTAATAGCATCACCGGGCGTCTCAGCCACAGCAGCCGCAACAGCGGCGTTGGCGTCGATATTGGCTTCAACACCCGAACGATGATCGGCAAAACGGCGGTTAACTGGCGCTTAGCCGGGTTCGACAGGCCCTATGGCGACGGTAGTAGCCTGCGTAACCGGGGCGTTAGCCTGAGCGCCAGCTTCTCGCTGGGCAGTGAGAACCGCAGCGGCAACATCAGCTTGGGCAGCCGTACTGATACGCAAGGAGAACGCGATTTCTATACCTCGGCGTCGGTCAATCAGCAGTGGGGAGAAAACAGCCCGATTCGCTCGACGCTGGCCACGCTGACGGGCGATCGTCATGGCGTAGGCGTCAGCGCCTCCAACCAGTTTGATACGGCGCTGGCGCAGGGCAGCTTCTGGACGCAAAGTTCCACGCAGGATAGCCGTCTTTCCGGCGGTATTAATACCGGCAGCCTGATTGCTTTCGGTAAGGGCGAGGTGGCGATCTCTAAACTGCCTTCTTACAACCAGGGCGGCGGGGTGATCGTCAATGTGGATTCGGACGATCAAAACGCGCAGTTGCTGGCGTTCTATCCCGGCGGGCAAAAAACGCTGTCAGCCGGGCGCAACTTTATTCCGGTTGATGCCTGGAAGCCGGGCACTATTCAACTGGATTTTGCCGGTACGGATGCGCCAGCGCTCAAAATTGAGCCGGAATACCTCTCTTACCAGCATATTCGCGGCGGCGTGAATGCTTATAACGTTCGGGTGATGAAAACGGTCACGGTCATGGGCCGCCTCGTCAACAGCAAAGGTGAAGCGCTCGGCGGCGCGAATGTCGTCAACCATGCCAGCAGAACGATGAGCGAGTCCGACGGGTTATTCACCCTCGAAATGCAAAAAAGCATCCCGGTGCTGAATGTTGAGCAGCGTTCCGGCGCGACCTGCGAAATTAAGCTCGATCCGAATGCGCCCCATAGCACTCAGGACGATGTGTGGTTTGTCGGTAATCTTGTGTGCGATGGCTTGACGCAAGCGGCGCATGCAGAAACAACATCCAGCGATGAGACAGGGAAAATAAAAACATGAAATGGAATGCGGTTAATAAGCAGAGTGAAAGGGATACAGATATTCGAACCAGGATAATAAATATGCTTTTCCTACCCGTGTGTAGCAAAATGCGCAAATTGATCGCTGTGAAATCTGTGATGTTCTGTTTGGCCTTATTCTCATCACAACTTTATGCCATCACAATGGATATCACTGCCGAATTTTCCGCAGATATTAGCAAGCCGCAGCTGAACGAGTTTGTAAATACTACGCCAGTCACAGGGTTTTGCGCTAACTACTGGAATGATTGTGCATCTTTTGGTGGCTTTAGTGTCGTTATCCCTAATTTAACAGCAGAAAGAGTGTTGGATAGTAATAATACCAGCGATTATATGGATTATCAGCCCTCAATGGCTGTTGATGGCGCGCCAAAAATAATAACGCTGACAGATCCTATGACTAACCGCAGCATTAATGTCAATTTTCGCCTTGTTCTCGTTGGTGTGACTTATACACGCCTCAATGGTTCTTCCGGTACTCTGGGGATGGCGATGAATGTTATGAGTATACCGGGTAATGGTTGTAAAAAGCTTGGTGGAAGCACTCTTAATTCTGATGCCGCTTCATTTGCCTGGCAATATCCGGAGAGCAAAGCTGATTGCTTTGCATTTCTCAATTATCGTTATCCGTTTGCAGGGCTTGTCAGAATCAGTGATGTCAGCATTGGTTATACTCTTCAACTTCCAGACCCATTAAATGTGTATGCCGGAACCTACGAGGGTGAGATAACTTATGTTGTCGGTAATGGTAGGGATATTGATTTGCATGCCCAGAGCACTTCTGAGACTGAATTAATAATAAAGTTGAAAGCGACCGTGAAGCACGCATTTAATATTTTCTTTCCCGGTGGGAGTGATGATCTTAATGTCAAGCTTGATGCGCGGGGGGGCTGGAGTCAATGGATTAACGGCAAACATATGCCGGAATTATTACAGAAAGAGATGCCTTTCTTGCTGACTTCCTCCACGCCATTCGTGGTGAAAATGCAGTGCGGAGCAGGGCTGGATGGTGGCAATCAGAATTGTGCATTGCAAAATGCGCAGACCAACGAGATCGTCCCATTGGATGTTTTTCTGACGTTTCCTGGTTTTAAAAGTAATGGAACGGATGTGAATAATCTGCGCATGACCACTGAGGTTAATGGGCAAGCGATTGATCCGCCGAGTGCCATTATTGCCGACCGACGCTCACACCTTGATTTCCGCGTTTCCCGTCCTGGAGTAGAAACGATGGTGAAAGCGCCAGGCTCAACGTGGAAAGGCGCGGTAACGCTGATATTTGATACCCAGACGCAGTGAACATTTTTCGGCGTTAATGCGTCAGCACGTAATTTATGCTTAGCCGGCGTGGTATTTCGCCACGCCGAAATAAAAAGGACGTAATAATATTACGGCAAGGGAAATGTATGAGTGAGTTCGGTAATAATAAAGAATCATGTTTCGAGAGTTATATTAAAATTGACCGTGTGAAATATATCGGTATAATGCACTGCGAAACTGCGAAACTGCGAAACTGCGAAACTGCGAAACTGCGAAACTGCGAAACTGCGAAACTGCGAAACTGCGAAACTGCGAAACTGCGAAACTGCGGCTATTTTAGAAAATTAATTCACGGGAAAAGTATTGCGTTTTTCTGGCTGTTATTCTCGACTCTGGTTCACGCAACATCCGGGACTTTAAATGTGGAGTTTAAAGCAAGTATTAATAGTCCAAATAAAAATACATTTACCGACACCACAATATGCACCGGCTTGACATGTGAACCTGGTTTGAATCTTTATAAAGGTGTCAATGTTCCCGGTGTGTTGGCAGAAAAATATTACGATTATTCATCTCCCGATCCGGAACGTAATACTGTCTCTATGACCTTTGATGGTCTTCCGAAAACAGTGACCTTAACCGATCCTGCAACCGGTCAGAGCATAAGTGCAGTTTTTCGTTTAGCGTACTTTGGTGCACAGCTTAATCGTCTGGATGCCAGTAGCGGTGATATGAGTGATACATTTTGGTCGGTAACCAACCCGAAGGGGGGCTGTCATGGGCGAAGTACAGTGGTTGATGAGAGCTTTGTTCGCCCCAGACTTGAGATCCCGGAAAGTAAGTTAACCTGTTACGGTAAACTTATGGATGTATTTCAGGGCAAAATTAATGTCAGCTCCGTCGTTATGGGATATACCAGCCTGGTTATCACTCCGGAACCCTTAAATATATATGAGGGAACATATGAAGGTGACCTTGTTTACAGGTTCGGCGATAACGGTGATATCGATTTTCATGCCGATACGAACCTTGAGAGTGAAATCAGGATCCACATAAAAGCGACCGTGGAGCACGAGTTGTATATAAAATTTGCCCCTGGCAGTGAGAATGTTTCGCTGGGCGCACAGGGCGGCTGGGAACCCTGGATTAATGGCGGGCATATACCGCCATCACTGAGTAAAGAGGTACCTTTTTCCCTCTCTTCCTCGTCAGGGTTTTCCGTCAAAATGCAGTGCGGACATGATGGTGGTAACCAAAACTGCGGGTTGCAAAATACCCAGACAGGTCAGATCGTTCCGCTGGAAGTCTCGATGACGTTGCCCGGTTATAAAAGTAACGGTGCGGATGTCTACTATATGTCAATAACTTCTGCTGCCAGTGGTTATAAGATTGATGTGCCCGGAAGGTTTATTACTTATCGACGCTCGCACGTTGATTTTCGCGTGCGCAGGCCTGCGGTGGAAACGATGGTAAAAGCGCCAGGCTCAACATGGAAAGGGGCGGTAACGCTGATTTTTGACACGCAGACGCAGTGAATGTTGCCCGGAATCAATGCGTCCGCACTTAATCTGTTTTCTGCAAGGCGTGGTATTTCACCGCGCCGGAATATAAGGACGCATCATGATATTACGGCAAAGGAAATGTGTGGGCGAATTCGTTGGTAATAAAGTAGAGAGCTCCAAAAGTAATATTAAACTTGACCTTAAGAAGTTTATGGATATAATGCACTGCAAAACTGCAAAACTGCAAAACTGCAAAACTGCAAAACTGCAAAACTGCAAAACTGCAAAACTGCAAAACTGCAAAACTGCAAAACTGCAAAACTAAACTGCAAAACTGCAAAACTGCAAAACTGCAAAACTGCAAAACTGCAAAACTGCAAAACTGCAAAACTGCAAAACTGCAAAACTGCAAAACTGCAAAACTGCAAAACTGCAAAACTGCAAAACTGCAAAACTATTATTCGAGTAATTTTCTGTTTTTTTCTTCAATTTCCCTTTGTGGTACAGGCCGCCACGGTGGATATCACAGCAGAATTTGCGGCAGACATCAGCAAGCCGCAAAATAATCAATTTACCAATACCACTCCCGTTTCAGGATATTGCGTCAGATACAATTGCGCGAGTAATGAGAAAAGTTTTGCTGTTTCTGGCGTTTGGGCAGAAAAATATCTGGATTATTTATCCCCCGATCTGAATAAACATCATCCATCATTTACATTTGATAGTACTGCGCGAACAGTAACCTTAACCGATACGAAAACTGGCAACAGCATAAGTGCAGTTTTCCGGTTCGCGATGTTTGGTGCGACAATTAATCGTCTGGATGCCAATAACGGTATATTGAGTGATGCATTGAGTGGCTTAGGAACGGCCCCTTTGGGAGGGTGTGATGGAAATAGCACTGCAATGGATGAAAACTGGTACCGCTTGGGTTGGAGAATGCTACAGAGCACGAAGTTGACCTGTTACAGGAAAATGAATAATACAGGATTTCAGGGTAAGGTTAATATTGACCAGGTCAGTATAGGATATCTGTTAACTATCACTCCGAAACCGTTAAATATTTTAGCGGGAATATACGAAGGTGACCTTATTTATACGATTGGAGATAATGGTGACCTTGATTTCCATGCCGATGCGACTTTTGATAATGAAATTAGAATCCACTTAAAAGCGACCGTTGAACATGCATTTTTTATTAAATTCGCACCGGGCAGCGAAAATGTCCTGCTGGGCGCACAGGGAGGCTGGGAGCCGTGGATGAATGGCGGTCATATACCGCAGTCATTGAGTAAAGAGGTGCCTTTTATTGTCTCTTCATCCTCGAAATTTACCGTCAAGATGCAGTGCGGTATTGATGGCGGTAACCAGAATTGTGGTATAGAGAATACGCAAACCAACGAGAAAGTACCTGTGGAAGTGAGGCTGACACTCCCTGGATTTAAAAGCAATGGCACCGATGTCAATAACCTGCGGCTTACTTCGGCTGCCAATGGGGCAGTTATTGATCCGCCGGGTGCTTTTATTACATATCGTCGTTCGCACGTTGATTTTCGCGTGCTCAGGCCTGCGGTGGAAACGATGGTAAAAGCGCCAGGCTCAACGTGGAAGGGGTCGGTAACACTGGTTTTTGATGCCCAGACGCAGTAAACCCGCCAAAAAAGAAATCCCCGCGCATTGTCGCCAACGAGCGGGGGATTTCACCTTTACCGGGGTGGTTTCAGGAATGCTTAGCGGGCAACGACAAAACGTTTGTCATCGTCCATGAAGGCTTTTTCGCCCGCCGGAGCCACGATGGAACCAAAGTTCATATGGCCGCGCAGTTTCCAGTTCGCCGAAATATTCCAGCTGCTCTGCACGTCAGCATCAACGAGCGGGTTATAGTGCTGAAGGTTAGCACCAATACCTTTTTCCGCCAGCGCCAGCCAGACGGCGTATTGGGCGATACCGGTACTGTGTTCTGACCAGACAGGGAAGT
The DNA here is from genome assembly GCF_000280495.2 of Kosakonia radicincitans DSM 16656. NCBI lineage: Bacteria > Pseudomonadati > Pseudomonadota > Gammaproteobacteria > Enterobacterales > Enterobacteriaceae > Kosakonia > Kosakonia radicincitans. The sequence continues at coordinate 1,522,158 of NZ_CP018016.1, forward strand.
TATCGGCGTAGGCAGCGAACTGCTCCTGCAACCCTTTCACCACGTCCTGATCTTCAAAGAACAGCACCGAACCCGCAGCGGCGGCAAAACCATCCAGTTTGTCGGATGTCGCTTTGAAACTCTCTTCCGGAACAATTTTTCTCAACTGCTCGCGGGTCAGCTCCCAGAATTTCGCATGCTCTTTACCTAACAGAATCAACGCACGAGAACTCTGGGAGTTAAACGCAGAAGGTGCCTGGCGAATAGCTTCTTTAATGGTCTCGATAACAACCTCTTCTGCAACCGGCAGATCTTTACCAAGGGCATAAATGGTTCTGCGCTGTTTCGCTAAAGCAAGAAAATTGTCTGACATAACGGCTCCTGAAGTTGATGGTAATTCCGTGGTGTCGCTATTTGCGGCCTGCGGGAACAAAGCGCTAAAAAGTTTCTGCAACGGGTTCATGGCTCGCCTTATCCTGTTTGTTATTCCGGCTGGGTAATTTATTTCGTCAGTTCAGCAGTCATATACACGCCGTTGTCAGCACGTGCGCTGGTGATTTTGTAAGACGCATTGGCTTTTTCCGCCTGTGCAGCAATTTTGGCTTCAGCGGCGGAGAGCGTCGATGCACTGGCGCTGATGCTCTGGGCAAAAGAACCGAAAGAGAGGGCGGACAGTGCGGCAACTGCAACGAAAGTTTTGATGAATTTCATGGTCGTATTCCTGCATCATTTTGTTTGGGAGGGCTGTGTTGCCCTGATGTGATAAATCATATGCCTGATGAATACGAAGAAAAAGCTGAACTATTTGCGGATAACGTTCAAATAATTAGAACAACTATGGAATTAATTCTGCGCTAAAAGCGTAGCGATACCCTGCCGCAGACAGGGCAGGGAGAGGGAGCAAACATACTCAGACGGCGAACCAGCGCCGCCAGATAAAACGCAGTACGAAAAACTCAATGCAGCCAAGCAGTAAAAACCACAGGCAGTAGAGCAGGGTATAAAGCTGGTTCAAATCCAGCAGATGAAAGCGCTGCATCAGACTTTGCGCCAGTTGCAGGCCCAGTGATGGCGCGGGCAGCAGCAGGACAGAGATAAAAGCCATCAACAGGATGCCTGCCAGCGTAACCAGCGATTCGAGCGGGTGTTTCATAAGCGTTAATCATCGGTGAAAAAAAGCATTGTCGGGGAAAGCACGCCGCAGCGCAACGTTCCCCGTATGACGGATCACGCCACCACGAAGCGATCGACCAGCGTCGTCATGGTTTGTGATTGTTGATCCAGCATCTGGCTGGCGCTGGCGGCGCTGGCCACCAGCCCGGCGTTTTGCTGGGTCACCTGCTCCAGTTGGTTCAGCGCTTCATGCACCTGCGAGACGCCGAGTGACTGCTCGCCTGCCGCATGGGCGATATCGCTGACAAACGCCAGCATCTGACCGGTATTGGCTTTCGCCGACTGCAACGCCCGGTCGGATGCCTGCACCAGCGTCACGCCCTGCTCGATCTGCTCCATGTTGTTGCTTATTAACTCGCGGATCTGCCGGGCATCACTGGCGCAGCGCTGCGACAGATTACGCACCTCGGAGGCTACCACCGCAAAGCCCTTGCCCAGTTCCCCGGCGCGGGCGGCTTCTACCGCCGCATTCAGCGCCAGCAGGTTGGTCTGGAAAGAGATCTCGTCGATGGAACTGACAATGCTGGAGATCTGCTCGCTGGAACCGCGAATGGCGAGCATACTGCTGCTGGCTTCTGCCGCCACGCGACTCGCTTCCTGCACCTGCTGCTCCATCTCTTCGGTCAGCCTTTTCGCTTCAATGGCATTATCTGCCGTCAGATTCACCGCCGTGGCAATCTGCTCCATACTGGCGGCCGTTTCAACCAGCGATGCGGCCTGCTCATCGGTACGCGAAGCCAGATCCTGATTGCCATCGGCAATGTCCGCGCTGGCGCTGCGTAGCACGGCGGCACCCTGTTTTATCTCGCTGACAATATGCTGAATGTTCTCAATGGCCTGGTTATAAGCGCGATTAAGCAGCGACAGCTCATCGCTACCGGGCACGTCGAGGCGCTGAGTCAGATCGCCATCCATCCCTTCGATGGTTGCCAGAGAGTGGTGCAACTGACGGTGAATGCTGCTGGCGACCAGCAGGGCGAAGAACAGCGCCACCACCAGTGCCGCGACGCTAACCAGCGCAAAGATAATTACCCCGCGCCAGGCGCTGTCCGCCAGCGACTGCGCCGTGGCGAGTAGCGTATCGGAGGCTGAATCCTCCACCGTTTTGAGCGCATTAATCCGCGCCGTCTGAGCGGTGAACCAGTCTGCGGGAGCCACGCCAAAACTGCCGCTTGCCGCATGGTCAATCGCCTGCTGGCGCAGTTCAAGGGCGTGCGTCGCCTGCGGTGCCTGCAACTGTGCGGCCAGTTTTTCATTCACTGCTGGCGTATTGAAGGCCTGCGCCGCCGCGAACCACGATAGTTGCTTGCCCACCGTTTCATTCAACTGGCGAAACTGGCCGTCGGTAAAGCGATCGGCGGAGAAGACGTTCGACATCAGCGCGCGCTCGATGCCGGTCTGCTCTTTGGCATTCAGGATGCTGTAATAGGCCGCCAGTTGGTTGACGATCGCCCCGTTATCGGTCAACTGGCTGATCCCACCAACGACATTCAGCAGGTCGTTAATCATTGCGCTGTACCACGCCAGGGATTCGGTACCGGTTACGCTCTGCCCGCGAATTTGCTGACGAAACGCGTCGATTCCCTGCTGATGCTGCTGAAATTGTTCCAGCGCGTGACGAATATCGTTATTCGCTTGCTGGAGAGGAAATTGTTTAAGCGCTTCAGTTAATTGCGTAATGGCTTTCGAAGAGTGTGGATATTGAACGTTTAATTCAGCGGAGAATTGTTGGCCTTTGCTGCCTAAATATCCGGCGCTCAATCCACGTTCTTTTTGCAATTCATGAATAACGCTTCCGGCATATTTTGCCAGCAATGTTAAGTTCATAATGGTGCGCATTTGCTGGCCTGTTTCAAGACGACTCAGGATACCGTTAGACGCTAACCCTATGAGTGCAAACAATAAAGGAAAAAGTGCCAGCAATAATTTCAATTTCATTGATAAACGATAAATCCATCTCATACCGATGCCTCAGGTTGGCTTTAACTTATATGGCTTATCGGGGATAAAGAGGCATTCTTTATTTTTAACACGAGGCTTGTTGATATTTATCAATTCCGACAGGGGGTTCTACCACTTTATGATTACTATTTTGTAAGTAACACTGAAAATATATTTTAGCGCAGCAAAGCATTAAGCTGCGCTAAAATTATCGATTGAGTAAATTCTGATTATCCTGCCGCCCAAATTTCGGCATGTTTCTGCACCAGGCCAATTAATGAGCCGCCATCCGCTACAAAATCGCGCATCAGTTGCGCCTCATTCTTGCCGCGTTTGACTCGCGCTGCCAGTTCATCCAGTGCGCTACCGGCATGGAGCCTGTCGGCCCACGGCGCGATTTTTTCCAGCAGACGCGTGAGATCCTCGGCAATGGTGTGCTGCTCGCCGCTGTGAACGTCAGTAATAATCCCGTCCAGGCCGTAACGACACGCCTGGAAACGGTTGAACTTATACAGCAGGTAATCCTGCGGCTGGTGCTTAAAGGGGCGCTCGGCCAGCAGCCAGTGCGACACTGCCTGAATAAGTCCGGCAATATTAATGGCGTGGGAAAGCGTCAGTGGCGTGTCCATCACCCGCACTTCAACCGTGCCAAAATTGGGGCTGGGGCGAATATCCCAGTGCAGATCTTTAATGCTCTCAATCATTGAGGTGTAGCTTAAGCGGCGAAACAGACCGGTAAACTCCTGCCAGTTTGCCACCCACGGCATCGGGCCATTATCCGGAAAGGCGGAGAAAAGATTGAGGCGCGACGAGGCGTAGCGGGTGTCGGAGCCCTGGCTGTAGGGAGAAGCGGCGCTGAGCGCAATAAAGTGCGGGACAAAGCGGGAAAGGCCATGCAGCAAATAGATGGCGTCGTCGCCATTCGCGCAGCCGACGTGCACATGCTGGCCAAACACTGTTGCCTGCTGCATCAGATAACCGAACATCTCCACCGTGCGGGCATAGCGCTCATCCTCACACACCAACTGGCGCTGCCATTTCTGGAACGGATGCGTGCCGCCGCCGCAAATCTGTACGTGGTGAGCGGCCGCGGTTTGCAAAATTATCTGCTGCATGGCGGAAAACTGGTGAGCCGCCTGATGGATGTCGCGGCAGACGCCGGTGGCGATCTCCAGCATACTTTCGGTGATATCGTGCTTCACTTCGCCACCAGTCACCTGGCTTTTCATCGCGTCTATCAGCCGGGATGAGTCCTGGCTTAAATCGTAGCCCGGCGGGTTAACCACCTGTAATTCCACTTCAATACCGAGGGTCAGCGGATCCGAAACATGAAAATCGGCTAGTGGCATAGTCGTCCCTTATGAAATGAGTTTCCATTATTATGGAAGTGAATGGCTGATCCTTCCTCTTTTGCCGCCACGCACGTTATCCGCACTACAGTGATTACTTATGATTTATGCATGATCATGAAAAGATTTAATAAATAGTCGCACAGGAAAATAATATCGCTATGAAACCACCATTCTCCCGATTTAATGGTGCATTTTTGCAACATTTTTCCCGAAATGGGTGCGCTTACTGCCGCGAACTATATAAAGCTGTTATCCGTAACACCGCATAATGCCCTGAGTAATAACCATTTCTGATATTTTCTGCGTCTGAATGCGATAAGTTTTTGTTTATTCGGCTGGTATGTATCTTGCCTGTTAAATGTCTCATTTATTTAACAGGGACACTGTGATGCTTAATCAATCTTTTTGGCGTAAACACCGTATTGTGGCCGCGATTGGCGCACTGGCGCTGGCAGGGGGATTACAGGCGCAGGCCTCAACATTGCGTATCGCCATGACCGCAGCGGATATCCCGTTAACGCTGGGCCAGCCTGACCAGGGTTTTGAAGGCAATCGCTTTACCGGTATTCCGTTATATGACTCGCTGGTGGAGTGGGATCTGTCGCAAGGCGAAAAACCGAGCGGGCTGGTGCCAGGGCTGGCAACCGAATGGCATGTTGATCCGCAAAACCAGAGCCGCTGGATCTTCACGCTGCGCCCTGGCGTGAAGTTTCACGACGGCACGGAAGTGAATGCCGACGCCATTGTCTGGAACGTGGGTAAAGTGCTGGATAAAGCCGCGCCGCAATATGCGCCGGGGCAAATCGGCAACACGTTGTCGCGTATGCCGACGCTGACCGGCGCTGAAAAAATTGACGATCACACGGTCGCGCTCACCACCTCAGAGCCGGATGCACTGCTGCCGTACAACATCACTAACCTGTTTATTGTCTCGCCGACGGCGTGGCAGAAAATTTATGACGCGGTTCCGGCTTCGACAGGCGATACCGCCGCACGCAGCAAACAAGCGTGGACCACCTTTGCCTCGCAGGCCGTCGGCAGCGGGCCATTCAAGCTGGAAAAACTGGTGCCGCGCCAGCAGTTAATCCTCGATAAGAACCCAGATTACTGGAATAAAGACCGCATTCCGCGCGTCGATAAAGTGGTGCTGATCCCGCTACCGGAAGCTAACGCCCGCACCGCCGCGCTGCTGTCGAAACAGGTGGACTGGATTGAAGCGCCAGCACCGGATGCGGTCGATCAGATCAAAGCGCAGGGTTTTAAAATCTACTCCAACACCCAGCCGCACCTCTGGCCGTGGCAGTTCTCATTCCTGGAAGGTTCGCCGTGGCGCGACATTCGTGTGCGCAAAGCCGCCAACCTCTGCCTCAACCGTTCCGAGCTGAAAAGCTATCTCGGCGGTTATATGTCCGAAGCGACCGGAGTGTATGAAGAGGGCAACCCGTGGCGCGGCAAACCGACATTCCAGATCAAATACGATCCCGATACCGCGCGTAAGTTGATGACCGAAGCAGGCTACAGCGAAAGCAAACCGCTGCACGTTACCGTGGCGACGTCCGCCTCGGGTTCCGGCCAGATGCAGCCGCTGCCGATGAATGAATACATCCAGCAGAGCCTGAAAAGCTGCTACTTCAACGTCGATATCAAGGTCAACGAGTGGAACACGCTGTTCACCAACTGGCGTTTAGGAGCGAAAGATCCGTCCGCACAGGGGGTTAACGCCATCAACGTCAGCGCTGCGGTGACCGACCCGTACTTCGGCATGATCCGCTTCTCTACCGCAAAAGCCTTGCCGCCTACCGCCACCAACTGGGGTTACTTCACCTCGCCGGAAACCGAAAAACTGGCGGCCGCCGTCAAACACGCTTTCACCCCGGCCGAGATGGATAAAGCCGCCGGTGAGCTGCATGCCGCGCTGGTGGATCAGGTGCCGTTCCTGTTTGTGGCGCACGACGTTGGCCCGCGCGCCATCTCCCCGGCCGTGACCGGCGTGGTGCAACCGCAGAGCTGGTTTATTGATTTAAGTCTGGTGAGCAAGAAAGAGTAACCGAGGAGGGGCCATGATCAGCACACTTTTTTACCGCGTTTTGCTGGCTATTCCGACCATGTTAGGGGTAGCGGTAATCTGTTTTCTGCTGGTGCAAATCGCGCCGGGCGATCCGCTGGTATCGGTGATGCCGCCGGATGCGTCCGAAGCGATGCGCCAGACGCTGATGCAGGCCTACGGTTTTGACAAACCGCTGCCGGTGCAGTTTGTGCACTGGCTGTGGCGGGCGCTGCATGGCGATCTGGGTATGTCGATCGCTACCGGTCGTCCGGTAATGAGTGAGGTGATGACTGCCGTCACGTACTCATTGCGCCTTGCGCTACTGGCAACGCTGATTGGCTTTGTGCTCGGTAGCCTGTTTGGTTTTGTCGCGGGCTACTTTCGCAACAGCATTATCGATCGCGTGGCTTCGCTGCTATCGGTCTTCGGCGTCAGCGTGCCGCACTACTGGCTCGGCATGCTGCTGGTGATTGTGTTCTGCGTCAAGTTTGCGCTACTGCCCGCGACCGGCGGTGGGCCGATTGGCGAAACCGGCTGGCAGTGGGACTGGGCGCATCTGCAATTTATGCTGCTGCCCGCCGTCACGCTGTCGGTGATCCCCACCGGCATTATCGCCCGTACCGTGCGTTCGCAGGTGGCGGATATCCTGAGCCAGGAGTTCATCGTCGGGCTGCGCGCACGCGGCCTCAATGAATCACGCATCTTTCTGCATGTAGTGAAAAACGCCGCGCCGACCGCGCTGGCGGTCATGGGCTTGCAGGTTGGCTACCTGATGGGCGGCTCGATTCTGGTCGAAACGGTCTTTTCATGGCCCGGCACCGGGCTGCTGCTCAATACCGCCATCTTCCAGCGCGACCTGCCGCTCTTGCAGGGGACGATCTGGGTACTGGCGCTGTTCTTCGTGCTGCTCAATCTGCTGGTGGATGTGCTGCAAACCTCTCTCGATCCGCGCATTAAGAGGAGCTAACGATGGTGGATAGCGTAACGCCAAAAATCAACGTTGCCGCCGCGCCGGTTGCGGCGACGCAGGGCTACTGGCGCGGTGTGGGCGCGCGGTTATTGCGCGATCCAACGGGCATGGTAGTCGGAAGCATTATTCTGCTGTTGCTGCTGATGGCACTGTTCGGGCCGTGGCTGATCCTCAAAGATCCTTACCAGACCTCAATGTTTCTGCGCCTGAAACCGATCGGCACCGAGGGATTCCCGCTCGGTTCCGATGAACTGGGGCGCGACATGCTCTCACGCCTGATCCTGGGGACGCGCCTGTCGTTGTTTATGGGGATTGTGCCGGTGGTGTTCGCCTTTTTTATCGGCGGCGCCATCGGGATTATCGCCGGTTATGCCGGCGGGAAAACCAACACCCTGATCATGCGCACCATAGATATTTTCTACGCCTTTCCATCGGTGTTGCTGGCGATTGCGCTCTCCGGCGCGATGGGCGCTGGCATTGGCAATGCGCTGCTTTCGCTGACGCTGGTGTTTGTGCCGCAAGTGGCGCGCATTGCCGAAAGCGTTACCGCGCAGGTGCGACATATGGATTATGTCGATGCTGCCCGCGCCACCGGTGCCAGTGCGTTCACCATTATTCGTGTGCAGGTGCTGGGCAATGTGCTAGGGCCGATTTTCGTCTTCTCTACCGGCCTGATTTCCGTCTGCATGATCCTCGCCTCCGGCTTGTCGTTTCTCGGCCTTGGCGTGCGTCCGCCGGAACCGGAATGGGGATTGATGCTCAACACGCTGCGCACCGCCATTTATACCCAGCCGTGGGTGGCGGCGCTGCCGGGAATGATGATTTTTATCACCTCCATCTCGTTTAACGTTCTGGCGGATCGCCTGCGCGCCGCCATGGCGATCAAGGAGTAACAGCATGCAACCTTTTATCAATGTCGATATTGGCGGCCCGGCGCAGCCGCTGCTGCGGGTGAACAATCTGCTGAAGCATTTTCACCTCGGCGTGCGTAAAGGCCATGACGTGGTGCAGGCGGTGGATAACGTCAGCTTCGAAGTGCACAAAGGGGAAACTCTCGGCGTGGTGGGGGAGTCCGGCTGCGGGAAATCAACCACCGCCCGGTTACTGATGCAACTGCTGACGCAGGACAGCGGCGAACTGGTGTTTGATGGCGAGGCTGTTGGTTCGTCGCGCTTGCCGCTGAAAGCCTATCGTCGCCAGGTGCAGATGGTGTTTCAGGACAGTTACGCCTCGCTGAACCCGCGTATGACCATGGAAGAGAGCATCGCCTTTGGCCAGCAGGTACACGGCATCAGTCGCAAAGAGGCCAATGAATATGCCCGCTATCTGTTGGCGCATGTTGGGCTGGAGCCTGCGCGGTTTGCGCATCGCTATCCGCACGCTTTATCCGGCGGTCAGCGCCAGCGCGTCAATATTGCCCGCGCGCTGGCAATGAAACCCCGGCTGGTGATCCTCGACGAAGCGGTTTCCGCGCTGGATAAATCCGTGGAAGCGCAGGTGCTGCAACTGTTGCAGGAGTTAAAACGCACCCTCGATCTTACCTATGTGTTTATCAGCCACGATCTGCACGTGGTGCGCTGGCTGTCGGATCGCATTCTGGTGATGTACCTCGGCGAAGTGGTGGAAATTGGCCCATCGGAAGCGCTGTTTACCGCTTCCGCACACCCTTATACCCGCGCGTTACTCAGCTCGATGCCGTCGATGGACCCGCATAACCGCACCGAGGTTTCACCGCTTTCCGGCGATCCGCCAAGCCCCATTTCACCGCCTGCGGGCTGCCGTTTTCACACCCGCTGCCCGCACGCCAAAGCGGTCTGTTCGCAGGTGAAACCGCAACTGGCGCTGGTCGGCGAGGCGCATCAAAGTGCCTGCCTGATGGCGCAGCCGGATTCGCCCTGGCACCGGGATATTCCGCTACAGGAGGTGAGTGATGTCGCATGAAGCGTTCGTCCATATTCGCGATCTTCGCGTCGAGTTTCGCCGTGACGGGCAGACCGTCAATGCGGTCAACGGTGTTTCGTTTGATGTCCGCAAAGGCGAAGTGATGGCGCTGATTGGCGAATCCGGCTCCGGTAAAAGCGTCACCCTGCGGGCCTTGATGCGCCTGCATCCGCCGCAGAGCAGCCGGCTTAGCGGCACGATGAATGTCGGCGGTGCAGCGGTGCTGGAGATGAACAGCCGCCAGTTGCGCCACTATCGCGGGAAAATCTGCGCGATGATTTTCCAGGAGCCGCTGCTGGCGTTTGACCCGGTTTACACCATCGGCCAACAAATTGTGGAAGGTTTGCAGCGTCACGAAGGGCTGGCGCGCAATGATGCGAAAGCGCGGGCGCTGGAGGCGTTGCGCCAGGTGCGTATTCCCAGCCCGGAGCGTCGTCTTGAGGCCTATCCGCATGAGATGTCCGGCGGCATGCGCCAGAGGGCGATGATTGCGCTGGCGCTCTCCTGCAACCCGGAACTGCTGCTGGCCGATGAACCGACCACCGCGCTGGATGCCACCGTGCAGATCCAGATCCTGATCCTATTGCGCGAGCAGCAAAAACTGCGCGATTTGTCGATTATCTTCGTCACCCACGACATTGGTGCGGCGGTGGAGATCGCCGATCGGGTGGCAGTGATGTACGCCGGGCGCATCGTGGAAGAAGCGCCGATTGCCGATATCCTCGCGCAGCCGCGCCATCCCTACACCCGCGTACTGCTCGGCAGCCGCCCGAAAGAGGGGCTGAAAAAGGGCGATGTGCTGCACTGCATTCCCGGCTCGCCGCCGGATCTGGCCGCTCTGCCGCCGGGGTGCGCCTTTGCCGCTCGTTGTCCTCACGCGCAGTCTGCCTGTCACCAGCAACAACCCGTTACGGAACAGGTTGCTGAACGCCATGTGGTCAGTTGCCACCGCTGGCGCGAACTGACAACCGACATCACACCACAGCAGGCATTCGCCTGAAACCGGGGAGGTAACATGCAGGACCCACGGGCTTTTATGCCTTATCCTTTCGTCGCTGTGCCGCAGGCGGAAAGCGGCCCGCTGAGCGGCCTGACGTTTGCCGCAAAAGATCTGTTTGATGTCGCAGGCTATCCCACGGGTGGCGGCAACCCGCACGTGCTTGCCGCCTCGGGCATCAAGACCACCACTGCGCCCGCCGTGCAAATGCTGCTGGACGGCGGGGCGCGGTTTGTTGGCAAAACCCACACCAGCGAACTGGCCTATTCGATGAGCGGCCATAACATCCATTACGGTACGCCACGCAATGGCGCGGCACCGCTGCGCATTCCTGGCGGCTCGTCGTCCGGCTCGGCCTCGGCGGTCTCCAATGGTCTGTGTGATATTGCGCTCGGTACCGACACTGGCGGTTCGGTACGCACGCCTGCCAGCTATTGCGGCCTGTTTGGTCTGCGCCCAACCCACGGGCGCATTTCGCTGGCAGGCTGCCAGCCGCTGTGTGCCACCATGGACACCTGTGGGTTCTTCGCCCGCACGCCGCAGGCCTTTAGCGCAGCGGCCAGTTGCCTGCTCGGTGACGACACCTTCACGCCTGCGCAGATCGAACTGGCCTGCCATGAAGCGCTGTTTGCCGCGCTCCCGCCGCATAGCCAGCAGGCGCTGTTGCCGGTACGGGAAAAACTCGCGCAGCACTTTGGTGAGATCGCCTTGCTGGATGCGCCGCTGCCGGAGCGCGAAGCCGTTTACACCGCGTTTCGCCAGATTCAGGGCTATGAAGCCTGGCAATCACAGGGACACAACATTGAAAGGCTGGGCATGCAACTGGGGCCGGATGTGGCGGAGCGCTTTGCGTACGGCAAAGCGGTCACGGAGGCGGAATTCGCTGCGGCGTGCCAGCTTCGCGAAGCCTTTACGGCCTGGTGGCAGACGCAACTGGGCGATCGCATTCTGTTGCTGCCAACCGTGCCGGATGCGGCACCATTATTAACGGCCGCGCCAGAAGAGATCGAAGCCACGCGGCGCATCTCGCACGACCTGTTGCTGATCGCGGTGTTGACCCGTCGCCCGCAGGTCAATATTCCGGTGACGACGATTGACGGCGCGCCGCTGGGGATTTCACTCATCGGCCCGTGCGGCAGCGATGCGCTGCTGGTGTCGATGGCCACCACCTTTATGCAGGAGAAATAAGATGACAAGCGAAGTTTTGCACAGCCACGCGCTGACGCTGAGCGACTGCCGGGTTAACGGCGAGCGGTTATGGGATTCTCTGATGGAACTGGCGAAAATCGGCGCGACGCCAAAAGGTGGTTGCTGTCGCCTGACGTTAACCGATCTCGACCGGCAGGGGCGCGATTTGGTGATTGGCTGGGGCAAAGCCGCCGGGCTGAGTATCACCATCGATAAAATCGGCAACGTGTTTATGCGCCGCGAAGGGCGCAACCCGAACCTGCCGCCAATTGTGGCGGGCAGCCATATCGACACGCAACCGACCGGCGGAAAATTCGACGGTAACTTTGGCGTGCTGGCCGCGCTGGAAGTGGTGCGCACGCTCAATGATTTGCAGATTGAAACCGAGCATCCGCTGGAAGTGGTGTTCTGGACCAATGAAGAAGGCTCGCGTTTTGTGCCAGTGATGATGGGTTCCGGCGTCTTTGCTGGCGTTTTCCCGCTGGAGAAAATCTACGCTGCCACCGATGCCGAAGGCAAAACCGTGCGGCAAGAGCTGGAGAAGATTGGCTACATTGGCGAGCAGACACCGGGTAATCATCCGCTGGCAGCCTACTTTGAAGCGCATATTGAACAGGGGCCGATTCTGGAAGAAGAGGACAAAGTGATCGGCGTGGTGCAGGGCGTACTGGGCATCCGCTGGTATGACTGCACCGTCACGGGGATGGAATCCCACGCCGGGCCAACGCCGATGCACCTGCGGCAGGATGCGTTGCAGGTGGCGACGCGCATTATGCAGGAAGTGGTGGCGATTGCCGGGCGCAGCGAGCAGGGGCGCGGTACGGTAGGTATGGTGCAGGTGCACCCGAACAGCCGCAACGTGGTGCCAGGCGAAGTGAAATTCTCCGTGGATATGCGCAACATCAGCGATGCCGCTGTCGATGAGATGGACGCGCAACTGCGCGCTTTTACCGCCAAAGTGGCACAGGAAACGGGGCTGGGCGTCACGCTGGAGCAGGTCAGCCACTATCCGGCCGCGCCGTTTGACGCGCAGTGCCAGCAGGCGATTGGCCGCGCGGCGCAGCAGCTTGGTTATCCGTCACGCCCGATTGTCTCTGGCGCTGGTCACGATGCGGTTTATATGAGTTACCTTGCGCCGACCGGAATGATCTTTATTCCCTGCAAAGACGGCATCAGCCATAACGAAATTGAGTATGCCTCGCCGGAACATGTTACTGCCGGAGCGAATGTGCTGCTGCAGGTGATGATGGAGTACGCGAAAGCACCGTGAGAAAACCGCCCTCATTGGGGCGGTTTAGCAGAACTGCTCAAGCTGCCCGCGCAGGACTTCCACACCGGGGGCAATGGCCTGCGGGTTAATGGCGTGAAAGCCCATGCGGAAGAAGTTATCCGGCGGCGCGGCATTGAGAAAATGGCGCGCGCCAGGTTCAATCAGTACGCCCGCATGCGCGGCCCGCCAGGTCAGTTGCTGCGTGCTGATATGCTCCGGCGTGCGCAGCCAGAACGCGTTGGCATGCTCGCTGCCGTCCATCATCTGGCACTCCGGTAAAAAGGTGCGCAGTGCATTGTACAAGCTGTCCCAGCGGCGAGCGGAATCCTCGTGGTAGCGGCGCAAATGGGTTTCGTAGTGCCCCTGAGCGAGGAAATGCGCCATCTGATACTGAATATTGGTCGGTGGATGGCGATACACCAGACGGCGCAGCGCGCGCGCCTCATCAATAATCTCCGGCGCCGCAACCATAAATCCAAGGCGCAGCCCCGGCGACAGCGCTTTCGACAGGCTGCTGACGTAGATTACCCGTCCGCTGCGATCGCTGGCTTTCAGCGCGGGCAGCGGGTTCTGCATAAAGTTACTTTCCGAGTCGTAATCATCTTCAATCACCACCGCATCGTGGCGGGTGGCGTATTCCAGCAACTGCGTGCGCCGCGCTTTGCTCATCGTCACCCCGGTCGGTACCTGATGGCCCGGCGTCACGTAGTAGTAGTCGCAGGGCGTTTCATCGAGCACCAGCCCTTCGCTGTCTACCGGGTGCGGCACAATCTGCGTATCGCTTAATAAAAAGGTGTTGATGGCTTCGCGAAAACTGGGGTTTTCCACCGCCACGCGGGTTTCCTCAGACATCAGCAGGCGCGTCAGCAGGTAGAGCGCATTTTGCGAGCCAAGGGTAATCAGAATCTCATCCGGCGCGGCGACAATGCCGCGTTTGGGCAGCACGCGTGTGCGGATCTGCTCAACCAGCATCGGCACATCCTGGTCGATATGGTCAATCACCCAGGCCGGATCGCGCACGCCGCCATGCAGCCAGTTCGCCGCCGCGCGCCAGGTGGCGAGGGGAAACTGCTGGGTATCGGGCTGGCCGTAGATAAACGGGTAGCGGTAATGCATCCAGCCAGCGGGTTTGAGAATCGACTCCTGCTGGCTGGGGGTAATTTTCAGGCGATTGCCCCATCGTGGTGCATCGCCCTCGCATTCGGGTGCAGCCGCGACACTCTGCCCACTCGCCGGGCCAGCGGAGTAGTAATCCGGATGCAGGTAGTAACCACTGCGCGGGCGGCTAACCAGGTAGCCCTCGTTGACCAGGCTTTCAAACACCAGCGCCGTGGTATTGCGCGAGACGCCAAGCTGGCTGGCGAGCTGTCGGCAGGAAGGGAGAGGGGTATCAGCCGGGAAAATACCGCTCAGAATGGCATTGACCAGCGATTCGCGAACTTGCTCCTGAAGTCCACGCCGGGCATCAAAATTTACGTTCAGTAGATGGCGAATCATGCTGCACTCCTCTCGATATATCTTCTACAGGAGTTGAGCAAGTTTCATACCAGATTCCGGCAAACTGACACATCCATTTGCAAAAACTGGCTCTATTCAGAAGCGACTTTGCCTCCCTATTGTAAAAACGCAGTCACAAAACGTCGGGCGAGTTCCTGTTTCGGCATATATCTTGCAAAGCTTCCGGCACCCCTGGAATGTACCGGTCTGGCAAATTAAATAAGGGTGGAGAGATGAAAAAAGTATTCGGCAAATATTGTCTTGCAGCCATGATCTCTTTGGCATTTTCATTACACGCAGTGGCAGCGGATTTACCTGAAATTGAAAAATCCGGCACGATGAAAGTCGCGACCGAAGATGATTATGCGCCGTTTAACTTTATGAATAACGGCCAGACGGATGGTTTTAACAAGGACATGCTTGAAGAGCTGCGTAAATACGCAAAATTCAATATCAACCAAAGTATTCTGCCGTGGACCGGATTACTCGCAGCGGTCTCCACCGGGCAATATGATATGGCTCTCACTGGCGCGGTAATTACCGACGAACGCCTCAATGTATTTAATTTCACTCCGCCGTGGGCCTCCGCGCAGCACTATTTTGTGAAACGCGCAGATGACAAAACGTTAAATACCATTGCCGATCTCAGCGGTAAAAAAGTGGGCGTTCAGGCGGGCAGCGCACTGCTGGCGCGTTTGCCGGAACTGAAAGCGATGCTGGAAAAAGTAGGCGGTAAACTTGGCCCGGTCGTTGAGTATCAATCCTACCCGGAAGCCTATGCTGACCTGGCGAACAAACGTGTCGATTACGTGATCAACGTGGTGATTTCGGTGAACGACCTGGTGAAAGCGAAGCCGAAAGTGTTCGCCAAAGGGCTGGCAGTTTCTGGCCCTGGCTATATGGCCTGGCCAATCCCGAAAAACTCGCCGGAACTGCTGAAGTTCATGACCGGGTTTATGAATCATATGACCGAAACCGGCAAGCTGACTGAGTTGCAGAAAAAATGGTTCGGTGAGACCTACGAGTTGCCGAAAGAACCGATCACCAGCGCCGATCAGTTCCACAAGTTAGCCGGTCTGTAAGTGTAACGCGGCGGGGCACCGCCGCACGTTTTAACAGGAGGGAACATGGACTTAATCTCGTGGCAGTTATTGATTGAAGGCGCATGGACGACCCTCTGGATCTCTTGCGTGGCGATTGCTTTCGGCGTGGTGATTGGCCTGGTGATCGCCTTTATCCGCATGATGAAGATCCCGGTTATTGATCAGTTATTGGTGGTCTACATCAGCCTGGCTCGCGCGACGCCGCTGGTGACGCTGGTGCTGTTTCTGTTTTTATCGCTGCCGACGCTCGGCATTAATCTCGATAAAACGCCCGCTGCTATTCTGGCGCTGACGTTGAATACCTCGGCATTTAACGCTGAAATCTGGCGCAACGCATTTCGTAATTTCCCGCGTGAGCAGCGGGAAGCGGCAGAATCCGTCGGTATGCGCCGCTGGACCTATTTCCGGCAAATCATGCTGCCGCAGATGTGGATTGAAAGCCTGCCTGCGCTGGTCAACGAGATGTCGTTCCTGATTAAAGGTAGCCCGGCAATTGCGATCATCGGTGTGGTGGATTTAACCCGCGTAACCAACCGCATTTCCTCGGTGACCTATGAACCGCTGTCGCCGATCCTGGCCGCCGGGTTGTTGTACGTCATTATTATCGGTCTGCTGCTGAAGTTGCAGGGCGCGGCCGAACGTAAAGCGAAGCGCCTGGCGCGATAAGAGGCGGAGGAGATATGAATCAGTGGGGAATTATTTGGGCGGCGCGTGAGAGTTTTTTTAACGGGCTGCTGGCAACGCTGGAACTGTTTATTATCGCTGCCGTTGTCGGGTTGTTTATTGGTATTACGCTGTGCTATGTCATGGAGTATCAGCATCGCGTTATTAATCGTCTGATTATCGCTTTTGTCAGCCTGATGCGCGCCGTGCCATTTTTAATTCTGGCGTATCTGCTGTATTACGGCTTGCCGCAAGTTGGTATCAGTATGGAAGCCTGGACCGCCGGTCTGCTGGCGCTGGTGATTTATCACGGGGCTTATTTCTTCGAAATATTACGCAGCCAGCGGCGGATATTTTCCGCCGGGTATATTGAGGCCGCGCAGTCGCAGGGTTTTTCGCGCTATAAAACCTTTCGCCGTATTATTCTGCCAAATATCTTTTCGTCGTCGCTGCCATTAATGGGTAACCAGCTTATTATTTGCCTGAAAGATACCGCGTTTCTGTGCATTATTACCGTGCAGGAGATTACCGCCGCCGCGAATAGCGTGCAGTCAACTTACTTTATTCCGTTTAACGCCTTTATTGTCGCCATTGCGCTCTACTGGGGGATCAGCATTTTGCTGGAGTTGTTGATTAAGCGGTTAAGTCATTATGGAGCTAAAAGAGGAATGAGCCATGCCTGAAGCAAGCGCGGTTAGCATCAAAAACCTGTCCAAACAGTTTGATAACGTTGAAGTGCTGCGGGATATCAACCTGACGGTGGAGAAGGGCACGGTGGTGAGCATTCTGGGTTCGTCCGGCTCCGGTAAATCGACACTGCTGCGCTGCATGAACTGGCTGGAGCAGCCGGATCGCGGTGAAGTGCGTATCAGCGGCCAGCGCATAGGGGTGGATGAGAAGACGGGCAAAGCGATGTCGCACAAAGATCTCTCCCATATCCGCGAGCGGGTTGGGATGGTGTTCCAGAGTTTTAACCTGTGGCCGCATTTGACGGTGCAGCAAAACGTCACCGAAGCGCTGGTGCATGTGAAAGGGATGAAGCGCGACGCGGCAAACGAGATTGCCCGCCGCCAGCTGGAAAAAGTGGGCATGAGCCACAAGGCCGATGTCTACCCGATTACCCTTTCCGGCGGGCAAAAACAGCGTGTGGCGATCGCCCGTTCGCTGGCGATGTCGCCGGAAGTGATCCTTTTCGATGAACCGACCTCGGCGCTGGATCCGGAGTTGGTGAATGAAGTGCTGGGGGTGATGAAAGATCTCGCGGCAGAAGGTTATACGATGGTGGTGGTGACCCACGAGATGGATTTCGCCCGCCAGGTGTCGGATGAAGTGGTGTTTCTGGAAAAAGGGTTGCTGATCGAGAAAGCACCGCCGGAGAAGTTTTTTACCAATCCGGATTCGGACAGGGTGAGGAAGTTTTTGCAGTCGAGCCGGTGAAGTTGGGGGCTGCGGAATAGTTCCGTTCACCAGACTGTGCCTTAATGAAAGAACGAAAAGCACGGGCCAGTTATATCGCCGGACGGCATTCCTGTCGCGATACAGAGTTTTTATAAGCCACAATATTACAGCGGCGGGGTTGGTCCCCGCTGAAATCGGCGAAACGAGACAGGACGTCGAGTCGAGTCGAGCCGAGCCGACCGCAGGCAGATGTGCGGGAGGTGAGCACGGTGCGAAGCTCCGATTTCCCGCGGGGCCGCGGGGATTGAAAAGGGGAGCGCGGCAAGCTCCCCTTTTCCTGTTCACGTATGTTGATGTTCAGCTGGTTACCGAACGTCTGGTGAACGGAACTATTCCTCAGAACCAGGCAACCCTCAATGCTGAATATTTTCCCGTGAAAAATTGACCTTTACCGGTGCGGGAAAAAAAGCCTCATGCAGCGCGACCTGGTTTCGCCCACGTTTTTTCGCGTTATACAGCGCGCCGTCGGCTTCGCTGTACAGCGTTTCGAAGCTGCTCTCTTTCACGCCGAGACTGACGCCGAAACTGGCGGTGACCAGTTGCTGCGGCAACACGTCCAGCGGCGAAGCATTCAGCGAGGCGTGAATATAGCTGGCGGTAATCATCGCCTCTTCCACCCTGGCGTTCGGCAGCACAATGGTAAATTCCTCGCCGCCGACGCGGCCGATAGCGGCGCTCTCCGGCACGGCGCGGCGTACGCGCGACACCAGCGCGCAAATCACCCGATCGCCGGTCGGATGACCATATTCGTCGTTAATACGTTTGAAATGATCAATATCCAGCAGGATCAGCGCCACATCGCCTTTCAGCAGGCCACTGTTGATCTGGTTGATGATCGCGCTGCGGTTAAACACATCGGTCAGCGGATCGTGCGTTGCTTCGTACTCCAGGCGCGCGGCAAGTTGCTGTAGCTGCTCGTTCATTCGCGTCAGTTCGCGCTCGGCGCGGTCGCTGCGGGAGATCAGACGATACGATTCACGGATCAGACGCTGGTAATGTCTGGAAACGGCCCACAGTTTTTCGCGGCAGACCTCCGCCGGAAGTTGCGCATCGGCAGCCGCCAGCCGGGCTTCTTCGAGTACGGAATATTCCTCCCTGAAGAGCTCATTAATATCTAGCATGCGGTGATGTCCGGGATAAGAAACACAGCCAGTGACGGGAAGTCGATGCGCAACTCCTGACCAAACTCTTCGGAGATGTCATCTTCCGGGTCGTAGTACCAGTACAGCTCGCACGGCGCGCCGCTTTTCGCGTGATTATTCAGGATCTCAAACAGTGTAAACAACAGCTTGGTGCTTGAACTATTGAAATAGCTAAGCGCGACATGTAATTGCAGCGGCGCGCTGGTCTGTTGCCCGCTTTGCAGCCAGCCCTCCAGCGCATCCAGCAGTGGGCGGAAGAACGCGGCGGCATTCTCCGGGTAGGCTTCGCCTTTCAGCAGCAGCTTTTGCGCGGCAAAATCAAATTTCACCTCCGGCGTGGCGGCGGTGGCGGACAATTCAATAGCAGGCGTCAATGTCATATCAGTCATGGCAAAACGTTGCCTTTAAGTGAAAGGCGGAAAGGGAGCTTGCCGCCAGTGGATGAATGCGATACTCCAGCGGAACGCTGGTATCGCGCGCCATGGTCAACAAACCGATATTGGCCCCTTTGCTGGTTGCCGGCGCTTCGTTTCTCAGCCCCTGCTTCCAGGCGTCGCGGATTTCTGCCTGCGACATGCCACGCAACACTTCAAGGTTCGTTTGCAGCAGGGTGGAAGCTTCCGGCCCCACCAGGTTTGCCGTTTCCAGGTAGTAATGGGTCTGATCCATATGAAAACAGACCGAACCAAAGCGCAGCTCGTGTTCAACGGCCGATAAAAACCGATCGTCGGCGGAGTAGCGCACAATGTTTTGCCCCATCTCGATAAATGCCGAGAAGAGTTTGCGGCGCGTCACGGCGGAGGATTCATGTTTATCCAGCCAGGCGCGGATCACTTCGCCCAGCGAAACAATATGTTGCTGGGAAAAATAGCCGGTATAAAAAAGCTCAACGGCGTTTTGCCGTTGCAGCGTAAAAAGGGGTAACAGAACGGCGTCTTTGACCTGCAGGTCGTTTATTTGCATGCTTTTATCTACCAACGAAAACCAAACCATGTCATGTCATCGCGCGACGTTTGCTGCCCCTGCCACGCTGTCAGCGCCGTCAGCAGGGCGTCAGAAAGCGCAGGTAGCGGTAGCGCACGGTGCTGCGCCAACAATGACTGAATACGTTTCTTACCAAACATCACGTTGCGCGGGCCGCCGGGCTGATCGGTGACGCCATCGGAAACCAGCAACAGTGTGTCACCACGGCGCAACGGCGCCTGATAACGTTGCCACTGGTAATCCACCGGCGTATCGGTATAGCCCACGCCTTTGCGGCAACTCTCCAGTACCTCGCTCTGCCGGGATTCTGCGCCCAGCAGAAAAGCGTGCATACGGGCGCTGGCCCAGCGCATCTGCTCGTTTTTCGTATCAACAAACAGGGCGATGGCGTCGCAACCATCATTTGACTGGCCGCTGTCCGCCGACGGATGCATCTGGCTGAGCGTCTGTTTTATATGTTGATTGATATGGCTCAGCAGTTGTTCCGGCGCGTCAATCGGCGCCAGCGTCAGCGCTTTTTCCAGCGCCGAGGAGAAGATAAAGGTCATAAACGCGCCCGGCACGCCGTGTCCGGTGCAATCGGCCAGCACCATCAACCAGCCATTCTCCGTGCGCTGAAAAGCATAAATATCGCCGCCGACGCAGTCGCGCGGATGCCAGTGCAGGCACCAGTCTTGCAGGGTTTTATCAATGGCAGTGCGTGAACGGCTGAGCATGGATTCCTGAATAATGCGCGCATATTCAATGCTTTGCATAATTTGCAGATGCTGTTTAGCCTGCAAGTCGGAAACGGTACGAATCAGATCGATGCCGAGGCCAATGCCGACATATTGCCCCTCTTCAGTGAGGATAAAACCTTCGGTCACCGCTTTGTCGCCGGTTTCAATGACCCGCCCGGAGAGATATTCAAGACCTGCACTCGCATCGACAATCAGCGGGTTTTTATCCATAAACGCGATACAACTCTTCTGATCGTACAGCTCGTGGAAAAAGGGGCGGCTCATCTGCGAGAGGAAAATATGTCGGTTAATCATGCCGATAGGCCGGTTTTTTTCCAGCACCGGCAGACCGATCAATGACTTGTGTTCATTGAACAGCGACATCACCTGCAGGTTATTGGCGTCCGGCGTCACGTGCGGGACGGCAAGGCGCAAAATACCCGCGTTAAGCTGCCGGGAAGAGATCGGTATGTCCATCATCCACGCAAAACCCTGTATTAAGAATAATCCTAGATTATGGGGCGTTTGTGACGGTTTGATTTCAATTAGGTAACTCGATGAATAACGGGAGATTATTGCTACTTAAGTGAAATATTGGCGGTAAGAGCAGTTGTGCAGGCAAAAAAAAGCCCGCGCTTGACGTGCGGGCAAAAAATACTGGAAGCAATGTGAGCAATGTCGTACCGAATACCTGAGTGATTAACTCAACTATTCGGTAATGAGAAAGATAATCTTTATCATCTTTCCGATCAACCCCAAATTTTGTGCGACTTCATGCTGTTAAGGATTCCAGGGCGACAAACTCCTGCCAGCTCACCTCATCGATGGCGATCCCTTCTTCAATCCGGCGCGCCCTGGCCCGCTGTTCCGGCTCGCCGGGGATCTGCACGTCGCGGCCCTGCTGGTCGTGGCGTACCCAGTCCACCTGCGCCAGCACTTCCTGCTGATAACTTTCGCCTGCGCCTAACTTTTTGGGATCGAACAGAATCGACAGCATGTTGTTGATAATGCCAGCGCGCGGCGCAATGTCATGACTTTCGGTTTCGCCGCCGGTCAGCGCTGCCCCCAGCAGACTGCAAATCAGCGACAGCCCGGCACCTTTGTGCCCGCCGAATGGCAGCAGCGCACCGCGCGGCTCGCTCATCAATACGCCGGGATCGGTGGTCGGCTCACCGTTAGCATCCACCGCGCAGCCTGGCGGGATTGGGCGACCTTCGTTCCATGCCACGCGGGCTTTGTTCCCGGCGATAGCGCTGGTGGCGAAATCGAGCACTACCGGTGGGCGATCCGCCAGTGGAATACCCACGCAGAAGGGGTTGGTGCCGAGCCGCGCCCGCAGCCCGTCAAACGGCAGCACCGCCGAAGGGGCCGCCACATTGGCAAAATGGATCGATACCAGCCCGGCAGCGGCAACCTGTTCCGCCCATGCGCCAATGCGACCAAGATGGTGTGAATTGGATAAACCGACCAGCGCCACACCAAATTGCTGCACGCGATCGATCCCGGCCTGCATCGCCTGTTCGCCCAGCAACTGGCCGAAACCGTGCCCGCCATCGAAGGAGAGCACCGCGCCTGCATCACGTACGGTATGCAGGCGGGCATCCGGTTTCAGATCGCCTGCGAGAATGGCGCGAATATAGCGCGGTAGCAGCGTGACGCCGTGGGAATCGTGGCCTTTTAATGAGGCTTCAACCAGATTATCTGCGACTTTTTGCGCAATATCCGCAGGCGTATTCACCCGTAGCAGATGCTGTTGCAGCAGCGTGCGCAATTGTTGATGTGAAAATAACGGCATAATCCCTGAACTCATTAAGGAAATAAAGAGGAGCTTTCGACTATAACGAGGATATATTTGTCACCTAACCATTAAAAATAACTATCCTTTCCCGCCCGCTGAATAACGCCTGCGCCTTATCTGGCTATTGTTAATTTTTAACTAAGCATTGCAGATTAAATCATTTCCTTTTTCTGACCCCGCCAGCCAATCATTTTCTTTTGAAAAATTAAAAAAACGGGGAACAGAGATGAAGAAATTACACCAGACGCTCGCAGGCGTTTTGGCGCTTGCCACGCTTGGCGGTATCAGCCCGTCCGCGCTGGCGGAGGGGAAAATTAGCATTGCACAGCAGTTTGGCATTGGTTATTTAATTCTGGACGTGGTGCGCGACCAGCAGCTAATTGAAAAAGAAGGTAAAAAAGAGGGGCTGGATATTCAGGTTGAGTGGCGCACCATTTCCGGCGCCACTGGTATGAATGAAGCGCTGCTCTCCGGCGCGCTGGATGTGGCCTCCGCAGGCGTGCCGCCGCTATTAACGCTGTGGGATCGCACCAAAGATCGGCAGAATGTAAAAGCCATTGCCTCGCTCGGTTCCATGCCCAACTATTTGCTCAGTAATAACCCGGCGGTAAAAAGCATTAAAGATTTGAGCGATAAAGACAGAATTGCCGTCCCGGCTGCGGGCGTCGGTTTCCAGTCGCGGACATTACAGATTGAAACTGCCAAATTATATGGCGATGCCGATTTTAAACGCTTCGACAATATTAGCGTCAGCCTGCCGCACCCGGATGCCAGCGCAGCATTAATTGCCGGTGGTTCGGAAATTACCACTCACTTCTCCAGCCCGCCGTTCCAGTATCAGGCGCTGGAACACAGCAACGTCCATAAAATTCTCAGTTCGTATGATGTGTTGGGCGGACAGGCCACCTTTAACGTGCTTTACACCACGCAGAAATTCCACGACGAGAACCCGAAAACCTATAAGGCGTTTTATCGTGCCCTGAGCGACGCCGCCAAAATCATCAACGCCGATAAAAATGCGGCGGCGGAAACCTATATTCGCGTGGAAAAATCACGGCTGCCATTACCGCTGGTACAGAAAATTGTGAACGACCCGGAGATCAGCTTCACCATTTCGCCGGAACGCACCGGTGTGTACGCCGAAAAACTCCATGAACTTGGGGTGCTGAAAAACAAAGCCGCCTCGTGGAAAGACTACTTCTTCGACGAAGCGTGGGAAAACCCAGGCAGTTAAACCATCACCCAGGAGGCCGCGATGGCAACTCACCACAACGACGGGCCGCTGTTGCAGGTCAGCCATGTTGATATTGAATACCGCACCCGCGAACGGCTGGTGCGGGCAACCCACGACGTCAGTTTTGATGTCTGGCCTGGCGACCGCTTTATTCTGCTCGGCCCTTCCGGCTGCGGGAAATCGAGCCTGCTGAAAGCGACGGGCGGCTTTCTGGCGCCGCGTGGCGGCGAGATCACGTTGCAGGGCGAGGCGATCGCAGCGCCTGGTCCGGAGCGGATGATGGTGTTCCAGGAGTTTGATCAGTTGCCGCCGTGGAAAACGGTGCTGGAAAACATCATGTTCCCGCTATTGGCCAGCCGCAAAGCCAATCGCGCAGAAGCCAGAGAAACGGCGCTGCACTTTCTCAATAAAGTCGGGCTGGCCGGGTTTGCCGATGCGATGCCGCATACCCTCTCCGGTGGCATGAAACAGCGCGTGGCAATTGCCCGCGCGCTGGCGATGAAGCCGCGCATTTTGTTGATGGATGAGCCGTTTGCCGCGCTGGATGCGCTGACGCGCCGCACCATGCAGGAGGAGCTGCTTGCGCTCTGGGAAGAGGAGCGCTTTACCCTGCTGTTTGTCACGCACTCCATTGAAGAGGCGCTGGTGGTCGGCAGCCGTATTCTGGTGTTGTCGCCGCACCCGGGCCGGGTTCGCGCCGAGCTGAACTGTCATCAGTTCACGCTCAACGATTTTGGTAGCGAGGCATTCCAGCATGCCGCGCAGCATATTCACGATCTGCTGTTCCCCTCTGGTGGAAACCGCACATCTCCTGTTTCTGGTGAGGAGCCCGCGTATGTCGCAGCCACCCTACATTCGTCCTGAATTTGAACGTGAACTGCCGCCGCTGCGCGATGTGGCCGTTGAAGCGCCGTTGCCGCTCGGCCAGCGGCTGTGGAATATGACGTGGTTACGTAAAACCTTTATTGTGCTGCTGGTGCTGGCGTTATGGGAAATCGCCGCGCGCGTGCAACAGAATGATTTGATGCTGCCCGGCGTGCTGCAAACCTGGCACGCCTTCAGCGAAGATATGCGCAACGGCGAGTTGCCGCAGAAGATTGTTAACTCGCTGAGCATTTTGCTGAAAGGGTATCTGATTGGCAGCGTGCTGGCGCTGGTGGCCAGCGCGCTGGCGGTGACCACCCAGTTTGGCCGCGACTTGCTCAGCACGCTCACGGCGATGCTCAACCCGTTACCGGCGATTGCGCTGTTGCCGCTGGCGCTGCTGTGGTTTGGTCTTGGCAATGCCAGCCTGATCTTTGTGCTGGTACATTCGGTGATGTGGCCGATTGCGCTGAACACCTGGTCGGGCTTTAGCGGCGTGCCGGAGACCCTGCGTATGGCCGGGCGCAATTATGGTCTTAGCGGCCCGCGTTATGTGGTGACGATCCTGATCCCGGCATCCCTACCGGCCATTCTCTCCGGGCTGAAAATCGGCTGGGCCTTTGCGTGGCGTACGCTGATTGCCGCCGAATTGGTGTTTGGTGCCTCCAGCGGGCAGGGCGGTCTGGGTTGGTATATCTTCCAGAACCGCAACGAGTTATTCACCGACCGCGTTTTTGCCGGGCTGGTTACGGTGATAGCCATCGGTTTATTGGTTGAAGGCGTGGTGTTCGCCAGCCTTGAGAAAGTCACCGTCAAACGCTGGGGTATGCAGCGTTAATCTCCCGCCTTTTATCCTCTTCTGTGCCCGGCAGCAGGTTGATTGCCGGGTATCGTTCTTTAAACCAAATATTGATCTTTGCGAAGGCTTTTGTAATTTTTTGTCAGTACTATCCAGGAGCGGCAAACAGAGATAACGAGAGAGCGATGAGCCTATTCTGGTGTGTGATCCCGGTACTGGTGTTGTTATTTGTGAAAGCGTGGAATTCCGCGAGGCTTAACGAACATTACCAACGTTCGCAGCGTGCGCTGCGTGCGATTAAGGGCAATATGGTTCGTCAGCAACCGTCGTGGATTACCGACGCTTCTCTGCGCATGCAATTCAACGCTTCGCTAACTAAGCAGACGCTGGAAAAAGGCGTGCCGGCGTGGTTTCTGGAAAGCATTGCCGAAGATGAAGAGGGGATGCGCTATCTGACCCGCCACGCCGCGCTGATGGAGCTCTACGGCGCGAACTTTCGCGATCAGGCGCTGGCGGCCGCCGAGCTGGTCGACGGCGCCTGGCAACGCGCGCAATTCCGCGGTTATTGATCCGCCGGACGGCGGGCAAAACTGGCGGAGAGGCGATCCAGCAAAATGGCCATCAGCACCACCACGACGCCGCTCTGTAAACCGAGGCCAATTTCCAGTTGCTGAATGCTGCTGAGAATATCATTCCCCAGCCCACCGGCTCCGACCATCGAGGCGATGATCACCATCGACATCGCCATCATTATCGTTTGATTTACCCCGGCCATGATCGACGGCTGCGCGGCGGGTAATTGCACTTTCCACAATAACTGCCACGGCGTACAACCAAAGGCGATGCCCGCTTCCAGCCGGGCGCTGTTCACCTGGCGAATGCCTAAATCCGTCAGACGCACGACCGGCGGCATGGAAAACAGAATGGTGGCGAAAATGCCCGGTGGTCTGCCGAGGCCGAACAGAATCGTCGCCGGGATCAGATAGACAAACGCGGGCATGGTCTGCATAAAATCGAGCAGGGTGCGCACCACGCTGCCGACGGCCGCACGGCGGGCGCTCCAGATGCCAAGCGGAATGCCGAGCAGCAGGCTGAAAAAGGTGGAAGATAAGGTCAGCGCCAGCGTGATCGCCGCATGATCGCTGTAACCGCTGTAAATGATGTACAGCGTGGCGAGCAGGGCGAACAGCGCAAACCCTTTGCCGATCCGCCATGCGCCGATGACCACCGCCAGCGTCACCAGCCCCCACGGCGACAGCGCGCTAATTAGCTGCTCCAGGCCACCGGCAAACAGATCGATTATCCGGGCGATACCGTCAAATAACCCGCCAGCATGGGCCAGCAGTGCGTGGACGGCATCGTCAATCTGCCGACTAAAATCTAATGGATAAGCCATGGTATTCCTTAGCGTGTCGTCCAGATATCGGCGTAGTTTTCCGCCATTTGCCAGCGAGACACATCAACGCCGGAGAAAAAGTGACGCACATAAGGCGTGGCGGGCGCGTTGATCAGCGCTTCCGGTTTCCCTACCTGCACCAGTCTGCCCTTTTCCATAATGGCGATGCGCGAACCGAGCCGCAGCGCCTCTTCCATATCGTGTGTGACGAAGACAATTGTCCGCTGCGCTTCGGCCTGAAGCACCAGCAACAGCGACTGCATTTCACGGCGGATAATCGGATCGAGCGCGGAAAAAGCTTCATCCATCAACAGTACCGACGGATTCACTACCAGCGCTCGCGCCAGCCCGACGCGCTGCTGCATTCCGCCGGAAAGCTGATGCGGATACTGTTTTGCCACATGGCTCAACCCGACTTTCTCCAGCATCGTCAGCGCCCTTGCTTCCCGCGCTTCACGCGGAACGCCCGCCACTTCCAGCCCGAACGCCACGTTTTCCAGTACGTTGCGCTCGTCAAACAGGGCAAACGACTGAAACACCATACCCATCTGTTCACGACGCAGCGCGATAAGTTCGCGGTCGGATAACGCGGCAAGCGGCTGGCCCTGAAAGCGCACCTCGCCGGAGCTGGCCGGAATAAGATGATTGAGCGTACGCAGCAGCGTCGACTTGCCCGAACCGGATAAACCGACGATGACAAATATTTCACCGGCGAAGATTTGCAGATTAATATCCTGCAATGCTTGCACCGCAGTGCGGTTATCGCGCCGGGAAAACAGACGTTTTTTGCGCGTGGAATAATAAGATTTATTGACCGCGCTTAACTCGAATAACGGTTGTGACATAGTTCATGCTTTATTATCGGAAAGATGTTTACACCCTAGCGTAAAAGAAATGGAGGGAGAATTGATTTTAACTTTGTGGATATGCTTTTTCCGCATTAGCTTATTTATATTCCGGCAATCAATGCGCTATTTTCATGAAATCCCCAGGCTTCATCTAATAACCAGGCTTTTATTTTTTCCTGCTGCGTACTGAGCGGTTTATGGCTGGCGGAAATAAGATAATAACCGCGTTCGGTACGCACCTGCGGACCGCACTGCACCAGCTGGCGGCTGGCGATAAACGGCGCAATCAGCGGCTGCCAGCCGAGCGCAATGCCCTGGCCTTCCAGCGCGGCCTGGATCACCAGCGAGTAGGCGTTAAAGGTGCGCGAGGCGCTGTGGCTCTGGCCGTAAACCTGATGGTGGCGGAACCAGTCTTCCCAGGTTATCCAGCGCTGCGGGCGGGTTTCAGGCAGCTTTAACAGCGGGTAGCTCAGCAACTGTTCGGCGTTATTTTCAGCGCCAATTTTCTGTTTAATTTCCTGATTACAAACAGGAAAGACGATCTCCGGGAACAGCCGCTGGGTTTGCGCGCCCGGCCAGTTGCCGAGGCCAAAATAGATCGCCAAATCGGCGTTACTGTCGCGGAAATTGTAGTCATTCGGCGAGGTGGTCACCTGCACTTCCACGCCGGGGATCAGCGCCTGCAGCCGCTCCATGCGCGGCAGCAGCCAGTAGCTGGCGAAGCCCATATCGGTGTCGATGCGCAGCACGCTGCGCTGGCGGCGCGTGCGCTCCAGTTGCTCGCTGATGTCATTCAGGCTGCTGCGAACAATCAGGTACAGGCTGTGGCCGGATTCGGTTAATTGCACGCCGCGATGACGGCGTTCAAATAACGGTGCATTGAGCCGGCTTTCCAGCGACTGAATACGCTGGCTAACCGCCGGTTGCGAAAGTCCTAACTCATTGCCTGCGGCGGTAAAATTACCTAATCGCGCCGCTGCTTCAAATACCACTAAAGCCTGTAAAGGCGGAAGCTGTAATTTGTCTGCCATAAATCCACCTTATTTCATGATAAAGAAATAACCCCTTCACGGAGTTTAATAAGCGTGAGATAAACCTATCACGTTTTAATTGAATATTTTATTGTTGGAAGCAGTATGCTTATAAAGAAACCGAATATCGTTATTCTGATGGCCGATCAATTAACCGCCAGCGCATTAAAAACCTATGGTAATAACGTTAGCCTGACACCGAATATCGATAAATTGGCCGACGAAGGGGTGGTGTTTGAATCCGCCTACTGCAACAGCCCGCTGTGCGCGCCGTCGCGGGCGTCGCTGATGACCGGGCAATTTATCTCGCGCAACGCCGTCTATGATAACGCCGCCGAGTTTCATGCCGATTCGCCCACCTTTTGCCACTACCTGCGCGAACAGGGCTACCGCACCTGGCTCTCCGGCAAGATGTATTTCTGCGGCCCGGATCAGTTGCACGGTTTTGATGAGCGCCTGACCACCGATATCTACCCGGCTGATTTTGGCTGGACGCCTGACTGGGAGCGACCTGAGCGCCGTCTCGACTGGTATCACAATATGAGCTCGGTGCTGGAAGCGGGCGAATGCGTGCGCACCAATCAGCTTGATTTCGACGATGAAGCGCTGTTTCTGGCGCGCCAGAGGCTGTATGACGCCGCGCGTCGCCCGGCGGAACAACCTTTTATGTTGCTGCTGTCGCTCACCCATCCACACGATCCATTTGCGATTCCGCGCCGTTATCTTGACCGTTTTCGCGAGGAAGCGATCGATATGCCGAAAACCCGCAAGCAGGATGTCGAGGAGGATGCGCACTCCGCGCGTCTGCGGGCGATGTATCAACTGGAAGAGGGCTTGCTCAGCGATGAGCAGATCCGTCGCGCGCGGCATGCTTATTACGGTGCGCTGGCTTATGTTGATGACTGCTTTGGCGAAATCATCAACACCCTGCAAGAAACCGGGCTGGCGGAAGATACCGTGGTGCTGGTGGTGGCGGATCATGGCGAAATGCTCGGCGAGCGCGATCTCTGGTACAAAATGACCTTCTTCGAAAATGCGGTGCGCATTCCGTTTATCGTGCATAACCCGGTGCGCTTTGCGCCGCGACGCATTGCTCACAGCGTTTCTCTGGTCGATCTGCTGCCGACGCTGGTTGAGCTGGCAAGCGGTGAAGACCGTAAAGCGCAGGCGATTGCGCCGCTGGATGGCAACAGCCTGGTACCGCATCTGCGCGGCGAATCGGGGCCGGACGGTGCCTGCAGCGAATACCTCGCCGAAGGCGCGCTGGGACCGATGCTGATGATCCGTCGCGGCCCGTGGAAATACATTCACTCCTTCAGCGAAGCACCACAGCTCTTCCATCTGCAAAACGATCCTGATGAGCGGCAAAACCTGGCCGCAAGCAGCGATTATCAGCAGGTCAGCGCTGAGTTTGCCGCTGAAGTTTCCCGCCGCTGGGATCTGCCTGCGCTGCGCGAGCAGGTGCTGGCAAGCCAGAAACGGCGGCTGTTTTTAACCCGTATTGCAGGCAGCGATGCCATTCCGAAGTGGGATTTTCAGCCGCATCAGGAGGCGTCGCAACGCTACATTCGTAACCATCAAACGCTGGATGAACAGGAAGCTTTTGCCCGTTATCCGCGCCCTTTAAAACAACCGGCAGGGAAATAACAATGAAAAAACGTGTGAGCAAACTTTTACTGCTGGCGCTGGCTGGCGGGGTTTCATTGAGCAGTTATGCCGCCGACGAAGCCCGTTGCGCGACGATTATCCAGTCCGATCCGGGCTGGACGGATATCGCCTCGACAAACGCGCTCTCCGGCTTGGTGCTTAATGCGCTGGGTTACCAGCAAAAGGTGCAAAATCTCTCAGTCGCGCTGGCGTTTCAGGGGCTGAAAACCGGGCAGGTCGATGTGTTTCTCGGCAACTGGATGCCTGCGCAGGAGCCAGTCATCAGCAAATTTACCGCTGATGGTTCGATTAACGTGCTGGGCGCGAACCTGCCTGCGGCGCGCTTTACGCTGGCCGTGCCGGATTATGTCGCGGCGGCCGGAGTGAAAGATTTTGCCGATCTGCAAAAGTACGCGGCGAAATTCGATAACAAAATTTACGGCATTGCGCCGGGCGCGCCTGCTAACCAGAATCTGAAAAAGATGATCGATAAACACGATTTCGGCCTGCAAAACTGGCAACTGGTGGAATCGAGCGAAAGCGGCATGCTGGCGCAGGTCGCGCGTGCGGTGGAGCGTAAGCAGTGGATCGTCTTTCTTGGCTGGGAACCGCATGCGATGAATACACGTTTCAAGCTGGCTTACCTGAGCGGCGGCGATGCGTATTTCGGGCCGAACTACGGTAGCGCCACCGTGAATACAGTGACACGCAAAGATTTCGCTACAGCATGCCCGAACGCCAACCGTTTTTTCAGCCAGTTGAAATTTGATGTCGCGCTGGAAAACGCGGTGATCACCCGCGTGCTGGATAAGCAAGAAGATGTGCAGGCGGCCGCCAAAGCTGAGCTGGCAAAACGCCCGGAACTGCTGAAAGCGTGGCTTGCAGGTGTTACCACGCGTGACGGTCAACCCGCGCAACCGGCAGTGGAAAAAGCGCTCGGCCTGTAATCTCCTCCCAACATCCTCACTCCGCGCCGGGCTGGTTGTTCCTTTCCGGCGCATTTTTTCCCCCTGACAACACAATGCAACAATAGTTCTTGCTTGAATAAAATGAATGAGTATAGTTCTCATTCTCTTTAGTGTTTGTGGGCGCAGCACGGAATTTTCCCGCAAAAACAGTAGGCGTAAACGCTTACAGGGACACGAAGAAGTGGCGAGCTGCGCCGGGCAAAACTGCCTTCATCAAAAAGTACGCACCTGAGCGTAACGCGCTGGCTCGCCTGTTGATGACATTAACGGTAAAGGATCTTTCCGATGACGATGAAAACCCCCGCGCTGGCGCTGCTGGCAACCCTGGTACTGGCCGGATGCAGCGCTCAGCACACCACATCGGCGCAACCTGCCGCCGAAACGCCAAAAACCGCTGCCGCGTCATTACCGGCGAATGTACAAAAACGCGATCTGGCAAGCGGCCTGTATGAAATGGCGCTCAGCCCGCAGGGCGATGCGCTGTACGTTTCCAGCGCGGAAGGCTTTAAAGATGTGCAGGGCGGGGTGGTTTACAAACTGGATCCTGCGACGCTGAAAACCCTCGGTTCCACTCATACCGATTTGAAAAACTTCGGTATGACGATCTCCCCGGACGGTAAAACGGTTTACGTTACTAACTCCCTGGATGGCGGCATCAGCGCTATCGACACCAGCAATGGCAAAGTGCTGGCCCGCACGCTGTTCCCGGAACGCAATGAGAAAGGCCTGCCGTACGGCGCGCGTGAAATCCTGCTGCACAACGGTGTGCTGTATGTTGGCGCGGTGGCTGATCCGGCGCTGGTGTGGGTGGTGGACGCCAAAACCCTGAAAGTGAAAGCACGGATTAAAAATGCCGGGAAATGGGTCACGGGCCTGCACTGGTCTGAGCAAACTCAGCGCCTGTATGTGGCGAACGGCGTCGGTGAAATTCTGGTCGTCAACCCGCGCAACAACCGCATTGAACAACGCTGGAAACCGCTCGGTGATAAACCGGCGCTGCTGCTGAATATTGCCGAAGACAGCGAGACCGGCCGTCTGTTCGTTACCGATAATTCGAAAGCTAAAACCACGCTGGTACTGGATATCCATAGCGGCAAGGTACTGAAACAGCTCGATCTGGGCGGTTCGCTGGCGGTGAAATTTAACCCGAAACGCCACGAAATCTACCTTACCCAGCGTGAAGCGGGCAAAGTGCTGAGCCTCGATGCCACCAGCCTTGCGGTGAAGCAGAGCTGGGATCTGCCGCCGAATCCAAACAGCCTGCTGCTCTCTGCCGACGGCCAGACGCTGTTTGTCACTGTCAAACAGGCGTTTAACAAAGATCACTCTACCAACGGGCCGGACAGCGTCGTCCGTATCGCCCTTAACCAGTAATCAATCTGGCCCGGAAACGGGCCGTTTTTCCACACACTTCGATATGAGTCGATGATGAATAACAGCAAAACGATCCATCCTTCTTTGCGCAAGACGTTACTTGCGCTGGCCATTGGCGCAGCGGCGCACTCAGCGCAGGCCGCGACGACAAATGCCAACACCAGCCAGACGAAAGACGACACCATTGTGGTGCAGTCGACCACCAGCAGCGACTTCAAACCGGGCGGCGATGCGCTGGTTCCGGCGTATCTGGATGGTCAGGTCGCGTACGGCGGTCGCCTTGGGATGATGGGCGAACAGAAGGCGATGGATGTGCCGTTTAACGTGATCGGCTACACCTCGAAGTTAGTGCAGGATCAACAGGCGAAAACCATTGCCGATGTGGTCAGCAATGATGCGGGCGTGCAGGTTGGCCAGGGTTACGGCAACATGGCGGAAACTTACCGTATTCGCGGCTTCGAGCTGGATGGCGACGATATGCTGATGGGCGGCCTGGCCGGTATTGTGCCGCGCCAGGTGGTCGATACCCAGATGCTTGAGCGCGTGGAAGTGTTTAAAGGTGCCAATGCCCTGATGAATGGCGCGGCGTCCTCCGGCGTCGGCGGGATGATCAACCTCGAACCGAAACATGCCGATGATACGCCGTTGACGCGCGTCGGCGTCGATTACTCCTCGCGTTCGCAGCTTGGCGGTTCGCTGGACGTTGGCCGTCGCTATGGTGATAACAATCAGTTCGGCGTGCGTGTCAACCTGTTGCACCGCGAAGGCGAAGCCACCGTTGAGGATGACAACCGTCGTACTACGGCGGCGTCGATTGGCCTGGATTATCGCAGCGATCGCTTCCGCAGCTCGCTGGATCTCGGTTATCAGAAAAAGACCTTCCACGGTGGCTCGATGGGCGTGAACATCAGCGCAGTGGATTTTGTTCCAAAGGTCCCGAGCAACACCAAAAACTACAGCCAGCAGTGGGCGTACAGCAATATCGAAAACGAATTTGGCCTGGCGCGCGCGGAATATGATCTGACCGATATCTGGACGGCATATGCCGCATTTGGTGGTCAGCACTCGCATGAAGAGGGGATTTACGGCGCGCCAAAAGTGAATGATGAGCAGGGCGATGCGACGATTGGCCGCCTCGACACCAACCGCATCAGCGACTCCTGGAGCGGCATGGCTGGTGTGCGCGGTAACTTCGATACCGGCTTTGTGTCGCACAAAGTGAACGTGGGCTATTCGGCCAATATCAAGCGGGACAAGGTGGCGTGGCGTATGTCGGCCACGGCGGATAACCCGGCAGTGAACATCTATGATAACTCGTCGGTTGCGATGCCTGATTACAGCTACGTCGGCGGCAACTACAGCGATCCGCTGACCACTGGCCGCACCCGTTCACAGGGCTGGCTGCTGAGCGACACGCTGGGCGTTCTGAACGACACTGTGCTGTTCACGGCGGGCGCGCGTTACCAGAAAGTGTGGGTTCACAGCTACAGCAATGCGACGGGCGCAGAAGATGACACCGCACGCTTTATCCAGGATCGCTGGATGCCGACTTACGGCATCGTTTATAAGCCGTGGGAAGTGGTCTCCTTCTATGCGAACCATACCGAAGCGCTGCAACCGGGCAGCACCGCGCCGGAAGGCGCCGCTAACCAGTATCAGACCACCGGCATTGCGCACTCGAAACAGAATGAAGTTGGCGTGAAAACGGACTTTGGCCGTGTGGGCGGTACATTGTCGCTGTTTGAAATTAAGAAACCGACCGCCATTCAGAACAGCGATACCAATATCTATGCGCTGAACGGCGAGCAGCGTAACCGCGGCGTTGAGTTGAATCTGTTTGGTGAACCGATGCTTGGCCTGCGCCTGAACGGCAGCGCCACCTGGATCGATGCTGAGCTGACCAAAACCGAAGATGGTATTAATCAGGGGAACCGGCCTATTGGCGTGGCGCGCTTCTATGGCGTGCTGGGCGCGGAATACGACATCAAACCGGTTGACGGCCTGACGGCGACGGCAAGAATCAACCATACCGGTTCGCAGTATGCGAATAACGCCAATACCAAAAAACTCGACAGCTATACCACGCTGGATCTGGGGGTGCGCTATCGTATGCACCTCAATCAGGATAAAAACGAGATGGTCTGGCGTGTCGGCGTGGATAACGTCACCAATGAGAAATACTGGGCCAGTGTCGAAGACAACGGCACCTATATCTATCAGGGGGAAGCGCGTAAGTTGAAAGTCTCTATGAGCTACGACTTCTAAGCGCGCGTTTCGCAGGCGGGCGTCTTGCCCGCCTGTTTCAGGCTGTTCAGCACCGCTTTCATCCCGCGATTGACCACCTTATCTTGCCGCATCACCAGTGCCAGCGTGCGCTGTAACGGCGGCTGTAACGCCTGCATGCGCAACCCACGTCTATCCTCCTCAGCCTGCACGGCGACTTCAGGCACAAGGCTGTAACCGAGACCGGCGCGCACCATGCGTTTGATGGCTTCAATGCTGCCAAGCTCCATCACCGGCGTGACGGCGGCGGTTAACCAGCCGTCAATCAACTGGCGGGTACTGCTGCCGGACTCAAAGACAATCAGCGGTAAGGCCTGCAATAGCGCAGGCGTGGCATCGGGCAACGCAGGCGAATGGCTGGCGCTGATGGCGACAAAATCTTCATTAAACAGCGGTGAAATGGCGAGGTTGCGCCCACTCGCGGGCAGCGTCACCAGGCCAATATCGATACGATTCTCTTCCACCGCGCGCACAATATCCGTGGTATTGCCGGTGCGTACGCCAACGGTCAGTAACGGAAAATCTTCGCGCAGTTGTTGCAGCACGGGTGGCAGCAGATGAATGCAGGTGGTTGCGCCAGTGCCGAGCGTGACGCTGCCGCTAATCTCCTGCTGATGCTTTGCGACAGATTGCACGGCGGCGCTGACCGCGTTTTCGATTTCCGCACAGTGGGCGAGAAAGGTTTTTCCCGCAGCGGTCGGTCGCAGGCTGCGCCCGGTGCGCTCAATCAGCCGCGTCTGGAGAGCCTGTTCAAGCTGGCGGATTTGCAGGCTGACCGCCGGTTGCGAAATACCCAGCACTTCTGCCGCAGCGGTAAAACTTCCCCGGGCGATCACCAGTTTGTAGGTCGCCAACTGGTCGAGGCTAAATTGCGCCATGGCAAAGTTTTCCTTATCGCGGTTATAAGCGCCGCCCGGTGCCTGTTTTGCCGCGCGGCAGATAACCTGTGCGAAAGCGGGAACAGAGGACGGATGATGGAAATTATTGAGGCAGAAGAACAACATCTGCGCGCGATTACACAGATATATGCTTAC
Source organism: Kosakonia radicincitans DSM 16656 (assembly GCF_000280495.2). Lineage (NCBI taxonomy): Bacteria > Pseudomonadati > Pseudomonadota > Gammaproteobacteria > Enterobacterales > Enterobacteriaceae > Kosakonia > Kosakonia radicincitans. Next base: position 1,557,858 of record NZ_CP018016.1, read on the forward strand.
CACGTGACGCAGGGGAACGCCACTTTTGAGACCGAAGCGCCGGATATCGACGAGATGCGCGCAAGGCTTAAGAAAATCCGCCTTGCCGGGTTGCCGTGGTTTGTGGCCGTGCAGGATGGAGAGGTTCGGGGATATTGCTATCTCTCCCGCTACCGCGAGCGCCGCGCTTACCGGTATACGCTGGAGGATTCCATCTACGTTGATGAGACGTTTCGTCGCCAGGGCGCAGGCAAAGCGCTGCTCGCCCGCGCGGTGGCATGGGCTGAAACGCAGGGCTACCGGCAACTGATTGCCAACGTCGGCAACAGCGAAAACGAAGGTTCGTTACGGCTGCACAGCCGCGCCGGATTTGTGGTGATCGGCACGCTCAAAAGCGTGGGGATGAAGCACGGGCGCTGGCTGGATACCGTGCTGATGCAGCGCCCGTTGGGGGAAGGGGATTTAACATTGCCACAGGCCAGCTAAGTGCAGCGGGTTATGCCAGCTCCTGCTGCGTGACGAGGCTTTCAAACCAGTTCAGTTCCGCCATTTTGCCGCTATACCACTGCTCGCAGAACGCGCTGCCGAGATGCTCTGCCAGATAGCTATTCTGGCGAAACATCTCCAGCGCCGGTTGCTGAAACAGCGGTAATGTCGGTGCGGTGTGGGTGAAATTCGCCAGCGTATCGTCATCGACTCGCTCCAGACCGTACAGGATGCCGCTGAGGATGGTGGCCATTACCAGATAGGGGTTGGCATCCGCGCCTGCGAGGCGATATTCGATGCGCCGGTTACGGGCGTCGGAACAGGGAATACGCAAGGCGGCGTTGCGTTTGTTGTAACCCCATGAATGAAAGAGCGGTTCGCTGAGGTTCTTGCGTAAACGGCGGAATCCGTTAACCCCTGGCGCCATAATTGCCACTGACGCTGGCATCAGTTCCAGCATCCCGGCCAGCGAGAGGCGCACCATGTCGTTGAGTTCTTCTGCGGGACAGGCGAAAACATTTTCACCGTGAATGTCATTGAGGCTGATATGAAAATGCAGGCCGTTACCCGCCAGCCCGGAGAAGGGCTTAGCCATAAAGTTGGCCTGAAAGCCAAATTTCCCGGCCACCGTACCGGTGAGCCGACGCAGCGCCAGGATCTGTTCGCAGGCTTCCACGACATGATGCGAGTGGGGCATATTCAGTTCGAATTGTCCGGCCTCGGCTTCACTCACCACGCCGGAGAGCGGAAGCCGCTGCGCTGCCGCCAGGCTTTCCAGCTCTTCGATAAACGCCGAGTAGGTGGAGGGCACCGCCATATGAAAACAGCCCTGCGGGCGGGTTTTTGGCGCGGCAGGATCAACAAGGTAAAACTCAATTTCGGGGGCGACGACCGGATAGAGACCGTGGTAATGAAACCGCCGCACTACATTTTGCAGGATCGCCGCTGGTTCCAGCGCATAAGGCCGGTTGTTTTCATCAAGCATGGTTAACAACAGCTGAGCATTATGCTGCGGATCGTGGGCGCCGGGGCGCAGTGTGCCGGGAACAGGCAGGCATAAATTATCCGGTTCTTCGTTAATCAGCGTATCGGATGAGATTATTTTCCCTTCGCGATCCATGGCGTAAACAGACTGCGGGAAATAACATCCTTTGATTATGGAAAATAAATTATCCACGGAGACTCTTTTTCCCCTGAATATGCCATGCGTATCGTTCAGATAAATATCCACATGCTTTGTTTCAGGGTAATGGTTCAGGTAGTCTTTTATTTCGTCAGTAAGCGTTTCCTGCAATTTCTTGATTTTGATATCACTTTCTGTTCCATCAGATGGAATTGACAGCGCCGGAATGGGCATGGAAGTAAACAGCGTGCGGATATTTTTCAGCAGTGGAATAGTCATCAACGAGTTCATGGTGTTCTTTCTGTCAGGCCTTGCGGCGATGAACTCAGCATAAAAGAGCCATTTTTATTTTGATATAAACGCCGCGTAAAAAGGAAATGCGAGGCAGTAAAAATACTATAAAAACAGTGTCGTTAAAGCGTGGCCGACATAATACGCAGCGGCGATAAAAAAACAGAATGCTGCAAAAAATAGCCGCAGATAGCGTCACTGTTCGCCGTTTTATGTAAGTTCTCACAACAATTCGACAGCAGATCGGTTACACTCGCCGCACAGAAAAGCCACATGACAGGAGGTGTCTATGCTGGAAAAACTACGTACCCGCGAGGGGAAAAAATTTATCACGGCGGTGGTGATTGTGTTTTGTATTGCCGTCAGTGTGATCTCGAAAGCCGCCTTCGAGGGCGTGGAAGAGCAGTACAATCTGCCGATGGAAACGTGGACCACCTCGATGTTTATCATCCAGGGCGCATGGGTGGCGATTTACAGCCTGATGTTTACCATTATTGGCTCGCTGCCCTTCGGGTTTTACTTCCTCGGCCCGAAAGACGACAAAGGCTAACGCTTCCTGCCCTGGCGCGTGCCGGGGCGCTCTCCTGTTGCAAAAATTCCTCTGCTAAGACCACAGCATAAACTGCTGCATTAAACGGCAAGCTCCGTGGGTTAACCGTCGCTACAACATCCCGCCCTCTTATACCGCTGATTATGATTTTGCGCGCGCGTTTTTACACCTGCGTAACCTCGCTGTTAACAATTAAAGATCAAAAAATGTACGCCGATAGAGCAGGTATCAGGGAGCATGTGATGAAAGGAATATTGATGTAGCAGGTTTATACCAGGAGAGCTGTAATGGCCAGACAACTCGTGAGTAAAAAAATGAGTACCCGTGCGCAAATGCTGCTGACGGGTGCTATCACCATCACCCTCGGATTTGTGGTAACGATTGGGGTGCTGAGCTGGCAATCCAGTAATGCGCAAAAAAGTCTCGCCGAACACTATCTCCAGCAGATCGCTCAAAACGAAGCGCTGAAAATCCAGCAGCAACTCAGTTACGCCCGCGATGTGGCGCATAACCTCGGACATAGTCTGATTGCCCTGCCGCAGGGCGGCGTCACCGATCGTAAAGTGGTGGACAAGATCATGGAATCCACCTTGCGCGATAACCCGGATTACCTCTCTATTTCGGTCATTTTTGAAGAAAATGCCTATGACGGGCGCGATGCGGAATTCACCGACAAGCCCGATCAGGCACCAAAAGGGCGTTATGCCTTCTTTGTCGATCGCGATCAGTCCGGCAGCTACAAAATGCATCCGCTGCTCTCTTATCTGACGCCGGGCCAGGGCGACTACTATCTGCTGCCGCAGAAAAGCCAGAAAGATACGCTGATTGAACCCTACAGCTATGCCTATAACGGTGTGCCGACGCTGCTGACCTCGGTGGCGGCGCCGATTGTCAGCGACGGCAAATTGCACGGCGTGGTGACATCCGATATTTCGCTGGCGTCGTTGCAGCAGAAAGTGAATCAGATCAAACCGTGGGCGGGCGGCGGCTACGCGGTGCTGCTTTCGACCGCCGGAAAAGTGATTTCTTACCCGGATAAAAACCTGACCAGCAAACCGTATCCCGGTAAAACGGACAACTTCAGCAGCAGCGTGGTGGAGCAGGACGATCCGATCCTCGGTGAGAAAGGCCTGATTACCTGGCAGCCAATTACCATCGGCAACAGCAGCGATAGCTGGTATCTCGGCGTTGTCGCGCCGGTGAGCCAGGTGATGGCGGCGGCGAATCGCCAGCTACTCAGCGCCATTATTCTTGGTGTGATCAGCATCCTGCTGGTCAGTGCGCTGCTGGGGATTCTCTTCAGCCGCAAAGTGCTGAAGCCGATTGGCGGCGAGCCGCTTGAAGGCGCGACCATTGCACTCTCCGTGGCGGATGGCAAGCTGGATAACGCTATCCATGTTAAACAGGGCGATCGCAGTAGCCTGTTCTATGCGCTGCACACCATGCAGGCGCAGTTGCGGCAGATTGTCGGCCAGATAAAAGAGGCCAGCGATTCCGTGCGCCAGGGCGCCGGGGAGATTGTCAGCGGTAATATCAACCTCTCGTCGCGCACCGAGCAGCAAGCGTCGGCGCTGGAGCAAACGGCCGCCAGCATGGAACAGTTCAGCGCGACGGTGAAACATAACGCGGAAAACGCACACCAGGCGACGGTACTGACGGCGAATGCCACCCAGATCGCCAGCCGTGGCGAGAAGCTGGTCAGCCAGGTGGTATCTACCATGGCGCAGATTGATGACAGCGCGCGCAAGATCGGCGATATCACCGCCATCATTAACAGCATTGCTTTCCAGACCAATATTCTGGCGCTGAACGCAGCGGTAGAAGCGGCGCGGGCGGGCGAGCAGGGGCGCGGTTTTGCGGTAGTGGCCTCAGAAGTGCGCAACCTGGCGCAGCGCAGCGCCAACGCCGTGAAAGAGATTGGCGCGCTGATTGAAGAGTCCGGCAAGCGAGTGGAAACCGGCGTTCAACTGGTCAACGACGCCGGGAAAACCATGCAGGAGATGACGCAAGCGGTGAACTCGGTGCAGTCGATCATTACCGAGATCGTCAGTGCGTCGGATGAGCAGGCCAAGGGTATCGGCCAGGTGACCATCGCGGTGAACGAGATGGACGGCGTAACGCAACAGAACGCCTCGCTGGTGCAGCAGATGGCCGCTGCCGCCACCTCGCTTGAGGATCAGGCGCAGCAGCTTGCGCAAAGCGTGCAGCAATTCCGGCTGGAAGCGTAACGCCGCAGGTCGCGCTATTCGGCGACCAGTTCGATGCGGTTGCCGTCCGGATCGAGGATCACCGCTTCATAAAAACCATCGCCAGTCCATCTTGCCGGGCTGGCGAGTTTATCCTGCTGGCGCGCTTTTTCTGCCATCGCATCCACGGTTTCGACGCGGCCAACGGTAATGGCGATATGCGCCCAGCCGACAAATTCCGGGTTTGCTGGCGCATCGGCCAGTTCCGGCAGCGTCATCAGCTCAATCGTCGGGCCATCTTTTAGCGAGATAAAGTACGAGGCGAATCCCGCGCGATTTTTACTGACATATTTTTCATTACTGCTGGCGGAAAAAAAGTCGCGCCAGAACGTTCGCTGAGCGTCGAGGTTACGCGTCCAGAGCGCGACGTGGGCAATTTTCATTGTTATCTCCTTGAAGGGGTGTAGGGGTAAGCATTGATAATATGACGACTCGCGTTGTTTATCCTTCCTCTCTTTTCCATTTCTTGCCAGCCCTGACCTGAGATGTTAAAAGGTGCCCCTTTATAAAACCAGAAAGGGGAAGGACGTGAAAAACGCGTCACAGGCAGCGGGTAACGTAACCGATGCCGGGCCGGAAACAGGGCCGACACTACAACGGGGATTAAAAAATCGTCATATTCAGTTAATTGCGCTGGGCGGCGCGATTGGTACCGGGTTGTTCCTTGGTATCGGCCCGGCGATTCAAATGGCCGGGCCTGCCGTGCTGCTGGGGTACGGTATCGCCGGGATTATCGCTTTCCTGATCATGCGCCAGCTTGGTGAAATGGTGGTGGAAGAGCCGGTTTCCGGTTCGTTTTCGCACTTTGCCTATAAATACTGGGGACCGTTTGCCGGTTTTCTCTCTGGCTGGAACTACTGGGCAATGTTTGTGCTGGTGGGCATGGCCGAGCTGACCGCCGCCGGGATCTATATGCAGTACTGGTTCCCGCAGGTGCCGACCTGGATCTGGGCCGCCGCGTTCTTTGTCATTATCAACGCCGTCAACCTGGTGAATGTGCGTCTGTATGGCGAGACCGAGTTCTGGTTTGCGCTGATCAAAGTGGTCGCCATCATCGGTATGATCGCTTTTGGCCTGTGGATGCTGTTTACCGGCCACGGCGGCGAACGCGCCAGCTTCGATAACCTCTGGCGTTATAACGGCTTTTTCGCCACCGGCTGGCATGGGCTTATTCTCGCGCTGGCGGTGATTATGTTCTCTTTCGGCGGTCTGGAACTGATTGGTATCACCGCCGCCGAGGCCAGCGAGCCGCACACCACCATCCCGAAAGCAGTGAATCAGGTGGTGTACCGCATTTTGCTGTTCTATATCGGTTCGCTGGTCGTGCTGTTGGCGCTTTATCCGTGGATTGATGTCAAAGCGAACAGCAGCCCTTTTGTGATGATTTTTCACGATCTGGACAGTAATCTGGTCGCTTCTGCGCTGAACTTCGTTATCCTGGTGGCTTCTCTGTCGGTGTATAACAGCGGAGTTTACTCCAACAGCCGTATGCTGTTCGGCCTCTCTGTGCAGGGTAACGCGCCCGCGTTTCTGACCCGCGTCAGCCGTCGCGGCGTGCCGATCAACTCGCTGTTTCTCTCGGCAGCCATCACCTCGCTGGTGGTGCTGGTGAACTATCTGCTGCCGCAAAAAGCGTTCGGCATGCTGATGGCGCTGGTGGTGGCGACCTTGCTGCTAAACTGGATCATGATTTCTCTGGCGCACCTGAAGTTCCGCGCAGCGATGCGCCGTAAAGGGCGCGATCCGCAGTTCAGGGCGCTAATCTTCCCGGCGGGCAACTATTTGTGCATCGGTTTTATGCTGATGATCCTCGTGTTGATGTACACCATGGACGATATGCGCCTGTCAGCCGTACTGCTGCCAGCGTGGATCGCATTCCTGTTCGTGGCTTTCAAGCTGCTGCGTCGCGCACCGCAGCGCGCGTAATCCCGCTCTCTTCCCGCCGGATTCGGCGGGAATTTCCACGATTGCCCGCGAGTTTGCTGACTTCCATTGATTACACTGACGTAATATCAGAAAGCGTAATGATGGACTGACGTGATATTTCCCGCGCCAGCGCCTGCTATTTCAGGCATGATAACGAGAAATTTCGCCAGCCGTCCGCGCTGGCTTTTTTATTGTTCTGGAGCTGACATGACCCGGCAACGACAAGCCGACCTCTTCCTCGTTCTGACCACCATGATTGCCGCCTGCGGCTGGATTTTCTCCCGCGAGGCGATTTCTGGTATGCCGGTCTTCGCCTTTCTCGGGCTGCGTTTTTTCGGCGCCGCGCTGGTGCTGCTGCCGTTTTGTCGTGGGCAGCGTATTCCGTGGGAAAAAATGCGCCAGGTGGTGATTAGCGGCCTGTGGATGGCGCTTAATCTGTGTCTGTGGATCTGGTCGGTATCGACCACGGCGTCGCTGGGCGAGGGGGCATTTATCATGAGCCTGTCGATGCTGTTTGTGCCGCTGGTTGCCTGGGGAATGATGCGCACCCGACCAGCGCGCGCATACTGGGAGTGCCTGCCGGTGGCGATTATCGGCCTCGGGCTGTTAAGCCTGCATATGCCTATTACATTTCATGCCAGCCAGGGCTGGTTCCTGCTGACGGCGTTCGTGCAATCGATCTACTTTTGCTATACCAGCCGCTGTGCGCGGGAAGTGCCGCTGCTGTCGTTGACCGCAGTGCAACTGGCGATTACCGGTATCGCCGGATTAGCGATTTCGGCGCTGTTTGAATCATGGACGCAGCCGTTCACCGCCACCACCGCAGGCTGGCTGGCGGCCAGCATCCTGATAGCCACCAGTTTGCGCTTTGGCCTGCAATTGCAGGGGCAGAAATATGCCGCCGTTGCCAGCGCCGCCATTATTATGGTGCTGGAGCCGCTATTGACGGTGATTGCCGCCTCCCTCTGGTACGGCGAACGTCTGCCGCTGCAAAAAATTATCGGCGGAGTGCTGATCCTGCTTGCACAGATCTGGTTCCGCTGGCGTATGGTGTCGCGCCTGCCATCAAAGGCGTAACGTTCCTGCCAGCACCGTATGTGCCGCGCCGCTCATCTGCACGCGGCCATCGTCGGTGCAGTGAAGCGCCAGCACGCCGCCGCGCCGTGATGCCTGGTAAGCGGTAAGCGAGCGCTTACCCAGTCGCTCGGACCAGTAGGCTGCCAGCGCACAGTGCGCCGAGCCGGTGACCGGATCTTCATTGACGCCAACCCACGGTGCAAAATAGCGCGACAGCACATCATATTCCCCATCACCTGGCGCGGTAACGGCCACACCGCGTCCCGGTAATGCGCTCAGGGCCTGGAAGTCGGGCTGCAATGCCTGCACGATCTGCGCATCCTCAACCACCACCAGCTGTTTTGGGCCAAACTGGCCGTAATCTCGCACTTGCGCGCTCTCCAGCCCCAGCGCATCAAGTAATGCGGGCGGCACCGCGCTGTGCAGTTGCGGGGTGAGTAACGGGAAATCGAGCTGGATACTCGCTGCGCCGAGCGTGGCGGATAGCGGGCCAGAGAGTGTCTGAAACGTGATCGTATCACCCACTTGCAGCAGCCCGGTCTGGCGCAGGATATGTGCCGTCGCCAACGTACCGTGGCCGCACAAATCCACTTCAGCCTGCGGAGTGAACCAGCGCAGGTTGTTATCGGCAAGATTGAGAAACGCGGTTTCCGACACCGCCATCTCATCGGCAATCTGCTGCATTAACCCGCTTTCCAGCCCGTGCGGCGTGATGCATACGCCCGCCGGGTTGCCAGAAAAAGGGCGCGCACTGAACGCGTCCACCTGATAAATATCGAGTTCCACCGCTTCGCTCCCTTCGTAACAAAGTGATAACACTACCCCTGTTTCGCGACAACGGATAGCGTTCTTTAACTGGCCGGACAACGGTGAGCCAGTTGCTGGCGCGCGCTGACTGCCGCTGCTGCCAGTACCAGCATCATGACCACTTCTGTCACCAGAAAGCCGCTCAGCGCGGTGCTGTAATTGCCGTTTGACTGACCGACCAGATAGAGAAATACGCTGCCAAGCGCGGCCGGGCCGAGACCCAGTGTCGACTGTTGCAGCGTGCTGAGCAGCGCGCTGCCAGCACCTGCATCCTGCGTGGTGATATCCCGCATTCCGATGCGGTAAAAGCTGTTCACAATCAGCGCCTGGCCGTAGCCAATGAGCGCAGTGGAAGGCGCCAGTGCCAGCACGCCGACCATCCGCCCGGAGAGCTGCAACGTGGCAATCAGCGCCAGCAGGCCGCTCACCTGGATGACCAGCCCGGTCAGTAAAATCGTACGCATGCTGTAACGGGCAATCAGTTTCGGCGCATACCAGGCGGAGACAAAATAGGCGATACCGAGCGCCACAAAGCTATTGCCGGACTGGTACGGCGTCATTCCCATACCCGCCTGCAACGTTAGCGCCATGCAGAACATAAAGCCGGACCAGGCAGTGAAAAACAGCAGCGCAATCAGCAGACCAAAACGAACGCTGTGCAGCTTAAGCAGATGCGGCGGCACCAGCGGAATCAGACCGGCGCGCTGTTGTTGCAAGGCGCTGGTACGCATCCACAGAGCCAGCGGGAACAGCGCCAGCAGCGCGGCCTGCGTTGGCCACGGCCAGTGCAGATCCGGGCCAAGCGCCAGCGGGAACAGCAGACAGCAGAGGATTAGCGCCAGCGCGAAAGTGCCCTGCCAGTCAATACGTGTCCGGGTGTCGTTGCGCGTCTCCGGCAGGTAGCGGTTCAGCGCCAGTATCAGCAGACAAATCGGTACGTTGATAAAGAAGGCGTTGCGCCAGCCCAGCCCGGCGATATCTGCCGATACCAGCCAGCCGCCGCACATCTGGCCAATAATGAATGACACGCCGCCAATACCGCCATACAGACTAATGGCGCGGGCATGCGCGGTGCCTTTTAACGTGACATGCAATGTAGCGAGAATTTGCGGCACGATCAGCGCCGCGCCGATGCCCTGCAACGTGCGGGCGGCCAACAGAGCGGAGACAGAGTTTGCCAGGCCGCACAGCAGCGAGGCGAGGCCGAAGAGCGCTACGCCCGCTAAAAACAGGCGCTTGCGGCCAAAGTTATCGCCCAGCTTGCTGCCCATCGCCAGACAGACGGCAAATGCCACGCCGTACAGGGCGACGATCAACGCCAGTTGCGTGGCGCTGGTGTGCAACGATTGGGTGATAGAATCGAGCGCAACGTTGGTGATTGAAGTATCTATCTGGGGCAGCATCTGCCCGGTCAGCAGAAGGATCAGGCCTGCCCGGCCTGGTGAAACAGCAGACGTTTTCATGGTGACTCCATTGCGTCATTCATCAGATAGACGTAGCATCACCGATTAGAAAAACGGGTACCAGTTCTTGCGTATACTGGTATTGGCACTACCATGCTGGAGAGTGTGATGACGCTGATAAGCGATCGAATGATGGATGTGACCATCCAGGATGAAAACCGCAAACAGCTCGGCGCATTTTTACGCGCCCGCCGGGAGAGTCTCGATCCGCAGCGTCTGGGGCTGCCGCGCAGTGGCCGGCGGCGCACGCCGGGGCTGCGGCGTGAAGAAGTGGCGCTGCTGGCTGATGTTGGCGTCACCTGGTATACCTGGCTGGAGCAGGGACGGGATGTGAACCCTTCGTCAGCGGTTTTACAGGCCATTGCCAGCGCGTTGCAGTGTTCTCCCACTGAAACGCGGCACCTGTTTTTACTCGCCGGATTAGCGCCTGCCGAAACGCTGAATGTGCCGCAATGCGAGGGAATTAGTGAGGGCACACGCCGTCTGCTGGATAGCCTGCTGCCGCAACCGGCCAGTATTCAGAAACCTAATTTTGATATTGTGGCGTGGAATGTCGCTTTTGAACGCCTGATGGGGATTAAATTCGGTGAAATCCCCGAAGATGAGCGTAATTGCATCTACCTTTATCTCACGCATCCGCAGTGGCGCAACCGTCTTGGCAGCGATGACAGCATATTGCAGACATTTGTGGCCTATTTTCGTGCGGCGATGGCGGAGCACCGTGGCGATCCGTTATGGGAAGCGAAGCTGGCGCGCTTTTGCGCGGCGTCCAGCGAGTTTGCCACACTGTGGCGGAAATATCTGGATGTGCGCGGCGTGGAAAACAAGCTGAAACTGTTTACCCATCCGCAACTGGGAGAGTTTACTTTACAGCAAATGTACTGGTACTCAGCGCCGCGTAACGGTTCGCGGCTGCTGGTTTATCTGCCGGTGGATGCAGCGGGCGAGCGGGCGCTTAACTGGCTGGCTGAGAACGCGTAGGGCGCAGGCGCTGCTGCTGTTTACGCGAAAGGCCATCCACCACCCGATCCCACGACGCCTGAATCAGCGAGGCAAGCAGCGATTCGTCGATCTCTTCCCCCGCATAGACGGAAATCCAGTGCTTTTTGTTCATGTGATATCCCGGTTCAATACTGGGGTAGATTTGCTGGTTGAGCAGGGCGGTTTGCGGCTCTGCTTTCAGGTTTACCATTGGCCTGCCATGGGCGGTGGCAGTCAGCATAAAAATTTTGCCACACACTTTGAACACATCATATTCCGGGCCAAACGGCCAACAGTGCTCGGTAAACGGCATCTCAAGCGCAATACGGTGCGCGCAGGCCTGCAATGTTTTACTGTCCATCTATCCCCTCAGCTGTCAGTGCGCGCCACATCGCTTCAAAACCGAGGCGTTTGATCTCTTTGGCGCGGGAGGGATCGCGGCTGGCAAAGGTAATGGTGGTATCCGCCAGCGTCAGGAAAATGGCATCGCCAAAAGGCGCGAATTCGCCGTCGAGAAAAATCGGCAATACCGAGCGGTGGCAGAGCTCGTGCAGCTCCGGAAAGATATCGGTAACCTGCTGGCGGGTTTCCGGGCGCAGTTTTTCGCTGACGGAAATTTGCCGCACCGCACAGTGGCCGTTGGGATGACGAATTCCCCAGTCGATATAGCTGTCCCAGACCGAATGCGTATGCACTTTCGGATCGTTGATGGAGCGATCGAGATTCTCCAGCATGGTGCCGCACAAGTCAGTTTTCAGATGCAGGTAAAGTGCATTCAGCAGGTCGTCTTTGGTGGCGAAGTAGCGAAACAGCGTCCCTTCCGCAACTCCCGCATTGCGGGCTATTAAGGCGGTGGAAGCGGCGATCCCGGACTGCGCGATGGCTTCGGTTGCTGCTTCCAGTAACGCTTGCTTTTTGTCTTCACTCTTTGGACGAGCCACTACATTTTTCCTCACACGTTATAAAAACCACGATTGAAACATGCCCACCAGGAGGCTGCAACGTCGAATGTCAAAGAAAGAAAATGATCTTGACGGTTTGCTGTTGCTTTCTATAATGAGTGCTTACTCACTCATAATCAAGTTTAGTTCATATCGTCTCTACGGACTGGAGCGATTTCTTCGGGTCAGGATATGAAGCGTCTCATTTTCAGCGTGGTCATGGTTATGCTCGTTGCGTCCGCCGCCAGTTTACCCTTTGTTTTAAATGCAGGATTTGGCAAAGCGCCGCAAGGCGAACAGCTTACGGAAGTCGAAAAATCACCCCATTACCGTGACGGCAAATTTCAAAATACGCTGCCGACGCCAGGTTTTACCGGCAAGAAAAATATGCTGGCCGCGTGGTGGGATTTTCTGGTCACCAAACGGGAAAATGTCCGTCCTCAGCAGCAGCTGCCAATAGTGCAAACGGATCTCGCCAGCCTGCCTGTGGAACAGGACACGCTGGTATGGATGGGGCACTCTTCGTGGTACTTGCAACTGGCGGGCAAACGCATCCTGATCGATCCAGTGCTGAGCGACTACGCCGCGCCGTTTTCATTTCTCAATAAAGCGTTTGCCGGGAATGAGGCATGGACAGCGCAGAGCCTGCCGGAGATCGATCTGCTGATCATTTCTCACGATCACTATGACCATCTGGATTACGCCACCATCAAAGCGCTGATGCCGAAAATCAAACGGGTCGTGACGCCGCTGGGCGTCGGTTCGCACCTGCGTTACTGGGGCATGAATTCGCAGATTATTCATGAAGCGGACTGGCAGCAGAAGGTGGCGATCGGCGATGAACTGACGGTACATGTGCTGCCGGCGCGCCATTTTTCCGGGCGCGGCCTGAAACGTAACCAGACGCTGTGGGCCAGTTTTATGTTCGTCACCGACCAGCGCAAGGTCTATTACAGCGGCGATACCGGCTATGGCCCGCATTTTAAAGCCATCGGCGAGCAGTTTGGCCCGGTGGACATCGCCATCATGGAAAACGGTCAGTATGACGAAGACTGGAAGTACATCCACATGATGCCGGAACAGGCCGCGCAGGCGGCGGAAGAGATTAATGCACGCGCGGTTCTGCCGGGCCACGCGGGGCGTTTTGTGTTGGCAAAACACACATGGGACGATCCGTACAAACGGCTGGCGGCAGCAAGTCGGGGCAAAAGTTTTCGTTTACTAACACCGATGCTGGGCGAACCGGTTCTTGCGTCTAACGATGCGCAGGAATTCCGTGCCTGGTGGGAATAAACCCGTTTATTAATCGAAGAGCAGAGGGGGAGCGCAGTATGACTATTTCCGCTCAGGTTATCGACACTATCGTCGAGTGGATCGACGACAATCTCCATCAACCGTTACGTATTGATGATATTGCAGCGCACGCGGGCTATTCCAAATGGCACCTGCAACGCCTCTTCATGCAGTACAAAGGGGAGAGTCTTGGACGTTATATTCGTGAGCGTAAACTGGCGCTTGCCGCGCAGGATTTACGCAATACCGACCAGAAGGTTTACGATATCTGCCTGAAGTACGGCTTTGATTCGCAACAAACCTTCACACGTACCTTTACCCGCACGTTTAATCAGCCGCCGGGTGCGTATCGTCGGGAAAATCACCCACATACGCATTAAACGCACAAACTAAAAACCGGCCATCAAGGCCGGTTTTTTTACTCATCGATCGTCTGCGTTATACCGAGACGCTGTAAGAACCCACAGATCCCTTCACGGGCGAGTAATACCGCCAACAGCTTCTGTTCTTCGGGCGTCATGTTCTGTAAAACTTTGACAATCTCCCGCAGCGAACTATTTTCACTCGCATAGGATGGTGCCGGCTCTGCGATAGAGTAAGGAGAATGGCGCTGGCGCATGGAAGGCGTTTTCATCACGAAATTCCGCACTTCTTTGGTGATGTGAATCAGCCTTGCCCGACCACCTTTGATACCGGGGAGCGCTTCCGTTTGCCAGCCTTGTTCACGGATCCAGCGATTAACGGTTTGTCTGGCAACACCGAGAAAATCGGCTAGCTCTTCAGTCGTCATTTTGTTAGCGAGTTTCATCATTTTATTTCTGATTGCGGATGCCAAGACGTTGCAATAACCCGGTTATGCCGTCACGTAAGAGTAGAGAGGTGAGCTGCTTTTGCTCGGCGTCGGTCATCTCTTTCGCCAACGAAATAAGCAAAGCTTCAAGTGAGTTGTTGCTGATAGTACGCATCGCAGGGGCTGGCTCTTCGCTACGCTGTGCGCTGCGAATAAAGGCGCGGACTTGCTCATTCACATGCACCAGCCGGGCTTTTCCTCCTTGCACTCCGGGTTTTGGCGAGGTGATCCAGCCTTCTTTGCGCACCCATTTATTGATGGTTTGCCGGCTGTACCCGGTAAGACTGGCTAACTCTTCTGGTGTCATTCGTTCCTTGAGCATGTAATTTCCCGAATGGTTGTAAGGGTAATTAGTGGCTTATGTTATAGCACCATTTTACGGGAAAATGTGACACGTTTAACTACTGACTGCGAGGAGCTACGCAATGTCCTTAATTTGCATGCTTTTTCAGCGATTGGTTGACGCGGTACGATTTTGCCGTTGACACCTGGCAAGGGAATTCATATTATGCCGCCCGTCAACACGACACGCTTTACGCAATGGGGCTATAGCTCAGCTGGGAGAGCGCTTGCATGGCATGCAAGAGGTCAGCGGTTCGATCCCGCTTAGCTCCACCAAATTCCGAACCCAACGGAGTTGGTGCGTAAAGACAAATTGTGGGGCTATAGCTCAGCTGGGAGAGCGCTTGCATGGCATGCAAGAGGTCAGCGGTTCGATCCCGCTTAGCTCCACCAAAATTTCAAACCCTCGCGTTTACGCGGGGGTTTTTGCTTTTCTGGCTTCCAATTTGTCAATTTATTACAGCAAAAACTGGAAAAGTAGTAGTCCGGTAAAGCCGCAGTAATGAAAGTTATTCGACGGTCTGATAACTTGATTCATGTAATGAATAAACCTATTATTCTGGCTATTCTATTCTTCTGCCGGGATCATTTAATTAACTTTGATGACATATGAAAAATACAGTTGTATAAGAAAATTTCTGCTCGCGTTAATTTTATGCCTGGTAGCGCTTTCTGTTTCTCGTTTTATTTCACCGCGCGCAGTTGTCGATTCCTCTACGCTATTTCTGGCATGGCTACCATTAAGCGTAATGCTGGCGATTATTTTTTTATTCGGCCGTCATGGAATAATTCCAATAATCATTAGCTTTGCCGTAGTGAATGAGAGCACATTTCATCTCCCGTATACGGAAGCGGCGGTATTGTTATTCTGCCAGTTATTCCCGGTACTTGCAGTCTGCGCTATTGTGCGCTGGCGGCTTGGCGCGCGCTGGCGTCACGGTATGCCAAATAGAGACATAGCGGTACGCGTGGTGTGGATGGGATTTGTTGCGCCTGTTGGCATTAAGGCGTCAATGTATATTGCCGGAGCCTGGTTTAACTATCCGATTAATATCTCGAATTTTTTCGGTTCCGGAGCAATCATTTTCTCCATAATTGATATACAAAGTCTGATTTGCGCAGCGCTCATTTTTACCATGATTATCTATTATCCGTTACGGATGATAATCAATCCGCGTTTTGCCCGAACATTCTGGTATCGCAATCGTCAGCCTTTTTTATCAGCTAAAAACCGATTATTTATGCTGGGCTGGCTGGGGGCGTTAGTTACGACCGTTATTATATTGTGCTCACCTTTTAAAACCGACTATATTGCCGGATATTTAGTACCGATTATTTTCATCCTTTTTACGCTGGGGATCAGCAGGTTAAGTTATTCATTTATTACACTTAGCTGGTCTGTTTCGGCGTTTATGCTGCTGGCTTATAACAATAACTTCCTGCAGGGGGTAAATTCCGACTACTCGCTGGCGTTTGTCATGTCAGTGTTGATCAGCTTTACCATTTGCATGTTGTATATGACGCAGGTTTTTCACCGCAATGAGTGGCTGAAAAGACGCTGGCAGTTACAGGCAATGAGCGATCCGCTGACCGGTCTGCCAAATCTTCGCGCGCTGGAAAAACAGATGGAACAACAGCCCAACGGCGTGGTGTGTTGTCTGCACATGAAGAATATGGAGTTTCTCAGCAAGCATTTCGGCATGATGATGCGGGTGCATGTGAAGCGCTGCGTTACCCGGCAGCTACAATCCCTGTTGCAGGAAGGCGAGCGTTTTTTCCAGTTGCCAGGCTGTGAACTGTTGCTGCTGTTAAACGGGCCGGAAACGGCGGCACGCTTACAGCATATGACCGATTATCTGAACAGTCGTCGCATCTTCTGGAACAACGTCGGCCTTGATATCGAATTTGGCGCCTCCTGGGGGGAGCTGCACGCGTACGGCGAAGCGCTGCATCAGACGCTGGGGCAATTGAGCTGGCTGGCAGAGGAGGCCAGCGTCGGGCATCAGGTACTGGCTCTTACCAACAGTTTACAGGCGGTAGCTGACCAGACGACGGACCGTGTTTTGCTGCTTAATAAGGTTAAACGCGCGCTGGATGAAAATGGCATTCAGCTTTATGGCCAGCCGATTGTTGATGCGCAAGGGAAGGGATATCAGGAAATTCTCACCCGGCTTATCAGCGAGGGTGAAATCATTACGCCGGATCAATTTATCCCGGTTATCGCGCAGTTCAACCTGGGAACACGCTTCGATATGCTGGTGGTTGAACGCCTGTTGCAATGGATGCAGCAGCATCCGCAAAACAACCAGTCTGCGCGTTTTTCAGTGAATCTGATGCCAATGACGCTGATGCAAAAAGCGTTTGCTCCGCAATTTCTGGCACTGTTTGAGCGCTATGCGATAGCGCCGCAGGCGGTGATTATTGAGATCACCGAAGAGCAGGCTTTTTCTAACTCTGAGGTGAGCATTCTTAACATCCTGCAATTGCGCCAGGCGGGATTCAAAATTGCTATTGACGATTTCGGTACCGGTTATGCCAACTTTGAGCGCCTGAAACGGCTACAAGCGGATATCATCAAAATCGATGGCTGTTTCGTACGGGATATTCTTCAGGATCAGCAAGATGTGATGATTGTGAAAGCCATTTGCGAGTTGGCGAAAGCGAAATCGCTTACCGTTGTGGCAGAGTATGTGGAAAACGAAGCGCAACGCGAACTGCTGCTGGAAGCGGGAGTGGATTATCTGCAAGGATATTTGTTTGGCAAGCCGCAACCGCTGGCTGATGGCGAATAAAAAACCGGGGAATTCCCCGGTTTTTTGTCGCTTGTGTCGCTATCAGATCACCAGCGCGGCGATGGCGGCAGAGAGCACGCTGACCAGCGTCGAGCCGTACACCAGCTTCAGACCAAAGCGGGAAACGACGTTGCCTTGCTCTTCATTCAGGCCTTTGATCGCGCCAGCGATAATGCCGATAGAGGAGAAGTTTGCGAAGGAAACAAGGAACACTGACAGGATGCCTTCAGAGCGCGGGGAGAGGTTAGCTGCGATTTTTTGCAGATCCATCATTGCCACGAATTCGTTAGACACCAGTTTGGTTGCCATGATGCTGGCTACCTGCAATGCTTCGTGCGCCGGCACACCCAGAACCCAGGCGATCGGATAGAAGATGTAACCGAGAATACCCTGGAAGGAGATGCCGAAAATAGCAGCAAACAGCGCGTTCAGGCCGGAGATCAGCGCGATAAAGCCGATCAACATTGCCGCCACGATAATCGCCACTTTAAAGCCCGCCAGAATGTATTCACCCAGCATTTCGAAGAAGCTCTGACCTTCGTGCAGTTTTGCCATCTGCAGGTTTTCTTCGCTCTCTTCAACACGGTACGGGTTGATCAGCGACAGAACAATAAAGGTGCTGAACATGTTCAGTACCAGCGCCGCCACCACATATTTCGGCTGGAGCATGGTCATGTACGCGCCGACGATGGACATGGAAACCGTAGACATTGCTGTCGCGGCCATGGTGTACATGCGGTTGCGTGACATTTTGCCGAGGATATCTTTATAGGCGATAAAGTTTTCGGACTGACCCAGAATCAGGGAGCTGACGGCGTTAAAGGACTCCAGTTTGCCCATGCCGTTAACTTTGGAAAGCACCGTCCCGATGGCGCGAATAATGATTGGCAGCACACGAATGTGTTGCAGAATACCGATCAATGCAGAAATAAAGACGATCGGGCACAGCACTTTCAGGAAGAAGAACGCCAGGCCTTCGTCATTCATTTTACCGAAGACGAAGTTAGTACCTTCGTTAGCAAAACCGAGCAGTTTTTCAAACATTTCGGAGAAGCCTTTTACGAAGCCAAGGCCAATGTCAGAGTTCAGGAAGAACCAGGCCAGTAAAACTTCAATCACCAGCAGTTGAATAACAAAACGAATGCGGACCTTCTTGCGATCGCTGCTGAAGAGCAGGGCAAGCAGCGCCACAACAGCAAGCGCCAGTACAAAGTGCAGAACGCGGGACATATTTGCTCCAAATATGAGACGGGTAGAAATTTCGTGCACATTCTATGTAACAAGCGGAAAGAAAACGAGATCAAACACACACTATATTGATGTCCTGTGACCAGACTCAAAAATAGTGATCAAACATACATTTCTGTTATGTTAAGTAAAGGAGTGAAAAGTTACGTTGAAATGCTACACTCTTAACATAATTCGACGATGGTTCCTGCTACCGCCGTCACCATCCTTGAGATCCGGCCCTTCTATCGTTTCTGGCTATCAGAGAAATCAGGTAAATCCACTTTAAATGAACTTGATAATCATTCTCATTTTGCTAACATGAAACATAGCAAAGGCTATATTTAGGGGCAATAAATGAACAATAGTCGCGTTGAGAATAGCAGTGGGCGTGCAGCGCGCAAGTTAAAGCTGGCGTTAATGGGGCCTGCGTTTATTGCCGCGATTGGCTACATCGATCCGGGAAATTTCGCCACCAATATCCAGGCAGGGGCCAGCTTTGGCTACCAGTTGCTGTGGGTTGTCGTGTGGGCCAACGTTATGGCGATGTTGATCCAGTTGCTGTCTGCCAAACTCGGTATCGCCACCGGAAAAAATCTCGCTGAGCAGATCCGCGATCACTATCCGCGTCCGCTGGTGTGGTTTTACTGGATTCAGGCGGAAATCATCGCCATGGCGACCGATCTGGCTGAATTTATTGGCGCTGCGATTGGCTTCAAATTGATCCTTGGCGTTTCACTTCTGCAAGGCGCAGTACTCACTGGTATTGCGACATTCCTTATTTTGATGCTGCAGCGTCGCGGGCAAAAACCGCTTGAGAAAGTCATTGGCGGGCTGTTGTTGTTTGTGGCGGCGGCATACATTGTTGAGCTGGTCTTTTCGCAGCCGAAGCTGGCGCAACTGGCGCAAGGTATTATCATCCCCAGTTTGCCGGGAACGGATGCCGTGTTCCTTGCCGCTGGTGTGCTTGGCGCAACCATCATGCCACACGTGATTTACCTGCATTCGTCGCTGACGCAGCATCTGCATCAGGGCACGCAGCACGAGCGCTACTCTGCAACAAAATGGGACGTGGGCATTGCCATGACCATTGCCGGCTTTGTTAACCTGGCGATGATGGCGACGGCAGCGGCGGCGTTTCATTTCAACGGACATACCGGCGTGGCCGATCTCGATCAGGCTTATCTGACGCTGGAACCGCTTTTAAGCCATGCTGCGGCAACCATTTTTGGTCTGAGCCTGGTGGCGGCAGGTCTCTCTTCCACCGTGGTGGGGACGCTGGCGGGACAGGTGGTGATGCAGGGATTTGTCCGCTTTCACATTCCGCTGTGGGTGCGCCGCAGCATTACCATGATGCCGTCGTTTATCGTGATCTGGCTGGGGCTTGATCCGACCCGCATTCTGGTGATGAGCCAGGTGCTGTTGAGCTTCGGCATCGCACTGGCACTGGTGCCGTTACTGGTCTTTACCAGCGACCGTAAATTGATGGGCGGGCTGGTAAACAGCGCGCTGGTAAACCGCATAGGCTGGTTAATTGTGGTGCTGGTGGTGAGCTTGAATGGCTGGCTGCTGGTCGGAACACTTGCAGATTTATAATGAAAATGCCCGCAGCCGTTTGGCGTTGCGGGCAGGGTGTTGAATGCCGGTTAGCAGAGCGCTTCCGGCACGAAAATTAGTGGTGATGGCCGCGCCCTGGGCCGCGATGATCATCACGGTCACGCCAGCCTTCACGATAGCCGCGCTCGTAAGCATCGTGTTTATCCCAGCCGCGATGCCAACCACGATCGTGTCTGTACCAGCGATTACCGCGCCATTCATAGTGGCGGCCCCAGTAGTCCCGGTCACGCCAGCGTCCGCCGTCCCAGTAGTTACCATAGTTATCGCGATCGCCAATTTGTAATTTAATCGACGGCAACAGGGTGATTTCGCCAGCATTAGCGACCAGCGGCGCTGAAGCCATTAACACTGCTGCCAGAATCAGTGACCTGAACATACTCTTCTCCTCACGATCGGGCCGAAACGGCCTGTTACAACAATTTTACGGGGCGGCAATACCCCGTATTATTGGCGGAACTCTTAAATCGTGAATGGCAGCACTTTTTGCTAAAAATGTATTTATTTTGTACCGTCCAGAATCGCATCGATCTCAGCACGTTCATCCGCAGTGAAGTGACGGTTTTCCAGCATGCCAACCGCATCGTCAAGCTGGCTTATCTTGCTGGCACCAATCAGCACTGACGTCACCTTATCATCCCGCAGTACCCATGCCAGCGCCATCTGCGACAGCTTCTGACCACGCCGTTGCGCCAACGCATTCAACGCGCGCACGATGTCCAGTTTTTGTGTGGTGAGCTGCTCCGGATTCAGAAAACGGCTGCCGCTGGCAGCGCGCGAATCCGCTGGGATCCCCTGCAAATAGCGGTCGGTTAGCTGGCCGCCAGCCAGCGGAGAGAAGGCAATGCTGCCCACCCCTTTTTCCTGCAGCACGTCCAGCAATCCGTCTTCAACCCAGCGCTCAAACATCGAATATTTGGGCTGATGGATCAGGCAAGGTGTTCCCAGATCATTAAGAATATCAATTGCTTCCCGCGCCTGTGCTGCCGGGTAGTTAGACAGGCCGACATACAGCGCTTTGCCCTGGCGCACAATATGATCCAGCGCGCGCATCGTCTCTTTCAGCGGTGTTTCCGGGTCCGGGCGGTGATGGTAGAAAATATCCACATACTCAAGCCCCATCCGATGCAGGCTTTGATCGAGGCTGGCAATCAAATACTTGCGGGAACCCCAGTCGCCATACGGGCCATCCCACATGGTGTAACCGGCTTTAGTGGAGATAATCAGTTCATCCCGCAGGGAGTGAAAATCCTCATGCAGTATGCGACCAAAATTGCGTTCAGCCGATCCCGGCGGTGGTCCATAGTTATTGGCAAGGTCAAAGTGCGTAATACCGAGATTGAAAGCGTGCCGCAATAACTGACGGCTGTTTTCCAGCAGCGTGGTATCACCAAAATTGTGCCACAGCCCAAGGGAAATGGCCGGAAGCTTTAATCCGCTGTCGCCGCAGCGACGATAAGCCATGTTTTGATAACGCCCAGGATCTGCCTGATAAGCCATGCCGTACTCCTATTATGTCTTTATTACGTGAGTGTATACGTTTACACAAACTGGCCTTCCTGAGCGTACACCGGGTTGTGTCGTAAAGCTTACTTTCCACCTGAAATATGACCTCTAACCTGGATTCTCATCACACTTCTTTAATACTCAGATCAATGTTAGAGGTCAGGGATCAACGACATGCAAAGTGATTACTCAATTGCCGACTACTTACTCGACAGGCTTGCTGGCTGCGGTATCCACCACCTTTTTGGCGTGCCGGGCGACTATAACCTGCAATTTCTCGATCATGTGATTCAACACCCGGCTGTGCAGTGGGTGGGTTGTGCAAATGAACTTAATGCCGCCTATGCCGCTGATGGTTATGGGCGTTGTCGGGGAGCGAGTGCGTTATTAACCACCTTCGGCGTGGGCGAACTGAGCGCAATCAACGGCGTTGCTGGCAGCTATGCCGAATATGTTCCGCTATTACATATCGTTGGTGCGCCCTGTAGCGGCGTACAGCAACGGGGTGAATTGCTGCACCACACGCTTGGCGACGGCGATTTCCACCATTTTTACCGGATGAGTGAGCCGGTCACCGCCGCACGCGCCATTTTAACAGCGCAAAATGCCTGCTATGAGATCGATCGTGTGCTCGAAGTGATGCTGACACAGTCCCGTCCAGGCTATCTGATGCTGCCTGCTGATGTGGCGAAAATGCCTGCCATTCCGCCTGTAAACGCTCTCAAAATTTCCCCGTTCCCGGTAAACGAAGCGTGCCTGAATGCCTTTCGTCAGCATGCGCAGGCGATGTTATCAGCCGGTTCCTGCGTGGCGTTGCTGGCCGATTTTCTCGCCCGCCGTTTTGGTGTTCATAAAATGCTGCAATGCTGGATGAAAGATTCGCCGCTGCCGCACGCCACGCTGTTGATGGGGAAAGGGTTATTTGATGAAACGCAACCCGGTTTTGTTGGCACCTACAGCGGCGCGGCCAGCCCGGCGCCAGTGCGAGAGGCGATAGAGGGTGCGGATACGCTAATCTGCATCGGTACACGTTTTACCGATACGCTGACCGCCGGGTTTACCCAGCGACTTGCGCAGGAGCGTACCATTGAAATCCAGCCGTTTGCCGCCCGCGTCGGCAATGTGTGGTTTAGCGGTATTCCGATGCGGGAGGCGATAAATGCATTGATTCCCCTCGTGCGTGCCAGAGCGCATTCCGTAGCAAATCATCGCCCGTCGCAGGTTGCTCATGCCCCGGTTCATCAGGGGACACTTAATCAGGAGACATTCTGGCAGACCGTACAGGAATTTATTCGTCCTGATGACATTTTGCTGGCGGATCAGGGCACGGCGGCGTTTGGCGCAGCCTCCCTGCGTCTGCCTGCCGGAGCGGATCTGCTGGTACAGCCGCTATGGGGATCAATTGGTTTTTGCCTGCCCGCCGCGTTTGGCGCGCAAACCGCCTGCCCGGAACGCCGGGTGGTGTTGATCACTGGCGATGGCGCGGCGCAACTGACGATTCAGGAACTGGGATCGATGCTGCGTGACGGGCAACGGCCGATCATTTTACTGCTCAACAATGATGGCTATACGGTCGAACGCGCTATTCACGGCGCAAAACAGCGCTATAACGACATTGCCCGCTGGAACTGGACCCATCTTCCCCATGCTTTAAGCGTGGACTGCCAGGCAGAATGTTGGCGCGTGAGTGAAACCGTGCAATTGGCGGAAGCGCTGAAAGCGGCGGCGCATCACCACCGCCTTGCGTTGATAGAAGTGATGCTGCCAAAAAACGATCTGCCGGATCTGCTACGGGAAGTCACCCACGCGCTCGAAGCGCGTAACAGCTAAGCGTTATTGATCGCGCCGGGGAACAATCATCATCGGTTTCCCGGCAAGCAGCAGCCAGGCGGGAAGGATCACGATGCACAACAGCGGCAGCAACGTGGTATCCGGCACCACCACGGCGGCAAGAAACAGGCTCAGCCAGCCATCGCGCGTTACCACCAGCACCATACCGAGCACCGCGCAAGAAACCGTCACGGCGGCGGGTACGGCATCAACATGCTCATGCAGCATCAGCCCTAGCGCCACACCGACAAACACCGCCGGAAAAATACGCCCGCCGCGAAAACCGCAAGCGGCAGCAACCACCAGTGCAGCCAGTTTTACCACCGCAAACAGCAGGTAATCCGTCACCGTTAGCGTCTGGGCGAAGGCCAGTTGTTGCATCTCGTCCAGCCCCTTAAACAGCGTGACCGGGCCACCAATGATCCCCAACAGGCCAAGCAGGAAGCCGCCAACGCCAAGAACTATCACCGGGTTATGCAGCTTGTGCATCAACCGGTGCAGGCGCGGCAGGCACCAGACGGCAACCATACCCAGCGCGATGGCAAAAACAGTGACCACCGCGCCGCTGATGATATCGACGATATGCAACTGGGGATAATGGGGGATTGGCAGGGCAAAATGGGGCAGGGAGAACAAGCTGGTGGTCAGCGCGCCAGCCGCGGCGGCCATCAGCGGCGCGAATAAACGGTCCCACAGCGGCACGTCATTGCTGGCGGTCAGGGTTTGTGAAAATACTAGCGCTGCCGCTACCGGCGTACCGAACAGCGCGCCAAGGGTGCCCGCCGAGGCGAGGATGGTCCAGTCCAGCGGCGCTACGCGCGGGAAGATGCGTGTGCCCAGCGCCACCGCGAGCGCAATATTTAGCACCATTACCGGATGTTCCGGCCCAAGGCTAACGCCACCCGCCAGCCCGAGGATCAGCGCCAGCACCAGGCCGGGCAATGCTTTGACGGACACTGGCGCATTGATCAGCGGGACGGTCACCGGATCCGGACCACCGTGTTCGCGACTGAAACGGATCACCAGACCAACGGCGATCCCGGTTAGCGTCAGTATTGATAAGATCCAGCCTGGCGAATCGGGCGCAATGCCCAGTTGCCACGGAATGCCGCTCCACAAAACGGCTTGCAGCAGCGAAGCGATCTTCATTACCAATTGCAGCACAAGGCTGGAGGCCACGCCGATAGTCAACGCAGGCAGGGCCAGCAGTAACAGTGTTCTGGCTCGCGGATGAAGCATACATAGGTCCTTGTAAAGACGTCGGGGCGACGCAGAACAATCTGGCGGCAGCCCGCGGGTTAATCTGTGACGTAGATCGATTATCCTGGGGCACTCGTGTTATCGTCGTTGTTGTTACAGCGCCTTGAATTTACAGTGTGCCAAAGATTTATTCTGACTTTAGCGGAGCCGTAAAAGAATGACAAAGTATGCTTTAGTGGGAGACGTGGGCGGTACCAACGCGCGCTTAGCGTTGTGCGATGTCGACAGTGGTGATATCTCCCGGGCCAAAACTTATTCCGGCCTCGATTACCCGAGCCTGGAAGCCGTAGTGCGCGTTTATCTTGAAGAACATGACGTCAGCGTGGAAGACGGCTGCATCGCTATTGCTTGTCCGATTACCGGCGACTGGGTGGCGATGACGAATCACACATGGGCTTTCTCGATTGCGGAAATGAAGAAAAACCTCGGCTTTGCGCATCTGGAAATTATTAATGATTTTACCGCCGTATCAATGGCGATCCCGATGCTGAAAAAAGATCACCTGATCCAGTTTGGCGGCGGTGAGGCGGTGGAAGGCAAGCCGATCGCTGTTTACGGTGCTGGTACGGGTCTTGGCGTTGCACATCTGGTGCATGTCGATAAACGCTGGGTGAGCCTGCCGGGCGAAGGCGGTCACGTCGATTTCGCACCGAACAGTGAAGAAGAGGGGATTATCCTCGAAGAACTGCGCGCGGAAATCGGCCATGTCTCCGCCGAACGTGTGCTCTCTGGTCCTGGGCTGGTCAATCTTTACCGGGCGATTGTGAAATCTGACGGTCGTTTACCGGAGAATCTGCAACCCAAAGATGTTACCGAACGAGCGCTGGCGGACAGTTGCATTGACTGCCGCCGCGCATTGTCGTTGTTCTGCGTCATTATGGGGCGTTTTGGCGGTAACCTGGCGCTGAATCTCGGTACATTCGGCGGGGTGTATATCGCGGGCGGGATCGTGCCTCGCTTCCTTGATTTCTTTACCGCCTCCGGTTTCCGTGGCGGCTTTGAAGATAAAGGGCGTTTCAAGTCCTATGTGCAGGACATTCCGGTCTATCTGATTGTGCACGATAACCCCGGCTTGCTCGGCTCTGGTGCACATCTGCGCCAGACGCTGGGGCATTTCCTTTAAAGATTCATTAGCTGCCTGAATTCTTTGACTTTGCTGCGGCTGACGGGCACCTGAAAATCCAGGTCCCGCAGCCGCAAGATATAGGTGTTGTTGAACCACGGTTCGATCTCGCGAATTTTATCCAGATTCACGCAGTACGAGCGGTGGCAGCGAAAGAAATGCGCCGTTGGCAGCTTGCTGCAAAACTCAGTGATATTCATCGGCATCACGTACGATTCCCGCTTCGTATAGACGAAGGTCATTTTTTCATGCGCTTCCGCATAATAAATATCGTTAATGCTGGTAACGATAATGCGTTCGTCTTTCACCAGATTAATCGTGGCATTTTCCCGCGATTGCGGGCTGCTGGCGGTACCCGATTGCTGCTGCCAGGCCGCTTCCAGCTTCCGCAGCATGCTGATTATTCGCGACTCCTGGTACGGCTTCAGAATGTAGTCAAACGCTTCCAGTTCGAAGGCTTCGACTGCATGCTCTTTCCACGCAGTAATAAACACAATAAAGGGTTTATGTGCGAACTGGCTGATGTTTTGCGCCAGCAATACGCCATCCAGCGACGGAATATTGATATCCAGAAAAATGGCATCAACCTTGTTGTGCTGTAAATATTTCAGCACATCAAGGCCATCGTCAAAGGTACCGACGATCTCCATCTGGCTGTGCTCTTTTATCAGCCAGCTCAACTCCTGTTGCGCCAGGAATTCATCTTCAACAATGATGACCTTCATCGACTTCTCCAGTTAGGGCAACAATGTGGCGGACGGCGAGCGCGGAACATAAAAGGCGATTTCGGCTCCCGGTGTCAGGCGGCGAATATGTAATCCTTCGCCGTAGAGCAATTTTACGCGCTGGTGAACGTTAAGCAGGCCAATCTTATTGCCCGGCATTTCATCGGCCTCAACGCGGGCAATCATCTCCGGTGCGATGCCGTTGCCGGTATCACGAACCGCGATACGTACGCGGTTGCCGCACTCTTCCACACTTATCGTTACCACGCCTTTGCCTTTACAGGGCTGAATGCCGTGCACAATGGCGTTTTCTACCAGCGGCTGGATCAGCAGACTGGGGATCACACAACTGACCTCTTCATCAATGTCATAAATAACGGTCAATTTGTCGCCAAAACGCGCCTGTTCGATCGCAATGTAATCTTTAATTTGATACAGCTCTTTTTTGATGTCGATCTGCTCATCGTCTTTTAATTCAATGTTATAGCGCAGATAACGCGACAAATTGAAAATCAGTTGTCGGGCGGTATCCGGGTTGAGACGAATAGAGGAAGAAATCGCATTCAGGGCATTAAACAGGAAGTGCGGGTTTATTTTGCTTTGCAGTGCGCGCAGTTCTGCCTTGTTCGCCATTTCACGCAGTTGCTCAGCGCGGGAAACTTCCAGTTGGGTCGAGATAATTTGCGATAACCCGACCGCCATCTCCTGTAAAGAGGAGGTGATCTGATGAGCATGGCAATAGTAGATCTTCAACGTACCGGTGACCACACTCTGCTCCCGTAACGGGATCACCAGCATGGAGTGAATTTCAGGCGTGCGGTGGGCTTCATCATTGTTTTTAATGATAATTTCGCCTGTGCTGATCGACTGATGCGTGGTCGGGCTGAGAATATCGTCGCTGTCGCGATAGTTATTTTCGCCGACACCAACGTACGCCAGCACATGATCGGTATTGGTGATTGCCACGGCATCGGCTTTTATATCGCGACGAATGATATCGCATATCTGACGCAGCGAGTCGCTATTGACGTTACGGAATAATGGCAATGTTTTATTCGCAATATCCAGCGCCAGTTTTGCCTGTCGACCCGCGATAGCCTCTTTTTCCCCTTCGACACTTTGCACCAGCAGCACAATAAAGCCGATACAAACGCTGCCGAGGATCATCGGCACACCGATTTTGGAGACAATATCCAGCCCCAGCGCGATGCTTGGTGCCCAGACAACTACCAAAATCATGGTCAGGCTTTCGCAAATCATTCCGCCAATGATCCCCACGCGCCAGTGCTGCGCTTTGGGAACTTTTCGGTTAATCATTCCCGAAAAAATCCCGGCAATAATACTGGTGATAAAGCATGGAACTGCGGTAACGCCACCAATGTCGATCAGATAGCGGTGTACCCCGGCGATGACGCCGGTAATGATGCCGACCCACGGGCCAAACAGAATCCCGCCAGCCATAACGGCAATAATACGCACGTTAACCAGCGAACCTTCAACCGGCACGCCGGACCAGGTGCTGAACAGGGCGAACATGGAGAAGATCGCGGTAACCGCAAGCAATTCTTTTGGCGTGTGGGCGGTTTTATGCAGCAGTTCGCGAAACAGGCGCATGCGGATCAAAAAGAACAGGCAGATCAGCATTAATGCTGCGCGATCGAAAACCGCCAATAACATATCGAATATTTCGTGCACAGGGGACTCGGTGAATGACGTCAAAAAGCTATGATAAGGAACCCTGTCGCAGATAACCAGTCACCACATTCATTCGTTCAATGGGGAAAGACCATATTTCCAAAAGGGGATTAAAAGATGCTCAAAGGATAGTGGCGAATGGCGAAAGATACTGAAAAATAAAAGTAATTACATTGATATCATATTGTTAAATTTAGCACTCAATTTAGTGATAAGAGGATGAGATTGACTTCCCTTTCCTAAATCGATGTTCCTCTTTTATACCTGACCATTATTTTTCTTTTTTCTCTCGACAGCAGGAAATTTTTCAGGATATGTTTTAAGCACGCTGTGTTGACAGCGACGTCGCTCGGACGGTCCGGGCGCTAACGTTACTCCGAGGAATCTATGGCTGACTTCAGTCCTGAACGTCGTTTTACGCGTATCGATCGTCTTCCCCCTTATGTTTTTAATATCACCGCTGAACTGAAAATGGCTGCGCGTCGTCGCGGTGAAGATATTATCGATTTCAGTATGGGCAACCCGGACGGCGCAACACCAGCGCATATTGTTGAGAAACTTTGCACGGTTGCCCAGCGTCCGGATACTCACGGCTATTCAACTTCGCGCGGCATTCCTCGGCTGCGTCGGGCTATTTCCCGCTGGTATCAGGATCGCTATCAGGTCGAGATCGATCCGGAAACTGAGGCCATTGTGACCATCGGTTCGAAAGAGGGGCTGGCGCATCTGATGCTGGCGACACTGGATCACGGTGATACCGTCCTGGTGCCGAACCCAAGCTATCCGATCCACATTTATGGCGCGGTGATTGCGGGTGCGCAGGTTCGCTCTGTGCCGTTGGTTGAAGGTGTGGATTTTTTCAATGAGCTCGAACGCGCGATCCGTGAAAGTTACCCGAAACCAAAGATGATGATTCTGGGTTTCCCGTCCAACCCAACGGCACAATGCGTGGAGCTGGAATTCTTTGAGAAAGTGGTCGCGCTGGCTAAACGTTACGACGTGCTGGTGGTTCACGATCTGGCTTATGCCGATATCGTTTATGATGGCTGGAAAGCGCCGTCGATTATGCAGGTGCCGGGCGCGCGCGACGTTGCGGTGGAGTTTTTCACACTCTCGAAAAGCTACAATATGGCCGGCTGGCGCATTGGATTTATGGTCGGTAACCCGGTGCTGGTGAACGCGCTGGCGCGCATTAAAAGTTACCATGACTACGGCACGTTTACGCCATTGCAGGTAGCCGCGATTGCTGCGCTGGAGGGGGATCAGCAGTGCGTACGCGATATTGCCGCACAGTATAAGCGCCGCCGCGACGTGCTGGTGAAAGGGCTGCATGAAGCGGGCTGGATGGTTGAAATGCCAAAAGCCTCAATGTATGTATGGGCGAAAATTCCGGAACCGTATGCGGCGATGGGCTCGCTGGAGTTTGCCAAAAAGTTACTGCAAGACGCCAAAGTGTGCGTCTCTCCTGGCATTGGTTTTGGTGATTACGGCGACACCCATGTTCGTTTTGCCTTGATTGAAAACCGCGATCGTATCCGTCAGGCGGTACGCGGCATTAAGACGATGTTCCGCAACGACGGGCTACTGCCAGTGACGCAAAAAAGCGCAACAGAAGATATTGAACCCTAAAAAAAAGGAGCCGCGAGGCTCCTGTTTTTTTCCGCATCAATAGCTCAGGTCAGATCATCAGGGCGAAAGTGCCGGCCCACACAATGACCATCACAGAAATGCCCATAAAGAAATATTTCACGTTCATCGCTCCGCATACGTTTCAGTATGCACTTAATGACCTTAACAAGGACTGAGTATAGAGAGGTGAAACTACGCCAAAACCAAATTGAGAATTATCTCCATTCTGGCCACAGCTCCATCTCAGAATTTCGGGTGAATTCCTCACCAACGGGGGCTAATGTACGCTTAATTTTTTGGCCTTACAAGAGGCTTTTTTTTATGAAATTTTAGTGACTTACAATGTGTCGGGCTTTGGCGACACAATACTTTCGTTGCTAAATAAATTGCCTTTGAGCGACGCAAAAAACGCAAGGCTGAAACGGTTCATTTCCACTTGAATTCTAAGACTTATTTTTTGATGGTGGTCACGTTTTGCACACCAGAAGCATAATGCATACTTATGTCATGAGTAAGAATAGGGGCTTAAATCATATGGTGGAGCGAGCGACATGACTGGCCAGGCGTTGTATAAAACCGTGATTGCAGGCGCAATATAACAAAACTGTATCTTTCTTGTTAAAAGCTGGCTTGCGTGGATATGTATAGACAAGTATATGTATTTATATCCTCACTGCAGAGACTTTGCTGACAATGAAAAATATCACCCTCATCCCCGGCCAACTCACACTGACCCAACTGCGTGATATCTATAGCCAACCGCACCTGTTAACGCTGGATGAGCGCGCCTTTACCGCCATCAACGACAGCGTCGCTTGCGTCAATGCCATCATGGCGGAAGGTCGAACGGCATACGGTATTAATACCGGTTTTGGATTACTTGCTCAGACGCGTATCGCTACCGACGATCTGGAAAATTTACAGCGTTCTTTGGTGCTTTCTCACGCTGCGGGCGTTGGCGAACCGCTGGATGATGACCTGGTGCGCCTGATTATGGTGCTGAAGATCAACAGCCTTGCGCGTGGCTTTTCCGGCATTCGTTTGCAGGTGATCCAAATGTTGGTGGCGATGGTAAATGCAGGTGTTTATCCCTGGATCCCGGCGAAAGGATCTGTCGGTGCGTCCGGCGATTTAGCGCCTTTAGCACATATGTCGCTTACGCTGCTTGGCGAAGGCAAAGCGCGCTGGCAAGGCGAATGGTTGCCTGCAACTGAAGCACTGAACAGAGCCGGGCTTGCTCCGCTGACGCTGGCGGCGAAAGAGGGGCTGGCGCTGCTCAACGGGACGCAAACCTCGACAGCGTTCGCATTGCGCGGCCTGTTTGAGGCCGAAGATCTGTTCGCTTCTGCAGTGGTTTGTGGTGCGCTGACCACCGAGGCGGCGCTCGGTTCACGCCGTCCATTCGATGCGCGCATTCACGAAGTGCGTGGTCAGCGTGGGCAGATCGACGCGGCGGCTCTCTATCGCCATGTGCTGACTGATAATAGCGAGGTTTCACAGTCTCATCACAACTGCAATAAAGTGCAGGATCCTTACTCATTGCGCTGCCAGCCGCAGGTCATGGGAGCGTGTCTGACGCAGCTGCGTTTTGCCGCCGATGTGTTGCTGACCGAAGCGAATGCGGTTTCTGATAACCCGCTGGTTTTCGCTGCTGAAAATGAGGTGATCTCCGGTGGTAATTTCCACGCGGAGCCGGTTGCGATGGCCGCTGATAATATCGCGCTGGCCATCGCTGAAATCGGCTCGCTGGCGGAGCGGCGTATCGCTCTGTTGATGGACAGCCATATGTCGCAACTTCCGCCCTTCCTGGTAAAAAACGGCGGTGTTAACTCCGGTTTTATGATTGCCCAGGTTACAGCCGCAGCGCTGGCGAGTGAGAACAAAGCGTTGTCGCATCCGCACAGTGTCGATAGTTTGCCGACCTCTGCTAATCAGGAAGATCATGTTTCGATGGCGCCTGCTGCCGGTCGTCGGCTCTGGGAAATGGCGGCTAATACCCGCGGCGTGATTGCCGTGGAATGGCTGGCTGCCTGCCAGGGGCTGGATATGCGGGAAGGATTAACCTCCAGCCCGTTACTTGAGCAGGCGCGCCATTTGCTACGTGAACGGGTGTCTCATTACGATAAAGATCGCTACTTCGCGCCGGATATTGAGCAGGCTTCGCAGATGCTGGCGGAGCGTCATCTGGCACTGCTGCTACCGGATATTTTGTCATAAAGGATCACCGGATTGCGGTTCGTTAACTCACTTCCGGTTAAACGCCTGGGTTGGTAAAGTGAAGCATACTGTAACGTGACCAGCAGGGAATTCAGCGTGACCGGAAGAATTGACTATCAGATAGAGAAGTACAGTTTTACGGAAGTGGGTGAAACGCCGCGCCTGACGCAGCAATGGGCCGATGTCGCAGAAGAGTGCCGTCAGACGCAGGCCGGAGCCGAAGAGCGCCTGCGGATCGCGCTGCTGAATGTCGATTATGTCACCAGCTTTGAATTACCTTTCCGGTTGCTGCTTATTCGCGCTCCGCAACTGATCGCCAGCCTGCGTGATGAACTGCAAATCAGCCAGAAAAATGTGCTGTTTAACGGTAAGCGTTTTGGTTGCGTCTACACGTTGAGAAACGATTTGAGCGGTATTCCGGATGAATTTCAGTACCGGCTGTCAACGCGCATCCGTCGGATTGATGCCGAAGGCAATACAGCCGCGCCTTATCAACAGATTGCGAAAGAGACTAAAGCACCGCGTGAGCGTCTTAAAGTTGCGCTGACGGAAGGATTACAGGTAACCGCGCTGGACGGGCTTTTCTGGTTTGGTATTCAGCGAATCGCTGCCGATGTGCAACGACTGAGAAAAACCGGCCTGAAGATAGTCACCGCTGAAACGGACGTTTTTGATAATTTGACCGGAACAACGCGGCGTGTACCAGTCTATCGGCGCGTAGAAGTAGAAAATGAAAGTGCGTGAGGACATTTCTGGCCGGAATATGTGCTCTTTCTTTGCGGTTAATTATTGACTGCATTCTGTTTGGCAGAAGATTAAGCCCTCAGTATGGCTTCCTTTTGCCGTGCATTCACTTTGTCGGTCGAACTGAAAATTCTGATTGCGGGTTTATTTACCATTTCAGGTCGGCCTTAAAATAATTATTGGCCATGTGGTCATGTTTTCGACGTGTTTACCTCATCCATTTCTCCTGTCAGTTTCTTATCCTTTCCATTATTTCGCTCTGTAATTACATCTCTTATCGCGAATGGGTATTTTTATTTTCTTAACATTGATGCATGTCATTTTAAAATCGCATTTTTAACAATGCTCTATCCTTTTTTGTTTTTTCGCTATAAAGCTTTATTTTTAGCAGTGACGATAGTTTGTTTTTCTTATTTATCATAATTACTCTCTTCTTAATTAATGGGTGAAAATTCTTAATTTTCTTATATATATGGTTTAAGAGTTTGTGTATTTGATATTTTGCAGATCATTATTCTATTATTGCGGGCCAGGAAAGGTCGTGCATGGAAAATATGCACAGATATAAACAGAGGGACAGGTAAATGGCTGACAGCTTCCAGAACGAAGTGCCTAAGGCACGTATTAATTTAAAACTTGATCTGCATACGGGCGGGGCGAGCAAAAAAACGGAATTACCACTGAAATTATTGGTTGCCGGTGACTTTAGTAACGGGCAGGAAACTGCGTCACTATCAGAACGTAGTAAGGTAAATATTTCCAAAAATAATTTTGATAGTGTTCTTTCTGAATATTCCCCAAACGTCAGTCTGACCGTTAAAAATACGCTGGCTGATGATGGCAGCGAAGACAACATCAGTCTGACCTTCCGGAGCATGAAGGATTTCACCCCTGAGCAGGTTTCTCGGCAAATTCCTCAGCTGAAGGCAATGCTTTCCATGCGCAATCTGCTTCGCGATTTAAAAGCGAACCTGCTGGACAATCAGGCTTTCCGAAAGGAGCTGGAAAAAATTCTCCTCGACCCGGAATTGAGCGCAGAACTCAGAACTGAGCTGTCAGCCCTGGCACCGAAACAGCCATAACGGTCACTGATGATTTAACGGATTAATAAGGAAGATGCTGATGTCTGTAAAAAATGAGAATGCGACTGGCGGCGAAAGCGTGGTTCTGGAACGCCCTGCGGCAGGCGGGGTTTATGCTTCTCTGTTTGAAAAAATTAACCTGAATCCGGTCTCTGAACTGAGTGCTCTGGATATCTGGCAGGATGCGCAGGCAATGTCTGATGCCACAGCCGATGAGCGTCTGACCGCCGGGATGCAGGTCTTTCTGGAGTGTCTGACAAAAGCCGGTTCTAAAATTGAAAAGCTCGATAAGAACCTGATAGACCACCATATTGCAGAACTCGACTATCAGATTAGCCGCCAACTGGATGCCGTGATGCACCATGAGGAGTTTCAGGCTGTAGAGAGCCTCTGGCGCGGTGTGAAGTCGCTGGTGGATAAAACAGATTTTCGCCAGAACGTGAAAATTGAACTTCTGGACATGTCCAAAGAAGATCTGCGACAGGACTTCGAAGACAGCCCGGAAATCATTCAGAGTGGACTGTATAAACATACATACATCGATGAGTATGACACACCGGGTGGAGAGCCGATCGCTGCGCTGATTTCCGCTTACGAATTTGATGCGTCTGCGCAGGATGTCGCGCTCCTGCGCAACATTTCAAAAGTCTCCGCTGCTGCTCACATGCCATTTATCGGCTCTGCCGGCCCGAAATTTTTCCTCAAGGATTCGATGGAGGAAGTTGCGGCCATCAAAGACATTGGTAACTACTTCGATCGTGCGGAGTACATCAAGTGGAAATCCTTCCGTGAGACGGACGATGCCCGCTATATCGGTCTGGTGATGCCGCGCGTGCTGGGTCGCTTGCCGTATGGTCCGGATACCGTGCCGGTGCGGAGCTTCAACTACGTGGAAGAAGTCAAAGGCCCGGATCACGATAAATACCTGTGGACCAACGCATCCTTCGCCTTTGCATCCAACATGGTTCGCAGCTTCATCAACAACGGCTGGTGTGTACAAATTCGTGGCCCACAGGCAGGTGGTGCCGTGCAGGACCTGCCTATTCATCTGTACGATCTGGGTACCGGCAATCAGGTGAAAATCCCGTCAGAAGTGATGATCCCGGAAACCCGTGAGTTTGAGTTTGCGAACCTGGGCTTTATTCCATTAAGTTATTATAAAAACAGAGATTATTCCTGCTTCTTCAGCGCTAACTCCACCCAGAAGCCGGCCCTGTATGACACAGCGGATGCCACGGCCAACAGCCGTATCAATGCGCGTCTGCCGTATATTTTCCTGCTGTCGCGTATTGCACACTACCTGAAGCTGATTCAGCGTGAAAATATCGGCACAACCAAAGACCGTCGTCTGCTGGAGCTTGAGCTCAACACCTGGGTGCGCAGTCTGGTGACCGAAATGACCGACCCGGGCGACGAGCTGCAGGCCTCTCACCCCCTGCGTGACGCCAAAGTGGTGGTGGAAGACATTGAGGACAACCCGGGCTTCTTCCGTGTGAAACTCTATGCGGTGCCGCACTTCCAGGTAGAAGGGATGGACGTCAACCTGTCACTGGTTTCCCAGATGCCGAAAGCCAAATCCTGAGGCGAGAGGAAATCAGGGATGAAAATTTACCGCCCACTTTGGGAGGATGGGGCCGCTCTGGCCCCGCAACAATTTCAGCAGCAGGCTCGCTGGAATGAACACGTTGCCGACATGGTCGCCCGGATGGGGGTTTCTCATCCCTGGGGCGTGGTGGTGGCGGAATTTGACGATGTAGCACTGGCGCTCTCGCGCCTGAACGCCACCCGTCTGGTGGTGCGCTTTCAGGACGGTACCCTTGTGGATACCGAGCTGGCTGACACGCTTCCTCCGGTCTGTGATTTGTCTTTTGCCGCCGGCAGTGAAGCTGTTGACGTTGTTGTCGCTCTGCCGCTGCTGAGTGCCAGCGGTGGCAACCTTGATAACGGCCAGGACAGTGAGCGCCCGCGTCGCTGGAAATCGGAACGCGTAGTGGTACAGGAACTGGCCGGTCATGAAAGCGGGGAGCTTGCGATCCTGCGTCATGCGCTGACTCTGCGTCTTTCCAGCCAGGAAAACACGGCATACCTGACCTGTCCGGTAGCCCGTCTGGTGCGTAATGCGCAGGGGCAGTGGAGCCGGGACCCGGCCTTTATCCCACCGATGCTGTCTGTTGCCGCCAGTCCGTGGCTTGCCACCGAACTGAATGACCTGCTGGTGCGCCTGCAGGCACGCAGGAAACGTCTGATGGCCATGCGCCGGGAAAGCAATGAGCGGATGGCCGACTTTGCGGTCGCGGATGTCTCCCTGTTCTGGTTGCTCAACGCCCTGAACAGCACCGAGCCGGTGCTGACTGAACTGCTTCAGACGCCTGAGCGTCACCCGGAACTACTGTACCGCGAACTGACCCGCCTGGCCGGCAGTCTGCTGACGTTCTCACTGGAGCATGACGCCGGCGATATTCCTGCTTATCAGCATGCTGCACCGGAGCGGGTATTCCCGCCGCTGCTGGCACTGCTCGATAAGCTGCTGGAAGCGAGCCTGCCGTCACGGGTGGTGAGTATCCACCTGGAGCACCAGGACCAGATCTGGAAAGGGACCCTACACGATGCGCGCCTGCGCGAAGGGGCAGACTTCTACCTTTCCGTACGCTCTTCCATGCCGAACCATGAACTTCAGACCAAATTCCCGCAGTTGTGTAAAGCGGGCAGCTTTGAAGATGTGTCCGATGTGGTGAATGTGGCCCTGAGCGGGATGGTTATCAAGCCGCTGACCCATGTGCCGGCCGCTATCCCGTTACGCCTTGAGAACCAGTATTTCTCGCTGGATCTGAGTAGTGAGGTGGCTCGGGCAATGCTTGAGATGGGCAGCTGCACCTTCTATACCCCGCGCTCGCTGGGGGATGTGAGTCTTGAACTCTTTGCGGTGCTGCGCTCATGAATAAATCCGAACTAAGTCAGATTGAACGTATTTTCTACCCGGGCTGGCTGATGGTCAGTCAGCTGCGAGGTGGTCAGGAAGTCCGGGACGGGGAAGGGCTCTATCGCCGGGCCTGTCGTCTGGTGCAGGAGGCAAAAGGGGCGCTCACGGAGGCAGGTTATAGCGACATCAGTCGTGACCATATGGTGTATGCCCTGTGTGCACTGCTTGATGAAAGCGTGATGAACCGGGGAACCACCGATGATGGTTACCTGACCTGGCGCCGTGATCCGCTGCAGGCACACTTCTTTGGCACCCTCAATGCCGGCGAAGATCTGTGGGAGCGGATCCGCAACCTTCTGAAAGAAACTGCTCCTGACGCCGCTGTCCTGACCTGCATGTACCGGGCCCTGCAGCTGGGGTTCGTGGGGCAATATCGCGCCCAGGATGATGAGCACCGGGAAGATATCGTTCGTGCGCTCGCGGAACGGGTGCCAGCCTTCACGCTGGCACAGGACGCTCCCATTGTTGCTTGTGCTTCACGCCTGCGCAGCGGCCGTCGCTGGTACTGGCTGAGCTGGGTCGTGGCCGCTGTAGCCCTAGTGGCACTATGGTTCTTCCTTTCGTCTTCGCTTTCCGACCTGGTAAGCCAGACCGTCAGGCCGGGGTAAGCGATGCGGGATGCGTACCGAAGTCTGCTAACTGCCCTGGGTGCCGTGCTGGCACTGTGGCTCATTCTGGGATTCTGGCCTCTGTCCACGGGCAGCCGCGTGGCACTCAGTCTGCTGGTTGTTCTGGTGTCCGGGATGATGTTCTGGCGTCAGCGACGGGCTGCGCAGGCGCGGGCGACCGCTGTCCGGGAAATTGTGGATGAAAACCTGCCGCCGGAAGATTTTCAGGGGGCGGTGATCCTCGTTTGTGGCGACAACGCTCCGCTGTTTGTCTCCGGTTCCCGTCACCGGGAAACCCGGCAGGGCTGGTATCTGTGGGTGAAGGATGCGGAACAACTGCCCCTCCTGGCACAGCACATGAGCCTGGTGCGCCCGGCCCTGGTGTCGCAAATCTCCGTCATGCTGGCGGTGGTGCCTGAGCAGTATAAATCCGGTAATGATTTTACCCAGTCTCTGCGGGGCTGGCAGCGTGCTGTCGTCCAGTGCCGCGCAGCATTTGGCACGATCCCACCGCTGTGGACCGTGACCTGGGTATCGCCTCCTGTGGCCTGCGCGGAAGCTGAACCCGTCTGGTTTACCACAGTCAGCCCGCGAAGCGGCATTCAGATGTATCAGCCCGGTCAGGGCAATGTGTCACTGACAGAGTGGACCCGGGAGAGTGGATCTGACGGGCGTCTTTCGCGTCTGAGTCAGGGGCTGTGGCTGGACAGCCTGCTTGCCTGGCAGAACAGCGCAGTCAATGACCTGCTGTCGGTGCGTCAGGGCGAACTGCCGGTGATGAAGCCTTGTGTACAGGGCATGTGCATGGTGCCGGTGAACGGTATCGAGGGCAATCTCTGGCAGCAGCACATCACTACCGTGACGGCGCTGCCACCAGATACCGTTGTGACCACCGAACCACTACCGTTGCCTGAACTGCTGCTGCCGGCGCTGCCGCGCCGACAGGGCGTCAGCCGCAGAATGATGTTCTGGCGTTACGCCGGGTTACTGGGCGGGATTTTCCTGGCACTTGCCATGCTGGCGTCCTGGATGAACAACCAGCGTCTCATTCGTAATGTTGGCGATCACCTTGCGTTATATCACCAGCTGACGGGCAAGCCTTTTGCCCCGAAACTGCGCGCACAGCAGCGCCTCAGAGCCGATGACGCATTGCTGGACGACTGGGCGCGTCGCGGGGAGCCACTGCGTTATCGCCTGGGGCTGTATCAGGGGTTGCGCCTGGTACCGCCTGTTGAGGCCGCCATCAGCGACTGGGCCCCACCGCCACCACCACCACCGGTCATCAAGAAAATCATTCAGGGCCCGAAAACCATCCGTCTCGACAGCATGTCGCTGTTTGATTCGGGCAAATCGGCGCTGAAAGCCGGGTCCACCAAAATGCTGGTGAATTCTCTGGTCGGCGTGAAGGCGAAGCCGGGCTGGCTGATTGTCGTGTCCGGGCATACCGATAACACCGGCAATCCGCAACTGAACCAGACGTTGTCCCTGAAACGTGCCGAAGCGGTGCGCAACTGGATGCGTGATACCGGTGACGTGCCGGAAAGCTGTTTTGCGGTTCAGGGCTATGGCGAGAGCCGTCCGATCGCAACCAATGACACCCCGGATGGGCGCGCGCTCAACCGCCGTGTCGAAATCAGTCTGGTACCGCAGGCCAGTGCCTGCCAGATACCGGGCCAACCCAAAGCGTCATCGCAGGATGATGGCGCATCACAACACAATGGAGAGTAATTCCCATGGCAATTCCTGTTTATCTTTGGCTGAAGGACGACGGCGGCGCGGACATCAAGGGTTCTGTTGACGTTCAGGATCGTGAAGGCAGCATCGAAGTGGTGGCGCAGAAGCATAACCTGTACATCCCGACCGACAACAACACCGGCAAGCTGACCGGTACCCGTATCCACACCCCGTTCCTGTTCACCAAGGAAATCGACTCGTCCAGCCCGTACCTGTACAAGGCGGTGACCACCGGTCAGACGCTGAAGTCTGCGGAATTCAAGTGGTACAAAATCAATGACGCGGGCCAGGAAGTGGAGTACTTCAACACCAAACTCGAGAACGTCAAAGTGGTGAAAGTGAATCCGGTGATGCACGACGTCAAGGATCCTTCTTTCGAGAAGCATAACCACCTCGAGCAGATCGAGCTGCGTTACGAAAAAATCACCTGGACCTACAAAGACGGCAACATCATTCATTCCGATTCCTGGAACGAACGCGCCACCGCGTAAGTCACGAGCGGGCAGAGCTTCTCTGTCCGCATTTTGCTTTTGCTGAGCGTCTGCCTGTGCGGGCGTTGAGCAAAAAACATCACATCCCGGAAACAGACCTTATGGGCCTCGGTAACGGCCAGGGGCGGTAGCGTGCCTGAACGGTCCTCAACAGTGAGCAAGCAAACATGGAAAACCCGGCAATCCTTCTTCGACGTCTCAACCCTTACTGCGCCCGCGCGATGGAAGGGGCAGCCTCTCTGTGTCAGACCCGCGCGCACGCAGAAATCCTGCCGGAGCACTGGCTGCTGAAACTGCTTGAGCAGGGGGAAGGTGACCTGACGGTGCTGGCGCGCCGCTACGGGTGGGACATGGACGCCGTCTGGCAGGATTTGCTGGGCTGGCTGGATAAACAGCCGCGCTCGGTTCGCCATCGTCCGCAGCTGTCTGATGCTATTCAGTCTCTGCTGCAGGAAGCCTGGCTGATTGCCTCGCTTAACGGTGAAGAGCACATCCGCAGCGTCCATCTTCTGATGGCGCTGGTCGATAAGCAGAATCTGATACGCTGCGATGGTCTGTGGCCACTGCTGACCCTGGGCCAGCGTCAGCTGGAACGTCTGCGTCCGCTGCTTGATGGGCAGTCGGATGAACGCCCGGACGTGCAGCAGGAAGCAGAGCTGGCGCAGAGCCACGGTGGCGAGGTGGAGTTTGTCGGCCGTCCGGTGGGTGCAGAACTGAAAGAGGGGGAGCTGACCCCGGCCCTGCAGAATGCGCTGGATAAATTCACCCTCGACGTCACCACCAAAGCCAGAGAAGGCAAAATCGACCCGGTCTTTGGTCGCGATACTGAAATCCGCCAGATGGTGGACATTCTCTCGCGCCGTCGTAAGAACAACCCGATTCTGGTGGGTGAACCAGGCGTCGGCAAAACGGCGCTGGTGGAAGGTCTGGCTTTACGTATCGCAGAAGGTAACGTTCCGGAAAGCCTGAAGCCGGTTATTCTGCGCACCCTCGACCTTGGCCTGTTGCAGGCGGGGGCAGGAGTGAAAGGTGAGTTCGAACAGCGCCTGAAAAACGTCATCGATGCTGTACAACAGTCGCCTACCCCAATTTTGCTGTTTATTGACGAAGCCCACACCATCATCGGCGCGGGTAACCAGGCGGGAGGCGCAGATGCGGCCAACCTGTTGAAACCTGCGCTGGCGCGTGGCGAACTTCGCACTATCGCCGCCACCACATGGTCTGAATATAAACAATATTTTGAGCGCGATGCTGCCCTGGAGCGTCGCTTCCAGATGGTGAAGGTGGACGAGCCGGACGATGAGACGGCGTGCCTGATGCTCAGAGGTCTGAAATCCCGCTATGCCGAACACCATAACGTGCACATCACTGACGATGCGGTCCGTGCGGCCGTCACCCTGTCCCGTCGCTACCTGACCGGCCGCCAGTTGCCGGACAAGGCTGTTGATTTGCTGGATACCGCCGCCGCGCGCGTGCGCATGAGTCTTGATACTGTGCCGGAAGCCATTGTACGCCTGAAATCCCGTCTGATAGCGCTTGGGATGGAAACACAGGACTTGCTGGAGGACATCGCCGCAGGAGCATCGTCACACGGTGACCGACTGGCAGTCATTGACACGCTGCGTACGGAGCTTGAGTCGGAGCTGAAAACGCAGGAAGCCCGTCTTGAGGTAGAGCGCCAGCTGGTCGGGGAGCTGATAGCCTGCCGTCAGGACATCAGTCGTCAGGCAGATATTCACACCCTGCAGCAACAGCTGGATTTTCTGCAGCAGGACGGTGCACTAATCCGGCCGGATGTGGATATCCGTATGGTTGCCAACGTGATAGCCGACTGGACCGGCGTTCCGCTCTCCTCCCTGATGAAAGATGAACAGACCGAACTGCTGACACTCGAAAACGAAATCGGCAAGCGCGTGGTCGGGCAGGACGTGGCGCTGACCGCCATCGCCCGGCGCCTGCGTGCGGCAAAAACGGGTCTCACGTCCGAGAATGGTCCGCAGGGCGTGTTCCTGCTGGTTGGCCCGAGTGGCGTCGGTAAGACCGAAACTGCACTGGCGCTGGCGGACGTGCTGTACGGCGGTGAGAAATCCCTCATCACCATCAACCTGTCCGAATACCAGGAGCCGCACACGGTGTCGCAGCTGAAAGGCTCGCCTCCGGGTTACGTGGGTTACGGTCAGGGCGGCATTCTCACCGAAGCGGTACGTAAGCGCCCGTATAGCGTGGTGCTGCTTGATGAAGTGGAAAAGGCGCACCGCGACGTGATGAACCTGTTCTACCAGGTGTTCGACCGGGGCTTTATGCGCGACGGCGAAGGGCGTGAAATCGACTTCCGCAACACCGTCATCCTGATGACCTCCAACCTCGGCAGCGATCACCTGATGCAGTTGCTGGACGAACAACCAGAATCCACCGAAGGTGACCTGCACGAACTGCTGCGCCCGATATTGCGCGACCACTTCCAGCCCGCCCTGCTGGCCCGCTTCCAGACCGTCATCTACCGTCCGTTAGCGGAAACCGCTATGCGTATCATCGTGGAAATGAAACTGGCACAGGTCAGCAAGCGCTTACATCGTCACTACGGCCTGACCACTAAGATTGACGAAAGCCTGTATGACGCGCTGACTGCCGCCTGCCTGCTGCCGGACACCGGCGCGCGTAACGTCGACAGCCTGCTCAACCAGCAAATTCTGCCAGTGCTGAGTCAACAACTGTTGACCCACATGGCCGCGAAACAGAAACCACACTCCCTGACGCTCGGCTGGAGCGATGAGGAAGGGATTGTACTGGCGTTTAATGAGGCGCACGGAGGCTGAAATGCAGATTTGCATGATGGATTACGGCAACCTGTCGGCGGATGGCAAAACGGCGTACCTGAAATGCTACGGCATCGGGACTTTTGAAGTGCTGACGGGCGTGGATTTTTATATCAATAATCCTGACTGTGCTGACCAT
Organism: Kosakonia radicincitans DSM 16656; assembly: GCF_000280495.2. Classification (NCBI taxonomy): domain Bacteria; kingdom Pseudomonadati; phylum Pseudomonadota; class Gammaproteobacteria; order Enterobacterales; family Enterobacteriaceae; genus Kosakonia; species Kosakonia radicincitans. The sequence continues at coordinate 1,600,425 of NZ_CP018016.1, forward strand.
GAAAATGCTGCTATCCCGCCGGGGACTTACTGGGTGACCGACAGGCCTGCCGGCAGCTTGTATAACCGAGTCCGGGCAGAGGCGATCGATGCCTGGCATGGTTACCGAAATCATCATTCCGAATGGTTTGCCCTTTTCAGCGATAAAACTAAAAGAGACGGCATCATGGTGAATGGCCTGAACCGTACAGGATTTCGTCTTCATCCTTTGAACAGCGATGGTTCCGGTGAGTCCTGGGGCTGTATCACCCTTCGCCGGTCCAGTGATTTTCAGCACCTGCGACGTCTGCTACTGCAGAGAGGAACCTTCCCGGTTCCTGGCGGCAATGGTCTGAAGGCCTGGGCCCGTATCGATGTGCGTGGTACCCCGGACTACAGCCTGTGTGATAAAGAGACCGAAGCAAGAAAAGAGGCTGATAAACGCCGGACGCAGCAGGCGCTGAAAAAGCGCGCGGAGAACGCCGAATGAAAATCCTGCTGTTTATTGTGCTGTTCTCGAGCGGGATCCACTTCATTCCTGATGCATGGGTTGCGAGTTTTGTGAAGGCCCATATCCCGATTCGCGGTGACGGGGAAAACGCGATGGACAGCTTCGAGATGCATATCATCGTGATTAAAACAACGTTGTGTGCTGTCGGATCGTACCTCCTGATGAAGCTGCTCTTCTGGCTGAAAAATCGCAAAAAAAGATAATCTCTTTCTCACTTCCTGTGACAAATGCTGGCCCGCGCCAGCCCTGACGGAATAACCGAATACACAATGGAGTCAACGCCATGAGCCTGACGGATACCCTGAACACGATGGTGGCCACCGTCACCGGAAAAGCCCTGAACCGCTACCGCCTCGATATTCCTTCCTGTACGGCCGATATCGATGTGGAGGACTTCAGCGGCTCAGAAGCGATGAGTGAGCTTTACTGCTACACCATCAACTTCACCAGTGCCGACAAGAACATTGATGCCCGCCAGATGCTGAGCAAGCCGGCGACCCTGACCATGGGCGCGGGCAATTTGCTTTCCCTGACGGAGCGTAAGGTGGTTCACGGAGTGGTGACCCGTTTCGAGCGTACCGGTGGTTCAGCAGATGAAGCGCAGTACTGCATTGTGCTGGAACCGTTCCTGGCATTACTGGGGAATCAGTTCCGTACTCATCGCTTTTTCGTCAACAAGTCGGTGCCGGAAGTGGTTGCAGAGGTGCTCACGGAGCATGGACTGAAAGGCTGGGAGTTTGAGTTTACCCTCAAAGCCGACTATCCAAAGCGTGAGCAGATTAACCAGTATCAGGAAAATGACCTCGCCTTCATTGAACGCCTGCTGGCGGAGGTGGGGATTTTTTACTTCTTCACCCTGCAGCCTGATACCCAGACCGAAGTGGTGCACCTTGCGGACAAGCAGAGCGCCTGGACGTTTGGTAAAAAACTCCCACTGAACAGCCCGTCAGGGGCGAATGACAATGCGGCCGACTCGGTGTGGGATGTGCACGTGTGGCATAACGTAGTGGAGCGCTCGGTCACCGCCAGCGATTACAACCACCGCGAAGCCCAGAACGTCCTGACGTCCGTGCCGGCGGACATGACCCGCGGGGACGGGGAAGGGAACACTTACGGCGATGTGTACCATTATCGCCCGCGTCACCTTGAACGTGGCGATAAAATTAACCCCGCAGCGGAAACAGGTAACTACTGGGCGCGCCTGGAGCATGAACGCTACCTTTCCACCCAGACCACTGTAACTGGCAGCAGCACCGACCATACCCTGGGTCCGGCTCAGGTGTTGACTATCACCGAAACTGCTATCCCGCCGACGCTGCCGCGTGAAACCGAAAACGGTCTCGTCATCATCAGCGCCGGTTACTCTGCCAGCCGTCAGAACGCGCTGAAGGTGGAATGGGCGGCTATGCCGTACTACGAGAACCGATGCTGGCGTCCAGCCGCGAAAAAGCGTCCGGTGGTCAGCGGCACCCTGATGGCGCGTGTGACCAGTGCCAAAGATAACGACATCTACGCCTGGCAGGATGCATCCGGCATGTACCGGGTGAAGTTTGATGCTGACCGCGACGATAAACGCCAGGGCATGGAAAGCATGCCGGTGCGCTTTGCCAAACCTTACGGTGGTGACAAGTACGGCTTCCACTTTCCGCTGATACAGGGTACTGAAGTCGCCATTGCCTTCCATGAAGGCGATCCGGATCGGCCGTATATTGCCCATGCCATGCACGACTCCCGCCACGTTGACCACGTTACTGAAGCCAACAGCAGCCGAAATGTGATCAGGACTGCAGGCCTGAACAAACTGCGGATGGAGGACAAGCGCGGCGAAGAGCACATTAAGCTCAGTACCGAATACGGGGGTAAGACCCAACTGAATTTAGGGCACAACGTCAATGCTTCCAGGGTTCTTCGTGGTGAAGGGGTAGAGTTGCGCACTAACGACTGGGTCAGCGTTCGTGGTGGTAAGGGCATTCTGCTTACTGCAGATGCTCAGCCTGACGTCGGCAGTAAAATGCTTGAAATGGACAGGGCTGTAGAACAACTGGAGCAGGCACTCACGCTGGCAAGAAGCCTCCAGGCCGCTGCGAAAGGGGCACAGGCAACAGTATCTGACATCGACAGCCAAAAGACGCTAAACAGCTCACTGAAATATCTAAAAATGCCAGGATTGCTGGCCAGTGCTCCCGCTGGAATAGGCATTATCAGTCCTGAGGCTGTCCGGCTTGCTTCAGGCGGGGCAAGTATTGGCCTTATGTCAGGTAAAAACACGGATATCAGTACCGGGCAATCATTCACTGTAGCGGCAAGCGAAGCTGTAAGTTTGTTTGCACAGGCTGCAGGAATGAAAATGTATGCTGGAGCTGGGAAGGTTGACATTCAGGCGCAGGCAGATGCCATGAATGTCTCAGCATTACAGGACATCACTGTCGCCAGTAGTCAGGGGAGCGTGAAGGTAAATGCCAGCAAGGAACTGATTTTAAGTTGCGGCGGCGCTTATATAAAGCTTAGCGGTGGGAATATTGAACTGGGGTGTCCGGGAAATATTTTGCTGAAAGCGGCCAATGTTAATCAGACAGGCCCTGCCAGCTTAGATACACCGCCGGTGACTTTCCCGAAAGGGTACAGCGAAGGGTTTATCACAACGTCATCCGCCAGCGGAGCAGTAAAGCCTTTCACCACATATAAAATTACGACGGCTGAAGGAGATGTTTATGAGGGCATTTCCGGTGCAGAAGGAGAGACTTCTCCAATATTTACGTCTATGCCATCGCAGTTAAAAATCGAATATCCGCGCAATATTGCTGATAGCCAGGAGGGCGAATAACATGACTACCGCTGTATCCTCACTCTGCCGTAAAAATCCCCATGCTCCATGTGAAGAGCAAATGCCCTACTGGGTCGAATTTCAACTGGTTGATGAGCAGGGCGATCCCGTGGCGAATATGCCATGGACTGTGGAAAGCGCTCATCCTGTTTCCGGGCCGGTGGAGGGATTCACTTATTCTGGTCAGAGCGATGCTGACGGGCTAATCAGGATCGATATGCCGCACGGTCTGGAGCTGAGGCTGACGTTAGATGGCAATCAGCTGGCTACGGAAATGGAACAACGTGCTTTACGCGTTAGTCGCGATGCGGAAAATGATTCTATTGTGCGTCCTGAAGCTGAAGAGAAAGGGTATATCTGGCACTATGCAGTTATCGGTGAACTTTGCCGTACCCTTCCTTCCGTTAAACTACGAAAAGGAGAAGTGTGGCCGCCATTTCATTTTCCGGCAGACAAGGTTATGAAAGGGTTGACGATAAGGTCAAATCAGCTTGAAAAACGTCATGTAATAGAAATATGTCCGTTCCGGGCTTGGGAACTTGTCTTACATCATCAGAAAGATTATTCGCTGGCGAATGCTATAAATTTAGGCGGAGGGGCTTGCTTAGCATATGTAGATGATAATGTGTTTGATGAAAAATCAATAACCCGCTTTTTCATAAGTCAATGTCAGGACTTAAAGCAATTACCAAAGTTTCATAAAGGTAGCAATACTTACAATGCCCTTGTATGTGATGTTCCCTATAGCGATCGCTATAATCCACCGGTGTTTATGGATACATCAAAAAATACCGGTGGATCTTCATCTGATGCCGGGAGCACTCCGAAAAATAATAGTACTACAGGCAAAGCCGATGGCGATACTCAGTTATATTACGTTTATAACTCGGATAAAGTGATAGTTTCATGGCGCGGCACAGCAAGTTTATATGACGTTGGAACTGATCTTTCATTTGCTCCGGTAAATACTCAAACATGCAATGCGGATAAGACTGAGTGTGCTGAATTGCTTTCGGCTGGAAAAGTTCATGATGGTTTTTGGAGTGGCTATTGTCGAGCCGAACGAAAATTTGAAGACCAAATGTTAGAGTTGGAACAATTAGCAGGTGGTTTGAAGTTATTCATATGTGGTCATAGCTTAGGTGGTGCATTAGCTTTGATTCACTCCGCGAAGCTAAAGAATTTAGAGCCTAAGCTATATACATATGGAATGCCTCGAACATTTACAAAAGATGCTATCCAGCAGTTATCCGGCATAACTCACTATCGTCATGTTAATGACAATGACCCGGTTCCTGCTGTTCCTCCTGAAGCTAATGTTGATAATGAACTATACAATTTGTGGGGACCAGTTGGTGCATTATTAGGTATGACTTGGTCCGTAGGTGAATTGATGGCATATCAATTGAAATCTTGGGGGGATTGTTTTTGGCATCATGGGAAAATCGTTGCATTTTTCACGGCAACGCAATTTAGAGAATGGAAAGAGTGTAAAATTAGTTTTCCTGAACCAGCTGGATGTATAACTTTGAGTGGCCCGCTACCAATTACAGCAAAGCTTTATCTGGTACCATCATTTGCAGAGGTGGAATCTGAAGAAGCTGGGAAAAAACAGCATGAATATAAAAAATCATTAACAGCAAATGATTTAAGTAAATATTTTCCTGAAGAGCAAAACCCATCCAGATTCGCGGATTTAACTTTTGGGGAGCACTTCATGACATCTTATATGCCTTACATTAATAACAAAATTCTTGGTTTGATTGATAAAAAAGGTCTGAGTAAGAAGAAACACTTTACTGAGCATGCTGAAAATATTGTGAAATTTAAAGATCAAATTTCGGAAGATCGAAAATATATTCCCGACACTGAGATTAAGCGAAATGAATTGTTTCTCTTGCTGGAAGATAGGCTTGATGTGGCATTAAACACTACACTCTCAATGAAAGATGGTGGTAATGCTCTGGAACGTTTTGCTTTGTATGGAGAAGAGGATATGGAAAATGCATAAGTTGATAAAAATTATCGCTGTTTGTCTGTCTGCATTTATTTTGAATAGCTGCGCACAGACAATGGATAAAACACTTTCTCCGCCTTCAGACACGAAGTGGGTGAATGTTGAAGTTAAAAACCCATCGCGTTATACCAAACCTTTTCCACTTGAGGTGACTTACATTTCGCATAAATGTCTTAAAAACAGGACCAGTGGTTTTGATGGTTCGTCGGTCACTGAACCGAGCTATAACGGAACGAAAATCCCGCTCCAGCAGCAGGGTAAAAGCGATGTCTGGATTGCTAAGGTTGCGATGAGAGGCGGTGGGTCATGTGACTGGACATTAAGCGAGTTCAATTTAGGAATTGAGTATATAGATGCAACGCATCTTGGAGAAGACCTTGCTCCTGGAGCTGCAGTAGGTGCAACGATTGCATTTGATAACGATGCATCAAGAAATGGTCAGTTCACCTTTGTGAAGGGGGATGTTAGGTTAACTCCGAAATATTATCCATATATAAGAGAGTGGCATTTGGTAAGGCAAAAAAATGAGCTAACCTTTCTTGCAAAGGAAAGATTTTTTTCTTATAGGGCGGAGGGGGCGCCAGCGATATCATATATGCCAATGATTGATGAAAGTAAAGTTGTTAGATATATAGAGCCAAGAAAAAAAACGGATGACTCTCATCCCACTATAATATACCCGGATGGAACAGTTGTATCTGACGGTTCAACTTTTCCTGACTTTGACAAAGTAGATGGAATGAACAGTAAATGATTCTTTTATGATTGTATGGTTGTATCTGTTATATCCGGGGGTATAGGAATGCATAATTCGATAAAAATTATCACTGTTTTTCTGTCTGCATTGATTTTGAATAGCTTTGCACAGGCAATGGATAAAACCTTATCTCCACCGGCGGACACAAAATGGGTCAATTTTGAAGTAAAAAATCCATCTCAGTATACAAAGCCATTCCCGCTTGAGGTTAGATACATCTCGTATGAATGCATGAAAAAGAGAATCAGTGGATTTGACGGCTCAGTTGTCACAGAACCCAGCTATAACGTTATCGGGATCCCAATGATGCCAAGAAGTGGAAATATCTGGGAAGCAAAAGTGGCTATGACTGATGGTGGTTCATGCAAATGGACTTTAAGTGCAGTAAATGTAGGTGTTGAATATATAGATGCGGCCCATCTTGGGAAGGATCTTATCCCAGGCTCTGCTGTAGGTGGAACGGTTGCATTTGATGATGATGCCTCTAGGAATGGACAATTTGAAATCATAAGTTGAAATAGATTCAATTACGCCCCTAAATATTACCCCGTATTAGAACGGTGGAGTACTCAAAAGAATTCTACAAAATCAGATAAGCTGAACTTATTTGGGGGGGAAGTTCCTTTTTTGATGTTCGTTTGATTGTAAAAGATAATGATGTCTGGGTGAATTACCATCCAATAATCGAAGAAAATAAGAAAGTTGAGATGATATTCCCTTATGAAAAGAAAAAAGGAGTGGCATTCACTTTTGTATACCCCAATGGTGAAAGGGTGTCATCGCGAGAAATAAAACCTGACTTTAAAAAGGTTGATGAAATGAAAGTTAATTGATTGTGTGTTTTTAATAGTCGAGAATTAAATATGACAAAAGGTTTGGTTTTACTTGGTGACAAAACTTCTCACGGCGGAAAAGTGATCTCCGCCTCTTCCAATATTACTGTCGACGGGAAAAAAGCCGCATTGGTGGGTGATATGGTGAGTTGTCCGGTAGATGGGCATGGAACTAATCCTATCGTGGAAGGATCACCGCACCGGACATTTAACGGCCGCGCTGTTGTCGTCGATGGCTGTAAATGTCAGTGCGGTTGTACTGTAATTTCAAGTGCTCAGAACAGCACGGTAGGATAAGCAATGGGCTGGGAAAGGACGAAAGCAACAACGATGGAGTTGCCTCCTGAACCATCTTTTACGGGATGGTTGTTGGCTGGTGGTGTTGCCGCGGTTGTGGGTATTTTGCTGTTTATTCTGCATGCGTCAGGCATGGTTAAGGCACTGGCTGCATTCAATATCTGGTGGCTGGCATCCAGCCCTGTTCTTGGCTGGTTTTTCCTGTTTTGTTTGCGGGGATGGCTGTGGGGCAGAACAGTCAATGAACATCAGTTTTTGCAGAGGGAGGCGGAATACGGACAGCAACGATGGGAAGCCTGGGCTGGACGCTATCTGGCCGTCCTTGGAAGCAGCATACTGCTACCTTCCGGAGTGACCTCTGACGCCATTGCTAAATCTGGTGCTACAGATGCGCCGCAATTTCTTTCACTGACCAGCCATTTTGATGCGCAATCGGTGAATTCCACCTCCTTGCTTGAACTGGGGCTGGCCGGTGTACAAAACGCGATCGCGATGCTGCCTGCGACAGTGCCGTTCAACGTCACCATTGTGAGCGACATGATTTCGTCAGACTTCGAGACCCGGTTTCGCAAATCATGGGGGAAAATTTACCCTGGGCGTGCGCTAACAGGTTCAGTTTCATGTTGTGAAGCCCTTTCTTTTGCCTGGCTCGAGGAGCGCCTTAAAAATCCCATTTTCGATATTGATTTGATCCTGATATTGCAGGACCAGGGTGCTGAACAGTATTCCGATGCACTCGCAGCGATGGTACTTACCAGCGATGATGTTGCTGAAAAATACCAGCTTTCACACTCCGCCCGCATATTGCGACCGATGCCGCTGGACATGACAAATTTCAGGGCTGATATGGGGTTGTTCCTCGAAACACAAACGATCGCCTGTCAGACATCAAACGTGTTCTGTGATTACGGGCACTGGAATGACGGGTTTGCTGATCTAATGACCGCGTCTCAATCACATCTGACACCGTGGGTGCCCCAGGAAATTGATGTACTGGAAAAATATAACGGAATTCCAGGGGGCGGGAGTGCGTGGCTTCTAGCCACATTACTGGCCGACATCGTGTCCGTCAGCAACAAACCTGTTTTAGGGCTGTTTACCTCAGGTACTGATCGTTTTGTCAGTACTGTTACTTCAGGGAGTGGAAATAATGATGCCGGGTAGTACATGGAGCAGAGGGGGGCTTGCCGGCATAATAGCCTGCATCTCAGCGATTATAGTGGCCTTGATCCTGCATTTTGGTCCCTCGTATGGCCTTGATACCCGACTGAAGCAAGTGCTTGCATTTGTTACCGTATGGATAGTCTTGCTGATTGTTTTCTATACGCCGTTCATGTTCCGGTACATGCGGGAAAAGTATCACCGCTGGCGGGAACAGAAGAACAATGCGTTGCCTTCTGATGAATCAAGAGTTGCCCGGACTCCGCCACGCAATGTCACCGTTGATTCCATCCGTGACGCCATGCGTAACCTCTACGGCCGGCGCTGGGGACGTAAAACACGCATCCTGCTGATAACCGGTACGACCGCTGAAGTAGAGCAACTGACTCCGGGTCTGACGGCTCAGCTCTGGCAGGAAGACCGCGGCACACTGTTGCTGTGGGGCGGTGACCTCAATACGCCAGCAGACAGTGCCTGGCTGACGGCGCTGCGTAAGCTGCGCCGTCGTCCGATGGATGGCATGGTATGGGTCACCTCGGCCTTTGACCAGCTCTCAGCACCTGGGCTGGAGCAGCCGCTGCCGGTACCGTCTGAAAGCACCATGGATTCCCTGTCTCATGCTATCAGCGCGCGTATGGATACGCTTGGCTGGAAACTCCCGCTGTATGTCTGGTGCTTGCACCCACGAGCCGGTAAGCCGGAAGGACGCATTACGCAGGCGACCGGCTGCCTGTTGCCTGCCGGTTGTCGTACCGAGGGGCTGGCAGAACAACTTTCCGCCCTGACGCCGGATTTGACTTCACAGGGCCTGCAGCAGACCTGCGGTGAGGTGAAACATAACTTCCTGCTGACGCTGGCTGACCAGCTCATTCGCGAGCCACAGAGCGTGACTGCACCGCTGTCGGTGATGCTCAATCCGTACCGCCCGTTGCCGCTGGCTGGCGTGGTGTTCAGTCAACCCTCAGCCGGTGCTGAACGTGCCGTGCCGCACCACTGGGGCATGGATAAGCGCTGGGATGTTCTGCCTGAATCCGTCCGGACGCTTCCTGCCGGACTGCGTCCGCGCAAACCGGGCATTCCATGGCGCAAAGTGTTTGCGTCAGTTGCTGCCCTGGCGATGGTGGGCTGGGCTGTGTGGATGGGTATCGCGTATATCACCAACCGCAGCCAGATTGACGGCGCGAATGCTCAGGCCGCACTTGCCGCCCGACAGAATCAGCCGCTGGAACAGCGCCTGCACGCACTGTCTGAACTTCAGAAAACGCTGGCCCGACTGCAGTACCGTTCAGAACACGGCGTGCCGTGGTACGAGAAGGCCGGACTGAGCCAGAATAACGCCCTGCTGGCCGCACTCTGGCCACGTTATCAGGACAGCGCACTACCGTTATTGCGGGATGCGGCTGCGGATCATCTGCAGACTCAGCTTAGTGCCTTCAATGCGCTGCCGCCAGGCAGCCCGCTGCGTGAGCAGATGGCAAAAACCACCTGGGAGCAGCTCAAGCTCTACCTGATGCTGGCGCGTCCGGAACATATGGACGCCGCCTGGTTCAGTTCGGCGCTGCTTCGTGACTGGCCAAAACGTGATGGTGTGAAAGACGGCGTCTGGCAGGGCGTAGCACCGTCGCTGCTGTCGTTCTATGGTGCGCAGCTGGTCACGCATCCGGAGTGGAAGTTCCGTGCTGATGAGGGCATGGTCAGCCAGGCGCGCTCGCTGCTGGTTCGCCTGATGGGTGTGCGCAACAGTGAATCGACCCTGTACCAGAAGATGCTCTCCCAGGTGGCACATCTGTATGTCGATATGCGCCTGGAAGACATGACCGGCGATACCGATGCATCCCGTCTGTTCAGTACCACGGAAGTCGTGCCGGGTATGTTCACCCGTCAGGCCTGGGAGCAGGCTGTGCAGCCTGCCATCGAGAAAGTGGTGAAGGCGCGCCGGGATGAGCTCGACTGGGTGCTGACTGACAGCAAGCGTCAGGTGAATAAACAGGACGAGACCTCGCCGGAAGCCCTGAAAAAACGCCTGACGGAGCGTTACTTTGCCGACTTTGGCGGGGCCTGGCTTGAGTTTCTCAACAGCCTGCGCTGGAACCGTGCCACCACGCTGTCGGATTCCATTGACCAGCTGACACTGATGGCCGACGTGCGTCAGTCACCTCTGGTGGCGCTGATGAACACCCTGAATGTGCAGGGCCGAACCGGGCAGACCGGAGAAGCCATTTCGGACTCACTGGTGAAATCGGCCAAAAACCTGCTTGGCGGTGATAACAAGGATGCCATTGACCAGAGTGCCGGCGTTCATGGTCCGCTGGATGCGACCTTTAGCCCGGTGCTGGCGCTGATGGATAAAAGCAACACCGGTGTGCGGGCGCTGAGTCTGCAGTCCTATCTGACCCGCGTGACGCAGGTGCGTCTGCGCCTGCAGCAGGTGACCAATGCTGCTGACCCGCAGGCAATGACTCAGACCATTGCCCAGACCGTATTCCAGGGCAAGGCTGTTGATCTGACCGAAACCCGCGACTACGGCAGCCTGATTGCCGCCGGTTTGGGTCAGGAGTGGAGCGGTTTTGGGCGTACGGTGTTTGTGAATCCGATGGAGCAGGCCTGGCAGCAGGTGTTGACCCCGGCGGCCGGCGGCCTCAATGCCCAGTGGCAGCAGGCAGTGGTGGCTGAGTGGAATAGCGCCTTTGGTGGCCGTTATCCGTTTAACAACTCCAGCAGTGATGTTTCCCTGCCGCTGCTCGCCAAATACCTCAACGCGGATTCCGGACGTATCGCTCAGTTCCTGCAGACCCGCCTCAAAGGCGTGCTACACAAAGAGGGCAACCACTGGGTACCTGACAGCATCAATTCGCAGGGCCTCGCCTTTAACCCGGCATTCCTCCACGCCATTAACACCCTGAGTCACATCTCGGATGTGGCCTTCACCGAAGGCAATGCCGGCATGAACTTCGAACTGCGTCCTGGTACCGCCGATGGCGTGGTGCAGACCGACATGATTATCGACAGCCAGAAGCTGAACTACGTGAACCAGCTGCCGGCATGGAAGCGTTTCACCTGGCCTGCGGATACGGAAGCACCCGGTGCGAACCTGAGCTGGATAAGCACCCAGGCAGGCACCCGCCAGTACGCCGATATTCCTGGCGCATGGGGCTGGATACGTCTGCTGGATAAGGCAGCGGTCAGTGCTTACCCCGGGGTCGGCAGCAGCTACAGCCTGAGCTGGAAGGCACAGGATGGTCGCACGCTCAATTACACCCTGCGTACCGAAGCGGGAGAAGGCCCGCTGGTGCTGCTGAAGCTGCGCAATTTCCATCTGCCGGAAACCATCTTCAGCACCTCCGGTATCGCACCGTCAGGCCAGGTCGCCAGTGCGAACAGCGATGCAGAGGAGGTCTACTGATGAGCACACTCAATGCCCTCCTCAGTGCCTGCCAGACTGAACAGGCTTCACTGCTTGCCGCCACCCGTGAGCGTGTGGCGCAGTGGGACAGCTGGCTGCAACCGTTATCCGGGTCATCACCTGTTGGTGATGACCCGGGCTATGACGATGATTTCCAGCAGATGCGCGAGGAGGTCAACAAACTCTCAGGCGCAGATACCGAACTCATCTGTCGTCTGGCAGAAAAACTACTCACCACCACCGCCAAAGACATTCGCGTGGCGACGTATTACTGCTGGGCTAAATTGCATCGTGAAGGCGAGCAGGGGCTGGTTGAAGGGCTTGAACTGCTGGCTGGCTTGCTTGAACGTTTTGGCACACAACTGCACCCGCAGCGTGACCGCAGCCGTAAGGCGGCACTGGAATGGCTGGCAGGATCGCGCGTGACCGACTCGCTTTCCCTGTACCCGGAAGTGGTCAGAGAAGAGGCGATGCGTACCACCGGAGCGCTGCTGCTGATAGCCGGGCTTACCGAAAACGATCCGGATGAAACCCGTCCTGAACTCAATGCGCTATACGGCGCGCTGGAAAGCCGTTTGCAGAAAGCGGGCGGCGTGGATGCGGTGGTACCGCAGAACGCCAGTACCAGCGAAACCCCTTCGGCTGCCAGCCACAGTGATGCCCCGTCAATCGGACGCATCACGTCCGGTCAGGATTTGCTGGCCCAGGCCCGCACCCTCACCGAATACCTGCGTGAGCAGCCAGATGGCTGGCTGTCAGCACACCATCTGATGAAGAGCCTGCGTCACGACACCCTGCGGGCCATTCCGGCCCCGGATGCGCAGGGACGTACGCGCATCGAACCGCCAAGGGCGGATCAGCGCGCGTTACTCAAACGCCTCTACCTGCAGCAGAACTGGGCTGAAATGCTGGAAACGGCCGACAGCACCTTTTCCCGCGGAGCCAATCACCTGTGGCTGGATTTGCAGTGGTACATCCACCAGGCGTTGACGAAATCAGGTCAGGACACCCTGGCTGACATTATTGCTGTCGATCTGAAAGGGCTGTTGTCGCGCCTGTCCGGGCTGGAGACGCTGGCGTTCAGTGACGGCACGCCGTTTGCGGACGAAGTGACGCTGAACTGGATCCAGCAGAGTGTGCTGGACACCGTCGGCGGGTGGGGCAATGAGACCCCAGCCGCTCCGATCACCGCCGGTAATGATGACATTCTGGCGCTGGAGCCGGAAGCCGTGGCGCTGGCCGACAGCGAAGGCCCGGATGCCGCGCTGGGCTGGTTGCAGACCCGGCCGGGCATGACCACCGATCGTCAGAAGTGGCTGTTGCGTCTGCTGATGGGACGAATTGCTGAGCAGTACGGTAAAAATGACCTGGCGGTGCACCTGTTTGCAGAACTGGGTGAACGTGCCAGAGAAGTGACCCTCAGTGACTGGGAGCCTGAGCTGTTGTTTGAGGTTCAGGCCCGCCATCTGAAACTCCTGCGCCTGAAAGCCGGTCGCAGTGAGGCTGATAAGGCCCGCCTTACGCCGGTAATGGACCAGTTACTTGCCGGACTGATCGCCGTCGATCCTGCCCGTGCCGCCGTGCTTTGCGGTTAAATCCACAGGAACAGAAATAAATGGAAGATTTGACCCTGCGTTATTACGACGCGGAAATGCGTTACCTGCGTGAAGCGGCCAAAGAGTTTGCTCAGACCCACCCGGACCGGGCCGCGATGCTGGATCTGGATAAGGCCGGGACACCCGATCCCTATGTTGAGCGACTGTTTGAAGGCTTTGCTTTCTCAATGGGACGGCTTCGGGAGAAGATCGACGACGACCTGCCGGAACTGACCGAGGGGCTGGTCAGCATGCTCTGGCCACACTACCTGCGTACCATTCCGTCGCTCTCGGTAGTGGCGTTCACGCCTGCACTTCAGGCCGTGAAGATGGCAGAAGTGATGCCCGCGGGACTGGAAGTGTACTCCCGCCCGGTGGGACCGAAAAACACGGTCTGTCGCTACCGCACCACCCGTGATGTGATGCTCAACCCGCTGAATATCTCTGGGGTGGCCATGACCACTGAGCCGGACGGGCGCTCGTTGCTGCGGATGCGTTTTGCCTGCAGCACCCAGGCGGACTGGTCCCATGCTGACCTCAGCCACCTGAGTCTCTTTCTCGGGGCGGATGCGCCCGTCAGCAGTCAGCTGCACCTGATGCTGACCAAACGGCAGGCTGCTTTGTATATGCGCCTGCCCGGGCAGACTGACCGTATTCGCCTCGACGGGTACTTCTCGCCGGGGGGATTTGCGGAGGAGGATGGGCTGTGGCCGAAGGGCGATACTGCCTTCAGTGGTTACCAGCTGCTGCTGGAGTATTTCACCTTCCGTGACAAGTTTATGTTTGTCCACCTCAACGGCCTGGATGGCATTACACCGCCTGCCGGAGCGGAGTATTTCGACATCGAAGTCGTGTTCAGCACGCCGTGGTCATCAGAGCTTCCGGTCACCGATGACGCGGTTCGTCTGCACTGTGTGCCGGTGATCAACTTGTTCACGTTGGAAGCCGACCCGCTCACCATTACCGGGCTTGAAAGCGAGTACCTTCTGCGTCCTAAACGTCTGCAGGATGGACACACTGAGATTTATTCGGTGGATTCGGTCACTGGCTCAAACCGCACCAGTGATGCCGAATACGTGCCGTTCAGCAGCTTCAGGCACAAGGGCGGTATGATGCGCCGTCATGCACCACCCCGTTACTACCACACCCGGGTGAAGCGCAGCGTGACCGGGCTGTATGACACCTGGCTTATTCTTGGTGGGCACCAGTGGGAAGATGACTGTCTGTTTGAGCGTGAAGCTGTCTCGCTGCAAATCACCGGCACCAACGGTCAGTTACCACGCAGGGCACTACAGAGCACGCTGCTTGACCGCTGTGAGCAGGTGGTCAGTACACAACTTTCAGTACGCAACCTCTGCAAACCAACGCTGCCAGTCTATCCGCCTTCTGAAGACCGTTTTCACTGGCGGGTGCTGAGCCACCTGGGATCCGGGTTCCTGAACATGATGAGTACTGCCGAAGTGCTGCGCGGGACGCTGGCGCTCTATAACTGGCAGGAAGATGAACTGAACACCCGGCGTCTGGAGGCGATTCAGCATGTGGAGCACCATCGCCTTCAACGCTTTGAACAGGGCTACCTGCTGCGGGGGCTGGATATCGAAGTAACCCTCGACAGCAACGGTTTCACCGGTGAGGGTGACATTCACCTGTTCGGTGAAATGCTCAACCGATTCTTTGCGTTGTATGCCGATATGAACCAGTTCAACCAGCTCACCCTCATTGTTCAGCCAGAAGGAAAATGCACCCGGTGGAAAGAGAATCACAGTCCGCGTCTGCCCGGCTGATAGCGCAACTGGGCGACCGGCTGCCGCACATGAATTTTTACCGTTTCTGTCAGCTACTGGAGCAGAGCCAGCCGGATAAACCGGTCACCGGCAGCACCTGGCAGGTACGCCATGAGCCGGTGCGCTTTCGGCCCCATCCGGGGATGGGCTTTCCGGCATCTGAAATCAAAGGGATTGAGCAGTCTGAGCATTCGCATCTGCCGCCGACGGTACGCATAACCTTTATGGGGCTCTACGGCGTGGAATCCCCGCTGCCGACGCACTACATCGATGATATTACCCAACGCCGCGAAGGCTATGAAGCCACGGCGGACTTCCTCGATATCTTCAACCACCGGCTGATTGCCCAGTACTACCGTATCTGGCGTAAATATTCCTACCCGGCGACCTTCGAAGAGGGCGGTAAGGACAAAACCTCGCAGTACCTGCTGGGACTGGCCGGGCTCGGGATTAACGGCTGCACGGACAGTATCGCGACCCCGGCTTCGCGCTTTCTGGCACTGCTGCCGGTCATGTTGCTGCCGGGGCGTACCGCAG
Source organism: Kosakonia radicincitans DSM 16656 (assembly GCF_000280495.2). NCBI lineage: Bacteria > Pseudomonadati > Pseudomonadota > Gammaproteobacteria > Enterobacterales > Enterobacteriaceae > Kosakonia > Kosakonia radicincitans. The sequence goes on from NZ_CP018016.1 coordinate 1,616,122, forward strand.
AAGGCATGGCCTCGCTGGTGCGCCTGCTGGCACCGGACACACAGGCGAAAATCTGGCACCACGACAAACGCCGTGTGCCACTGAAAAAGCCACTGACCATGAGCGTCAGTCAGCCCGTCACCCTGACCAGCCGCCCGGTGATGGGTAACTATGCCACTGATGTGAACAGCCAGGTACTGATGCGCCTGACCTCCACTAATCCGGAAGAAGTGCAGGGTTGGTTACCGGGCGGGGAGCTTCACACGGATTTAATGGCGCTGCTGCACGTGTATCTTGGGTCTCGCCTGGATGTCCGGCTGCAGTTGCGTGTCGACCGTAGCCTGCTGCCTGACGCGACAATGAGCGCTAAACCCAACGCCGGCGCAGTGCAACTGGGCCGCACCGCAGTGATGCGGCCGCTGAATGCAGTGAACACCGTCATCCACCCCAAAACCATAACCATCAATCTTGGCCGCTATGAGCGGGTACAGGAAAATATTCACCGCAGGGAGACCGATGAAGATGGCGATTACCGCTGGTAAATTTCCTCTGGCTGCGCTGGCCGCTGGTATCACCTTGATGCTGGCGGGCTGCGGGCTGACGCAAAAAGTGACAGACGGCACTGTTGCTGTGACCAAATCGATTTTTTACAAGCAGGTAAAAACTCTGCATCTGGATATTCGGGCCCGTGAGGCAGTGAACAGCAATGCAGGCGGCGTGGCATTGTCGACGGTGGTGCGTATTTACCAGCTTAAAGACCGCAAAACCTTTGACACGACGGACTACCCGTCACTGTTCAGGGCGGACAGTCAGGCCATTAAAGCAGACCTGGTAGCTGAGAAAGATATCCGCCTTCAGCCGGGCGGGGCGGTGATGGTGGATATGCCGATGGATGAAAATGCGCAGTATGTCGCAGTGGCTGGTATGTTTATGTCGCCGGACCAGGTGAACAACACCTGGCGGGTGGTGCTGAGCCGTGATGATCTCGATCCGGATAAAGCCCGGGTGATTGAGGCCGGTAACAACCGCCTGACCCTGAAGGCACTGAAAGATGATTGAGTCATCCCGTCCCTCACTGTATGAAACTCTTTATGGCAACTTCACTGGCGGCTTTGACCTGCATCAGGTCAGCGAGCAGAACCAGGTCGTTTTGTCCGTACTTGACAACATGCAGCGCGTTCTCAACTGTCGCGCCGGCACGCTGGCGCATCTGCCTGACTATGGGTTGCCCGATATGACGAAAATCCTGCAGGGAATGCCGGGAACGGCCCATGAGCTTATGGGCACATTGTCTGTCGTCCTGCTCAAATATGAGCCACGCCTGAAAAAGATAGGCGTCGTTCTGCTGGAGCAGAACGTCCCCGGCGAACTGCGCTATGCCATTGATGCTGAACTTAAAGGTATTGGCCTGGTGCGCTATGGCACGGAGTTTATGCCCGAAGGACGGGTGCTGTTGCGACATCTTAAGCAACAGCAATATCTCGACACGACAACCCGTATGTAAAGCCAGAGAATATCCTCTCAGTAAAATCTTGCTGTATATCAGCGATCACTGGAAGAAGCCCTGCTTACCGCTGAAGGTGCACACAGGGAAGATCTGCTAAGAGAGCGCTTTAAACTGGAACAAAAAATCCGGGATGTACATCGGCAATGTAGAAAGCTAAGCCGCATAAATAATAACCCTCCAGTGCTGCATATTAATTAAATGGACAACTGGTCATGAATGACATTCCCTACCGTAAAATTAAAACTGGCGGTGACCCACGCACGCTGGCGGATTATGAAGCTCTGCGCGATGAGCTGGGCAAACTGACCCATCCGGCTCGCCCGGATGTCAACTGGCAGCATGTAGAAAAACTCTGCCTCTCGCTGTTCGGGCAAAATGGCGTCGAACTGCAAACTGCAGCCTGGTATACCCTTGCTCGAACCCAGCTGGCAGGGTTGCCCGGCCTTAATGAAGGTCTGGCAATACTGGAGGCTCTTATAAACCACCAGTGGGGAACGCTCTGGCCACAGCCGGTCCATACGCGGATGGAGATCCTCAGTAACCTGAGCCTGCGTCTACAGCAAGTGATGCGCACTCTGCCACTTAACTACAGTGACCTGAGCCAGCTTTACACAGCAGAACAGCAACTTACCAGCCTTGGAACGATCCTTGAGCGCCTGGAGCTTAAGCACCTGAGCCAGTTCGATACCTTGCGGACGCTGATGCACAATAATGCTGTCAGGCTGGAAAACAGCGACGGCGCATCGGGTTCCGGTGCTTTCGTTCAGCCCGCTATCCTGTTGCCCCCGGGGATAATGGATGGCGCGAAAATAACGGCAGAAACCCCTTCTGCGCTACCTCTTCCAAAGAAAAATACAACGAGGTGGGTATATGTTCCCCAGCCGGAACATATACCGAATGTGGACGTTCTGTCGGTGATACCGGCGCCGATAAAAAAATGGAAATTTTTCGCTGCGGGGATGTGTACCATGCTGGCGATCGGCGCTACAACGCTGTGGAGCTGGCACGTTTTGCACCAACCTGACCCGCTACAGGTTCAGCTTGCTGCATCTCTGGCACCGTTGCCTGTAACTCTCACCCCTGTGCAGCGGGATTTGCTGAGCCAGCAGGCTCCTCTGGAGCAAGCCTTCATTACGCAGACACAGCAGCAACTTACCCGCCTGGAGAAACTTCCCCCTGACTGGAACATTGCCTACAGCCGGCAGTTAATTGAGCAGGCTCAGGCGCTGTGGCCGGAGCAGGCTAAATCCATTGTTTTACAATGGTATCAACAACTTAATGCCAGTGCGTTGTCAAAAGAAGACCTGGACGGCTGGCATCAGGGGATGACGAAGCTAAAGCAGCTGAGCGATCGATTGAACAGGCTGGACGAGCAGAAGGGAAGATACATGACGGTCAGCGAACTGAAGTCAGTCGTATTTTCCGCCATGCAATCCTTTAATCAAACCATACCGGTCGAAGAACAATTGCGGGCACTGTCGCTGACCCCGGCTGGTCAGGCTTTGTCTTTGGCCGATAAGACCCGGCTGGAGATGCGTCTGAAGCAGCTGATTACCCGTTATGCAGAAATAAAGCAGACTGCGTCGGAAGAGTGAACATCATTTACAGGGAAGGGAACTCTGGTGATAAAAAACGTAACGCTGAGCAGGCGCAGAAGTCTAAAACAGGCGTTCCGGAGGGGGAGGGGATAAAGGGGCATCGATAGCCAGAGGACTTCTTCTTCGGTGACAACGATATTTCCCGGCCCCTTCTATAAGCCGTTCTGGTGTTCTACGGGAAAGGCATTTCGGCTTCCTCTGTTCTGACTGTGGATGCCGGATAGATATGTCACCAGAGCGAGCACCAAACAATTATGCCCTCACAGCGAAATAGAGGCTCATCAGGGTTGTATAAAAAACTGGCGGCACATTATTATAAGTGCGCATACTATATGTTTACTTATTAAGGCTGATGGGGATTTTATGAACAAAGATAACGTCTGGAGTAAATCCTTTACGCTCGCTGTAAACAGCAAGCCGAAAGCAATATGGCAGGCATTTATTGACATAGATAACTGGAAGCGATGGAACCCTGGCGTAAAGTCAATCACTATCGAGGGGCCATTTCATACGGGAACATGGTTCACGATGGAGTTACCGGAAGGTGATGTTGTTCGTAGCCAGCTTATCGATGTTTCTGAAGAAAAGTATTTTATTGATGAGACCAGGGTAGATGAAACGCTGGTCAAAGTTGAACATCGTATTGAAGCATCAGGTACTGGTCACTGCATGTTGATTTATGCTATCAGCACGCAAGGTCCCCAGGCTCAGGCTTTCGGAGAGGGAATAAGCTCGGACTTCCCTGAAGTGATGGCGGGGCTGGCAAAATACCTTGCGGAAACAGGTTCAATGTAAATGACATCTGAAAATAAGCCCCTTCCCAGCGCTTTCGAAGGGCCGGACGAGAGCCCCGGCTATTTACTGTGGAGAGTGTCAAATAGCTGGCAACGCGAACAACGAAATGCCCTGCAACACTTAGGCCTGACACACACGCAGTTTGTCGTTCTGGCTGTAGCCAGTTGGTTTGAGGAAAAGGAGGCGCTGACACAAATACGGTTATCACAGCTAACCGGGAGCGACACGATGACGATATCCCAGGTTGTTCGTGTCCTTGAAAAGGCAGACTATCTGGAGCGTATTCCGCATCAAAAAGACACGCGTTCCAAAGTGATTAGGGTAACAAAAGCGGGGCGGGAGCTGGCTGAACAAGCCGTGCAGGTTGTAGAAGCCACCGATAAAAAATTTTTTATGCCGCTTGAGGATAATGGACAATCCCTGGTGACTTTGTTCCGAAAACTTCTCCGATAACCCCGAATCCTGCTGTTGGCGATGGAATAATAGGGGTGTAGTTAAGTGGGGCGATGGGATTTATGCAGTCGTGAGAGCTACTGTATAACATATTTGACGTATATTTTCGTACGGTTGGGCATCAGTTTCCACTGATGCCAAAGTTTTCGTCGATGCCGACAATGCCCCGCAGCAGGAAGTTTTTGATATGCACAAAGATAAAGAGTTTCGTTTATATCGCCCTTTGAAGGATATTACGCATACTTTCGGCGAAGAGTGGTTTGCGCTGAAAGCAGAAGCCTTCGCACGTTTTTTCGGTACACCGACATTCCTTATTGGGCAGACTATCGCGGTGATCGTGTGGATTGTTCTGAACGCAGCAGGCGTCGTGAAGTTTGACCCCTATCCCTTTATTTTGCTCAACCTGGCGTTCAGTATTCAGGCTGCTTATGCAGCTCCGCTGATCCTGTTAGCGCAAACCCGACAGGCGGAGCGCGATCAGGCGCATGCCCTGGCGGACGCGCAGCACCGCGAAGATCTGGATGACGCAATGGCGAAGCGCCAGATGCTGGCCGAGGAGCAGTCGGCACAACTGTTGGAATTGCTGAAACAAAATACGCATCTGACCGAGCTGACCCGGCAAATGGCCGAGCGTATCGAAACGCTCGCAACGCAGCTTGCGCAGCGTGAGTTGCACTGACAGCAGCAGTCAATTTCTGGTGGTGGCTGGTTTCCACAATCTGCCTGCTGCCAGACAGTTGGCAGTTATCGCTCGCAATGGAACGAAATCACCCGTAAAGCTGGTTCTTAAGCAGACATGACAGGCTGCTATGTGCGATGAACGGATAATGAATTTTTCGGCAGCGCTCTAAAATTGAATGGTTCGAATTACCGATAAACTTAAATTTCAAGTGCCGCAAGGATTGTGGCTTCCATTTTCTCCGGGGTGGTGAACGGCGCAAAACGCTTGAGCGGTTTACCGTCGCGTCCGATCAGGAATTTAGTGAAGTTCCACTTGATCCGCCCACCCAGCACGCCGGGCAATTCGTTTTTCAGATAACGAAACAGCGGGTGCGCTGCACTTCCGTTGACCTCAACTTTCTGGAACATCGGAAAGCTCACACCGTAATTAATGTGACAGGTTTGCGCGATGTCTTCGGCGCCGCCGGGCTCCTGTTTACCAAACTGGTTGCAGGGGAAACCAAGCACCACCAAACCCCGGGCGGCGTATTTCTGGTAGAGCGATTCAAGGCCTCCGTATTGTGGCGTGAAGCCACAAAGGCTGGCGGTATTAACGACCAGAACCACCTTACCTGCGTAGTCGGCCATAGAGATAAGCTGGCCGCCCAGACTGGTGGCTGTAAGTTGATGAAAGGGAGTCATAGCGGAATCCTCAAAGCAGAACCAGTTTGACGTCGGCATTGCCACGTAGCTCGTTATTGCCGGGGCCTGGAGAGTAGATCCTGTTCCTGATTGTGTGGCAGGTCTGGATCGTGTGCGATACATCTTTGCAAAGTCGAACGGAAAGAACAACAAACAGGCGACCGTTGACCTGTGCTCCGGGATAAAAAAGTATTTTTTTCGAATAGATTCAGAAGGTGTGGCGTTTACCCATCATTAACACACTGATGGAGTCATAATTTATGACTGGAACAACGCAACCGTTAACACGACAGCGCTACGATAGCTTTACCCTGGTACTGCATTGGGTCACCGCAGCCTGTGTCATTTTCCTGTTTGCAAGCGCACATATCTGGGAGCAACTTGAGCGGGGGACGCCGCTGAGAAAAGGGTTGCAGGCTGTTCATATTTCTTGCGGAATTCTACTGGCACTGGTGATGGTAATCCGGCCGCTATGGCGGCTATACAGCCAGCACTCTCCCCATTTATCGATGCCGCCGGTTGAAGGTGCAAGGCTTGCTAAACTGCTCGCACATGGCATGCACGGCGCGCTTTATCTCCTCCTTTTCGCACAAATCGTGCTTGGGTTTCTTTTCCGCTGGTCGCAGCAGGAACCCTTCTCGTTCTTTGGTCTTTTCGACCTGTCTGGCTGGGTGCAGATTACACCAACGCTACGGCATACCCTCGCTCAGTGGCACGGCAATGTGGCCTGGGCACTGGTTTCGCTGGCATTTGTGCATGCTCTGGCGGCGCTTTTCCATCACTACCTGTTACGGGACAGCGTACTGAGCCGTATGCTGCCTGGCCGTGCTTTTCGTTAACCCGGAGTTCACCATGAATCTATTTTCGTTTGCACATTCCGCAATTATTCAACGTCTGCTGCCCGTGGTGTTTGTTCTGCTAACCACGCCGGTTTTTGCCGCAGGTGACGATAATACCAACAGCAAAACGCCGGATTGTCCCACCGGGCAGGTGTATGACAGCACGACAAAACAATGCGTACCCGAGAAAACAAGCCAGCTCAGCGATGAAGATAAAACGCGTTATGCTTATCATCTGGCAAAAAAAGGGGAGTATCAGGCGGCCCTGGATCTGCTCAACACGCTGAAAAATGGCGATACTGCGGAAGCCTGGAATTACCGCGGCTATGCCACACGTAAGCTGGGTCGTACTGATGAAGGTATCGGCTATTATCAGCGTTCAATAGCACTCGATCCGACCTATGCCAAAGTACGTGAATACCTTGGTGAAGCATGGCTGGTGAAAGGGCGTCCTGACCTGGCAAAAGCGCAACTGGAAACCATCGCCACACTTTGCGGCCAGAGTTGCGAAGAGTACAGGGATCTGCAGGCTGCTATCGACGGCCATCCTGAATCCTGAGAATGGTATGAGGATAAAAAAATCACTACCAGTGACGTCCGTCAGCATCTTGCTGAACATCTGACACGCCTGTGGCGCTATGGGCTGGTTCTGTCGCGTAACCGCGAGGTTGCCGAAGAACTGGTGCAGTCTACCTGTGTCCGAGCGCTTGAAAAAAGCGCGCAGTTCACCCCCGGCACACGCATTGATAGTTGGTTATTCACTATTCTGCATTCCATCTGGATTTCAGAGGTGCGTTCCCGCCGGGTGCGGTTGGGGCAGGGGTTCGTTGAAAGCGATGAATTACTGGCGCCGGATACGTATGAACAGGATGAGGCGCGCCTGCACTATGCGAAAATTATGCAGTACGTGAGCGCTCTGCCGGAAGCACAACGCAATGCGGTATTTTTAGTCTATGTTGAAGGTTTTACCTATCAGGAGGCGGCAGATACATTGTCTGTCCCGATTGGCACGATCATGAGCCGGCTGGCTACGGCGAGGGCGAAAATCGCCCAGGTGATTCATACGCCGCACTCTGTACAGGAGAAGCGATATTGAAATCAATGAGATTTACAGCACCGTACAGCGATGAAGCGATAGTCGCCTGGCTGGATGGCGAAATGCAGGCCAGTGATGCAGAGCGCTTTGAGGCGGCGCTCGGTCAGGATAAACAACTGGCGGAACGAACCGAAGTGTTAAGGCTCAACCAGACTGACATTGCCCGCGCCTTCGCGCCCCTGCTGAAAGAGGCGCCGCAGTCTCGCCTGGAGGCACAACTGGCCAACATACTCGCCCAACCACCGTCAACCACTCCCGGAGCAAAGGGCGTTAGCCGACGCGCGTTGATCGCGGCCTCGCTCAGTTTTCTGGTTATCGGTTCAGGGATGGGCTATTTCGCGCGGCCTACAATAAAGGCTCAGGGCGAGAGCGAAAAAATTCGTGACCTTGAGGCACAGTATATGTCTTTGTACAGTGCAGAAACGTTGCTTGATACAGACAGTTCCCCGTCAGCATTGCAACGTGGACTGGCGCGTACTGCACAAGACATAGGTTTGCAGGCGAATGAGCAGCAACTTGTGCTGCATGGGGCAGCGCTGAAAATGGTGCGTATGCTGCGCTATGACAGCACCTCGATTGCGCAAATCGCCTGGATGCATGCGGATTATGGCCCGATGGCGCTGTGTATTTCACCAGACCGCCAGCCAGCCAGCACAGAACTGAATCAAGAACAGCGCCATACGATGAATCTCGTCTGGTGGCATTCCAGAGGCTACCAGTTTGTGTTGATTGGCCGTAACCCTGCTTCCCAACTGAAACAAAACGCACTGACGCTACAGGCTGCGCTTTCATAGCAAAAGGGATGCACCGGTATGCTGGCCGGAAATGTTTATACGGCCTGATGCAGCCGGGCCTGAATCTCAATATTGATTGTCACGTTGTCATCTACAAGCGCAGCGAAACTGTCCATATTGAATGCTGAGCGTGAAATCGTCGTTGAGGCATGCAGATAAATGCTCTCAGCACTGGTGAGCCCGGTGTTTTTCCCCATCAGTAAGGCATCCAGAATGACCGGGCGCGAGACGTTCTTAACCGCAAGTGTGCCAAAAATCCGAAAATGGCCCTGTCCCAATGCCACCACGCGGCTACTGATAAAAGTGATATTCGGATAGCGTCCAGCGTCAAAAAAAAGCGTCCCTTTCATCTGCCAGGTTAACAGTCTGTTAGACGCCTTCAACGTCGCCACCGGAATGGATACATTGATAGTGTCGCCCTCGTCGTTTCCGGCATTGAGTGCAATATCACCCGTTACATCTCCCAGTCTGGCCTCAGAAGTATCGCCAAATGCATGCCAGGAGAGGGTAATCGTTGTTTTCTGCGTGTTGATACTGTAGTTAGCAGGGCTGGCATATAACGAAAAGGGATTGATTAAAAATCCGAGAGCGATTACAGGCACGATACGCGTCATGTTGATAATCCTTGATGTGTTTAGCGTGTAAACGTGCCAGCCGTGTTTTTTATTCGATTCAAGGTTCACCTCCATTGTGCAAATACACTTAAAGCGATTTGCTCCCACGTTGATTAACACCAGCGGAAGTTACAACCTCTGCCCTGGCACCAAGCTGACCGCCTGAAAAGTATCCCCGGCAGGGGAGATTTTCCGTTTTCCAGGTGGGCCTCATATACCCCTTCCATGGTAAATGTACACATATCGATGTGTATCCATCGCTGCCCCGTTATGGTGCGAAAGTTTGCACCATGCACAATATCCTGGCGGTTACCTGCGGATTAATGAGTATTTGTGTGCAATGTGCCCACTTCATTGTGTGGCCTCTGCCCAGATATTTTTGGCATATCTCTTGCTCTTTTGTGCATAGCCATTCAGATAGCCACTCAGAGGTTCAACTATGTCAAACAGCAATGATTTTCCGCTCGTCGAAGCGCCTGCATCAGGGCGCAAGGGTATATTTTCGATTTCCATGGTTCTGTTCAGCTTTACTTTCTTTACCGGCACGATGTTCGCGGGCGGTAAGCTCGGCGTCTCTTTTTCCATCGTTAACCTGTTGTGGATTGCCGTTATCGGTAACTTTTTGCTGGCCCTCTATGCCGCGTCGCTCGGCTGGATTGCTGCGCGCAGCGGGCTGAATACCGTGCTGATGGGGCGTTTTTGCTTCGGTGAAATAGGCAGTAAGCTCGCCGATTTTATTCTCGGTTTCGCTGAACTGGGATGGTACGCCTGGGGGACGGCGACCGTCGCCATTTCGCTGGTCAAAATCCTCGCCATACCTGAAGCCATGACCATTCCGCTGATGATCCTGTTCGGTATTCTGTTCTGCGTGACCGCGCTGGTCGGCTACAAGGGGCTGGATGCGCTGTCGCGCGTGTCGGTGCCGCTGATGTTCATTCTGCTGGTTATTTCTATGTATATTGCTGCCCATCACGCTGGCGGCTGGCAGGCGATGACCAAAATCGAGCCGGGCGGAAGCGAAACCATGGCCTGGTCGGCGGCTATCACCATGGTGTTCGGCACTTTCGCCAGCGGGGCGACCCAGGCGACAAACTGGACGCGTCTGGCCAACTCCAGCCGCACCGCCATCGTCGCCAGCATGGGCAGCTTCCTTGTCGGTAACGGGCTGATGATTGTTGCCGGAGCCTGGTGCGCTATTGTCTACCAGCAGGCTGATATCGTGGAAGTGCTGATTTTGCAGGGGCTGTCCGTCGCTGCGGTAGTGATGCTGTGCCTCAATCTGCTGACGATTCAGGGGCCGACGATTTATAACGTCTCGGCTGCCGCCTGCCATCTGCTGCGCAGTGAGCACCGTCGCACCCTGACTATTGTCGCCGCTGGCGTTGGCATTCTGCTGGCCATTGGCGGTATGTATGAAATGCTGATCCCTTTCCTGGTCTTACTGGGCAGCATCATTCCGCCCATCGGCGGCGTTATCCTCGCCGACTACTGGTTTTATCGCGGCGGCCGCTATCCGCTGTTGCAAACTGCCCGTTTGCCGCGCTTTAACTGGTCGGGGCTTTGCGCCTACGCCGTGGGAGCCGTGGTGGCTTATCTGTCGCCATGGATCGCGCCACTGGTGGGCATTACCGTTTCTGCGCTGGTCTACATCGCCCTGACTCGCCTGAGTAAACGTCAGCCTGCCGCTGATTCGGTTGCGGAGCAGTAACCATGAGCCTGACGGTCAGAGAAATCCTCGCCCTTGAGGAACTCTCCGCTATGCGCCTGCGCGCGGGCAAGCAGGGACTGCAACTGGCGGTTCGCTGGTACTACGTCGCAGAAAATGAAAATATCGCCGAATGGATCATGGGCGGGGAACTGGTGTTTATCACCGGGATCAACCATCCCCGCGATGAAGACAACCTGATCCAGTTGCTGATGGAAGGCAAGCAGCGCGGGATCGCCGGAATGGTGATCCTGACCGGAGGCGACTATATCCAGTCAATCCCGCTGCGTTTGATAACCCTCGCCGATGAGTTGGGTATTCCACTGATCGAACAGCCCTATCTGCTGAAGATGGTGATTGTTACCGAACGCATTGGCACCGCACTGGTGCGCAGTGAAAACGCTCTGCAGTCGCAGCGCGATATTCTGATGCAGCTGTTAACCGGGGATTATCCCGATCTGCAAATCCTGCAGCAACGCGCGATCCATCAGCGACTGGATTTTACCCGCCCGCTGCGGGTCGCGGCATTACGCCTTGAGGGAATACAGAACCTGTTTCGTCAGTTTCCACCCGAGCAGGCGGAAGCATGGTTACAGCAGGCTCGCCGTAGCGTACGCCAGCGATTGCAGCAGCAACTCAATCAGCAGGGCAACCCCTTTCCGCTGGTAGAACGCAGCAATATGTTTATTTTCCTGCTTCCGGATGAGGAAGGTGAGTTTTATCAGCAGAAAAAGTGGTTACAGCAGTGGCTGCTCGCGCTGGCGGATAGCGACGATGGGTTGTCGCTACTGTGCGGCCTTTCCGCAAGAGTGCAGCAATTACAGGATTATCAGCGCGCGCTGTCGCAGGCGCGTCAGGCGCTGGACCTCAGCGATAATCTGCGTCCGGCCCAGCGCATTAGCGACTATCAACAACTGGGCTTTATCAAACTACTCTCTGCCATCGGCGACCCTGCGCTGCTGAGCGATTTTATGCATGACACCCTCGGCTGTCTGATAGAACGCGATCGCAAAAGCCCATGGCTGTTAATGGAGACGCTGGAAACGCTGCTCCAGGAGAACGGTAACGTGGTCAGGGCCGCCGAACGGCTTGGTATCCACCGCAACACATTACATCAACGTATTCAACGAATTGAAAAGCTGACCAGCTATCCGATCAGCCATCCGCAATTCCATCTCAACGCCTCGGTCGCTTTAACGATCTGGCGTATGTCGCAAAATCATTTACGGGAACATCCATGAAAATTATCAACGCGCGCCTGCGCCATAAAGAAGCGCTCTATACCCTTGAATTACAGGACGGTGTGATTAAAAGCATCACTGTGCAGACCTCAGCGCAGGTAGCTGAGGTCTGCGATATCGATGCGCAACAAAAACTGGTTATCCCGCCATTTGTCGAGCCACATATTCATCTCGATGCCACCCTGACGGCGGGCGAGCCGGAGTGGAATATGAGCGGCACCCTGTTTGAGGGGATCTCCCGCTGGAGCCAGCGAAAAGAGAGCGTAACGATTGAAGATACGCGTCAACGCGCGCTGAAAACCATCGGTATGCTGCGTGATAACGGCGTGCAGCACGTGCGCACCCATATTGATGTTACCGATCCCTCCCTGACGGCGCTTGAAGCCATGCTGATGGTGAAAAAAGAGGCGGCTCATCTTATCGACCTGCAAATCGTTGCTTTCCCACAGGAGGGCATCGAATCCTTCCCCGGCGGGCGAGATCTGATGACTCGTGCCATTGAGATGGGGGCCGACGTGGTGGGCGGCATTCCGCACTACGAAAACACCCGTGACAAGGGCGTCAGCTCACTTGTTTTTCTCATGGATCTGGCCCAGCGCCACGGCTGCCTGGTCGATGTGCACTGCGATGAAATCGACGATCCGCAGTCGCGCTTCCTGGAAGTGCTGGCGGAAGAGGCCCGGGTACGTGGAATGGGCGCGCAGGTTACCGCCAGCCATACCTGTGCCATGGGATCTTACGATAACGCTTACTGTTCGAAGTTGTTCCGGCTGCTAAAAGTGTCGGGCATTAACTTTATCTCCTGTCCGACCGAGAGTATTCATTTGCAGGGGCGCTTCGACACCTGGCCGAAACGTCGCGGCGTGACGCGGGTGGCTGAGCTGGACCGCGCCGGGATCAATGTCTGTTTTGCTCAGGATTCCATCCAGGACCCGTGGTATCCGCTGGGCAACGGCAATATTATGCGCATCCTCGACGCTGGCCTGCATATCTGCCATATGCTGGGGTATAAAGATTTGCAGCGCTGCCTCGATCTTATTACCGATAACAGCGCCCGGGCGCTGTGCCTGGGTGATAATTACGGCATTGTCGAAGGACGTCCGGCTAACCTGCTGATCCTTGACGCGGAAAATGACTATGATGCGGTCTGTCGCCAGGCCAAAGTGCTGACGTCAATTCGCCACGGTGAAATAATCATGCAGCGCCAGCCGGAACAGATTGGCTATCCAGCCTGACACGTTAAGCCCGGCCAGTTAACCTGCCGGGCTTAAAACGCGCACCTTATCCGGCCCCGATCCGCTGGCTTTCATTATTGTGGACAACTGGATAAGGTGCGCTTTCAGCGGCTTAAACGTCGGGTAGGGTTGACCTGCTCTCAATAGATGAATGTTGCGTGTGTAGTTCAACCGAGGGAGGTAGCGGCAATTGTAGGGGGCTCACTTTTCCTTGAACAGGGCATTTATTGATTCACGTTGAAACTGGTAGATATCGGCTGATGCCGCATAGCTAAAGTTGAAGGTAATATAAGGATGCTTATTGCATTCGGCAGACGTCAGGAGAGGGATATATGGTGTCCCCTGCAGGAATCGAACCTGCAATTAGCCCTTAGGAGGGGCTCGTTATATCCATTTAACTAAGGGGACAAGGCGGCAGGAGTATAACGTCATTTATCTGCTGCGTTAAGCGTGTTTGCCGCCAAGTGGTTAAACCGTCACCGTTTATGCTTTTTTTTCTGCACCTTCGTCGGCGCTTGCCTGTGCTTCTGCCCGGGCTTTTGCTTCAGCCTTGCGTTTGTTGATCATGTCGTTACGGATTTGCGCATGGCTGAGCAGGGCGAAAATAAAGGTACCGCCGCAGATATTTCCGGCGAGCGTTGGCAGGGCAAATGGCCAAATAAATTCGCTCCAGTGCACGGTACCGTTAAATACCAGATAAAAAATCTCTACCGCGCCGACCACAATGTGCGTGGTGTCTGCCAGCGCAATTAGCCACGTCATCAACACGATCACCACAATTTTCGCGGAGCCCGCAGACGGAAACATCCACACCATTGTCGCAATGATCCAGCCGGAAAGAATCGCATTAGAAAACATCTCCAGCGGCGTATTCTTCATCACATCCATGCCGATTTTGACAAAGGCATCGCGGGTCTCTTCGTCAAACACCGGCATATATTCAAACGCCCAGGCCGCAATAGCGGTACCGAGCAGATTTCCCAGCAGCACCACGCCCCATAACCGCACCATCAGGGCAAAATTTCCCCAGCCAGGGTTTTGCATCACCGGCAGCACGGCCGTTACGGTGTTTTCGGTAAAGAGTTGCTGGCGGGCCATGATGACAATAATGAAACCGAAGGTGTACCCCAGATTCTCCAACAGAAAACCGCCCGGAACGCCCTCCAGTTGCACATGGAAAATCCCTTTTGCCAGCAATGATGAACCCATCGACAGCCCGGCGGCGATAGCCGACCAGAATAGCGCCATGGCGTCTCTTTCCAGCTCTTTTTCACCATCCTGGCGAATATGTTCATGAATAGCCATGGCCCGGGAGGGGAGGCGCTCTTCATCAAGTTCGATTTTTTCGCCGCGCTTTTTTTCGTCGCTCTCAACCTCGATTTCATCGCTGTGTTTATCGATTTTCTCCATACTTACCTCGCTTCTGCTGCTCTGATGTCTAAAGCGTAGCGGTTTTACGCGGCTTTCCATGGCGGCATCGTCTTAAAGTGCCGGGAAAAGCAACAATGGCGATACGGCACAGGCAAAGTTTGTATAGAATTGTTAATGAGCCGTATAGATAATGTGGGCTATGCTGGTTTGAGTCTCGTTCACTGCGTGGACATCATAATATGCGCTGATACAATGCGTTGCATAACTTCGACGCAAACCCGGCGTCGCGTTCGCGTTATTATGGATGACCTTCAGCACTGGTCATTTTCTTCAGGGAGACACCTATGAAACACCGCCTGTCGGCGCTTGCGTTGGCAACCACTGTACTGGTCGGCTGCGCCAGTTCTCAGCAGACGCAGGGACGTTCGGACCCGCTGGAAGGGTTCAACCGGACTATGTACAACTTCAACTTCAACGTGCTGGATCCGTACGTTGTTCGTCCTGTGGCGGTAGCATGGCGTGATTATGTGCCACAACCTGCGCGCAATGGTCTGAGCAACTTCACCAGCAACCTTGAAGAGCCTGCACAGATGGTGAACTACTTCCTGCAGGGCGATCCCTATCAGGGCATGGTGCATTTTACGCGTTTTTTCCTGAACACCTTGCTGGGGATGGGCGGCTTTATGGACGTCGCCGGTATGTCGAACAGCAAATTGCAGCGTGAAGATCCGCACCGTTTCGGCAGTACGCTGGGGCACTATGGCATTGGTTACGGTCCGTATATGCAGTTACCGTTCTACGGCAGTTTCACACTGCGTGAAGATGGCGGCGATATGGCGGATACGCTCTATCCGGTGCTCTCATGGCTGACATGGCCGCTTTCTGTCGGTAAATGGACCATTGAAGGTGTCGAATCTCGTGCGCAACTGCTTGATTCCGACGGCTTGCTGCGCCAGTCTTCCGATCCTTATATCCTCGTGCGGGAAGCCTATTTCCAGCGTCACGATTTTATCGCCAATGGCGGCAAGCTGAAGCCGCAGGAAAATCCGAACGCGCAGGCGATTCAGGGCGATTTAAAAGATATCGATTCGGAATAAATCCGGTCGCAGCCAATAAAAAAGGTGAGCCAGGCTCACCTTTTTTATTATTGACGCGTTATCAGAAGGCGTAGTTGAAGTTAGCGCCGTAGAGGAACGCGCGGCCTTCAGACTGGAACGTATACGGGCCTTCGGTGAACTTCACTTTCTGACCATGCATATAAGAGAAGCCAACATCGACGGAAGCATCCTTATTAAAGGCATAGGTCGCCCCCGTGCTCAGCCACAGACGGTCCTGATCAGGGATGGAGATCGTGCGTTTGTTAGCCGGAACCGGGCTGTCATCAAAGGCGATACCGGCGCGGAAGGTCCAGTTATCATCCATATAATAAGTGGTACCCAGCGCGATGCGATAGGCATCTTTAAAGCCTTCATCTTTATAGAACAGCGTTTGACCACTGTCACCGGTCGCTTTCAGCTCCTGGAACTGGCTCCAGCTGGTATAGGTCAGACTGTAGTGAATGGCCCATTGTGGAGCTACGCGGTTATAACCCGAAACTTCCCACATCTCTGGCAGATGGAGCGACAGCGAGCCATTGGTGGTCGAGCCGCCAGTACCATACGGCAAGCCAAGACCCAGTGCTGTGTTGATCGGATTAAGCGTTGTCGGCAGGCTGCTCTTATAATCGCCGTCGAAGTCGACCTTCACTTCGGAACGGTAAGTTAAGGAGTAACGGTTGTTTTTATCCAGCTCGTAAAGGATACCGGCGTTCCAGCCAAAGCCCCATTCATCGCCTTTCAGATGCGCGATTTGCGTATCACGGCTGATACCGCCCGCCTGCGCGCCAATAGCGGCAGCCTGCTGGGCGCTAAGCTGGCCAGATTGCACCATGCCTGGCAGGCTGGCGCCGATGATCTGCGGCAGATCGCCAGCGTAACGCTCAACCTTCGCGCGAGCATAAACGGCGTCAAAACCCAGACCGAAGCTCCAGTGGGTATCCAGACGATACGCGCCGCTAAGGTTCAGGTTCAGTGTTTCGAGATCGGTTTTACCGCCCATCGACCCGGCTGCGTAGTCATTATTAAACTCTGTTGCCAGCCCAAAGTTGGAAGTCAGCGAAGCCCCCCAGCCGAACTGATCGTTAATCGGCGCGACAAAGTGCAGGTTTGGTATCCACGCTGTCGGCGCAATGTTTTTCTGGCTCGCATCATTACCAATCGCGGAACGGCCGGAGACATCGACATCCGGATCAACAAACACCGCGCCGCCGGAGAACGTCGGGCGGTCAAACATGGTAATCAATGCAGGGTTGCGGCTGACGTTACCTGCATCATCCGCAATTGCACCTTCACCGGAATAAGCACGGCCAAGACCAGAAGCCGAAAATTCATTGAGTTGAAAGCCTGCGGACCAGGCCTGGGTAGAGACAATTGCCACTGCGACTGCCAGAGCAGACTTGGTAAAACGGGTTTTCTGGCTCATGACCATAACCTCATTCGAAATCGATTTATTTTTATTCAAACTATGTTACGTGTTGTAACAGGAGCGCGAAGTGTAGGGTCTGTGTTACAGCAGAGAAATCAGACCAGTGGCGGAAGTATAGGTCCGACCAGAGGGAATGTTGCAAGTTTGTATATAAGTTTTTTCAATTGTGATCTTCGAAACGGGATCTGCGTGGCAAAATCGCCGGGGGTGGTAATCAGTCAATTGGGCGATTTTTGTTTTAGATCATTTTTAAGTGTGATTTCGGTCACTTATCCACTTTCGGAAGATTATCAACTGGAGACGCCATGAACGGCGGCGTAAAATATGTCCATCGTTTATCTGGCACCCAGGGTGCTAATTCAGAGGAATCAACAATGAGCAAATGCAGTGCTGATGAAACCCCGGTTTGCTGCTGTATGGATGTTGGCACCATTATGGACAACTCCGACTGCACCGCCTCTTACAGTCGTGTATTCACCAATCGTGCTGAAGCCGATGAAACGCTGGCCGCGCTGAGTGCAAGAGCCCGCAGCGTGGAATCCGAGCCTTGCCAAATTACCTCCACCTTCACCGAAGTGGCGGATGGCGTGCGTCTCGATATCGATTTTGTTTTCGCCTGCGAAGCGGAAACCCTGATTTTCCAGCTTGGCCTGCGTTAATCTTCCTGCCAACGCCTCCTTTCACGGAGGCGTTTTGCTAAGCATCTCTGTGCCTTAGCTCGCATTTTTCTCTCGCTCCCATTGGCTATATGTAAAAAATTGGTTAAGACTGTTATCAGGTCAGACCACTTTAAGCATACGCTGTTAACAGGGGAGTGTTATGAAGGCATTACCGCTTGTCACCCGCCAGGGCGACCGCATTGCCATTGTCAGTGGGTTACGTACCCCGTTTGCCCGCCAGGCCACCGCTTTTCACGGCATTCCGGCGATCGATCTCGGCAAAATGGTGGTGGGAGAGATGCTGGCGCGCAGCGAAATTCCCCCCGAAGTGATTGAACAACTGGTGTTTGGCCAGGTCGTGCAGATGCCGGAAGCGCCTAATATTGCGCGCGAAATCGTGCTCGGCACCGGCATGAGCGTCCATACCGATGCTTACAGCGTCAGCCGCGCCTGCGCAACCAGTTTCCAGGCCGTGGCCAACGTCGCAGAAAGTCTGCTGGCGGGCACTATTCGCGCCGGTATTGCTGGCGGGGCGGATTCCTCCTCTGTTTTACCTATTGGCGTCAGTAAAAAGTTGGCGCGTGCGCTGGTGGATGCCAACAAAGCCCGCACTGTGGGGCAAAAACTGAAGCTTTTCTCCCGCTTGCGCTTGCGCGACCTGTTGCCGGTTCCTCCCGCCGTCGCGGAGTATTCCACCGGGCTGAGAATGGGCGATACAGCTGAGCAGATGGCGAAAACATACGGTATCAGCCGTGAACAGCAGGATGCGCTGGCCCACCGCTCACACCAGCTAGCCGCACAGGCCTGGGCTGAAGGCAAACTGCGTGATGAAGTGATGACCGCCTATGCGCCGCCGTTTCGCGATCCGGTTGAACAGGATAATAACGTTCGTCATAACTCCAGCCTGGCCGATTACGCGAAGCTGCGTCCCGCCTTCGATCGTCAGCATGGCACGGTGACGGCGGCGAACAGTACGCCGCTGACCGACGGAGCTGCGGCTGTAATTTTAATGACCGAATCCCGCGCCCGGGAACTGGGATTATCACCGCTGGGTTATTTGCGCAGCTACGCTTTCACCGCCATTGATGTGCAACAGGACATGCTGCTTGGCCCAGCCTGGGCAACGCCGCTGGCACTGGAAAGAGCCGGGCTGACGATGGCTGATCTGACGCTTCTAGATATGCACGAAGCCTTTGCCGCGCAAACCTTAACCAACCTGAAATTGATGGCCAGCGAGCGTTTTGCTCGTGAGGTACTTGGGCGCTCGCAGGCAACAGGTGAGGTGGATGACAGTAAGTTTAACGTGCTGGGCGGTTCCATTGCTTACGGTCATCCGTTTGCCGCCACCGGCGCGCGCATGATCACCCAAACGTTACACGAACTGCACCGCCGGGGAGGCGGTTTTGGTCTGGTCACTGCCTGTGCCGCGGGCGGTCTGGGCGCGGCAATGGTTCTGGAGGCTGAATAATGACAATGATGTCCGCATTTACCTTTAATGTGCGTCCCGACAATATCGCGGTCGTCACCATTGATGTGCCGAATGAAAAAATGAACACCCTGAAAGCGGAGTTTGCAGGTGAAGTGCGCGCCATGCTGAAACAGATCCGCGACAATAAGGCGCTGCGTGGCGTGGTGTTTATCTCGGCCAAGGCAGACAATTTCATCGCTGGCGCGGATATCAATATGATCGCCCGTTGCCAGACGGCAAAAGAGGCCGAGGATCTGGCTCGTCAGGGGCAGCAAGTGATGGCGGAGATCCATGCGCTGTCGATTCCGGTGGTTGCCGCAATTCATGGCGCTTGCCTGGGCGGCGGGCTGGAACTGGCACTGGCGTGCCATCGCCGGATTTGTACTGACGACGCGAAAACAATGCTGGGATTGCCTGAAGTTCAGTTAGGTCTGCTGCCCGGTTCCGGCGGGACACAGCGATTGCCGCGTCTGATTGGCGTCAGTACGGCGCTGGAAATGATCCTCACCGGAAAACAGCTTCGTCCGCGCCAGGCATTAAAAGTTGGGCTGGTGGACGATGTCGTACCGCAGTCAATTCTCCTTGAGGCCGCTGTTGATTTGGCCAAACAGGGGCGGCCGGTTGCCCGTCATCTGCCGGTTCGTGAACGGGTTCTGGCCGGGCCGCTTGGCCGCGCGTTGCTGTTCCGTATGGTGAGTAAGAAAACCGAACAAAAAACCCAGGGGAATTATCCTGCGGCCACGCGCATTTTATCCGTTATTGAAACCGGGTTGACGCAGGGGCGCAGCAGCGGTTACGACGCGGAAGCGCGCGCGTTTGGTCAACTGGCGATGACGCCGCAATCACAGGCGTTACGCCACCTGTTCTTCGCCAGTACCGGCGTTAAAAAAGATCCTGGCAGCGAGGTGCAGGCTGGCCCGTTGAACACGATCGGTGTGCTGGGCGGCGGATTAATGGGCGGCGGGATCGCTTTCGTCACGGCAAGCAAAGCAGGATTGCCGGTTCGCATAAAAGATATTAATGCGAAAGGGATCAACCACGCGCTGAAATACAGTTGGGAAGAGCTGGATAAAAAAGTGCGGCGCCGCTACCTGAAAGCGGGCGAGCGCGATAAGCAGTTGGCGAAAATATCCGGCACCCTGGATTTTAGCGGCTTTGCTCAGCGTGACTTGGTCATTGAGGCGGTGTTTGAAGATCTGGCGTTGAAACAGAAAATGGTGGCTGAAGTGGAAGCCCATTGTTCCGCTCATACTATTTTTGCCTCCAATACCTCTTCTTTACCGATCGGCGATATTGCAGCGCATGCCGCGCGACCAGAAAAGATCATCGGATTACATTTTTTCAGTCCGGTGGAAAAAATGCCATTGGTGGAGGTGATCCCACACGCCGGAACGGATGAGCAGACCATCGCTACCACGGTAAAGCTGGCGAAAAAACAGGGCAAAACGCCGATTGTGGTCGCGGATAAAGCCGGATTTTACGTGAACCGCATTCTTGCTCCCTATATTAATGAAGCCATCCGGCTGCTGAGTGAAGGCGAGTGCATCGAGGATATTGATCGCGCGCTGGTGAAATTTGGCTTCCCGGTCGGGCCGATCCAGTTACTGGATGAAGTGGGCATCGATACCGGTACAAAAATTATTCCGGTGCTGGAAAGCGCTTATGGTGAACGGTTTAGCGCCCCTGCAAGTATTGTGAGCGCAATTCTGAACGACGATCGCAAAGGGCGAAAAAATGGTCGTGGTTTCTATCTTTACCCTGCGAAAGGGCGTAAAAGCAAAAAGCAGCCCGATCCGGCGATTTATCCCCTGATTGGTGCCTCCGGCGGTGGGAGGTTATCGGCAGAGCAGATGGCGGAACGCTGTGTGCTGCTGATGCTGAACGAGGCGGTGCGTTGCTTTGATGAGCAGGTTATTCGCAGCGCGCGAGACGGCGATATTGGCGCCGTATTCGGCATCGGTTTTCCGCCGTTTTTAGGCGGGCCGTTCCACTATATAGCGACATCAGGAGCGGGCGACGTCGTGGCGAGGTTGCAGCGGCTGGAGGCGCAATACGGTGCGCGTTTTGCGCCTTGTGAACCGCTGTTGCGTATGGCGGAGCAGGGTGTAACTTTTTGGTCGGAAAAAGAAACTGAAGATGTGAATTAAGGTCTAAAAATTTAATTCTGTTATTCCTCATGGCGTTCGCGGTTATTTTGTAAACAGTGATTGACTATACTTACACCATTGAGGTAAAAAACAGCGTTTCATTCATGGAATGGATCAGGCACAATGCCCGGCCATCGATACTTTTCCGTCGTCGCGAAATGATTTCGCAGTGAAAGTGTTGATGATTCTGGTTAACAAAAGCGGTGCAATATGCAAGTTTTTATCATGCGTCACGGCGACGCTGCCCTCGATGCAGCCAGTGACTCGGTTCGTCCCTTAACCCCTTGTGGCTGTGACGAATCCCGTCAAATGGCAACATGGTTGAAAGGCCAAAAAGTGGATATTGAACGTGTTCTGATCAGCCCTTTTTTACGTGCTGAACAGACGCTGGAAAAGGTAGGGGAGTGTATGAACCTGCCTGACAACGTGGAGGTCCTGCCGGAACTGACGCCTTGCGGCGATATCGGCCTTGTCAGTGCCTATTTACAGGCGCTGGCGAATGAAGGAATCTCCTCTGTGCTGGTGATCTCTCACCTGCCGCTGGTGGGTTACCTGGTGTCCGAGCTTTGCCCGGGTGAAGCACCGCCGATGTTTACCACTTCCGCCATTGCCAGCGTTACGCTGGGTGAAGACGGTAAAGGGGTTTTTGACTGGCAAATGAGTCCCTGCAACCTGAAGATGCGAAAAGCCATCTGAATTCGCCGGACACTGAAAAACGCAGAGCCGCTTTATGCGGCTCTTGACGTTTCTGGCATCAGGGCAGTTCCGGCGGCTGCCACTCTTCCACTTCAATCAGCACCAGAATTGCTGCGTCGCCGCCATACTCTTTCGGCGCCTGGTGAAACGCCATCACATGCGGGTGCTGCGCCAGCCACAGCGGTGTCTGTTGCTTCAGAATGTGTTTACCGTGGCCGTGCATCACGCAGGCGCAGAACACATGTTCACGGCGACAGGCGGCGATCAGCGCGCCCAGTTCTTGCTTCGCCTGCTGCTGTGTTAAACCGTGCAGATCGAGAAACAACTCCGGCGAGTAGTCGCCCCGACGCATCTTTTTTAGCTCAAAATGGCTGACATCTTCACGCACATATTTGACCGGACCTTCGGTATTGAGCAGCGGCTGAAACTCGTCGGAAAAGTAGTGACTGTTGTCGGCTTGTTCCTGTAATAACCGTTTCACCGGAACTTCGCTGATTTTTTTCCGCGCCGGGCGATGTACCACGGTATCCTGCTTAAGCTGGCGCGTACCGGTCATCAGTTGCCGGAACAACACCTGTTCCTCCTCGCTAAGCGATGATTTCTTTTTCATTTGTGCGTCTCATCTTTTCTTTTCTTCAGTGTACCCGACTCACTGCGGCTCCGGCGAAGCAAAATGCATTTTTCCCTCTGGCAGGCGCGTGAGATGCTGATTTATCGCCGTCTTCATGGCAAACTAGCCGCCGAATTTAATGCGAGCATGTACCTGGGGGATACTATGGATAAAATTTTTGTCGATGAAGCAGTGAATGAGCTGCACACCATTCAGGACATGCTGCGCTGGGCGGTCAGCCGCTTCAGCGCCGCGAATATCTGGTACGGTCACGGCACGGATAACCCGTGGGACGAAGCGGTGCAACTGGTGTTGCCGACGCTCTATCTGCCGCTCGATATCCCGGAGGATATGCGCACCGCGCGTCTGACTTCCAGCGAGCGTCACCGCATTGTTGAGCGCGTGATCCGTCGCGTTAACGAGCGTATTCCGGTCGCTTACCTGACCAACAAAGCGTGGTTCTGCGGCCACGAATTTTATGTCGATGAGCGCGTGCTGGTGCCGCGTTCCCCGATTGGCGAACTTATCAACAACCGCTTTGCCGGGCTGATTGATCAACAGCCGCAGCATATTCTGGATATGTGTACCGGCAGCGGCTGTATCGCTATTGCGACGGCGTACGCCTTCCCGGAAGCGGAAGTGGATGCGGTCGATATCTCCGCGGATGCGCTGGCGGTAACTGAGCACAATATTGAAGAGCACGGCCTGATTCACCACGTTACGCCGATCCGTTCCGACCTGTTCCGCGATCTGCCGAAAGTGCAGTACGACCTGATTGTCACCAACCCGCCGTACGTTGATGAAGAAGATATGTCCGATCTGCCATCGGAATACCGTCACGAGCCGGAGCTGGGCCTGGCATCGGGCAGCGACGGCCTGAAACTGACGCGCCGCATTCTGGCCTGCGCCCCGGATTACCTTGCTGACCACGGCATCCTGATTTGTGAAGTCGGCAACAGCATGGTACATCTGATGGAACAATATCCGGACGTTCCGTTCACCTGGCTGGAGTTTGATAATGGCGGGGACGGCGTCTTTATGCTGACCAAAGCGCAGCTGATTGCCGCTCGCGAACACTTCAGCATCTATAAAGATTAAAACGACGCTCAACACCAACAACGACAACGGAGCCGTTATGGCAGGTAACACAATTGGACAACTTTTCCGCGTAACCACGTTTGGTGAATCGCACGGCCTGGCGCTGGGTTGCATCGTTGACGGCGTACCTCCGGGTATTCCGCTGACCGAAGCCGATTTACAACACGATCTCGACAGACGACGCCCGGGAACATCGCGCTATACCACCCAACGCCGCGAACCGGATCAGGTGAAGATTCTGTCCGGCGTCTTTGAAGGCGTCACCACTGGTACCAGCATTGGTCTGCTGATCGAAAACACCGACCAGCGCTCGCAGGATTATGGCGCGATTAAAGATCTGTTCCGCCCGGGCCATGCGGATTACACCTACGAACAAAAATACGGTCTGCGCGACTATCGCGGTGGTGGCCGTTCTTCTGCGCGCGAAACCGCAATGCGCGTCGCCGCTGGCGCTATCGCCAAGAAATATCTGGCGCAGAAATTTGGCATTGTTATTCGCGGCTGCCTGACTCAGATGGGCGAGATCCCGCTGGAGATCAAAGACTGGGCGCAGGTTGAACAGAACCCGTTTTTCTGCCCGGATCCGGACAAAATCGAGGCGCTGGATGAACTGATGCGCGGCCTGAAAAAAGAGGGCGACTCCATCGGGGCGAAAGTGACCGTAGTGGCCGATGGCGTTCCGGCAGGTTTTGGCGAGCCGGTGTTTGACCGTCTTGATGCTGATATCGCGCACGCGCTGATGAGCATCAACGCGGTGAAAGGCGTGGAAATTGGCGATGGCTTTGAAGTCGTGAAGCTGCGCGGCAGCGAAAACCGCGACGAAATCACGCAGCAGGGTTTCCAGAGCAACCACGCGGGCGGCATTCTTGGCGGCATCAGCAGCGGGCAGCAAATTATTGCCAATATAGCGCTGAAACCCACGTCGAGCATTACCGTACCGGGTCGCACCATTAATCGTTTCGGCGAAGAAGTGGATATGGTAACCAAAGGCCGTCACGATCCGTGTGTCGGTATTCGCGCCGTGCCGATCGCCGAAGCGATGCTGGCGATCGTGCTGATGGATCACTTCCTGCGTCAGCGTGCGCAAAACGCTGATGTCACTACTGATATTCCACGCTGGTAAATAATGAAAAGAACGGCAATTGCGCTGTTTACTCTGCTGGTGTGCGCCGCCGCGACGGCGGCGACACCGTGGCAAAAACTGACGCATCCGGTCGCCGGTAGCCCGCAGTCCATTGGCGCGTTCGCTAATGGTTGTATCGTTGGTGCGCATGCGCTGCCGCTGCAATCGGACAACTATCAGGTGATGCGCACTGACCAGCGGCGCTACTTCGGTCATCCCGATCTGGTGCTGTTTATTCAGCGTCTGAGCAATCAGGTGCACAATCTGGGGCTGGGTACGGTGCTGGTGGGCGACATGGGGATGCCCGCAGGTGGACGTTTCAACGGCGGCCATGCCAGCCATCAATCCGGGCTGGATGTTGATATCTTCCTGCAACTACCGAAAACGCGCTGGAGCGCCGCGCAGTTGCTGAAACCACAGGCGCTGGATCTCGTCTCAAGCGATGGTAAGCAAGTCGTGCCCGCGCTGTGGAAGCCGGAAATCAGTAGCATGATCAAGCTGGCGGCACAAGATAACGACGTGACGCGCATTTTCGTTAACCCGGCAATCAAACAGCAGCTTTGCCTCGATGCCGGAACCGATCGCGACTGGCTGCGTAAAGTGCGTCCATGGTTCCAGCATCGTGCGCATATGCACGTGCGTTTGCGCTGTCCGGCTGATAGCCTGGAGTGCCAGGATCAACCTCTGCCGCCGCCTGGCGACGGTTGCGGCGCAGAACTGCAAAGCTGGTTTGAACCAGCGAAACCTGGCAGCACAATCCCTGAGAAAAAGACGCCGCCGCCATTGCCGCGGTCTTGTCAGGCTTTACTGGATGAACACGCACTCTGATGGAACTCTTTCAACAACTGTTTATGGTATCGCCGTTACTGCTGGTGGTGCTTTTTTTTGTCGCGTTGCTGGCTGGTTTTATTGACGCGCTGGCGGGCGGCGGCGGGCTGTTAACGGTGCCAGCGTTACTGGCGGCAGGTATGACGCCAGCCCAGGCGTTGGCAACGAATAAATTACAAGCCTGTGGCGGTTCGATTTCTGCGTCGCTGTACTTTATCCGTCGCAAAGTGGTGAATCTTGCCGATCAGAAACTCAATATCCTGATGACCTTTATCGGCTCAACCACCGGCGCGCTGCTGGTGCAGCATGTGCAATCGGATGTACTGCGCCAAATCCTGCCGATTCTGGTGATCTGTATCGGTCTCTACTTCCTGTTGATGCCGAAGCTGGGTGAGGAGGATCGTCAGCGTCGTTTGTACGGGCTGCCGTTTGCGCTGGTCTCCGGTGGCTGTGTCGGTTTTTACGACGGTTTCTTCGGCCCCGGCGCCGGTTCCTTTTACGCGCTGGCTTTTGTGACGCTCGCAGGGTACAACCTGGCGAAATCCACCGCGCATGCCAAAGTGCTGAATGCCACCTCGAATGTCGGCGGTCTGCTGCTGTTTATTATTGGCGGCAAAGTTGTGTGGGGCACGGGTTTCATCATGCTGGCCGGGCAGTTTCTCGGCGCGCGAATGGGCTCGCGTCTGGTGCTCAGCAAAGGGCAAAAACTCATTCGTCCGATGATTGTGATTGTCTCGGCGGTGATGAGTGCAAAACTTCTTTATGACAGTCACGGCCAGGAGATCCTCCATTTTCTGGGGGTGAACGTATGACACATCACTACCAACAATTGATTGATATTTTTGACGGCTGTTTTGCCGACGATTTTAATACCCGTCTGATTAAAGGCGACGACGAACCGATCTATCTTCCTGCTGATGCGGATGCGCCGTATAACCGCATTGTTTTTGCTCACGGTTTTTATGCCAGCGCGTTACATGAGATTTCGCACTGGTGCATCGCCGGTGCCGAGCGTCGCAAGCAGGTGGATTTTGGATACTGGTATTGCCCTGATGGCCGCGATGCGGTAACGCAGGGGCAGTTCGAGGATGTTGAAGTAAAACCGCAGGCGTTTGACTGGTTGTTTTGCGTGGCGGCGGGTTTCCCGTTTAATGTCAGTTGCGACAATCTGGAAGGCGATGTCGAGCCGGATCGTATTGTGTTCCAGCGCCGCGTTCACGCGCAGGTGATGGCTTATCTGGAGCAGGGTATTCCCCCGCGCCCGGCGCGTTTTATCAAGGCATTACAGGATTATTATCAAACGCCGCCTTTAGCGGCAGAACAGTTCCCATGGCCGGAAGATCTTTGAAGCCATGTTGTCAAAAGAGGAAGAGAGATGATCGCGGAGTTTGAATCACGCATTCTGGCGTTAATCGATAATATGGTGGATCACGCCAGTGATGATGAGTTGTTTGCGGGCGGTTATCTGCGCGGCCACCTGACGCTGGCGGTGGCTGAACTGGAAGGCGAGGATAACTATTCGCCGGAAAATCTGTACCAGAAAGTCACCGGTAGCGTGGAAACTGCTATTCAGGCCGGAGAACTGTCGCCGCGCGATCAGGCGCTGGTGATGGGGATGTGGGAAAACCTGTACCAGCAGGCGAAGTCGCATTAAGGGGCGTAGTGCCGGGTAATGCTGACGTGTATCCGGCCAATATCCGTGCCTACAGGTTTGTAGGCCGGATAAAACAACGCCGCC
Source organism: Kosakonia radicincitans DSM 16656 (assembly GCF_000280495.2). Taxonomy (NCBI): domain Bacteria; kingdom Pseudomonadati; phylum Pseudomonadota; class Gammaproteobacteria; order Enterobacterales; family Enterobacteriaceae; genus Kosakonia; species Kosakonia radicincitans. The sequence goes on from NZ_CP018016.1 coordinate 1,643,601, forward strand.
ATCCGGCGAATATTTCCACCTTCACTTCACCGCTCTGCCTTTCAATAACTTCCTGACCCACAAACGATTCGGATTGAGGGCTGCCAGCGTTTCGCCATCCAGCGGAATCGGCTCGTCACTCATCTGCGAAGCCAGAATCTCCGCCGCCAGCGGCGCGCTGCACAAACCGCGCGAACCGAGAGCGCCGAGCATAAATAAACCTTCGTAGATCGGCGCACTGACCGCTTCTTCCGGCCGTTCTGCCAGTTGGGCGTAAGCTGCCAGCGTGGCGTCAAAGTCGGCGACATTCCCGACCATCGGCAGATGATCCCGCGTTGCGCAGCGTACGCCGCAGCGCGCGTCGCCGTCGCTGACATCCACCTCTTTTGCCCAGGTTGCATACGGGAAACAGTCGATAAGCCGCTGGCGATTCTGCTGCTGATCCGCCTCGCTGTAACCTGCCTCCTGCTGCCCGCGATGATAGCTGGCGCCGATGCAGTGCTGCTGGTTATGCGGGTTCTGCGGCGTCAGATAACCGTCGTAGCACAGCACCTGGCGAAGCGCAGAGAGCATATTGCTGGTCGGAATATGGCTGACCTGACCGGCAACAGGATAGACGGGCAGTTTCTCTGTTTGCGGGAAATGGTGAATGCGGTGCCCGTTCGCCAGTACGACTGCTGCATGCGCCCGCTGGTTGCCATGGCGGAAATGAAGTTGCCAGCGCTGATCTTCACGGCTCAGGCGTTCAACATCATGTCCATAATGCACTTGCAGACCTTGCTCGCAAGCCCGCTTAATCGCGGCGGCCGTTAACTGCGCCGGGCAGAGCCAGCCGCCGAGTGGGTAATTCACGCCGCCGCATTCCGTTTCCACGCCGGTTTCGGCTTTCACCTCCTGTGCATCAACCGCACGGGCAATCTCCGGCGGCAGATCCAGCGTCAACATTTGTGCGATTTTTTGTTGGCTTTTTTCATCCCAGCCAAGTTGTGTGACGCCGCACCACTGATGGTCAAACGTCACGGGTAACGCATCATACAGACGGCGGGCAAAGGTAAACGCCGCGGGGAAGAAGCGGGCCAGCGCCGGATCGTGAGCGCTGAGCAGCGGATAAAGCGCCCCCTGGCGGTTGCCGGATGCGCCTTCGGCGGGCGCGTCGTCGGCGCAGTAAAGCGTCACCCGCCAGCCGCGTCGCAGCAAGGCCAGCGATAACAGCGCGCAGGCGACACCGCCGCCAATCAGCGCCACATCGCGTACCTCAGTGCCGCTGCGGGCAAACCACGGCGTACGCGGCGCAGATGCAACGGTGTTTTCCATTACGCCGGTCAACATTTCGCGTTTGCGGCCAAAACCTTTGCTTTTGCGCATGGTAAAGCCCGCTTCCTGCAAACCACGACGGACAAAACCTGCCGAGGTAAAGGTTGCCAGCGTGCCGCCCGGCCTTGCCAGTCGAGCCATCGCGGCAAACAGGTTTGGCGTCCACATATCCGGGTTTTTCGCCGGGGCAAAGCCATCCAGGAACCAGGCGTCGACGCGCTGGTTTAAGGAATCATCAAGCGTATCGGTGAGTTGATTGATATCGCCAAACCATAAATCCAGCGTCACACGACCTTCATCGAGCAGCAGTCGGTGGCAGCCGCCAAAGGGCAGCGGCCACTGCGCCTGTAACTGTTCCGCCCATGGTGCCAGTTCCGGCCAGTGCGCGTGGGCTTTGCGCAGATCGTCCTGGGTGAGAGGAAATTTTTCAAAACTGATGAAATGTAATCTTTCCAGGGTAGCGTCAGGATTGGCTGCGCGAAAGGCCGCGAATGCCTGCCACAACGTGAGGAAATTCAGACCGGTGCCAAACCCGCTCTCCGCAACCACAAACAGCGGGCGCGGGTGTTCAGGAAAACGCTGTTCCAGTTGGTTGCCGCCGAGAAAAACATAACGCGTCTCTTCCAGTCCGTTATCATTAGAGAAATAGACGTCGTCGAAATCTCGGGAAACAGGTGTACCCTCAGCGTTGAATTCGAGGTTGGCGGATTGTATAGCGGTTTGTTTCACGTAAGTTACTCGTCCATCAGGCAGTGTCACGATCTTAACGAGGGACAAAGAAAGGCGCAAATTTCCACAGAAAATGTCTGATCGGACTTGTTCGGCGTACAAGTGTACGCTATCTTGCGACACGAAACTTAATTAGTGCGACTTAGGGGTATTGAATGAAACGTGCAGTGATTACTGGCCTGGGCATCGTTTCCAGCATTGGTAATAACCAGCAGGAAGTCCTGGCATCTCTGCGTGAAGGACGCTCAGGGATCACATTCTCTCAGGAATTTAAAGATTCCGGCATGCGCAGCCACGTATGGGGTAACGTTAAACTGGACACCACTGGTTTGATCGACCGTAAAGTGGTTCGTTTCATGAACGATGCCTCTATCTATTCCTATCTTTCCATGCAGCAGGCGATCGAAGATGCTGGCCTGAAAGACGAGGTTTACCAGAACAACCCGCGCGTGGGCCTGATTGCAGGTTCTGGCGGTTCTTCTAAATCTCAGGTTTTCGGCGCTGATGCGATGCGTAGCCCGCGTGGTCTGAAAGCTGTGGGTCCTTATGTGGTGACCAAAGCGATGGCATCTGCGGTGTCCGCTTGCCTCGCAACACCATTTAAAATCCACGGTGTTAACTACTCTATCAGTTCTGCTTGCGCTACTTCCGCGCACTGCATCGGTAACGCGGTAGAACAGATTCAACTGGGTAAACAGGACATCGTTTTTGCTGGCGGCGGCGAAGAGCTGTGCTGGGAAATGGCCTGTGAATTTGACGCGATGGGCGCGTTGTCCACCAAGTACAACGAAACGCCAGAAAAAGCTTCCCGTACCTATGACAAACACCGTGACGGTTTCGTTATCGCGGGTGGCGGCGGTATGGTTGTTGTTGAAGAGCTGGAACATGCACTGGCGCGTGGCGCGCACATCTATGCAGAGATCGTTGGCTACGGCGCGACCTCTGATGGTGCGGACATGGTAGCGCCGTCAGGCGAAGGCGCAGTGCGTTGCATGAAGATGGCAATGCAAGACGTTGATACACCGATCGACTACCTGAACTCCCACGGTACTTCCACGCCGGTTGGCGACGTGAAAGAACTGGGCGCTATTCGCGAAGTGTTCGGCGACAATAGCCCGGCTATCTCCGCAACCAAAGCGATGACCGGTCACTCTCTGGGCGCTGCGGGCGTACAGGAAGCGATCTACTCGCTGCTGATGCTGGAACACGGCTTTATCGCGCCGAGCATTAACGTGGAAGAGCTGGACGAGCAGGCTGCTGGCCTGAATATTGTGACAAAACCGATGGAAGCCTCGCTGACAACGGTCATGTCCAACAGCTTCGGTTTTGGCGGTACTAACGCCACGCTGGTGATGCGCAAACTGAAATAAGTTTGTCGGCAAGCAGAAAAAGAGAGCCACTGGCTCTCTTTTTTTATGCATTGACAAGCTGCCGTTGCGGCAGGCAAACTCCTCGCCGCAACATTATCAACATGATAATGCGTAAGCGTTTAACGTTAACCAACGCACCTTAATCCTGGCACTCAGGTGGAGGGGGCGTGGTACTTCCAAATCCCGCCTTACTCTGCGTTATGGAGTAATGCATGTCTGTAGATGTTCAATCTGTTAAAACCTCGTCAGCGAATATGTCGCTGTTTCGTATCGCCTTTGCGGTGTTTCTGACCTATCTGACCGTTGGCCTGCCGCTACCGGTGATCCCGCTGTTTGTCCACAATGAGTTGGGCTACGGTAATACCATGGTGGGAATTGCCGTTGGTATTCAGTTTCTGGCTACCGTCTTAACACGCGGCTATGCCGGCCGTCTTGCCGATCAATATGGCGCGAAACGTTCGGTGATACAGGGCATGATCGCCTGTGCTCTGGCCGGAGCAGCATGGCTGCTGGCGGCGCTGTTGCCGGTTGCGCCCGCTGCCAAATTTGCGCTGCTGATTCTGGGGCGCCTGATCCTCGGTTTCGGTGAAAGCCAGCTTCTTACCGGCACGCTCACCTGGGGAATGGGGCTGGTTGGCCCCGCGCGTTCCGGCAAAGTGATGTCATGGAACGGAATGGCGATTTACGGTGCGCTGGCCGCCGGCGCGCCGCTTGGGTTGCTGGTCCACAGCCACTTTGGTTTCGCCGCCCTGGCAGCGATCACCACGGTATTGCCGCTACTGGCCTTCGCATTTAACGGCGGCGTGCCCAAAACGCCTGCGCATCCGGGCGATCGTCCTTCACTGTGGAGCGTGGTCGGGCTTATCTGGCAACCGGGGCTGGGGCTGGCGCTTCAGGGCGTTGGCTTTGCGGTGATCGGCACCTTTGTTTCGCTCTACTTTGCCAGCCAGGGCTGGTCAATGGCGGGTTTTACCCTGACGGCTTTCGGCGGCGCATTTGTGCTGATGCGCATTTTGTTTGGCTGGATGCCGGACCGTTTTGGTGGTGTGCGGGTGGCGATTGTTTCGCTGGTCATTGAAACCATTGGCCTGCTGCTGTTATGGCAGGCGCATGGCGCGTGGATGGCATTGCTGGGCGCGGCTCTGACCGGTAGTGGCTGCTCGCTTATCTTTCCGTCGCTGGGCGTTGAAGTCGTCAAGCGCGCGCCACCGCAGGTGCGTGGTACGGCGCTTGGCGGCTATGCGGCATTTCAGGATATCTCTTACGCGTTTAGCGGCCCGTTAACCGGGCTGCTGGCAACGTCTGCGGGATACCCGTCGGTTTTTCTCGCGGGAGCAATTGCCGCCATTACCGGTATTGTGATCACCCTGGTTGCCTTCGGCGCGCGGAAATGATCGCACTATAAAATCTCTTTGCAACCGGTTTCACAGAATGAGCCCGTGGTGATGTCATCTCACTGCGGGCTTGTTTATTCTTTTGCCATCACTACGCGAAAGGAGAAAACAATGGCTGGGTTTAAAGCGGATTTCTTATGGGGCGGCGCGGTGGCGGCGCATCAACTGGAAGGCGGATGGCAGGAAGAAGGCAAGGGGATCAGCGTTGCCGATGTCATGACCGCCGGGGCGCATGGTGTACCGCGTGAAATTACCGACGGCGTGCTGCCTGGCAAAAATTACCCTAACCATGAAGCCATCGATTTTTATCACCGTTATAAAGACGATATCAAACTGTTTGCCGAAATGGGGTTTAAATGTTTTCGCACCTCCATTGCCTGGACGCGTATTTTTCCTCAGGGTGATGAACTGGAGCCGAATGAAGCCGGGTTACAATTCTACGATGATCTTTTTGATGAATGCCTGAAATACAATATTGAACCCGTTATTACCCTTTCCCATTTCGAAATGCCTTATCACCTTGTCACCGAATATGGCGGCTGGCGTAATCGCAAACTGATCGACTTTTTTGTCCGTTTTGCCAGTGCCGTTTTCACCCGCTACCGCAGCAAGGTGAAATACTGGATGACCTTCAACGAAATTAACAACCAGGCCAACTATCACGAAGATTTTGCGCCCTTCACCAACTCTGGCGTGAAATATAAAGCGGGTGAAGATCGCGAAGTGATCATGTATCAGGCTGCCCACTATGAATTAGTAGCCAGCGCGCTGGCGGTGGAAGCCGGGCATAAAATTAACCCGGATTTTAAAATCGGCTGCATGATCGCCATGTGCCCGATTTATCCGCTCACCTGCGCGCCGGATGATATGATGATGTCGGTCGCTGCGATGCACCGGCGCTACTGGTTTACCGATGTTCACGTACGCGGTTATTACCCGCAGCATCTGCTCAATTATTTTGCTCGCCGCCAGTTCAAACTCGATATCACCGAAGAGGATTTGCAGATCCTGACGCGCGGACGCGTTGACTATATTGGCTTTAGTTATTACATGTCGTTTGTCACCAAAGCCCAGGAAAACAATCCGCACCTCGATTACGACGAGACGAAAAGCCTGGTGAAAAACCCGTACGTGAAAGCCTCCGACTGGGGCTGGCAAATAGATCCGGTTGGCCTGCGCTACTCTCTGAACTATTTCTACGATCTCTACCAGTTGCCGCTGTTTGTTGTGGAAAACGGTTTTGGGGCGATTGATCAGCCTGAAAGCGACGGCGTAGTGAACGATCAGTACCGCATTGAATATATGCACAACCATATCCGCGAAATGAAAAAAGCGGTGGTGGAAGATGGCGTCGATTTAATGGGTTATACGCCGTGGGGCTGTATTGATCTGGTCTCTGCGGGCACTGGCGAAATGAAAAAACGCTACGGCTTAATCTACGTTGATAAAGATAACGAGGGTAATGGCACGCTGGCGCGCAGCCGTAAAAAATCGTTCTGGTGGTATCAGGACGTTATCAAACACAACGGCGAGAATATTTGACGATAAATTCCCCTCCAGATGGAGGGGAATTTTTTAACTCACCAGCCAGAAAAGCGCTAATGCGATAAGCAGGGCGATAAAAAAGAATCCCGGGCGCGTGGAAATCGATTTTATTGTTTCGACAATGGGGGCGACAAACGGGCTGTAAATGGGCTGAATATCGCGAACCTCAAAGGTGCCTGTCGCACGTTCTGTGCGGCGTAAAAAGACATGATTAAGAATGTCCTGAACCTGCGCCGTCGTCAGGATCGTCTGCGGCGTGGCTTGCCATGTTTGCTGGGCATACTCGGTAATCGTGCGCATTTCCATATCATCCAGCGGCTGTTTCAGGGCGGTCTGGATAGTGTGCAGCGTGGGCGCGTTGTGCGTGCTTAACGTCTGGCGCGCCTGTAGCCATGTCATCAGCGGCGCGAAATGTTTCGCCGGGATCAGCTCACCGGTTTTGACGCCGGAAAGCTCCATCATTGACTGCCAGATCAATTTACCTGATTCGCCTGTTGCAGCCGCCAGTTTCGTGACCGCCTGGTTCAGCGAGTTGTGCTCGGCAGGCAGCAGCGGACGCTCAGTGGCCGGGCGTTGCTGCGGCTGTGGGATAGTGATCTGGTTATTCTGCAACATGGTCAGCACGGTTTTTAACTGCTGAGGCGTCAACTGGCTGAGCGCTGTCTGACCAAACTGCTGGCGAATAAAATCGCTCACCGCCTGGCGATTATTCCCCTGGCCTAACAGTTCCGTCAGTTGTGAAACCACCTGGCGGGTGGTGTGGTTCTGCGTTGCAGTTTCCACGCGCTGGTTGAGGTTCTGCTCAGCAGCCGGAAAGTGACGCGAGAGCAGCGGGGCGTCATTCTTCAGCCCTAAATCGTGTTTCATGCCAGCCCATACTTCTGCGCTTTGCTGCTGCGTTAACGCGATCAAGCGAATAACCAGTCGCTCCAGCACGGTACGTTGCAGGGTGGATAAGGGCTGTTCGCCAGCATTATTCGCGGCTTGTGTCGGCTCTTGCCCGGGAGGGCGCGCGGGCGTCCCCTGAATGGGTTGCATCATGGATTTCCTCTCACTCTCGCATGGCGGTGGTCGGCATTGCAGGTATGCCTGGCGGCGAGATTATGGCACACTTGCGCGCTCAACTCCCGTTCTCAAACAGGTACTGTAGCGTGAAAATCCTTGTTGATGAAAATATGCCTTATGCCCGCGATCTTTTTAGCCGTCTGGGTGAAGTGAAAGCGGTTCCCGGTCGTCCAATCCCGCTTGCGGAACTGGCCGATGCTGATGCGTTAATGGTACGCTCCGTGACGAAAGTCAACGAGGCATTATTACAGGGGACGGGGATCAAATTTGTCGGTACGGCAACCGCGGGAACTGACCATGTTGATGAAGGGTATTTGCAGCAAGCGGGGATTGGCTTTTCCGCAGCGCCAGGCTGCAACGCCATTGCGGTCGTAGAGTATGTTTTCTCTTCGCTGTTAATGCTGGCAGAGCGCGAAGGTTTTGCTCTCAAAGATCGTACCGTCGGGATTGTCGGTGTGGGCAATGTGGGCGGGCGCTTACAGAAGCGCCTCGAAGCGCTGGGGATCCGCACGCTGCTATGCGATCCGCCGCGCGCCGATCGTGGTGATGACGGTGATTTCCGCTCGCTTGATGAGCTGGTGCGTGAAGCGGATGTGCTGACCTTCCATACGCCGCTGTTTAAAGACGGACCGTATAAAACGCTGCACCTGGCGGATGATGCTCTGCTGGCGCGTCTGAAGCCTGGCACTATTCTGATTAATGCCTGCCGGGGCCCGGTGGTGGATAATGCGGCGCTGCTGCAGAGTTTGCAGGCGGGACAGGCGCTACATGTGGTGCTGGACGTCTGGGAGCCGGAACCTGATCTCAACGTGGAGTTGCTGCAACGCATTGACATTGGCACCGCGCATATCGCTGGATATACCCTTGAAGGTAAAGCACGCGGCACAACACAAGTCTTTGAAGCCTATAGTGAATTTATCGGTAAGCGTACGCAAATAGCGCTCGATACCTTACTGCCTGCGCCGGAGTTTGGCCGCATAACACTGCACGGCCCTCTCGATCAGTCAACGCTAAAAAGGCTGGTTCATTTGGTGTATGATGTGCGCCGTGACGATGCGTTGCTGCGAAAAGTGGCAGGCACGCCGGGTGAATTTGATAAGTTACGTAAAAACTATCTTGAGCGTCGCGAATGGTCATCACTGTATGTGCAGTGCGATGATGCCAGTGCTGCCGCACTGTTGCAGCAACTGGGTTTTAACGCCACGCACACCCCGGCCCGTTAATGTCTTCTTAATGCTCCCTGCGGAAAAATGCCGCAGGGACGCTTTATTTCCTGGAGTAAATCACCATGTCTGAAGGCTGGAATATTGCCGTTCTTGGCGCAACTGGCGCTGTCGGAGAAGCCTTGCTTGAAACGCTGGAGGAACGTCAGTTCCCGGTAGGCGAATTGTACGCTCTGGCCAGAGAAGAGAGCGCGGGCGAAAACTTGCGCTTCGCGGGTAAAACCGTGCGCGTTGAAGACGTTGCCAGTTTTGACTGGACGCAGGCGCAACTGGCGTTTTTCGTCGCCGGTGCGCAGGCATCTGCGACCTGGATTGAAGAGGCCACCAACGCGGGTTGCCTGGTGATCGATACCAGCGGTCTGTTTGCGCTAGAGCCGGATGTGCCGCTGGTCATGCCGGACGTTAATCCCTTTGTGCTCGCGGATTACCGCAACCGCAATATTATTGCCGTGCCAGACAGCCTGACCAGTCAACTGTTGGCCAGTATTAAACCGCTGATCGATGAAGGCGGTTTTTCGCGCGTCGCTGTCACCAGCATGTTGTCTGTTTCACGCAGCGGTAAACAGGCGGTTGATGCGTTGGCAGGGCAGAGTGCCAAGCTGCTGAATGGCATCCCGATTGATGAAGATGACTATTTTGGCCGCCAGCTTGCGTTCAACATGCTGCCACTGCTGCCGGATAGCGAAGGTAGCGTGCGTGAAGAGCGGGTGATTATCGATCAGATGCGCAAAATTTTGCAGGATGACGGTCTGATGATCTCCGCGAACTGCGTACAGTCGCCGGTATTTTACGGCCATGCGCAAATGGTCAGTTTTGAAGCGCTGCGTCCGCTGGCTGCCGAAGAAGCGCGCGATGCGTTTGCCCGTTTCGACGAAATTGTGCTGTCTGAAGAAAATGAATTTCCTACCCAGGTGGGCGATGCTTCCGGTCAGACGCATCTTTCTGTGGGCTGCATCCGTAATGATTACGGCATGCCGGAGCAGATCCAGTTCTGGTCGGTGGCCGACAACGTTCGCTTCGGTGGCGCGCTGATGGCGGTTAAAACCGCCGAGAAACTGGTGCAGGAGTATCTGTACTGATGCAGGACGAAGTCAAAGCGCCAGTCTACAAAATTGCGCTGGGTATTGAGTATGACGGCAGCAAGTATTACGGCTGGCAGCGTCAGCAAGAAGTGCGCAGTGTGCAGGAGAAGCTGGAAAAAGCCCTCTCGCAGGTTGCCAATGAGCCAATTAATGTGTTCTGCGCCGGGAGAACTGACGCTGGTGTTCATGCGACAGGGCAGGTAGTGCATTTCGAAACGACTGCGCTGCGCAAAGATGCCGCCTGGACGTTAGGGGTAAATGCGAATTTGCCTGGTGACATCGCGGTGCGCTGGGTAAAAACTGTTGCCGATGATTTTCATGCTCGTTTCAGCGCTACGGCTCGCCGCTACCGCTACATTATTTACAACCATCGTTTACGACCGGCGGTGTTAGGCCACGGTGTTACGCACTATCACCAGCCGCTGGATGCCGGGCGGATGCATCGCGCCGCGCAGTGCCTGCTAGGCGAAAATGATTTTACCTCGTTTCGCGCGGTGCAGTGCCAGTCGCGCACGCCGTGGCGCAATGTGATGCATATCAACGTCAGTCGCTATGGCAATTACATTGTGGTCGATATCAAAGCCAATGCCTTTGTACATCATATGGTCAGGAATATTGTCGGCAGCCTGATGGAAGTAGGCGCCCACAACCAGCCGGAGAGCTGGATAGCAGAGTTGCTGGCGGTCAAGGATCGCACGCTGGCGGCAGCAACGGCGAAAGCGGAAGGGCTATATCTGGTGGCGGTGGATTATCCAGCGCGCTTCGACCTTCCGGCTGCGCCAATGGGCCCGCTGTTCCTGGCGGACTAGTCGCAATTCATAAAAGGCATAAGTAAATATGGACTTAATACGCTTCCTTATTGATTTCATCCTGCATATCGATGTGCATCTGGCGGAGCTGGTGGCACAGTATGGCATCTGGGTTTATGCGATTCTGTTTGTGATCCTTTTTTGCGAAACCGGGCTGGTGGTCACGCCTTTCCTGCCGGGGGATTCGCTGCTGTTTGTCGCCGGTGCGCTGGCCTCTCTCGGCACGAACGATCTGAATGTACATCTGATGGTTGTACTGATGCTTATTGCCGCAATTGCCGGTGATGCGGTGAACTACACCATCGGACGACTCTTTGGCGATCGATTATTCAGTAATCCGGATTCAAAGATTTTCCGTCGCAGCTATCTTGATAAAACCCATCAGTTTTATGAACGGCATGGCGGCAAAACGATCATTCTGGCGCGCTTTGTACCGATTGTGCGGACATTTGCACCGTTCGTCGCCGGGATGGGGCATATGTCGTATCGCCACTTCGCCCTTTTCAACGTAGCGGGCGCGCTGTTATGGGTACTGCTGTTTACTTACGCCGGGTATTTCTTTGGCACCCTGCCGATGGTTCAGGAAAATCTTAAGCTGTTGATTGTGGCAATCATCGTGGTGTCTATACTTCCCGGTGTGATTGAGATTATTCGTCACCGACGCGCTGCGGCAAAGCAGATAAAATAAGGGCGCAATGGCGGTTCGACCACTTTTTTATCCCAAGTTGCGAACTGTTATGTTTTAATGTGCACCATTTATGGGCTACCAGGTTCATGTATAAAGGTTATCAATGAGCTGGATTGAAAGAATTAAGAGCAACATCACCCCCACCCGCAAGGCAAGTATCCCTGAAGGGGTGTGGACAAAATGCGATAGCTGCGGCCAGGTGCTGTACCGCGCCGAGCTGGAGCGTAACCTTGAGGTCTGCCCGAAATGCGATCACCATATGCGGATGTCAGCGCGTAATCGCCTGCATAGCCTGCTGGATGAAGGGTCGCTGGTAGAACTGGGTAGCGAGCTTGAGCCGAAAGATGTGCTCAAGTTCCGCGATTCAAAAAAATACAAAGACCGTCTGGCGACAGCCCAGAAAGAGACCGGCGAGAAAGACGCGCTGGTGGTAATGAAAGGCACGCTGCACGGTATGCCAGTTGTGGCTGCGGCATTTGAGTTCGCCTTTATGGGCGGTTCTATGGGTTCCGTTGTTGGCGCGCGCTTTGTGCGTGCCGTCGAGCAGGCGCTGGAAGACAACTGCCCGCTGATCTGCTTCTCCGCTTCCGGCGGCGCGCGTATGCAGGAAGCGCTGATGTCGCTGATGCAGATGGCGAAAACTTCCGCTGCGCTGGCGAAAATGCAGGAGCGCGGTCTGCCGTATATCTCCGTGCTGACCGATCCGACCATGGGCGGTGTTTCCGCAAGCTTTGCGATGCTGGGCGATCTGAACATCGCCGAACCGAAAGCGCTAATCGGCTTTGCCGGCCCGCGCGTTATCGAGCAGACCGTGCGTGAGAAACTGCCGCCGGGCTTCCAGCGCAGTGAGTTCCTGATCGAAAAAGGCGCGATTGACATGATTATCCGCCGTCCGGAATTGCGTTTGAAGCTGGCGCGTATTCTGGCGAAACTGATGAATCTACCGGCGCCGGATCCGGATGAGTCGCATGTTGGCACGGCGGCTCCGTCACCGGCCGGTCAGGAAGGCGAAGCCTGATAATACCGAAGGGCAGGGCCACCAGGCGCTGCCCTTTTGCTTTTCAAACCGTACATTATCAACGGGCATCATGGACATTAAACGCATTCCGCAAGCCACGTCGCCCCTGGCCGCGTGGCTTTCTTATCTGGAAAACCTGCACAGTAAAACCATCGATCTGGGTCTTGAGCGCGTAAGCCAGGTGGCGGCGCGCCTTGATGTGCTCCGCCCCGCACCGTTTGTCTTTACCGTCGCCGGAACCAATGGCAAAGGCACCACTTGCCGTACGCTGGAGTCGATTCTGCTGGCGGCGGGCTATCGGGTTGGCGTCTACAGTTCACCGCACCTGGTGCGCTATACCGAACGCGTACGCATCCAGGGCGAAGAGTTGGCTGAAAGCGAACATACCCGCTCTTTTGCAGAGATTGAAGCCGTTCGTGGCGATATTTCACTGAGCTATTTTGAGTATGGCACTTTGTCGGCGCTGTGGTTGTTTAAGCAGGCGCAACTCGACGTAGTGATCCTTGAAGTGGGGCTGGGCGGCCGCCTGGATGCCACTAATATGGTGGATGCGGATGTCGCTGTGGTCACCAGCATTGCGCTGGATCACACCGACTGGCTCGGCCCGGATCGTGAAAGCATTGGCCGCGAAAAAGCGGGCGTCTTCCGCGGTGGTAAACCGGCTGTGGTCGGCGAACCGGATATGCCGCAGTCTATTGCCGAGGTGGCGCAGGAGAAGGGGGCGCATCTGCTGCCCCGGGACGTTGACTGGGATTATGACGTTAACGCGCAGGGCTGGCGTTTTCGCGATGCTCAGGGCGAGCTTACCAATCTGCCGTTGCCGCAGGTACCGCAGCCAAATGCGGCAACCGCGCTGGCTGCGCTGCGCGCCAGTAAGCTTACGGTCAGCGAGCAGGCGATCCGCGACGGCATTGCCGGTGCTATTTTGCCGGGACGTTTCCAGATTGTCAGCGAGTCGCCGCGTCTGATCCTCGATGTTGCCCACAATCCTCACGCTGCTGGTTACCTTGCCAGCCGTCTTGCCACGTTACCGAAGAAGGGGCGCGTACTGGCGGTGATTGGCATGTTGCATGACAAAGACATCGCCGGGACGCTTGCCTGTCTGGAGCCGGTGGTCGATAGCTGGTATTGTGCCCCACTGGAAGGGCCGCGCGGTGCAACTGCAGAACAACTGCTGGAGCATCTGAATTCTGGCCGGGCGTGGCCGGATGTTGCGCAGGCCTGGCAGGCGGCGATGGCCGATGCTGACGCCAACGATACTGTTCTGGTGTGTGGATCGTTCCACACGGTGGCTCATGTCATGGAAGCGATGGACGCGGGGAGAACCGGTGGCAAGTAAGTTTCAGAACCGTTTGATGGGTACCATTGTGCTGGTTGCGCTCGGGGTGATTATTCTTCCCGGGCTGCTCGACGGGCAGAAAAAACATTATCAGGATGAGTTTGCCGCGATCCCGCTGGTGCCGAAACCTGGCGATCGCGATGAGCCGGACATGATGCCAGCTGCAACGCAGGCGCTTCCGGCGCAGCCGCCGGAAGGCGCAGCGGAAGAGGTGCGCGCTGGCGATGCAGAAGCACCGTCGCTGGATGCTTCAAGGCTGGCGGCGAACGGCGCTCCGCAACCGGAAGTCACCAGCACGCCGGTTGAACAACCGAAACCTAAACCGCAGCCAAAACCGCAGGCGCAGCAACAAACCGCGCCGCCCGCAACGCGTGATAAAGCCAGCGAGCAGCTTGCTGTGGCAAACGAAACGTCAGCGCCGCCTGCGAAAGCGCAGGACGACAAAACGGTGCCAACCGGTAAAGCATATGTGGTGCAGCTTGGCGCGCTGAAGAATGCGGATAAAGTGAATGAAATCGTTGGTAAATTACGTGGCGCAGGTTATCGCGTTTACACGTCGCCGACGACGCCGGTTCAGGGTAAAATCACTCGTATTCTGGTGGGGCCGGATGCGTCGCGCGATAAGCTGAAAGGCTCACTGGAGGAGTTGAAACAGCTCTCCGGGCTGAGCGGCGTGGTGATGGGTTATACGCCGAACTAACGGCTGAAGAGAAAAAACGGCGCCACTTCTCATCCCTCTCTGTACGGCAAAGCGGGCAGGGATGAGGGGAAATAAAGCCCTGACTACAGGCAACCGGAACCGTGGCGTTGAATATTTTTTCAGCGCCATTTTTATTTCCGCGCGGGAAGGAAATCCCTACGCAAACGTTTTCTTTTTCTGTTAGAATGCGCCCCGAACTGGACGACAGGGCGTAAAATCGTGGGACACATATGGTCTGGATTGATTACGCCATCATTGCGGTGATTGGTTTTTCTTGTCTGGTAAGCCTGATCCGCGGCTTTGTTCGTGAAGCGTTATCGCTGGTGACATGGGGCTGTGCTTTCTTTGTCGCCAGTCATTACTACACTTACCTGTCTGTCTGGTTCACGGGCTTTGAAGACGAACTGGTGCGCAATGGGATAGCCATCGCAGTACTGTTCATCGCGACGCTGATTGTCGGTGCTATCGTTAACTATGTGATCGGTGCGCTGGTCGAGAAGACTGGCCTGTCGGGTACAGACAGAGTACTGGGGATCTGTTTTGGCGCGCTACGCGGCGTACTGATCGTCGCCGCCATTCTGTTCTTTCTCGATACCTTTACCGGGCTGTCGAAAAGTGAAGACTGGCAGAAGTCGCAGCTTATCCCACAATTCAGCTTCATCATCAGATGGTTCTTTGACTATCTGCAAAGTTCGTCGAGTTTCTTGCCCAGGGCATAGGCCCTGAGATGTGGCTTAACGAGGAAAAGACGTATGTGCGGTATTGTCGGTATCGCCGGTTTTATGCCGGTAAACCAGTCGATTTATGACGCGTTGTCGGTGCTTCAGCACCGTGGGCAGGATGCCGCAGGCATCATCACCATCGACGAAAACAACTGTTTCCGTCTGCGTAAGGCGAACGGTCTGGTGAATGATGTATTCGAGGCCCGCCATATGCAGCGCCTGCAAGGCAATATGGGGATTGGTCACGTACGTTATCCTACCGCTGGTAGTTCCAGCGCATCTGAAGCGCAGCCGTTTTACGTTAACTCCCCTTACGGCATCACGCTGGCGCACAACGGCAATCTGACCAATGCGCATGAGCTGCGTAAAAAGCTGTTCGAAGAGAAGCGCCGCCACATTAACACCACTTCTGATTCTGAAATCCTGCTCAATGTGTTTGCCAGCGAGCTGGATAACTTCCGCCACTATCCGCTGGAAGCGGATAACATTTTTGCCGCTATTGCCGGAACTAACCGCCAGATCCGCGGTGCTTATGCCTGCGTGGCGATGATTATCGGCCACGGTATGGTCGCTTTCCGCGATCCGAATGGCATCCGCCCGCTGGTGCTGGGTAAACGCGAAATCGGCGATGGCCGCACTGAATATATGGTGGCGTCTGAAAGCGTGGCGCTGGATACGCTGGGCTTCGAATTCCTGCGTGATGTCGCGCCGGGCGAAGCGGTGTATATCACCGAAAAAGGCCAGTTGTTCAGCCGTCAGTGTGCGGATAACCCGGTCAGCAACCCGTGCCTGTTCGAATACGTTTATTTCGCGCGCCCGGACTCCTTCATCGACAAAATTTCCGTCTACAGCGCCCGCGTCAATATGGGCACTAAGCTTGGCGAGAAAATCGCGCGCGAGTGGGAAGATCTGGATATCGACGTGGTCATTCCTATCCCGGAAACGTCCTGCGATATCGCGCTGGAAATTGCGCGTATCCTTGGTAAACCGTACCGCCAGGGCTTTGTGAAAAACCGCTATGTCGGTCGTACCTTTATCATGCCGGGCCAGCAACTGCGTCGTAAATCCGTACGCCGTAAGCTGAACGCAAACCGTGCCGAGTTCCGCGATAAAAACGTGCTGCTGGTGGATGATTCCATTGTGCGCGGCACCACTTCCGAGCAGATTATCGAGATGGCTCGCGAAGCCGGGGCGAAAAAAGTGTACCTCGTTTCTGCTGCGCCGGAGATTCGCTTCCCGAACGTTTACGGTATCGATATGCCGACGGCCAATGAGCTGATCGCTCACGGGCGCGAAGTGGATGAAATCCGCCAGATCATCGGCGCTGACGGCCTGATTTTCCAGGATCTCAACGATCTTATCGAGGCGGTACGCTCTGAAAACCCGGATATCCAGCAGTTTGAATGCTCGGTATTCAACGGTGTGTATGTCACCAGGGATGTTGATCAGCAGTACCTTGATTATCTCGACTCGCTGCGCAATGACGATGCCAAAGCGGTGCAGCGTCAGAACGAAGTGGAAAGCTTAGAGATGCATAACGAAGGTTAATCCTGCCGCGCCCCTCCATCGTGAGGGGCGCAATCTGTTGCAACGCCCTCTATAATCAGGCAAAGTTCGTCCGATAAAAAAGGGGCAACAATCATGAAACGACTCATTGTGGGGATCTCTGGCGCCAGTGGCGCAATTTACGGCGTTCGCCTGTTGCAGGTGCTACGCGACGTGGCAGAGGTTGAAACCCATCTGGTGATGAGTCAGGCGGCCCGCCAGACGCTGACGCTGGAAACTGATTTTTCTCTGCGCGATGTACAGGCGCTGGCGAATGTGGTGCACGATGCGCGCGATATCGCCGCCAGCATCTCGTCTGGTTCGTTTAAAACCGCAGGCATGGTAATTCTTCCTTGCTCGATCAAAACCCTCTCCGGCATTGTGCACAGCTACACCGACAGCCTGCTGACGCGGGCGGCAGATGTGGTGCTGAAAGAGCGCAGGCCGCTGGTGCTGTGCGTGCGTGAAACGCCGCTGCACCTTGGGCATTTGCGTTTGATGACCCAGGCGGCGGAACTGGGCGCGGTAATTATGCCGCCGGTACCGGCGTTTTATCACCGCCCGCAAAGCCTGGATGCGGTGATTGATCAGACCGTTAACCGCGTTCTTGATCAGTTTGACATTGAGTTGCCGGAAGATCTGTTTACCCGCTGGCAAGGGAGCGATGCCGCAAAATAGTGCGCTGCTACCCGGCGTGCGCTTTTTTGGGGCAATTCTGCAAGCGCGATCATATCCTCAACATTTAATCCTCTTTTCCCCGTGCTAACACTCCGGTTCGTTCAGCAGACCTGCTATCTTTCATCATTAAGTAAGTTTGCAACGTTTTATTAACAAATTTAACGCGGTCTTTTTCCGGCTGCGGGAAACTGGCATAAGACGTGCAAGGTAACTGTCAGCAACACACAACACAACGTAATACAGAATAAAAAACAGAACACTTGAGGGTAATGTATGAAGAAGACGGTTCTCGCTCTGTCTTTACTGTTGGGCCTGTCAGCGACAGCCAGCGTTTATGCAGCGCTTCCCCACACGGTGCGCATCGGTACTGATGCAACCTATGCGCCGTTCTCATCGAAAGATGCGAAAGGGGACTTCGTGGGTTTTGATATCGATCTCGGCAACGAAATGTGCAAACGCATTCATGTGAAATGCACCTGGGTCGGCAGTGATTTTGATTCGCTGATCCCGTCGCTGAAAGCGAAAAAAATCGACGCCATCATCTCTTCTCTGTCGATTACGGAAAAACGTCAGCAGGAAATTGCGTTCTCTGACAAACTCTACGCTGCCGATTCCCGCCTGATTGCCGCCAAAGGTTCATCGATTCAGCCGACGCTGGATTCGCTGAAAGGCAAGCACGTTGGCGTGCTGCAGGGTTCTACCCAGGAAGGCTATGCCAATGACAACTGGCGCACCAAGGGCATCGATGTGGTGGCCTACCAGAACCAGGATCTGATCTACTCTGACCTCGCTGCGGGTCGTCTGGATGCAGCATTCCAGGATGAGGTTGCTGCCAGCGAAGGCTTCCTGAAACAGCCTGCCGGGAAAGACTTCGCTTTTGCTGGCCCGTCAGTGAAAGATAAGAAATACTTCGGCGACGGCACCGGTATCGGTCTGCGCAAAGATGATACTGAGCTGAAAGCCGCGTTCGACAAAGCATTTGCCGAACTGCGTAAAGATGGTACCTACGACAAACTCGCCAAAAAGTACTTCGACTTTAACGTCTACGGCGATTAAGGCTGCATAACCCGGCTTATCCGGGATGAGGGAAATATGCACCACGTTAAATAACTGGCGTGGTGCATTTATACGGTAAATGTCTCGTTGTGGTGCACGCTATGCACCATGTTGGTGCATGAATGCATAGTTAAGCATTCATACTGCAAAAAAAGCCAGCGCTCGGGCATAATTTTTTGCCTTGCCGGGGCATATGATGGCACGATAACGGCACCGTATTGTTATGAGAATTCCCTTAGGAAAGACAGTCTGTTGAGGATAATGATGAAAAAACTGGTGCTCTCCCTTTCGCTGGTGCTTGCGTTTTCCAGCGTTTCTACTGTGTTCGCAGCCATTCCGCAAAAATTACGTATTGGTACCGATCCTACTTATGCGCCTTTCGAATCGAAGAATGCGCAGGGGGAATTGATCGGTTTTGACATCGATTTGGCGAAAGAACTGTGCAAACGCATCAAAACCCAGTGTGTGTTTATTGAGAACCCGCTGGATGCACTGATTCCCTCGCTGAAAGCGAAAAAAATCGATGCCATCATGTCATCACTCTCCATTACCGAAAAACGTCAGCAGGAAATCGATTTCACCGACAAGCTTTACGCGGCGGATTCCCGATTGGTGGTGGCGAAAAATTCTAACGTTCAGCCGGATCTGGACAAGCTGAAAGGTAAACGCATTGGCGTGTTGCAGGGCACCACGCAGGAAACTTACGGCAACGTAAACTGGGCGCCAAAAGGGGTGGAAATCGTCTCCTATCAGGGCCAGGACAACATCTACTCTGACCTGACTGCTGGCCGCATTGATGCCGCGTTCCAGGACGAAGTGGCGGCCAGCGAAGGTTTCCTGAAAACGCCGGTCGGTAAAGATTACAAATTTGGTGGTCCGTCCATCAAAGATGAGAAATTGTTTGGCGTTGGCACCGGCATGGGCGTACGCAAAGGTGACACCGAGCTACGCGATGCGCTGAACAAAGCGTTTGCTGAAATGCGCGCGGACGGCACTTACGAAAAGCTGGCGAAGAAATACTTTGATTTTGATGTTTATGGTGGCTAATCCCACCCGTGCTTAACGTGCAGCCCCTCTCACATTGGGAGGGGAAGAGACACGGCAAAACACCACATACGACAGGACAGGCTGCATGCTGTACGGGTTTTCTCAAGTTATATTACACGGTGCGTTAGTCACCCTGGAGCTGGCCATCAGTTCGGTGGTGCTGGCGGTACTTATTGGTCTGGTAGGCGCAGGGGCGAAACTGTCGAAAAACCGGGCGTTGGCGCTGATCTTTGAAGGCTATACCACGCTCATTCGTGGTGTTCCGGATCTGGTGTTGATGCTGCTGATTTTTTACGGCCTGCAAATCGCCCTCAACAGCATCACGGATGCGCTGGGCATGGACCAACTGGATATCGATCCGATGGTCGCCGGTATTATTACCCTCGGTTTTATTTACGGCGCCTATTTTACGGAAACCTTCCGCGGCGCCTTTATGGCGGTACCGAAAGGGCATATTGAAGCGGCAACAGCGTTTGGTTTTACCGGTCGGCAAATCTTTCGCCGCATCCTGTTCCCGGCGATGATGCGTTACGCGCTGCCGGGTATTGGCAACAACTGGCAGGTGATCCTGAAAGCAACAGCACTGGTTTCGCTGTTGGGGCTGGAAGATGTGGTCAAAGCCACTCAGCTCGCCGGGAAAAGTACCTGGGAGCCCTTCTATTTTGCTATCGTCTGCGGGGTGATTTACCTCGTTTTTACAACGGTTTCCAATGGTGTGCTGCTTCTTCTCGAACGTCGCTACTCCGTGGGTGTGAAGAGGGCTGACCTGTGATCGAGATCATTCAGGAGTACTGGCAATCGCTGCTGTGGAGCGACGGTTATCGCCTGACGGGCGTGGCAATTACCCTGTGGCTGTTGATTTCATCGGTGGCGATGGGCGGCGTGCTGGCGGTGTTTCTGGCCATCGGACGTGTTTCCAGCAATAAATTTGTCTGCTTCCCGATTTGGTTATTCACCTACGTGTTTCGCGGTACGCCGCTCTATGTTCAACTGCTGGTGTTCTACTCCGGCATGTACACGCTGGAGATCGTCAAGGGCACCGAGCTGCTGAATGCCTTCTTCCGTAGCGGCCTGAACTGCACGGTGCTGGCGCTGACGCTCAATACCTGTGCCTATACTACTGAGATTTTCGCCGGTGCGATCCGTTCGGTGCCGCACGGCGAAATTGAGGCGGCGCGGGCCTATGGTTTCTCGTCGTTCAAAATGTACCGCAGCATTATCCTGCCGGCGGCGCTGCGCATTGCGCTGCCTGCGTACAGCAACGAAGTCATTTTGATGCTGCACTCAACGGCGCTGGCCTTTACCGCCACGGTGCCGGACCTGCTGAAAATTGCCCGTGATATCAACTCCGCAACTTACCAGCCGTTTACCGCGTTTGGTATTGCTGCGGTGCTGTATCTGATTATCTCTTATGTGCTGATTAGCTTATTCCGCAAGGCGGAAAAGCGCTGGTTGCAGCATATGAAACCTTCTTCGACGCACTGAGAACACGATGTCTGAGAATAAATTAAACGTTATCGATCTGCACAAACGCTACGGCGAACATGAAGTGCTGAAGGGCGTCTCGTTGCAGGCCAACGCGGGCGATGTGATTAGTATCATCGGTTCCTCCGGCTCCGGTAAAAGTACCTTTTTGCGCTGTATTAACTTCCTCGAAAAACCGAGCGAAGGCACCATCGTGGTTAACGGCCAGAATATCAATCTGGTCCGCGATAAAGATGGCCAGTTGCGCGTTGCGGATAAACACCAGTTGCGTCTGCTGCGTACGCGTCTGACGATGGTGTTTCAGCATTTCAACTTGTGGAGCCATATGACGGTGCTGGAGAACGTCATGGAAGCGCCGATTCAGGTGCTGGGCTTGAGCAAGCAGGAAGCCCGCGAACGCGCGGTGAAATATCTGGCGAAAGTCGGCATTGATGAGATGCAGCAGCAAAAGTACCCGGTGCATTTGTCCGGCGGTCAGCAGCAGCGTGTTTCCATTGCCCGCGCGCTGGCGATGGAGCCGGAAGTATTGCTGTTTGATGAACCGACTTCGGCGCTCGATCCTGAACTGGTGGGCGAAGTGCTGCGCATTATGCAGCAACTGGCGGAAGAGGGGAAAACCATGGTGGTGGTAACGCATGAAATGGGCTTTGCCCGCCATGTTTCCACCCACGTTATTTTCCTGCACCAGGGCAAGATTGAAGAAGAGGGCGCGCCGGATGAGTTGTTCGGCAACCCGAAAAGCACGCGTTTGCAGCAGTTCCTCAAAGGTTCGCTGAAGTGATATAAGGCCGCCGTACAGGCGGCCTCAATCTATGCTTTTTCCCGCCGGTAAATCCAGTCGTCATGATATTCGCCGCGCAGCAGGTAGGCTTTTTCCAGCACCTGTACACGTTGAAAACCACTTTTTTCCAGCACCCTCACCGACCCCTGATTCTCTGCCAGCACCCAGGCGTTCAGTGCCTGCACTTCGCTATCAAACGCGTATTCGCACAGCGCCTGTAGCGCTTCTGATGCAACGCCTTGCCCCTGCGCGGCGGGCGCAATCGAGTAGCCGACATCGGCTTCCTGTGGATTGTGCTGGCTGATACGCAGACCGATATCGCCCACCGAAGTATGCTGGGCGTTGCGAATAATAAAGGCGTGGCGATCGGCAAGACGATCGTCGAACAGGGTGCGAATCTGTTCTTCAGAGGCGATCTCGCCCATATAGCGCATCACGCTGCCATTCCTGCGCAGATGCAGGAAAAATGGCCAGTCGGAGGGTTCAAACGGGGAGAGAGTCAAGCGGGAAGTGTACAACGTCATGCCAGCGCCCTTACGGTGGTAAAGCGTCTTAGCTTACCACTGCAAACGCGCTGGCGGAGCCACGAAAATTAAGAGGTAACCACATCCTCCAGCGCCTCTTCCAGATCGTACCAGCGGAAAGCGAAACCAGCGGCTTCGAGGCGTTTCGGCAATGCGCGCTGGCCGCCAAGCACCAGAACAGAGGATTCGCCCATCATCAGGCGCACGGCGAAAGCAGGCGCGCGCATAATGGTCGGGCGGTGCAGCACATGGCCGAGCGTATGAGCAAACTGCTCGTTACGCACCGGGTAGGGCGAAACCATATTGAACGGCCCGCGCAGATCGTTATCCAGCAGCCAGAGAATGCCGTTCAGCATATCGTCGATATGGATCCACGCCAGATACTGACGGCCATTGCCAATTGGGCCGCCGAGTCCGAGACGGAACAGCGGCAGCAGCTTGCCGAGGATCCCGCCCTGCGGCGCGAACACCACGCCAGTACGCAGCAGACAAACGCGGGTGCGATCGCTTTGCGCTTCGCAGGCAATTTGCTCCCAGCGGGCGCAAAGTTTATGCGTGAACTCGTTGTGCGGCGGCTCCTCTTCGGTGACCACTACTTCACCGAGATCGCCGTAGTAGCCCGCCGCCGATCCGGAAATCAGCACGCGCGGCGGCGTGTCGCTGGCCTTAATTAAATCCGCCAGCTGTTGCGTTATCTGCCAGCGGCTGTTGCACAGACGCTGCTTCTGCTCTTCGCTCCAGCGTTTATCGGCGATCGGCTCGCCTGCCAGGTTGATCACCGCATCAAACTCATTGAGGTGAGTGTGATCGTTTAGCCCTTTCCACAGCGTCACGCGGGCATCAAGTAGCTGTTGCGCTTTGGCCGGGCTGCGCGTCACAACGGTAACGGCATGCCCAAGCTCCAGCAGCCGAGGGATGAGATGACGACCAATCAGGCCAGTCCCGCCGGTAATCAGTATCTTCATGTTTCCCTCCTTTGGTGATGTTCCATTTCAGCATAAGTGAGCGGCTCAAATCCGCGTGCGATACCGAACACATTTCACGGATTTTTTAATTATCAGAACAGGTTATCCGGCTTTTATACCTGCTGTGCTTTTTGCAAAGCCCGCTCGGTGGCCGGACGGGTACGGATGCGCTCATACCAGTTAAACACCGCGGGATAATCCTCAAGATTCACGCGCTGGCGCTGGTGGGCGTGGATCCACGGCCAGGCAGCGATATCCGCGATGCTGTAAGGCTCACCTGCCAGCCACGGCACCCGTTCCAGACGCTTATTCAATACCTGATACAGACGCTGGGTTTCGACCTGATAGCGTTCAATAGCATACGGCACTGGCTGTGGCGCAAAGTGGTTAAAGTGATGATTTTGCCCGAGCATCGGCCCCAAACCGGCGACCTGCCAGAAAAGCCACTGCAACGTGACATGGCGTTCACGCAATTCGCCGCTGAGCAATTTTCCCGTTTTTTCCGCCAGATAGAGCAGAATCGCACCCGATTCAAAGAGACTCAGCGGCGCGCCGCCATCGGCGGGCAGGTGATCGACAATGGCCGGGATTTTATTGTTCGGAGAGATAATCAGAAAATCCGGACGAAACTGGTCGCCTTTGCTGATATCGACGCGGATCAGGCGGTATTCCAGCCCGCTCTCTTCCAGAAATAGCGTTACTTTATGACCGTTTGGTGTGGGCGCGAAATAGAGGTCTATCATCAATACTCCAGATATAAGAATAATCGTTACTCTCAGAGTATAGGTGTTCCCTCTGGCTGCTGAGTTTTCATTAAGTGACAGCCTGGTCAGGACGTTATATTTTGAAGGAAAAACTCACCGTTAAACGAGGATGTTATGAACGAACCGGCTATCACGTTATGGTCCGATGCTAATTATTTCTCCCCGTATGTCCTGTCGGCCTATGTCGCGCTGCATGAAAAAGGTTTGCCTTTCTCGCTTAAAACCGTCGATCTGTCCAGCGGCGCTCAGCATATGCCTGGCTGGCCGGGTTACCATCTGACGTATCGCGTGCCTGTTCTGGCGATTGAGGGTTTCGAACTCAGCGAATCGACGGCGATAGCGGAATATCTCGAAGAGCGTTTCGCGCCGCCGGAATGGGAGCGTATCTACCCACACGATTTGCAAAAACGCGCCCGCGCCCGGCAAATCCAGGCCTGGCTGCGCAGCGATTTAATGCCCATCCGCGAAGAGCGCCCGACAGAGGTCGTTTTTGCTGGCGAGAAAAAAGCGCCGCTCAGCGCTGCCGGGCAGGAGAGTGCGGAAAAACTGTTTGCTATCGCCGGTGATTTGCTGGCGCACGGTAAGCCGAATCTGTTTGGCGAGTGGTGTATTGCGGATATCGATCTGGCATTGATGCTCAACCGATTGGTGATGAATGGCGATACGGTGCCGGAGCGGCTGGCGGAGTATGCTGCGTTCCAGTGGCAGCGCTCGTCCGTTCAGCGCTATGTTGCACTTTCCGCTAAGCGTGCAGGCTGATAAGCCCGCTGACTTCCGTTATCATGGGCTGTTTTCTTCCACATGAGGTGTAATGATGAAACTGATGTTTGCATCGGACATTCATGGGTCGTTGCCCGCGACGGAGCGCGTACTGGAACTGTTTGCCCAAAGCGATGCGCGCTGGCTGGTGATCCTCGGCGATGTGCTGAATCACGGGCCGCGCAACGCGCTGCCGCAGGGTTATGCACCGGCGCAGGTGGCGGAGCGGCTGAACGAGCAGGCCAACCGCATCATTGCCGTGCGCGGCAACTGTGACAGCGAAGTGGATCAAATGTTGCTGCATTTCCCGATTACCGCGCCCTGGCAGCAAGTGCTGTTGGCAAAACGCCGTCTGTTTCTGACGCATGGACATCTGTTTGGCCCGGATGATGTACCGCCGCTGGCGGCAGGCGATGTGCTGGTTTATGGCCATACGCACATTCCGGTAGCGGAGCAGCGGGGCGACATTTTCCACTTCAACCCCGGCTCGGTGAGTATTCCCAAAGGTGGGTTTGCCGCCAGTTACGGCATGCTGGAAGAGGATGTGTTGCGCGTTATCGCACTTAATGATCAGCGGGTTATTGCGCAGGTCGCGATTAATCCGTAATTTACCTTTCAACCGAAACGCGCCAAAAGAGCGCCACAAAGAGAAGATTTCCCGATGGTGGAACAGAGTCATTTTGCAGGCATGGAGTGGGTGGACATTGTCAACGAAGACAATGAGGTGATCGCGCAATCAAGCCGGCAACAGATGCGGGCGCAGTGTTTGCGTCATCGCGCAACCTACATTGTGGTGCATGATGGGATGGGCAAAATTCTGGTGCAGCGCCGTACCGAAATCAAAGATTTTATGCCCGGTATGCTGGATGCCACCGCCGGTGGCGTGGTGCAGGCGGGTGAAATTTTGCTGGATTCCGCACGCCGTGAAGCCGAAGAAGAACTGGGGATTGCCGGTGTTCCCTTCGCCGAACATGGCCAGTTCTACTTTGAAGATGAACATTGCCGCGTCTGGGGCGGTTTGTTCAGCTGCGTTTCCCACGGGCCTTTCGCTTTGCAGGAAGAAGAGGTGAGCGAGGTCTTCTGGATGACGCCGGAAGAGATTACCGCCCGCTGTGATGAATTCACCCCTGATTCCCTGAAAGCGCTTGCGTTGTGGATGAGCCGCAATGCCAGCAATGATGCGGAAAAAGCCCCGGAAGCCGACTAGCAGCTATCCCGCAGGCAAAACGTCGGTGCTATCGGCGTTTTGTTCTCCCAGGTTTCATCATTCAGGCGCGCCAGCAGCGCGCGTCCTGCTTCAATACCAATCTTGCGGTGCGGCACGGAAATGGTGGTCAACGGCGGCTGGCATACCCGGCTGACGTCGCTGTCGCCAAAGCCGACTATCGCTAAATCATCCGGTACCTTAATACGTCGCCTCTGGCATTCATACAGCGCGCCACAGGCCAGTTCATCCGAGACACACACCAGCGCATCCAGTTCCGGCCACGCCAGCAAAAACTCCGGCAATTGTGCCGCACCCGTGGAGAAAACCGGCGGAGCGGCGGCGTTAATCACCCGGTTCGGCGACATATGGTGACGCAGCATTGCTTTGTACCAGCCCTGTAAATGCTGCTGGAAAATCCACTGCTCCTGGTTGGCGCACAGCAGGCCGATATTCTGGTAGCCGCGCTGCACCAGCATTTGTGTCAGCTCGAACATCGCAGCAACGTTATCGATCCCGATATTCATATCAATCGGATCGGCACGCACCGCGCCAATTTCCATCACCGGAATGGAGGCGTTTTTCAGCCAGTGGCGTACCATATCGCTATGTTCGACGCTGAGCAGAATGGCGGCGGCCAGATTGGACGCAAGCAGCGTTTCCAGTAATTTTTCTTCCTGCTCCAACCGGTGCTGCGACTCGGCGAGCATGATCTGGTAACCGGCAGGCTGCAACACCTGCTGCAAACCGGCGAACATCTCCGAGCAGCCGGATTCGGCAAGGCTTGGCACCACCATCGCGATAGTCCAGGATGATGCCGAAGCCAGCGCGCTGGCCGCCAGATTGGGCATATACCCCAACTCCTGCACGGCAGCCTCTATCTTCTCACGCAATTTATCTGAAACCTGTTCCGGGGTACGTAACGCCCGCGAGACGGTCATGGTGCCAACGCCAGCGAGCTGCGCGACATCGGCAAGGGTGACTTTTCCTGTGCTCCGACGTTTTCGGGTAATTGCCATTCCGTTTCCTGACAGCCCTGATATCTCAGGTACTGAGTTATGAGTCATCTCAAGGCAGTATACGCCGGAAAGCCCTGCTTTTTCTGCGAATTCCCCTGCGTTTTCATATCTGATAGCGCTATCACATTTTTCGATCATTCCTGTTGGTAGCGCTATCTTTGCGACTATCATCACGGATAAGCGCCGCTGACTTGCATAAAGTTTGCCCATCTTATCCCTGATAAGGAGTGTGAAGTGTTAGACCAATGGCTTAACGACAAGACGATTCAGGTGCTTGATGGCGTAGAGAATTGGCCGCAGGCGCTGGAAATTTGTGCCAGACCGCTGCTCGCATCCGGCACGATTGCGCCGGATTATGTGACAGCCATTGTCGCCCAGCACCAGAAACTGGGGCCGTACTATGTGCTGGCGCCGGGGCTGGCAATGCCACATGCCAGGCCGGAAGAGGGGGCAAAAGGGTTAGGATTATCGTTGTTAAAATTGTCTCGCGGAGTTGATTTTGGCGCAGAGGATGCGGATCCGGTTGATACCATTATTATGTTGGCCGCGCCGGATAAACACAGCCATATTGAAATGATTGCCGCGCTGGCGGAACTATTTTCCAGCGATGAAGATATGGCGCAATTACATCGTGCAAACAGCCTGGAGGAAATTAAAAACATTATTCAGCGTTTCTGATTTTTTATTTTGTCACCAGTGATTACACATTGCCTGCTATGGGCGATGAGGTCGTACTCTACTCAAAAAAGGTAAATACAATGAAAATAATGGCAATTTGCGGATCCGGCCTGGGCAGTAGTTTTATGGTCGAAATGAATATTAAGAAAGTCCTCAAAAAATTGAATATCGAAGCTGAGGTCGAGCATTCCGACCTCTCTTCCGCCACGCCAGGTGCCGCCGATGTGTTTGTCATGGCAAAAGATATTGCCGCCAGCGCCAGCGTGCCGGAAAACCAGTTAGTTGTTCTCAGCAACATCATTGATATCAATGAACTGGAAGCGAAAATCAGCGCTTTCTTCGCCAACCGTTAACATCAACCGGATGCGCTGCACAATGGTGCGGCATGCATAAAGCGAGGTGGATATGTTTATCCTTGAAACGCTAAACTTTGTTGTTGATATATTGAAAGTCCCTTCTGTACTGGTGGGTTTAATTGCGCTGATTGGCCTGGTGGCGCAGAAAAAATCCTTTTCCGATGTCGTGAAAGGGACAGTCAAAACGATTCTCGGTTTTATCGTATTGGGCGGCGGTGCGACAGTATTGGTCGGCTCGTTAAATCCGCTGGGTGGCATGTTTGAACATGCTTTTAATATTCAGGGGATCATTCCAAATAACGAGGCGATTGTTTCAATTGCGCTGGAGAAATATGGTGCATCAACGGCGCTGATCATGGCATTCGGCATGGTGGCGAATATTATTGTCGCGCGCTTTACGCGTCTGAAATACATTTTTCTGACCGGTCATCACACCTTTTATATGGCCTGCATGATTGGGGTGATCCTCACTGTCGCTGGTTTTGAAGGCGTTGGGCTGGTGTTTACCGGTTCGCTGATCCTCGGCCTGGTGATGGCGTTCTTCCCGGCGATTGCGCAGCGTTATATGAAACGGATCACCGGCAACGATGACATCGCGTTCGGCCATTTCGGTACGCTTGGCTACGTGTTGTCAGGCTGGATCGGCAGTAAATGCGGTAAGGGTTCACGCTCAACGGAAGAGATGAACTTGCCGAAAAACCTGAGCTTCCTGCGTGACAGCTCGATCTCCATTTCGCTGACGATGATCATTATTTACATGATCTTAGCTGTTTGCGCCGGGCGTGAGTACGTTGAGAGCCAACTCAGCGCCGGGCAGAACTTCCTCGTCTACGCGATTATTCAGGCCATCACTTTTGCTGCCGGCGTATTCATTATCCTGCAAGGCGTACGCCTGATTCTGGCGGAAATTGTTCCTGCCTTTACCGGCTTTTCCGAAAAACTGGTGCCTAATGCCAGACCGGCGCTGGATTGCCCGGTGGTTTATCCCTATGCGCCAAATGCGGTGCTGGTCGGCTTCCTGTTCAGTTTCCTCGGCGGGCTGGTGGGGCTATTCCTGCTCGGGCAGATGAAACTGGTGCTGATCCTGCCAGGCGTGGTGCCACACTTCTTTACCGGTGCGACGGCGGGTGTTTTTGGTAACGCTACCGGCGGACGACGCGGTGCGATGATCGGCGCGTTCGCCAACGGATTACTCATCACTTTCCTGCCCGTCTTGCTGTTGCCAGTGCTCGGCGCACTGGGCTTTGCCAATACCACCTTCTCGGACGCGGACTTTGGCTTTATCGGCATTGTGCTGGGCAATCTGGCGCGTTACCTGTCGCCGCTGGCAATTACCGGGCTGGTGGTGGCGCTGTTCGTCGCATTGGTCATCTGGAATCTGATGTCGAAGGGCAAACCTGCTGCCAATGACACAGAAGAAAAGAGTGGAGCGAAGTCATGAGCACGATTGCAGAAGTGAAACAGTTTGCGCGGGATATTCGCATAGCAACCCTGAAAGCATTGACGCACCTGGGCTTTGGACACTATGGCGGCAGCATGTCGGTGGTGGAAACGCTTGCCGTACTGTATGGCGACGTTATGCGAATTGATCCTGCCGATCCGGACTGGCCGGAGCGCGACTACTTTGTGCTCTCGAAAGGCCACGCAGGCCCGGCGCTCTACAGCACGCTGGCGCTGAAAGGTTATTTCCCGCAGGAGATGCTGCAAACGCTCAATGAGAACGGCACCCGTCTGCCGAGTCATCCGGATCGATTAAAAACCCGCGGCGTGGATGCGACCACCGGATCGCTTGGGCAGGGCATTTCTATTGCCGGAGGGATGGCGCTGGGACATAAACTGGCGGGCAGGCCTAACCGTGTGTTTTGCATCGTTGGTGATGGCGAGTTGAATGAAGGGCAGTGCTGGGAAGCGTTCCAGTTTATTGCTCACCACAAGCTCAACAACCTGACGGTGTTTGTGGACTGGAATAAGCAGCAACTGGACGGCGAGCTGGATGAGATTATTTGCGCTTTCGATCTGGAGGGGAAATTCCGCGCCTTCGGTTTCGATGTCTGTACGGTGAAGGGCGATGACATCGCTGCACTTCTGGAAGTGGTGAAGCCGGTTCCGGCTGCCGATGCCCGGCCACGGCTGGTGATCCTCGACAGTATTAAAGGGCAGGGGGTGCCGTATCTCGAAAAGCTGAGCAACTCGCACCATTTACGCCTGACCGAAGAGATGAAACAGGCGCTTAACGAAACCATCGAACAACTGGAGGCGGCGCATGATTAAGGTGGCTGAAGTCGGCGGCAAAGACAGCATCGAGATGCGCAAAGTTTATGCCGGTTTTATCAGCGATCAGATTGCGGCGGGCAGCGACATTATCGCGCTGGAAGCCGATCTGATGAGTTCGATGGCAATGGATGGGGTGCAGAAAAAGTATCCGCAGCAGGTGATCAACTGCGGCATCATGGAGGCTAACGTCATTGGTACAGCAGCGGGGCTGTCGTTGACCGGGCGCAAACCCTTTGTGCATACCTTTACGGCGTTTGCCAGCCGCCGCTGTTTCGACCAGTTGTTTATGTCACTCGATTATCAGCGCAACAATGTCAAAGTCATCGCCTCCGATGCCGGTGTGACCGCCTGCCACAACGGCGGGACACACATGTCATTTGAGGATATGGGGATTGTGCGCGGTCTGGCTCATTCGGTGGTGCTGGAGGTGACGGATGCGGTGATGTTCGCCGATATCCTGAACCAACTTGCTCACCTGGAAGGGTTCTACTGGGTGCGCACCATTCGTAAACAGGCGCCAACCATTTATCAACCGGGTTCACATTTCACCATCGGCAAAGGCAATGTTCTGCGTGACGGTACGGATATTACGCTGATTGCCAACGGCATTATGGTGGCTGAAGCGCTGGCTGCGGCGCAGCAACTGGCGCAGGAAGGCGTGAGTGCGGCAGTGATCGATATGTTTACCTTAAAACCTATCGACCGCATGCTGGTGAAGAACTACGCCGAGAAGACCGGGCGGATTGTCACCTGCGAGAATCACAGCATTCATAACGGGCTGGGTTCGGCCGTGGCGGAAGTGTTAGTGGAAAGCTGTCCGGTGCCGATGCGGCGCGTGGGCGTGAAGGAGCGCTATGGTCAGGTGGGAACGCAGGATTTTCTGCAAAAAGAGTATGGGCTGACGGCGCAGGATATTGTGTCCGCCGCGCGGGAACTGCTGTAAATAAAAAAGGCGACCGGATGGTCGCCTTTTGATTTTTGCCGAATGGCGCTAACGCCATCCGACACAATTACTGCTGCTGAGACGCCTGAATGGCGGTCAGTGCGATGGTGTAAACGATATCGTCAACCAGCGCGCCACGGGACAGGTCGTTAACCGGTTTGCGCATACCCTGCAGCATCGGCCCGATGGAGATCAGGTCGGCAGAACGCTGTACCGCTTTGTAGGTGGTGTTACCGGTGTTCAGATCCGGGAAGATGAACACGGTAGCGCGACCGGCAACCGGAGAGTTCGGCGCTTTGGATTTCGCAACGTCAGCCATTACTGCGGCGTCGTACTGCAACGGACCATCGATAACCAGGTCAGGACGTTTTTCCTGCGCCAGACGGGTTGCTTCACGCACTTTCTCTACATCGCTGCCTGCACCGGAGTTACCGGTGGAGTAGGAGAGCATTGCCACACGCGGCTCAAT
Organism: Kosakonia radicincitans DSM 16656; assembly: GCF_000280495.2. Lineage (NCBI taxonomy): Bacteria > Pseudomonadati > Pseudomonadota > Gammaproteobacteria > Enterobacterales > Enterobacteriaceae > Kosakonia > Kosakonia radicincitans. The sequence goes on from NZ_CP018016.1 coordinate 1,675,125, forward strand.
ACCGAAAGCGATAGCAGAATCAGCAGACTGAATCGCGATTTCAGCCAGTTGTTCAGCGGTCGGATCCGGGTTGATCGCGCAGTCGCCATAAACGTAAACCTGTTCCGGCAGCAGCATGAAGAACACGGAAGAAACCAGAGAGCTGCCCGGCGCGGTTTTGATCAACTGCAGCGGCGGACGAATGGTGTTTGCGGTGGTGTGAACAGCACCGGAAACCAGACCATCAACTTCATCCTGTTCCAGCATCAGTGTGCCGAGAACTACGTTATCTTCCAGCTGTTCGCGGGCAACGGCTTCGGTCATACCCTTGCTCTTACGCAGCTCAACCAGACGAGCAACGTAGCTTTCGCGAACCACTTCAGGGTCAACGATTTCGATACCAGTACCCAGTTCAACGCCCTGAGCCGCCGCAACGCGGTTGATCTCGTCCGGGTTACCCAGCAGGATACAAGTCGCGATGCCGCGTTCAGCACAAATCGCTGCGGCTTTAACTGTACGCGGCTCGTCACCTTCCGGCAGAACAACACGTTTGCCTGCTTTGCGCGCCAGCTCGGTAAGCTGGTAACGGAAGGCTGGCGGAGAAAGACGACGGCTGCGCTCGGAAGTCGCGGTCAGGGAATCAATCCACTGTGCGTTGATGTAGCTGGCAACGTATTCCTGAACATTTTCAACACGTTCGCTATCGTCAGCCGGAACTTCCAGGTTGAAGCTTTGCAGGCTCAGGGAGGTCTGCCAGGTGTTGGTGTTCACCATAAATACCGGCAGGCCAGTAGCAAATGCACGTTCACACAGTTTGCGAACGCTGGCTTCCATTTCGTAGCCGCCAGTCAGCAGCAGGGCACCGATTTCTACGCCGTTCATTGCGGCCAGGCAGGCAGCAACCAGCACGTCCGGACGATCTGCGGAAGTCACCAGCAGAGAACCCGGGCGGAAGTGTTCCAGCATGTGCGGAATGCTGCGCGCACAGAAAGTCACGGATTTCACGCGGCGGGTTTTGATATCGCCTTCGTTGACGATAGTTGCATTCAGGTGACGCGCCATATCGATTGCACGCGTGGCAATCAGATCAAAACTCCATGGAATCGCGCCGAGTACCGGCAGCGGGCTGGTTTCCTGCAGTTTTGTCGCATCAACATGCACGACTTTCGCTTTGGAAGAGTCATCAAAAATTTCTGACAGATCCGGGCGAGTACGGCCCTGATCGTCAACCGGTGCGTTTAGTTTGTTAACGATAACGCCGGTGATATTGGTATTTTTTGCGCCGCCGAAGCTGTTGCGGGTCAGTTCGATACGCTCTTTCAGCTGTTCCTGAGTATCAGTGCCCTGAGACATAACAAACACGATTTCTGCGTTCAGCGTTTTCGCGATTTCAAAGTTCAGCGAATCGGCAAACTGGTGTTTGCGGGTCGGCACCAGACCTTCTACCAGCACGACTTCAGCATCTTTGCTGCTTTCGTGGTAGCGCGCGATGATCTCTTCCATCAGCACGTCTTTCTGGTTGCTGGAGAGCAGCGACTCAACATGGCTCATTTTCAGCGGTTCAGCCGCTGGCAGGCCAGAAGTCGCACGCACGATGGTGGTGGTCTGGTCCGGAGCATCGCCGCCGGCGCGCGGCTGGGCGATCGGTTTAAAGACGCTCAGACGAACGCCTTTGCGTTCCATAGCACGGATAACGCCAAGGCTGACACTGGTCAGGCCGACGCTGGTTCCGGTAGGGATCAGCATAATAATACGGGACACGGTTAATCCTCTTTCGTTACCGTCATTGCAGACGGGTTACAAAACAGCACCGCCAGCGTTGGCTGGCGGTGTGGGTAATCAGGCAGTCAGGCGGCTCGCGTCTTGCGCGATAACCAGTTCTTCGTTGGTCGGGATAACAACGGCAGGACGGGTGCCTTCTTTGTTGATAAAGCCAGACTTGCCGAAACGGGCAGCCAGGTTACGTTCGTGGTCAACTTCAAAGCCCAGTACGCCCAGACGGCCCAGGGAGAGTTCACGTACCATTGCGGCGTTTTCACCGATACCACCAGTGAAGACAACGGCGTCCAGACGGCCATCCATCAGCGCAGTGTAAGAACCGATGTATTTTGCCAGGCGGTGGCAGTAAACATCCATCGCACGTTTGGCGTCTTCTTTCTCTTTGTAGTTATCTTCTACATAACGGCAGTCGCTGGTGACTTCAGTCAGACCCAGCAGGCCGGACTCTTTGGTCAGCATTTTGTTGATCGCTTCAACACTCATGCCCAGGGTGTCATGCAGATGGAACACGATAGCCGGATCGATATCACCGGAACGGGTGCCCATTACCAGACCTTCCAGCGGGGTCAGACCCATGGAGGTATCAACACATTTACCGTTGCGAATGGCGGAAACAGAACCACCGTTGCCGAGGTGGCAAGTGATGATGTTCAGCTCTTCAACCGGTTTGTTCAGTACTTTGGCAGCTTCCTGAGTAACATAGAAGTGGCTGGTACCGTGCGCGCCGTAACGACGTACGCCGTGCTCTTTATACAGTTTGTACGGCAGAGCGTACAGGTAGGACTCTTCCGGCATCGTGGTGTGGAACGCGGTGTCGAAGACAGCAACGTTTTTGTCCTTCAGTTTCGGGAAGGATTTCAGCGCTTCAGCGATACCGATCAGGTGAGCCGGGTTATGCAGCGGTGCGAAAGAAGCTGCATCTTTGATGCCCTGAATAACAGATTCATCGATCACAACAGAGCTGGTGTATTTTTCGCCACCGTGCACGATACGGTGACCGATAGCAGTCAACTGTGCAGACAGTTCTGGTTTTTGTGCCAGAATAGTGTTAACGATAAAGTTCAGCGCTTCACTGTGAGCGGCACCTGCACCTAAAGCCGCTTCTTGTTTACCGCCATCGATTTTCCACTTGATGCGTGCTTCAGGGAGATGGAAACATTCGGCTAAACCAGAAAGGTATTCGTCACCGTTAGATGCATCGATGATGGCAAATTTCAGCGAGGAACTACCGCAGTTCAGAACCAGTACTAACTTACTCGACATGGAAGTACCTATTTATGATACGTGGCTAAAAAAGGTCAGTGAGTCGCACAGCGTAGCGCAGGTTGACGCTGACATTTATGATTAACATCATGCTGAATATATTTTTTGGCATGATGGAAGAATACATAAGATTTTAAGCTATTTTGCGCAAATTTCAGACAGTGGCATAATGAGCTTTAAATTTGACGATTTAACAATAGTCGTCTATAGGCCCTGGTCAGGCTGCCACAGGATACCTGATACCAGGTGGGATTGACAAAAAATTTTAACGTTGTCATCCGTAGTTGTTGTTTTGCACAAATTTTTTAATTTTTATATGTGAAGTTGAGGTAAGACCATGTCCACTTCTGAGAATCGACCCGTTAGTTTCTTCAGTTTGTTTCGTCGAGGTCAGCGCTATGCGAAGACCTGGCCCATGGAAAAACGCCTCGCTCCGGTGTTTGTTGAGAATCGCGTGATCCGCGCAACGCGTCACGCTATCCGCTTTATGCCGCCGCTGGCGGTCTTCACTCTGTGCTGGCAAATCGCGCTTGGCGGTCAGCTTGGCCCGGCAGTGGCAACCGCGCTGTTTGCCCTGAGCCTGCCAATGCAGGGGCTATGGTGGCTGGGTAAACGTTCCGTCACGCCGCTACCGCCTTCCATTCTGCACTGGTTTTACGAAGTGCGGGGCAAGCTCCAGGAAGCAGGACAGGCGCTGGCGCCGTTCGAAGGCAAACCTGATTACCAGGCGCTGGCAGATACTCTTAAACGTGCTTTCAAGCAGCTGGATAAAACATTTCTTGATGATCTGTGACGCCATCAGGAATCGCAGTCTATATAAAAGAAGACATCTTTGCGGTGGCTTCTTTTTTTATTTTCATTTTGATCTACGCAACACCCCCGGCAAATCAAGAAAGCCATCGTTTTCAGCATGTAAACTCGAAACATCTTATTTAAAGCGCCGATGAGCCACAGGAGTCGAAAGATGGAAATGACTAACGCCCAACGTCTGATCTTATCCAATCAGTATAAAATGATGACCATGATGGATCCGGCGAATGCAGAACGCTACCGCCGTTTACAGACCATTATTGAGCGTGGCTATGGTCTGCAAATGCGCGAGCTGGATCGCGAGTTCGGCGAGCTGAAAGAAGAAACCTGCCGCATTGTTATCGATATCATGGAGATGTATCACGCGCTCCATGTCTCCTGGACCAACCTGAAAGACGCCAACAACATCGATGAACGGCGCGTGACTTTCCTTGGCTTCGACGCGGCAACGGAAGCGCGTTACCTAGGCTATGTGCGTTTTATGGTGAATATTGAAGGCCGCTACACCCATTTCGATGCCGGTACGCACGGCTTTAATGCGCAAACGCCTATGTGGGAAAAATATCAGCGCATGCTGAGCGTATGGCACTCCTGCCCGCGCCAGTATCATCTGAGCAGCAACGAAATTAATCAGATTATCAACGCCTGAGGAGGTGAGTGTGCAGTGCAAAGGATTTCTGTTTGATCTGGATGGCACGTTGGTTAATTCTCTGCCCGTTGTTGAACGGGCATGGTGTAGCTGGGCTGACAGGTTTGGCATCGCGCATGATGAAGTGCTGAATTTCATCCATGGCAAACAGGCGATTACCTCGCTGCGTCACTTTATGCCGGGAAAATCGGAAGAGGATATTGCCGCCGAGTTTACCTGGCTGGAAGCCATCGAAGCGGCGGATACCGACGGGATCGCTCCGTTGCCCGGTGCTATCGCATTACTGCAGCACCTCGATTCGGCAGGGATTCCGTGGGCGATTGTTACTTCCGGTTCCGTGCCGGTTGCTCACGCCCGTCACCGCGCAGCCGGTCTGCCTGCGCCGGAAGTGTTTATCACCGCCGAGCAGGTTAAACATGGTAAACCTGCTCCGGATGCTTATCTGCTTGGCGCAGAGCGGCTGGGGCTGGTGCCACAGGATTGTGTGGTGGTTGAAGATGCCGCCGCGGGCGTTTTATCCGGGCTGGCGGCAGGATGCCACGTCATTGCGGTAAATGTTCCGGCCGATTCTCCCCGGCTTGATGAAGCCGATTTCGTACTTACCAGCCTCGAAGCGCTGAATGTTGCGAAGCAGTCAGACGGAACGGCGATTGTCACGCTGAATGCCTGAACCCATGATTTAACCCCACATTTGTGGGGTTTTTTTATGGCACTATTTCCCCTCCATCAACTGACAAGGATATGTTGTGAACGGTGAACTGATTTGGGTGCTGTGTCTGCTGGCTATTACCGTTGTGCTTTTCGCAACGGGGAAAGTACGCATGGATGCGGTGGCGCTGTTTGTGATTGTCGCCTTTGTCTTAAGTGGCATACTCACTCTGCCCGAGGCCTTTTCAGGTTTTAGCGATCCCAATGTGATCCTGATTGCCGCACTGTTTATTATCGGCGATGGCCTGGTGCGCACCGGCGTGGCAACGAATATGGGCGCCTGGCTGGTTGAGATGGCTGGCAGCAGCGAAGTGAAAATGTTGGTGCTGCTCATGTTTACCGTTGCCGGTCTGGGCGCGTTTATGAGTTCGACTGGTGTGGTGGCGATTTTTATACCGGTGGTCATGAGCGTTTCGCTACGCATGCAGATTTCGCCTTCACGACTGATGATGCCGCTCAGTTTCGCCGGGCTTATCAGCGGCATGATGACGCTGGTGGCAACGCCGCCTAACCTGGTGGTGAACAGCGAACTGTTGCGAGAAGGCATGAAAGGATTTGGCTTTTTTAGCGTGACGCCGCTGGGCCTGGTGATTCTGCTGCTGGGGATCATCTATATGCTGCTGATGCGTTTTATGTTGAAAGGGGATGATGAGCAAGCGCAGCGTGACGGCTGGAAGCGTCGCTCGTTTCGTGAGTTGATTAAAGAGTACCGCCTTACCGGGCGCGCGCGCCGCCTTGCTATTCGTCCCGGTTCCCCTTTGATCGGCCAGCGCCTTGATGATTTGCGGCTTCGCGAACGTTATGGCGCGAATGTTATCGGCGTCGAACGCTGGAGGCGTTTTCGGCGGGTAATTGTCAACGTTAATGGTGTCTCCGAGTTTCGTGCCCGCGACGTTCTGCTGATTGACATGTCTGCTGCTGAAGTGAATTTGCGTGAATTCTGTGCCGAACAGTTGCTGGAACCCATGGTGCTACGTGGTGAATATTTTTCCGATCAAGCGCTGGATGTGGGGATGGCGGAAGTGTCGTTAATTCCGGATTCTGAACTGATAGGTAAGACGGTCCGCGAAATCGGTTTTCGTACCCGTTACGGCTTAAACGTGGTCGGCCTGAAGCGCAACGGCGAGGCGGTTGACGGTGTGATTACGGATATCACGCTGGAACTGGGCGATATTTTCCTGGTCGTCGGTAACTGGAAACTGATCCGTCAGTTGGGCTCTCACGGCCGCGATTTTGTGGTGCTCAATTTACCGGTTGAAGAGAGCGCTGCTTCGCCTGCCCATAGCCAGGCGCCGCATGCAATTTTTTGCCTGGTGCTGATGGTTGCCCTGATGCTCACCGATGAAATCCCCAACCCGATCGCTGCGATTATCGCCTGCATGTTAATGGGGAAATTCCGCTGTATTGATGCTGAAAGCGCCTATAAGGCCATTCATTGGCCGAGCATTATTCTGATCGTCGGGATGATGCCTTTTGCGCTGGCGCTGCAAAAAACCGGCGGCGTGGATCTGGTGGTTAAGGGGTTGATGGATATCGGCGGCGGTTACGGGCCGCACGTTATGCTGATCTGCCTGTTTATCATGTGCGCGGTCATCGGGCTGTTTATCTCGAACACCGCCACTGCGGTGCTGATGGCACCGATTGCGCTGGCGGCGGCAAAATCGATGGGCGTTTCGCCGTATCCGTTTGTCATGATGGTGGCAATGGCGGCATCAGCCGCATTTATGACGCCAGTTTCATCACCGGTCAATACGCTGGTGCTCGGGCCAGGCAATTACCAGTTTAGTGATTTTGTTAAGATCGGTGTGCCGTTTACGCTGCTGGTGATGGTGGTTTGTGCGGTGCTGATCCCGATACTGTTTCCGTTTTGACGCGTTTGCCGGGTGGCATTCACCCGGCAAAGAATACTTACAGCGGTGAGTCCTGGCTGATTTCATCCAGCGATAAATGGAAACTCGGCACAAAAACCTGCATGAAGTAATCCATTTCCGGGCTGCGCCGGGCATCAAGGGTTTTTTCGAGGCGAGATTTTGCCAGCCCGAATTCATTGTTGCCGGCGGAAAGCTCTTCCAGACATTTCAGATAGGCGCATAGTGCATCTGCCTGTTTCACGATCGCTTTTTCTTCCGCGCTATAGTGATGTTCATCAATCAGCGGCGCAAAAATATCCTGCAACTCTTCCGGTACCATTTCGACCAACTTTTGCTGGGCAATCTTTTCAATCGCCTTATATTCCTGCGCAATTTGTGAATTGAAATACTTTACCGGGGTGGGCAGATCGCCGGTCAGAACTTCCGATGCGTCGTGGTACATAGCCAGTAACGCAATACGTTCGGCATTCAGTTGACCATTGAATTTACGGTTTTTTATCGCCGCCAGCGCATGGGCGACCATCGCCACTTGCAGGCTGTGCTCGGACACATTTTCGGTGCGTACGTTGCGCATCAGCGGCCAACGATTGATCAGTTTAAGGCGGGAAAGGTGGGCGAAGAAATGACTCTGACTCATAGTTAACCTTGTCTGTGACTGCGACCTGAGTCATTGTGCGCAGAGTGTGGGGGAAGATGCAAATCCTCCCCCGATGAAGATCACTGATGATAACCAGAGAGGAAACGGCCAAAACGGCTGATCGCCATCTCCAGATCGTCTTCGCGCGGCAGCGTCACGATACGTACGTGATCCGGCCACGGCCAGTTGAATGCGGAACCCTGCACCAACAGCACTTTTTCCTGTAGCAGGAAGTCGAGCACCATCTTTTGATCGTCGTGAATATTAAAGCGTTTCGCGTCAATTTTCGGGAACATGTAGAGTGCGCCGCTGGGCTTCACGCAGGAAACCCCGGGGATTTCATTAATCAGTTCCCATGCACGGTTGCGCTGTTCATACAGACGACCGCCCGGCACAATAAATTCACTGATACTCTGGTAACCGCCGAGCGCAGTCTGAATTGCGTGCTGTGCCGGAACGTTGGCGCAAAGGCGCATCGAGGCCAGCATTTCCAGCCCTTCGATATAGCCTTTCGCGTGTTTTTTCGGCCCACTCAGCACCATCCAGCCCTGGCGGAAGCCTGCCACGCGGTAGGTTTTTGACAGACCATTAAAGGTAATAGTGAACAGATCCGGCGCCAGTGCGGCGATAGAGTGGTGCTCGGCCGCGTCGTAAAGAATTTTGTCGTAGATCTCATCGGCGAAGATGATCAGGTTGTGCTGACGCGCAATCTCAACCACCTCCATCAATAGTTCTTTTGAATAAACCGCACCGGTAGGGTTATTCGGGTTGATAATCACAATACCACGGGTGCGCGGTGTGATTTTGGCGCGAATATCGTCAAGATCCGGGAACCAGCCAGCAGATTCATCACACAGATAATGTACGGCTTTGCCACCGGAAAGCGACACGGCCGCTGTCCACAGCGGGTAATCCGGGGCGGGAACCAGCATTTCGTCACCGCTGTTAAGCAGCGCCTGCATCGACTGAACGATCAGTTCAGAAACACCGTTACCAATATAGATATCTTCAACGGTGACTTCGCGCATACCGCGCGCCTGATAGTGCTGCATGATCGCTTTACGGGCTGAATAAAGCCCTTTGGAATCGCAATAGCCTTGCGCGCCTGGCAGGTTACGAATCACATCAACCAGAATTTCATCCGGCGCTTCGAAGCCGAATGGAGCAGGGTTGCCGATGTTAAGTTTAAGAACTTTATTGCCTTCTTCTTCCAGACGCTTTGCTTCTTTCAGAACCGGGCCACGGATGTCGTAACAGACATTATCTAATTTGCTGGATTTTTCGATGGAGGACATGAACCTTTGACCTTTTAGCTATGGGAGCCACTGCCTGCCGTGGAAGTGAGCACGGAACAATGTACTCCCACGCCCGCCAGTTTTGAAGGGTTAGCAGAAGAAGATTTCGCGGTAACTTTCTCATTGATTAACGTTTTTTTAACTGTTTTCTTTTATTTTACCCTTGTTCTTAAACTGCCTTTACGCTAATTTTCAGTTTTAAATATCAAAAATACATAAGAAGTTGTAATTTATCGCTAATAAAAGGCCCTTACTTAGTGCGGGTTTAAAAAAGAAGTACGCAAACCGACAGAGAATTCTTCGCAAAATCTGGATGATGGCAAGATGGAGTCATGCATTTTGTCAGAGGGGAATGTTTGCGCTGTAAACGCAATGTTAAGCATTATTAATAGTTAGAACGGTTGTCAATTAATAGCGAATTAATATTGAGAATGGGAACTATGTTCGTCTCTAATATTATAACCAGAGGTCGGACATCATGACAATTGCGGTTTAAGATTATTCGCAATAATGCTTATAAATATAAAGGTTTTAGGTTAAACTCGGAGGGCAAGAAATGGTGCTGATGTGAAAAAGCCATGCTTTAGTTAAGGACTATTTCTTGATTTTAGTTGGTTGTTATTATTCGCTTTTACTCCAGTCCGCTTATATAGCCTTATGGTATATGATACATGTGCTATGTATAGCCAGTGATGTGCATAAACCGGTTCTTTTTTTAAAAGCATTCGCAAGGTTTATCACGGTTTATATATCCAGAAGGAATGGAGCATGCGAAATAAAGCCAATGGGTTCAGCTTGCATTAGACAGCGAACTATAAACACGAGAACTTACAGTCAGGCTTTGATGAGTCATGACGTTGCTGGATGCACTTTTTAAATGGAATTACTTAATCTTACGAGCACAGCATAAACCCGGGTCACTCTGCGCGAGCAACCCGTAAGTGAAAAAATATGATAAATGCAAATCGTCCGATACTGAATCTCGACCTCGATCTGCTGAGAACTTTCGTTGCGGTCGCTGATCTGAACACCTTTGCTGCGGCTGCTGCTGCGGTATGTCGCACCCAGTCTGCCGTAAGCCAGCAAATGCAGCGGCTGGAACAGTTAGTGGGAAAGGAACTTTTTGCCCGTCATGGGCGTAATAAACTTTTAACCGAGCACGGTATTCAATTACTGGGTTATGCGCGAAAGATCTTACGTTTCAATGATGAAGCTTGTACATCGCTGATGTTTAGCAACTTGCAGGGCGTATTAACTATTGGCGCTTCTGACGAATCAGCCGATACCATTTTGCCTTTCTTGCTTAATCGTATTAGCTCGGTATATCCGAAACTGGCGCTGGATGTGCGCGTGAAGCGCAACCCGTTATCCGACGATCGTCTTCAGGATCATGACCTCGATCTGGTGGTGACAACGCATCGCTACGGGCAGTTTGATTGCCTGACGTTACGTACATCCCCAACGCACTGGTACTGTTCGGCGGAATATGTCCTGCAGAAAGGTGAGGCTATCCCACTTGTGTTGCTGGATGAACCCAGTTCGTTTCGCGACATGGTGATTAATGCGCTCAATAGTGCCGATATTCCATGGCGCATGGCTTATGTGGCTTCAACGCTTTCGGCCGTGAAAGCGGCAGTGAAAGCCGGGCTTGGTGTCACCGCCCGCCCTGTTGAAATGATGAGTCCGGATTTGCGGGTATTAGGCCGTGCTGATGGCCTGCCGCTATTGCCTGATACGGAATATCTGCTGGGCTATAATCCCAATAGCCAGAATGAACTGGCGCAGGTTATTTTTCAGGCGATGGAACATTACCAGAACCCGTGGCATTACGGGAATTCTGGGTCTGAAGAAGGTGGGGATCCGCTTATCGTTGAAGGGGATTTTGGCTAACATTTTGCGCCAAAACTGGTAACAAAATGTAAGTGCAAAAATGAACCGCTGGCAGTGAAATCGCTGCCACTGGTTCGTTTTATATCGGAACATTTCCCTGGTGAATTATTGACCCTCTAAATAATATTTCCTTTCAAGAAGTTAATACTCCTCACAGCAAAATATCCCTTTATCAACTATAGTCTTTCATGCCTTAAGCTCATGTTAAAAATCAAGCTGGATTGTTGCCGTTTTTTGCGATGAATTAACAAAAGCGTGTCTCAGATCAAGAAAATACTCCCAATGAGGGGGAGGAATCCGGACAAAATCCTGTCAAAATAAGCGGGTAATATCAGGAAAAGCTCACAACGGACACGATTCAACACCTGATTTTTTCGCGGGTATGTTTGAGGCCGATCAAGAAAACGGCACTAAATGTTAATGAATTGCTGCCGATGTAAACTAATGTGAGGAAACTTTTGTTAAAGTTGACAAAAGGTTATAGAAAGGAGTAAAACCCACATCGTTTAGCTGTTTTCGCCTTTTTTCACAGTTAATGTGTGGTTTTATTCCTCCCCGTGAATCGATGTGGCGTCATCTGCCAGCAAGAGCAGAGGTATTAACGCTACCTTTTGAGTTAAGCAATGCGTATGTCAACATCCACTGAAATCATCGCTCATCACTGGGCATTCGCTATCTTTCTTATTGTCGCCATAGGGCTTTGTTGCCTGATGCTGGTCGGCGGTCGTTTTTTAGGCGGCCGCGCACGCGCAAGGCACAAAAACGTTCCTTTCGAATCCGGTATCGATTCTGTCGGTTCCGCGCGCTTACGTCTCTCCGCCAAGTTCTACCTGGTGGCCATGTTCTTCGTCATCTTCGATGTGGAAGCGCTTTACCTCTATGCATGGTCAACCTCCATTCGCGAGAGTGGTTGGGTCGGTTTTGTCGAAGCTGCAATTTTTATTTTAGTGCTGTTAGCTGGTCTGGTTTATCTGGTGCGTATTGGCGCGCTGGATTGGACGCCCGTGCGTTCGCGCCGTGAGCATATCAACCCAGAGACTGGCAGCTACACTGATCGTCAACGCTAACCGCGAGGCAATAAGATGGATTATACGCTCACCCGCATAGATCCTAACGGTGAGAACGACCGTTACCCCCTGCAAAAACAGGAGATCGTAACCGACCCCCTGGAACAAGAAATCAACCGTAGCGTTTATATGGGCAAACTCGAAAATGCCCTGCACGATATGGTGAACTGGGGCCGTAAAAACTCAATTTGGCCATATAACTTTGGTCTGTCGTGCTGCTATGTAGAGATGGTGACCTCCTTTACTGCCGTTCACGACGTCGCGCGTTTTGGTGCGGAAGTACTGCGTGCTTCTCCTCGTCAGGCGGACCTGATGGTCGTCGCCGGTACTTGCTTTACCAAAATGGCGCCTGTTATTCAGCGTCTTTATGACCAGATGCTGGAACCAAAGTGGGTTATCTCGATGGGAGCCTGCGCGAACTCTGGCGGTATGTACGATATCTACTCCGTCGTGCAGGGCGTCGATAAATTTATCCCGGTGGATGTTTACATCCCTGGCTGTCCGCCGCGTCCTGAAGCGTACATGCAGGCGCTGATGTTGTTACAGGAATCGATTGGTAAAGAACGTCGTCCGCTCTCCTGGGTGGTTGGCGATCAGGGCGTTTACCGCGCCAATATGCAGTCGGAACGCGACCGTAAGCGTGGCGAACGCATTGCCGTTACCAATCTGCGTACGCCGGACGAGATTTAATGTGCGCCTGTGGGTAATGGAAAAAACTTCGCATTTCAATAATCCAATAACGCGAAGCCATACCCGACAGTCACCACGGACCCTTTGCAATGGTGAACAATATGACCGATTTAACCGCGCAAGAAGCCGCATGGCAGACTCGGGATCATCTGGATGATCCGGTCATTGGCGAATTGCGCAACCGTTTTGGGCCGGATGCCTTTACTGTTCAGGCGACCCGCACCGGGGTACCCGTAGTTTGGGTGAAGCGTGAGCAATTGCTGGAAGTTGGCGATTTCCTGAAGAAGCTGCCGAAACCTTACGTCATGCTGTTCGATCTGCACGGCATGGACGAGCGTCTACGTACACACCGCGCCGGTTTACCCGCCGCGGATTTTTCCGTTTTCTATCACCTGATTTCGATCGATCGCAACCGCGACATCATGCTCAAGGTGGCGCTTTCTGAAAACGATCTGAATGTGCCGACGTTTACCAAACTCTTCCCCAACGCCAACTGGTACGAGCGTGAAACGTGGGAAATGTTTGGCATTACCTTTAACGGTCACCCGCACCTGACGCGCATCATGATGCCGCAGACCTGGACGGGACATCCGCTGCGTAAAGATTACCCGGCGCGCGCCACCGAATTCGATCCGTTTGAGCTGACCAAAGCCAAGCAGGATTTAGAAATGGAAGCGCTGACCTTTAAGCCGGAAGACTGGGGCATGAAGCGCGGCACCGACAATGAGGACTTTATGTTCCTCAACCTCGGTCCGAACCACCCGTCTGCGCACGGTGCCTTCCGCATTATCCTGCAACTCGACGGCGAAGAGATTGTCGACTGCGTACCGGATATCGGTTACCACCACCGTGGCGCGGAAAAAATGGGCGAGCGTCAATCCTGGCACAGCTACATTCCTTATACCGACCGTATTGAGTACCTCGGTGGTTGCGTTAACGAAATGCCGTATGTGCTGGCGGTAGAGAAACTGGCGGGGATCACCGTACCGGATCGCGTCAACGTGATCCGCGTGATGCTCTCTGAACTGTTCCGCATCAACAGCCACCTGCTTTATATCTCCACCTTTATTCAGGACGTGGGCGCAATGACCCCGGTGTTCTTCGCCTTTACCGATCGGCAGAAAATCTACGATCTGGTGGAAGCGATCACTGGTTTCCGTATGCACCCGGCGTGGTTCCGTATTGGCGGCGTAGCGCACGATCTGCCGCGTGGCTGGGATCGTTTGCTGCGTGAATTCCTCGACTGGATGCCGAAACGTCTGGCCTCTTATGAGAAGGCGGCGCTGCGTAACACCATTCTGAAAGGTCGCTCGCAGGGTGTTGCCGCTTACGGCGCGAAAGAAGCGCTGGAGTGGGGCACTACCGGCGCGGGTCTGCGTGCTACCGGCATCAACTTTGACGTGCGTAAAGCGCGTCCATACTCCGGCTATGAAAACTTCGACTTTGAAATCCCGGTGGGCGGTGGCGTCAGCGACTGCTATACCCGCGTGATGCTGAAAGTGGAAGAGCTGCGCCAGAGCCTGCGTATTCTTGAGCAGTGTCTTAACAATATGCCGGAAGGCCCGTTCAAAGCGGATCATCCGCTGACGACGCCGCCACCGAAAGAGCGCACGCTGCAACATATCGAAACCCTGATTACTCACTTCCTGCAGGTTTCGTGGGGCCCGGTAATGCCGGCCAACGAATCCTTCCAGATGATTGAAGCAACCAAGGGTATTAACAGTTACTACCTGACCAGCGATGGCAGCACCATGAGCTACCGCACGCGCGTTCGCACACCGAGCTTTGCGCATTTGCAGCAAATCCCGTCGGCGATCCGCGGCAGCCTGGTATCCGACCTGATCGTCTATCTGGGTAGTATCGATTTTGTTATGTCAGATGTGGACCGCTAATTATGCACGAGAATCAACAACCACAAACCGAGGCTTTTGAGCTGAGTGCGGCAGAGCGTGAGGCAATTGAGCACGAAAAGCACCACTACGAAGACCCGCGTGCGGCGTCCATTGAAGCGCTGAAGATTGTTCAGAAGCAGCGTGGCTGGGTGCCGGACGGCGCGATTTACGCCATTGCTGATGTTCTGGGGATCCCGGCGAGCGATGTCGAAGGCGTGGCAACGTTCTACAGCCAGATCTTCCGTCAGCCAGTCGGCCGCCATGTGATCCGCTATTGCGACAGCGTGGTTTGCCATATCACCGGTTATCAGGGCATTCAGTCGGCGATTGAAAGCCACCTGAAGATCAAACCGGGCCAGACCACTTTCGACGGCCGCTTTACGCTGCTGCCGACCTGCTGTCTGGGCAACTGCGATAAAGGGCCGAACATGATGATCGATGAGGACACTCACGCGCATCTGACTCCGGAAGGCATCCCCGAACTGCTGGAGCGGTATAAATGAAAACAGTTATCCGTACTCCTGAAACACATCCGCTGACCTGGCGGCTGCGTGACGACAAGCAGCCGGTCTGGCTGGATGAATACCAGAGCAAAAATGGTTATGCCGGTGCGCGTAAAGCGCTCTCCGGTATGGCACCGGACGAAATCGTCAACGCGGTAAAAGATTCCGGCCTGAAAGGTCGTGGCGGCGCGGGCTTCTCCACCGGTCTGAAGTGGAGCCTGATGCCGAAAGACGAATCCATGAACATCCGTTACCTGCTGTGTAACGCCGATGAAATGGAGCCGGGCACCTACAAAGACCGCCTGTTGATGGAGCAGTTGCCGCACCTGCTGGTGGAAGGCATGCTGATTTCCGCCTTTGCGCTGAAAGCTTACCGTGGCTACATCTTCCTGCGTGGCGAATATATTGAAGCAGCGGTACATCTGCGTCGCGCCATTGCCGAAGCGACCGAAGCGGGTTTGCTGGGTAAAAATATCCTCGGCAGCGGCTTTGATTTCGAACTGTTCGTTCACACCGGGGCCGGGCGTTATATCTGCGGTGAAGAGACCGCGCTGATTAACTCGCTGGAAGGCCGCCGCGCGAACCCGCGCTCCAAGCCGCCGTTCCCGGCAAGCTCTGGCGTATGGGGTAAACCGACCTGCGTCAACAACGTCGAAACCCTGTGCAACGTGCCAGCTATTCTGGCTAACGGTGTTGAATGGTATCAGAACATTTCGACCAGCAAAGATGCCGGTACCAAGCTGATGGGCTTCTCCGGCCGCGTGAAAAATCCGGGCCTGTGGGAACTGCCGTTCGGTACGACCGCGCGTGAAATCCTCGAAGATTATGCTGGTGGTATGCGCGATGGCCTGAAATTCAAAGCCTGGCAGCCAGGCGGCGCAGGTACAGACTTCCTGACCGAAGCGCACCTTGATCTGCCAATGGAATTCGAAAGCATCGGGAAAGCGGGTAGCCGTCTGGGAACGGCGCTGGCGATGGCCGTCGATCATGAGATTGGCATGGTGCCGCTGGTGCGCAACCTGGAAGAGTTTTTCGCCCGTGAATCCTGCGGTTGGTGTACGCCATGCCGTGATGGTCTGCCGTGGAGCGTAAAAATTCTGCGCGCGCTGGAACGTGGTGAAGGCCAGCCAGGGGACATCGAGACACTTGAGCAACTGTGTCGACAACTTGGGCCGGGTAAAACCTTCTGCGCGCATGCACCGGGTGCGGTTGAACCCTTACAGAGCGCGATTAAATATTTCCGCGAAGAATTCGAAGCGGGCATTAAACAGCAATTCAGCAATACCCATGCGATTGGCGGTATCCAGCCAAACTTGCTGAAAGCGCGCTGGTAATTGGGGTTACTCGCCTGGGCGAGGCCGGAAACAAATTTTGATTAATACCTGAGAAAGACCCGCAACTTTCGCGATGTAACAACGCTGCTACGGCGCGAAGGACAAAGGTTATTCAGGCCAACTGGAAGCATGCTAATGGCTACTATTCATGTAGACGGCAAAGAATACGAGGTAAATGGAGCAGACAACCTTCTTGAGGCTTGTCTCTCCTTAGGCCTTGATATTCCTTATTTTTGCTGGCATCCGGCGCTGGGGAGCGTGGGTGCGTGCCGCCAGTGTGCGGTGAAGCAATATCAAAACGCGGAAGACACGCGTGGCCGCCTGGTGATGTCCTGTATGACACCGGCATCCGACGGTACCTTTATTTCTATTGATGACGATGAAGCGAAGCAGTTCCGTGAAAGCGTAGTGGAGTGGTTAATGACCAACCACCCGCACGATTGCCCGGTCTGCGAAGAGGGCGGTAACTGCCACTTGCAGGATATGACCGTCATGACCGGCCACAGCTTCCGTCGCTATCGCTTTACCAAACGTACTCACCGTAATCAGGATCTTGGCCCGTTCATCTCACACGAAATGAACCGCTGTATCGCCTGTTATCGCTGCGTACGTTATTACAAAGACTACGCAGACGGCACGGATCTTGGCGTGTATGGCGCGCACGATAACGTCTACTTCGGCCGCCCGGAAGATGGCACGCTGGAAAGCGAGTTCTCCGGCAACCTGGTGGAAATCTGCCCAACCGGCGTCTTCACCGACAAAACGCACTCCGAGCGTTACAACCGTAAGTGGGATATGCAGTTTGCGCCGAGCATCTGCCAGCAGTGCTCGCTGGGTTGCAACACCAGCCCGGGTGAACGTTATGGCGAGCTGCGCCGCATCGAAAACCGTTACAACGGTACCGTTAACCACTACTTCCTTTGCGACCGTGGCCGTTTCGGTTATGGCTATGTCAACCTGAAAGACAGACCGCGTCAGCCGGTACAACGCCGTGGCGACGATCTGATCACCCTGAACGCCGAGCAAGCAATGCAGGGCGCGGCGGATATTCTGCGTCAGTCGAAGAAAGTGATTGGCATCGGTTCTCCGCGCGCCAGCGTGGAGAGCAACTTTGCCCTGCGCGCGCTTGTCGGTGCGGATAACTTCTACACTGGCATCGCCAAAGGCGAGCAGGAACGTCTGGAACTGGCGCTGAAAGTGCTGCGCGAAGGTGGTATCCGTACCCCGGCGCTGCGCGAAATCGAATCTTACGATGCGGTGCTGATCCTCGGCGAAGACATCACGCAGACAGGCGCGCGCGTTGCGCTGGCGGTGCGTCAGGCCGTGAAAGGCAAAGCCCGCGAAATGGCGGCGGCACAGAAAGTTGCCGACTGGCAGATTGCGGCGATCATGAACATTGGCCAGCGCGCCAAACATCCGCTGTTTGTTACCAACGTCGACAGTACTCGTCTGGACGATATCGCCGCGTGGACCTATTGCGCACCGGTTGAAGATCAGGCGCGTTTAGGTTTCGCCATCGCCCACGCGCTGGATGAGACGGCGCCAGCGGTTGACGGTCTGAGCAGCGATCTGAAAAACAAAATCGATGTGATTGTCCAGGCGCTGGCTGGCGCGAAGAAACCGCTGATTATCTCCGGGACGAACGCCGGTAGCGCGGAAGTGATTCAGGCGGCTGCCAACGTGGCAAAAGCGCTGAAAGGGCGCGGTGCCGATGTCGGCATCACCATGATTGCCCGTTCGGTGAACAGTATGGGCCTCGGCCTGATTGGCGGCGGCAGTCTTGATGATGCGCTGGCAGAACTGGAAGCGGGCCACGCTGATGCCGTTGTGGTGCTGGAAAATGACCTGCACCGCCATGCTTCTGCTGCACGCGTTGATGCCGCGCTGGCGAAAGCGCCGCTGGTGCTGGTAATTGATCATCAGCGTACGGCAATCATGGAGCAGGCTCATCTGGTGCTCTCCGCTGCCAGCTTTGCAGAAAGCGACGGTACGGTAATCAACAACGAAGGCCGCGCGCAGCGTTTCTTCCAGGTTTACGATCCGGCCTACTACGACAGCAAAACCATTATGCTGGAGAGCTGGCGCTGGCTGCATTCGCTGCACAGCACCGTTGAAAACCGCGAAGTGGACTGGACGCAGCTTGACCATGTGATTGACGCTGCCGTTGAAGCGTTGCCGCAACTGGCTGGCATTAAAGAGGCGGCGCCGGACGCCAGCTTCCGCATCCGCGGTCAGAAACTGGCCCGTGAACCGCATCGCTACAGTGGGCGTACCGCCATGCGCGCCAACATCAGCGTGCACGAACCGCGCCAGCCGCAGGATAAAGACACCATGTTCGCCTTCTCGATGGAAGGGAACAACCAGCCGTCCGCTCCGCGTTCGCAAATTCCGTTTGCGTGGGCGCCGGGCTGGAACTCCCCGCAGGCATGGAACAAATTCCAGGCTGAAGTGGGTGGTCACCTGCGCTACGGCGATCCGGGCGTTCGTCTGATTGAGGCCAGCGAAAGTGGGCTGGAATACTTCACTTCCATTCCGGGAACCTTCGAAGCGCAGGAGGGTAAATGGCGTATCGCGCCGTACTACCACCTGTTCGGCAGCGATGAAATGTCGCAGCGTTCTCCGGTATTCCAGAGCCGTATGCCGCAACCGTACATCAAGCTGAACCCGGCCGACGCTGCGAAGCTTGGTGTTAACGCGGGCGCGCATATCTCCTTCACCTGGGAAGGTCAGACCATCAGCCTGCCATTGCAGGTTTCCGAAGGTCTGGCGGCAGGGCAGGTTGGTCTGCCGATGGGGATGCCTGGCATCGCGCCGGTACTGGCCGGAGCACGTCTTGAAAATCTGCGGGAGGCGCAAGCATGAGCTGGTTAACACCGGATGTTATCGACATTCTGCTGAGCATCCTGAAAGCAGTGGTCATTCTGCTGGTGGTGGTCACCTGCGGTGCGTTCATGAGCTTTGGCGAACGTCGCCTGCTCGGTCTGTTCCAGAACCGTTACGGACCAAACCGCGTTGGCTGGGGTGGCTCACTCCAGCTGGTCGCGGACATGATCAAAATGTTCTTTAAAGAGGACTGGATCCCACGCTTTTCCGATCGCGTGATCTTCACCCTCGCGCCGATGATCGCCTTCACCTCGCTGCTGTTAGCGTTCGCCATTGTGCCGGTCAGCCCGAGCTGGGTCGTGGCGGATCTGAACATCGGCATCCTGTTCTTCTTAATGATGGCAGGGCTGGCGGTTTACGCGGTGCTGTTCGCGGGCTGGTCAAGCAACAACAAATACTCACTGCTCGGTGCGATGCGTGCTTCTGCGCAAACCCTGAGCTATGAAGTGTTCCTTGGGCTTTCCCTGATGGGCGTGGTGGCGCAGGCCGGTTCATTCAACATGACCGACATCGTCAACAACCAGGCGGGTTTGTGGAACGTCATTCCGCAGTTCTTCGGCTTTGTGACCTTCGCTATCGCTGGCGTGGCGGTGTGTCACCGTCACCCGTTTGACCAGCCGGAAGCCGAGCAGGAACTGGCGGATGGTTACCACATTGAATATTCCGGGATGAAATTCGGTCTGTTCTTCGTCGGCGAATATATCGGTATCGTCACCATTTCCGCGTTGATGGTCACGCTGTTCTTCGGGGGCTGGCAGGGGCCGTTGTTACCGCCTTTCATCTGGTTCGCGCTGAAAACCGCGTTCTTTATGATGATGTTCATTTTGATTCGCGCCGCACTGCCGCGTCCTCGTTATGATCAGGTGATGTCGTTCGGCTGGAAAATCTGTCTGCCGCTGACGCTACTCAACTTGCTGGGAACGGCGGCTGTCATTCTCTGGCAGGCGCAATAAGGGGTGAAAAGACCATGACTTTAAAAGAATTACTCGTGGGCTTCGGCACCCAGGTCCGTAGTATCTGGATGATTGGCCTGCATGCTTTCGCGAAACGCGAAACCCGTATGTACCCGGAAGAGCCGGTTTATCTGCCGCCGCGTTACCGTGGCCGTATTGTGCTGACGCGCGACCCGGACGGTTCCGAGCGTTGCGTTGCCTGTAACCTTTGTGCGGTAGCGTGCCCGGTAGGCTGTATCTCGCTACAAAAAGCGGAGATGCAGGACGGTCGCTGGTATCCGGAATTTTTCCGTATCAACTTCTCACGCTGTATTTTCTGCGGTCTGTGCGAAGAGGCGTGCCCGACAACGGCGATTCAGCTCACCCCGGATTTCGAAATGGGTGAATACAAACGTCAGGACCTGGTGTACGAAAAAGAGGATCTGCTGATCTCCGGTCCGGGCAAATACCCGGAATATAACTTCTACCGGATGGCAGGTATGGCAATCGACGGCAAAGATAAAGGTGAAGCGGAAAACGAAGCCAAACCTATCGACGTCAAGAGCCTGTTACCGTAAGGAGAGGGGCAATGGAGTTCGCTTTTTATATCTGTGGCCTGGTCGCCATCCTGACGACGGTACGCGTAATAACGCATACCAACCCGGTGCACGCTTTGCTGTATCTGATTGTGTCGCTGCTGGCCATTGCCGGGGTCTTCTTTTCACTCGGCGCTTACTTCGCCGGTGCGCTGGAGATCATCGTTTATGCCGGGGCCATCATGGTGCTGTTCGTGTTTGTGGTGATGATGCTGAACCTTGGCAATACCGTAGTCGAGCAGGAGCGCAACTGGCTGTCGCCGCAAATCTGGATCGGCCCGGCGCTGCTCTCTGCGGTGCTGCTGGTGGTGATGGTTTACGCCATTCTGGGCGTCAACGATCAGGGTATCGACGGGACGGCGATTAGCGCGAAAGCGGTCGGTATTACGCTGTTTGGTCCTTACGTTCTGGCCGTGGAGCTGGCCTCCATGCTGCTGCTGGCTGGCCTGGTTGTGGCCTTCCATCTGGGGCGCGAAGACAGGGCCGGTGAAGTGCTGAGCAATCGCACCGATGACCGCGCAAAAAGAAAAACGGAGGAGCAAGCATGATCCCCTTACAACATGGACTGATCCTCGCGGCGATTTTGTTTGTTTTGGGTCTGACCGGTCTGGTTATCCGCCGCAACCTGCTGTTTATGCTGATTGGGCTGGAAATCATGATTAACGCTGCTGCGCTGGCCTTCGTGGTTGCCGGCAGCTACTGGGGACAGACCGACGGGCAGGTGATGTATATCCTCGCCATTAGCCTCGCGGCTGCGGAAGCGAGTATTGGCCTGGCGTTGCTGCTGCAACTCCATCGTCGCCGCCAGAATCTGAATATCGATTCAGTAAGTGAGATGCGTGGATGAACATGCTCGCCTTAACCATTATTCTGCCTTTTATTGGCTTTGTCTTACTGGCCTTTTCCCGCGGGCGCTGGTCAGAGAATCTTTCTGCGACCGTTGGCGTTGGCTCGATTGGCCTTGCGGCGCTGGTGACCGCTTTTGTCGGCGTTGATTTCTTCAACAACGGTCAGCAGGCGTTTTCGCAACCGTTATGGACGTGGATGGCGGTCGGTGATTTCAACATCGGTTTCAACCTGGTGCTGGACGGCCTGTCGCTGACCATGCTTTCGGTCGTTACCGGCGTGGGTTTCCTGATTCACATGTTCGCGTCCTGGTATATGCGCGGAGAAGAGGGCTACTCCCGTTTCTTCGCCTACACCAACCTGTTTATCGCCAGCATGGTGGTACTGGTGCTGGCAGATAACCTGCTGCTGATGTACCTCGGCTGGGAAGGCGTGGGCCTGTGTTCCTATCTGCTGATCGGTTTCTACTACACCGATCCGAAGAATGGCGCAGCGGCGATGAAAGCGTTCGTCGTTACCCGTGTGGGTGATGTCTTCCTCGCTTTCGCGCTGTTCATCCTTTACAACGAACTGGGTACGCTGAACTTCCGCGAAATGGTTGAGCTGGCGCCGCAGCACTTCGCCAACGGCAATAACATGCTGATGTGGGCGACGCTGATGCTGCTGGGCGGTGCGGTCGGTAAATCCGCGCAACTGCCGTTGCAGACATGGCTGGCGGACGCGATGGCTGGCCCGACGCCGGTTTCTGCGCTGATCCACGCCGCCACCATGGTGACCGCCGGTGTTTACCTGATTGCCCGTACGCATGGGCTGTTCCTGATGACGCCGGAAGTGCTGCATCTGGTTGGTATCGTCGGTGCGGTAACGCTGCTGATGGCGGGTTTCGCCGCGCTGGTGCAGACGGATATCAAACGCGTACTTGCCTACTCAACCATGAGCCAGATTGGTTACATGTTCCTGGCGCTGGGTGTGCAGGCCTGGGACGCGGCGATTTTCCACCTGATGACGCATGCGTTCTTTAAAGCGCTGCTGTTCCTGTCGTCCGGTTCGGTGATCCTCGCCTGCCATCACGAGCAGAACATCTTCAAAATGGGTGGCCTGCGTAAGTCGATTCCGCTGGTCTATGCCTGCTTCCTGGTCGGTGGCGCGGCGCTGTCGGCGTTGCCATTGCTGACCGCAGGCTTCTTCAGTAAAGACGAAATCCTTGCCGGTGCGGTAGCAAACGGCCATGTCAATCTGATGATTGCCGGTCTGGTGGGCGCGTTTATGACATCGCTGTACACCTTCCGCCTGATTTTCATTGTCTTCCACGGGAAAGAACAGATTCACGCTCATGCAGGGAAGGGGATCACCCATCATCTGCCGCTGATTGTGCTGCTGGTACTTTCCACCTTTATTGGCGCGATGATTGTGCCACCGCTGAGAGGCGTTCTGCCAGAAACCACCGAGCTGGCGCACAGCAGTGTGGTCATGCTGGAAGTGGCGTCCGGTGCGGTTGCTGTCATCGGTATTCTGCTGGCGGCCTGGCTGTGGCTGGGTAAACGTACGCTGGTGCACTCGATTGCCAACAGCGCGACAGGTCGCTTCTTCGGGACCTGGTGGTTCAATGCCTGGGGCTTCGATGCGCTGTACGACCGCATCTTTGTGAAGCCGTATCTTGGCATTGCCTGGCTGCTGAAGAGCGATCCGCTGAATGCGCTAATGAACATTCCGGCGATCCTGTCGCGCTTTGCAGGCAAAGGGCTGCTGTTTAGCGAGAACGGGTATCTGCGCTGGTATGTCGCGTCGATGAGCATTGGCGCTGTCGTGGTGTTGGCGTTGCTGATGGTATTGCGCTGAGTTTGTGGGCCGGATGGCGCTGCGCTTATCCGGCTTACAAACTGAAAGAGAATTTTTAGAAAATTCGTTGAAAATCAGGTCCGAATGGACAGGCGTTATCGGCAAAGTCCGAGTGGACACCGCCTGCGCAGAGCAACCGGAGCGTACTAAAGTACGTGCGGATTGCGAGCACAGCCGGGGTTCGCGATGATGAGCAAGATAGCCTGAGGCGGACTTAAACAAGGAACAAATATCGCCATGTTATTACCCTGGCTAATACTGATTCCCTTTATCGGCGGCTTTCTCTGCTGGCAGACCGAACGCTTCGGCGTGAAGGTGCCGCGCTGGATAGCCCTGATCACCATGGGACTGACGCTGGCGCTTTCTCTGCAACTCTGGATGCAGGGCGGCTACTCTTTGACGCAATCCACCGGTCTGCCTGCCTGGCAGGAAGAGTTTAAACTGGCGTGGATCCCACGTTTCGGCATCAATATTCATCTGGCGATGGACGGTTTGTCGTTGCTGATGGTGGTGCTGACCGGTTTCCTCGGCGTGCTGGCGGTACTCTGCTCCTGGCGTGAAATCGAGAAATATCAGGGCTTCTTCCATCTCAACCTGATGTGGATTTTGGGCGGCGTTATCGGCGTGTTCCTTGCCATCGACATGTTCCTGTTCTTCTTCTTCTGGGAAATGATGCTGGTGCCGATGTACTTCCTGATTGCACTGTGGGGCCACAAAGCCTCCGACGGGAAGACGCGTATTACGGCTGCGACCAAGTTCTTCATCTATACCCAGGCCAGTGGTCTGGTGATGTTGATTGCCATCCTGGCGCTGGTAGTGGTGCACTATAACGCGACCGGCGTCTGGACATTCGACTATGAAGACCTGCTGAAAACGCCGATGTCTGACCACGTCGAATATCTGCTGATGCTTGGTTTCTTCATCGCCTTCGCGGTGAAAATGCCGGTGGTGCCGCTGCACGGTTGGTTACCGGATGCGCACTCGCAGGCACCGACAGCAGGTTCCGTTGACCTGGCGGGGATCCTGCTGAAAACCGCAGCCTACGGTTTGCTGCGCTTCTCGCTGCCGCTGTTCCCGAATGCTTCCGCAGAGTTTGCCCCCATCGCCATGTGGCTGGGCGTCATCGGTATTTTCTACGGTGCGTGGATGGCGTTCACCCAGACGGATATCAAACGCCTGATCGCTTACACCTCGGTGTCCCACATGGGCTTCGTGCTGATTGCTATCTACACCGGCAGCCAGCTGGCCTATCAGGGCGCGGTTATCCAGATGATTGCGCACGGTCTTTCTGCGGCGGGTCTGTTTATCCTGTGCGGTCAGTTGTACGAACGTCTGCATACCCGCGACATGCGTATGATGGGCGGGCTGTGGAGCAAGATTAAATGGTTGCCGGCGCTGTCGATGTTCTTCGCTGTCGCCACGTTGGGTATGCCGGGTACCGGTAACTTCGTCGGTGAATTCATGATCCTCTTCGGCAGCTACCAGGTTGTGCCGATGATCACGGTGATTTCTACCTTCGGTCTGGTTTTCGCATCGGTTTACTCACTGGCAATGCTGCATCGCGCCTACTTCGGTAAAGCGAAAAGCGAACTGGCCAGCAAGGAACTGCCGGGGCTGTCACTGCGCGAGCTGTTTATGATCCTGATCCTGGTTGTACTTCTGGTACTGCTTGGCTTCTATCCGCAGCCGATTCTGGATACCTCGCATGCCGCGATGGGTAATATCCAGCAGTGGTTTGTTAATTCTATTACTACTACAAGGCCGTAAATCGCCATGACAATTACTCCACAACACCTGATTGCGCTGCTGCCGCTGCTGATCGTCGGATTGACGGTGGTGGTTGTGATGCTCTCCATTGCGTGGCGACGCAACCATTTCCTCAATGCCACGCTGTCGGTCATCGGCCTGAACGTCGCGCTGCTCTCCCTGTGGTTTGTCGGGCAGGCGGGAGCTATGGATGTGACGCCGCTGATGCGCGTCGATGGTTACGCCATGCTCTACACCGGGCTGGTGCTACTGGCGAGCCTTGCCACCTGCACCTTCGCTTATCCGTGGCTGGAAGGGTATAATGACAACAAAGAAGAGTTTTATCTGCTGGTACTGATTGCCGCAATGGGCGGCATTCTGTTGGCTAACGCCAACCATATGGCGGCGTTGTTCCTTGGTATTGAACTGATCTCCCTGCCGCTGTTCGGGCTGGTGGGTTATGCCTTCCGCCAGAAACGTTCGCTGGAAGCCAGTATCAAGTACACCATTCTGTCTGCCGCAGCGTCTTCTTTCCTGCTGTTCGGTATCGCACTGGTGTATGCGCAAACCGGGAATCTGGCATTTGTTGCTATCGGTAAGAGCCTCGGTGAAGGCATGCTGCACGAGCCGCTGCTGCTGGCGGGTCTGGGCCTGATGATTGTCGGTCTCGGTTTCAAACTCTCACTGGTGCCGTTCCACCTGTGGACGCCGGACGTTTATCAGGGCGCGCCTGCGCCGGTCTCAACCTTCCTGGCGACCGCCAGCAAAATCGCCATCTTTGGCGTGCTGATGCGTTTGTTCCTCTATGCGCCGGTCAGCGACAGTGAAGCCGTTCGTGTGGTGCTGGGTCTTATCGCCTTTGTTTCCATTATCTTCGGTAACCTGATGGCGCTGAGCCAGACCAACATCAAACGTCTGCTCGGTTTCTCCTCCATCTCGCACCTCGGCTATTTGCTGGTGGCGCTGATTGCGTTGCAGAGCGGCCAGATGTCGATGGAAACCGTTGGTGTCTATCTGGCCGGTTACCTGTTCAGCAGCCTCGGCGCGTTTGGTGTGGTGAGTCTGATGTCCAGCCCGTATCGCGGCCCGGACGCAGAATCACTTTACTCCTATCGTGGTCTGTTCTGGCACCGTCCGATTCTCTCGGCGGTTCTGACGGTGATGATGTTGTCGCTGGCAGGTATTCCAATGACCTTAGGCTTTATCGGTAAGTTCTACATCCTTGCCGTTGGCGTCGAAGCGCACCTGTGGTGGTTGACGGGCGCTGTGGTGGTCGGTTCGGCGATTGGTTTGTATTACTACCTGCGTGTGGCGGTGAGCCTCTATCTGAGTGCGCCGCAGCAGCTGAACCGCGATGCGCCATCCGACTGGGCCTACAGTGCCGGCGGGATTGTGGTGCTGATCTCTGCGTTGCTGGTACTGCTGTTGGGTATTTACCCGCAGCCGCTGATCAGTATCGTACAATTAGCGCTGCCGATGATGTAATGGCCTATAGCGCATAAAGAAAAACCGCCGGGCTGCAAACCTGGCGGTTTTTTTATGGCGCAGAAATTACTTCGCCAGTAACGGCTGTGAAGCAACCTGGTGGTGGCTAATCAGCGGGCCGCGTACATTATTGGCCGCGCGGTCGAGCACTTCCTGAATCACTGACGAAAGCTCGTTGATTTCGAACTTCGCAACATAGCCGTCGGCCTGCACTTTACGTACGTGATCTTCGTTCGCGCTACCGGAGAGTGACGAGTGGATCACCACCGGAATATTTTTCAGGCGCGGATCGGTTTTGATCAGACGCGTTAAAGTAAAGCCGTCCATTTCCGGCATTTCAAGATCGGTCAGTACCATGGCGATCTTATCGCTAACCGGTATACCTTCACTGTCGGCCTGCTGCGCCAGAAGCTGGATTTTCTCCCACGCATCTTTGCCAGTGATATGCATGTCGGTCGGAATTTCCATCGCGTTGAGGCCTTTTTCCAGCATGGCGCGCGCCACTTTGGAGTCTTCCGCCACAATCGCCACCGAGCCCGGCTTCAGATGGAATTTCTTGTCCGGCACATGATCGCCATGAACGTCGTGATCCGCAGGCACAATGTCATACAGGATCTGCTCAACATCCAGCACCATCGCCAGATTGTTGGTGTCCTTATCGTCATCCAGGCAGGCAATGCTGGTGATATAACGACCGTTGATCGCTTTCTCAGCCGTATGCACTTGTTTCCAGTCCAGGCGAGTGATGTTATCTACCGACTCCACCGCAAAGGCCTGCACGCTACGGGCATATTCTGTGATTAACAAAATATTGAGGCCGGTCGTGGGCTTGCAGCCCGCCACCGCCGCCAGGTCAATCACCGGGATCACCTGGTCGCGGATATTGACCATCCCCAGTAAGGGCGGCTTCATTCCGGCAGGGCGAGTGAAGGTGGGCATCGGTACTATTTCGCGCAATTTAAACACGTTGATGCCAAACAACTCTGCTTTCGTGGAATCTAACGACGTGCCGAGACGAAACAGCAACAGCTCAAACCGGTTCGACAGAGTAAGATTCGCCCTGTCATCGATGTCTTTCTGGAAATTATCCATCATGCCCTCAATAGAAGATGCCTGCGTATATCTATTATCGGCATGCGGTGAAAAAAATAGAGTGCCTAAATTAAAATCAAATGTGAACCAACGCAAAATCCTCAGCCATAGTTGTTTGCGCAAAGATCGCCTGGCATTCGGCCAGCAATGCCTGGCTACCTTTATCGTCATAGCGTGAACTGAGGTGAGTAATCACCAGCCTGCCTGCGCCCGCGTTCAGCGCCAGTTGCGCGGCCTGTCGCGTTGAACTGTGACCGCGGCTATTCGCTTTCTCCTCCATTGCGCTTTCCAGCGTGGCTTCATGCACCAGCAGATCCACACCGCGCGCCAGTTCAAGCGATGCAGGGCAGGGAGAGGTATCGCCAAAAATCGCCAGCTTTTTACCTGGCTCTGCCGAGGCAAGGTAATCCGCACCGCACAGCGTGCGGCCATCTTCCAGCGTTACCGTTTCACCCGCTTTTAATTTCTGAAACAGCGGCCCTGGCGTTACGCCTGCGGCGATTAGCGCGGCCGCGTCCAGTGCGCCGGGCTTATCATGCTCTTCAATACGATAACCGTAGCACTCCACCGGGTGCGCCAGCGGGTAAGCCGTCACTTTGCGCAGACCGTCATCCACCACCAGCCCGGCAGTGACTTCATGGATGGTCAGCGGGTAGTCGGTCCATGAACCGCTCAGCCTTAAAGTTGTTTCCACAAACTCGCGAATGCCTTGCGGGCCATAGATATCCAGTGGCTGAACATTCCCGGCCATCGAGCGGCTGCACAGCAACCCCGGCAAACCAAACAGGTGATCGCCATGCAGATGAGTGATAAAAATTTTGTCCAGCTTGCCTGGGTGGAACGCCGTACGCAGCATCTGGTGCTGCGTGCCTTCACCACAATCAAACAACCAAAGCCCTGCGCGGGTTGGGTGCTGTAAATTCAACAGCATCGCCGTTACGTTACGCGTGCGCGTCGGGACTCCGGCGGAGGTGCCCAGGAAAATCAGTTCCACAGTTTTGCTCTGCCCAAATCACAAAAAATTGAGTATAACGGGATGATAACAAATAAGGAGCAAGAGATGATCCGCTGGCAAGACCTGCACCATTCTGAACTCACCGTTGCTGAACTCTACGCTGCACTGAAGCTGCGCTGTGAAGTGTTTGTTGTCGAGCAAACCTGCCCTTATCTGGACGTGGATGGCGATGACCTGACAGGAGAAAACCGGCATATTCTTGGCTGGAAAGAGAATCAGCTGGTGGCGTATGCGAGGATTCTGAAAAGTGATGATGATCTGTCGCCCGTGGTGATTGGCCGGGTGATTGTCAGCGCTCAGGTCAGAGGGGAAAAACTGGGCTACCAGTTGATGGAGCGCGCCGTGAACTCCTGTGAGCAACATTGGCCGCAGCAGGCGCTGTACCTGGGTGCGCAGGCACATCTGCAATCTTTTTATGCGCACTTTGGCTTTCAGCCAGTGACGGATGTCTATGATGAAGATGGCATTGCGCACATCGGAATGGCGCGGGAGATCCACCAGGCGTAACCCGCAGTGTTTGTCTATAGTTAGCGGACAGGTGCATAACATGGAGACAAACGATGTCATATCACTCTTATGATTCAAATATTGATGACGACCTGACCCTGCTGAGCGAAACGCTGGAAGAAGTCCTCCGCTCCTCGGGCGACCCTGCAGACCAGAAGTACATCGAACTCAAAGCCCGCGCCGAGAAGGCGCTGCATGACGTGAAGAACCGCGTCAGCAGCGCGTCGGATACCTACTACTATCGGGCGAAAAAAGCGGTGTATCGCGCCGACGATTATGTTCATGAAAAACCGTGGCAGGGCATTGGCGCTGGTGCTGCTGTCGGTCTGGTGCTCGGCCTGCTACTGGCCCGCCGCTAACGCTTCACTTCCCCTCCCTGGAAGGGGGTACTGTTATTACGTTTAGTACCCCGTATACTATGTGGTTTTTAACAGGGAGGGGCTCGCGTGCTTTCCATTTCCTCTGCGCTTGGCGACCTGTATCGCTGCCTGACCGATCGTTTTCCCCGGTCGCCTGGTTTTTGCTTTTTTGATGCGCCTTTCCCGTTAAACGACGCTTTCGATCCGCTGGCATGGCTCGCCAGTCAGCCTGTCTGGCCGCAATTTTACTGGCAGCAGCGTAGCGGGGACGAGGAGACGGCCGCGCTTGGCGCGCTATGCCACTTCTCATCGTTACCTCTTGCCCAACAATTTTTACACGCCTTGCCAGAGGATGTTCGTATCTGGGGGCTGAATGCCTTTGATCCTTCGCAGGGATCGCTGTTTTTGCCACGCCTTGAGTGGCGTCGTGAAGGTGGCCGAGCGATGTTACGGCTTTACCTCTACAGCGAGACCTCACTGCATGACGACGCTGAGCGCGCAGCTGAGTTTTTGCAGGCACTTTCGCCTTTCACTCCACTTGCCAACCTGAAACAGCAGCCATGTCTTGCGCAGCGCCATTACCCGGAGCGTGAGGCCTGGAAAAGCCTGATTGCGCAGGCGTTGGGTACGCTGGAAAGCGCTGAGCTGGATAAAGTGGTGCTCGCCAGGGCGACCGATTACTCCTATGCAAATGCCGTGAATGCGGCTTCGTTGATGGCTGCCAGCCGCCGCGTTAATTACCACTGTTTCCACTTTATGATGGCCTTTGACGCGCAGAATGCCTTTTTAGGATCTTCGCCGGAGCGCCTGTGGCGGCGACGCGGTCATGCACTGCGTACCGAAGCGCTGGCCGGAACGGTGGCCGGTCATGATGACGATCTGCAGGCGCAGCGCCTGGCCGACTGGCTGATGGGCGACGATAAAAATCAGCGGGAAAATATGCTGGTGGTGGAAGATATCTGCCAGCGTTTGCAGCAGCAGACGGCGGCGCTCGATGTGCTGCCGCCGCAGATCGTCAGGCTGCGCAATGTTCAGCACCTCCGGCGTTGTATCTGGAGCGATTTACAAACGCCCGACGACGCATTATGCCTGCAACTGTTACAGCCGACAGCCGCCGTCGCCGGGTTACCGCGCCGTTCAGCGTGGGACTTTATTCAGCGCAACGAACCGTTCACCCGTGAATGGTATGCCGGATCGGCGGGATATTTATCCCGTCAGCAGAGTGAATTCTGCGTCGCGCTACGCTCAGCAAAAGTCAGCGGCAGTACCGTTCGGCTGTACGCCGGAGCTGGCATTGTGCCTGGCTCCGACGCCGAGCAAGAGTGGCAGGAAATCGACAATAAAGCGGCGGGCCTGCGATCTTTATTAGAACTTACGCACGCATAACCGATTCATATCAAAATTCGATTTTTTCTGATTATTTATACTGAACAGCAATATTGATACCGGACAAACTCATGTCAATCAGTTCATTTAACCGACGCTGGGCGACGGTGATCCTTGAGGCCCTTACCCGTCATGGCGTCAGGCATGTTTGTATTGCCCCCGGATCGCGTTCCACCCCTTTAACGCTGGCGGCAGCGGAAAATAGCGCTTTTATCCACCATACGCACTTTGATGAGCGGGGTTTAGGCCATCTTGCGCTGGGGCTGGCGAAAGCGAGCAAAGAGCCCGTCGCGGTTATCGTGACGTCCGGTACGGCGGTGGCAAATCTCTATCCCGCGCTGATCGAAGCCGGTCTGACCGGCGAAAAGCTGGTGCTGCTCACCGCCGATCGTCCGCCTGAGCTGATTGATTGTGGGGCAAACCAGGCTATCCGCCAGCCGGGGATGTTCGCCTCGCATCCCACTGAATCTCTCGCGTTGCCGCGCCCGTCGCAGGATATCCCGGCCCGCTGGCTGGTATCGGCTATTGATAACGTGCTCGGCTCGTTGCATGGCGGTGCGGTACACATTAACTGTCCGTTTGCTGAACCTCTGTATGGCGAAATGGATGAAAGCGGTCTTGCCTGGCAACTGGCACTGGGCGACTGGTGGCAGGATGATAAACCGTGGCTGCAAACACCGAACAAAGTCAGTAGCGAAAAGCAGCATGACTGGTTTTTCTGGCGGCAAAAACGCGGCGTTATTGTGGCCGGTCGCATGAGTGCGAGCGAAGGCAAGCTGCTGGCTGAATGGGCGAAAACGCTCGGTTGGCCATTAATGGGCGATGTTTTATCCCAGACCGGCCAGCCGTTGCCGTGCGCCGATCTGTGGCTCGGCAACAGCCGTGCGACAGAAGAATTGGCCCAGGCACAAATTGTGTTGCAGTTTGGCAGCAGCCTGACCGGTAAACGGCTACTCCAGTGGCAGGCAACCTGCGAACCGCAAGAATACTGGCTGATTGATAATCTACCGGGACGGCTGGATCCGGCGCACCATCGCGGACGTCGGCTGGTTTCGGACGTCGACGGTTGGCTGGCGTTACATCCGGCGGAGCCGCGCGCGCCCTGGAGTGTGGCGCTACCGCAGCTCTCCGCGCAGGCGTGGGACAGGGTCGCGTCGCAGCGTGAAACCTTTGGCGAAGCGCAGCTTGCGCACCGCATTGCCGATTATTTACCGGAACAGGGGCAGCTTTTTCTCGGCAATAGCCTGGTGGTACGGCTGGTGGATGCGTTCGGGCAGATCCCGGCGGGTTATCCGGTCTTCAGCAACCGTGGCGCCAGCGGCATCGACGGTTTGATATCGACTTCAGCAGGCGTGCAGCGCGCCAGCGCCCGCCCGACGTTGGCAATGGTTGGCGATCTTTCTGCCCTCTACGATCTGAATGCGCTGGCGTTGCTGCGTCAGGTTTCTGCGCCTTTTGTCCTGCTGGTGGTGAACAACAACGGCGGGCAAATCTTTTCTCTGCTGCCGACGCCACCCGCCGAGCGCGAGCAGTTCTATCTGATGCCGCAGAACGTGCATTTTGACCACGCGGCAGCAATGTTCGGTCTTGATTACCATCGTCCGGAAAACTGGGAAGCGCTGGAATTGGCGTTATCCGGCGCCTGGTGCAAACCGGGTGCTACACTGATTGAACTGGTGGTCAACGACACGGATGGTGCGCAGACGTTGCAAACGCTGCTGGCGCAGGTGAGCCAGTTGTGACGCTGCACGGGCGCGCTATCTCTGCCGACAGGCCGCAGCCGTGGCTGGTCTTTTTGCACGGTTTTTCCGGCGATAACCGCGAGTGGCAAGCGGTCAGTGAAACGCTGACTGCGTTCCCCCGGCTTTTGCTCGATCTGCCCGGGCATGGCGGTTCCGACGACCTTTCTGTGGCCTCGTTCGATAAGATGGACGCGCTACTGCGGGCAACGCTTATTCGTTACAACATACAAAACTACTGGCTGATAGGTTATTCGCTGGGCGGGCGGATTTCGATGTACCACGCTTGCCAGCATCCTGCCGGTTTATGCGGTGTTGTCATTGAAGGCGGGCATCCGGGGCTGACTGATGCAACCAGCCGCCGCGAACGTCTGGCATCGGACAGACAATGGGCGGCGCGTTTTCGTCAGCAGCCGCTTGAGGCCGTCTTTGATGCCTGGTACCGGCAGCCGGTTTTTGCCTCGCTCAGCGAGCCGCAGCGCGCGGCGCTGGTCGCATTGCGCAGCCAGAACAATGGCGCAATGCTTGCCGACATGCTGGAAGCAACCTCGCTGGCGCAGCAGCCCGATCTTCGTAGCACATTGCGGGCGCTTTCCATTCCTGTTCATTATTTATACGGTGAATACGACAGTAAGTTTCAGGCGCTGGCGACGCAAGTCACCGGCCACTGTCACGCCATTCCTGCCGCCGGGCACAACGCGCACCGGGAAAACCCCGCGGCCGTTGCTGACATCCTGGCGCGAATTCTGCGTCTTGAGATAAAGGACACACTATGATCTATCCAGATGAAACCATGCTTTACGCGCCGGTTGAGTGGCGTGACTGTTCCGAAGGCTACACCGACATTCGTTACCAGAAGACCGCCGACGGGATTGCCAAAATCACCATCAACCGTCCGCAGGTGCGCAATGCATTCCGTCCGCTGACGGTGAAAGAGATGATCCAGGCGCTGGCCGATGCGCGTTATGACGACAGCGTTGGCGTTATCATTCTGACCGGCGAAGGCGACAAAGCATTTTGCTCGGGCGGCGATCAGAAAGTGCGCGGTGATTACGGCGGCTACCAGGATGACTCCGGCGTGCACCATCTCAACGTGCTCGATTTCCAGCGCCAGATCCGCACCTGCCCGAAACCGGTAGTGGCGATGGTGGCTGGCTATTCCATTGGCGGCGGCCATGTGTTGCACATGATGTGCGATCTGACCATTGCGGCAGAGAACGCCATTTTCGGTCAGACTGGCCCGAAAGTCGGCTCCTTTGATGGCGGCTGGGGCGCGTCTTATATGGCGCGCATCGTCGGGCAGAAAAAAGCCCGCGAGATCTGGTTCCTCTGCCGTCAGTACGACGCACAACAGGCGCTGGATATGGGGCTGGTGAACACGGTGGTGCCGGTGGCGGATCTGGAGAAAGAGACCGTGCGCTGGTGCCGTGAAATGCTGCAAAACAGCCCGATGGCGCTGCGCTGCCTGAAAGCGGCGCTGAATGCTGACTGCGACGGCCAGGCGGGTCTGCAAGAGCTGGCGGGTAATGCCACCATGTTGTTCTACATGACCGAAGAGGGTCAGGAAGGGCGCAACGCCTTTAACCAGAAACGTCAGCCCGATTTCAGCAAATTCAAACGGAACCCATAATGCGACAGGCGCAACTTTACCGCTGGCAAATTCCGCTCGATGCGGGTGTCGTGCTGCGTGAGCGGCGCCTGAAAACCCGCGACGGCTTGTTTGTCCATTTACAGGCCGACGGGCGCGAAGGATGGGGAGAGATCTCCCCGCTGCCGGGCTTTAGCCATGAAACGCTGGACGAGGCGCAACAGGCGGCAATCAGCTGGTTGCGCGGCTGGCGTGAAGATAAAACATTATCGTTGCCCGAGCAGCCGTCAGTGGCATTTGGTCTGAGCTGCGCGCTGGCGGAACTGCACGGCGAGTTACCACAACAGGCGGACTATCGCGCCGCCATGCTATGCAGTGGCGATCCGGACGAGCTGTTTGCTGCGCTGGCTGCTTTGCCGGGTGAGAAAGTGGCGAAAGTGAAGGTCGGGTTATACGAAGCGGTGCGCGATGGCATGGTGGTTAACCTGCTGCTGGAGTCGATCCCCGATTTACGCCTGCGTCTGGACGCCAATCGCGCCTGGACACCGCTGAAAGCGCAGCAGTTTGCCAAATATGTAAACCCGGAATACCGCTCACGCATTGCCTTTCTCGAAGAGCCGTGCAAAACCCCCGCAGAGTCGCTGGCCTTTGCCCGCGAAAGCGGAATAACCATCGCCTGGGATGAAAGCCTGCGCGATGATGGCTTTCAGCTTACGCCACAGCAAGGATTGGGCGCGGTAGTGATCAAACCCACGCTGACCGGTAGTTTGCAGCGGGTGCAGCAGCAGGTTGCGGTAGCAAAAGCGCTCGGGCTGACGGTGGTAATCAGTTCGTCTATTGAATCCAGTCTTGGCCTGACGCAGCTTGCGCGTATTGCCGCCTGGCTGACGCCTGGCACCATTCCCGGGCTGGATACCTTACAACTGATGCAGTGCCAGCTCCTGCGCCGCTGGCCAGAGAGCGATTTACCCTGTTTACAGACAGAGGTACTGGAACCACTACTATGACCTTTACGGACTGGCCCTGGCGGCACTGGCGGCAGGTACGTGGCGATCAGATTGCGGCCCGCCTTGAACAACAGACCCTGAACTGGCGTGAACTGTGCGCACGTATCGATGGGCTGGCCAGCGGTTTTGCGCGGCAGGGGGTGAACGCCGGTGATGGCGTTATGTTGCGGGCGCGTAATCATCCGGACACGCTGCTGGCGTGGCTGGCACTGTTGCAGTGTGGCGCGCGGGTGCTGCCGGTTAACCCGCAACTGCCCGCCGTGTTGCTGGATGCACTCTTACCGCAACTGACGTTGCGCTTCGCGTTGGATTTAGATACTGGCGGCGGCTGGCCTGCTCTGGAGGCGCTGGCGCTTGATGAACTCGCTGGCGAGCATGCCGTGGCGTGGCACCCGCAGCGTCTGGCGTCGATGACCTTGACTTCCGGCTCCACCGGCCTGCCGAAAGCGGCCGTTCACACGTTTCATGCTCACCTCGCCAGCGCCGGGGGCGTGCTGGCGTTGATTCCCTATGCTGAGAATGATGACTGGCTGCTGTCGCTGCCGCTGTTTCACGTCTCCGGGCAGGGGATTTTGTGGCGCTGGCTGCTGGCCGGGGCGCGGATCGCCGTACAGCCTGCATTACCTTTGGCACAGGCGCTGGTCGGTTGCACGCATGCTTCGCTGGTGCCGACGCAGTTGTGGCGCTTACTCAACGACAACGCGTTGGTATCGTTGAAAGCGGTCCTGCTCGGCGGCGCAGCGATTCCGGTGGCGCTGACGCAGCAGGCGCATGAACGCGGTATTCGCTGTTTTTGCGGCTATGGTCTGACGGAGTTTGCCTCGACGGTATGCGCCAAAGAAGCCGACGGCGCGCCAGATGTCGGTTACGCCCTACCCGGGCGCGAAGTGAAAATTGTTGATGAAGAGGTCTGGCTGCGGGCGGAGAGCATGGCGTCAGGGTACTGGCGCAACGGCGAGCTTCTGCCGCTGGTGAACAGTGAAGGCTGGTTTGCCACTCGCGATCGCGGGATGCTTCACGACGGTTGCCTCACTATCCGTGGCCGGCTGGATAATCTTTTCTTCAGCGGCGGGGAAGGGATTCAACCGGAAGAGGTGGAACGCGTGATCGCGCGTCATCCACAGGTTCAGCAGGTTATGGTTGTGCCGGTTGATGATGCCGAGTTCGGCCAGCGCCCGGTGGCGGTGGTGGAGTGTGAAGGCAGCGTTGATGTGGCTGCGCTGTCAGAGTGGGTGAGCGATAAACTGGCTCGTTTTCAGCAGCCGCTGCGCTGGCTGGCGATGCCTGCTGAGCTGAAAAATGGCGGGATCAAAATCTCGCGGCGCGCAGTGCTTCAGTGGGCGAATGCCGCCGTTAATGGCACGGTGCGATCAGCATAATCAACATTGCGCAGTTTCTCAGGGACCAGGGCATACGGCAGGAAGTGTTACGTATTGCCGGGAAAGGGCTCAGGCCCGACGATGTGGTAAAACTGATCGGGCTTTCGGCTGACGTGGCTGAGCAGGCCAGCCATTGAGGGTTTACAGCAATCCTTTCAGGGTTAATGTCCTGCGGGTGGCGTCGTTGAGATCGTAATGGTGCAGGTCCGCAGGCATCACCCACGCAAAATCCTGAAACTCGTCATTGATGCTGACTTCACGGTTGGCGCTGATGCAGTCGAAGATCAGGTAAATCATGTAGATCGGCTCTTTCGTGCCGTCGGGGTAGGTTTTCATCCGCGTATCATCGCGAAAGGTCCACGGCGTTATCTGGCTTAATACCAGTTTATCGCCCAGCTCTTCGCGGATTTCTCTGCGCAGCGCTTCTTCAATCCGTTCGCCCGGTTCCACACCGCCGCCTGACAAAGCCCACTGGCCAGGAAAGACGCCACGGTCATTGGCCATTTTGCATAACAGGTACGCGCCATCATTTTGAATCAGCGGGCAGACAATTGTCCGTTGTCGCATTGGTCCCTCCTTGATGATGAGAAAAGTCTGCGCAACGTTATAGCACACTACTGCACAGAGAAAGTGCGCGGCTTAGCGCATCATCCCTTTTTTATTCATTATGCGAAAAGAAAAATAGGCATATAATCAGCAGCTTTGGGAAATTGGCTTGAAATGTGCGGATATCAAAAATGAAAAAAGTGGCTTTGTTAGGGTTAGCCAGTCTGCTGCTGGCATCTGCCGGCGCGCAGGCTGTGAGTTTGAATGGTCAGCTTGGTAAAGATTACAGCAACTTAGGTTTTGGGTTCGGCACTGAAACCAGCGGTATTGCCGTAACCGGCAACTGGGCGCACAGCGAAGATGATGGTGAAGTCGCCGGTCTGGGTCTGGGCTATAACCTTCCGCTGGGGCCGTTCCTGGCAACGGTCGGCGGTAAAGGCCTTTATATCAGCCCGGATTCCGGCAGCGATGGTTACGCCATCGCGGTCGGCGGCGGCCTGCAATGGAAAATCGCCAGCAGCTTCAGCCTGTTCGGCGAATATTACTACTCGCCGGATTCGCTCTCCAGCGGCGTGAAAGAGTATCAGGAAGCGAACGCCGGTGCGCGTTACACCATTATGCGCCCGCTGACCGTTGAAGCCGGTTATCGCTATATCGATATGACCGGTAAAGAAGGTCATCGTGATAACGCCGTGGCCGATGGCCCGTACGTCGGCGTAAGTGCCAGCTTCTGATTCCCCGGCGCGGCGTTCGTCCGCGCCAGTTTATTGCCTTTTTTACCCCGCACATGCGTTATAGTGTTTCAACCTCGATTGCTGGAGATAACAATGTTAAACGTGGAGATGCTGTCCACCGGCGATGAAGTGCTGCATGGTCAGATTGTGGATACCAATGCGGCATGGCTGGCGGACTTTTTCTTTAATCAGGGACTGCCGTTAACGCGCCGCAACACCGTCGGCGATAATCTCAATGATCTGGTTGCCATTCTGCGTGAACGCAGCGAACACGCGGATGTGCTGATTGTAAACGGCGGTCTTGGGCCAACCAGCGACGATCTGAGCGCGCTGGCGGCAGCGACAGCCAAAGGTGAAGGGCTGGTGTTGCACGAAGCCTGGCTGGCGCAAATGGAGCGTTTTTTCAGTGAACGTGGTCGCGTGATGGCGCCCAGCAACCGCAAACAGGCGGAAATCCCGGCCAGCGCGGAACTGGTCGATAACCCGGTCGGCACCGCGTGCGGCTTTGCCATACAGCTAAACCGCTGTCTGATGTTCTTTACCCCCGGCGTGCCGTCTGAGTTCAGGGTGATGGTTGAGCACGAAATCCTGCCGCGTCTGCGTGCGCGTTTTACTCTGCCAGAGCCGCCGATTTGTCTGCGTCTGACCACCTTTGGTCGCTCGGAAAGCGATCTGGCGCAAAGCCTGGCGCACCTCGAATTGCCTGAAGGCGTGGTGATGGGCTACCGCTCATCAATGCCGATTATTGAACTGAAACTGACCGGTCCGGCGGAGCATCGCGCGGCGATGGAAGCCGTGTGGCCGCAAGTGAAACGTGTCGCCGGTGAGAGCCTGATTTTTGAAGGCACCGTCGGCTTACCGGCGCTGCTTGCCGCGCGGCTGCGCGAGCGTCAGCTCAGCCTGACCCTGAGCGAGCAGTTCACCGGTGGTCTGGTCGCACTGCAACTTTCCCGGGCCGGTGCGCCGCTGCTGGCCAGCGAAGTGTTGCCGTCGCAGGCGGAAGAACTGGCACAAAGCGCGCGCTGGACGACCGAACTGCGCAACCGGCATCTCGCCGGGCTGGCGCTGACCGTCACTGGCCTGGAAGAGGATCACCTCAACTTTGCGCTTGCCACGCCGGAAGGGACGCAGGCGCTGCGGGTGAAATTCAATACCAATCGCCATGGTCTGGTCGTGCGTCAGGAAGTGTGCGCGATGATGGCGCTCAATATCCTGCGCCGCTGGCTGGAAGGTAAAGATCTGGCCAGCGATCACGGCTGGATCAATGTTGTCGAAACTCTGTCGGTGTAATTCCGAAAGAAAGGGTAACGGCTTGCCGTTACCCTAATGCTTGCGCCAGCAGAGTGATGGGGTGTTCGCAGCGCTTGCTGGTGGACATCTCAATCTGCCACTTGCAGGTTTCGCAATCCGTCACCACCAGGTCGGCGCCGCTGGCCTCAATCTGGGCAAACAGCGGCGCGCCGATGGCCTGCGAAGTTGTGTAGTTCTCGCTTTTAAAACCGTACGTGCCAGCGATACCGCAGCAGCGGGAGTCCAGCACTGTCAGTTCCAGCCCCGGAATGCGTCGTAGCAGTTCCAGCGTGTAGTGCGTCCAGCCCATTTTTTCCAGATGACACGGGGTGTGATAGACCACCTTCAGCGGTGTCTCACGCAGCGTCAGCTTTTTCCCTTCATCCAGCATGCGCCAGATCCAGCGCGTCGCCAGATCGATGTGTGAGCGCACATGGCTGTTATCCACATCCAGCAGATGCGGATACTCATCGCGCAGGGTGAAAGCGCAGGTGGAAGAGGTGGCGATCACCGGTAAGCCTTGCTCGCCAACGGTTTGCGTCAGCGACTGCACATTGAATTGCGCCTGTTTTTTCGCTTTTGCGAAGAAGCCATTGGCAATCAGCGGCACGCCGCAACACTTCTCCCGCTGTAATAACTGCACGCCAATGCCCATGTCGTTCAGCAGACGGATCAGATCCTTGCCCAACTGTGGATGGTTGTAATTGACATAGCAGCCGTGAAAAAACGCTACCTGTTGAGGAAATGCCCGCTGTTGCGCGGCGATGCTACGATACCAGCGGCGAAACGTGCCGTGAGAGTATTTCGGCAGCGCGCGATGGTGATCAATTTTCAGCGTTTTATCAAGCAACTGGCGTACCGGCTTTAACGCCGTAGCGGTGTTGACGAGTGGAGCAACGGGCGTTGATAGCGAGCCCATCAAATCCGTATGACTGAGGATGACATTACGCAGCGAGAACGGTTTTGCCGCGTACTGGACGCGGGCGCGCTGAATAATGTCGCCAATCTTCACCCCGGAAGGGCAGGCGGTTTCACAGCGTTTACAGTTGGTGCAATACTTCAGCGCATCGTCATACAGCGCGGCGTCTTTCAGACGCAGCCGTTCGCCATCGGGACCGGCCTGTTTCGGGCCGGGATAATTGGGGTTAACCCGGCTAACCGGGCATGCGGTGGTGCATGCGGTGCATTTAATGCAGCTTTCGAACTGCGTGCTGTTCATTGTTCGCCTCCTTGTGCAATGATCTGCTGCGCGGCATGCAGCGCCGTCACGGCGCAAACGCCGCCGCCGCATCCCTGAGCGACCGCATCGAACCCGCCCAGCACCGAACCAATAACATAAAGATTCTCCACGACAGCGCCCTGACACAGGCCGCGCAGTTGCGCGTCGGTCCGGACGCCAAATTGCTGCCACGGCTGGCTGTCAAACACATCGTCGCGATACCAGTCGCTGCGCTTGTCGCTCTGCATGACATCGAGATCGAAAACCGCCTCCCGCACGCGATCGCGCCCGGCGATCAGGCCATTGCTGAAGAAACTGCCGCTGGCCAGCACGACGTGGCGCGCACGCAGCGGAATGTCTTCATGCTTACGGGTCCAGAGCTGCGTGACATGGTTGTGGCTGATGTCGGCACGCAGCACGTCGTCGCCTGGCATCCAGCTCCCGCCTTGTTGAATAAAACGCTGCTGCAACAATAACTGCATGCGCATTCCCGGTACAGATGGCGGCAGCGTTGGCAGCAGGCGCAGCGGGCAGGCTAATTGTTTATTCAGTTGGGTAAAGACATGGTTGTCCGTCAGGCCGAAGCAGGCGGGCAGCCAGAGCATTCCGTATTGCTGGCTGAGCGGAAGCAGTGCGTTATACAGTTCGCTATAGTGCTCCGGTGCATCCAGCAGGCGGGCAATATTCACCGCGCGGAACTCGCTGGGGTTATCGCGCAGCCTGTCCAGAGCTGGCAGTTCAATCTCTTCGGCATGGGCATCGATGCCGCGTTTACGCAGCGCGCTTGCGGCCAGTTGCGGCTGAAAATCAAGAAACCCACTAATGCCGACCACCGCAGTTCGCTGTTGCGCCTCTGTTTTGCGCGGTACTTCCTGCGGGCTAAGCCAGGCGCGGCGAAACGTGCCCAGCGGCGTCACGCGGTGATGCGGTGTATCAATCTCCCCCTGTAACGCCAGCTTACAGTCGGCGAGCAGGGTTTGCGCCTGCTGCGCGTAGTGACGCACCGCTTTCGCGCCCAGCAGCGCGTAAGGATGCGCGCCGTAGTGTTGCTCAAGCACAGCAATGGCGCTGTCGATGTCGGTAACCGGTTGCCCGTCCGGAAGAAAGGAGAGCAGATCCAGCGAACCGGAAGAGAAACTCAGCGCGCTCTGGCCCCGGCTGATAATCGCGCAGCGCTGCCCGCTTTCGCTCAGGCGAATTCCGCACAACAGTCCTGCCAGACCGCCGCCGATGATGACCGTGTCAAATCTCATCTTCTGCCTCCTTTTCCAGACCACATAATCCCTGGTAAACCCAACGAGTGAACTCGCTTTCGCGCAGGGCATCGCCCCAGGCCACCGGCTTCACGCCTTTCCAGCGTTCATTAAGGAAATCACGCAACTGGCTGAGCGACTCGGTTTCGCTGGTAACATGCAGACGGTTTAACAGCCCGGCGGCGCGACAGGCGCATAATTCCCCCTGGCAGGTGCCCATGCCGACGCGCGTGCGGCGGCGCAAATCGAGCAGCGAATGGACATTCAGGTTTTCCACCGCGTACTGCACTTCGCCCGCCGTCACGGCTTCACATTCGCAGACCAGGCTGCGGTTGTGGCGATCGCTGCCAAGCCAGTTGGGTGTTCGATCGCCGTGACGATAAACCGCAGAACCGCGCAGCGGCGTTGGCAGTGAGATGATTTTTTTCAGTGTTTGCTCGGTTGACTCCCGGGAACCAGGCAGCGGAGTGGAAGCGGTGGTGCAGGCCGCGCCGTGGTTCAGTTTTTGGCAGACCGCATCCGTTGCCCATTCGGCCATCAAACGGTAGGTCATCAGTTTGCCGCCGGTAATGGTGATAAACCCTTCCAGCCCGTCGCGCTGCGCGTGATCCAGCAGCACAATGCCCCGGCTGACATTGCGGCCGCTCGGATCGTCATCGCTGGCTACCAGCGGACGAACGCCCGCATAGGCGCGCAGAATACGCGTTTGCGCCATTACCGGTGCCAGTTTTTCCCCTTCCCGCAGCAGGATATCCACCTCTTCCGGCGTCACGCGGACGTTATCGATATCGGCGTAATCAATGTGCGTGGAGGTGGTGCCGATCAGTGAAATGGTGTCGCCAGGCACCAGAATATCGGCATCGGCAGGTTTGCGGCAGCGGTTAATAACCCGCTGATTGATTCGGTGATCGAGGATTAACAGCGCGCCTTTGGCCGGGAACATGCGAATGCGCAGATCGGCATATTCCGCGATGCGCTGGCCCCAGATCCCGGCAGCGTTCACCACCACTGGCGCGTAAAGTTGCAGATTTTCGCCGCTGGCAGGATGCCAGAGATTCACGCCGCTCACGCGATCGCCATGGCGAATCAACCCGCACACTTCGTGGCCAGTAAGGATTTTTGCTCCGTGCTCACGCGCATCCAGCATATTGCTGGCGGTCAGGCGGAAAGGATCCACTGTCCCATCCGGCACCCGCACAGCGCCGAGCAGCGTCGGGTTAACGCTCGGTTCTAACCGCAGCGCTTCTTGCGGCGAAATCGCCTGTGCCGGAATACCTGCCTGCCGGCAGCAATTGATAAACTGGCTTTGATAGACCAAATCATCTTCCGGCAACGTAATGAACAGACCATCGGTGGGTTCAACGCAGTGACGGGCAATGCGTTTGAGGATTTGGTTCTCTGCAATGCATTCGCGCGCAGATTCGTTATCAGTGACCGCATAGCGCGCCCCGCTGTGCAGCAGGCCGTGGTTGCGGCCAGTTGCGCCGGTGGCGATGTCGTGACGTTCGATCAGCACCGCGCGCAGTCCGCGCAGAGCGCAGTCACGGGCTATCCCGGCACCGGTGGCTCCGCCGCCAATAATAATCACATCGTAATCAGGAGAGTTATGCATCTTCGCGTCCCTGTGGCCGACTTTCAGATGCAACCATTTAGCCACACCATGAGTGTGGTTTGTTTGATATCGCGCATATTCGAGCAAATAACGAAAGTCGAACGCGCTTTCATGCGTGAAATTAGACTCTTGTCATATTTCTGTAACATTTATTGCGACAACCCGTTCTCTCTACGTAAAACTTTCTCTACAATCCGCCGCGAATAACTTTCGTAATGTTCGTTTTCACTCATTCTTGCCCGAAATGAGTCTTACCGCGCCACGGAGGCCGCTATGTTGAGTATTTTTAAACCTGCCCCCCATCTTTCGCGTCTGCCGGACGCGCAAATCGACCCGCTTTATCGGCGGCTGCGCTGGCAAATTTTCCTCGGCATTTTTTTTGGTTACGCTGCCTATTATCTGGTGCGTAAAAACTTTGCCTTGGCCATGCCGTACCTCGTTGAACAGGGGTTCTCCCGTGGCGATCTGGGGTTTGCGCTTTCAGGTATCTCGATTGCCTACGGCTTTTCGAAATTCATCATGGGCTCGGTATCGGATCGTTCGAATCCGCGCGTGTTTCTGCCCGCCGGGCTGATTCTTGCTGCTGCCGTGATGCTGTTTATGGGCTTTGTGCCCTGGGCCACCTCCAGCATTATGATCATGTTTGTGCTGCTCTTTTTATGCGGTTGGTTCCAGGGGATGGGCTGGCCGCCGTGTGGACGTACGATGGTGCACTGGTGGTCGCAGAAGGAGCGCGGCGGCGTTGTTTCTGTGTGGAACTGCGCGCATAACGTTGGCGGCGGTATTCCGCCACTGCTGTTTTTGTTAGGGATGGCCTGGTTTAACGACTGGCGTGCAGCGCTGTATATGCCAGCCTTTGGCGCGATTCTGGTGGCGATTATCGCCTTTGCTCTGATGCGTGATACGCCGCAATCCTGCGGTTTGCCGCCGATCGAAGAGTACAAAAACGACTACCCGGATGATTACAGTGACAAGCACGAAGAAGAGCTGTCGGCGAAGCAGATTTTTATGCAGTACATCCTGCCGAACAAGCTGTTGTGGTACATCGCCGTGGCTAACGTGTTCGTATATCTGCTGCGTTACGGCATTCTCGACTGGTCGCCAACTTACCTGAAAGAAGTGAAGCACTTCGCGCTGGATAAATCCTCGTGGGCCTATTTTTTGTATGAGTACGCGGGTATTCCCGGCACGCTGCTCTGCGGCTGGATGTCGGACAAAGTGTTCCGTGGCAATCGCGGCGCGACCGGCGTGTTCTTTATGACGCTGGTGACAATCGCGACTATTGTTTACTGGCTG
The DNA here is from genome assembly GCF_000280495.2 of Kosakonia radicincitans DSM 16656. Taxonomy (NCBI): domain Bacteria; kingdom Pseudomonadati; phylum Pseudomonadota; class Gammaproteobacteria; order Enterobacterales; family Enterobacteriaceae; genus Kosakonia; species Kosakonia radicincitans. The sequence continues at coordinate 1,719,841 of NZ_CP018016.1, forward strand.
AACCCGGCGGGCAATCCGACGGTAGATATGGTCTGTATGATCGTCATTGGCTTCCTGATTTATGGCCCGGTGATGCTGATTGGTCTGCATGCACTGGAGCTGGCACCGAAAAAAGCGGCAGGTACGGCAGCCGGGTTTACCGGATTGTTTGGCTACCTCGGCGGTTCTGTCGCCGCCAGTGCCATTGTCGGTTATACCGTTGATTTCTTCGGCTGGGATGGCGGTTTTATGGTGATGATCGGCGGCAGCATTCTCGCCGTTTTGTTGCTGATTATCGTGATGCTGGGCGAAAAACGTCACCATGCTGAGATGCTGGCGCGCCGTCAGTAAAAGGGAGTGCAGATGAAAACCACCTTTACCCGTATCACAACCGGCCTGTTACTAGCCGGTTTATTTGCCAGCCAGGCGCTGGCGGCGGAGAAAATCGTGATTGCCCATCGCGGTGCAAGCGGCTATCTGCCGGAGCACACATTACCGGCAAAAGCGATGGCTTATGCGCAGGGCGCCGATTATCTCGAGCAGGATCTGGTGATGACCAAAGACGACCAGTTGGTTGTCCTGCACGATCACTATCTGGATCGCGTGACCGATGTGGCGGAGCGTTTTCCGCAGCGCGCCCGTAAAGATGGCCGCTTTTACGCCATCGACTTTACGCTGGACGAAATTCGTTCGCTGAAGTTTACCGAAGGCTTTGATGTGGAAAACGGCAAGAAAGTGCAGCTCTTTCCGGGGCGCTTTCCGATGGGCAAATCGGAATTCCGCATTCATACCTTTGCCGAAGAGATTGAGTTTGTGCAGGGGTTGAACCACTCCACGGGCAAAAATATCGGTATCTACCCGGAAATCAAAGCGCCGTGGTTCCATCATCAGGAAGGCAAGGACATTGCTGCGAAGACGCTGGAAGTGCTGAAAAAGTACGGTTACACCAGTAAAAAAGACAAAGTCTACCTGCAATGTTTTGATGCCGACGAGCTAAAGCGCATTAAACATGAGCTGGAGCCGAAGATGGGGATGGATCTCAATCTGGTGCAACTGATTGCCTACACCAAATGGCATGAAACTCAGCAAAAACAACCGGATGGTAAATGGGTGAATTACAACTATGACTGGATGCTGCAACCCGGCGCGATGCAGCAGATTGCGCAGTATGCTGACGGGATTGGCCCGGATTACCATATGCTGGTGGCCGACGGTTCCACGCCGGGCAACGTGAAGCTAACGCAGATGGTCAAAGAGGCGCATGAACACCATTTGCAGGTGCATCCGTTTACCGTGCGGGCCGATCAGCTTCCGCCGTACGCCAGTGATGTCAATCAGCTGTATGAGGTGCTGTACCGGCAGGCGGATGTCGATGGCTTGTTTACCGACTTCCCGGATAAAGCAGTGCAGTTTTTAAAAGATAAGCGGCAGTAGGGAAAGCTGTTTCGCCAGATGGTGCTGAAGCCGTCAACAAAAAAGGGCCGTATGGCCCTTTTTTACATCTCAATCTCAATATCGCCTTTCGCCCGGCAGCAGCAGGGCAAAATTTCCCCTTCGTTAACGAAGGCCAGCGGCTCGGCAATCCAGTCAACCTGGCCTGCTACCAGACGACAACGGCAGGAACCGCAGTAGCCTGCGCGGCACTGGTACTCCACTTCCACCTGCTGTGACTCCAGCGCCACCAGCAGGGAAGGGTGCTCATCCCGGCACAGCACCTCGGTGCCGGAAAGGCGCAGCGTTACGCGACTCATCAGAGCTGGAAGCTGCTCAGATCGTCGGTATCGACTTCAGAATCGATCTGACCGACCAGGTAGGAACTGACTTCCACTTCCTGCGGCGCCACCTGCACGTTATCGGAAACCAGCCAGGTGTTGATCCACGGAATCGGGTTTGAACGCGTCTGGAACGGCAGATCGAGGCCAACCGCCTGCATGCGGATGTTGGTGATGTATTCGACGTACTGGCAGAGAATGTCTTTGTTCAGGCCGATCATTGAACCGCCCTGGAACAGGTATTCCGCCCACTCTTTCTCCTGCAAAGCCGCCTGCACGAACAGGTCATAGGATGCCTGTTTGCACTCTTCGGCAATCTCTGCCATTTCCGGATCGTCAGCGCCAGAGCGCAGCAGGTTCAGCATATGCTGAGTGCCGGTCAGGTGCAGCGCTTCATCGCGGGCAATCAGGCGGATGATTTTGGCGTTGCCTTCCATCAGTTCGCGCTCGGCAAAGGCAAAGGAGCAGGCGAAGCTGACATAGAAGCGAATCGCTTCCAGCGCATTAACGCTCATCAGGCACAGGTAGAGTTTCTTTTTCAGCTCGCGCAGGTTCACGGTAACGGTTTTGCCGTTCACGGTGTGTGTGCCTTCGCCCAGCAGATGCCAGTAGCTGGTCGTCTCAATCAGGTCATCATAGAAATGCGAGATGCCTTCCGCACGTTTGAGGATCTGCTCGTTGGTGACGATATCGTCAAACACCACCGCTGGATCGTTAACGATGTTGCGGATGATGTGGGTGTAAGAGCGCGAGTGGATGGTTTCGGAAAACGCCCACGTCTCGACCCAGGTCTCCAGTTCCGGAATGGAGATCAGCGGCAGCAGTGCGACGTTCGGGCTGCGACCCTGGATGGAATCCAGCAGCGTCTGGTATTTCAGGTTGCTGATAAAAATATGTTTTTCGTGTTCCGGCAGCGCCTGGAAATCGATACGGTCGCGGGAAACATCAACTTCTTCCGGACGCCAGAAGAAAGAGAGTTGTTTTTCAATCAGCTTTTCAAAGATGTCATATTTTTGCTGATCGTAGCGCGCCACGTTAACCGGCTGGCCAAAGAACATCGGCTCCAGTAGCTGATTGTTTTTCGTCTGTGAAAAAGTGGTGTAAGCCATGAAAGTGTCCTGTCTTGCGAAAGAAAAGGGCGGGTTTCCCCGCCCCTTCGTTAGATCTTACATGCGCCGCTTTCGCAGCCATCGTCCTGGATGGAAGGTACCAGGTCATCCTGGGCATCTTCCGCTCCATCGCGGGTGTTTTGATAGTACAGCGTTTTCACGCCAAATTTGTACGCGGTGAGCAAGTCTTTCAGTAATTGTTGCATCGGCACTTTGCCCGACGGGAAACGGCTCGGATCGTAGTTGGTGTTCGCCGAAATCGACTGATCGATAAACTTCTGCATAATGCCGACCAGTTGCAGGTAGCCGTCATTGTTCGGCATTTCCCACAGCAGCTCGTAAGCGGTGCTCAGTTTTTCGTAGTCCGGCACCACCTGGCGCAGAATACCATCTTTCGACGCTTTGATGCTCACGTGGCCGCGCGGCGGTTCGATTCCGTTGGTGGCGTTGGAGATCTGCGATGACGTTTCAGACGGCATCAGCGCGGAGAGCGTGGAGTTACGCAGACCGTGCGTTTTGATGGATTCGCGCAGTGCTTCCCAGTCGTAATGCAGCGGCTCGTTGGTAATACCGTCGAGATCTTTCTTGTAGGTGTCGATCGGCAAAATGCCCTGCGAATAGGTGGTTTCATTGAACCACGGGCATGCACCTTGCTCTTTCGCCAGCTCGTTAGACGCTTTCAGCAGCCAGTACTGAATGGCTTCGAAGGTTTGATGCGTCAGGTTATTGGCGCTGCCGTCGGAGTAACGCTTGCCGTTCTTCGCCAGCCAGTAAGCAAAGTTGATCACGCCGATACCCAGCGTACGGCGGCCCATGGCGCCACGTTTTGCCGCCGGGATTGGGTAATCCTGGTAATCCAGCAGCGCGTCGAGAGCACGTACCGCAAGCGTTGCCAGCTCTTCCAGCTCGTCGAGGTTTTTGATGGCGCCGAGGTTGAAAGCAGACAGCGTACAGAGTGCGATTTCACCGCTGTCGTCATTAACGTCATCCAGCGGCTTGGTCGGCAGCGCGATTTCCAGGCACAGGTTGGACTGACGTACCGGTGCGACCTGCGGGTCGAACGGGCTGTGAGTGTTGCAGTGGTCGACGTTCTGGATGTAGATACGGCCCGTTGAAGCACGTTCCTGCATCATCAGTGAGAACAGCTCAACCGCTTTGATGCGCTGCTTACGGATGCTGTCGTCTTTCTCATATTGGGTGTACAGACGCTCGAACTCGTCCTGATCGGCGAAGAACGCGTCATACAAACCCGGGACGTCGGACGGGCTGAACAGGGTGATCTCTTCACCTTTCAGCAGACGGGTGTACATCAGTTTGTTGATCTGTACGCCGTAGTCCATGTGACGCACGCGGTTACCTTCCACGCCGCGGTTGTTTTTCAGTACCAGCAGGCTTTCTACTTCCAGGTGCCACATCGGGTAGAACAGGGTGGCCGCACCACCGCGTACGCCGCCCTGCGAGCAGGATTTCACCGCCGTCTGGAAATGTTTGTAGAACGGAATACAGCCAGTGTGGAACGCTTCACCACCACGGATCGGGCTGCCCAGCGCGCGGATGCGACCGGCGTTGATGCCGATACCGGCACGCTGGGAAACGTATTTCACAATCGCGCTGGAAGTGGCGTTGATGGAATCCAGGCTGTCGCCGCACTCAATCAGTACGCAGGAGCTGAACTGACGCGTCGGAGTACGCACGCCGGACATGATCGGCGTCGGCAGCGAAATTTTGAACGTGGATACCGCATCATAGAAACGCTTCACGTAGTCCAGACGCGTTTCACGTGGGTAGTTCGAGAACAGGCAGGCAGCAACCAGAATATAGAGGAACTGCGCGCTCTCGTAGATTTCGCCGGTCACGCGGTTCTGTACCAGGTATTTCCCTTCCAGCTGCTTCACGGCGGCATAGGAGAAGTTCATATCACGCCAGTGATCGATAAAACCGTCCATCTGCTTGAACTCTTCTTCCGTGTAGTCTTCCAGCAGATGATGATCGTATTTACCCAGTTCGATCATTTTTTTCACGTGGTCGTACAGCGTTGGCGGTTCAAACTGACCGTAAGCTTTTTTACGCAGGTGGAAAATCGCCAGGCGCGCGGCCAGGTACTGGTAGTCCGGCGCATCGCGGGAGATTAAATCCGCGGCGGCCTTGATGATGGTCTCATGGATGTCGGAGGTTTTGATCCCGTCGTAAAACTGAATATGTGAACGCAGTTCAACCTGAGAGATAGAGACGTTACTCAGCCCCTCTGCCGCCCAATCCAGCACTCGATGGATTTTGTCGAGATTGATGCGCTCAGTGCCACCATCACGTTTTGTCACCAGCAGACTCTGATTCATGTGATTACCTGTCCGTGAAATAAAAGTATCCCCCAATTATCCACAGTTCGTCGCTGTGACTAACTCTGTGGATAAATACTATATGTAGGGGGTTTGCGATAAGGAAAACGCTATATGGTGATTATTCTAGTAAGGATTCTTTTCAGTACAAGAGTTGATTTTGAGGTTAAATTGAGGTTGCGAAAGCGTAATAAACGCTAAGTCCTCATGCTGTAAGGCCTGGCGGGGATGTCAACATTTTGCAAAAAAAAATGAATTTTTGATCGAGTGCTGATTTCTTCATCGGGAAAGGCAAATGCGCAGCTTGATACTGCGCAACATTTATAACTTTAACTAATGACCTTAGTTGTTTTTTGCCGTTGTGTGTAACATGTAATTAACATCAACGCCCGGCCCTAAGGTAAATTTATTCAGCAGCGGATTATAATGCAGCCCGGTGATATGACGTTCCTGAAGCACCGTCTCATCGATCCAGGTTAATAATTCAGCAGGTTTAATGAATTTCTTCACGTCGTGCGTGCCTTTCGGCACCATGCGCAGCACATATTCTGCGCCGACGACAGCCATCAGCCAGGATTTGCCATTGCGGTTAATTGTCGAGAAGAAGACGTGACCGCCCGGTTTAACCAGCTGCGCACACGCTTTTACCACCGATTGCGGATCGGGGACGTGCTCCAGCATCTCCATACAGGTCACCACGTCGTACTGCTGCGCGTGTTTCGCGGCATGTTCTTCGACGGTTTCCTGAACATAATCGACCTGCACGCCGGATTCCAGCGCATGCATACGCGCGACCTGCAACGGTTCAAAGCCCATATCCAGACCGGTCACCGTTGCGCCTTCCTGCGCCATGCTTTCCGCCAGGATGCCGCCGCCGCAGCCAACATCGAGCACCTTTTTACCGAACAGACCGCCGGCATGTTCGCTAATGTAGCCCAGACGCAGCGGGTTAATACGGTGCAGGGGCTTAAACTCACCCTCTTTATCCCACCAGCGTGAAGCGACAGCTTCGAATTTGGCGATTTCAGCGTGGTCAACATTCTGAGCGGCCAGTGTTTTTTCGGCATTCATGGGCGCATTTACTCCTCTCTCAATAAGACGTGTGAGTATATCAGGCCGACGGGATGAATAAACCTTTGCGCGGGAGTTATAGATTTACCTGTCTCACAGCGGTTGTGTTATAATTTGCGACCTTTGAATCCGGGATACAGTAGAGGGATAGCGGTTAGATGAGCGACCTTGCGAGAGAAATTACACCGGTTAACATCGAGGAAGAGCTGAAAAGCTCCTATCTGGACTATGCGATGTCGGTCATTGTTGGCCGTGCGCTGCCGGATGTCCGAGATGGCCTGAAACCGGTTCACCGTCGCGTACTTTACGCCATGAACGTATTGGGCAATGACTGGAATAAAGCCTACAAAAAATCTGCCCGTGTCGTTGGTGACGTAATCGGTAAGTACCATCCCCATGGTGATTCCGCGGTGTATGACACCATTGTCCGTATGGCGCAGCCGTTCTCGCTGCGTTACATGCTGGTTGATGGTCAGGGCAACTTCGGTTCCATCGATGGCGACTCCGCGGCGGCGATGCGTTATACGGAAATTCGCCTGGCGAAGATCGCCCATGAATTGATGGCCGATCTGGAAAAAGAGACGGTTGACTACGTCGATAACTACGACGGCACCGAAAGAATCCCAGATGTAATGCCCACCAAGATCCCGAACCTGCTGGTGAACGGTTCTTCCGGGATCGCGGTCGGTATGGCAACCAACATTCCGCCACACAACCTGACGGAAGTGATCAACGGCTGCCTGGCCTATATCGACAATGAAGACATCAGCGTTGAAGGGCTGATGGAGTACATTCCGGGGCCGGATTTTCCGACTGCCGCCATCATTAACGGTCGTCGTGGGATTGAAGAAGCCTACCGCACCGGTCGTGGCAAGATCTACATTCGCGCCCGCGCAGAGGTAGAAACCGATGCGAAAAACGGCCGTGAAACCATTATCGTGCATGAAATTCCGTATCAGGTGAACAAAGCGCGCCTGATCGAGAAGATTGCCGAACTGGTGAAAGACAAACGCGTTGAAGGCATCAGCGCGCTGCGCGACGAGTCTGATAAAGACGGTATGCGCATCGTCATCGAAGTGAAACGCGATGCTGTGGGCGAAGTGGTGCTGAACAACCTCTACTCCCAGACGCAATTGCAGGTCTCCTTCGGTATCAACATGGTGGCGTTGCACCATGGTCAGCCGAAGATCATGACGCTGAAAGAGATTCTGGCCGCGTTCGTGCGTCACCGCCGTGAAGTGGTGACCCGTCGTACCATTTTCGAACTGCGTAAAGCCCGTGACCGAGCGCATATCCTTGAAGCGCTGGCCGTGGCGCTGGCGAATATCGATCCGATCATCGAACTGATCCGTCGTGCGCCGACCCCGGCCGAAGCGAAAGCGGGCCTGATCGCGCAGCCGTGGGATCTGGGCAATGTCTCCTCGATGCTGGAACGTGCGGGCGATGACGCAGCACGTCCGGAGTGGCTGGAGCCGGAGTTCGGTATCCGTGACGGTAAGTACTACCTGACCGAGCAACAGGCACAGGCGATTCTGGATCTGCGTTTGCAGAAACTGACTGGCCTTGAGCATGAAAAACTGCTCGATGAATACAAAGAGCTGCTGGAGCAGATCGCTGAACTGCTGCACATCCTCGGCAGCGCTGAGCGCCTGATGGAAGTGATTCGCGAAGAGCTTGAACTGATTCGCGAACAGTTCGGTGATGAGCGCCGTACCGAAATTACCGCGAACACCGCCGATATCAATATCGAAGACCTGATCAATCAGGAAGACGTTGTGGTTACGCTGTCGCATCAGGGCTATGTGAAGTATCAGCCGCTGACCGACTACGAAGCCCAGCGCCGTGGTGGTAAAGGTAAATCGGCTGCGCGTATTAAAGAAGAAGACTTTATCGACCGCCTACTGGTGGCCAACACCCACGATACGATCCTCTGCTTCTCCAGCCGTGGCCGTCTCTACTGGATGAAGGTTTACCAGCTGCCGGAAGCGAGCCGTGGCGCGCGTGGTCGTCCGATCGTCAACCTGTTGCCGCTGGAGCAGGACGAACGTATCACGGCGATCCTGCCGGTACGCGAATACGAAGAGGGCGTTAACGTCTTTATGGCGACCGCCAGCGGTACCGTGAAGAAAACTGCGCTTACCGAATTCAGCCGTCCGCGTTCTGCCGGGATCATTGCCGTTAACCTGAACGAAGGCGACGAACTGATTGGCGTCGATCTGACTTCCGGGAACGACGAAGTGATGTTGTTCTCTGCTGCCGGTAAAGTGGTGCGCTTTAAAGAGGGTGCGGTGCGCGCGATGGGTCGTACGGCGACCGGTGTACGCGGCATCAAGCTGGCGGAAAAAGACAGCGTGGTATCGCTGATTGTTCCGCGCGGCGAAGGCGCCATCCTGACGGTCACGCAGAACGGTTACGGTAAACGTACTGCTGAAACCGAGTACCCGACCAAATCTCGTGGTACACAGGGCGTTATCTCCATCAAGGTCACCGAGCGTAATGGCTCCGTGGTCGGCGCGGTGCAGGTCGATGATTGCGACCAGATCATGATGATCACTGATGCCGGTACGCTGGTGCGTACACGCGTGTCGGAAATCAGCGTGGTGGGCCGTAACACCCAGGGTGTGATCCTCATCCGTACCGCGGAAGATGAAAACGTTGTGGGTCTGCAACGTGTCGCCGAACCGGTGGATGACGAAGAGCTGGACTCCATCGATGGCAGTGTGGCGGAAGGCGATGACGACATCGCGCCGGAAGTTGACACTGACGACGATACGGCGGATGACGCCGACGAGTAATGCGTCACAGAGGGCCGGTTTTCCGGCCCTTTTTCATTGCCATTGCGGCATTCGCGATTTATCGCTACCTTAACGACACTCTTTTTTAACTTCCTTGTGGCGGAGTTTCCCCAGGTTGAAATACCTCGTCTCTTTTCGCAGTACCCTGAAAGTTTCCCGCTATTTATTCAGAGCGCTGGCGCTATTGCTGTGGCTGTTAATTGCCTTTTTTTCAGTGTTTTACATCGTCAATGCGTTGCACGACAAAGAGTCAGAGATTCGTCAGGAATTCAACCTCAGTTCCGATCAGGCACAGCGTTATATTCAGCGCACCTCAGATGTGATGAAAGAGCTGAAGTACATTGCCGAAAACCGTCTGACGGCGGAAAACGGCATCCTTACCTCGCGCAGTCGCGATGATAAAACCGACGTGCCGGCGTTTTTACCGCTGTTCCCCGATTCTGACTGCTCTGCAATGAGTAGTTCATGGCGTGGTTCGCTGGAGTCGCTGGCTTGGTTTATGCGCTACTGGCGTGACAATTTCTCAGCCGCCTACGATCTCAACCGCGTATTTCTGATTGGCAGTGACAATCTGTGTATGGCGGATTTCGGCCTGCGCGACCTGCCGGTCGAGCGTGACGATACCTTAAAAAGCTTGCATGAGCGGATTGTGAAATACCGCAATGCGCCGCAGGATGAGCGCAGCAATAACCTCTACTGGATGAGCCAGGGGCCGCGCCCTGGAATTGGTTACTTTTACGCGCTGACGCCGGTTTATCTTGGTAATCGTCTTCAGGCGTTGCTGGGCACCGAACAGTCAATCCGCATGGAGAATTTCTTTACGCCGGGCAGCCTGCCGATGGGCGTCACCATTCTGGATGAAAGCGGGCACTCGCTGATTTCGCTGACCGGCCAGGAGAGCGGCATTGTTGCCGATCCGCGCTGGATGCAGGAACGTTCGTGGTTCGGTTATACCTCTGGTTTCCGCGAGCTGATCCTGAAAAAGAGCTTACCGCCATCCTCATTAAGCGTGGTCTATTCCGTTCCTGTCGATATGGTACTGGAACGTATCCGCATGCTGATCCTCAATGCCGTGCTCCTGAACGTGCTGGTTGGCGTGGCGCTGTTTACCCTGGCGCGCATGTATGAGCGACGTATCTTTATTCCGGCGGAAAATGATGCGCAGCGGCTGGAAGAGCATGAGCAGTTCAACCGTAAAATCGTCGCTTCTGCGCCGGTGGGGATCTGTATTCTGCGCACCCAGGACGGGACGAATATTCTCAGTAACGAACTGGCGCATAATTACCTGAACATGCTTACGCATGAAGATCGGCAGCGGCTGACGCAGATCATCTGCGGCCAGCAGGTCAATTTTGTTGATGTGTTGACCAGCAACAACACTAATCTGCAAATCAGCTTTGTTCATTCGCGCTATCGCAATGAAAACGTGGCGATTTGTGTGCTGGTGGATGTCTCCGCGCGCGTCAAAATGGAAGAGTCGTTACAGGAAATGGCGCAGGCGGCAGAACAGGCCAGCCAGTCGAAATCGATGTTCCTGGCGACCGTCAGCCATGAACTGCGCACGCCGCTGTATGGCATTATCGGTAACCTCGATCTGCTGCAGACCAAAGAGCTGCCGAAGGGCGTTGACCGCCTGGTGACGGCGATGAATAACTCTTCCAGCCTGCTGCTGAAAATTATCAGCGATATTCTCGACTTCTCGAAAATTGAGTCTGAGCAGTTAAAAATCGAGCCGCGGGAGTTTTCCCCGCGCGAGGTGATGAGCCATATTACCGCCAACTATCTGCCGCTGGTGGTGCGTAAACAACTGGGGCTCTACTGTTTTATCGAGCCTGATGTGCCCGTGGTTCTCAACGGCGATCCAATGCGTTTGCAACAGGTGATCTCAAACCTGCTGAGCAATGCGATTAAGTTCACCGACATCGGTTGCATTGTGCTGCATGTACAGCGTGATGCGGATTATCTTAGCATACGCGTGCGCGATACCGGTGTGGGGATCCCCGGTAAAGAAGTGGTGCGGTTGTTTGATCCTTTCTTCCAGGTCGGAACCGGTGTGCAGCGTAATTTCCAGGGCACAGGCCTGGGGCTGGCGATTTGCGAGAAGCTGATTAGCATGATGGACGGCGATATCGCGGTGGATACCGAACCGGGTATGGGCAGCCAGTTCACTATTCGTATTCCGCTTTACAATGCGGTCGCGCCGGAGCGCGCTGATGTCGATGGGCTGGCGGAGACCTGCTGCTGGTTGGCGGTGCGTAACGCCTCACTATCGGCCTATTTGCAGAGCTTGCTGAACTGGAATGGCATCCATACGAAGCAGTACGACGGGCGAGAACTCGGCCTTCAGGATACGTTGATTACCGATGATGATCTGGAACATCCTTCGGGCGCGCGGGCGGTGATTGTTTTCTGCCGTCGCCATATCGGTATTCCAGTTGAACGTGCGCCGGGCGAATGGTTACACAGCGTCGCCGCGCCGCACGATTTGCTGGCGTTGCTGGGACGCATTTACCGCGTACAGGTGGTGGAACCGCAGGCGAGCGCGACGCAGGCCATAGAGGACAATGAGGTATCGCGCAACGACGATATGATGATCCTGGTGGTTGACGATCATCCGATTAACCGGCGATTACTTGCCGATCAGCTGGGATCGCTGGGCTATCAATGCAAAACAGCCAACGATGGGGTGGATGCATTGAACGTGCTAAGCAAGAACCACATTGATATTGTGCTCAGCGACGTCAACATGCCGAATATGGACGGTTATCGTCTGACGCAGCGGATTCGCCAGTTGGGCCTGACGTTGCCGGTGATTGGCGTAACGGCTAACGCGCTGGCGGAAGAGAAACAGCGCTGCCTTGAATCCGGTATGGATAGCTGCCTGTCGAAACCGGTGACGCTGGATGTGCTGAAGCAAACACTGGCCGCTTATGTCGCGCGGGTCAGAAACAGCAGGGGATAAAAAGGAACCCCGGCGAAAGCCGGGGTTGTGTGGGATTACTCTTTTTCTGTCTGGGTCAGCGTGACCGAGGAGAGGTAGTTCAGCAGGGCAATGTCGTTATCGACGCCCAGTTTCATCATCGCAGATTTCTTCTGGCTACTGATGGTCTTGATACTGCGATTCAGCTTTTTAGCGATTTCCGTTACCAGGAAACCTTCTGCAAACAGACGCAGTACTTCGCTCTCTTTCGGTGACAGGCGTTTGTCGCCATAGCCGCCAGCGCTGATTTTTTCCAGCAGGCGAGAAACGCTTTCAGGGGTAAATTTCTTACCTTTCTGCAGCGCGGCCAGTGCCTTCGGTAGGTCGGTCGGCGCGCCTTGTTTCAGTACGATACCTTCGATATCCAGATCCAGCACCGCACTCAGAATTGCCGGGTTATTGTTCATGGTAAGAACAATAATCGACAGCGCAGGGAAATGGCGTTTAATGTATTTGATCAGCGTAATACCATCGCCGTATTTATCGCCCGGCATTGACAGGTCGGTGATCAGAACATTTGCCTCGAGTTTCGGCAGATTATTAATGAGCGCTGTAGAGTCTTCAAATTCACCGACTACGTTAACCCATTCGATTTGTTCCAGTGACTTGCGAATACCGAACAGTACAATCGGATGGTCATCGGCAATAATTACGTTCATATTGTTCATGTATTAGGCTACCTTGCTACAGCAAGCTCTTGACGTAAGCGTCAATGTCGCTGATGTAATTTTCTATGCCTGGAGCATCGCTCTCACGAATTAATTGCTCCAGCGTTTCGCACAACTGCTTACCAGGTACCAGATTTAGCATAGCAAACACACCTTTCAGGCGGTGTGCTGTCTGCGCCAGCGCAGCGAAATCGCGTAACGCTGATTCAGTATACAACCTCTTAACATCATCGGGTACTGTGTCAACAAACAGTGCATAATAGCCGCTGGCATGGAGTTCCGCGTTTTCATCGCCTCCCAATGGCGATTCCGGTACATCTTCCTGCGCCAGTTGCTCTTCTATAAGCTGCAATATTGCTCCCTGCATTGCATTGCTCATATTAAAGTTAACGCGCAATTGGCCTGGGCCAATTTTCCGCACACCGGCCTCATCATCGCTTAAAAGCAAGCCTGAGGCTGTAAGATTAGACGGATTATCTGTCAAAAAGAGATCATATTCTTGACTTGAAAGACGTTCATCCGGGGAAATACAGCTTGCACCCCAATTTTCCAACTGGCGAACTACGATATTGCGGATTTCATTCGAGGTGATGTCAATCATCGCGACAACATCATCGAGCAATTTCTCTTCGCTTTCAACCTGCGGTGAGCGGGCCGCCATTCTAACATGCAAAGAGTAGCGGGTGCCCAGATCTTCCCTGGCCTTAATATTCAAATGCCCACCGAGCTTTCTGGCTAACTGATCGCACAGCCAGAAGGTGAGGGCGTTTGCTTTTCCGTACTGATCGCTCTGTGTATCGTTAAGGAACGGGAAGTGCAGATTGTCAATTTCACTGGTATTTACGCCTGTGCCAGTGTCAAGAATACGGAAGGTCAGGCGATCTTCTGCCGATTCATCCATATTCACTTCAAGGGTGATTTTACCCATTTGCGTGGTCGTCACCGCGTACTGGATCAAAAGCAGTAGGATTCGGCGTAACGCATCGCGATCGCCGTGGCGCTCCTCGTTAGCCGGCAGCGGGTTGTTGATCAACAATTGCAGGCCCTTACGCTTGATCACTGGCAGAACTTCCGGCACCACTTCATCAATCAGATCCTGAATCGAGAACACGGAAGGCGAACCTTTCCAGCTATCGCTTTCCAGCATATTGGCCAGCTGAATTTCATCCACCAGTTGTACCAGCCTGTCGGCGTGATCGGCGACGTGATTGCCCTCTTTGTTTTCAAGGGCGGCCGCTTCAGCAGCGAGAGCCTTTACCGGCTGTTTCAGCGAGTCAGCCAGATTATTCATAAAGGCGGCGCGACCCTGCTGGTTCTTCTCATACAGACGCTGCGCTTGCTTTAGCTTCTTGTTGACCAGCACTTCGCGGTCCTGGTCGCGAATAATAAAGATCTGCGTACGTGAAGCCACCTGGCTGCGGAACTGGCGGATTTCATACAGCTCATTATTTATGGTGGCCTGGATGACGCCCTGGTGTTGATCCGCCATGGCGGTGATATTTTGCAGATTCAGGTGCGGCAGCAGATGGTCGGCTATTTTGTTGCTCAACACAGTGCGGTTAGCTTCCTGATCGTGTACCAGCAAGCCAAGCGGCAGTAATGAGACAATCTCTTCGTTGAAAGCTCGTAGCACGCGCAGCTCGTTGTTTGCTCCCGGCGCCGCCAGGCTATCCGTCTTACGGCCCGGTTGCTGACGGAAGGTGGTGTAGCCAAATAGCGCCAGCGCCAGCAGCCCAATATTCAGCAACAGCGGTAAAAGAATGTTTTGCAGGGTGTCGAGCAGCAGCGTACCGAAAGGAACCTGCCACACCAGACGCAGCCCGGTGCCGTTCAATGCAGAAGCAATCTCAATACGCGAGCTATTAAAGTTGACGGTCACATTATCTGTGGTCTCTTTATCCTGCCCGCGTGTGGTATTTTGCGTGCTATCAGGGTCGAGGCGGAAGCTGTCCAGTGACATGCCCGGCGGGATCAGATCGTTAATCGGCAAGTCAAACGCAACCACCGTCGCCAGGTGACCCGGCTGGTTAAAGGTGGTGCGCAGCGTAAAATAGTGGCCATTTTGCCAGGCCAGACGGCGCAGGGAGGAAAAACTTTCGCGCTCATCGAGGGCGTTAGCCTGCTGCAACATTTCTGCGCGTCGGGAATCGACGATATTGCTGATGGTGGAATCTTTAAAACCCGAGGTCAGATCTTTTAGAGGCAACGTTGAAACCAGGATCATGCTGTTATCCTGGCCGTTCAGATAGTACATCGACCATGGAACGGTTTCTGCGCCCCACAGTGTATCGAGATACGTTGAGATGCGCTGTGTCATCTCCAGCGTGGAGCTGTCGTGCGAACCAAAAATCAGCGCTTCTGTCTTGCGGCGCGGTTTTTCGAGGTAATAGACATCCTGTTTCAGACGCGTTTCCTGTAAACCTTCGCTCGGTGTGGTCGCCGGAGCCGCAGCGATATTGTCGTAGATCTGCCAGGTAGCATACCGCCAGGTGTCGATACGCTTATGGATGGCATGCGTAACATCGACGATTTGATAGCTTTTATCTTTCAGCCAGGCGTTGACCGCGCTCTGGATCATCACCCCCATCGTTACCAGCAGGACAATAATCAATAAGAGGAAGAAACGGGTAATGTTGCCCGGTATCAGGGAAAATTTGCCAGGAATCATTGTGTCAGATTGACTCATTCTTGTGTGTAACCCGTTATGACAACACTGCAGGTGACGCTCAGCATCCGCTGAAACAATGTTGCTGCCATGCCGTAACTACCGCCTGTCGTGCGCGGACTACAAATAGATGTGTTGCAGAGCAGTGTACAGCAGGCAGTATATCGGTTAATGAGTGAATTTCCAGACTCTCTTTTCAGCCATTATCCGCAGAATGTGGCTTTTTGTCTCTCATTTAAACGAAGCGGCAAAAATGTACAAAACGTGGAGATTGTACAAATATTTCTCAGTGCTGAATAAGAAGAACGCAATAAATAACAAGAAATTAATTAAATTCCTAAGTCAATAAGATAAATCTGGCACGTTTGTTGATTAATTAATAGTCGTTACAAATAGTTATTATATGTAGATTATTATTCAAGTTAAGTAAAGAAAGGTAAAAAAAACCGAATGCAGGGCATTCGGTCATAAGAGGGGTAAACAGACATTCAGATTCGAATGACGATAATAAATAAAGTTAATGATGATAGCGTGTTGTATTTTAGTGACGATTAGAGATTTCGTTTTTGCATTCAGTGCTATCATTTATTTTTATTTATGTGATTGTTTTTTATGGTGTTTTTAATTTTATTTGATTATTTGTGCGATATCAATTAGCTATTCGTGCTATAAAAAGTTCCCTGGATTTTACAAATTGAAACATCTATCATTAAATATGAAACATCTTCAAAGTTTTCGTATCATATTCCCGATGGATTATTTTCCTATTTTAAGCACAATGAATTTGCCAGCTGATTAGAGGGTTAGTCAGCAAGCAGTGGCAAATAAAAATGCATATAACAGAGGGTTAATAAAATGAAAGTTAAAGTACTGTCCCTTCTGGTACCAGCTCTGCTGGTAGCAGGCGCAGCAAATGCGGCTGAAGTTTATAACAAAGATGGCAACAAATTAGATCTGTACGGCAAAGTAGATGGTCTGCACTATTTCTCTGACGACAAAGGTTCTGATGGCGATCAGACATACGTGCGTTTCGGCTTCAAAGGCGAAACTCAGGTAAACGATCAGGTTACTGGCTACGGCCAGTGGGAATATAACGTTCAGGCTAACGACACTGAATCTGCAAGCGATCAGGCATGGACTCGTGTGGCTTTCGCCGGTATCCGCGTGACTGATGCAGGCTCTTTCGACTACGGTCGTAACTACGGCGTAATTTACGATGTAACGTCCTGGACCGACGTTCTGCCGGAATTCGGCGGCGACACTTACGGTTCAGATAACTTCATGCAACAACGTGCAAACGGCCTTGCCACCTACCGTAACACCGACTTCTTCGGTCTGGTTGATGGCCTGAACTTTGCTCTGCAGTATCAGGGTAAAAACGGCAGCGTCAGTGGTGAAAACGACACAGGTCGTAGCACGCTGAAACAGAATGGCGATGGCTACGGTGCATCTCTGACCTACGATCTGGGCGCAGGCTTCAGCGTCGGTGGTGCAATGTCTTCTTCTCGTCGTACTGCTGACCAGAACGTGACTACCAATGCTGCTTTGTTCGGTGAAGGCGACCGCGCTGAAGTGTACAGCGGCGGTCTGAAATACGATGCCAACAATATTTACCTGGCGGCACAGTACTCTCAGACCTATAACGCAACTCGTTTCGGTAACTCTCAGAGCACCAGCGATATCTACGGTTTTGCTAACAAAGCACAGAACTTCGAAGTGGTTGCTCAGTACCAGTTCGACTTCGGTCTGCGTCCGTCCATCGCTTACCTGCAATCTAAAGGTAAGGACATCACCAACAACACCGGTACCGTTAACTACGGCGATCAGGATATCCTGAAATACATCGATGTTGGCGCGACCTACTACTTCAACAAAAACATGTCCACCTATGTTGATTACAAAATCAACCTGCTGGACGACAACGACTTTACCCGTTCTGCCGGTATCTCTACCGACAACATCGTTGCACTGGGCCTGGTTTACCAGTTCTAAGTTCGCCACAACGATTGCTAAGGCGCCGCAAGGCGCCTTTTTTATTGTCCGGTTTTTGATGTACGCTTGCCGCCAGCAAGGAGATAACAAGCAATGACAATGACTATTTTCCGCAGCTTCGTGGCCGCCTCGCTGCTGTTATTGGCTGGCTGCGATCGCAGCGAACAGGCGCAACCAACCGTGCTGGAAGGCAAAACGATGGGGACTTTCTGGCGCGTTAGTCTGGTGGATATTGATGCGCAGCGCGCTCAGGCGCTACAGCAAAAAATTCAGGCTCAGCTGGATGCTGACGATCGTTTAATGTCAACGTGGAAGAGCGATTCTGCGCTAATGCGCTTTAATCACGCGACCAGTACCGCGCCCTGGCCGGTCAGCGCCGCAATGGCGGATATCGTGACCATCGCTTTGCGGGTCGGGGAAAAAACGGACGGTGCAATGGATATTACCGTTGGGCCGCTGGTGAATCTGTGGGGATTTGGTCCGGATAAACAACCGATAGTCAGCCCAACGCAGGCGCAAATCGATGCGGCAAAAGCCCGTACCGGCTTGCAGCATCTGACGGTGATTAACCGCGCGGGGGAACAATTCCTGCAAAAAGATCTGCCGGATCTGTTCGTCGATTTATCGACAGTCGGTGAAGGCTATGCGGCGGATCATCTGGCGCGGCTTATGGAGCATGAAGGGATTGCCCGCTATCTGGTTTCCGTCGGCGGCGCGCTTGCCAGCCGGGGCATGAATGCGCAGGGCCAGCCGTGGCAGGTAGCGATTCAGAAACCGACCGATCGTGAAAATGTCGCGCAAGCCGTGGTCGATATTAACGGTCATGGGATCAGCACCTCCGGAAGTTATCGCAACTATTACGAGCTGGATGGCAAACGTATTTCGCATATTATCGATCCGCGCACCGGGCGTCCCATCGATCACCGCCTGGTTTCGGTCACTGTGATTGCACCTACGGCGCTGGAAGCGGATGCGTGGGACACCGGCTTAATGGTACTGGGTACCGATAAAGCCAAAAAAGTGGTGACGCGAGAAGGGTTGGCGGTATTTATGATCATGAAAGAGGGTGACGGTTTTAGCACCTGGATGTCGCCGCAATTTTCTTCCTTCCTGGTCAGCGAAAAAAATTAAAACGCAAGATTGCGGGTGTCGGGTTCTTCGCGAGCGTGCACAGTGGGGCTAAGCTTAAATAAGGAGCCTGACATGAACGAGACGACTTTACTTGATGAACAGCGCTGGCAGGCGGTGCTGGCGCGCAACCCACAGGCGGATGGTCAGTTTGTTTTTGCGGTGCTGACCACCGGTATCTTCTGCCGCCCGTCTTGTCGCGCGCGCCACGCCCTGCGCCAGAATGTGCGTTTCTTCCCGGATGCCGATAGCGCTGTTGCCGCGGGTTTTCGCCCATGCAAACGTTGCCAGCCCGATAAAGCGCATCCGCAACAGCAGCGGCTGGATAAAGTGGCCACCGCTTGTCGATTGCTGGAGCAGGATACGCCTGTCACCCTCGATCAACTGGCAACTGAGGTGGGCATCAGTCCGTACCATTTTCATCGCCTGTTTAAATCGGTGACCGGGATGACACCGAAAGCCTGGCAGCAAGCCTTCCGCGCCCGGCGTCTGCGCAACACGCTGGCAGAGAGCGACACGGTGACCGATGCCGTGCTGGCGGCGGGGTTCCCCGACAGTAGCAGCTACTATCGCCAGGCGGATGCCGCGCTGGGAATGACGGCGCGTCAGTTTCGCCGTGGCGGTGACGATGCTGATATTCGTTACGCCCTGAGTGACTGTGCGCTGGGGCGCTGTCTGGTGGCGGAAAGTGAACGGGGCATCTGTGCCATTTTACTGGCCGACAGTGATGAACAACTGTTGGCAGAACTGCATACGATTTTTCCTCATGCCCGAAACGTGCAGGGCGATGAGGCGATGCTTGAACGCGTCGCGCAGGTGATCCGCCGTCTTGATCGTGCGGATGCGCCATTTACATTGCCGCTGGATTTGCGCGGCACGGCTTTCCAGCTCCAGGTATGGCAGGCGCTGCGCGAACTCCCTGCTGGCACAACGATCAGCTATCAGCGCCTTGCGCAGCAAATAGGCAAACCCGGTGCGGTGAGGGCGGTGGCCAGCGCCTGCGCAGCGAATAAGCTGGCGATTGTTATCCCTTGTCATCGCGTGGTACGTGGCGATGGCGCGCTCTCCGGTTATCGCTGGGGAATCGCACGCAAAGCGCAACTACTGCAACGGGAAGCGAAAAAAGAGGAGAGTTAATGCTCGATTTGTTTGCCGATGAAGAACCCTGGCAGGAGCCGCTGGCGCCCGGCGCGGTGGTGCTGCGCCGTTTCGCGCTGCCACATGTGGAAGCGCTGATGCGCGGCATTGCGCAGGTGGTTGGCCAGTCGCCGCTGCGCCATATGGTCACGCCGGGTGGGTATACCATGTCCGTGGCGATGACCAATTGCGGCAGGCTTGGCTGGACGACTAATCAGCACGGTTATCTCTACGCGCCTGTCGATCCGCAAACGGCGCAGCCGTGGCCGGAAATGCCGGCTGCGTTCACGGCGCTATGTCATAAAGCCAGCATTGCGGCGGGTTACCCTGAGTTTCGCCCGGATGCCTGCCTGATCAACCGTTACGCGCCTGGTGCGAAGTTATCGCTGCATCAGGATAAGGACGAACCTGATTTGCGCGCGCCGATTGTCTCTGTCTCGCTGGGCTTACCGGCTATTTTCCAGTTTGGTGGGCTGAAGCGTAACGATCCGCTGCAACGATTGATGCTGGAACATGGCGATATTGTGGTGTGGGGCGGTGAATCGCGGCTCTTTTATCATGGCATCGCGCCGCTGAAAGCGGGTTATCACCCGGTGACTGGCGAGTGTCGTTACAACCTGACGTTCCGCCAGGCTGGCAACAGCGAATAAAAATAAGAATTATTCTTGATGTAAAACAGTGTCCGTTTAAACTGCTGGCTGTTTTTGTTGACCGGGCCGTTGTTATGGAACTCCTTCTTCTTGTCTGGCGGCAGTATCGCTGGCCATTCGTGGCGGTACTGGCGCTTACCCTTGCCAGCGCTGCATTGGGTATCGGGCTGATCGCTTTTATTAACCAGCGTCTGATCGAAACCGTCGATATATCATTGGCCGTGCTACCGGAATTTCTCGGCTTGCTGCTGCTGTTAATGGCGGTGACACTCGGCTCGCAACTGGCGCTGACCACGCTCGGCCACCATTTCATTTACCGTCTGCGTAGTGAATTTATCAAACGGATCCTCGATACGCCGGTGGAGCGCATTGAACAACTGGGCAGCGCGTCGCTACTGGCCGGGTTGACCAGCGATGTGCGCAACATCACCATCGCTTTTGTGCGCCTGCCGGAACTGGTGCAGGGCATTATCCTGACTGTAGGTTCGTGCATTTATCTGGCGATGCTATCCGGCAAAATGCTGGTGATCACTGCACTGTGGATGGCGCTGACCATCTGGGGCGGCTTTATTCTGGTTTCCCGCGTGTATAAACATATGGCGACGCTGCGCGAGACGGAAGACAAGCTCTATAACGATTTCCAGACGGTGCTGGAAGGGCGCAAAGAGCTGAATCTGAATCGGGAACGCGCCGAACATATTTTCGAGAAGATGTACCTGCCGGATGCGCGCGAGTACCGCCACCATATTATTCGTGCCGACACTTTCCATCTCAGCGCCGTCAACTGGTCGAACATTATGATGCTCGGCGCGATTGGCCTCGTGTTCTGGATGGCAAATAGTCTGGGCTGGGCGGATACCAACGTTGCGGCAACCTATTCGCTGACGCTGCTATTTTTACGTACGCCGTTGCTGTCGGCGGTCGGCGCATTGCCGACGCTGTTGAGCGCCCAGGTTGCTTTCAAAAAACTGAAGCATTTTGCTCTGGCGCCGTATCAGCCAGCATTTCCGCGTCCGCAGGCTTTTCCCGGCTGGAAAACGCTGGAGCTGCGCAACGTGACCTTTAAATATCAGGAGAATGATTTCTCTGTCGGCCCGATCAACATGACGCTGAACCGGGGCGAACTGGTGTTTCTGATTGGGGGCAACGGCAGCGGTAAATCAACGCTGGCGATGCTGCTGACCGGGCTGTATCAGCCAGTTTCCGGCGAGATCCTGCTGGATGGTAAACCGATGGCGCAGGATCGCCCGGAAGATTATCGCAAACTGTTCTCGGCGGTGTTTACCGATGTCTGGTTGTTTGACGATCTGCTCGGGCCGGAAGGTAAACCGGCGGATCCGGCGCTGGTCGATAAGTGGCTGGATCAGTTGAAGATGGCGCATAAACTGGAACTGAACAACGGCAAGATCCTCAATCTGAAGCTCTCGAAAGGGCAGAAAAAGCGCGTGGCGCTGCTGCTGGCGCTGGCGGAAGAGCGCGATATTTTGTTGCTTGACGAATGGGCGGCCGATCAGGATCCCCATTTCCGCCGCGATTTCTACCAGGTGTTGCTGCCGCTGATGCAACAGATGGGGAAAACCATTTTTGCCATCAGCCACGATGATCACTATTTTACCCACGCCGACCGCCTGCTGGAGATGCGCAATGGTCAGTTGACTGAGTTGGTCGGTGAAGAGCGCGCGCAAGCTTCCCGCGACGCCGTCTCCCGCACTGCCTGAGCAATGCGCCCTCTTCGAGCGAAGGGGGCATTCGCTCCTTTTTTCACCAAACGCCCCCGCTGTTTATTATTTTTTACAAAAGCTGCCGCTATGCTTAAGTCTATTCGGCCCCGGCTTCAGGGCGCTTTGCATTCAGGGAACGGCTAATGTCATTGAGCAAAAAAAACAGCGTCAAACTGCGCGACGAGGAGCGTGCGCGCCTGATTTGGTTACTGATCACCCATAAACCGCTTACCGCCTCACTGCTCGGACAACTCACCCTCGCCGAGCAGGTGGATAGCGCTGCGCTGGAGCGGGATCTGGCAGAGGTTAACGCGCTGGTCTCCCACTTGCCGCCACCGGATCTCGCCGATACGCTGGAGGCCTTGCCGGTAGATGAACGCCACGCATTATGGCGGCTGGTGAGCGATGATAAACGCGGCAAAGTTCTGCTTGAAGCGTCGGAAAATGTCTGGGATGACCTGATTGATGAGATGAGCGACCGCGCGCTGCTCGATGCACTGCAAACGCTGGATATCGACGACCAAATCTGGCTGGTGCAGCATCTGCCGCGTAACCTGACCGGCCGCTTAATGGCGACATTACCGCGCGCAGAGCGTAACCGCATGCGGGAAGTGATGCGCTACGGCAAAAACTGTGTCGGCGCGATCATGGAGTTCGAGGTGATCACCGTGCGCTCTGAAGTAACGCTGGCGGCGGTTCAGCGCTATCTGCGACGACTCGGCAAAATGCCGGACAACACCGACAAACTGTTTGTTATCGGCCGTGATAACCGGTTGATGGGGGAACTGGCGTTGCAAACCATTTTGCTCAATGCCGCCGGGAGGCGGGTCAGCGAAGTGATGGATGCGGATCCGGTGGCCTTTTCTCCGGAAGAGGACGCGGAAAAAGTGGCGCGTACTTTCGAGCGTGACAACCTGCTTAGCGCGGCAGTGGTCGATGATAACGGAATGTTGATGGGCCGTCTGACCATCGATGAGATCGTCAATGTGGTCTATGAAGAGACTGATAACGATTTGCGTCAGATGGGCGGTCTGAGCGCCGAAGAAGACGTGTTTGCCCCGGTAAGCAAAGCGGTGAAAACCCGCTGGGCGTGGCTGGCTATCAACTTGTGTACGGCATTTATCGCCTCGCGCGTGATCGACGGTTTTGAACACACCATTTCGCAACTGGTGGCGCTGGCGTCGCTGATGCCGATTGTCGCCGGGATTGGCGGCAACACCGGCAACCAAACTATTACCATGATTGTGCGCGCCCTGGCGTTACAAAACATTCAGCCGGGCAACTTTGCTTTCCTGATTATGCGTGAACTTGGCGTCGCGTTGATTAACGGTCTGGTGTGGGGCGGCATTATGGGCTGCATCACATGGTGGCTGTACGACGATGCGGCGCTGGGCGGCGTCATGACGCTGGCGATGGTGCTGAACTTATTGATGGCGGCGTTGATGGGAGTGTTGATCCCGATGATCATGACCCGGCTGGGGCGCGACCCGGCGGTTGGCTCCAGCGTGATGATCACCGCGATCACGGATACCGGTGGCTTCTTTATTTTTCTTGGGCTGGCGACGCTGTTTTTGCTGTAACGTTTGCTGACTTACGCCACCTTGGCGGCGTGAGCGCCAGCGTGACCAGCCCGCCCAGCACACCAATCGCCAGGTTACCGGTACTGACGGTAGCGACCACCGTGACCAGCATCACCACCGTTTCCATGACCGGCGCCTGCCTGAGCGTTGCCGGTTGCAGGCTGCCCCAGTTAAAGGTTTTAAAGGCAACGATGGCCATAATACCCGCCAGCACAACCATCGGAATTTTCGCCATCACGCTACTGAGTGCTGTCACCAGCAGCAACAGCACCAGCGCGGCGGCCAGCGTTGAGACGCGCGTGCGACCTTTACCCATCTCCACATTCACAATGGTCTGACCGATCATCGCACAGCCAGCGATTCCACCATAGAACCCCGCCAGAATATTGGCGATGCCAAGCCCGGCGCTCTCGCGGCCTTTGTGCGAAGGCGTATGGGTTAAATCGTCCACCAGTTTGGCGGTCAGCAGGGATTCCATCAAACCAACAAAGGCGATACTCAGCGCGCAGGGCCAGACGATATTCAATGTCTGCCAGTTGAGCGGAACCAGAAATGAGCTTATCCCCGGTAATCCGCCCTGCATTGGGCCTTCATCGCCCACGGTCGGCAGAATCTGCCTGCTGAAGAGAGTAAACGCGGTGAGTAACACAATGGCAACCAGCGGCGCAGGGATGCTTTTTACCCAGCGCGGCAGCCACAGTACAATCAGCAGCGTCAGTACGAAAAGCCCCAGAATCAGCGGGTCTTTGCTCCAGAAATGGGGGATTTGTGCAAAGAAGATCAGAATGCCAAGTGCGTTGACGAAACCGGTCATCACCGCATGAGGAATAAAGCGCATCAGTCGCGCCATACCGCTCAGACCGAAGAGAATTTGAATCACCCCCGCCAGTAAAACCGCCGGGAGGATGTATTCCATACCGTGTTGGTTAACCATGGGACCGATAACCAGAGCGACTGACCCCGCTGCCGCCGTCACCATCGCCGGGCGTCCGCCCAAAAAAGACATGCTGAGGCACAGTACGACCGAGGCAATCAGGCTCACTTTCGGGTCGACACCGGCAATCACCGAGAAAGAGATCACTTCCGGGATCAGCGCCAGCGCAGTGATCACGCCAGCCAGACATTCACGGGTCAATAATGACGGGGAACGCAGGACATCAACGCTACGGTTTGCCGGGGAGTGTAATTTTTCAGTCATAAGGTTCGCAGGTCGGTGTGGCGTTCAACAACAGGCGCGCAAACGGCATCGGTGCGTTTGGCAAAGCGCAAAATAATAGCAGATTTTAACCGCGGCGGGTCAACAATAAGTGTTAAATCTAATCTGGAAAATCAACTTATTAGTAACATTTATACAATGAATATTTAATGTTTAAACATTATTTAAATCTCACTTCTTAAGTGCTACGTTAGGAGGGTTAACTACTTTACCCTCAATAAATGCGAATAAAACAGCACTAAAAGTAAGGCATTAATACCATGAAAAGAATGACTGCCAGGCTGTTTTCGATGGCTGTCGGGCTAAATGCTGTCTCAAAGGCAGCGAAAGCGTCCGCATCGAAAGAGCAGGAAACAGATGTGCTTTTAATCGGTGGTGGGATCATGAGTGCCACATTGGGTACCTGGCTTCAAGATCTCGAACCCGACTGGTCGATTACGATGGTGGAACGGCTGGATGCCCTGGCAGAGGAGAGCTCGAACGGCTGGAACAACGCCGGTACGGGCCATGCTGCTTTAATGGAGCTGAACTACACCCCGCGCGCGGCTGACGGCACGGTCAGCATTAAAAAAGCGATTGAAATCAACGAAGCGTTCCGTATTTCTCGCCAGTTCTGGGCGCATCAGGTCAAAACCGGTGTGCTGCGCGAACCGCGCTCATTTATTAACACCGTACCGCATATGAGCCTTGTCTGGGGCGATGACAATGTGAACTTCCTGCGTGCCCGTTACAAAGCGTTGCAGCAGTGTTCGCTGTTCCGCGGTATGCGCTATTCCGAAGATCCCGAGCAGATCAAACAGTGGGCGCCGCTGGTGATGGAAGGGCGTGATGCGAAGCAAAAAATCGCCGCTACCCGCACCGAGATTGGTACCGACGTTAACTTCGGTGAACTGACGCGCCAGATGATTGGCTCATTGCAGAAAAAAGAGAACTTCTCTTTGCAACTGAGCACGGAAGTTCGCAGCCTCAAACGCAATGCCGATAACAGCTGGAGCGTGACGCTCAGCAACCTGAAAGGTGGCGGCGAGCGCGTGGTAAAAGCGAAGTTTATCTTTATTGGCGCGGGCGGCGCGGCGCTGAAATTGTTGCAGGAATCCGGTATTCCGGAAGCGGCAGACTATGCCGGTTTCCCGGTTGGCGGCCAGTTCCTGGTGGCGGAGAACCCGGATGTGGTCAACCACCATCTGGCAAAAGTCTATGGTCAGGCGACCGTTGGCGCACCGCCGATGTCGGTTCCGCATATTGATACCCGCATTATTGATGGTAAACGTGTGCTGTTGTTCGGACCGTTCGCGACCTTCTCAACACGTTTCCTGAAAAACGGTTCGCTGTGGGATCTGCTGCGTTCGACCAACTCATCCAATATCTTACCGATGCTGACGGTGGGAATGACCAACTTCAGCCTGGTAAAATATCTGGTCAGCCAGGTACTGCAAAACGAAGATGACCGCTTCGACGCACTGCGGGAATACTACCCGCTGGCGATGAAAGAGGACTGGCGTCTGTGGCAGGCGGGTCAGCGTGTACAGATCATCAAACGTGAAGCCGGGAAGGGCGGCGTACTGCGCCTCGGCACCGAAGTGGTGAGCGATAAAGAAGGTACTATTGCTGCGCTTCTGGGCGCCTCGCCGGGGGCATCTACCGCGGCGCCGATTATGCTTGAGCTGATGGAGAAAGTGTTTACTGAACGCTTTGCTTCCGCAGCCTGGCAAGCGAAGCTGAAAGAGATCATCCCCTCTTTTGGTACGCAACTTAACGGCAATATTGAAGCTGCCGATGCAGAGCTGCGCTACACCAGCGAGATCCTTGGGTTGAAATGCGACGAGTCTCTGGTAGCAGATGCCACACCACCGGTGCAGAAGCCAACGACCCAGCCGCACAACGATGGCGAAACGGTTGCGGATATCGCGTTGTAATTGCCTTTCCGAAAAAATAAAACCGTAACGGATGCGTTGCGGTTTTTTTTTACCTGTTAGTTGATGGATATCCGATATTTGGCAAGCCTGCACTTTTAGATACAATGAGTTACGGTAATGTGCGGCCTGTAACAGGGAAACAGGATGACGGAAAAAATAAAAAAGATGATCGGTAGCGCACTGAATAATTCCAGCGCGTATGAGGCTGCGCAGGCGCTTAGAACGGCCGCCGCTGCGATGCAAAAAGAAGGGCTCAATCCCAAAGCGTTTCTGGTCCGTAAGGAGGAGGCACAGCACGGTGCCGAGTTGGCAGCGCTCAGAGCGGAATATGCGGCGCTGCAACGTTCATTTGATGATGAGCGGCGCAGGGTTTTACATCTTGAAAATGCTTTAGCTGCCGCCAGAGGTAACCCTGCCGATTTGCGCGAAGCAAAAGAACTGGCAATCAAGTGGCACCGTACTTCACAGGAACAAGATGAAAAGTTGGGTATTCTGCGCGGCTGGATTAAAAAGCTGTTCGTATTCAGTATTGTCCTGGGCGTTGGCGGTTATGTTACGGGTGGTGCTGTGGCTAATCATTCGTCCTCTGATTATGTGGACTCACTGCGATCGCAGATGAACACGAAAGATAAGCAGATCGGAGCCCTGCAAAACCAGTTACAGACGGCATCTGTAAAGCCCGGCAATAAGCGTAAAGCGGAATTGCTGCCAAAGTCTGCCACTTCGCGAAATGGGGTCTACACCTTAAAAGCAGATTGCATTAATGCCCGAGGTAACAAATTTAGCCCTGCATGGACGGTGAATACCAACACATATGAAGTGGATGAATCGACAAAAATGTTAGCGGATGGCTATTCACTCTCTTTGTCTGATAAAGCCATTCCGGCTAACGGACAGCGGTTTAAACTGAGTTATCCGGGCGGTAGCGTGATCAACTGTACCGTGGTCGATGCCAGGTAAGCGTGTTTGTCTGACGCCGCGTATTACCTTCAGTAAATTACAGGCATAAAAAAAACCAACCGCATGGGTTGGTTTTTTTTGGAGAATTTTGGTCGGCACGAGAGGATTTGAACCTCCGACCCCTGACACCCCATGACAGTGCGCTACCAGGCTGCGCTACGTGCCGACATGTGGCGCTAATAGTACCCTTTTCGTTGCTGATTGCAAGCAGAGGGGCACCTGAGTGATTCATAATTAATCAATCAGTTAGCGATAAAACGTTTTTCATTCGTTAACACTTGCAGCAACAAACTGAGCTGCGGTTTTTGATCGCGGATCTTCTCACCCTGCGCATTCCAGGTATGGTAATTGCCGTTAGGACTCAGCACCAGCGTCATCTCCGGCGTGGTTATCGCCAGCGTGCCGCCGCCCGCCGCGGTGACCCAATTGTGGCGGCGCGGTACGTTAAACAGATCCTGCCCCTGTGACCAGGCGTTGGCTGGCGTGCTGACATGCAGCAGCCGCTGCATCAGCGTGGTCATCACATCTTTATGATCCGTCAGCGTATTGATACGCTGCGCCGGCGTTCCCGGCCAGTGGATGACCAGTGGAACGTGCAGCCGGCTGCGCGACCATTCGAAACTATCGTCCGCTTTGCTTTCTGGAACGCCATGGCCAGCGGTAATAATCACCACCGTATCGTCCAGCTTGCCCGTCGCGCGCAGCGCATCCAGCACGCGCCCGATTTGCGCATCGACATCTGCCGCCGCGCGGCTGTATTTACGCGCGAAGTTTGGCTGCGAACTGTCCAGAGACGCCGTGCCGTTCAGCGAAATCCACGAGAACCAGCGATTATCATCCTGCGCATAATGCTCCAGCCAGTTGATCCACTGCGAGGCGGTTTTCTCGTCACTCTGTGTTTGCGCGGCTGGCAATGAGAAATCGGAGAGCAGTGCCTGGCGGTAGAGCGGGCTGCTGAAGCCGTCCGAAGAGAACAAGCCAAGCTGGTAACCCTGCTGGTTAAAGGCAGTGATCAGCGCCGCCGGAATACGCGCCGACAGCACGCCGTCCATGTAACCCGGCGAGATGCCGTAGAACAGGCCGAAATAGCCATTGTCAGCAGTGTTGCCGGAACTCATATGCTGCGTAAAGTTGACGTTCTGCTGTGCAAAGCTGGCCAGTTGCGGCATCTGTTTTTCATAACGTGAATAGTTGAGGCCATCAACGGTAATCAGCAGTACATTCTGACCGGAACCCATATCAGCGTAGCGCAGATCGCTTAAGGGGTATTGTACGGAGACGGCTTCAGGGCTGCCTTGTTCCACCAGTCGGCGCTGATAATCCTGCGCATCCAGCAAACCGTGTTTTTCCAGAAAACGTCGCGCGGTCATAGGATAAGAGAGCGGCAGGTTAGCGCGCTGCATGGTAATCGGGCGATAGAAATTGGCGTCGGCCCAAATATACATCACATGCGTGGCAATAAAGGCGACGAAGAAAAAGGCGGCCAGCGGCTTGGCATAGTGGCGACGGCGCGTCAGGCTGCGCAGCTTCTGCCAGCTCCAGGTGGCGAATAACATCTCAATTAGCAAGATCACCGGCACGCTGATAAACATGAGCTGCCAGTCCCGCGCCATTTCGTTCTGGTCCGGGTTAATCACCAGTTCCCAGACAACAGGATTAAGATGCAGGTGGAAACGGGTAAATACTTCGCTGTCGATCAGCAGCAGCGTCATGCCCGCCGTCGCAAGGATGGCGGACAGCACGCGCATCAGGCGCTGCGACATTACAATAAACGTCAGCGGGAAGAGCACAAGCAAGTAGGTGGCGAACACCAGAAAGCTGAAATGCCCAACCACGCTGAGATAAGAATAGATACGCCCGGAGAGGGTAGTCGGCCAGTCGGCGACAAACAGATAACGGCTACCGAGAACGATGGACAACAAAATGTTGAACAACGCAAACCAGTGCCCCCAGCTTACCATCTGGGAGACTTTTTCACGGTAGCGCTGACGATTGGTCACCATAGACTGTCGATATTTCCCTTAATGCGCTTTGTCGTCGCCAATTGACGATTGTAAAGCCTGAGCGAACGATTTCGCGATCGCCTGACGTTGTGCAGGGGCGACGCTGGTGTTGATCAGGTTCGTCACCATATTGCCCAGCACCATCAGGGAGAGATCGGTCGGGGCTTTGTGTTTTTCCAGCACGTTTGCCAGCTCACTGAGCAGCTGTTCAACGTGTTCATCACTGTAGCGGGAGATTTGTGGCATAAATCGGAATCTGTTTACTCATGAAAGGGCAACATATTACCGTAGCAATCGCTTTTTTTCTGCTTTTTTATCAGCAGTTGCACAGTTGCGTTGGTGGTGGTTGAATACCGCCGTCTAAAAGGAGAGTTTATCATGAGTCTGGACATCAACCAGATTGCCCTGCACCAGCTTATCAAGCGCGATGAGCAAACCCTTGAACTGGTGCTGCGCGATTCTTTGCTGGAACCGACCGCACCTGTCGAAGAGATGATGGCGGAACTGCATCGGGTATACAGCGCCAAAAATAAAGCCTACGGTCTGTTTAACGAAGAGAGCGAACTGGCGCAGGCGCTGCGTCTTCAGCGTCAGGGCGAGGAAGAGTTCCTTGCTTTCAGCCGCGCGGCAACCGGGCGCTTACGTGATGAACTGGCGAAATATCCGTTTGCTGATGGCGGTATTGTGCTGTTTTGCCACTACCGCTACCTGGCGGTGGAGTATCTGCTGGTGGCGGTGCTGAACAACTTAAGCAGCATGCGCGTCAATGAAAATCTCGACATCAGCTCGACGCATTATCTCGATATTAATCATGCCGATATTGTGGCGCGCATTGATTTAACCGAGTGGGAAACTAATCCGGAATCAACCCGCTATCTGACCTTCCTGAAAGGGCGAGTAGGGCGCAAAGTCGCAGACTTCTTTATGGATTTCCTCGGTGCCAGCGAAGGGTTGAACGCGAAAGCGCAAAACCGCGGTCTGTTGCAGGCGGTAGACGACTTCACCGCGCAGGCCGAACTGGATAAATCAGAACGCCAGACCGTGCGCCAGCAGGTTTATACCTACTGCAATGAGCAGTTGCAGGCGGGCGAAGAGATTGAACTGGCATCGCTCTCTAAAGAGCTGGCGGGCGTCAGCGAAGTAAGCTTCGAAGAGTTTACCGCAGGCCAGGGCTACGAGCTGGAAGAGAGTTTCCCGGCGGATCGCAGTACCCTGCGACAGCTGACCAAATTTGCGGGCAGCGGCGGTGGTCTGACGATCAACTTTGATGCTTTGCTGCTGGGCGAACGTATTTTCTGGGATCCGGCTACGGATACGCTGACCATCAAAGGCACGCCGCCGAATCTGCGCGATCAACTGCAACGCCGATTCACGGGTGGGAAGTAATCCTCTGAAACCTGCTCATTTGGGCAGGTTTTCTTTTACGCACGACGTGAGCCGCCATATGACTCAGCGAGCCGCGTATCGACGTTGATAAGGCATAAAAAAACCCCGCCGGAGCGGGGTTTTCTTCAACTTGTCGGCGATTAAGCGCGAACGAAGTCGATGTGAGTCAGGCGTACTTTGAACGCGTGACGCTGTACAGCCTGAACTTTTACTTTTACTTCTTTGCCATCAACTGCAATGGTCAGAACGTCGCTGTAGAATTCAGCTTTCGCCTGCATGTTCCACAGTTTGTCGTGATCCAGTTCGATAGCGATCGGCGCTTCAGTTCCACCGTAGATGATTGCCGGGAACTTGTTCGCTGCGCGCAGGCGGCGGCTCGCACCCTTACCCTGCTCTTTACGTACTTCTGCGTTAATAGTAAACATTTAAATCTCTCTTAAATAAATCCTGTTACAGGCGACCCAGCAACAGGCAGATGATCGGCTTTGCGGATGCAAAAGCGGGCGGTATTCTATCCTCGAACGTTCGATACATCAATCAAAAGTACGTTTACCCGCGCAATTCATGCGCCCGCCGGAAGCGACCCTCATAATCAAACACCTTTTCCCGCACCTGCCAGTACTGCCCTTTCATGCGGGCGACCACAAAATCGGGATGACGCAACAGCGCCTGTTGCGTCACGATATCGGCGGCGACAATCCAGCGCAGTGGCACGCCGGGCGTGCGCGTATGCGGGCGGATAAACAGCTGTTCGAAAGCGGTTCGCTGGGCAGGTGTCTGCAGACGGAAGCGCTCGCTGACATCGGCGCCATCTTCATCGTAATAGGTGATTTTTAGCCATTCGCCTTTCTCATCGGCACCGTGTTGCAACGTCATGCCGCTACAGCGCAGCACCAGCGCATCTTTTAACTTCAGCGCTGCTTTCAGCATATCGTCCGGATCGACAAGCACGGTATCGCAGGCGCGGCAGCGGCGGGCCGCGATATCGTTTTCCGCATTGCACTGCGGGCAGTTTTTAAAGCGAAAACGGTAATCACACTGCTCGCGGTTGCCTTCATCATCTTCCAGCCAGCCCTGGCAGCGGCGACCAAAGTGTTCAATCAGCGTGCCGTCGGCGGTAGTTTTTCCCCAGAAGGTGTTGGCGAAGCCGCAGCCGGGGCAGAAAACCTGCACCGGGACGTTATCGCTTTTGCCTTTCGGCGCACCAATTTCCGGCGCATAGAGATCGTGAGGGTTCCCGGCATAATCAAGGATCAGACAGTCGGTTTTACCGGGTGCAAGTCGCAGGCCGCGTCCGACAATTTGCTGATACAGGCTGACGGATTCCGTTGGTCGTAAAATGGCAATTAAATCAACATGCGGCGCATCGAAACCGGTGGTCAGCACCGCCACGTTAACCAGGTAACGGAACTGCTGATTTTTGAATGCCTCAATCAGCGCATCGCGTTGCGGGCCTGGCGTTTCACCAGTGATGAGCGCCGCATCGTTTGCGGGTAACAGGCCGGTAATCTCCCGCGCATGCTCGACGGTCGCCGCAAAAATCATCACCCCTTTGCGCGTTTGCGCGAATTCAATAATCTGGCTGATGATATGCGGGGTAATGCGCTGCTGCTTTTTCAGTTCGCGGTTAAGATCGGTCTCGCTGAACAGCCCATTACTTTGCGCCTGTAAGCGGCTGAAATCGTACTGCACGACCGGCATATCCAGCCGTTCCGGCGGTGTTAAATAGCCGTGCTTGATCATATAACGCAGCGGCAGCTCATAAATGCAGTCGCGGAACAGCGCTTTTTCGTCGCCGCGCACCATGCCGTGATAGTGAAAGCGGTAAATCCAGCCTTTTCCCAGCCGAAAAGGCGTGGCGGTAAGGCCAAACAAACGCACGTGAGGGTTCACTTCGCGCAAGTGGCTGAGGATTTGCTGGTACTGGCTGTCGTCATCGTCGCTGATACGATGACACTCGTCGACCACCAGCAGGGAAAACTCGCTCTGAAACTGCTCCAGGTTGCGCGCCACCGACTGTACGCTGCCGAACACCACTTTTCGGTGGCTCTGCTTACGCTTCAACCCGGCGGCGAAAATATCGGCTTCCAGCCCCAGCGCCACATATTTCGCATGATTCTGCGCCACCAGTTCTTTGACGTGTGCCAGCACCAGTACACGGCCACGAGCGAGCCGTGCCAGTTCAGCGATCACCAGGCTTTTTCCTGCGCCGGTAGGCAGCACAATCACGGCGGGTTCAGCATGTTTGCGAAAATGGGCGAGGGTGGCATCCACCGCTTCACGTTGATAAGGGCGTAGCGTAAAAGTCATGGTCTCGATGGGTTGCAGGGTGACACTGCACAGTATGCCACGAATCTTTCCTTTGAGCGGTTTGTGATGCTCGTTATACTGTCAGGGTACTCATTTCTTCTTGTGGGCGTTTTGCCCGCACCCAGCACCATACAGGCCAGAAAAATTCATGCGACTTGATAAGTTTATCGCTCAGCAGCTTAGCGTCAGCCGGGCGATTGCCGGGCGTGAAATCCGCGCCAGCCGTGTTACCGTCGATGGCGACATCGTCAGAGATACAGCCTTTAAACTGCAACCTGAGCACGAGGTTGAATACGAGGGCAACACCCTGGTTCAGCAGAATGGCCCGCGCTATTTTATGCTGCATAAACCGGAAGGTTACGTCTGTTCTACCGACGATCCGGATCATCCCACCGTGCTCTATTTTCTTGATGAACCGGTTGCCCACAAGCTGCATGCCGCGGGGCGTCTGGATATCGACACTACCGGGTTGGTGCTGATGACCGATGATGGTCAATGGTCGCACCGCATTACTTCGCCGCGCCATCACTGCGAAAAAACCTATCTGGTGACGCTCGAGTCTCCGGTCAGCGAAGATACCGCCGCGCAGTTTGCTCATGGCATCCAGTTGCATAACGAGAAAGATCTCACCAAACCCGCAGAGCTGGAAGTGATCACCCCGACGCAGGTGCGCCTGACCATCAGCGAAGGCCGCTATCATCAGGTGAAACGCATGTTTGCGGCTGTCGGTAACCATGTCGTCGCGCTGCACCGCGAGCGGATCGGCGCGATTGCGCTGGATGAGGATCTGGCTCCCGGCGAGTATCGGCCGCTGACAGAAGATGAAATCGCCAGCGTTGGCATGCCTTTTCGTTAATTTCAGGAGATCTTCGTGACCAGCAGGCCACACTCTTCACTGAGTATAGTGTTCATTCTTGGCCTGTTGGCCATGCTGATGCCGTTATCCATTGATATGTATCTGCCGGCACTGCCGGTGATCGCCGAGCAGTTTGGCGTCCCGGCGGGCAGCGCGCAGATGACCCTCAGCACCTATATTCTGGGGTTTGCGGTGGGGCAGTTGCTGTACGGGCCGATGGCCGACAGCATCGGGCGTAAGCCGGTTATTCTTGGCGGTACGCTGATCTTTGCCGCCGCGGCTGTCACTTGCGCGCTGGCACAGAGCATCGATCAACTGATCACCATGCGCTTTTTCCACGGTCTGGCAGCAGCGGCATCGAGCGTGGTGATCAACGCCCTGATGCGCGATATCTACCCGCGTGAGGAGTTCTCGCGCATGATGTCGTTTGTCATGCTGGTCACCACTATTGCGCCATTGCTGGCACCAATGGTCGGCGGCGCGGTGCTGGTCTGGTTTAGCTGGCATGCTATTTTCTGGATCCTGGCGATTGCCGCGCTGCTGGCGTCGGTGATGATTATGCTGTTTATCCCCGAAACGCTGCCCGTTGAGAAACGGCATAAGTTTCACCTGCGCACCACCATCGTCAACTTTGCTTCGCTGTTTCGCCACAAACGTGTGCTGAGCTATATGCTGGCGAGCGGCTTCAGCTTTGCCGGAATGTTCTCCTTTCTCAGCGCCGGGCCGTTCGTCTATATCCAAATCAACCACGTTTCACCGCAGAATTTTGGTTATTACTTTGCGCTGAATATTGTGTTCCTGTTTATCATGACGATTATCAACGGCCGTTTTGTGCGTCGTGTCGGCGCGCTGAACATGTTCCGTAGTGGGTTGTGGATCCAGTTCGCGATGGCTATCTGGATGGTAATGACAGCCTTGTTGGGTGTGGGCTTCTGGGCGCTGGTGCTCGGCGTGGCGGCATTTGTCGGCTGTGTATCGCTGGTGGCATCCAATGCGATGGCCGTAATTCTTGATGAATTCCCGCATATGGCAGGAACGGCCTCGTCGCTGGCGGGCACGTTCCGTTTCGGCATCGGCGCGATTGTCGGCGCGTTGTTGTCGATGGCGGCCTTTAACACCGCCTGGCCAATGATCTGGTCGATCACCTTTTGTGCGACCAGCTCAATCCTCTTTTACCTCTACGCCAGCCGTTCAAAGAAACCTGCCTGAATCCTCACCAAAGGGAGCGTGAAAACGTTCCCTTTTTTGATGCATGTCAACCAGAAACGACATACATTCGCCCGCATTTGTTTATTTTATGTAAAATCAATTAGTGTAAAAAGTCACATCATTGTAGTGAAAAAGGTTGAGTTAGATCGCAGAAACGGGTACATATAGCGCGAAACACGGTCCGTTGCTTACCCATTAAAACCCAGATAAATGAGCAGCCAGCCCATACGCTGCGCGGGATGTGACCTTTTCTGCGTAGTTGACAAGATGAATTGTCAATATTGTGTTAATCTAGATGTGAAATATTTGTGAAGTGTAAGTACTTCTGGGGAAAGAAAGTGAATACATTACAGCTCTCCATCATCCATCGTCTGCCCCAGTCTTATCGCTGGCTGGATGGTTTTGCAGGCGCAAAAGTTGAACCGATTCCGCAAAATGGTCAGTCTGCGGAAGACAGCCTTGTCGCCTTAAAACTGCTCAGTCCGGATGGTGATAATGCCTGGCCGGTGATGCACAAGCTCAGCCAGGCGTTGAGTGATATTGAAGTGGATTGTTCCGTTCTGGAGTGCGAAGGGGAGCCGTGCCTGTTCGTCAACTGCCAGGATGAGTTCGCCGCGACCTGCCGCCTGAAAAACTTTGGCGTTGCCATCGCCGAGCCATTCTCCCGCCAAAACCCGTTCTGAACGTCAGCGTAATGACAACAGCTGACGTGTATATGCCTGTTCCGGCGCGCTAAAAATACGCTGACATTCACCCTGCTCAACGACTTCACCCTGTTTCAGCACAATGACCTGATGACATAACGCGCGGATCACCTGCAAATCGTGGCTGATGAAGATATACGCCAGCCGGTGCGTTTGCTGTAAAGACTTAAGCAATGTAAGAATCTGCGCCTGCACGGTGCGATCCAGCGATGAGGTGGGTTCATCCAGAATGATCAGTTCCGGCTTCAGGATCAGCGCACGGGCAATCGCAATGCGCTGGCGCTGGCCGCCGGAAAACTCGCCGGGAAAACGCCGCCGTGTTTCGGGATCCAGGCCCACTTCCTGCATCACTTCAATCACCCGCTGCTCGCGGGCACTGCGCGTTAACGCGGGGTGATGCACCCGCAAGCCCTCTTCGATAATTTGCTGTGCGTTGAGACGAGGATTGAGCGCGGAATTGGGATCCTGAAACACCACCTGGATGCGATGACGCACCGGCAGCATCTGCTGACGATTCCAGAGATGCAACGGCTTCCCATCAAAAAAAATCGTGCCCTGCGAAGCCACCAGACGCAGCAGCGCAAGCCCGGTTGTGCTTTTACCGGACCCCGATTCGCCTACCAGCCCCAGCGTTTCACCCGCCCGTAGAGAAAAGTTGATATTACGCACCACCTGATTATGCGCGATCACACGCTTAAAAATCCCTTTATGCACCGGGCAGCTGACACCGAGATTTTGTACTTCCAGTAACGGCGGCGCATCGTCAGGGAGCGGAACGGGATCGCCTGATGGCTCGCTGTTGAGCAACCGCTGGGTGTAGGGATGCACTGGCGTGCTGAACAACGCCTGAGCGCTGTTTTGCTCGACGCAGCGACCGTTTTGCATCACAGCAACGTTGTCTGCCAGCTTGCGCACGATGCCTAAATCATGGGTGATAAATAGCAGCCCCATATTCAACTCATCGCGCAGTTCGCGCAGCAGTTTCAGAATTTGCGCCTGCACGGTAACATCCAGCGCGGTGGTGGGTTCGTCAGCAATCAGCAGCTCCGGGCGCGTCAACAGCGCCATGGCGATCATCACGCGCTGGCGTTCGCCGCCGGAAAATTGATGTGGGAAATCCCCTAAACGCTGGCGTGCGTTTCGTATTCCTACTCGATCCAGACAATCAAGGATCTCCGCGCGCGCGGCTTCACGACGCATTCCTCTGTGCAGCGATAACACCTCATAAAGCTGTTTTTCCAGCGTGTGTAGCGGGTTAAGCGACACCATGGGTTCCTGGAAAATCATGGCGATGGTGT
This sequence comes from Kosakonia radicincitans DSM 16656, assembly GCF_000280495.2. Classification (NCBI taxonomy): domain Bacteria; kingdom Pseudomonadati; phylum Pseudomonadota; class Gammaproteobacteria; order Enterobacterales; family Enterobacteriaceae; genus Kosakonia; species Kosakonia radicincitans. The sequence goes on from NZ_CP018016.1 coordinate 1,757,282, forward strand.
TGCCGCGCACACCGCGTAGCGTGCGTTCACTGGCATGCAGCAGCGACTCTCCGTGGAACAAAATTTCGCCAGCAGGATAAACCACCGGCGGCGAGGGCAGCAGGCGCAGGATCGACAGTGCACTGACGCTTTTGCCGGAACCGGATTCACCCACCAGCGCCAGCGTTTCACCGGCTTCGATACGCAAGGAGAGATCGCTGACGACGGTGCGTAACGTCTGCTGCTGACGAAAAGCAATAGAGAGGGAATCGATAGAGAGCAGGGGAGTGGCCATGATTACACCGCCTTATTCGGATCAAATGCGTCGCGCACCGCTTCGCCGATAAAAATCAGCAGCGAAAGTAGCAGGGCGGTGGAGACGAACGCGGCAATCCCCAGCCACGGCGCCTGTAAGTTATTTTTCCCCTGTAACAGCAACTCACCCAGCGACGGCGAGCCAAGCGGCAAACCAAAGCCGAGGAAATCCAGCGAAGTCAGCGTTCCCACTGAGCCGCAAAGCACGAACGGCAGCAGCGTCAGGGTGGCGACCATCGCATTAGGCAACATATGGCGCAGCATAATCGCGCGATCGCTAACCCCCAGCGCCTGAGCGGCACGGATATAGTCAAAGTTACGTGTGCGCAGGAATTCAGCGCGAACCACGCTGACCAGCGTCATCCAGCCGAACAGCACAGTGATACCCAACAGCCACCAGAAGCCTGGCTGGATCACGCTGGAGAGCAAAATAATTAAAAATAGCGTTGGCAGACCTGACCAGACTTCAATAAAACGTTGTCCAAGCAGGTCGATTTTACCGCCGTAATAGCCTTGTAATGCGCCAGCCATGATGCCAATCACACTGGTACAAAAGGTCAACATCAGGCCGAACAGCAGCGAAATTCGCGTACCGTAGAGGATCCGCGCCAGAACGTCGCCGCCATTTGCATCGGTGCCAAGCCAGTTCTGTGCTGAAGGCGGTGAGGGAAAGGGCGTAGCGGTGTCGTAGTTAATGCTGCGCGCGCCGAATCGCACCGGCGCCCACAACGCCCAGCCGTGCTCTTCAAGCTGCTTTTTCAGCCACGGATCCTGATAATCCGCTGCCGTGGCCAGCGGGCCGCCAAAATCGCTTTCACTGTAATTTTTAACCAGTGGGACATACCAGTGCCCTTCATAACGCACCAGCAGTGGTCGGTCATTCGCCACCAACTCGGCAAACAGGCTGAGAATAAAAATGGTTAAAAAGATCCATAGCGACCAGTAGCCGCGCCGGTTATGGCGAAAGCGCTCCCAGCGCATCTGGTTGACATAGCTAAGTTGAAACATCAGCGTCCCTCGAAATCGATTCGCGGATCCACCAGCGTATAAGTGATATCACTGAGGATATTCAGCAGCAGGCCGATCAGAGAGAAAATATAGAGTGTGCCAAACATAACCGGGTAATCCCGCGAGAGCGTGGCTTCATAGCCCAGCAGGCCAAGACCGTTAAGCGAAAAAATCACTTCAATCAATAGTGAACCGGTAAAAAACATGCTGATAAAGGTGGCAGGAAAACCGGCAATCACCAGCAGCATGGCGTTGCGGAACACATGTTTGCGCATGATATTGCGCTCGCTGACGCCTTTGGCGCGAGCAGTAACCACATACTGTTTGCGGATCTCATCCAGAAAGGAGTTCTTGGTCAGCATCGTCAGCGCGGCTAATCCGCCAATCACCGAAGCCAGTACCGGCAGAGTGATATGCCACAGGTAGTCGGTGATTTTTTGATACCAGGGCAGCGTGTCAAAATTTGTCGAGACCAGTCCGCGAAGCGGGAAAATATCGTAATAGCTGCCGCCGGAAAAAAAGATAATCAGCAGGATCGCGAACAGGAAAGAGGGGATTGAATAGCCAACGATAATGACCGCGCTGCTCCAGATGTCGAAACGACTGCCGTTGTAGACCGCTTTGCGAATGCCGAGCGGTATCGACACCAGATAGACGATAAGCATTGCCCACAGGCTAACAGAGATAGAAACCGGCAGGCTGTCTTTGATTAATTGCAGCACTGAGGCGCTGCGAAACAGGCTGTCACCGAAGTCGAAGCGTATATAATCCCACAGCATTTTGAAGTAGCGCTGGTATAGCGGCTTATCAAAACCATAGCGCTTTTTGATCTCTTCGATGACTTGCGGATCGAGGCCGCGCCCGCCGCGATAGTGGCTGTCGTTACTGAGAACATCGCCCACGCCGGTTCGCGCATGGGTTGCGCCCATACCGCCTGCGCCGCTACCGGGCAATGCGCTATGATCGCCAAACTCGATGGCGGCAATAGCCTGATCGACAGGGCCGCCGGGGGCAATCTGCACGATGAAAAAGTTAATGGTGATAATGGCCCAGAGAGTGGGAATTATCAGCAATAAGCGACGAATGATATAGGCGCCCATCCGATCTCCTTAACGTCTGGCTGCGGGCAATTTTGCCGCTTTATTTACGTCATACCACCAGGTGTCAAAACCCAGTGAGTAGAGCGGGCGAACGCCAGGCATTGAGAATTTATCCCACCAGGCGATGCGATCGGCCGACATATACCACATTGGCAGCATGTAGTAATTCCAGGTCAGCACGCGATCCAGTGCGCGACCAAGAGGCAACAGTTTCTCCTTATTGCCCTGCCAGTGCGCGATCTGCGCGATCAGATTATCCACCGCCGGGTTTTTGACGCCGGGCGCGTTATATGAAGAGTCAATGTATTGCGAGCTCCAGGCAATCTGCAGATCCTCACTCGGCCACAATTGCGCCCGCCACAGGCGCGGCATCATATCGTAATCGCGGCTGCGCAGGCGGCTGGTGGCCTGCGAGTTATCAACCTGGCGCACCTCCATATCGATGCCCAGGCGTGCAAGGCTGTGCTGGAACGGGAGAACCCACAAGGTATCGCCGCCGGAAGGCAGCAGCAGCTCAAAGGTGAAAGGCTGGCCGGTTTGCGCATTCACTCGCCGCTGATTTTTCAGCACCCAGCCCGCTTCCGTCAGCAGTTTATCGGCTTTGAGCAGATTAGCCCTGTCATAACCGCTGCCATCGGATTTTGCCGGTGTGTAAACGGAAGTGAAAACTTCCGGCGGTACTTGTGATTTCAGCGGCGCCAGCAGGACTAATTCGTCCGCATCGGGATAAGCGCGCGCGGCGTATTCAGTGTTCTGGAAATAGCTGTTAGCGCGGCTGTAGGCGCCGTAAAACAGCGCCTTGTTCATCCATTCAAAATCAAAAGCCAGCGAGATGGCTTCGCGGACGCGGCGATCGCTGAAAATCGGCCGCTGAATATTAAACGCCAGCCAGCGAGTATCCTGCGCTGATGCGTTCGGTTGTTCATCTTTAACAATATAACCATGGCTGAAGTTGCTGCCGGTATAGCGCGTGGCCCAGTTTTTGGCATCACTTTCGCTGCGCATATCGAATGCGCCCGCCTTAAAGGCTTCGAACGCGACATTATCGTCGAGGTAGTAATCGTAACGGATCGCGTCGAAATTCCAGCGTCCGCGGTTAACCGGCAGATTCGCGCCCCAGTAGTCTTTGACCCGACTATAAGTAATGTACTGCCCCATGCGCCAGGCGCTGATGCGATAAGGACCGCTGCCCAGCGGAGGGCGCGAGAGTGGTTCATCCAGCCGGTGATCTTTCCAGAATTTTTCCGGCATTACTGGCAGCGTCAGCAGGCTAAGCATGCTCTCTTTACTCGGTTTCGCCAGCACAATGCGTACGGTCAACGGCGAAATCGCTTTCACCGTCGTTCCCTTGTAGACCAGGCGAAATTGCGGCACGCCTTCCGTCATAAATTTTTGAAAGGTAAAAGCCACATCGCTGGCGCGGATGGGCGAACCGTCGTGAAATGTTGCGCGGGGGTTCAGCGAAACCTCCATCCAGGAGAAATCGTCCGCATAGCGGGCCATTTCTGCGACCAGCGGGTAGTAACTGCCGGGTTCATCATCGGAGGTGGTAAACAGGGCATCGTACAGTGATTCAGTTCGGACTGCGGCGTTGCCCCGCATGGCAAAACGGTTGAAGTTATCGAAGGTGCCAATCACCGACAGCGTTGCACTACCGCCTTTCGGTGCGGCAGGATTCACGTAGTCAAAATGGGTAAAGTTGATGGCGTATTTAGGCTCGCCGATCACGGCAAATGAGTCGCTCTCTTTAATGGTCTGGGCCTGACAAGCCAGAGCGGCAAACGCCAGCACGAAAGCTGAAATACGCAAAAACTTCATTCGCTGTGTTCCTGTGAACGGCGGCGCAGCAGGCGCCTTAACCTCTAATCATTGAATAATAAGGGAGGCCCGGCAGGTTGTGAAATAATTCGCGCCTATAGCAGGGCGGAAAATGGCGGCGGCTGCCATTCGGTAAACTGTTGCAGCGTCATCGGACGGCTAAAATAGTAGCCCTGCATATAATGAACGCCATGTTCGCGCAGCCATCGGGCTTGCTCTGGCGTTTCAACACCTTCGGCGACGGTCAGCATATTCAGCTTTTTTGCCAGCGTCAGCACGGCATCAAGCACGGGCGACGTCACGGTTTCTGTGCCAATGGCATTGACGAAGCCACGGTCGATTTTCAGGTAGTCCAGCGTGAAACGTTCCAGATAAATCAGCGCGCTGTGGCCGGTGCCGAAATCATCAATAGCGGTTTCGTAGCCCTCTTCCCGAAGCTGCTCAAACCGCGCAGTCACTTCGTTAAAACGCAACATATCCCGCTCGGTGATCTCCAGTACGATACTGAAATGGTGGGCGGGGAGTGAACGTGATAGCTGGCGGATATCCTGCATAAAGGTTTCATCTTGCAGGTGACCTGGGGCAATGTTAATGCCCAGTTTTGCGCCTTCGGGCAGCAATGTCTTTAATCGCGGCGCATCGTGGGCGATTAAACGGAACAGATGCTGCGTTAACGGCACAATCAGTTGCTGGGCTTCAGCAAAATGAATAAATGCATCCGGCGGTATTTCACCTGCCGTTGGATGCTTCCAGCGCATCAGAACTTCAACGCCGGTGACCTGCAAATTTTTCGCTTCCACCACTGGCTGGTAAACAATATAGAACTGATCGCGCTTGATACCGGTCAGGATCTCGCGGCCAGGGGTGAGATTGTTTTGCAGGATATAGGCTGTCAGCAGGCCAAAAAGTATGCCAAAAGTGGCACCAAGCAGCACGGCGAATTGAATATCCTCTGATCGCCACTTTTCTGCATAGAGATAAAACGTGATTGGCGACCCTTCAATGTGCGTAGCTCGTATCGGCGGCGGGGTTATCGTACTCAGATCAACTAAACCGGGTGAAAAGGTAGAAACGGCACGATTGCCGATGCCCAGCGCCACGCCGGTCAGATCGGGGCGTTGCGAGGTATAGAGCATATAAGGTGTCAGATTGATATTCAGCGTGGCGAACACCCCGCGGTTCTCCCGGAGCGGGCTGCGAAACCAGACGGCGATGGCGGGTTTGTTCGGCATCATCGGTGTGCCGGGCAGTAACACCATATCCATGTTTTTCGTCAGGTCGATATCCGGTACCAGATCTTTCATTGCCATACTCATCTCGCCGGTGGCCGATGAGCAAAAGGCTCGTTGATCTTTTACCAGCAGAAACGCTCGCACGTTAATCGTGAATGCGGCTCTGGAGGTCAGCTCGCTGACGACGACATGACACTCATTCAGCGTGAACGGTTGCAGCGATTCTGCTGTTGTTCGTATTTCACGGAGATAGCCTGAGAGCCAGTGCTGGATATTGTTCACTAATGCGGTATAGCGATCTTCGCGTTTATGCTGCTCCAGCCCCAATTGCAGTCCACCGACAATCAATGCAGAGAGTACTCCCGCGATTAGGCTTATCAGTATAATTTTGCGATTCAGGGAAAAATAACGGCTGAACATAGTGTCAGGTCCATTCCAGGCGTTCAGAGATGCGGGAGCAACAGTTGCTGGACTATAACTTGAAAAGAAGGGGATGGCATACAACAGGCATAAAAAAACACCGCCGGAGCAGTGTTTTTAGACTTAATCGCCAGCTCAAGGGTAAACCGGCATTAAGCAATTAGCTGCGTGTCAGGATGCGTCGCGCTTCGTTGTAGCGCTTCTTCCAGTAAGGCTCATCCATGCTGGAAATCATCACACCGTTACTGGTGGAAGCATGAACAAACTGGTTATTGCCAATGTAGATGCCAACGTGTCGACCCGTTGAACCCGCCCTGAACAGAACCAGATCGCCCGTACGCAAACTGGTGCGCGAGATGGACTTACCGGTTTCCTGCTGTTCCCATGTGGAACGCGGCAGTTCTAACCCAAACTGTTCACGGAAGGTGCGCTGCACGAAACCAGAACAGTCGATGCCTTTTTTGGTGTCGCCGCCGAGACGGTAGCGAACGCCTTTCCAGTCAGCATATTGATCCATAATGCGGCTTTTTACGTCCAGATTACGAACCATATTTTCAAATTCATCCTGAGAGGTTTGCAGTGAAGAACTGTCTTCACCCACAGCAAGCGTCTCAGAATGCATGTTCTTTGCGGTATTTGTAGAACAAGCAGAGAGCAGTACCGCTACTGCAATTGCAGGGATCGCCCGCAAGATATATCTCAAAATCGGCTGAGATTTGACCATGTTACTTATTTTCCCTTGAAGTCCTTAACGATAAATATCGTTATAAAAATGCCAACGCAGCGAGATTAATTATCTGAAGGCATCGAGACAATTACTCCGGCATAGATTTGTGGAAGAACGCACAAAAAAACGCACAACGAGAATAACAGCACTCTTTGCGACAAGACGAACCGAGGTTACCTGAACATCCTGGGCATGGCGAGCGCTTTTCTGCATTTTTTTATAAGAAATTATGATACAGAAAGTGAATTTCCTGAAATGCTCAAATATTAACCCGTGCAGTGTAAAAAGCACGCAATGTGCTAATTCATATGCAGTTTACCATGACAGGAAAATGACAATAGTGGGAAAAGGCGGCAGATTTGAATTAGGGATCGAAAACGATCCCTAATGGATGACATTTATTGATGTTGGGTGATTGTTTAAAGTTTGTTATTTCCAGGCAAATAACGATCGAACAAAGCGATAATTTTATCGCTTAACGGCGTTAACAGGCACCACGGCAGACCAATCAGCACGGCGGATAACGAACCAACAGCAATATCTGTAAACCAGTGTGCACCGATCATGACGCGTGGGAAGGCAAAAACCACAAAAATAATCAGGGCAATGCCAAATGCTTTTTTGCCGAAATAACGCCACATCACCGCAGCGAAAATAAGCAACATCATTCCGTGGTCACCGGGGAAACTATCCTTCGAGGCATCTTTGGTCGGGAAATCGAGCAGCTCGCTGACGCGGTGAATATCGGTAAAGTAGAGGGACGGGCTTGCGCGTTGTACCGGCATCAGATGCTGCGCCAGCTGGTTTACCACTACAGCAATCAATAACATGGTCAAACCAATGATTACCACACGGCGACGGCCGGTGCGATCGGCTGGCAGCCAGAACGAGAGCATCAGGCAGCCCATGGCGACCAGCGAACAGGCATCGAACGCGCGGTTATTGGTTAGCGCCACCAGCCAAAGCCAGGCACGATTTTCTACCAGCCCACGGTTGAAGAAGTGGAAAATGGCCGAGTCTAGCGGAAACCAAAAACCATGATTTACAGGCAGATACCAGCACATAAACAACGCCAGCCCGATGGCGTTCAGCAAAATAATCAAGGGTAAACGAGTTTTCATTACTTAAGGATTCTTAATAAACACAGGGGGAACGTTAGTGCTCCTGACTTAAACGAAGCTTCAACAAAGCGGACTGAAGCATGTTCCAGTCCGCTTCTGAGGCGGTAATTAGCTCGATTCGACTATCCGGCGGCGCAACATTCTGCGTTTCGAGATGAAAATCCTCTCCCTGGCGATTCACCCGCAGCAGGCCTTCCGGTATGCGCATAACGCCTTTGACACGCTCAACTGGGGCATGGCGCACCCACTCAAGCAGGCCAATGGTGTCAAACACCGTGTCTTCATCAAAAATCCAGCCACATGCCTGATGGCCCTGGCCGCTGTTCAGACTGCGACGCCAGCGTTGATGCGCAGGCAGGCTCAGCGCCGCAAGACCTTTCCGCTCACCGTGCGTATGCTCATGCGCGGCACTGGAAGGGAGTTCCCGCAGATTACGACGCGGGCGATCGAGCAACGCGCCATCAATCGCGCCCTGGGTGACGCTGACCCGCTGACGATCGCCGCCGAAGCGGGACCACCATGCTTCCAGTGCTTGCTGGCTCTCTATGGTCGCGCGATCCTGCTTATTGGCGACAATGATGTCGGCAGCCGCCAGTTGATCGCGGAAGTTATCATTAGTAAGCGCTTTCTCATCCAGCAACTGGCGTGGATCAAGCAAACAGAGGGTGGCGCGCAGGTCAATCCACGGTTCATAGACCGGGTCCGTCAGCATATTGAGGATCTGTTTCGGGTGGCCGAGCCCGGTTGGTTCAATTAACAGACGGTCGGGCTTGCCCTGACGCAGCAAGGTGTTCAGCCCCACCTGCATCGGCAAACCATTTACGCAGCACATGCAACCACCGGGGATCTCTTTAAGCAGTGCGCCGCTGTCGGCAAGCAATGCGCCGTCGATACCGACTTCGCCAAATTCATTCACCAGCACAGCCCATTTCTCCTGCGGATCTTTATTCGCCAGCAGATGCAAAATAGAGGTGGTTTTGCCGCTTCCGAGAAAGCCAGTAATGAGATTGGTCTTGGTCACAAAAGCTCCAGTCGTCAATAAAACGTAGGTAATTTGTGATCCTGGAGAAAAAAATGAAAAAAGAGAAGGGCGCGGACGGTGTAAAGCACGAACCATCCGCGTAAATCGCAATAATTGTTAAGCGCTGAGCACGCGTTTTACCGCGCCGTGAGCGCCATGGGCGACAATGCTTTGCCATGCATCGCCAACGGCATCGACAAACAACGGATTAAGTGGCAGATCGTTACCGAATATCTCCTTCAGCGCCAGCAGCGCAGCCACGCGCTCAGTTTCGTTACTGGTTTCGACAATGGCGTGAATTTTATCCGCCAGCGGATCGCGAATATCAATAGGCTGCCCGGCATCATCCACGCCGCTGACATAACGCATCCAGCCAGCAATGCCCAGTGCCAGCAGCGGCCAGTGACTTTCCCGCTGTAAATGGACGCGAACGCTGTCCAGTATGCGCTGCGGCAGTTTTTGGCTACCGTCCATGGCGATTTGCCAGGTGCGGTGTTTCAGCGCCGGGTTAGCGAAGCGTTCAAGCAGGCTGTCAGCATAAGCTGTCAGATCTACACCGGTGATACGCAAGGTTGGCGCTTGCTCATCCAGCATCAGACGACGCGCTGCTTCGCGGAATGCTTCATCGTGCATGCAGTCATTAATATGCGCAAAACCGGCCAGGTACCCCAGATAAGCAAGGAAAGAGTGGCTGCCGTTGAGCATACGAAGTTTCATCTGTTCCCACGGCTGCACATCCTGCACCAGTTGTACGCCTGCGACTTCCCACTGCGGACGCCCGGCGACGAAATTATCTTCAATCACCCACTGAATAAACGGCTCGCAGCTGATAGCGCAGGGGTCGAAAACGCCCAGTACATCGCTGATTTCCGCCAGCGATTCGTCTGTTGCTGCCGGTACAATGCGATCGACCATTGTCGCCGGGAAACTGACATTCTCCGCGATCCAGTGCGCCAGTTCCGGTGAGCGGGTGTTTGCCATGCCCAACACCGCATTTTTCACAATATGCCCGTTGTCGGGAATGTTATCGCAGGGGAGTACAGTAAATGGCGGCAACCCGCGCTCACGACGACGATACAACGCTTCAACCAGAATGCCCGGCGCCGAATGCGGCTCGTGCGGGTGTTGAAGGTCATGTTCAATACGTGGCTGGTGCAGATCCAGCTGGCCGCTGGCCGGGTCGATACAGTAGCCTTTTTCGGTAATCGTCAGCGAAACAATCGCCACCTGAGGCTCACAAAATTTCTCAATGATGGCAGGCAGGGAATCGAGCTTTGCGTTCAGACACTCATTGACTGCGCCGACAATAATCGGCTGGTTGCTGGTTGCGCCTTTCTCCAGCACGGTATACAGATGATCCTGCTCGCGCAGTTGCGACATCAGTACATCACCGCTGAATAAGCTGATTTCACAAATCCCCCAGTCACCGCCCTGCGTATTCAGCACCCGGTCGGTTAACAGCGCCTGATGCGCGCGATGAAATGCGCCAAAACCGAAGTGCACAATTCGCGAGCGCAGCTGTGTGCGATCATACTGAGGTTGCTGTACCGTGGCGGGAAGCAATGCGGAAGCAATAGTCTTCATCTGTATACACCTGATTAACCAATAATTAACAACAGCAGTGTAAAGTTATATGACAGCAAAAAGAATTGGTATGCCTTAAATATCCGGGGAATGTGAGCTGGATCAATCATTGCTGTGGGAGGAATTGACCCTTCCAGCTAAACATGTATGGTAGTCGTCATGCAATGATGTGTATTGGTATAACAACTTTAGAGGGTAAGGCGATGGAACAAACCTGGCGTTGGTATGGACCGAACGATCCGGTATCTCTTGACGATGTGCGGCAGGCAGGTGCAACCGGCGTGGTCACTGCGCTGCACCATATCCCAAATGGTCAGGTGTGGCCGGTTGAGGAGATCAAGGCGCGTCAGGCGCTACTGGCAGAAAAAGGGCTGACCTGGTCGGTAGTGGAGAGTATCCCGGTACATGAAGATATCAAAACCCATTCCGGCCAGTATGAAACCTGGATCGCCAATTACCAGCAGAGCATCCGTAACCTGGCGACCTGCGGTATCGATACTGTCTGCTACAACTTTATGCCGATCCTCGACTGGACGCGTACTGATCTTGAATATCAATTGCCGGACGGTTCCAAAGCGCTGCGTTTCGACCAGATCGCCTTCGCCGCTTTCGAGCTGCATATCCTGAAACGCCCAGGCGCGGAAGCGGACTACAGCGAAGAAGAGCAGCGCCAGGCGCAGGCTTACTTCAACGCGATGAGCGATGCGGAAGTCGAAAAGCTGACACGCAATATCATCGCCGGTCTGCCGGGCGCCGAAGAGGGTTATACGCTGGATCAGTTCCGTGCGCGTCTGGCGGAATATGATGGTATCGATAAAGCGCAACTGCGTGAAAACATGGCTTATTTCCTGCGCGCTATTGTGCCGGTTGCTCAGGAAGTGGGCGTACGTCTGGCGGTTCACCCGGACGATCCGCCGCGTCCAATCCTCGGCCTGCCGCGTATCGTTTCGACTATTGAAGATATGCAGTGGCTGAAAGAAGCTGTCGACAGCATCAATAACGGCTTCACCATGTGTACCGGTTCATACGGTGTGCGTGCTGATAACGATCTGGTGCGGATGATTGAAACCTTCGGCGATCGCATTCACTTTACGCACCTGCGTTCAACGTGCCGTGAAGATAACCCGAAAACCTTCCACGAGGCTGCGCATTTGCAGGGCGATGTGGATATGGTCTCTGTTGTGGCAGCGATTCTGACTGAAGAGCAGCGCCGCAAGAAAGCAGGCGATCTGCGCCCGATCCCGTTCCGCCCGGATCATGGTCACCAGATGCTGGACGATCTGCGCAAGAAAACTAACCCGGGTTACTCGGCGATTGGTCGTCTGAAAGGGATGGCGGAAGTGCGCGGCGTTGAGCTGGCGCTGAAGAAAACCCTGTTCCGCGATTTGCTGTAATGTCGTTCTGATGTAAAGCAAAGCGCCATCAGGCAAAAAAAAGCCACTTCATTGAAGTGGTTTTTTTCATGGCAACACGAGATCAGTCAGCGCGGCCCATGTAGCGGCGCTCTTCGATATGGATGCGGATCTTCTCACCGGTGGTCAGATATTCCGGCACCTGCACAACCAGGCCAGTATTCAGGGTGGCGGGTTTGGTACGGGAGCTGGCAGAAGCACCTTTAATGCCCGGAGCCGTTTCCACGATTTCAAGATCGACAGTCTGCGGCAGTTCGAGCGCCAGCAGCTGGCCATCCCACAGCAGAACCTGCATATCCGGCATGCCGCCTTCCGGAATAAACTGCAGCTCTTCTTCAATCTGATCTTTCGTGAAGGTATACGGCGTGTAATCTTCTTTATCCATGAACACGTATTCGTTGCCATCAATGTAAGAGAAGTCAACAAAGCGGCGGTTCAGGGTAACGGTATCGAGGATATCATCGCCTTTAAAACGCTCTTCCACTTTCAACCCGGTACGGACATCGGAAAAACGCATCTTGTACAGTGTCGCTGCGCCACGGGCGCTCGGTGCCTGGATATCAATATCTTTCACAATCAGCAGCTTGCCGTTGTAATTCAGCACCATACCTTTTTTAATTTCGTTCGCTCTTGGCATTGCAAGGGTCCTGTGAGATTAAAATAACAAAAATATCGCGACAAACTACTCGCGCGGCGGATTCCAGGCAAGCGGAATCTGAGTTTTGCCTTTGGGCTGCAAAAGATGGTAGTTTGCGCCCTGTACGCGCCAGCCCGGCGCGCCGTCAAAAAAGAGAGCCACTATGCAATGCCGCCCGGACTGTGGAGCGTGTTGTACCGCACCGTCCATCTCCAGCCCAATCCCCGGCATGCCCAATGGTAAACCGGCCAACACTCCCTGCGTCCAGCTGGATGAACAGCAGCGTTGCAAAATCTTCGCTTCGCCGCTGCGCCCAAAAGTGTGCGCCGGGTTGCAGCCGGGCCGCGATATGTGCGGCTCGAATCGCGCTGATGCGATGGTTTACCTGCTCGATTTAGAACGCCAGACGGCGCCCTAAATATCTTTAATACGCGTCAGACAGAGCTGGGTTATCAGCGTCATCGCCAGCGCAATCCAGAACACCGTGTGATAGTCCCAGATTTCTGCCACCACGCCTGCCAGAGAGCCGGCAATAATCCAGCCGACACGCGTGGTATTAGTATAAAGGGTGGTGGCTGAACCCGCCTGACCAGGCATCAGATCCTGGAAATAGAGCATGCCAATCCCGGCGAGAATGCCGATATAAATAGCGTTCAGCACTTGTAAAGCTAACAGGAGGGCTGGCGTATGCACCGTCAGCATCCCGACATAGAAAAAGATCCCGGCAACCGCGCTGACGCGCATTAAAAAACGTTTACCAAAACGCTTCGCATAGTAACCCGCAATCAGCATGGTCGGGATTTCCAGCCCGGCGGCAGTGCCCATCATCACCCCTGCCAGTTTCTCCGACAGATGCAATTCATCAATAATAAACAGCGGCATATTAATGATATACAGGCTATTAGTGCCCCACATCAGCGTGCAAATTACGAACAACAAAAGTGTATCGCGGCGATGCGTGCGCGGTGCTTCCAGCACGGCCGAATTCAGTTTGGGTTCTTTGCGCATCGTGGGCAAAAACAGCCACACCATGGCGCCACAGACAATAAACGCAGCGCCAGCGCAGAGATACATCACCGTAAAACCAAAGCCCATTGCCAGCGCGTAAGCGATCGGCGGACCAATCACCCATGCCAGCGAGACCTGCGCACGCAGGATGGAGCTGAACATCACAGCCTCGCGACCAGTATGATCCGCATGTTCACGCGCCAGAGCAAAAAGCTGCGGGTTGGAGGTGGAACCAAAACTGCTGAGGAACACGCCGACAAACAGCAGAACAAAGTAGTTGCGGTTCCAGGCGAAAAGCACGCAGGCCAACATGCCCAGCAGGCAGCAGAACACAATCAGCGACTTCCGATCGCCCTTGCGATCGGAACGTCCGGCAAGAAACTGGCTGACCAGAATGCCAATCACCGCGCTGCCGGTAAAAAAGAAACCAACCATCGCCGGGCGGACTTGCACTTCGTTGGTTAAAAACAGGCTGAGCGTGGGGGTTTGCAGGGCACCGGCAATGCCGGTCAGGAACGCGACAATCAGGAACGCCGTCGATGTAAAATCAAACGTGCCGGGTCTGGCGGCGGCGGGAGAGTTTTGCATTTTTCATGAGATCCAATAGTGAGACGCGGAGTTTACGCCGTTGCGCTAAAAAAGCACAGCCTGCTAAGCAACATTTGCCACGAAAAATCAAAACGCCATTTCAAATCATTCTCATCAAAGCTGAATGAAGCTGAAACTTCGGTGCTGAAATTCAAATCCACTTCAGCAAATTCGCTTAACGCGATGATGAAATGTGCAGTAGCTCTAAATTCTGCAACGCAAATTCAGAGATTTCTTGATTGCTGGAGTAAAAAGGTGAAGATTCCATGAAACGTTTCAGCGTCATCGCGTAATATCTGAACCAGAGTGATGGCGCCTTATTTCTCAAGTTAGCTGAAACGATTCAATATCAGCGAGAGAGGGGTTACATGTTCCAGTTATCCGTTCAGGACATCCATCCGGGCCAGCAGGCCGGTAATAAAGAAGAGGCTATCCGCCAGATCGCAGCAGCGCTGGCAGCAGCAGGCAATGTAGCTGATGGCTACGTCAATGGCATGCTGGCGCGCGAGCTGCAAACCTCCACCTATCTTGGCAATGGTATTGCCATTCCGCACGGCACGACCGACACGCGCGACCAGGTGCTGAAAACCGGCGTCAAAGTGTTCCAGTTCCCGCAGGGCATTCTGTGGAGCGAGGGCCAGGTTGCCTACGTTGCTATCGGGATTGCTGCAAGTTCCGATGAGCACCTCGGCCTGCTGCGTCAGCTGACGCATGTGTTGAGCGATGATGACGTCGCTGCGCAACTGCAATCCGCCACCACGGCTGAAGAGCTGCGTGCTCTGCTGATGGGCGAGAAACAGAGCGAGGCGCTGAAGCTGGATAACGACACCTTAACCCTTGATGTTGCAGCAAGCGATCTGCTGACACTGCAGGCGCTGAATGCGGCGCGTCTGAAAGAAGCCGGTGCGGTTGACGCGGCTTATGTTACGCGTGCGATTAATGAGAAACCGCTGAACCTTGGTCAGGGCATCTGGCTGAACGATAGCGCAGAAGGCAATTTGCTGAGCGCCGTGGCGATAAGCCGCGCGGAAACCCCGTTCGACGTCGAAGGTGAGCAAGCTGCGCTGCTGGTCAGCGTTGCAATGGCTGATGAGCAGCCTGTTGCCGTGCTGAAGCGCCTGAGCGATCTGCTGTTAGAAAACAAAGCTGACAGCTTGCTGAATGCTGATGCGGCCACGCTGCTGGCGCTGCTGACCAGCGATGATGCGCTGGTTGGCGATGTGCTGAGCGATGAGTTTGTGGTGCGTAACGAGCACGGCCTGCACGCCCGTCCGGGCACCATGCTGGTCAACACCATCAAGCAATTTACCAGCGAAATCACCGTGACGAACCTCGACGGCACCGGTAAACCGGCAAACGGCCGTAGCCTGATGAAAGTTGTCGCGCTGGGCGTGAAAAAAGGGCATCGCCTGCGTTTCACGGCGCAGGGCAGTGATGCTGAACAGGCGCTGAAAGCGATAGGCGAAGCCATCGCTGCCGGTCTTGGGGAGGGCGCGTAAATGAGCAGACGTGTTGCCACTATTACCCTGAACCCGGCCTATGATCTGGTGGGGTTCACCCCGGAAATTGAACGCGGCGAAGTGAACCTGGTCCGCACTACCGGCCTGCATGCGGCGGGTAAAGGGATCAACGTTGCGAAGGTACTGAAAGATCTTGGCATTGACGTGACCGTTGGCGGGTTCCTTGGTAAGGATAACCAGGATGGTTTTCAGCAACTGTTCAGCGAGTTGGGTATTGCCAACCGTTTCCAGGTGGTTGCCGGACGTACCCGCATTAACGTGAAGCTGACGGAAAAAGACGGTGAAGTGACCGATTTCAATTTCTCCGGCTTTGAAGTGACTCCGGCTGACTGGGAGCGTTTTGTCAACGACTCACTGACCTGGCTGGGTCAGTTCGACATGGTCTGCGTCAGCGGCAGCCTGCCATCCGGCGTTAGCCCGGAAGCCTTTACCGACTGGATGACGCGCCTGCGCAGCCAGTGCCCGTGCATTATTTTCGATAGCAGCCGTGATGCGCTGGTGGCTGGCCTGAAAGCCGCGCCGTGGTTGGTAAAACCAAACCGCCGCGAGCTGGAAATCTGGGCGGGCCGCAAATTACCTGAATTGAAGGATGTTATTGAAGCCGCTCACGCGCTTCGCGAACAGGGGATCGCCCACGTGGTGATCTCGCTGGGCGCAGAAGGGGCTCTGTGGGTTAACGCTTCAGGGGAATGGATTGCCAAACCGCCGTCAATGGAAGTGGTAAGCACCGTTGGCGCAGGGGATTCAATGGTTGGCGGCCTGATTTATGGCTTGCTGATGCGTGAGTCCAGTGAACATACATTACGCCTGGCTACCGCTGTTGCTGCACTGGCGGTTAGTCAGAGTAACGTAGGTATTACCGACCGTACCCAGTTAGCCGCGATGATGGCGCGAGT
Organism: Kosakonia radicincitans DSM 16656; assembly: GCF_000280495.2. Taxonomy (NCBI): domain Bacteria; kingdom Pseudomonadati; phylum Pseudomonadota; class Gammaproteobacteria; order Enterobacterales; family Enterobacteriaceae; genus Kosakonia; species Kosakonia radicincitans. The sequence continues at coordinate 1,773,668 of NZ_CP018016.1, forward strand.
TGACTTAAAACCCTTTAACTAACAGCAGGAGAGGCATAATGAAAACGCTGCTGATTATTGACTCCGAACTCGGACAGGCCCGCGCCTATATGGCGAAGACCTTACTGGGTGCGGCGGCGCAGAAAGCAAATCTGCAATTCATCGAAAACCCTGGCGAAGCGGAACTGGCGATTGTGCTGGGTAGTCAACTGCCAAACGACAGTGCGCTCAGCGGGAAAAAAGTGTGGCTGGGCGATATCAATCGTGCAGTGGCACACCCGGATCTGTTCCTCAGCGAAGCGAAAAACCATGCCGCGCTTTACACTGCGCCGACAGCGGTAGCGGCTGCGCCAGTTGCCAGCAATGGCCCGAAACGCATCGTTGCGGTTACCGCATGCCCGACCGGCGTGGCGCACACCTTTATGGCCGCAGAAGCCATTGAAACCGAAGCAAAAAAACGCGGCTGGTGGGTGAAAGTGGAAACGCGTGGTTCCGTGGGTGCAGGCAATGCCATCACGCCGGAAGAGGTGGCACAAGCCGATCTGGTCGTGGTTGCCGCCGATATTGAAGTTGACCTGGCAAAATTTGCGGGTAAACCGATGTACCGCACCACAACGGGTCTGGCGCTGAAGAAAACGGCTCAGGAGCTAGATAAAGCCGTCGCGGAAGCGAAGCCTTATCAACCGTCAGGTCAGGCTCAGTCCGAAAGTTCGGAAGGGAAAAAAGAGGGCGCGGGCGCTTATCGTCACCTGCTGACCGGCGTCTCTTATATGCTGCCGATGGTGGTCGCGGGTGGCTTGCTGATCGCACTCTCCTTCGCTTTCGGTATCACCGCGTTTAAAGAAGAAGGCACGCTGGCGGCTGCGCTGATGAAAATCGGTGGTGGTTCGGCATTCGCGCTGATGGTGCCAGTACTGGCGGGTTTCATCGCCTTTTCTATCGCTGACCGTCCGGGCCTGACGCCGGGTCTGATTGGCGGGATGCTGGCGGTAAGCACCGGTTCCGGTTTTATCGGTGGTATTATCGCCGGTTTCCTCGCCGGTTATCTGGCAAAAGCCATCAGTAAAGGTCTGAAGCTGCCACCGAGTATGGAAGCGCTGAAACCGATTCTGATCATTCCGTTGTTCTCCAGCCTGATTGTCGGTCTGGCGATGATTTACCTGATCGGTACGCCGGTTGCGAAAATCCTGGCCGGTCTGACTTCCTGGCTGCAAACCATGGGCACGGCAAACGCTGTTCTGCTGGGCGCAATCCTCGGCGGTATGATGTGTACCGACATGGGCGGCCCGGTGAACAAAGCGGCTTATGCGTTTGGGGTGGGTCTGTTGAGTACTCAGACTTACGCGCCGATGGCAGCCATTATGGCGGCCGGTATGGTTCCGCCGCTGGCAATGGGCTTAGCAACGCTGGTTGCGCGTAACAAGTTCGATAAAGGTCAACGTGAAGGTGGTAAAGCGGCGCTGGTTCTCGGCCTGTGCTTTATCTCTGAAGGGGCTATCCCGTTCGCGGCTCGTGATCCGATGCGTGTGATCCCGTGCTGTATCGCCGGTGGTGCGCTGACAGGTGCTATCTCAATGGCGATTGGTGCAAAACTGATGGCACCGCACGGTGGTCTGTTTGTACTGCTGATCCCGGGTGCGATTACGCCGGTTCTCGGTTACCTGCTCTCCATCGTTGCCGGTACGCTGCTGACAGGTCTGGTGTATGCCTTCCTGAAACGTCCGGAAACGGAAGTGGTTGCGAAAGTTGCATAAAACGTAATGAGTAAAAAAGGCCGCTAAGCGGCCTTTTTTTATGGCGTAATTTGCTGTCGCCAACTGGCAACGCTGATAAGCGAAACGCCATCAGACAATGGGGCGTCCCGCAGCACGATTTATGCCGCGGCGTCAGCGTCTTGTTGCGCTTTCAGCCAGGCAATCTCTTCCGCCCAGATATCCGGGTTGACGGTTTCGAGGATCAGCGGAATGCCATCGAAACGCTCATCGCGCATAATCCAGCGAAACGCATCGTGGCCGATATTACCTTCACCAAGGCTGTGGTGGCGGTCAACGCGGCTGCCAAATGCGCTTTTCGCATCGTTCAGGTGCATACCGCGCAGATATTTGAAGCCAACCACACGCTCAAATTCAGCAAATGTTTCTGCCGTTGCCTGCTCCGTACGCAGATCGTAACCTGCGGCAAAAGCGTGGCAGGTATCAATGCAGACGCCGACGCGGGATTTATCTTCCACGCCATCAATAATCGCCGCCAGATGTTCAAACTTAAACCCAAGATTACTGCCCTGGCCCGCAGTGTTCTCAATCACCGCAGTTACCCCTTCGGTTTGCGCCAGCGCGATATTGATGGATTCGGCGATACGCGCCAGGCACTCGTCCTCCGGGATCTGCATCAGATGGCTGCCAGGATGGAAGTTCAGCAACGTCAGTCCCAGTTGCTGACAACGCGTCAGCTCGTCCACAAAGGCCTCGCGGGATTTTTCCAGCGCGTCGGCCACCGGATGTCCGAGGTTAATCAGGTAACTGTCATGCGGCAGGATCTGTGCGGGCGTGTAGTGATATTTTTCGCAGGCGGCTTTGAATTCGTCGATGGCCTCCGTGCTCAGCGGCGCGGCACGCCACTGGCGCTGGTTCTTGGTAAACAGCGCAAAAGCCGTTGCCTCGATTTCAGCGGCGCGGACGGCGGCATTCGCTACGCCGCCCGAGGCGCTCACATGCGCACCAATGTATTTCATAAAAACTCCTGTTAAAACCCGCCAGGGGAAAACGTCAATAATAGCGGGTCTCCAGGGCTGGCATGTAGTGGTTTATGCCATCAGGTGATGAACGGCCAGATTAATCGCGCCGCCGCCGACAATCAGCCAGACAAACAGCAGTAATCCCATTACCAGCGGTTTCGCACCGGCATTCTTCAGCGCGCTGATGTGCGTGGTCAGCCCCAGCGCCGCCATTGCCATCGCCAGCAGCAGAGTATCCAGCGTGTTCAACGCATTCACTGCGGAAGAGGGCAGCAGGTGGAACGAGTTAAACACCGCTACCGCGATAAAGCCAAGTGCAAACCACGGGATCGTCAGCTTACTTTTTTCTGCGCCTGCCTGCGGGCTGAGTTGTTTGATGCGTGCCGCCAGCAGTAATAAGAAGGGAGCCAGCATCATGACGCGCAGCATTTTGGCAATCACTGCCGCGTTTTCAGCATCGGGGCTGATGGCATGCCCGGCGGCAACCACTTGCGCCACTTCATGCACGGTAGAGCCAATCCAGATGCCATAGGTTTCCGGGCTGAACCACTGACCCAGCAGCGGATAAAGTGCAGGGTAAATAAAGATCGCCAGCGTACCGAAGATCACCACGGTCGCTACGGCAACGGTGACTTTACTGGCCTCGGCCTTGACCACCGGCTCTGTTGCCAGCACGGCGGCGGCCCCGCAAATACTGCTACCAGCGCCAATCAACCAACTGGTTTTTTTATCCAGCCCAAAGACTTTTTGCCCAAGGAAGCAGGCCAGCAAAAAGGTGCTGGAGAGGGTCAACGTATCAATGGCAATCCCGCTTACGCCGACATCAGCAATTTGCGAAAACGTCAGGCGAAAACCATACAGAATAATGCCAAGCCGCAGCAGATGCTGTTTGGCAAACAGTACACCGCTGTCGCATTGCGTATGCAGGGCAGGGTAGAGCGTGTTGCCGATAACCATACCGATAAGGATCGCCAGCGTCAGGGCGCTTAATCCCATACCTGCTACCGACGGGATAGCGCCAAGCCACAGGGCGAGCCCCGTAATGAAACCGCTGAGTAACAGGCCGGGGATAAAACGCCAGGCCGGATGACGGTGAGTCTGTAGTGTGATTTCAGTCATAACCTTCTCCTTTTGCTGGATAAAAGGGTAAGGCTCGCTGGCTTAAAGGTAAAATTGATTATATATTTATAATCAATCTTTATAAGTGGTAAGTAACCTCTATGCATATAACGTTGCGTCAGTTGGAAGTCTTCGCCGAAGTGCTGAAAAGCGGCTCCACCACACAGGCTTCGCAGATGCTGGCGCTCTCCCAGTCGGCGGTGAGTGCTGCGCTTACCGATCTGGAAGGGCAGCTTGGCGTGCAACTGTTTGACCGCGTCGGTAAGCGGCTGGTGGTGAACGAACACGGGCGACTGCTCTATCCGCGTGCGCTGGCAGCGCTGGAGCAGGCAACGGAAATTGAGCAGTTGTTTCGCGAAGATAACGGTGCCATCCGCGTTTTTGCCAGCAGTACCATCGGTAACTACATTCTGCCGGAAGTGATTGCCCGCTACCGTCGCGATTTCCCCGATTTACCGCTGGAGCTGAGCGTCGGCAATAGCCAGGATGTGATCAATGCGGTAGCCGATTTCCGCGTGGATATCGGTCTGATTGAAGGCCCGTGCCACACCGCGGAGATTATTGCCGAACCGTGGCTGGAGGATGAACTGGTGGTTTTCGCGCCGCCTTCCTCGCCGTTATTGCAGGGGCCGGTTACGCTGGAGCAACTGGCTGCCGCGCCGTGGATCCTGCGTGAACGTGGTTCGGGTACGCGGGAACTTGTGGATTATTTACTGCTGTCGCACTTGCCGCAGTTTCATCTCGGCATGGAGTTGGGCAACTCGGAAGCCATCAAACATGCGGTACGTCACGGGCTGGGCATTAGTTGCCTGTCGCGCCGCGTGATTGCCGAACAACTGGAAAGCGGTTCGCTGGTGGAGGTGCCCATTCCGTTGCCGCGCCTGGTACGCACGCTGTGGCGCATCCATCATCGCCAGAAACACCTCTCCAGCGCATTACAGCGCTTTATTAGCTATTGCTCTCTCTGATGACAGCGAGCCTGCCGACAGGCTCGCAACATCAACCATTCACTGCTTTACTTATAATTCGCCGCCTATCATGAAGCTCTCTAATATGACGTGTTTTATACCGGAAGGGGGGCGTTTCGTTTGCTACAATCGCGCCTCATTTTTTGGATGGATAGCATTTTCTTATGGTTTCCGAAATTAAAACCACAGAAGCGCCCACGCTTCGTCGTGAACTTAAGGCGCGTCATTTGACGATGATCGCCATTGGCGGTTCCATTGGTACGGGTTTGTTTGTCGCATCAGGGGCGACCATTTCTTCAGCTGGTCCTGGCGGGGCGCTGTTCTCCTATATTCTGATCGGCCTGATGGTCTATTTCCTGATGACCAGCCTCGGCGAACTCGCCGCTTATATGCCAGTTTCGGGTTCATTCTCCACTTATGGTCAAAAATACGTTGAAGAAGGCTTTGGCTTCGCGCTGGGCTGGAACTACTGGTACAACTGGGCGGTCACCATTGCCGTTGACCTTGTGGCCTCGCAACTGGTGATGACCTGGTGGTTCCCGGATACGCCTGGCTGGATCTGGAGTGCGCTGTTCCTGGCGGTGATCTTCCTGCTTAACTACATCTCAGTAAAAGGCTTTGGTGAAGCTGAATACTGGTTCTCGCTGATCAAAGTCGCCACGGTCATTATCTTTATCGTGGTTGGCGTGATGATGATCGTCGGTATCTTCCAGGGCGATAAACCGGCGGGCTGGAGCAACTGGACGATTGGCGATGCGCCATTTGCCGGTGGTTTTTCGGCGATGATTGGCGTGGCGATGATTGTCGGCTTCTCCTTCCAGGGCACCGAACTGATTGGTATTGCGGCGGGCGAATCTGAAAATCCTGAGAAAAACATTCCGCGCGCGGTGCGCCAGGTGTTCTGGCGTATTCTGCTGTTCTATGTATTTGCCATCCTGATTATCAGCCTGATCATTCCATATACCGATCCCAGCCTGCTGCGTAATGATGTAAAAGACATCAGCGTCAGCCCGTTCACGCTGGTGTTCGAACATGCTGGTTTGCTCTCTGCGGCGGCGGTAATGAATGCGGTGATCCTGACGGCGGTGCTTTCTGCGGGTAACTCCGGTATGTACGCTTCTACGCGTATGCTTTATACCCTGGCTTGCGACGGCAAAGCGCCGCGTATTTTCGCCAAACTGTCGAAGGGCGGCGTGCCGCGTAACGCGCTGTATGCCACTACGGTGATCGCCGGGCTGTGCTTCCTGACCTCGATGTTCGGCAATCAGACCGTTTACCTGTGGCTGCTGAACACCTCCGGGATGACCGGCTTTATCGCCTGGCTCGGTATCGCGATCAGCCATTACCGCTTCCGTCGCGGTTACGTAGCGCAGGGGCACTCGCTGAATGATCTGCCATACCGTTCCGGCTTCTTCCCACTTGGGCCGATCTTTGCCTTCGTGCTCTGTCTGATCATCACCCTCGGGCAGAATTATCAGGCGTTTCTCGCCGACTCCATCGACTGGGGCGCGGTTGCGGCTACTTATATTGGTATCCCGCTGTTCCTGGTGATTTGGCTTGGTTACAAATGGACCAAAGGCACCCGTTTCGTACGCTATAGTGAAATGGAGTTCCCGGAACGCCTTAGCAAATAAATTCACTCTTTTAGCCCTCGTTATGAGGGCTTTTTTTTGCCTGTCAAAAGTTCTCGCCCGCCAGTGTCAGCGTGGTTAAGCAAGAAGATCTGCAACACAAGCTGGTACAAAATCTCAAAGATGGTCTCCGCGACTTTATTGCCGTCGATTACCGTTTCTGACAGGAAAAGCCCCGACAGCAGTTAGCGCCGGGGTTGCCGTTATTTCAGCAAATGCTGGGCATGGAAGCGCAGATGATCTTCAATAAAGGAGGCAATAAAGAAGTAGCTGTGATCGTAACCGGACTGGATACGCAGCGTCAGCGGCCAGCTTTTCTGCCGCGCCACTTCCGCCAGCCGTGCCGGTTGCAGTTGATCGGCAAGGAACTGATCGTTATCGCCCTGATCGATAAGCGTCGGGATCGCATCGGCCTCTGTGCTTTCCAGCATCAGCGCGCAGCTATCCCACTCACGCCACAACGCGGCATCATCGCCCAGATACGCCGTGAACGCTTTCTGTCCCCACGGTACCTGCAACGGATTAACAATCGGCGCAAACGCTGACACGCTGGTATAACGCCCCGGATTTTTCAGCGCCATTATCAATGCGCCATGGCCGCCCATTGAATGGCCGCTAATGGCGCAACGCGGGCCGACGTTAAATTCCGCCTGGATCAGCGCCGGTAACTCGTCACGCAGATAATCATACATCCGGTAGTGCGCTGCCCACGGTTGTTGCGTGGCATTGAGGTAGAAGCCTGCGCCTTTGCCCAGATCGTAGCCGTCAACGTCGGGCACTGCATCGCCGCGCGGGCTGGTATCCGGCATCACCAGCACAATTCCCAGTTCTGCCGCGACACGCTGTGCGCCCGCTTTGGTGGTGAAGTTTTCATCATTACAGGTCAGGCCGGAGAGCCAGAACAGCACCGGCGGCGGCGTTACACTGCGCGGCGGTGGTAAAAAGATGCTAAAGGTCATTGAACAGTTGAGTACGGCGGAGTCGTGACGCCAGCGCTGTTGCCAGCCTTCGAAACAGCGGTGCTCTTCGAGCATTTCCATGCGGGGCTCCTCAGGTATTCATGGTTAAAAATAAGTAACATCCTGGTATCATACAGATTATTCCCTTAGCTGAGTAACTTTCACTTTCGCCTCCATTTAACCTGTTGCATCATAAATACAACTTATTATTAACATTTGGAGAGGCGATGGCGCAGCGAGTAGCGTTCTGCGGCTTTATTGTGCTGGTGGTGGCGATGGGGATTGGCCGCTTTGCGTTTACCCCGCAGGTGCCGTTGATGATCCGCGACGGGCAGCTCACGCTGACCAGCGCCGGGCTGGTTGCCGCCATTAACTACCTTGGTTATCTGCTTGGCGCCTGGGATGCGATGCGCGCCCAGCGGCATATCGAGCTGCGCCTGTGGCTTGGTATCTGCGGCGCGGTTGCGCTGACGTTTCTCTCTGCTATAGCGGATAACGTGCTGGTTCACGGTGTGTTACGGCTGGTGATTGGCGCGATGAGCGGCTGGGCGATGGTGTTGATCGCTGCCTGGAGTAATGAGCGGCTGGCGCATGCTGGTAAGCCGGGATTGAGCGCGGCAGTGTTTGCCGGCCCCGGCGCGGGGATTGCCATCAGCGGCCTGCTGGCGGTGGCGATTCAGGCGAAAGGCTTAAGTGCGGCTTCCGCCTGGCAGGTGTATGGCGTACTGGCATTGCTGCTGGTGGCGCTGATCGCCCGCTATCTGCCGCGCCCTGGCGAGTGGCACCGTGTCGGAACACAACCGCAGCCGCTGCAACTGACGGCAAATCTGAAACGGCTGGTGTGGAGCTACAGCCTTGCCGGATTCGGTTATATTCTTCCCGCGACGTTTCTGTCGCAAATGGCTGCGCTGCGTTTTCCCGGCAGCCTTTTCGCGCAGTTTGTCTGGCCGGTATTCGGTGCGGCCGCGGTGGTGGGGATTGCGCTCGGTATCCTGCTGCGTCATGTGGGACACAGCCACCAACGGCTGGCGATCGTGCTGTGGTTGCAGGGCGCTGGCGTGCTGGCCGCCTGGTTGCTGCCTGGCATGAGCGGGCTGGTGTGCGGTGCGTTACTGGTCGGCGGCGGGTTTCTCTGCGCGGTACAGCTTTCGTTATTGTATGGGCGAGAGCTTGCACCCGATCACACACGTTATATGGCCGGACTGCTGACCACCGGCTATGCCGTGGGGCAACTGGTTGGCCCGATGACGTCGGCGCTCTCCACCTGGCTGACGCATCGCCTTGAACCAGCGCTCGGTGTGGCGGCGATTGCGCTGCTGATCGGCGGCGTACTGGTATGGAAACGTAGCGCCTGAAAGGCAATAACGATTTCTATAATTATCACGACCAGGGCTGGATTATGTGCGCGACCTCACGCACAATGTTCGCTCACTTCGCCGTAACTGGCGAAGCATGCCACACCTGCAGGAGAAAAAATAATATGTCATCACTCAGTAAAGAAGCGGCGCTCGTTCACGAGGCTCTGGTCGCCCGCGGCCTGGAAACACCGCTGCGCCCCCCGGTGCGCGAAATGGATAACGAAACCCGTAAGCGTCTTATTTCCGGGCATATGACCGAGATTATGCAGCTACTTAATCTCGATCTGAATGATGACAGCCTGATGGAAACGCCGCATCGCATCGCCAAAATGTATGTCGATGAAATTTTCTCCGGCCTCGATTACGCCAATTTCCCGAAAATCACTGTCATTGAGAACAAAATGAAGGTGGATGAAATGGTGACGGTGCGTGATATCACGCTGACCAGCACCTGCGAGCACCATTTTGTGACTATCGATGGCAAAGCGACGGTGGCCTACATTCCGAAAGAGTCGGTCATTGGTCTGTCGAAAATCAACCGTATCGTGCAGTTTTTCGCCCAGCGCCCGCAGGTGCAGGAGCGTTTAACGCAGCAGATCCTGACGGCGCTGCAAACGCTGCTGGGTACCAACAATGTCGCAGTATCCATTGATGCTGTGCATTATTGCGTTAAAGCACGCGGCATTCGTGATGCCACCAGTGCCACTACCACCACCTCGCTCGGCGGGCTGTTTAAGTCCAGCCAGAATACCCGCCAGGAGTTCCTGCGCGCCGTACGCCACAGCAACTGATTCGCCGGGAGCCAGACATGGAGAGAAATGTCACGCTGGATTTTGTTCGTGGCATCGCCATTCTTGGTATTCTGCTGCTGAATATTACCGCCTTCGGTTTGCCGAAGGCGGCCTACCTGAATCCCGCCTGGTATGGCGACATCACGCAGCGCGATGCCTGGACATGGGCGCTGCTCGATCTGTTCGCTCAGGTGAAATTTCTCTCGCTGTTCGCCATTCTGTTCGGCGCAGGGCTGCAAATGTTGCTGCCGCGCGGTAAACGCTGGATCCAGTCGCGCCTGACGCTTCTGGTTATTCTCGGGTTTCTACATGGCCTCTTTTTCTGGGATGGCGATATTCTGCTGGCCTACGGGCTAGTAGGGCTGATTGCCTGGCGGATGATCCGCGACGCGCACAGCGTGAAGACGATGTTCAATACCGGCGTGGTGCTGTATCTGATTGGTATCGCCGTACTGCTGTTGCTGGGTGCCATTTCGGGCAGTACGCCTAACCGCTCCTGGCTGCCGGATGCCGCCAATGTGCAGTATGAAATGTGGTGGAAAACCAGCGGCAGCTTTACGGAGGCGCTCAGTAACCGCGCGGATATGCTGTCGAATACGCTGCTGGCGCTGGGGGCGCAATACGGCTGGCAACTGGCCGGCATGATGCTGCTGGGGGCGGCTCTGATGCGTAGCGGCTGGCTGAGAGGGCAGTTCACTCTTCGTCACTACCGGCGCGTTGGCGCACTGCTGATTGGGCTTGGTATGTTGATCAACATTCCGTCCATTGTTGCGCAGTGGCAGCTTGGCTGGTCCTACCGTTGGTGCGCTTTCTTTTTACAGGCGCCGCGAGAACTTGGCGGCCCGATGCAGGCGATTGGCTATGCCGCGCTGGCGTGGGGGTTCTGGCCGCAAATCTGCGGCAGTAAACTGGTGAGCGCGATTGCCTGCGTTGGCAGAATGGCGCTGAGTAACTATCTGCTGCAAACCCTGATCTGCACCACGCTGTTTAATCATCTTGGTCTGTTTATGAAGTTTAACCGTTTGCAACTGCTGGCGTTTGTGCCGGTGGTATGGGCGGTCAACATCCTCTTCTCCGTATTCTGGCTTAAACATTTCCGCCAGGGGCCCCTGGAGTGGTTGTGGCGGCAATTAACCGCTCGTGCTTCAGGGACATCATTAGAACGCACATCCAGATAACGATCCCGATCACAATCATTAACAAAATGGATGTAACCGTTTCCATTCATGTGAAGTCACTCACGTAGCGTTCCCGCACCGACTGCCAGAATAGCCTCCTTACTTAACCCAGGGGGTGAGTGTGAACAGCCGCAATCCAGAAAAGGTGGGTGAAAATGATCACCATTCGTGACGTTGCCCGTCATGCGGGCGTCTCCGTCGCGACGGTTTCCCGCGTGCTGAATAATAGCGCGCTGGTAAGCCAGGATACGCGTGAGACGGTGATGAAAACGGTCGCCCAGCTTGGTTACCGCCCGAATGCCAACGCGCAGGCGCTGGCCACGCAGGTGAGCGATACCATCGGCGTGGTGGTGATGGATGTCTCGGATGCCTTCTTCGGCGCGCTGGTCAAAGCGGTGGATACCGTCGCGCAGCAGCACGATAAATATGTGCTGATCGGCAACAGTTACCATGAAGCCGAAAAGGAGCGCCACTCTATCGAAGTGCTGATCCGCCAGCGCTGTAACGCCCTGATTGTTCACTCGAAAGCGTTGAGCGATGAGGAGCTGGCAGGCTTTATGGAGCAGGTTCCGGGCATGGTGCTGATCAACCGGTTAGTACCAGGATATGCCCACCGCTGCGTCTGCCTTGATAACGTCAGCGGGGCGGTAATGGCAACCCGCATGTTGCTGAATAATGGTCATCAGCGCATCGGCTATCTGGCGTCCAGTCACCATATTGAAGACAACGATCTGCGCCGTGACGGCTGGTTCCGTGCGCTGGAAGAGCAGGGGATTGTGGCGCCGGATAGCTGGGTTGGCACTGGTTCGCCGGATATGCAGGGCGGGGAAGCGGCAATGGTTGAGCTGCTTGGTCGCAATCTGCAACTCACCGCTGTCTTTGCCTACAACGACAGCATGGCAGCAGGGGCGTTGACGGCGCTGAAAGATAACGGCATTGCGGTGCCGCAGCATTTATCATTGATTGGCTTCGATGATATTCCCATCGCCCGTTACACCGATCCGCAACTGACGACTGTGCGCTATCCGGTGGCGTCAATGGCGCGCCTTGCTACTGAGCTGGCGCTGCTGGGAGCCGCAGGGAAGCTGGATCTGCAGGCGTCGCACTGCTTTATGCCTACGCTGGTGCGCCGCCACTCTGTTGCCGCCCGGCAAACTGTGGCACCGATCACTAACTTATAACATCGGGTGATGTAACCGTTTTCAATCTGTGAGTAAATTCACAGTATCTTAACAACGCGCTGACTATGATGTCAGCGTCTTAGAAGCTGAAACACGATGTAACGGTGATTATTCACTTTAACTACGGGTAATTGCTTTGATACATCGAAGAAATCGAACTTCTGGAGCGTTACCGAACACGGACGAGTGGAATTTTTTAGAGTGAACTTCGGTCGACCGTAACGTTTTAGTAACATTCCGGCCTGCCGAGCATTATTCATAAGAACTACCCTGCATATAAAAAAACCGGAGATACCATGAATAAGAAGGTGTTGACCCTTTCTGCTGTTATGGCAAGCATGCTTTTTGGCGCAGCCGCACACGCAGCCGATACCCGAATTGGTGTGACCATTTATAAGTATGACGACAACTTCATGTCTGTTGTGCGTAAAGCAATTGAGAAAGATGCCAAAGCAGCGCCGGATGTTCAGTTGCTGATGAACGACTCCCAGAACGACCAGTCAAAACAGAATGATCAGATCGACGTTCTGCTGGCGAAGGGCGTGAAAGCGCTGGCCATCAACCTGGTTGACCCGGCGGCAGCGGGCACGGTAATTGAAAAAGCGCGCGGCCAGAACGTTCCGGTTGTTTTCTTCAACAAAGAGCCTTCCCGTAAAGCGCTGGATAGCTACGACAAAGCCTACTATGTGGGGACTGACTCTAAAGAATCCGGCGTGATTCAGGGCGACCTGATTGCGAAACATTGGGCCGCTAACCCGGCATGGGACCTGAACAAAGACGGTCAAATCCAGTACGTACTGCTGAAAGGTGAACCGGGCCATCCGGATGCGGAAGCGCGTACCACGTACGTTATCAAAGAGCTGAACGACAAAGGTATCAAAACGCAGCAGCTGGCGCTGGATACCGCAATGTGGGATACCGCTCAGGCGAAAGATAAAATGGACGCCTGGCTCTCCGGCCCGAATGCAAACAAAATTGAAGTGGTTATCGCTAACAACGATGCGATGGCAATGGGCGCAGTTGAAGCACTGAAAGCACACAACAAGTCCTCCATCCCGGTCTTCGGCGTCGATGCGCTGCCAGAAGCACTGGCGCTGGTGAAATCCGGTGCGATGGCCGGTACGGTGCTGAACGATGCCAACAACCAGGCGAAAGCAAGCTTTGATCTGGCGAAAAACCTCGCTGAAGGTAAAGGCGCCGCTGATGGCACCAACTGGAAAATCGACAATAAAATTGTTCGTATCCCTTACGTTGGTGTAGATAAAGACAACCTGGCTGAAATTGCCGGTAAATAATATTTAAGTAAGCATGTTCTCATTGGGCGTATTAATTAATACGCCCATTAATAATACGATATGCCAGGCCAACAAGGTATAATTATGGTCAGCAATAATACTCAGTCGTCAGGTGAATTCTTGTTGGAAATGAGCAATATCAACAAGTCTTTTCCAGGCGTAAAGGCACTCGATAATGTCAATTTAAAAGTCCGTCCACATTCCATTCATGCATTAATGGGTGAAAACGGCGCAGGTAAATCAACATTATTAAAATGTCTTTTTGGGATCTATCAAAAAGATTCCGGTAGCATTCTTTTTCAGGGACAAGAGATCGATTTCCATTCCGCGAAAGAAGCGCTGGAAAATGGTATTTCGATGGTTCACCAGGAACTTAACCTGGTGCTGCAACGTTCCGTGATGGACAATATGTGGCTGGGTCGTTACCCGACCAAAGGTATGTTTGTCGATCAGGAAAAAATGTACCGCGATACCAAAGCCATTTTTGATGAGCTGGATATTGATATTGATCCACGGGCGCGTGTGGGAACATTGTCTGTTTCACAAATGCAGATGATTGAAATTGCGAAAGCATTCTCCTATAACGCCAAAATCGTTATTATGGATGAACCAACTTCGTCTCTGACTGAAAAAGAAGTCAATCATCTTTTTAAAATTATCCGCAAGCTGAAAGAACGCGGCTGCGGTATTGTTTATATCTCCCATAAAATGGAAGAGATATTTCAGTTGTGTGATGAAATAACCGTCCTGCGCGATGGCCAGTGGATTGCCACTCAGCCGCTGGAAGGGCTGGATATGGATAAGATCATCGCCATGATGGTCGGACGTTCTCTGAACCAGCGCTTCCCGGATAAACAGAACACACCAGGGGAAACCATTCTTGAAGTGCGTAATCTGACCTCGTTGCGCCAGCCCTCCATTCGCGATATCAGCTTTGATTTGCGCAAAGGGGAAATTCTCGGCATTGCCGGGCTGGTAGGGGCGAAACGTACCGACATTGTTGAAACCCTATTCGGCATTCGCGAGAAATCATCCGGGACCATTAAGCTGCATGGCAAACCGATTAATAATCACAACGCCAATGAAGCGATTAATAATGGCTTCGCGCTGGTGACCGAAGAGCGCCGTTCTACCGGTATTTATGCTTACCTTGATATCGGTTTTAACTCATTGATTTCTAATATTCAAAACTATAAAAACAAAGTTGGCTTACTGGATAATAGCCGCATGAAGAGTGATACCCAGTGGGTTATCGACTCGATGCGTGTGAAAACGCCAGGACACCGCACACAAATTGGTTCGTTATCCGGTGGTAACCAGCAGAAGGTTATTATTGGCCGCTGGTTATTAACTCAGCCGGAAATTTTAATGCTCGATGAGCCGACCCGCGGTATTGATGTTGGTGCGAAATTTGAAATCTACCAACTGATTGCCGAACTGGCCAAGAAAAATAAGGGGATTATTATTATTTCCTCTGAAATGCCTGAGTTGTTAGGCATCACTGACCGTATTCTGGTAATGAGCAATGGCCTCGTCTCCGGGATTGTTGATACTAAAACGACAACGCAAAACGAAATTCTCCGTCTTGCGTCTTTGCACCTTTAAGATCAGGGGCTCCTCATGAGTGCGTTAAATAAGAAAACTTTTCTCACTTATCTGAAAGACGGCGGTATTTACGTTGTTCTTTTAGTGTTACTGGCCATTATCATTTTTCAGGATCCCACTTTCTTAAGTCTGCTGAACTTAAGTAATATTCTGACCCAATCTTCAGTGCGTATTATTATTGCGCTGGGTGTGGCGGGCTTAATCGTTACTCAGGGTACTGACCTTTCCGCAGGGCGCCAGGTTGGGCTTGCCGCGGTGGTGGCGGCAACCTTGTTGCAGTCGATGGAAAACGTCAACAAAGTCTTCCCGGATATGGCGACCATGCCGATTCCGGTGGTGATTCTGATTGTCTGCGCAATCGGCGCGGTGATTGGTCTGGTGAACGGTATCGTGATTGCGTACCTTAACGTGACGCCGTTTATTACCACGCTCGGTACGATGATCATCGTTTACGGTATCAACTCCCTGTACTACGACTTCGTTGGCGCGTCGCCCATTTCTGGCTTCGACAGCGGCTTCTCGACCTTTACGCAGGGCTTTGTCGCGCTGGGCAGCTTCCGTCTGTCGTACATCACCTTCTATGCGTTGATTGCTGTCGCCTTTGTCTGGGTTCTGTGGAATAAAACCCGCTTTGGCAAAAATATTTTCGCCATCGGCGGTAACCCGGAAGCGGCGAAAGTCTCGGGCGTTAACGTTGCGCTGAACCTGCTGATGATTTATGCCCTTTCCGGTGTGTTCTACGCGTTCGGTGGGATGCTGGAAGCCGGTCGTATCGGTTCCGCGACCAACAACCTCGGCTTCATGTATGAGCTGGATGCGATCGCCGCGTGCGTGGTGGGCGGCGTCTCCTTCAGCGGCGGCGTGGGTACGGTTATCGGTGTGGTAACGGGTGTTATTATCTTCACCGTTATCAACTACGGCCTGACCTATATCGGTATCAACCCGTACTGGCAGTATATTATCAAGGGCGGAATCATCATTTTCGCCGTAGCGCTGGACTCATTAAAATACGCACGTAAGAAATAATTCAGATATGCTTATCAAGCCCGCTTCCCGTAGCGGGCTTTTTTTTGCCTTTTTTCACCGTGTTATAGATTTTTCTTACTGAAAATAGCGCCTGATGACCACAAAAAAACTTCATGACAACTGACTTGTTAAATTTTTCATTTCAATGCTACGCTGAATTAAGACACAGCGTTTATAAGGAGATTGAGATGAACAGCGCAGGTGTATTTCCCGCATTCCCCGTCACTGGCTGGCAGGTTGGGGCAGTAGATAACGCGCACGGCGTGGTGATGAAGTTTGGCTACAGCACATCGCCAGCCGGGCCGGGCGCATCGGTGTTTGATTCGCAGTTCTTTGATTTATCCCCCGAGCAGGTCAGAAGCCTGATTTACGACCTGGAACGTTGTTTACATCAGTGCGAGGACAAAGTGGCCTGATAGTGTTATTCAACTGCCATCTGCGGTGTCTTACTAAACATATCATCGGGATGGCAGACCATTATTTCCCAAATTACACAACCGCTTATTCCCCTCCGTATAATAATTAAGTCAATTCTGAATGCCTTCATCTGCATGGCTATTTACGCTTAAAGGAATGAATCTGTGAAAGTTGTATACGCAGCTCAGGGGCGCTTATGAATTTTGTGTATTTTAAAGTTGATAGTTTACCGTACGAAAAAAATCACCAGACCAGTTTCTATTTAAAAGGCGTAGAGTTATTGCGCGATGGCGATATTATTGCCACCCCTGGTGATATTAAAATTACCGCGTTACCGTTCTTCTATTTTTGTATTGTGCCAACGGGGTTTCGCAAAATAGAATTCCGTTTAAAAAATAGTCCACCGGCGCGAATCGTATGCAGTGTGGGTTATCTGAAGACCGGTGAATATCTGGTTGATACGCCTGAAGGGGAGGTGATTTTACCATTCAACGCGCTGAACGGATTATGGACGCTGGATCGCATGGCGCAGACCACTATTGACCACCGCGATTTTCTCGCGCGTCGTTTTACACTGATCCGTCCGGTGAAAAATACGACCCGCAACACATCAGTGAATTAAACGCGCTCAGTTTTTCGCTTTCTTCTGCAATTCCATCAACTGCCCGGCGGTGACTGCCGGATAGCCCTGCGCATCGTCGGGAACCTCCTGCATTGATGGAATCGGCACCAGCGGGCCGAGGAAGCGCGGCTCGCGTTTGAAGAGATAGAGATCGGCGATGGTGCCCAGCCGGGCGCCAAACTCGCGCACCCGCACGCTCCACATATCTTTTGGTGAAGGCACGGCATAACATTGCGCCTGAATCCCCATATGCTGCGCGATAAACAGTGCGCGCTCACAGTGGAAGCGCTGCGTAATAATGATGAAATCGTTAGTGTCGAAGACCTTACGCGTGCGGACAATGGAGTCCAGCGTGCGGAAACCGGCATAGTCGAGCACGATGTCTGCCGGATCGACGCCTGCGGCAATCAAATCTTTACGCATAGTGACCGGTTCGTTGTAGCTTTGCAGCGCATTATCGCCGCTCAGCAGCAGGTAGTTGACCTTGCCGCTGTTGTAGGCGTTCAATGCGCCCTGAATCCGGTAGCGGTAATACTGATTGATGACGCCGGTGCGGTAATATTTTGCCGTTCCAAGCACCACGCCAACCTGACGCCAGGGGAGATCCTGCAAATCGTCATAAATATAGGGGGCGGTTTTCCAGCTCATCCAGCGATCAAGGCCAAGCGCAGTTAACAGCAGTAAGCCGATCAGGACTAACAGGCTGTAGAAAAAACGCTTTAGCATGCAGCAGACTCAGTACAGGAGTGAAATTTAACTCAGGCTACTTTACCCGTCTGGCAAGCGCAAGAAACAGAAGCTCAACTGCGGGCTTTTTCATCACTGCGGGTTTTGCCCGCAGTGTGAGGAGATCAGGCGAGTTGCAGGCGTTCTATCTGATGACAGCCAATGGTGCGCAGCGTGGCGGCGGTGGCATCCCACTGGGTTAGTGGCGCATCAGCACGTTCTGCCAGCACGGCCCGTTCAATATCGGCGTAATCATAACCGTTAAGGCTCAGCAGGTTCAGCGCGCTTTGTAACGGCGGCAGCGACGGGTTGAAGGCAGCATTTTCGGCATAACGACCGCTGAAAATCTGCCCGTCACGACACAAAATGGCCACGCCGGCAGGGGAGTTGGTATACGGCGCGTGGCTCTGATTCGCTGCGTTAATTGCCGCCTGCGCCAGTTCATCGCCGTCCGGCAGGAAACCGTGATCGGCGTTATCCATCAGCAGCGTTTTGATCTCCAGATCTTTCGGACCAAACGCATCCGGCAGGTAATGACCCAGCGTATGCGGCGCGCGACCCGGCAGATGAATATGCAGATCCAGCCCGCTGTTGAGCTCATTCATAAATTGACGACAGTGACCACACGGCGTGTAGTTCACCGTCACGGCGGAGAGGGATTTTTCACCGCGTAGCCAGGCATGGCTGATGGCGCTTTGCTCGGCGTGCACAGATTGTTGCAGGGTGCTGCCAGCAAACTCCATATTCGCGCCGAAATACCACGTACCGCTGATACCGCGCGCGATGGCACCAACATTGAAATGAGAGAGATCGGTACGGGCGCATGCTGCGGCCAGCGGCAGCAGCGCAAACGCCAGCGCGTCTTCATTCAGACCGCTGGCACGTTGCAATGTTGCCACCTGCTCTGCGCTCAACATCGCGGGGAAGTGCGCATCAGCCAGCAGCGGTGCCAGCGCGGTTTGCAGGTTCTCCGTAAGCCCGGAAAAAGCAGTGTGAAAACGTGGATGCATAGCAGTGCCTCATAGCAGTGTATTGGAATCGTAGTTTACGGGGCGGAATTACCCTTATGTGTGATTAAAATCACACTGCCATTGCAACTTATGTAACCACCAGCGATAAATGCGCGAAGTATCGCAAATTTTAACCGACGACAGCCAGAATGATTGGGAACAAAAATGGCGCGACCAGGGAGGTAATGATCCCGCAAATAACCAGCGCCAGGGAGCTGAACGCTCCTTCCTGGTAATCCAGCTCTGCGCAGCGCGCGGTGCCCAGCGCATGTGACGCGGTTCCCATCGCCAGCCCACGGGCGGATTTGGTATGAATATGCATTGCATTCAGCAGGGTATGACCGAATACCGCGCCCAGCACACCGACAAAAATCACGCAAACGGCGCTGATTGCCGGAATACCGCCAATGCTGCCGCCTACGGCCATCGCAATAGGAGTGGTGACCGATTTCGGTAATACCGATGCAGCGATTTGCGGTGTCGCGCCCATCAATAAAGCAATAACGGCGCCGCTGGTCATTGCAACCACGCTGCCGACAAAACAGATGGTGATGATCGATTTCCAGCGCGCGCGGATCTGGTGTAGCTGTTCATAGAGCGGAAAAGCCAGCGCGACTACTGCCGGTTGCAGCAGATCGTTCAGAACTTTGCTGCCCTGAAAATAGTGATCGTAGGGGATGCCGGTGATTAAGAGAATGGGGATAATCACGATCATTGCCACCAGCAGTGGATTCAGCAACGGCATTTTGAAACGTGCGGCCAGCTTACGCGCGGCAAAAAAGACCACCAGCGTCAGGGGCAACGACCACCAGATATACGTCATCATTCTTTGCTACCTTTTTGTCCTGCTACTTTGCGTTCGCCGTGTACCAGATGCGTACTCCAGCTCACCACCAAAAAGACAATTACCGTGCTGACGGCACAGGAAACAATAATCGGCCCGAACTGCGCCCGCAGCAGGTCGTAATACTGCATCACCCCCACGCCAATCGGGACGAACAGCAGCGCCATATAGCGGATTAGCAGGAAGCAGCCAGGATTGACCCACTTCGCCGGAAGGATTTGCAGCGCCAGCAGCACAAACATAATCAGCATGCCAATAATGCTGCCAGGAATCGTGATTGGCAGTAGCGAAGAGAGCCAGATACCTGCATAAAGACAGGCATAGATAAGCACGAAAGCACGAAGATATTGCCAGATAATATTCAATGATTTACTCATGGTGAAAGCCCTTGCTGAAACGCATTCATCATACAATTAAAGCTTAAAACGTGCTACTGATCACATCATGAATTATGAGCATACCAAACATTCCATTTGTGAACGTCAGGCATTCTTACAAGATTTGCCGTGTGAACCTCGCTCAGTGTAGTTTTCCCGCGTAATAAAGGCACTTTCCTCGCTGCAACGGAGGCGCTACTATGTCGCCTCATTTTTTCCCGGGGTGGTCTATGCGTGTATTACTGGCGCCGATGGAAGGTGTGCTCGATTCGCTGGTGCGCGAGCTGCTGACCGAGGTTAACGATTACGATCTGTGCATTACCGAGTTTTTGCGCGTGGTCGATCAACTGCTGCCGGTAAAATCATTCCATAAAATCTGCCCGGAGTTGCAGCGGCAAAGCCGCACCGCTTCCGGCACGCTGGTACGTGTTCAACTGCTGGGGCAATACCCGCAATGGCTGGCGGAAAATGCCGCGCGGGCGGTGGAACTCGGTTCATGGGGCGTTGATCTGAATTGCGGCTGTCCATCTAAACTGGTCAATGGCAGCGGCGGCGGCGCAACGTTACTGAAAGATCCTGAGCTGATTTATCGCGGCGCGAAAGCGATGCGCGAGGCAGTGCCGTCGCATTTACCCGTTACTGTTAAAGTGCGTCTCGGCTGGGATAGCTCCGCCCGGCAGTTTGAGATTGCCGATGCGGTACAGCAGGCGGGCGCGACGGAACTGGCGGTACACGGGCGCACCAAAGAAGACGGTTATAAAGCAGAGTGTATTAACTGGCAGGCCATTGGGGAGATCCGGCAGCGGTTATCGATCCCGGTGATTGCCAACGGCGAGATCTGGGACTGGCAAAGCGCCCAGGATTGTATGGCAGCCACCGGCTGCGATGCGGTGATGATCGGTCGCGGCGCGCTGAATGTGCCAAATCTGAGCCGGGTGGTGAAATACAACGAACCACGCATGCCGTGGCCTGATGTGGTGGCGCTGCTGGCGAAATATTCGCGGCTGGAAAAGCAGGGCGATACCGGTTTGTATCATGTGGCGCGTATTAAACAGTGGCTGGGTTATTTGCGCAAAGAATATAATGAAGCCAGTGATTTATTCGCTGAAATTCGTACCTATAAAACGTCGGAAGAGATAGCGGTGGCAATTTCACGTGTTAAGCTGAATCCAGAATAATGTAATAATTACGCCAGCACTCGATTTCTGCGTTAGCTGAATCACGTTTTTTCTTTATTCATAAAATAGCCGCTGGATTATTTAAAAGCAGAGTGCTATTTCTGTTTGCACAACGTCAGGATTGTTACTGTTATACAGGCAAAACCTAAATTTACAGGGTTCGTTATGGCGAATTCCGAATTTAGGTTTTTTGTTTTTATCTGGCGTGTTAATTGAACGACTAAATTACTCTTTTTAATTAATCTATTCATTTGTCACCGATATCGACACCGGTTCGATAGCTATTCAGTGGCCAGTAATATAATAATGGAATGCATATTATGGCACCTTTTAAATTATCACTCCCTCTGGTTTTTATTTCCGTCTGCACAGCGCCTGTTGGTGCCACGCCTTTTCTTACCGATAGCCAACTCGATCTCACGCTAAAAAACATCTGGATGTTTAACACCGGCGATCAGATGGCGTTGCTCGGCGTGGGCGATCAGAGTGCCTGGGCGCAGGCGGCGCATCTGGATTATCAAAGCGGCTGGTATGGCGATCTGCTGGGCATTGACGCCTCCTGGTACAGCGTGGCGAAACTCTCGGCGAACGCGTCATTCGCCGGGCGCGACCTGCTGCGAGACAATCATGGTCATGCGGAAGGTTTCAATAAAATAGGGCAACTCTACGCAAAGCTTAAGTGGGGCGATGAAGCGGCGTACGCGCGGCTATATGCGGGCTGGCGGCAGCTTTATAAATTTGGCGCGCTGAACGTAACGCGCAGCCGCGCGGCACCGAGCAGCTGGCAGGGCATCAGCATGGAAAGCGGCTGGGGCGCGATTTCGGCGCGCGGCGCCTGGGTGACGCGTTTTTCGGAACGCGATGAGCCGGAAAAGCACCGTTTCTATACCCTCGCCAGTAATAAACCGATCGATCATATTGCAACGGGAGAAATCATCTGGAGCCCGTCGAAAAATACACGAATAAGCTGGATGACGGGCGAAAGTGATAATTACCTTTTACGCCATGGCATAGAAGCGCAATTTTCAATACCGGTTGCCGAACGGCAAAATCTCTTATTACGCGGCGCCTGGTATTACAATCGTGGGCTTGATAAATGGGAAGGCGCACGAGGTTTTAGCCATAGCGCCCGGCATCTTTTTACGCTGGTGGGTTATCAATATCACCATATGGAATCGGGTATCGGCTGGTCAAAAACCAAAGCGCCGCTAAATAATGGTTTAGGGAGTTTTTATTGGCATCTGGGGAAAAATACCCGGGGCGCATTTAATAGTCCGGCGGACGGTGAAGGAAATGATTATGTCAATGATGGCGAACAAATGTTTTATCTCTACGGCAAATATGCCTTCTCGCCGGAATTTACCGTCGGCCTGTATGGTAATTACGGTTACAACATCAATTATCAAAATACCGCATTAACTGAATGGGAGTACGGCGGATATTTCGCCTGGACGCCGAAACGCCTCGAAGGTTTTTCGCTGTTTGCCGGAATAGGTCCCAGCTACGGCTGGAAACTGAACAATGGAAAACCGTGGCTCACCGAAGATAAACGCACTTTTCATCGCTCAAAAGGCATCGGTGGCGCGGTTTCCGTGGAATACAAATTTGGTCTGTTTAATTAAAAAGGAGTTTAGCCATGAAAAAAACAGTGATGGTGTTGTTGGTAACGGCGCTGGCAGCGCCCGGCGTCCAGGCGGCGGAACGCGCCATGCGTATTTTGCTGGTCAATGATGATGGTTGTGATTCTGTGGGTACGCTTTCGCTGCAGCAGAAGCTGGCGGCGAAAGGGTATGACGTCTGGATGGTGGCGCCGGCGACGAATCAGAGCGGCATCGGTTCGGCGATCACCTTCAAACCGAACAAGATCTTCGACGTTAAAAAGGTGGCGGAGAAGCGTTACTGCTTCCCCGGAACCCCGGCGGATGCCGTGGATTTTGGCCTGCTCGGCGTGCTGAAGGATAACCCGCCGGATCTGGTAATTTCCGGCGTCAATGACGGGCCGAATACCGGTGTTGCGCAGCTCAATTCCGGCACCGTCGGCGCAGCGGCGCGCGCGGTACGCTATGGCTACCCGGCCATTGCCGCCAGCATTGGCTATTTACTGACTGCTGAAGAGATGAGGTCGGGCTGGCCAAGCACGCATAAATACTGGCCGGACGCTGTTGATGATGTGGTGTCGCGGGTCGATAAACTCCACGCTAAATGGCAGCCTGGCAAGCCGCTGTTGCCCGCTGGCACCGGGGTGAGCATTAACTACCCGCCGCTGGCGAAAAGTGCCGTGAAAGGTGAAAAGTATATTGGCAATGAGCGTTTTCCTCTGCCGCAACACAACTATGTGTTACTTGAGGACGGGCGGGCAAAACAGGTAATGAGTGAGAAAGTGCTGACGCCGAGCGAAGCGGATACGGATACCGGCTGGTTAAATCGCGGTTACATCACGCTGACGATTTTTGATGGTGAATGGAACGCGCCGCAGTATGAATCATCGTATCAGGCGATTTTCCGTTAAGGCATCGCGCGAGCAAGATCACAATTTTAATCTCCCGGCGTGTTTTTCATCGTCGGGAAACTGGTAGAGTCGGCACCTGGATTGTTACTGCTTAGGCAGGCGAAACCTGATTGTCCGGCAACTGCCGGAGGTCAGGTTTTTTTGTTTCCGGGGCCGGAATGAAAATCGCCAAAATATTAAACAATAATGTTGTGGTAGTGCTGGATGAGCAGCAGCGCGAACAGGTTGTCATGGGCCGGGGGCTGGCGTTCCAGAAACGCCCCGGCGATGAACTGGATGAGCGCTGCATTGAGAAGGTGTTTGCTCTGCAAAGCGATGAGCTGGTGCGCCGTCTCAGCGAACTGCTCAGCCAGATCCCGCTGGAAGTGATGACCGCCTGCGATCGCATCATCGAACTGGCCCGCAGCCAGCTCGGCAAGTTGCAGGACAGTCTCTACATTACGCTGACCGACCACTGTTATTTTGCACTTGAGCGGCAAAAAAAAGGCGCAGTGGTGCGCAACGTATTGTTGTGGGAGATCAAGCATCTCTATCCGAAAGAGTTTGCGCTGGGCCAGCAGGCGCGGGCGATACTTGCTAAACGCCTCAATGTTGAGTTGCCGGAAGATGAGGCCGGGTTTATCGCCCTGCATCTGGTGACGGCGCAACTGAACAGCGAAATGCCGGAAGTGATGCATATCACCCAGGTGATGCAGGAAATTTTGCACATCGTGAAGTATCAGTTAACGCTGGAATACGATGAAGAGTCGCTGAGCTATCATCGCTTTGTGACGCATCTGAAATTTTTCTCACAGCGCTTGCTGAACCGTACGGTGGTAGCGGATGACGATCTTTCTCTGCATCAGGCGGTGAAAGAGAATTATCAACTGGCATGGCAGTGCGCGGAAAAAATCGCTCGCCATCTGGTAAACCGCTATCAGCGTCAGCTAACGAACGAAGAAATTATGTTCCTCGCCATTCATATTGAACGGGTGAGAAAAGAAAAGCGTTAAAACAAGACGCAAAAGGATTGTTACTGCATTGCGCAGGCAAAACCTGAGACTGGCTCCGTGAGGCGCTGGCTCAGGTTTTTTTTTACTCAGTCACCGCCTTCGGGCGACAGATGCAAGGGAATTCAACATGGAATATCAAGAGTTGGCGAAAGCGATCCTCAGCCACGTCGGTGGGAAGGAGAACATCAGCAGCCTGGTACACTGTGCTACCCGGTTGCGCTTCAAACTCAAAGACATCCAGAAAGCGGACGCCGAAGGTTTAAAAACCAACCCCGGTGTGATTATGGTGGTGGAGAGCGGCGGCCAGTTTCAGGTTGTGATTGGCAACCATGTGAACGCAGTGTGGCATGCCGTGCGCCAGGAGGCAGGATTAACGGATGAAACGCCAGCGGCGGCGCCAGAAGATAAAGGCAATCTTCTGGGGCGATTGATTGATATTGTTTCCGGCATTTTTACCCCGTTTATCGGCATTCTTGCCGCATCCGGGATCCTCAAAGGACTGTTGGCGCTGGCGATTGTCTGTGGCTGGCTCACCACCGACAGCGGCACCTATAAAATCTGGTTTGCCGCCAGCGACGCGCTCTTTTTCTTCTTACCGCTGGTGCTGGGCTACACCGCCGGGAAAAAATTCGGCGGCAGTCCTTTTGTCACCATGGTGATTGGCGGCGCGCTGACGCACCCGCTGATGATCGCGGCCTTCAATGCCAGCCAGGCGGCCGGTGCGGCCAGCGAATCTTTCCTAGGCATCCCGGTGACGTTCCTCAATTACAGCGGTTCCGTGATCCCAATTATTCTTGCCGCCTGGGTCAGTTGCTGGCTGGAAAAACAGGGCAATCGCTTCCTGCATGCGTCGGTAAAAAATTTCTTTGCGCCGCTGATCTGCATCGCCGTCACCGTCCCGTTAACGTTCCTGATTATTGGTCCGGTCGCAACCTGGCTGAGCCAGATGCTGGCACATGGCTATCAGACAATCTATACGCTGGCCCCCTGGCTGGCCGGAGCGTCGCTGGGCGCGCTGTGGCAGGTCTGCGTGATTTTTGGTCTGCACTGGGGGCTGGTACCGTTGATGATCAACAACATTGCTGTCTTGGGGCAGGACACCATGCTGCCGATCCTGCTGCCAGCAGTGTTCGGTCAGGTTGGCGCAACAATGGGTATCTTTCTGCGTACCCGCGATGCGCGTCAGAAGATGCTGGCGGGTTCATCCATCGCCGCCGGGATTTTCGGCATCACGGAACCGGCCGTGTACGGTTTAACGCTACCGCTGCGCCGTCCGTTTATTTTTGGTTGCGTGGCGGGAGCCATCGGTGGAGGCATTGTCGGCTTTAGCGGTAGCCATGCCTATTCCTTTGGTTTCGCCAACATCTTTACGCTGGCGCAGATGATCCCGCCGGGTGGTGTCGATGCAACGCTGTGGGGCGGCATTATCGGTAGCGTCGTAGCGCTGCTCTTATCCGGCGTGCTGACTTTTTTTGCCGGATTGCCAAAAGCTCCGCTCGCCGCAGAGCCAGACGGCGCGGCAATGCCTGTGGAGAATACGGTTCTGGCGCCAATGAGCGGTACAGTTCTGGCGCTGGAACAGGTGCCGGATGCCACGTTCGCCAGCGGTTTACTGGGGCAAGGCGTGGCGATCATTCCGCAGGACGGGCGCGTGGTGGCGCCGTTTGCCGGAGAAGTGGCATCGCTGTTTGCTACCAAACATGCGATCGGGCTGCTCAGCGATAGCGGCGTTGAAGTGTTGATCCACGTCGGTATCGACACCGTCAAGCTGGGAAGCGGGCCTTTCACTGCGCATGTTCAGGTGGGTGACAGAGTGAACGTGGGCGATCTGCTGCTGGAGTTCGATCGCGCAGCGATCCTCGCCGCCGGCTACGATCTCGCCACGCCGATTATTATCAGTAACAGCGACAGCACCGGTGGTGTGCGTACCGTGGCTGCAACCTCAGTACAGGCCGGAATGCCACTGCTTGCGGTCGCTGGTTAATCAAAGGAGAAAGTGATGAAAGCATTTCCGAAATCGTTCTTATGGGGCGGCGCGATTGCTGCGAATCAGGTTGAAGGTGCGTATCTGGAAGGTGGAAAAGGCCTTTCAACATCGGATGTCCAGCCAAAAGGCGTGTTTGGCGATGTGGTTGAACGCGTGGCGGGAGATAGTGCGCTGAAAGATGTCGCCATCGATTTTTACCACCGCTATCCGGAGGATATCGCGCTGTTTGCGGAGATGGGGTTTAGCTGTCTGCGCGTGTCGATTGCCTGGACGCGTATTTTCCCGAACGGTGACGAAACCACGCCGAATGAAGCGGGCCTTGCCTACTACGACAAGCTGTTTGATGAACTGGCGAAATACGACATTACGCCGCTGGTCACCTTATCCCACTATGAGATGCCGTGGGGGCTGGTGAAACAGTATGGCGGCTGGGGCAGCCGACAGACCATTGGCTTCTTCGAGCGTTATGCACGCACCGTGTTCAGCCGCTACAAGGAGAAGGTGAAATTGTGGCTGACTTTCAATGAGATCAACATGTCATTGCACGCGCCAATGACCGGTGTCGGGCTGCCAGAGAACAGCAGTAAGGAGGCGGTTTATCAGGCAATTCACCATCAACTGGTGGCGAGCGCGCTGGCCGTGAAGGCCTGCCATGAGATTATCCCGGACGGCCAGATCGGCAATATGCTGCTGGGTGGGCTAATGTATCCGCTAACCTGCAAGCCGGATGACGTGTTCGAAGCGTTGCAAGAGAATCGTAGCTGGCAGTTCTTTGGCGATGTGCAGTGCCGTGGCGCGTATCCGGGCTATATGCTGCGTTATTTCCGTGATAACGGTATCCACGTTGAGATCACTGATGCCGATCGCGAAGCGCTGAAATCCACCGTCGATTTTATCTCATTCAGCTACTACATGACCGGCTGCGTAACCACCGACGACGCGCTGAATCAGCAGGCGCGCGGCAATATTCTCAGCATGGTGCAAAATCCGCATCTGGCCAGCTCAGAGTGGGGCTGGCAGATCGATCCGGTTGGCCTGCGTACGCTGCTGAATATGCTGTGGGATCGCTGGCAAAAGCCGCTGTTTATCGTCGAGAACGGTCTGGGCGCGAAGGATAAGGTGGAAGCCGATGGCAGTATCAACGACGACTACCGCATTACCTATCTGAACGACCATCTGGTGCAGGTGCGCGAAGCGATTGACGACGGCGTCGAGGTGATGGGTTACACAAGCTGGGGGCCGATTGACTTAGTCAGCGCATCGAAAGCCGAGATTTCCAAGCGTTACGGTTTTATCTATGTGGACCGCGATGATAACGGCAATGGCACGCTGGCACGCAGCCGCAAGAAGAGTTTTTACTGGTATCGCGATGTGATTGCCAGCAACGGCGCAAGCCTGAAGTAATGCAAACGGGCCCGCTGAAGGGCCCGTTTTTTTACCCAATCAGATGACGGATAAACTCTTTCAGCCACATTACCGCCGGGTCGCTGCTGTGGCGCTGGTGCCACAGTAACGCCACTTCGACCGGTTCTGCATCCAGCGGCAGCGGGCTTGCCAGCAAACCGCGCGTTCTCTGCCACTCCGTTGC
Source organism: Kosakonia radicincitans DSM 16656 (assembly GCF_000280495.2). Lineage (NCBI taxonomy): Bacteria > Pseudomonadati > Pseudomonadota > Gammaproteobacteria > Enterobacterales > Enterobacteriaceae > Kosakonia > Kosakonia radicincitans. The sequence goes on from NZ_CP018016.1 coordinate 1,801,742, forward strand.
CAGCCCGGCGGGTACGGTCGCCAGCGCTGGCATTGTTTCCAGCAGACCGGGCAGGGCGGCAAAATGCGGCGTGGTGTAATGCACGCGGCGTTGGCGTCCGGTTTTTGCCAGCAGCGTATCGAAATGACTGCTGGTTGCCTCGCGGTAGCTGACCATCAAATGGGGCTGAGCGGCAAACGTATCGATATCCAGCGGCGCGCTGAGCGTCAGTTGTTGCGGGTGCCAGAGCGTGACATATGACATGGTGGTCAGCACTTCACGTTCAAGCCAGCGCGGCCCGGCGGTGGCAACGCTGATCGCCATATCCATCTCGCCGCCTTCGAGCCGCGTGGCATCGCTGAAAGGATCGCTGGCCACCACGTTCAGGCGCATGCCAGGAGCCGCCTGTTGAAGCGCCGGGATCAGACGTGGCATCAGCCACATTTCTACCCAGTCAGCCATACCGAGCGTCAGCGTGACATTCACGGTTTTCGCATCAAACGCCGCCTGCTGAAACAGCGCGCTTTGCAACTGCTCCAGCAGCGGTAGCAGCTCGCTGTGCAGCTCTTCCGCGCGGGCGGTGGGCTGCATGCGATGGCCACTGCGAATAAACAGCGGATCGTCAAACAGCGTGCGCAGACGCGACAGCACGCCGCTCACTGCGGGCTGGCCCAGATGCAGCTTATCCGCCGCAGCAGAGACGCTCTGTTCGCGAAACAGGACGGCAAAGGCGATCAGCAGGTTCAGATCGATTTTACGGAAATCATTCTCTTTGATAGTCATTATCGCTCCAATCAATTGGAGTGATAGTATCGCTGGCGGGATACTGTTGCAACGAAAACAACAGGAGAAAAGTGATGAAACATTATCCTTTGCTGATGGCGCTGGTGGGCGCAACGATGATCTTCAGCACTCATGCAGCGCAGCCGCCCAGTACGCATCAGGCGCAGGCGCCGGGATATTACCGGATGGCGATGGGTGACTGGCAAATCACCGCCGTTTCCGATGGCACGGTCGCCGTGCCGTTTGACAAGCTGCTCACGCATATTTCCCCCGCAACGCTGCAATCGCAGATGGCGAAAGCCAACCTGACGGTTCACGCCGAAACGTCGATCAACGCCTTTGTCATTAATACCGGTAAGCAGTTGATTCTGGTCGATACGGGGGCCGGGCCGCTGTTTGGCGATGCGGGCGGTCATCTCCTGGATAACCTGCGGGCGGCGGGCATCGATCCGGATGCAATTGATATGGTGTTGCTGACTCACATTCATGCCGATCACTCTGGCGGTGTGCAGCGCGACGGCAAGCTGGTGTTTCGCAATGCCACGGTGCGGGTCGATCAGCGCGACGTGGATTTCTGGCTCAACCCGGCGCATCTGAAAGAGGTTGAAGAGAGCCAACGCCACACCTTTGCTGAGTCCGAACGCTCGCTGCGTCCGGTGATTGATGCCGGTAAACTCAGTACCTTCCGCGCACCGACGGAAATCATTCCCGGTATTGATGCGGTGCCTGCGCCGGGGCATACGCCGGGCAGCGTGATCTATCGTGTCACTCACGGCGGTAAGACGCTGATGTTGTGGGGAGACATTATCCATGCGCATCCGGTGCAGCTACCGGACCCTGACGTGGCGATTCATTTTGATGTCAACCAGCAGCAGGCCGTTGCCACGCGCCAGAAAGTGCTGGCGCAGGTGGCCCGTGAGGGGGACTGGATAGCCGCCGCGCATATTGCGTTTCCTGGCATTGGCAAAGTGATAAAAGCCGATAAAGGCTACCGCTGGGTGCCGATTAACTACAGCGCGCAGGGGAACTAACCTGACGGATGGTGCTGCACTTCAGGTTGGGTGAAGTGCAGCCGCCACGCGCTCAGCATTAAAAAATCATCTTAAACACACCTGTCACCACCAGCAGACCAATCAGAAAGATAATCAGGATCACCCAAAGTAAAATCTTCAACATTTTTAACGTCCTTCATGCATACGGAAGTACAAAGCTTAGATAATCTGCTGCATTTTTGCCTTTTTTCTATACTTAATGGTTTGCAATCACCGGAGGGCGAACGATGTCTGTTACCAACGTTGCTGTGGTCACTGCGGCAGATTCCGGTATCGGCAAGCAATGCGCGCTGATGCTGGCAGAGCAGGGCTTCGATATTGGTATTACCTGGCATTCGGATGAAAAGGGTGCGCAAGAGACGGCACGGCAGGTGGAGGCTTTCGGGCGAAGGGCCGAAACCATCCAGCTTGATCTTAGCCAGTTGCCGGAAGGCGCACAGGTGATACAAACGCTGATTTCCCGTTTCGGACGTATCGATGCGCTGGTCAATAATGCCGGCGCAATGAGCAAAGCGCCTTTCCTGGAGGTGACGTTCGAAGACTGGCGCAGCATTTTTACCGTCGATGTTGACGGCGCGTTTCTCTGCGCGCAAATTGCCGCGCGGCAAATGGTGGCACAGGGTCAGGGCGGACGCATCATTAACATCACCTCGGTACATGAACATACGCCGCTGCCGGAAGCGAGCGCCTATACCGCGGCGAAACATGCGCTGGGCGGATTAACCCAGTCGATGGCGCTGGAACTGGTTGAACACAACATTCTCGTCAATGCGGTCGCGCCCGGCGCGATAGCCACGCCGATGAATAACATGAGCGATGATGATGCTAAACCCAGTTCGATGCCGAATATTCCGCTGGCCCGGCCCGGTACCACCAAAGAGATAGCCAGCATGGTGGCCTGGCTCTGTTCAGCGCACGCCAGTTATACCACAGGGCAGTCGTTTATTATCGACGGCGGATTTATGCTCGCTAACCCGCAGTTCAAACCTAAAGCTTAATCGTGCTTTGTGCTGTTCTGGCGCTTTTTACGACGGCGCCGGAACCACCAGCGCAGACAAACCACCAGTGCGATAGCGATGACCAGCCAAATCCAGCGTTTTACATGCTGATCGAACTGATGCAGCCACGGGCCAATCACTTCCCCGCCAACATAGCCCAGCGTGGTGAACAGTAACGCCCAGACAATCGCGCCAAGAATATTCAGCGGCAGAAAGATTTTCGGACGCAGATGGCTGGTGCCAATCAGCAATGGGCCAACGATGCGAAAGCCGTACATAAAGCGCGAACCAATCACAAACAGATATGGATGGCGGCGGATCAGCGTTTGCGCCTGATGGATTTTGTCGCGATGGCGTGAGAAACGGCGCAGTATTTTCATGCCGTAGCGGCGACCGAGCAGATAAAGCAACTGGTCGCCAATCATGCCGCCCAGTGCCACGGAGATAACCACCAGCGGGAAGCGTAATAACCCCTGATGCGCTGCAACTCCGCCAAGCAGCGTAATGGTCTCACCTTCAGCAATACTGCCAATAACCAGCGCGGCGTAGCCATACTGGCTAATCAGATTATTGATATCCATTAAAAAGAAGCCCTCCCGGTAAAACGCTTATAAGCATACACCCGACTGAGGGTTCTTGTCGGAAGGATACGTTGTGCGGCAGCGCTATTTTTACGGCTGTGCAAAAAATAATCGCAAGAGTGAATTATACTTACAGTGTCGTTATTCGGGCTGTCAGCAAGGGGGCGTTATGAACCATGTCTGGGGACTGTTTTCCCATCCCGATCGTGAAATGAAGGTGATCAAAAGCGAAGACGAAACGGTTTCGCATCACTACACTCACCACGTGCTGGTTATGGCGGCGGTACCGGTTATTTGTGCGTTTATCGGTACCACGCAAATTGGCTGGAACTTCGGTGAGGAGAATGTCGTCAGGCTGTCGTTGTTTACCGGCTTCTACATGGCGGTACTGTTTTATGCGCTGATGCTGGCAGGGGTTGCCGTGATGGGCCGCGTCATCTGGTGGATGGCGCGAAGCTATCCGAATCGTCCCGGGCTGGCGCGCTGTATGGTATTTGCCGGATATGTTGCGACGCCGCTGTTCCTGAGCGGTATTGTGGCGCTCTATCCGCTGGTATGGCTGTGCGCGCTGGTGGGTACCGTCGCACTGTTCTATACCGGTTATCTGCTCTATGTCGGTATTCCAACCTTCCTGAATATCAATAAAGAAGAGGGGCTGAGTTTCTCCAGTTCCACGCTGGCGATTGGCGTGCTGGTGCTGGAAGTGCTGCTGGCGCTGACGGTGATCCTCTGGGGCTACGGCTACCGCCTGTTCTGATAAAATGCATTGCTGGCGTAAATGCCAGCAATGCAATCTTCAGCAATGATTCTTCTGTGGCGACAACCCTGCATGGCGGCTATTATGCGCAGGCCAGCCTCATTATTTTCCTGATTAATGAAAGCGGTGTGCGTAACAACGTGCGTGAATAATTTTCAGAAGTCTCACCATGCAGAAATTTCGAGTCTCTTTATTAAGCCTGGCTTTATTGCTGGCTGCGCCCGTGGCGCCGTTTGCTGTCGCGAAAACCACTGCCGCGACCACTGCCGCACAACCTGAAATTGCCTCAGGTAGCGCGATGATTGTCGATCTGCAAACCAATCAGGTGATCTACTCCAGTCACCCGGATCTGGTGCGTCCTATCGCCTCCATCACCAAGTTGATGACCGCGATGGTAGTGCTGGATGCCCATTTGCCGCTGGATGAGAAACTCAACGTCGATATCAGCCAGACGCCGGAAATGAAAGGGATCTACTCCCGCGTGCGTCTGAACAGCGAAATCAGCCGTAAAAACATGCTGCTGCTGGCGCTGATGTCGTCGGAAAACCGCGCGGCCGCAAGCCTTGCGCATCACTATCCGGGCGGTTACAACGCGTTTATCGCCGCGATGAATGCCAAAGCCAAAGCGCTGGGCATGACCAATACGCATTATGTTGAACCGACCGGGCTGTCGATTCACAACGTTTCTACCGCACGCGATCTGACCAAGCTGCTGATTGCCACCAAACAGTATCCATTGATTGGGCAATTGAGCACCACGCGCGAAGAGATGGCGACCTTCAGCAATCCGGCCTATACGCTGCCGTTTCGCAATACCAACCATCTGGTCTACCGCGATAACTGGAATATCCAGTTGACCAAAACCGGCTTTACCAATGCGGCAGGGCACTGCCTGGTGATGCGCACGGTGATTAATAACAAGCCGGTGGCGCTGGTGGTGATGGATGCATTCGGCAAATTTACGCACTTTGCCGATGCCAGCCGTTTACGTACCTGGATTGAAACCGGGAAAGTGCAGCCGGTTCCGGCGGCGGCGCTGAGTTATAAGCGCCAGAAAGCGGCGCAGATGACGCAGAATAACAGCGCAGCAGGCGAGCAAACCGCTCAGAACGATTAATTACTCCGGCAGCGTCCAGTCACCGTCGTTGAGTGGACGCTGCATAATCAGCGTATCCCGCCAGTCCCCTTTCTTGTAGCCGACGCTACGTAGTTGCCCGACAATCTCAAAGCCGTGCTTTTTATGCAGCCGCAGGGAGCCGGAATTATTATTGCCATCGCCAACCACCGCAATCAGTTGCCGCCACGGCCCCTCTTCACAGCGTGCAATCAGGGCGCTCATCAGCGTTGAACCGATACCGCGACCGGTCATGCTGGCATCGACGTAAATCGACTCTTCCAGCGTATAGCGATAAGCCTGACGCGGGCGATAGAAACCGGCGTAGCAGTAACCAACGATAATGCCGTGATACAGCGCAACCATCCACGGCAGGCCATCGCTGGTGATTTTGCTCATGCGAGCACGCATTTCGTCAATCGTCGGGGGAACTTCTTCGAAGGAGGCGCGACCATGCAGCACGTGCCAGGCGTACAGCGAGGCAATGGCGTGCACATCGTCAGGTATGGCGTCGCGCACCACGACAGCAGGGCCGGAGAGAATATCGACAGCAGACATGGAAAGGTGTGCTCCTTCAAAGCGGGGAGCCAGAGAAACGTTTCTCTGGCGTTTTTCGCTACTCTATTACGAAAGGAGCACACAATACAGCCTGTATTGTGGCTATTTTATCACCACATCAGCGTGATTATCTGTCGTTAATTCCTCTTGCCAGAATTTACGCTTAGTGGTTTTTCCGATACCGGGATTCATGCTGTTTGTCGGATCATTTTCCCGATAAAACTGTTTTAGCGTTTCTGCGGCTTCATACAGGTGACCCACGTTATGTTCGGCAGGGTATTGCGCGCCGCGCTGGCGCAGCAGTTCAAGCATTTGCTCTTTCAGCGCATGGGCGTCGACGCCTTTCTTGACGATATAATCCTGGTGGAAAACGTGGCACATAAAGTGGCCGTAGTAGAGTTTGTGCACCAGTTGGTTGTCGATTTCTGGCGGCAGATGCTCAAACCATTCGGTATCGTTGCGCCTCAGGGCGATGTCGAGCGCCAGAATATCTTCCACTTCATCAGCATGTACCGCCTGATAGCGGATCGCCGCACCGGCGGCGGCAAAGCGATGTAAAAAGGCTTTGCTCCCTTCCTCCGGCGTACAGACGAAAAAGTCGCCTTCGGCGCTGGCAAAATAGTCCGTCAGCCAGTTTTGCGCTTCTGCGATCCCATCGCCTGACATTTTCAACAGCAGATGATGCTCATACTTATCACGCCACGTTTTCATGCGCGGCGGCAGATGAGACGGGAAGACGGCGCTGATTTTTTGCAGTGAACGGTCAATAAAGTGCGGCTTGAACAGCGGCGCTTTATCCAGCACCGCTTCGGTGCGTCCCTTCAGGGTAAAGAACAGCGGCATTTTGTCGGTGCCGAGCTTGTCGATCATCAGGAAGGTGTCTTTACCGTAGCGTTCGGCGATGTCGTAAATATCGCGGTGCATATATTCGCCCGCCACCGGCAGATGGGCGAAGTTCGCCAGAATGTGGCGGCGGATCTCCGTTAATACGGCGGTCTGGTTGGTGCCGATATAGAATACTTGTTGCTGTTTTTCCGCCGGGAAAGTATCCAGACGTACAGCAAAAACCGCGAGTTTGCCCGCACAGCCGGAAGATTCAAACAGCCGATCCGGATCGGCGTTGTAGCGCGCCGGAGTATCGGCTTCGACGTCGCGCACGCGGGTGATGTAATCATGATCGTGACCGTGACGCTGATCGTGGCGCACGTTATCCGCTTTGATGCGCTCGTCATCCAGCGCGCTGAGGATCTGCTCCGGCGTTTCGCCCAAATCAATGCCCAGATGGTTAACTAACTGCAATTTGCCCTGCTCATCGATACGGGCGAACAGCGACATCTCGGTATAGGCCGGGCCGCGCTGCACCAGTGAACCACCGGAGTTATTGCAGATCCCGCCAATCACCGAGGCGCCAATGCAGGAGGAGCCAATCACCGAGTGCGGCTCGCGGCCCAGCGGTTTAAGCGCCTTTTCCAGCGAGTAGAGCGTGGTGCCAGGATACGCCAGCACCTGCTCGCCGTTATCCAGCAGGTGCAGCTTGTCGAGCCGCAGGGTACTGATAATCACGATATCGCGATCATAATCATTGCCGCTGGGCGTTGAGCCTTCGGTCAGGCCAGTATTCGCCGCCTGCATCAGGATGATTTTGTCGGCGTTGACGCAGGCATGCAGCACGCGCCATAGCTCCACTAACGTTCCGGGAAACACCACCGCCAGCGCATCGCCGTGGCCGGAGCGAAAGCCTTTACGGTAGCGGGCGGTTTTAGCGGGATCGGTCAACAGGTGAGATGCGCCGACCAGCCGTTTCAGTTCGTGTAAAAAAGTGCGGTTCTCGTTTGAAGTTGCGAATGACATATTCCACTCCTTGTGGTGAGTCAGCATTTTTGTGCCTGTAATAGTAGTCCTGCTAAACCTGACGGGGGAGTGAATTCGCAGAAAAATCAGAGCCCAACTCTGCAAGACATGCCAGGATTATGGCACACTGCGTTTTTTTCGCGGTCCGTTCCGCGGTTATGGGTGAAATACAAGAGAGTAAATACGACATGAAATGGCTATGTTCTGTAGGTGTCGCTGTGAGCCTCGCGCTGCAACCCGCGCTGGCTGAGGAGTTGATTGGCAACCATCCGCTGACGCCTGAAGCAAGGGATGCATTTGTCACTGAGTTGCTCAAAAAGATGACAGTTGATGAAAAAATTGGCCAGTTGCGTCTTATCAGTGTTGGCCCGGATAACCCGAAGGAAGCTATCCGCGAGATGATTAAAAAGAGCCAAGTGGGGGCGATTTTTAACACCGTTACCCGCCCGGATATCCGCGCGATGCAGGATCAGGCGATGCAGCTTAGCCGCCTGAAAATTCCTCTCTTTTTCGCTTATGATGTGGTTCACGGCCAGCGTACCGTCTTCCCGATTAGCCTTGGCCTGGCCTCCAGTTTTAACCTTGACGCGGTGCGCACTGTAGGGCGCATTTCTGCTTATGAAGCCGCCGATGACGGCCTGAATATGACCTGGGCACCCATGGTGGATGTTTCCCGCGATCCGCGCTGGGGCCGCGTGTCGGAAGGGTTTGGTGAAGACACCTTCCTGACTTCTGAAATGGGGCGCACGATGGTCGAAGCGATGCAGGGCAAAAGCCCGGCGGATCGCTACTCAGTGATGACCAGCGTTAAACACTTTGCCGCGTATGGCGCGGTGGAAGGCGGTAAAGAGTACAACACCGTCGATATGAGCCCGCAGCGTCTGTTTAACGACTATATGCCGCCGTATAAAGCGGCGCTCGATGCCGGTAGCGGCGGCGTGATGGTGGCGCTTAACTCGCTGAACGGCACGCCCGCTTCGTCGGATTCCTGGCTGTTAAAAGATCTGCTGCGCGATCAGTGGCACTTCAAAGGCATCACCATTTCCGATCACGGTGCGATCAAGGAACTTATCAAACACGGCACGGCTGCCGATCCGGAAGATGCGGTGCGTGTGGCGCTGAAGTCCGGCATCAACATGAGCATGAGCGACGAGTACTACAGCAAGTATCTGCCGGGGCTGGTGAAATCCGGCAAGGTGACGATGGAGGAGCTGGACGATGCCACGCGTCATGTGCTGAACGTGAAGTACGACATGGGCTTGTTTAACGATCCGTACAGCCATCTCGGCCCGAAAGAGAGCGATCCGCAAGATACCAATGCGGAAAGCCGTCTGCATCGCAAAGAAGCGCGTCAAGTGGCGCGCGAAAGTATGGTGCTGCTGAAAAACCGCCTTGAAACCCTGCCGCTGAAAAAAACCGACACCGTGGCGGTGGTTGGGCCGCTGGCCGACAGCAAGCGTGACTCAATGGGAAGCTGGTCTGCGGCGGGTGTGGCCGATCAGTCTGTTACCGTGCTGACCGGCATCCGCAATGCGCTGGCCGGTAAAGGCAACGTGCTGTACGCCAAAGGGGCGAACATCACCAACGACAAAGACATCGTTAACTTCCTCAATCTGTATGAACCGGCGGTGGTGGTCGATCCGCGTTCGCCGCAAGAGATGATTGATGAAGCGGTGGCGGCGGCGAAGAAATCCGACGTGGTGGTAGCTGTGGTGGGTGAAGCGCAGGGGATGGCGCACGAAGCGTCCAGCCGTACTGACATCACTATTCCGCAAAGCCAGCGCGATCTGATTGCCGCGCTGAAAGCGACCGGTAAACCGCTGGTGCTGGTGCTGATGAATGGTCGCCCGCTGGCGCTGGTGAAAGAGGATCAGCAGGCTGATGCGATCCTCGAAACCTGGTTCGCCGGGACGGAAGGCGGTAACGCCATCGCCGATATTCTGTTTGGCGATTACAACCCGTCCGGCAAGTTGCCGATGTCCTTCCCGCGCTCGGTGGGGCAGATCCCGGTTTACTACAGCCATTTGAATACCGGCCGTCCGTACAATGCCGACAAGCCGAACAAATACACTTCCCGTTACTTTGATGAAGCGAACGGGCCGCTCTATCCGTTCGGTTACGGCCTTAGCTACACCACTTTCAAAGTCTCTGAGGTGAAAATGTCCGCGCCGTCGATGACGAGTACTGGCAAAGTGACCGCCAGCGTGGAGGTGACCAACACCGGTAAGCGCGCGGGTGAAACGGTGATCCAGATGTATTTGCAGGATGTCACCGCGTCGATGAGCCGTCCGGTGAAACAGCTGCGCGGCTTTGACAAGGTGAACCTGCAACCGGGCGAAACCAAAACCGTCAGCTTCCCGATCGATGTGAATGCGCTGAAATTCTGGAACCAGCAGATGAAATATGCTGCGGAGCCGGGCAAATTCAACGTCTTTATCGGTGTTGATTCCGCACGCGTCAATCAGGGCGAGTTCGAACTGCGCTAATCCTTCCCAGGCCGGGCAACCGGCCTGATTTTTTCCGCTATACCTTATTCCTTTATCGTTTAGGGCTTTCACGCGACAAAGCCGCTATTTTTCGGCTACGCTTTTTTCTCAAGCTGCTGAAAAAGGCGGTAAAAAATGAGGGAAGTACAATGACAATCACCCATAAGATTGCGTGCTCACTGCTGCTGGTGGCTGCCACGAGCCTGCCGTTGCAGGCAGCGGAACCGGTAAAAGTGGGATCCAAAATTGATACCGAAGGGGCGCTGCTGGGCAATATCATCTTGCAGGTTCTGGAAAGCCATGGCGTAAAAACAGTCAATAAAGTGCAGCTTGGCACCACGCCGGTGGTGCGCGGGGCGATTACCTCCGGCGAGCTGGATATCTACCCCGAATACACCGGTAACGGCGCATTTTTCTTTAAAGATGAAAGCGATCCCGCATGGAAAAACGCGCAGCAGGGCTACGAGAAAGTGAAAAAACTCGATGCCGAACAGAATAAGCTGGTCTGGCTGACGCCCGCACCGGCGAATAACACGTGGACGATTGCCGTGCGTCAGGATCTGGCGCAGAAAAATAAGCTCACATCCTTAGCCGATCTGAGCCGTTATCTGAAAGAGGGCGGTGAATTCAAACTGGCGGCATCGGCGGAGTTTATCGAACGCACCGATGCGTTACCGGCCTTTGAGAAAGCGTACGACTTTACACTGAAACAGGATCAACTGCTGTCGCTGGCTGGCGGCGATACGGCGGTGACCATTAAAGCTGCCGCGCAGCAAACTTCCGGCGTGAATGCGGCGATGGCTTACGGTACGGATGGCCCGGTTGCGGCGTTGGGGCTGCAAACACTGAGCGATCCGAAAGGCGTGCAACCGATCTATGCGCCCACGCCGGTAGTGCGTGAAGCGGTGTTAAAAGCGTATCCGCAACTGGATGCGTGGCTGAAACCGGTCTTCGCCAGCCTGGATGAAAAAACGCTGCAAAAACTGAACGCCAGCATTGCCGTTGAAGGGCTGGATGCGAAAAAAGTGGCAGCCGATTACCTGAAAGAAAAAGGGCTGGTGAAATAAGCGCTGTTATGGAGGATTCGCGACGTTGCCATAATCGTGTGCTGCTGCTGTTGATGGTCGTCGGGCTGCTGGCAGCCTGGCTACCGTTTGTTAACTATGCGCCAAACCGGCTGGTCTCAGGCGAAAGTCGTGTGTTGTGGCAGCTGTTTCCGGCGTTCTGGCTGCTGGCGCCCTGTCTGCTGCTGATACTCAGTTTTGTGCCAGGGCGCGGGGCGCAAATCGGTACGCTGCTGCTGGCCGAAGCGCTGTTTTGCCTTTTGGTATGGAGCGCGGGCAGGGCGGCGACGGAACTGGCGCAGTCGGGCAGCGCGCTGGCGCGAACCTCGCCGGGAAGCGGGTTGTGGCTGTGGCTGGCGTTGGCGCTGCTGGCCTGTAGCGACGCCATTCGCCGCCTTGCCAGCCATCCGGTCTGGCGCTGGCTGCTCAATGCGCAAATCTGGTGTCTGCCGCTGTTCTTACTGCTCAGCGGCGAGCTGGACGATCTCTCATTGCTGCATGAATACCGCAACCGCCAGGAAGTGTTTAATGATGCGCTGGCGCAGCATCTGACGCTGCTTTTCGGTACGCTCATCCCCGCGCTGGGGGTGGGATTTGCCATCGGTTTATGGTGCTACCGCCATCCGACACGCCAGGGGCCGGTTTTCACGGTGCTCAATATCATCCAGACCATTCCTTCTGTCGGGCTGTTCGGCCTGCTGATTGCGCCGTTGGCCGGGCTGGTGCTGCACTTCCCGGTTCTGAGCCGTTTCGGCATTGCCGGAACCGGCATGACGCCCGCGCTGATTGCCCTTATTTTGTATGCCTTGTTGCCGCTGGTGCGCGGCGTGGTCGCCGGGCTTAACCAGGTGCCGCAGGAGGTGCTGGAGAGTGCCGAGGCGATGGGCATGAGCGCGCGCCAGCGTTTCTGGCAGGTACGCATTCCGCTGGCGCTGCCGCTGCTGCTACGCAGTTTGCGCGTTGTGGCGGTGCAGACGGTCGGCATGGCGGTGATCGCGGCGCTGATCGGCGCAGGCGGCTTCGGTTCGTTGGTCTTCCAGGGGCTACTGAGCAGCGCGCTGGATTTAGTGCTGCTTGGTGTGATCCCGGTTATTGCGCTGGCCGTTGTCGTGGATGCGCTGTTTGGTTTAAGCCTCGCGCTGCTGAAGGTAAAACAACATGATTGAATTTAAAAATGTCAGCAAAACCTTTGCCGGACAGCAGGCCGTCAGCCATCTCGATCTGCATGTCAAAACGGGAGCTTTTTCGGTACTGATTGGCACCTCAGGTTCCGGAAAATCGACCACGCTGAAGATGATCAACCGGCTGATCGAGCATGATGAAGGCGCGATTTATTTTGCCGGTGAGGATATTCGCCAGCTTCCGGTGCTGGAGCTGCGCCGCCGCATGGGGTATGCCATACAGTCGATTGGGTTGTTCCCGCACTGGACGGTGGCGCAGAACATCGCCACCGTGCTGCAACTGCAAAAGTGGTCGCGCGGCCAGCGCGAGGCACGGGTGGATGAACTGATGGCGCTGCTGGGGCTGGATGTTTCCCTGCGCGACCGTTTCCCGCATCAGCTTTCCGGCGGGCAACAGCAGCGGGTCGGAGTGGCTCGCGCGCTGGCGGCCGATCCGGAAGTGCTGTTGATGGATGAACCTTTCGGTGCGCTGGATCCGGTCACCCGCGCGGCATTGCAGCAGGAGATGGTGCGCATTCACCGCCTGCTTGGGCGCACCATTGTACTGGTGACGCACGATATTGATGAGGCGCTACAGCTGGCAGATCACCTGGTGTTGATGGATAAGGGCAAAGTGGTGCAGCAGGGGACACCGCTGGCGCTGCTGACCGCGCCGCACAACGATTTTGTCCGTGAATTTTTCGGTCGTAGCGAGCTGGGCGTGCGTCTGTTGTCGCTGCGCCAGGTGAAAGGCTATCTGCGCCGTGAACCGGTTTATGAGGGAGAACCGCTGCGGGCGGAGATGACGCTGCGCGAAGCGTTGTCGGCGTTTGTCGCCCAACAGTGCGAGATCCTGCCGGTGCATGATGACAGCGGCCAGCCCTGCGGCAGTCTGCATTTCCGTGATTTATTGCGCGTGGAGGCCAGTGGTGAGGCTTCTGCGTGATCCCCTGTTATGGTTGATCGCGCTGTTTGTGGCGCTATTGCTGTGGCTGCCGCACAGCGCTGCGTTATTCAGCACACTGTTTCCGCAACTGCCGCGCCCGGTCTATCTGCAGGAGAGCTTTGTGTCGCTGGCCGCAGCGCATTTTGCGCTGGTGGGCATTTCCAGCGCGATTGCCATTGTGCTGGGTATCGGTGTTGGCATTGTGGTGACCCGCCCGGCCGGGCGTGAGTTTCGTCCGCTGGCGGAAACCATCGCCGCCGTCGGGCAAACTTTTCCGCCGGTGGCGGTGCTGGCGATTGCCGTGCCGGTCATGGGGTTTGGTAAAGAGCCGGCGGTGATTGCGCTGGTATTGTACGGTATTTTGCCGATTTTACAGGGAACGCTGGCCGGGATCGCCGCCGTGCCAGAGAGCGTACAAAGCGTGGCGCAGGGCATGGGAATGAGCGCGTGGCAGCGGTTGGTGAAAGTGGAGCTGCCGCTGGCGGCGCCGGTGATCATTGCCGGTGTGCGCACCTCGGTGATCATCAATATCGGCACGGCGGCGATTGCCTCAACGGTGGGCGCGAGCACGCTCGGTACGCCGATTATCATCGGGCTGAGCGGTTTTAATACGGCTTATGTTATTCAGGGAGCAATTCTGGTGGCGCTGGCCGCGATTATTGTCGACCAGGCATTTGAGCGGTTGACGCGCTGGCTTAGCCAGCACCGCCACGCACAATAAACGAATAACCTGCGAGCATCACGCCGCTGATGCCGCCGATGGCCATCAGCAGAAAAACCGCGATGACGATAATTTTACCAGCCTTCATATGTCGTTCCTTTTGTTAAGGCAAGTAGTATAAAGGGAGCCGGGTTGTTGATAAAACATTAAATACCGAGAAGCGCAACGCGGTGGCCGTTTTCCTGCCATGTCAGCAACTGATGCAGTTGCGCTGTTGTCGGGCTTTCTCCGCACCACACCAGCAGCGTCTGGCCGTCGAACATCTCCGGGCGCAGATGGGTTAACGAATGTGCCAGCACATCTACCCGCCATCCTTGCTGGCTTGCTATCCAGCCTTCCAGCCATAAACGGGGGGTGTCGTGAATATTCCAGCCGATCACCAGCGCGTCCTGGCCGCTCTTTTTGCGCGCCAGCGCCAGAGAGCCGGAAATATGAGTAATCAATATGCCATCGAGCAGGCTGAGCATCGCTTGCAGAGCGGGCTGCGGGTTTTGCAGGCGGTGGCGTAAAGGCATGATCAAATTGCTGGTCAGCGTACTGGCCGGGTAGTCGCGTTCGTGCTCTTTGAGCCACTGGTGCAACTGCTGCTGATTGCCCTGTTGCAGGTAGCGCAGCGCGGTCTCTTGCTGCTCCCGCCAGCCGTCGCGAACCTCGTCAGGTTCGCTGGAAAGCAGGGTCTGCACTTTGCTGACCTGAACACCATTACTTATCCAGCTTTTAATTTCCCGAATGCGATCAATGTCCGATTCGGTAAAGAGTCGATGGCCGCCATCCGTGCGTTGAGGTTTCAATAACCCGTAACGTCGCTGCCAGGCTCGCAGCGTGACGGGATTGACATCGCATAACAACGCCACTTCACCAATTGTGTAAAGCGCCATAGTTTCACCTTTGCTTACTGGCTCCCACTTTAACTGTAGCCTCTGGCGGTCGTATGAAGAGAAATTGGCGAAAAATTGCCCGGACGGCAGGTGAAAGGTGAATCATCTGGCAAGACTTTGTGATACAGAGCACGATTTAGCGTTTTTTTGCAGCGCTTCAAAGAAACGTACGGCGACTCCATGTATGTTACGCGCTTTAGTTGATGTGGTATTTGCCGGTATGTACGAATTCAATCTGGTGCTGTTGCTGCTACAACAGATGTGCGTGTTTCTGGTTATCGCCTGGTTGATGAGTAAGACGCGCCTGTTTATCCCGCTAATGCAGGTTACCGTCCGTCTGCCGCATAAATTATTGTGCTATGTCACCTTCTCTATTTTCTGCATTCTTGGCACTTATTTCGGGCTGCACATCGAAGACTCTATTGCGAATACCCGGGCGATTGGCGCGGTCATGGGCGGCCTGCTCGGCGGCCCGCTGGTGGGCGGTCTGGTCGGATTAACCGGCGGCCTGCACCGTTACTCGATGGGCGGCATGACGGCGCTGAGCTGTATGATCTCCACCATTGTCGAAGGGCTGCTTGGCGGCCTGGTTCACAGTGCGTTGATTAAGCGCGGGCGTACCGATCGGGTCTTTAGCCCGCTCACCGCCGGGGCAATCACTTGTGTGGCGGAGCTGACGCAGATGCTGATTATTCTGCTGATTGCCCGGCCGTTCGACAGTGCCCTGCATCTGGTGCAGAGCATTGCCGCGCCGATGATGGTCACCAATACCGTCGGCGCCGCGCTGTTTATGCGTATCCTGCTCGATAAACGCGCCATGTTCGAGAAGTACACCTCGGCGTTTTCCGCCACCGCGCTGAAAGTGGCCGCCTCCACCGAAGGGATTTTGCGCCAGGGTTTTAACGAAGAAAACAGCATGAAGGTGGCGCAGGTGCTCTATAAAGAGCTGGAGATTGGTGCGGTGGCCATTACCGATCGCGACAAGCTGCTGGCGTTTACCGGCATTGGCGACGATCACCACTTACCGGGACGGCCGATCTCTTCGGTCTGGACGCAGCGCGCCATCGAAACCGGCGAAGTGGTGTACGCTGACGGTAACGAAGTGCCGTATCGCTGCTCGTTGCATCCGCAGTGCAAATTAGGTTCGACATTAGTTATTCCGCTACGCGGCGAAAACCAGCGCGTGGTGGGCACCATTAAGTTATACGAGGCGAAAAACCGCCTGTTCAGCTCCATCAACCGCACGCTGGGCGAAGGGATCGCGCAACTGCTGTCGGCGCAAATTCTCGCCGGGCAGTACGAACGGCAGAAGGCGCTGCTGACTCAGTCGGAAATTAAACTCCTGCATGCGCAGGTGAACCCACATTTCCTGTTCAATGCGCTGAATACGTTGAAAGCGGTGATCCGCCGCGACAGCGACCAGGCCGGGTTGCTGGTGCAATACCTCTCGACCTTCTTTCGCAAAAACTTAAAGCGTCCGTCAGAGATCGTTACGCTGGCGGATGAAATTGAACATGTGAATGCCTACCTGCAAATCGAAAAAGCGCGCTTCCAGTCGCGGTTGCATGTGCAGTTACACGTGCCGGAGGCGCTGTCGCATTTGCAGTTGCCGGCATTTACGCTGCAACCGATTGTCGAAAATGCCATCAAGCATGGTACATCGCAGCTGCTCGGCGTCGGCGAGATTTCCATCAACGCCAGCCAGGACGGGGAACATCTGGTGCTGGCGGTTGAGGATAATGCGGGTCTGTATCAACCGAAAAACGATGCCAGCGGGCTGGGGATGAGCCTGGTGGATAAGCGGTTGCGCGCCCGCTTCGGTAACGACTGCGGTATCAGCATTGCCTGCGAACCGGATCTGTTTACCCGCATTACCTTAAGACTCCCGCTGGAGGAACAGGCATGTTAAAAGTGCTGATTGTTGATGATGAACCGCTGGCCCGGGAAAACCTGCGTATTCTGCTTCAGGAAGAGAGCGACATCGAGATTGTTGGCGAGTGCGGCAATGCCGTGGAAGCGATTGGCGCGGTGCACAAGCTGCACCCCGACGTGCTGTTTCTTGATATTCAGATGCCGCGCATCAGCGGGCTTGAGATGGTCGGCATGCTTGATCCCGGCAATCGCCCTTATGTGGTGTTTCTTACCGCTTTTGATGAGTATGCGGTGCAGGCGTTTGAGGAACATGCGTTCGACTACCTGCTTAAACCTATTGAGGCACGTCGTCTGGAGAAAACGTTGACGCGCCTGCGCCAGGAGCGCGGTGTGCAGGATGTGTCGGTGCTGCCGGAGAATCAGGAAGCGCTGAAATTTATTCCCTGTACCGGGCACAGCCGTATCTGGCTGTTGCAGATGGATGAGGTGGCGTTTGTCAGCAGCCGGATGAGCGGCGTTTATGTCACCAGCCAGGAGGGCAAAGAGGGCTTTACTGAGCTGACGTTGCGTACGCTGGAGAGCCGCACGCCGCTGGTTCGCTGCCATCGTCAGTATCTGGTGAATATGGCGCACCTGAAAGAGATTCGCCTTGAAGATAACGGCCAGGCGGAGCTATTGCTGCGTGACGGGCTGACGGTGCCGGTCAGCCGCCGCTATCTGAAGAATTTAAAAGAGGCGCTGGGGTTGTAAATTCCTGTGCGATGCCTACACTGCGCGCTGGTTTATCATTTTGGGGAAAGAGATGCTTAATAACGATATCCTGCGCAGCCTGCGTTACACACTGCAAGTGGACAATAACGCGCTGGTGCGCATTCTTGCACTGGCGGATACGGTGGTCACCGCCGAACAGATTGCTCCGTGGCTGCGTAAAGAGGATGAGGCAGGGTATAAGCCGTGTCCGGATATTGTGTTATCCGCTTTTCTCAATGGGCTGATTTACGAAAAACGCGGCAAAGATGACAGCGCGCCGCCGCTGGTGGTCGAGCGCAAACTGAATAACAACATTGTGCTGAAAAAATTGCGTATCGCCTTTTCGTTAAAGACCGACGATATTCTGGCGATCCTCACCGCGCAGCAGTTCCGTGTGTCGATGCCGGAAATCACCGCCATGATGCGCGCGCCGGAACATAAAAACTTCCGCGAGTGCGGCGACCAGTTTCTGCGCTATTTCCTGCGTGGCTTAGCCAGCAAGGTGCAAAAGCCGAAAGCGCAGGCCTGATAAGCGAAGCGCCATCAGGCTATGTCGCCTGAGCGTTGTGAAAAACTGCCCGATGGCGGCGTTGCGTTATCCGGCTTACGACCTTCACTGGCCCGGTAAGCGTAGCGCCACCGGGCAAGATGACGAATTACTGAACCTCTTTAAAGCCCTTCGCTTTCAACAGCGCTTCCGACTTCTGCATACTGATACCATCCTGCACCGTGCCGGTAAACGCCGTGCCCTGTAATGCGTTCAGATCGGCGAAATTCACCGCGCTGTAATCTACATCCAGCGTCTCCTGCGCATAGGTTTGCTGGTAATCAACGCTCTCTTTGATCCCTTTGACGCTCTGGTATTTCTGGCTGATCGGCCCGAGGACTTTCATCGCTTCCTCTTTGTTGCTCGCGCCAATGGCGCTGTAGTCGATCTTATTTTTCGCCGTCTGGCGCAGCACTTTGTCGTCTTTGTAGTAATAGGTCAGCGTCAGTTCGGTTCCTGGTGCCGACCAGCTAAAGGTTTTACTCTGCTCTTTCTCCCCGCAGCCGCTCAGGCTGAAGAGCAGGGTAAAGGCGAAAAGGGCGGCAAAAAGATGACGGATATTCACGGTGATTCCCCTGTTTCCATAAACTGGTATCAGTATAGAAAAAAGGCGCTGATATCAGCGCCTTTATTGTTATTTGACCTGTTGGCCAGCTTTCGCACCGCTGTCCGGGCTGAGCAGGAAGATGTCCTTGCCGCCAGGGCCTGCGGCCATCACCATCCCTTCGGAGATGCCGAAGCGCATTTTACGCGGCGCAAGGTTTGCCACCATCACCGTCAGACGGCCAATCAGCGCGCTCGGGTCCGGGTAGGCAGAACGAATGCCGGAGAAGACATTGCGTTTCTCGCCGTCCAGATCCAGCGTCAGGCGCAGCAGCTTGTCAGAGCCTTCAACGAATTCCGCGTTCTCAATCAGCGCCACGCGCAGATCGACTTTGGCGAAATCATCAAAGCTGATGGTTTCCTGAATCGGATTGTCGGCCAGTTCGCCGATCACCGGTGCGGCAGCCGCTTTCACTTCTTCTTTCGACGCTTCAACCAGCGCTTCCACCTGTTTCATCTCAATGCGGTTGTACAACGCTTTGAAGGTATTCACTTTATGGCCGAGCAGCGGCTGGTTGATGGCATCCCACTCCAGCGTGGTGTTGAGGAACGCTTCCGCGCGCTCAGAGAGCGATGGCAGAACCGGTTTCAGGTATGTCAGCAGAACGCGGAACAGGTTGATGCCCATTGAGCAGATGGCCTGCAGATCGGCATCGCGGTCTTCCTGTTTTGCCACCACCCACGGCGCCTGCTCATCAACATAGCGGTTAGCCACATCGGCCAGCGCCATGATTTCGCGTACCGCTTTGCTGAATTCGCGGTTTTCCCACGCTTCACCAATGCTGGCTGCCGCGTCGATAAAGGTCTGGTACAGCGCCGGATCCGCCAGCTCTGCCGCCAGCACGCCGTCAAAGCGTTTGGCGATAAAGCCCGCGTTACGGGAGGCCAGATTCACCACTTTGTTGACGATGTCGGCGTTCACGCGCTGGATAAAGTCTTCCAGGTTAAGGTCGATATCATCAATGCGCGAAGAGAGCTTCGCCGCGTAGTAGTAGCGCAGGCTGTCGGCATCAAAATGGTTCAGCCAGGTGCTGGCTTTAATGAAGGTGCCACGCGATTTGGACATCTTCGCGCCGTTCACCGTCACATAGCCGTGAACAAACAGGTTGGTCGGCTTACGGAAATTGCTGCCTTCCAGCATCGCAGGCCAGAACAGGCTGTGGAAGTAGACGATATCTTTACCGATAAAGTGATACAGCTCGGCGTCGGAATCTTTCTTCCAGTATGCGTCGAAGCTGGTGGTATCGCCGCGTTTGTCGCACAGGTTTTTGAACGAGCCCATGTAGCCGATCGGAGCATCCAGCCAGACATAGAAATATTTGCCCGGCGCGCCCGGGATTTCGAAGCCGAAGTACGGCGCATCGCGGGAGATATCCCACTGTTGCAGCCCGGATTCGAACCACTCCTGCATTTTGTTGGCCACCTGCTCCTGCAGCGCGCCGCTGCGGGTCCATGCCTGTAACATTTCGCTGAAGGAAGGCAGATCGAAGAAGAAGTGTTCGGAATCACGCATTACCGGCGTCGCGCCGGATACCACTGATTTCGGCTCGATCAGCTCGGTCGGGCTGTAGGTCGCGCCGCACACTTCGCAGTTATCGCCGTACTGATCCGGCGATTTACATTTCGGGCAGGTGCCTTTCACAAAACGGTCCGGCAGGAACATGCCTTTTTCCGGATCGTAGAGCTGAGAGATAGTGCGGTTCTTAATAAAACCGTTCTCTTTCAGGCGCGTGTAAATAAGCTCCGACAGCTCGCGGTTCTCGTCGCTGTGCGTGGAGTGGTAGTTGTCGTAGCTGATGTTAAAGCCAGCAAAATCAGTCTGATGTTCCTGACTCATTTCGGTGATCATCTGCTCCGGGGTGATCCCCAGCTGCTGCGCTTTCAGCATGATCGGCGTGCCGTGGGCATCGTCCGCGCAAATGAAGTTCACCTCGTGGCCGCGCATTCGCTGGTAACGGACCCAGACATCAGCCTGGATGTGCTCCAGCATATGGCCGAGGTGGATAGAGCCGTTGGCGTACGGCAGTGCGCACGTTACCAGAATTTTCTTCGCGACTTGAGTCATAGTAGGCATTACATCTTCTTGAGAAAAAGGGGTATCGATAGTACCAAAAGGGGAATTAGCGCGCTACGCGATCGAGGCGTTTTAGACCATATATGCAGATATGGGAATAATTGAACGACGCTATCAGGAGCGTTTTAAACCACATGAGCCAATATGCGCAATAATTACGCTATGTGTTAACGGCATGAATCCGTAAATGGATAATTATTACCTGTGCGGTAAACTTGGCCGCTACAATGTCGTTTCTTCAGAACAACTACAAAGGAGTCGGGATGAGTTCGCAATCCCCGGCCAAATCCCCGGAAGCTTTGCGCGCCATAGTTTCGGGAACATTGGCCAATTTTCAGCACCCAACCCTGAAGCATAACCTCACGGCGTTAAAAGCCGTGCACCATGTTGCGTGGCTGGATGGCACCCTGCATATCGAACTGGTGATGCCGTTCGTCTGGCGTACCGCGTTTGAAGAGTTAAAAGCGCAGTGCAGCGCGGAGCTGCTGCGCATTACCGAAGCGCGCGCCATCGACTGGAAGCTGTCGCACAACATCGCCACCCTGAAACGCGTGAAGAATCAGCCTGGCGTCAACGGCGTGAAAAATATCATTGCGGTCAGCTCCGGCAAAGGCGGGGTAGGGAAGTCCTCCACGGCGGTAAACCTGGCGCTGGCGCTGGCGGCGGAAGGGGCAAAAGTCGGTATTCTGGATGCGGACATCTACGGCCCGTCTATTCCGCTGATGCTGGGCGCAGAACATGAGCGCCCAACCTCGCCGGACGGAACGCATATGGCGCCGATCATGGCGCATGGCCTGGCGACCAACTCCATCGGTTATCTGGTCACCGACGATAACGCCATGGTGTGGCGCGGCCCGATGGCCAGCAAAGCGTTGCTGCAACTGTTGCAGGAATCGATGTGGCCGGATCTTGATTATCTGGTGCTGGATATGCCGCCAGGCACCGGGGATATCCAGTTAACGCTGGCGCAGAACATTCCGGTTACCGGCGCAGTGGTGGTTACCACGCCGCAGGACATTGCGCTGATCGACGCCAAAAAAGGCATCGTGATGTTTGAGAAAGTGGAAGTGCCGGTTCTGGGGATCGTCGAGAACATGAGCATGCACATTTGCAGCAACTGCGGTCACCACGAGCCGATTTTCGGCACCGGCGGCGCAGAGAAACTGGCGGAACAGTATCACACCCAACTGCTTGGTCAGTTACCGCTGCACATTACACTGCGTGAAGATCTGGATAAGGGCACACCGACGGTGGTCAGCCGCCCGGACAGTGAATTTACGGCTATCTACCGCAATCTTGCGGATCGTGTTGCCGCGCAGCTTTACTGGCAGGGCGAAGTTATTCCTGGCGATATCGCTTTCCGCGCGGTGTAAAACCCGCATGGTGGCGATGCGGATCTGAAGATGGCGACGTCGCAGGTTCGAAGAGAGAGCAGGCCGGATGGGGTAATCCCGCATTCCGGCCTGCAATTTTACTGCTTCACCAATTTTACTGTTTCACATAGTGCATCAGCACGTAATCCCCTTCCGGTGACACGCCCTGCGCTTCTGGCCGCCAGCCGTGGCGCTCATAAAACGCCAGCGCGGCCTTATTCTGCAACAAGCATTTCAGCGCACCGGTGCCGGTAAACGTGGTCTGTACATGTTTGAGAAGTGCGCTGCCGACCCCTTTGCCCTGAAAGGCCGGGTCAACAAACAAGTTATGCAGGAAGTTGTCGTTTTCGTACACCGAGGCGAAACCGAGCCGGTGACCCTCCTCTTCAGCGACCCAAATCACTTCATCGAGGGTGGCGGCATCAAAGTCTTCCAGTTGCCAGTCACGCCCATCGAGCCAGCTCCAGCCAGCTCTGCGGGCGTGTAAAAACAGCGTACGCAGAAACGGCCTGTCACTCTCCTGCCAGCGGCGGATAATCACAGGCGCTCCCTTAACGATGGTAGAAAATGTCGCCGTTATAGGCTTTGAGAATTTTGCCTTCAGCGTCGGTGATCAGCACGTAGTTGCCGCCCATGTAGGTCCAGTGGCTACCGGCTTCTGGTGCAGGCAGGTTACGCAACTGCCACTGTTTGATGTTGTACTCTTCGCTACGGTACATTTCTGGTACGGTATCGCCGATATTAAATTTAGTAAAGTCGGCAACAAAGTCCTTAATTTCATACGATTGCGTGCCGGTCGCCCCCGGTGTGGCCGTCTGCGGAGCCGCAAACGCCGAGGAGGCGGCGACCAACAGCGCGCCCAGAAGCATCATTTTCGTTTTACTCATTGTTTCTCCAGGTTGTTCTTTTTACATTTCACGCAGTTGCTTATGTAGCACGCCATCATTGCCGTTAATGCGGTGCTGAGCAACCGGGAAAAAATAACGCTTTGGTAAAAAGTGTAAGCAAACCCAGGTCATAGCTGTACAGGCGGAGAGCGATTTTCGCTATCCGCTTGTAACGTTTGGGAATAATCCTGGCTGACCGATCAGCCAGCAAACCCTTCCAGCACAATCTTGCCGACGGCGCGCTGGCTTTCCAGCAGTGCATGCGCTTTACGTAAATTCGCGGCATTAATGGTGCCGAAGTGCTCGCCGAGCGTGGTTTTCAGCACGCCCTGATCAATCAACTGCGCCACGCGGGTGAGCAGATTGTGTTGCTCGATAATATCGCGGGTGGTGAACATCGAACGGGTAAACATAAATTCCCAGTGCAGAGAGATGCTTTTCACCTTCAGCGGCAACGCATCCAGGCTTTCCGGATCGTCAATCAGTGCCAGCTTACCCTGCGGTTGCAGCGCATTAATCAGCTGCTGATAGTGCTCCTGGGTATTGTTCAGGCTGGCGACGTGCGTCACCTGCGCAATACCAATTCGCGCCAGCTCTTCGGTCAGCGGTTTGCTGTGATCAATCACATGATGCGCACCCAGTTCTTTCACCCACTGCTGGCTGGCAGGGCGCGATGCGGTGCCGATAACCGTCAGGCGGGTCAGTTTACGCGCCAGTTGCGTCATGATGGAACCTACGCCGCCCGCTGCGCCAACGATCAGCAACACGTCGCCTTCGTTGCCGTTCTCGTTGATGCCAAGCCGGTCAAACAGCATTTCCCATGCGGTGATGGCGGTCAGCGGCAGCGCCGCTGCCTGGGCGTTATCCAGCGTTTTCGGTTTGTGCGCCACAATGCGCTCATCGACCAGTTGATATTCGCTATTGCTGCCCGGACGGGTCAACGCGCCCGCATACCACACTTCATCACCTGGCTGAAACAGCGTTACTGCTTGACCAACAGCTTTGACCACGCCAACGGCGTCCCAGCCCAGTACGCGCGGGGTATCGGCATTAAATCCGGCACGAACTTTGGTATCAACCGGGTTGACGGATACGGCTTTCACTTCGACCAGCAGATCGTGGCCGCTGGCCTGCGGTTGCGGCAGCTCAATATCACTGAGGAAATCCAGGTTACTGTTACCCTGCGCAGCGCGGGTAATGGCGATTGCTTTCATATGTGCTCCGTTAAGTAAGAGAGGTGATTGGGGGTGTGATTAATGGTAGTCAGGCTGATTGATATGAGAAACCATCAGAATCGGGAAGCACTTATCCTCGGGCAGTGAAAATCCTCCGACGGAGAGTTCTCACCCACTCAACGGGCAGCATTGTGCAGGCGGCAAAAGGGTTGGGCTGGGGGAATTGATATTGCAGGTGATGAGATCCCATAGGCCGGATAAGGCGTTAGCCGCTATCCGGCGATAGACCTTAATCGACGTCCGGCACCGGAATATCGGCGCTGACGCGCAGATCCTGGTCATCGAAAATCATGCAGTGCGGGCTATCAAAGGCGAGGGTGATTTTCTGCCACGGGCGGAAATGCACATCGCCGGGCAGCAGGATTTTAATGTTGTCGTGGCCATAGCACTGGCCGAAAAGATAAGTATTGTTGCCGAGCCGCTCTACCACTTCGCACTGAAACTCCAGCTGCGTACCGCGTGTGACATCGGTGGAGAGGTGCTCCGGGCGGATCCCCAGCGTCACCGCAGCCCCCGGCTCAAGGCGCGAAGTCGTGATCGCCAGCGTTAACGGATGCCCCTGCGCAAGGGTGACGGTAAGCTCGCCTGGCTGCCACGCTTTCACCGTCGCCGGCAGGAAGTTCATCTTCGGTGAGCCGATAAATCCGGCGACAAACTTATTTTTCGGGTTGTAATAGAGCTCCATCGGCGAGCCCATCTGCTCGACATTGCCGTAATTCATCACCAC
Organism: Kosakonia radicincitans DSM 16656; assembly: GCF_000280495.2. Lineage (NCBI taxonomy): Bacteria > Pseudomonadati > Pseudomonadota > Gammaproteobacteria > Enterobacterales > Enterobacteriaceae > Kosakonia > Kosakonia radicincitans. The sequence goes on from NZ_CP018016.1 coordinate 1,826,738, forward strand.
GATTTTATCGGCCAGCGTCATCGCTTCCACCTGGTCATGCGTGACATACACCATGGTGGTTTTCAGCTCCTGATGCAGACGAGCAATATGCAGGCGCATCTCAACGCGCAGTTCGGCATCAAGGTTGGAGAGCGGTTCATCAAACATAAACACACGCGGGTTACGCACAATAGCGCGACCAATCGCCACGCGCTGGCGCTGACCGCCGGAGAGCTGTTTCGGTTTTCTGTCCAGCAGGTGGCTGAGCTGTAAGGTTTTGGCGACCATCTCCACCTGGCGGCGGATCTCCTCCTTCGGCACTTTGTTCACTTTCAGGCCGTAGCCCATATTTTCCGCCACGGTCATATGCGGATAGAGCGCATAAGACTGGAACACCATCGAGACGCCGCGATGTGCGGGCGCGACATCATTCATCACCTCATCGCCAATCAATACTTCCCCTTCGCTGACCTCTTCCAGTCCCGCAATCATGCGCAGCATGGTCGATTTCCCGCAGCCGGAGGGGCCGACAAATACGGCAAACTCGCCGTCTTCAATCGACAGATTCACATTGTTCAGCGTCACCGTGTCGCCAAACCGTTTGGTGACATTCCTCAGTCGTATATTGGACATCAACGTTCCCCGAAATTAGTAGCCGTTATGTGCTGCGATAAGCGCGTTGTCGGATGTTTTTGTTTTACGTATAACAATCAGGCGACAGGTCTGCTCAACCGCGAAAATTCATGCTCAGACTATAACTTCCAGTGATTTAGCGCCCTATATCGAATTTCCATTTCTGTTGCATCTGTCACACAACTGACAGTTAATTCTCGTTTTATTCATCGCTCAAGCGTAGCGTATAACAAATTAGATAAGGCGCGTGAATGCGTTTTAAGCCCAGTGATATCAGGTGATTTTTAAGCTGTCTCATCGGATGTTGCACCATAAAAACCACTAAAATGTTATACCTTGACATGAGGGTGATAATGAAAAAGAGAACACTTACCGCACTGATCCTCTCTGCACTGGCTGCCGGCCAGCTTATTAGCCTGTCGGCGCACGCGGCGACAAAGCAGCTTAACGTCTGGGAAGACATCAAAAAGTCCGTCGGTATCCAGGATGCCGTCAAAGATTTTGAGCAAAAGTACGACGTTAAAGTGAACGTGCAGGAGATGCCCTACGCACAGCAACTGGAAAAATTACGCCTTGATGGCCCGGCTGGCATCGGGCCGGATGTGCTGGTTATCCCCAATGATCAGTTGGGTGGCGCGGTTGTGCAAGGGCTGCTGACCCCCCTGAATCTGGACAAAGAAAAGGTTGACGCCTTTACCCCGGCCTCCATCAACGCTTTTCGTCTGGATAACACTCTGTATGGCGTACCGAAAGCGGTAGAAACGCTGGTGCTGATTTACAACAAAGATCTGCTCGACAAGCCGCTGCAAAGCCTGCCGGAGTGGCTTGAGTACTCGAAAAAACAGCGCGAGCAGAACAAATATGGTCTGCTCGCGAAATTTGACCAAATCTATTACAGCTGGGGCGCTATCGGCCCAATGGGCGGTTACCTGTTCGGCAAAAACGACAAAGGCGGCTATAACCCGCAGGATATCGGCCTGAATAAACCGGGCGCGGTAGAAGCGGTCACCTTCCTGAAAAAATTCTACAGCGAAGGGGTGTTTCCGTCGGGGATCCTCGGTGATAACGGGCTGAATGCTATCGATTCGCTGTTTACCGAGAAAAAAGCCGCGGCGGTGATTAACGGCCCGTGGGCTTTCCAGCCCTATGAAGCCGCTGGCATTAATTACGGCGTGGTGCCGCTGCCAAACTTGCCGGACGGCAAACCGATGAGCTCCTTCCTCGGCGTGAAAGGCTATGTCGTCTCCACCTGGAGTAAAGACAAGCAACTGGCGCAGCAATTTATCGAATTTATCAACCAGCCGCAGTACGTGAAAACGCGCTATATCGCCACCCGCGAGATCCCGGCGCAGAAAGCAATGATTGACGATCCGGTCATTAAAAATGACGAAAAGGCCAGCGCAGTGGCGGTACAGGCTGCGCGCGCGACGGCAATGCCGGGCATTCCTGAGATGGGCGAAGTCTGGGGACCGGCAAATGCCGCACTGGAACTGAGCCTGACCGGCAAGCAGGAACCGCAGGCCGCGCTCGATGCCGCGACCAAACAGATCCACATGCAAGTTGAAGCCATGCAGGCCAGTAACCAGTAACCGCTTGTTGTAGCAGAACGGGAGGGCAACCTCCCGTTGTCGAAAAGGAGTCGTACGTGATTATCAGTCCCAGCGAGAATTTTGCCAAAACGCAAGCAGGGCGTCATGCGTGGTGCGGGCTGCTGCTGGCCATTGTGCCGGGCTTTGGTCAGTTTTATCATCGCCAGTGGCTAAAAGGCCTTATCTTCCTTGTCCTGCTGAGCAGTTTTACCGGCATTTTTTATGATTTTTTGCGCGAGGGGATCTGGGGGTTATATACCCTCGGCGAAGAAGTACCGCGCGATAACTCGATCTTTTTGCTGGCAGAAGGGATCATCAGCCTGCTGATCATCGCCTTTGGCCTGATGGTCTGGTATCTGTCGCTACGCGATGCATGGATCAACGGCAAAAAGCGCGACGAAGGTAAGCCGCTGAACAGCGTGCGCAAGCAGTATCAACTGCTGCTCAGCGACGGTTTTCCTTATCTGATGATCACGCCCGGCTTCATCCTGCTGGTGTTTGTGGTGATTTTCCCGATCCTGTTCGGCTTCTCTATTGCTTTCACCAACTACAACCTCTATCACACGCCGCCCGCCAAACTGGTGGACTGGGTGGGATTAAAGAATTTCGTCAATATCTTTACCCTGTCGATCTGGCGTTCGACCTTCCTCGATGTGTTGCAGTGGACGGTGGTCTGGACGCTGCTGGCGACCACGTTGCAATGCACCGTTGGTGTGCTGCTGGCGATCCTGGTGAACCAGAAAGATCTGCGCTTCAAGCCGCTGGTACGCACCATTTTTATTTTGCCGTGGGCGGTGCCGGGCTTTGTCACCATTCTGGTCTTCGCCGGAATGTTTAACGACTCATTTGGCGTGATTAACAACGCCATTCTGGCTTTCTTCGGTATTGCGCCGAAAGCGTGGCTGACCGATCCGTTCTGGACGAAAACCGCGCTGATCATGATGCAAACCTGGCTCGGCTTCCCGTTTGTCTTTGCCATGACCACCGGGGTGTTGCAGGCGATTCCGGACGATCTGTACGAAGCGGCGAAGATGGATGGCGCCAGCACCTGGACCCGGCTGCGCACTATTACGCTGCCGCTGGTGCTCTACTCAATCGCGCCGATCATCATCACTCAGTACACCTTCAATTTTAATAACTTCAACATCATCTACCTGTTTAACAACGGCGGTCCGGCGGTGGCGGGCGCGAACGCTGGCGGCACCGATATCCTGGTGTCGTGGATTTACAAACTGACGATGTCCTCTTCGCAGTACGCGATTGCGGCGACCATCACCATTTTGCTGTCGATTTTTGTCGTCGGCCTGGCGTTGTGGCAGTTCCGCGCGACCAAATCTTTTAAAAACGACGACATGGCATAAGGGAAGAAAAATGGCTAAATCACAAAGTATCCGCCGCGAGAAGTGGATCCGCCTGTCGCTCTCCTGGCTGGTTATCGCGCTGGTATCGCTGATCATTATCTACCCGCTGGTCTGGACGGTCGGCGCGTCGCTGAACGCCGGTAACAGCCTGCTCAGCACCTCGATCATTCCGGAGAACCTCTCATTCCAGCACTATGCCGATCTGTTTAACGGTCAGGTGAACTACCTGACCTGGTACTGGAATTCAATGAAGATCAGCCTGCTGACGATGGTGCTGACCTTAATCAGCGTCAGCTTTACCGCCTACGCCTTTTCGCGCTTCCGTTTTAAGGGGCGGCAGAATGGCCTGATGCTGTTTTTGCTGTTGCAGATGATCCCGCAGTTTTCCGCGCTGATCGCCATCTTCGTGCTGTCGCAGCTGCTGGGTTTGATCAACAGCCATATGGCGCTGGTGCTAATCTACGTGGCCGGGATGATCCCGATGAACACTTACCTGATGAAAGGCTACCTCGATGCCATCCCGCGCGATCTGGATGAATCTGCGCGCATGGACGGCGCCAGCAACTTCCGCATCTTTATCGAGATCATCATGCCGCTGTCGAAGCCGATTGTGGCGGTAGTGGCGTTGTTCTCCTTCACCGGGCCGCTGGGGGATTTCATCCTCTCCAGCACCATTTTGCGCACCCCGGACAAATACACGCTGCCGATTGGCCTCTACAACCTGGTAGCGCAAAAAATGGGTGCCAGTTACACCACCTATGCGGCGGGCGCGGTATTGATCGCCGTGCCGGTGGCCATTCTCTACCTTGCCTTACAAAAATACTTCGTCTCCGGCCTGACCTCCGGCAGCACCAAAGGATAACCACATGAAAAGATTTACACCCGCTCTGCTTGCTGTTTGTCTCTGTAGTTTGTCCGCCAGCACGTTTGCCGCCGACGCGTTAAAGACGCGCCCGTTCAGCGGCATGCCCGCCGACTTTATTAAAGGGGCTGATATCTCCACGCTGTTGGATGCCGAAAAGCACGGGGCGAAATTTTATAACGACAAAAATCAGCAACAGGATGCGCTCGCCATCCTGAAAGCTAACGGCGTTAACTATGTGCGCCTGCGTTTGTGGGTCGATCCGAAAGACGCGCAGGGCCAGGCTTACGGCGGCGGCGATAACGATCTGGCGACCACGCTGGCGCTGGCAAAACGGGCGAAAGCGCAGGGCATGAAGCTGCTGCTCGATTTTCACTACAGCGATTTCTGGACCGATCCCGGCAAACAGTTCAAACCGAAAGCCTGGGAAAAAATGGATTATGCGCAGCTAAAAACGGCGATCCACGACTATACCCGCGACACCATCGCCCGCTTTAAGCAGGAGGGCGTGCTGCCGGATATGGTGCAAATCGGCAATGAAATTAACTCCGGCATACTGTGGCCGGAAGGCAAAAGCTGGGGGCAGGGCGGCGGAGAATTCGACCGGCTGGCGGGGCTGCTCACCTCAGCGATTGACGGGCTGAAGGAGAACCTGAAAAACGGCGAACAGGTGGAGATCATGCTGCACCTGGCGGAGGGCACCAAAAACGATACCTTCCGCTGGTGGTTTGATGAAATCACCAAACGCAATGTGCCGTTCGATGTGATTGGCCTGTCGATGTATACCTACTGGAACGGGCCGATAAGCGCGTTGCAGGCCAATATGGACGACATCAGCAAGCGCTACAACAAAGATGTGATTGTGGTGGAAGCGGCTTACGGCTATACGCTGGCTAACTGCGATAACGCGGAAAACAGCTTCCAGGAGAAAGAAGAGAAAGCGGGCGGCTACCCTGGCACCGTGCAAGGGCAATATGACTATATCCACGATTTAATTCAGTCCGTGATTAATGTTCAGGGCCATCGCGGTAAAGGTATTTTTTATTGGGAGCCAACCTGGATTGCCGTGCCGGGAAATACCTGGGCGACGCAGGCGGGAATGAATTATATCAACGATAAGTGGAAAGAAGGCAACGCGCGGGAAAATCAGGCGCTGTTTGATTGTCAGGGGAAAGTGCTGCCCTCAGTGAAAGTCTTTAATTAACTCTGGTGTTGTAAATTTCAGGACGTTTAATATGAATAAATTTGCGCCTTTAAGCCCGAAGGTTGTATCGCTATTGCATGGCGCGGACTATAACCCGGAACAATGGGAGAATTATCCCGGTATTATTGATGACGATATTGCCATGATGAAGCAGGCAAATTGCAATGTCATGTCGATCGGGATATTTAGCTGGTCGAAACTGGAGCCGCGGGAAGGTGAGTTTAATTTCGCTTGGCTCGATTCGGTGATTGAAAAATTATATGCAGCGGGAATTCATATTTTCCTCGCTACGCCGAGCGGCGCACGGCCCGCCTGGATGTCGCAGAAATATCCGCAAGTGCTGCGCGTCGGGCGCGATCGCGTGCCGGCGCTGCACGGCGGGCGGCACAATCACTGCATGACATCGCCGATCTACCGGGAAAAAACGCTGAAAATCAATACGCTGCTGGCTGAGCGCTATGCGCAGCATCCGGCGGTACTCGGCTGGCATATTTCCAACGAGTACGGCGGAGAATGCCACTGCGATTTGTGTCAGCAAAAATTCCGCGACTGGCTGCAAGCCCGTTACCAGACGCTGGAAAACCTCAATCACGCCTGGTGGAGCGATTTCTGGAGCCACACTTACAGCGACTGGTCGCAAATTCAGTCGCCGTCGCCGCAGGGCGAAGTGTCGATCCACGGTCTGAATCTCGACTGGCGGCGCTTTAATACCGCGCAGGTCGCCGATTTCTGCCGCCATGAAATCGCGCCATTGAAAGCCGCGAATGCGCAGCTTCCGGTGACTACCAACTTTATGGAGTATTTCTACGATTACGACTACTGGCAACTCGCGCCAGCGCTCGACTTTATCTCCTGGGACAGCTATCCGATGTGGCACCGGGACAAAGACGAAACGCAGCTCGCCTGCTACACCGCGATGTATCACGACATGATGCGCACGCTGAAAGGCGGCAAGCCGTTTGTGCTGATGGAATCCACACCGAGCGTCACTAACTGGCAGCCGACCAGCAAAGTGAAAAAGCCGGGAATGCATATTCTGTCGTCATTACAGGCGGTGGCGCACGGCGCGGATTCGGTGCAGTACTTCCAGTGGCGGAAAAGTCGCGGCTCGGTTGAGAAGTTCCATGGCGCGGTAATCGACCATGTTGGCCACCTGGATACCCGCGTCGGGCGCGAAGTGTGTACGCTGGGCGAGATGCTGGCAAAACTCACGCCGGTAATGGGCTGTCGCACTGACGCGCGCGTGGCGATCATTTTCGACCAGCAAAACCGCTGGGCGCTGGATGATGCCGAAGGCCCGCGCAATAAGGGGATGGAGTACGAAAAAACGGTTAATGAACACTATCGCCCGTTCTGGGAAAAGGGCATCGCGGTGGATGTCATTAACGCCGACGCGGATCTGAGCCGTTATCAACTGGTGATCGCGCCCATGCTCTATATGGTACGTGAGGGCTTTGCCGAACGCGCCGAAGCGTTTGTCGCGGCGGGCGGGCATCTGGTCACCTCTTACTGGACCGGTGTGGTGAACGAAAGCGATCTCTGCTATCTCGGCGGCTTCCCTGGTCCGCTGCGCAAACTGGTGGGTATCTGGGCGGAGGAGATCGACTGCCTGGATGACAATGAACGCAATCTGGTGCAGGGGCTGGCGGGCAACGAGGCCGGGTTACAGGGGCCGTATCAGGCGCGTCATTTGTGCGAACTGATCCATGCCGAGAGCGCCAAACCACTGGCCACTTACCGGGATGATTTCTACGCCGGGCGCCCGGCGGTAACGGTCAATCAGTTCGGCAAAGGTAAGGCGTGGCACGTCGCTTCGCGCAACGATCTGGCCTTCCAGCGCGATTTCTTTGCCAGCATTATTGACGAACTGGCGCTGCCGCGCGCCGTTGAGCAGGATTTCCCGCCGGGCGTGGTGGCTACCGCGCGTACCGACGGCGAAACCACGTTTGTCTTTATCCAGAACTTCAGCGCTCAGCAACAGACGATTACGCTGCCGCCAGGCTACCAGGATTGTCTGTCGGCCGCGACCGTCAGCGGCTCGCTGGTGCTGACACCGTGGGATTGTCGCGTTGTTAGCCGCCAGGCATAAGCCGACGTAATGTGCCTGCCCATTCGGGCAGGTTTTTTTTTATCTGTCGAAAATCAGGAGCCGATGATGGTGAGTCTTAAATCCTTCCTGCACTACTTCTCCGAACCGAAAAATACCGCGGCAGCGCCCATCAGCGATGCTGAGCTGCAACTGATCCAGCGGCTGGCGCAGGCATTTGGCGGTGCGGAGAACATTGAAAATGTTGATGCCTGTCTGACCCGTTTGCGTGTGACGGTGAAAGATCTGGCCATTGTGGATTCGCAGGCGTTGCAAAATGAAGGCGCGTTGGGGGTGATTATTCTCGGTCAGCAGGTGCATGCCATATTTGGTAAACAGTCAGATGCGCTGCGTAAATTACTCGATGAACATTTCTCCTCCCGCGCATAAATAAAAAAGGGATACCCGTGAGGGTATCCCGAAATAACTAACAGAAAAGCAATGTCAATATAAATTCTGTCAGGCAATGGCCTGGCAGTTCTTGGAGATAAATAACGAGGGCAATAAATTAATATACAAAATCATTCGCGTTATATCGTGGCGACAAACCTGTTCCTGCTCAAATAAGTGAGCGGAGTAAACAGATGCTGCCAATAAAGTGATAACGTGAAGGATAAAGTTTATTTACCACCAGGCTTCCACCTGTACGCCAAAGTTCCACGTATTATTTTTAGTGCCGTCTTCAAATGATTTTCCATCTTCCGAATCATTTAAATACGAAGCGAATACGCGCAATTCAGGCCGTGACATAAATTCCGGGCCATCCGCCAGACCTACAGCGAAGGTGTATTTTTCGCCGCTCTGTTTGTAGTGGGTGCCGTTTTTATAGTCGTCTTTCTGGTAGAAACCGCCGACTTCACCAATCAGACGTACATAATTGGTGAGCTGATACTGTGCGCGGCCAACCAGTGAAACCAGGCTGGTTTTGTCGGTATATTCCGTAATGTCGTTGGCTGAACCGTAGGTCAGCACGTGGTTCAGTGAGAACTTCTCGGTAAGCGGAATCAGGCCGGTGTTAATCACGCGGTAACCGCTGGCGTCGTTCACATAGTGCCACATGTCGTACCAGCCGCCGCCCTGCGACACCATGTTCTGCGCCAGCCCTTTGTTGGCGTATTGCAGCACCAGTTTGTTATAGCCGCCAAACATATCCTGGCTGATTTCGCCGGTCACCATCACGCCGTCATCCACTTCGTATAATCCGCCGTACTCTTTCTGTTTTTTGGTCGGATTTGGCATAGCGTAGTCGATGCCGAACTCTGTCCACGCGCCTGACCACGGTTTCCAGCCCGCATAGCGAACGTCGATATAGTTGATGTTGACGTCGTTATCATTATCGACGCGGTAATCAACATCGTTGGCGTCGCCACGGATCCAGGCTACCGAGACCGCCCCAGGGCCGAAGGTGTAGTTTTCAATCCCGGCGCCGGAACCGGAGATGTTCCAGTATTTGGTATCAATAATGTGCAGATCGTGGCGCTGGTAGTAACGTTTACCGCCCCAGATTACGGCGTTGGGATCGTTGGGAATAAGCCCTTTGATTTGCAGATTCAACTGGCGCAGGCCGAACTGAGCGTCGTCGCCAATAGTGGTTTCGTTGTCGTTAGAGCCGTCGGAAACCATGCTCACCATGCTGTCGAGGTAAAAACTCACCTCGTCTTTTTTATACACTTCCGAGCCCAGTTCCAGTTCGCCGTAGGTATCGGATTCGTTACCCAGGCGGCCCAGCTTGTTCTTTTGCCACTCAACCTGCCCGCCATCGCCGGACACGCCTACGCCGCCGCGCAGGTAGCCATGAAAGTCGATCGGTACAGATGTCGCAGCCAGCAGTGAAGGTGAAGTCAGCGCAGCGGCTAACGCAAGAGTGAGAGTGCGTAGCGTAGTGTTCATATCATTCCTCTTATTGTTTTGTATTACGTTCACATAAACGATGTCATAAAATGCCTAAATGTAAAAACAGGCAAACTAACGATTGTGAATGTGTGATTAACTGCAAATAAATCAGCCTTTTTTGTTACCAATAGCGAATTTCTTCACAATGTTGGGTATTGTGAGCGTGATACTTATTTTGCGAAATTGAAGCGGGAGAATGTGTGGTGAGCGTTTTTTTAGGAAGCCCCTGTTACACTTGGCGCATAACAACATAAGGAACCGGACCATGAAGTCTAAAAGTGCAACGCTGGAAGACGTAGCCCGCCATGCGGGTGTCTCCTACCAGACCGTGTCCAGGGTACTCAACAAATCTGCCAATGTATCCGAAGCCACGCGTTTAAAAGTGGAGAAATCCATAGAGTTATTGCGTTACGTACCGAACCGGCTGGCGCAGCAATTAGTGGGAAAGCAGAGTCAGACTATCGGCCTGGTGACCACTTCGCTGGCGCTGCATGCCCCTTCGCAGGTGGCGGCGGCGGTGAAACGCTACGCCAACCTTGATGGCTACCAGGTCTTGATTTCGATGATCGATGAGAACGTCAATCAAGATATCCAGTCCGCCATCAATGAACTGAAGTCACAGCTGGTCGATAAAGTGATCATTAACGTGCCGCTGGAAACCGAAGAGGCCCAGCATATCGCCTCTGACAACGATGACATCGTCTGCTTGTTTCTCGATGTCGATCCGTACAGTTCCGTGTTTAACGTTTCGTTTAACCCGGCGGACGGTACCCGCGCCAGTGTTAAGCATCTGTATGAACTGGGCCACCGCGAGATCGCGCTGCTGGCCGGGCCGGAATCGTCGGTGTCGGCGAATCTGCGGCTGAAAAGCTGGATCGATACGCTCAGCGGCTATGGGTTGAAACCGGTAACGGTGTTTCATGGTAACTGGGATGCACAGAGCGGTTACGCTGGCGCATTACAGATGCTGCGCGAAACGCCGAATTTCACCGCCGTGCTGGTAGGCAACGATCAGATGGCGCTGGGCGTATTGAGCGCCTTCCATCAACATCAGATTGCCATTCCCGGCGAGAAATCGGTGGTGGGTTACGACGGCACTTATGAAAGTTCGTTTTTCCATCCGTCGCTGACCACCGTTTCGCTGGATCTCGATTTGCAGGGCAAAGAAGCGGTGCGTCGTCTGCTCGACAGCGGTCATGGCGATGCGGCGCGCAGCTCGTCGGTGCTGCCTGCAAAACTTATCGTGCGCCATTCAACCGGCGCGTTGCAGGAGCAGGGGACCAATTTGCAGGAGATCTCCCAGCAGTTGCAGGCTATTGCGCATAAGCTGTGGAAGTAAGAGATATACGAAGCGCCATCGGCATTGTGCCGGTAGCGCTTCGGTTTACAGCGATTACTGCGCTTTTGGCGTCAGTTTCAGAAAACGCATCATGCCAGGGCGGCGTTCAGAAGTGAGCAACAGGCGGTTGTCATCGGTAAAGTCGCGCAGTTCAGGCAGATTGCTGGTTTCGCGTTCAACGCGTTGCACGGTTTCAATGTCGAAATAGTGCGCGGCGTTGCGCAGAAAAGCATTGTATTTGGCAAGGAAATCGTCCATCCAGTGGTGAATCTCGATGATCACCGTGCAGGATTTCAGCAGGTTTAATACCTCATCGGTCAGCAGTTCAAACTCGAAGCCTTCGATGTCGATCAGCACCAGCGCGTTATCCAGATCTTGCGCGCGCAGGCTGGCAAAACTGGCAGCATTGGCTTCACCGAGGATGGTCAGCTCGCCGACCGAGTGGTTCTTTTTCCAGTTTTCCGCAATGACGGCGCGGCCTTTTTCCGTTTGCTCAAAGCAGATGGTCTTGCCAATCTTGCCGGAAACCAGCATACCGATGGCGTAGTAGCCATCCGCAGCACCAATGTCGATAAAAGTTGAGAAGCGGCCAGCTTCTGTTGCCTCGATCAGATTCAGGATCTCTTTTTCGTACAGCCCCAGGCACTGGGAGCCGAGATCGAGTTTTCCCCACCAGGTGTCGCGATCGAGATGTAATCCTTTGAACGGGCCGTATTTCACGGTGCCCTGCAACAGGTCGAAGACCTCTAATGACATACGTTCCTGACGCTCACGAATGGTTTCGCGACGCCAGTTTTCTCTCTGCTCCAGCGTGGACTGCTGTGCGCGTTCCAGCATCGGATGGAAATAATCTGCTTCCGCTAAAATAAATTGTTCTACGTTGTTCATTTTCATTATCACCTGAGTGCGGTTAGGCGCTTATTCACAATGACTGCAAAATACGTTTACGCTCGGCGTCGTCTTGCTGGGGCGTGTAATCCGCAACCGCGCAGGAGGCGCAAATACCTTGCTTCAGCCCAAAATCAAACAGCCCGCGGCGGAAACCGCTGAGGGTTTTTGACGCGTAAATATCAAAGATGGATGATGTCGCCACGTTGCCCGCCGGTGCGAGGTTGGTCTTGTCATCTAAAAAGCTCTCACAGCACGGCTGCACTGTACCATCGTAAAAGATGGTGAATTCGCGAAACGGTTTGACGCAGGGGCTGGTGCGAATGGTTGCCGACGCGGCATGCTCGGTCAGCACGCCCGCGCGGTTGGTGCCATATTTGCGCCAGTCCGGCCACTGGATCTTGATTTGCACGCCGCGATGACGGAATAAAATCGACGTCGAATTAACTACGTCGTCGATGCTGAAATCCGGGTACTTATCGCCGCACTCCAGCTTATCCAGCAGTTTGGTTACCCGGCGGCGGATCGCTGCAGGGGTTTGTGTCACATTGGAAGAGGGATGCAGCGTGACGCAGATATTGTTTAACCCGCTGTCAGAGAGCGTACTCAGACGCTCGATATCGAGGAAATCACCGTTGCTGTTAAAGGCGATGTGGCTATAGGGCAGCGCCTCTTTGATGAGGGTGATTTTGCGCTCCAGATCTAAATCCAGCAGCGGTTCGTTATAAAGGTTCAGAGAGATGCGGTTTTCGTAGCGGATCGATGCCAGTTCGGCGCAGATCTTCTCCAGTGTAGTCGTATCCATATAACGCTGAAGCGCCTGGCGGTTAGAGAAGCTCACCGGGCAGTAATCGCACTTACGGTTGCAGTTATACGACAGCTCCAGATTGATGATTTCCACGTGGCGCTTAAACATGATCTGTTTCTGCTCCGCGGTCAGCGTCGCGCTGCGTCGGCTGTCCAGCAGGTTCTTGATGCTCTCATCTGATGCAAAGCTGATCTGCTCAAAATAATTCATGTACATTCTCCTGCCGCAACCGCATGTGGGTAGAACCCGTGCTTTGAGTTTTGTAATGCATTGATATTCATGGATCTATTGCCGCATCATGCCGATGAGCTACCAGACGCCGTGTAATGATATCGGCCAGCTGACTGAAAACCTGAGCCCGCAGCCTGATAATTAATTTCCTTTAAGGGACGCGTGGGCGTGATTCGCTTGTATTAGGCTGCAGACAGTTTAGCGTTGGGGCTGCAGAGGCTAAGGATGTAACAAACGTGTGTTCATAAGCCTTTTCTGCGCTTAGTGACAAGGGGCGACGCCCGTTAAATCAGGGAAGTCAGGAATAGAACCGGCGGGCTTCAGGTTGAGCGGTTTTGGCGTGAGGCCTCTTTTTTGAATACCAGCAAGGCGTTACTTAAGAGATCTCTTCTCCTCGCTCACGACAATAGTTTTGCGTCAGCGTTATTCGTAATTATCTTCTTAGCCTTAACCTAAATATTCACGCTCTTGTGCCGATAATTGTCGCAGGCCGCACCGCTTTTTGTGGGGCCGATGGTTGTGTCGTTATCTTATACAAGGGTAAAAATATGTCATTACGACGGTTTTCTTTTCTTATTTTCAGTCTCTTACTCTGTATCTTCCTCATCAGTTCTACCTCTAACCTTTGGTCACTTACGCGCAGCAACCAGTCACTGGATAGCGTGAACAAAGAAATTCGCGTGGTGTTATCCGTGATCGATCCGATCAACCACAGCCGTACATTGCGGGTCAGGCTGATGGAAGCGATGATTAACTCCAGCCTTGGCGATAGCGAGAAAGCCCGGGCATCACTTGAGAAAGCGCAAGAAGTGATGCAGAAAGCTTCTGCTGCTTTTGACGCCTATCAGGCGGCTTCACATATTGCCGGTGAAGAACAGTTTTCCGTTCCCTATAACAATGCCTGGCATGTTTATGTCAATGATGGTCTGAAACCGTTGATGGATGCCGCGAACCGTAATGACAGCGCGCGCTTTAATCAACTGGTCAGCGATACAATTCCGGTACTCGATCGTCAGTTCGAAATCACGCTGGATAATTTGCTGGCGTTTCGCGAGAAAAACGCGCAGCGCCTTAACAATGATGCGCAGAGCCGCTTTACCAACAGTGTGGTCACTATCGTTATCTTCGCTCTGCTGTTTACGCTGATTATCATCGCCATGTTTATCCTGATACGGCGGCGCGTTCTTTCTCCTCTTGACGCTGCGCGGCTTCACTGTCAGCAGATGGCTGCCGGAGAACTGCATAGCCCGGTGATCTCGCGCTCGAAAGATGAAATCGGGACGTTGCTCAGCTCGCTGGAGCAGATGCGTCTTTCGCTGGTGGACATCATTGCGCAGGTTCGTCATTCAAGCGAAAGCGTGGCTCATGCCGCCGAAGAAATTGCCGCAGGAAATACGGATCTCTCGGCGCGAACAGAGTCGCAGGCCGCTTCCCTTGGCGAAACGGCTGCCAGTATGGAACAACTGACTTCCACGGTGAAACACACCTCAGAAAACACGCACCAGGCTAACCAACTTGCCAGCAACATGCGCAACTCTGCGCAAGAGGGCAACACCATCGTTGAAGAAGCGGTGCTTTCAATGAAGGAAATCGAAAGCAGCTCAGGCAAAATCGATACAATTATCGGCCTGATTGAAGACATTGCTTTCCAGACTAATATCCTGGCGCTTAACGCGGCCGTTGAGGCAGCCCGCGCCGGAGAGCAGGGACGCGGTTTTGCCGTTGTCGCCAGCGAAGTCCGTAATCTGGCACAACGCTCGTCGGTTGCTGCGAAAGAGATTAAGGAGTTGATTGAGCAGTCCGGCACTCAGGTTCAGCTTGGCAGCGAAAGGGTGGAGCGAGCGGGCGAAAGCATGAAGCGCATTATCGCTTCCGTTAAACAGGTGTCCGAACTGATGTCGGAGATTGATCTCTCCACCAATGAGCAAAGCCGCGGTATTGAGCAGATCAATATTGCTGTCGCGCAAATGGATTCCGTTACCCAGCAGAACGCCGCACTTGTTGAGGAAGCCTCTGCCGCGGCACATTCGCTGAAAGAGCAGTCGCAATTACTTAAACAGGCTGTGGCTGTCTTCAAACTTAACTGATGACAAACGGTGACAGGCAGGCTTCGGCCTGCCTCTCTTTTTGTGGCAGGGTGATTTCTTCAGCAACCGGCCGGATAACGATCAAACAATCCGGATTTGTACTTGCAGGCTTGTTATATGCTTTAAACTTTCTCGGTCCACATGGCCGTATTCGCTGCCCGAAACCGGCATTGATTAACGTGACGCCCGGGATTGGCCCTGGGGAATTCGTCCGGGGGTTGTGTCTTTGATCTCCGCTGGCATTATCGCTGAGTGGCGATTAACGGCTGCTAATCGCAATCAGTTGAATCAGATTCAACTGATTCGGGGTGCCCTTCCTTGTGAAGGCTGAGAAATACCTGTATTACCCGATCTGTAAGATACCCACGTCAGTAACGACGGGATTTTCCGCCGTTGTGTACCCGAATAATGTTCAAAAATGAAAAAAGCCCCGCCTTTTTAGGTTCGGGGCCAGTCTGGCGCGCTTAAATTTACCGTAGGCTGTACGTTAAAAAGTAGCGGCCTGCGTGTGAACGAGGAAATTATCAGACGATATGTGAGGCATCAGGAGAAAACGGAACAAATACATGAACAGCAAATGGAATTGCTAGAGCAATAAGCGGAAAGTGACAATAGCCCCCTTACAGGGGGCATTCTCAAAAGCCACCTTCTAAGAAGGTGGTCTTTTACTTATGTTTGGCTACTGATATTTTCGCCGTACTTTCTGAATAATGAACATCAACAGTGCAGTAACAACGAGCATGAGTAGGAACAGCACCCATAGAAACGATGGATCAGCTTCGCCATCAGCAAATCCCAACCCGGTGCGGTTCAGAAAATTATTACTGATTTGAGACAAATACTCGACCAACCCGCCCAGAGGGAACAGCACGATAAAGAATGAAGCCACAAGGCAGAGAAGACCGATCAGTGTGTTAATTATTAAATTTGCATGACGCATAATCAGTCCGCCCTGTTACGTCTATACGTCCATATGCCATTAATCCTTTTCCCCCGGCACTCGAACTTTTTTACGTGCAAGTAACGAGGTTCTGACTAACTGGAAATCAGGAATGTTATAGAAAGTTATACATCCCCACGACTCCCCCTCGCCATTTGGGCGCAACGGGTGAAGCCGGAAAGATCCTCTGTCAACGCCATTAACGAAAACGTGATCACTCATTATGGAGGCATTGAACAATCCAAACCACTCCTCGTGATTTGTTCCATTCCTGAAATCCTTAACAAATCGCTCTACCTGGTTGGCAATACTCCCGGACGGGGCATCAACGATCCAGTAAGTGCCTACAGGCAAAGCCGCATTTCGTATAAATGCACACTCTGCGATGTTGGTTACTGGTGCTATCCCCGAAAACACTGGAAACGTTCCGACACCGTAAACATGAAGTTTAAGCCGTCTCCCGATACGTCGTTGTAGTCCATCCTGCAAATCTGCATAACATAAAACTCCCTGTAGATTTGCGGGTTATGTTACCGCCGATTTAACCAACCAGCCAGCCTTACCCTCTGAATTTGGGACACATTTGGGGACACAAGTTGGGACACAGCGCATTTTTAAGGGTTGTGTCTTTGTCTTCCCGCTGGCATGATCCTGAACAGGGATTAATGAGAGCATTAATCGCAAGTAGTTGAATTTGTTTTAAATGACTCGGGGTGCCCTTCTTTGTGAAGGCTGAGAAATACCCGTAATACCTGATCTGGATAATGCCAGCGTAGGGAAGTCAGATGCCTGTCGGGCTATCACTTCTTCCACGGCCTGGCAGGAGCGAAACCATGCAACCTGACCTGCTCGATCGTGCGCAAACCGCACATGCCTTACAGCAATTCCGCCGCCATTCCCCGCTTGTTCACTGTATGACCAACGATGTTGTACAAACCTTTACCGCCAATGTGCTACTGGCGCTTGGTGCGTCACCGGCCATGGTGATTGATCGTGACGAGGCGCAGCAATTCAGTGCGATTGCCGATGCGCTGTTGATTAACGTTGGTACCTTAACCCGCGAGCGGGCCGATGCGATGCTGGCGGCTGCCGAAAGCGCAAATGCGGCAGGTAAACCCTGGACGCTCGATCCTGTGGCCGTCGGCGCGCTCACTTTCCGTACGCAATTTTGCCAGCAACTGCTTGCCCTGCATCCGGCGGCGATCCGCGGCAATGCCTCCGAAATTCTGGCACTCGCGGGAGTGAGCGCAGGCGGGCGCGGCGTGGATACCACCGATACCACCAGCAATGCGTTGCCCGCAGCGCAGGCGCTGGCGCGGCAAACCGGCGCTGTGGTGGCCGTTACCGGCGAAGTGGACTATGTCACTGATGGCCGTCGTACACTGATGGTCACCGGGGGCGATGTGCTGATGACGCGGGTTGTCGGCACAGGTTGCGCGTTATCCGCCGTGGTGGCCGCCAGTTGTGCGCTGCAAGGCGATCGCCTGGTGAATGTGGCCACCGCCTGCGCCTGGTTCGGGCTGGCGGGTAGCCTGGCGGTCGCGAACAGCAACGGGCCGGGCAGCTTTACGCCCGCGTTTCTCGACGCGCTCTACGCGCTCGGCGGGGAGGGTTCGTTATGAGGCGAATCAATGCATTGACCATCGCCGGTACCGATCCCAGCGGTGGCGCGGGAATTCAGGCAGATTTAAAAACCTTCTCGGCGCTTGGCGCTTACGGCTGCTCGGTGATCACCGCGCTGGTGGCGCAAAACACCCGCGGCGTGCAGTCGGTGTACCGTATCGAACCGGATTTTGTCGCCGCGCAACTCGACTCGGTACTCAGCGATGTGCGTATCGACACCACCAAAATCGGCATGCTGGCGGAAACCGATATTGTTGAAGCGGTGGCGGAGCGCCTGCGCCGCTATCAGGTGCGCAATGTGGTGCTGGATACGGTAATGCTCGCCAAGAGCGGCGATCCGCTGCTGTCACCCTCCGCCGTGTCGGCGCTGCGTCAGCATTTACTGCCGCAGGTTTCACTTATTACGCCCAATCTGCCTGAGGCCGCGGCGCTGCTTGACGCGCCACATGCCCGCACCGAGCAGGAGATGCATGCGCAGGGAGAAGCGCTGCTGGCACTCGGCTGCGAGGCGGTGCTGATGAAAGGCGGTCATCTGGATGACGCCGAAAGCCCGGACTGGCTCTTCACTCGTGATGGCGCGCTACGCTTTACCGCACCGCGAGTGGCGACGAAAAATACCCACGGCACAGGCTGCACGCTCTCCGCCGCGCTGGCTGCGCTGCGCCCGCGCCACAACGACTGGGTGTCGACGGTCGCGGAAGCCAAACAGTGGCTGACGGCCGCGCTGATGCAGGCGGATTCGCTGGAAGTCGGTAGCGGAAACGGGCCGGTTCACCATTTCTATCAGTGGTGGTAAACCAGGATCCGAAACGTGCCAGCAGATAATGCTGAAAAAAAAGGCAGCGGTGGAAAATCTCGCCCATGAGTACCAGGCTTATTTCTGCCTGCCGTAAGGCAGGTCGGGATAATCCAATTCGCTTTGCGCGAAGCTTACGGGAGCATAGCTATGACTGATATTGTGCAGTTACTCGGCAAAGACGCCGACAGCCTTCTGCAACACCGCTGTATGACCATCCCCGCTGACCAACTCTATTTGCCGGGCGGCGATTATGTGGATCGCGTGATGGTCGATAACAACCGTCCGCCTGCGGTACTGCGTAACATGCAGACGCTGTATAACCACGGGCGGCTGGCGGGAACCGGGTATCTGTCCATTCTGCCGGTTGACCAGGGGATTGAGCACTCGGCGGGCGCATCCTTTGCAGCGAATCCGCTCTATTTTGATCCGAAGAATATCGTGGAGCTGGCGATTGAAGCCGGGTGTAACTGTGTTGCCTCTACCTACGGTGTGCTGGCCTCTGTTTCCCGCCGCTACGCGCACCGCATTCCCTTCCTCGTCAAACTCAACCACAATGAAACCCTCAGCTACCCGACGGAATATGACCAGACGCTGTATGCCAGCGTTGAGCAGGCATTCAATATGGGCGCAGTGGCCGTTGGCGCGACCATCTATTTTGGATCGCTGGAATCCCGTCGCCAGATTGAAGAGATCTCTGCCGCCTTTGAACGCGCGCATGAGCTGGGGCTGGTGACCGTGCTGTGGGCCTACCTGCGCAACTCTGCTTTCAAGAAAGATGGCGTGGATTACCATGTTTCGGCGGATTTGACCGGCCAGGCGAATCACATTGCCGCCACTATCGGCGCGGACATCGTGAAGCAGAAAATGGCGGAAAATAACGGCGGCTATAAGGCGGTTAACTTCGGTTATACCGATGAACGCGTCTACAGCAAACTGACCAGCGATAACCCGATCGATCTGGTGCGTTACCAACTGGCGAACTGCTACATGGGGCGCGCGGGGCTTATTAACTCCGGTGGCGCTGCTGGTGGGGACACCGATCTGGCCGATGCTGTCCGTACGGCGGTTATCAATAAACGCGCGGGTGGCATGGGGTTGATCCTTGGCCGTAAAGCGTTCAAGAAAACCATGGCTGACGGCGTGAAACTGATTAACGCCGTGCAGGATGTCTATCTTGATCAGAAAGTGACCATCGCATAACTTTTCCGTTATCTCCTCTCCATTTCGGGGAGGAGATTTTCTTATGAATCAGTCAATTATTTCGATTAAACCCTCCCGCTGACGAGGGCAGGGAAAGGCATTTTTAAGTGGGTCAGCGCAATAACGGGCAATCCGGCGGTAACCGGCACTGCAACGCGTTGGGCAGCACTTCAATGCGGAAATGCTCGCCGCTCAGCGGTTCACCGTCGAGGTTAAAGGTAATTTCATGCGGAGCGCTGATCTCAAACCACGCCGATTTTCCGTCAATAATATGCGGATTATCGTCCGGCTGCGTCAGGGTGGTTAACAGCGCCGGTAACAGCTCTTCGCCGGTAAAAATACGCAGATGCAATAGGCCATCGTTAATCAGCGCCTGCGGGCAAAGCTGTTGTCCGCCGCCCGCCTGGCGGCCGTTACCAATGCCAATCACCAGCGCATCACCCTGCCACTGGAAATCCTCACCGCGAATTTCGCAGCGGTCGGCTTTCAGCTTATCCAGCCGCAGCAGCCCGTGGATCAGATAAGAAACCCCGCCCAGCGCGGCCTTTAGTTTTTCCGGTGTTTCCGTGGTGATGCGGGTACCAAAACCACCAGTTGCCATATTGATAAAACAGGTTTTATCGTTGACGCGGGCGATATCGATAGCCACCGCTTTACCCACGATGGCCAGCTGTAACGCTTTCTCCAGCGTCTCGGGGATCCCCGCGCTGGTGGCAAAATCATTGGCGGTGCCGAGCGGCAAAATACCGAGCGCCGGAATATTATCACCCGTGCAGTTCACCAGCGCTGTTGCCACTTCGTTGATGGTGCCATCGCCACCGCCAGCGATCACCGTATCCACGCCAAGCTGCTGCGCTTCCTTAACGTAGCGCCCGGCATCGCCTTTTTCCCAGGTGACGCGCACCTGAATATCCATGCCTTCGTCACGCAGCAACGCGATAGCTGTGCGCAGCGTTTCGTCGCCAGCGCTTTTACCGTTGAGGATCAATAAGCTTCCAGGAATTTTGCCCATATTTCTCGTCCTTATTGCATGCAATGAGGAAAGTGTATCTCACGAGCGGGGAGGGGGTAAAAAAAGCGGAAAAAAGAGTTAAAAAAATCAGCCTGCGTAAGGGAGATTACGCAGGCTAAGGAGGTGGTTCCTGGTACAGCTAGCATTTATGGGTTATGTTTTTCAGCGAGATGGATAATACCCATAACGACCGGGGAGGTATGTGATCCGATTCTAAGATTTTTCCAGCCGTAAAAATAACCCTGCTAAATTACTTCGCGTGAGGATTACGCGTCGACTGTCCGGTGAAATTGCGCATCAGAAGCGCATATTCCAGCGCCATATCCTGCGGAACCGGCAACCAGACAGTATAACCATCGCCTGGTGCTACCGGCATCGCTTCGCCTTTGGCGTTTTCCATCTGCTCAAGCGTAAAGTTGACGTTGCCCTGCGGCGTCATCAGCTCCAGGCTGTCGCCGACCGAAAACTTATTTTTCACCGCGACGGCTGCCAGATTGCCTTTACGCTCGCCGGTGAATTCGCCGACAAACTGCTGGCGCTCGGAAACTGAGTAGCCATAGTCATAGTTCTGGTAATCATCGTGCGTGTGGCGGCGCAGGAAACCTTCGGTGTAACCGCGATGCGCCAGCCCTTCCAGCGTTTCCAGCAGCGAAGTGTCGAACGGTTTACCCGCGGCGGCATCGTCGATCGCTTTGCGGTAAACCTGCGCGGTACGGGCGCAGTAGTAGAACGATTTGGTACGGCCTTCAATTTTCAGCGAGTGCACGCCCATCTGCGTCAGGCGCTCAACGTGGGCAATTGCGCGCAGATCTTTCGAGTTCATGATGTAGGTGCCGTGCTCATCCTCGAAGGCGGTCATGTACTCGCCTGGACGCTGCGCTTCCTCAATCATAAAGACTTTATCGGTCGGCGCGCCGACGCCCAGCGTGGGTTCGATGTTCTGCACCGGAATCGGTTCGTGAACATGTACGATATTGCCGATAGCGTCTTCTTTGCCTTCCTGCACGTTATATTCCCAGCGGCAGGCGTTAGTGCAGGTGCCCTGGTTCGGATCGCGCTTGTTGATATAGCCTGAAAGCAGGCAACGGCCGGAATAAGCCATGCACAGTGCGCCGTGCACGAAGATTTCGATCTCCATTTCCGGCACCTGGCTGCGAATTTCGGCGATCTCTTCCAGCGACAGCTCGCGGGAGAGGATCACACGCGTCAGCCCCATCTGCTGCCAGAATTTCACCGTTGCCCAGTTGACCGCGTTCGCCTGCACGGAGAGGTGAATCGGCATCTGCGGGAAGTTTTCGCGCACCATCATGATAAGCCCCGGATCGGACATAATCAGCGCATCCGGCCCCATCTCCACCACCGGTTTCAGATCGCGGATGAACGTTTTCAGCTTGGCGTTATGCGGCGCGATATTCACCACTACGTAGAATTTTTTGCCCTGCGCGTGGGCTTCATTGATGCCGATTTGCAGGTTTTCGTGGTTGAATTCGTTATTGCGTACTCGCAGCGAGTAGCGCGGCTGGCCAGCGTAAACGGCGTCCGCGCCGTAAGCGAAGGCGTAACGCATATTTTTCAGCGTTCCCGCCGGGGACAGGAGTTCCGGTTTAAACATGATTTTCTCGTTCTGATGACAGGTCAGATCGCCTCACCAGGTGAGGCGGCGGGGGAGTTCCCCTAAATTTAGGGCGGGAATTGTAGCGCCGCGCGCCAGGGGAGTAAACCTGCGCGTTAGTTCACGCGCAGATAAGTGCCGTCGGCGCTGACGTTATGGCCGAAACCGCAGTTTTCAGCATTGTCGGTGCGGGCATCGAGCTTCAGACCATCCGGTGAAAGCGCCAGGGAGATAGTGCATTGCATGCCAAAATCTTTAATCACCACCGCGCCTTTGCCCTCTTTCAGCGTTACTTTTTCTGAGAACTCGCCTAAATTGGGGCCCGAGTACATCGCCATCAACCCAAAATAAGCGCCTTCCCAGTCCGCCTGCCAGCTATCGCCGCCCCGCGGCTTGAGAATAAAGGTTTGAAAGTTGCCTCGCCCGGCGTACTGCCAGTATTCACCGGAGGGAGAGGTGGGTTTTGGCAGCGCGTCGAGTTTGTCCTTAATCAGCGATAGGTTATAGGCCGATTTTTTATTGTCCGGATAGATAGCCAGCCAGGCCTGCGCTTTACGATATTCACCTTCGCGAATCCAGGTGAGCGCCACGTTGTTATACGCAGTCGCCAGCTTGTCTTCATCAAACTGCTGAACGTTGGCGTCGCACTGCTCCTGCCATGCCACTTGTTGTTCGAACGCTTCCCGGGCTTTGGGATAGTTTTTCGCTTTGTAAAACAGCTCGCCCTGTTTTGCATAACCAGGGATCTTCGCGCAGTCGGCGGCCATTTCTTCGTCGGTTATTTCCGCCTGGCAACTGAACGCAGCCAACAGCAGCATTAGTACGCCATAGTCATATTTCCTCACCATCCTTCTCCTTTATTATTGTTTTGATACGTCTGAAGCCGCCCGCCATGATACAGAGGATTACAGCATTGTTCACGACCGGTTTATACTCGGCGCTGGGCCTTGTCAGGGCGCTGTCGGGGCGGTGTCGTGTTGCTGTCGGGTAACGATCGTGTTGCTGTCCGCGTGGTTCAGCGACACTGCAAGCCGGTTTCCTGTGGAGAAATATCATGAGCAATAAAGTGAAAGCGTTCCGTCTGGCCCGCGCCTGGTCGCAGGAGCAGCTTGCAGAGATGGCCGCGTTGAGCGTCAGAACGGTGCAGCGAATTGAAAGTGGCGATCAACCTTCGCTGGAGACGCTGAGTGCGTTAGCGGCGGTGTTTGGCGTCAGTGTCACTGAGTTATCCGGGCAGGCGGAAGCGGGGGAAGAGGCGCTGGATCAGCGCATTACTGCTGCGCGGGAAAAGCTCGATGCCGAAAGCCGCTTCTGGCGATCGCTTATCACCGCCGTCATTGTCTGCGCGCTGCTCTATTTCCTTAATCGCAGTACCGCGCCAGAACCGCTGTGGTCACTGTGGGTGGTAGCGATTTGGGGCGGATTGCTGCTGGTGCGGGGATTGCGGCTCTTTGTCTTCGCTGAGCCGATCGCCCGCTGGCGCAAACAGCGTTTACAGCGGCTGTTGCGTAAATAAAACACCGTCGGGCGTGAAGCCCGACAGCGTTACGCCAGTTTGCAGGCGTCGGCTTCCCAGCGGTAGCCGACGCCATAAACTGCGCGGATAAAGGATTGTTCCTCATCCAGCGCTTCCAGTTTACGGCGCAGGTTTTTGATATGGCTATCGATAGTGCGGTCGGTCACCACGCGGTAGTCATCATAAAGATGGTTGAGCAGTTGTTCGCGGGAGAAGACCTTACCCGGCTCGCTGGAGAGGGTTTTCAGCAGGCGGAACTCAGCCGGGGTGAGATCCAGCAGTTTGTTGTGCCAGCTTGCCTGGAAACGCCCTTCATCAACAATCAGCGGGCTTTCCGCATCCAGCGCCTGCAATTCGCGTTGCGGCTTGCAGCGGCGCAGAATGGTTTTGACTCGCGCCACCACTTCGCGCGGGCTGTAGGGTTTGCAGATGTAGTCGTCGGCGCCAATTTCCAGCCCCAGCAGACGATCGATCTCCTCAATTTTTGCCGTCACCATAATCACCGGCACATTGGAGAAGCGACGGATCTCCCGGCACAGGGTCAGACCATCGGTGCCGGGCAGCATCAGATCGAGCAGGATCAAATCCGGCGGCGTCTGGCGGACATATCCCAGCACCTGATCGCCGTGGTTAATCAGCGTCGGCGCGTAGCTGGCCGCCCGCAGATAATCGATCAGCAACTGTCCCAGCTTCGGCTCATCTTCCACGATCAGAATACGCGGCGTGTTTTCATCAATGGGTAGCTCAGTCATACTTCTCTCGATTGTTCGCCTTCAAGCGGTAATTCAACTGTAATGGTAACCCCGCCAAATGGCGAGTGCCCGGCGTGGATAGCGCCACCGTGGGCCTCCACAATATTCAAACAGATTGCCAGCCCCAGGCCGGAGCCGCCGCTGGCGCGGTTGCGCGATCCTTCCGTGCGGTAGAAACGCTCAAACAGGCGCGTAAGCTGCTCGTCGGTAACGCCCGGCGCGCTGTCGGCAAAGCGCAGGATCAGTTTGCCGTCGCGGGTGGTGGACTGAATTTGCGTTTGTCCGCCGCCATCCGTATAGCGCAGGCTGTTTTCCAGCAGATTATTAAACAGCTGCATCAGGCGATCGGGATCGCCAAATACTCTGCCACTGGTGGACTGCAAATCCAGCGACAAGTTCAGGTTTCGGCTGATAAAACGTTCATGAAACGCGCCAGCCGCAATCTCCAGCAACGTCACCACATCCACCGGCGTGCGCTGGTAGGCCAGCGCGCCCTCGTCGGACATCGACAACTGATGTAAATCGTTCACCAGCTTGGTGAGCGTGCCGACCTCTGCCTGTAGCGACAGTACCGACTCCGGCGTAAATTTGCGTACGCCGTCCTGAATCGCCTCCAGCTCGCCGCGCAGTACCGCCAGCGGCGTGCGCAGTTCGTGGGAGATATCAGCCATAAAATCGCGACGCATTTGCTGGTTTTTCTCCAGCGTACTGGCCAGCAGGTTAAAGTCGCGTGCCAGCCTGCCCAGTTCATCCTGGCTGTCCGTCGTGACGCGCGTCGAGAAATCCCCGGAGGCCAGTTTGTGCGTCCCCTCGACCAGCCGTTTCACCGGTGCCAGCAGGCCGCGCGCCAGCGGGAAGGTGGCCAGCGCCGCCAGCAGCGTAGCAAGGCAGACAATCAACCAACTGGTACGGCGCTGTTGACGGTCAAAATTGATGTCGGTATTGCGCGTTAACCGTTCAACCGGGGAGGCAATCACCCAGCCCACCGTTTTCTGGTTCACTACAATCGCCCGGCGGTTGCCTTCGTCCGGCACCGTGCCGCGCGGGCCGACCAGCACATTGTTGTTCTGATCGACAACCCAGAACACCGTGCGCCAGCCGCGCGGTGGCGGCGGACCAGGTGGGCCAGGAGGTGGATCATCGTTTTCCATCCCGCGATCGGATTCGGCGTTATTGTCTGGCCCCATGCCCCGAGCCGCTCCCTGGTTGTCCGCTGCCATTCCACGATCTGCGCTACCATTGTTGCTCATTGCGCGATCCCGCTGCATGCCGCGTTCCGGCATACCAGCGTGATCATCTTCATGGTCGTTATCGCGTTCGAAAGATCGCAGGATCTGGAAAATCATCCGGTCGTTATTGCGCAGAAATTGCCAGTCGCCGTGCTGGGCGTACTGCTCGGCCAGCGTGTCGCTCAACAGTTGCAGGCGCTGCTCGTTGCCGCGCTTAATATAGTCGATAAACCCGCGCTCAAAGCTGATTCGCACCGCCCAGTGCATGATGATCAGCAGTACGATGCAGGTGGTCAAAATGGCCAGAAAAAGTTTGGCCGTAATACCCGGCCGCCAGAATTTCATGATTCTCTCCTGTTGCGACGGGCAATCACGACGTTCTGGCTGGCGTCATGCGGGACGCGGGCGAAGATCAACGCCGGTAATGAAATAATCACCGCCATACTGAGATAAGCGTAAAGGAAAACATGGTGCGCCACGCCGCTATCTGCTGAAAGATGTTGCTGGCCGAACAGGCCAAGCAGCAAACCGGCGACGGTAACGCCGATACTCATCGACAACTGCATGATCATCGACAGCAGGCTGTTGCCTCCGCTGGCCAGTTCATCGGGCAGATCTTTCAGCGTCAGGGTGTTCATTGAAGAGAAGCGCATCGAGTTAATCATTCCCTGACAGAACAGCACCACCGGCAGCAGATAGTACCAGCCGAGCAGGGCGGTGGTCATAAACAGCAGGCTTACCAGCGCCAGGCCAAGGGTGGAACAGACCAGCGCGCGGCGATAACCAAAACGGTTAACCAGCTGCACGACAATCCGCTTCATGCCCATACTGCCCAGCACCATCGGGATCATCATCAGCCCGGCGTGGAACGGTGAAAAGCCAAGGCCAATCTGCAAAAACACCGGCGTCATAAACGGAAGCATGCCACTGCCGATACGCCCGGCGAAGCTCCCGGCCAGCCCCAATGAAAACGAAGGCGTGCGGAACAGCCGCAGGTTGAACAACGCGCTGTCGTTGCCTCTGGCGTGCAGCAGATAAAATAGCGTCGCCGCTGCGCCCACCGTCACCAGCGCGCCAAGCTGGACGGTCGAAAGCCCCAGCCCGCGGCTACCGTCGAGCGCCAGCGTCAGCGTCGCCATACCGCAGGCCAGCAACGCAAAACCCGCCATGTCAAAACGACGGGTTTGCAGTTTATAGTTCGGCATCAGGCTCAGTGTGGCGATCGCGCCGATAATGCCGACCGGCAGGTTAATCAGGAAGATCCAGTGCCACGACGCATATTCCACCAGAACCCCGCCGAGCGCCGGGCCGAGCAGCGGGCCGATTTGCCCCGGCAGAGTGACGAAGGTCATCGCCGCCATATATTGGTCACGCGGGACAATTTTCATCACCGTCAGCCTGCCTACCGGCACCATCATTGCCCCGCCGACACCCTGTAAAACCCGCGCCATCACCAGTTGGTCAAGGGTTGAGGCCTGCGCGCAAAATAGCGAACCGGTGGTGAACAGCACAATGGCGATGAAAAAGATATTGCGCACGCCGACCCGATCCGCCAGCCAGCCGCTGGCTGGCAGCATCACCGCCACGGTCAATACAT
Source organism: Kosakonia radicincitans DSM 16656 (assembly GCF_000280495.2). Taxonomy (NCBI): domain Bacteria; kingdom Pseudomonadati; phylum Pseudomonadota; class Gammaproteobacteria; order Enterobacterales; family Enterobacteriaceae; genus Kosakonia; species Kosakonia radicincitans. The sequence continues at coordinate 1,853,978 of NZ_CP018016.1, forward strand.
AGGAGACCACCACCATGTGCATATGCAGCGGGCTCTCCCCCAGGCTTCGCGCCATCGAGGGGAGGGCGGTATTCACAATAGTGGTATCCAGCGACTGCATAAAAAAGCCAAAGGCGACAATCCATAGTTGCCAGCGGATGTTTTTGGGGAGTTCATTCATTCACTAACAGGCTCTCTCTCTTTCTGGCTAAAACGCATACGCAGGCGGTCAAAGAAGAGATAGACCACCGGCGTTGTATACAGGGTAAGAAGCTGGCTCATCACCAGGCCGCCGACGATAGTGATCCCCAGCGGCTGGCGCAGTTCGGAGCCATCGCCGCCGGAAATGACCAGCGGCAGCGCGCCAAACAGCGCCGCCAGGGTGGTCATCATGATCGGACGAAAACGCAGCAAACAGGCCTGGAAGATGGCCTCTTCTGCGCTCAGGCTGCCCTTGCGCTGGGCTTCTAGGGCGAAGTCGACCATCATTATGGCATTCTTCTTCACTATCCCGATCAGCAACATGATGCCAATCAGTGCGATCAGGCTAAAGGGCGCGCCAAACAGTTCCAGCGCCAGCAGTGCGCCGACGCCCGCCGAGGGCAGCGTGGAGAGAATGGTCAGCGGGTGGACGTAGCTCTCGTAGAGGATCCCCAGCACGATATAGACCGTGGCAATCGCTGCCAGGATCAGGATCACCTGTGAATTCATCGTCTCCTGGAATACTTGTGCTGTACCGGCGAAGCTGCCGCGCACGCTCGAAGGGACGCCAAGTTGCGTCATCGCACGATCGATGGCGTCGCTGGCTTCCGACAGCGACGTGCCTGTCGGCAGGTTAAAGGCGATGGTCGACGCCGCCGACAGCCCCTGATGGTTCACCGACAGCGGCGCATTCGCCGGTTGCCAGTGGGCAAAGTAAGAGAGCGGAATCGACTGGCCTTCGCTGTTGATCACATACATCTTGTCCAGCGCGCTCACGTCCTGGGTATAGCGGGGATCAACTTCCATCACCACTTTGTACTGGTTAAGCGGTTGATAAATAGTGGAGATCTGCCGCTGACCAAAGGCGTTATTCAGCAGGCTGTTGGCCGCTTCAACACTGATGCCCAGCCGCGACATCGTTTCGCGATCGTAAACCAGGTTCATCTCCGCGCCGTTGTCCTGCTGGTCTGAGTTGACGTCCGCCAGTTGCGGCAGCGCCGCCAGCGCTTTACGGATCTTCGGCTCCCATTCGCGCAGGGCGCTGAGATCGTCCGACAGCAGGGCGAACTGGTAGCTGGCATTGGCCTGCCGCCCGCCGACGCGAATATCCTGTACGGCCATCAAAAACAGGCTTGCACCAGGCTCTTTCGCCAGTTTAACGCGTAACCGGTCAATCACCTGCTGCGCCGTTTCATTACGAATATGTCGGGATTTGAGGGTGATAAACATCATGCCGCTGTTCACGCGCGAGCCGCCGGTAAAACCGGTGACATTATCCACCGCCGGGTCGTCACGGATGATTTTCATAAAATCCTGCAACTTACCGCGCATCGCCTGGAAGGAGATGCTCTGATCCGCCTGAATGCCGCCCATCAGCACGCCGGTGTCCTGCTCCGGGAAGAAGGTTTTCGGAATGGAGATATAGAGCCAGACATTCAATGCGATGGTGCCAAGCAGCACCAGACCCACCAGCCGGGCGTGATTCAGCACCCATTTCAACGAACGGGCGTACTGCTGCTGGAGCGCAATCAGCAAACGGCCAACGCCTCTTTCCCGCGTGCGTTCGCGCGGTTTATGGCGCTTCAGCAGCCAGCCGCACATCATCGGCGTCAGCGTCAGTGAAATGACCAGCGAGATGCCAATCGCCACCGACAACGTGACGGCAAACTCGCGCAATAGCCTGCCCGGCAGGCCGGCCATCAGCAGCAGCGGCAGGAACACCGCTACCAGCGACAGGCTCATCGACAGCACGGTAAAACCGACTTCCCGCGTCCCCTGCAATGCCGCCTGTAACGGTTTTACGCCCGCTTCAAGATGGCGGGAGATGTTTTCCAGCACCACAATGGCATCGTCAACGACAAAGCCGGTGGCGATGGTCAGCGCCATCAGCGACAGGTTATTCAGGCTGAAACCGCACAGGTACATAGCGGCAAAGGTGCCAATCAGCGAAACCGGTACGGCGACAGCCGGAATAAGCGTCGCGCGGCCGGAACGCAAAAACAGGAACACCACCAGGATCACCAGCGCCACCGAGATCACCAGTGTCTGCTCCACTTCCGCCAGCGAGGCGCGAATGGTTGGCGAACGATCCTGGGCGATTTGCAGATCGATAGCGGCAGGAATGGTTTTCTGTAATTCCGGCAGGCGGGCGCGGATGCTGTCCACCGTCTGAATAATATTGGCTTCCGGTAGTTTGCGGATCATCAGCAAAATCGCCGGCTTTGCGTTGGTCATCCCGGCGTTGCGCACATCCTGCACCGAGTCGCTGACCGTGGCGACATCGCTTAAACGTACTGCCGCGCCGTTGTTGTAATGAATGATCAACGGCTGGTATTCGGCCGCCGTTTTCAGCTCATCATTCGTTTGTATTTGCCAGCGTTGAGCTCCGTCATCCACAGCGCCCTGCGGACGACGGACGTTGGCGCTGCTGATGGCGGTACGCACGGCATCGAGTGACACGCCCTGATTAAACAGCGCCTGCGGATTGAGATCGACGCGCACCGCGGGCAGCGAACTTCCGCCGACATCCACATCGCCGACGCCGTCGATCTGTGAGATGGTTTGTGCCAGCTGCGTCGAGGCAAAATCGTATAACTGGCCCTGCGAATAGGTATCCGAGGTCAGCGTCAGGATCATGATCGGCGCGTCCGACGGGTTCGCTTTGCGGTAGGTCGGACGGCTCGGCATACCGCTTGGCAGCAGGCTTTGCGCCGCGTTGATCGCCGCCTGCACATCGCGCGCGGCACCGTTGATATTGCGGTCAAAATTAAACTCTAAAATGATGCGCGTACTGCCCAGCGAGCTGGAAGAGGTCATCTCGCTGACCCCGGCAATCCGCCCCAGCGAGCGTTCCAGCGGCGTAGCGACCGACGACGCCATCGTCTCCGGCGAGGCGCCAGGTAGCGAGGCGCTGACCATGATCACCGGAAAATCGACCTGCGGCAGCGGGGCCACCGGCAACAGCCGGAAGCCGAGGATGCCGCACAGCGTTATCGCCAGCGAAATCAAAATCGTCGCCACCGGGCGGTAAATGAAGAGGGCGAAAAACTTCACTTACGCCTCCTCTTCACGGCGCGGGAAGCGCTGTTTTACGGCCAGCGACAGGCGGTCGAACAGCAGATAAATCACCGGTGTGGTAAACAGCGTCAGCACCTGGCTGACCAGCAAGCCTCCCACCATGCCGATACCCAGCGGGCGGCGCAGCTCTGCGCCCACGCCAGTGCTGAGCATCAGCGGCAGCGCACCGAGCAGGGCCGCCAGCGTGGTCATCAGGATCGGGCGAAAACGCAGCAGGCAGGCCTGGAAAATCGCGTCGCGCGGCGCCATCCCCTCTTCGCGTTCGGCGGCGAGAGCGAAGTCGATCATCATGATGGCATTTTTCTTGACGATACCAATCAGCAGAATGATGCCGATAATGGCAATCACATCCAGCTCACTGCCGGAAATCATCAGCGCCAGCAGCGCGCCAACGCCCGCGGTCGGCAACGTCGAGAGAATAGTGACCGGGTGAATAAAACTCTCATATAGCACGCCGAGCACGATATACATTGCCACCACTGCTGCGACGATCAGCCAGACCGTGCTGCCAAGTGCAGACTGGAACGCCAGCGTGCTGCCCTGGAACTGGGTGCGGATATCCGTCGGGAAATTGAGGGTTTTTTCGCTGTCGGTGATCGCCTGAACCGCATCGCCCAGCGAATAGCCGCTCGCCACGTTAAAAGAGATGGTGGTGGAGGGGAATTGATCGAGGTGGTTAATACTCAGCGGCGCAAAGCGTTGTTCCACTTTGGCAATCGAGGATAACGGCACTACGCCGCCGCCGCTGCTGGCCAGGCGGATATTCTCCAGCGCTGCCAGCCCCGGCGTTTGCGTGGTGTCGTGTTCCAGCACCACACGATACTGGTTTGACTGGGTATAGATGGTGGAGATCAGCCGCTGGCCGAAGGCGTTATACAGCGCGTTATCAACATCCGACATGGTGATACCAAGACGGCTGGCGGTGTTGCGGTCAACGTTGATCCTGGCCACCAGCCCTTTGTCCTGCCAGTCGCTGCTGACATCAGCAAGTTGCGGCAGCGCTTCCAGTTTAGCGATCAGTTGCGGCACCCAGGTGCTCAGCGCCTCCAGCGAGTTTGCCTGCAAGGTAAACTGGTACTGGGTGCGGCTGACCGTGGTGTCGATGGTCAGATCCTGCGTCGGTTGCAGATAGAGCGCCACGCCGGGCACTTTTGCCGCCGCCTGTTGCAGGCGCGCAATCACTGTCTGTACGCGGTCGTCGCGCTCATCCAGCGGCTTAAGGTTGATTTGCAGACGCGCGCTGTTCAGCGACGGGTTGGTACCATCGACGCCAACAAACGAGGTCAGGCTTTCAACCGCCGGATCCTGCAGGATAACGTCGGCAACCTGCCGCTGGCGCTGCGCCATGCTGGCAAACGACGCCGACTGCGGCGCCTGGAGCGTGCCCTGAATGATGCCGTTGTCCTGTACCGGGAAGAAGCCTTTCGGGATGAAAACCCACAGCGCCACCGACAGCAACAGCGTGCCTATCGCCACGCTGAGCGTCAGCCACGGGTGGTTGAGCACTTTCGCCAGCAGGTGGCCATACCCGGCAATCACGCGCTCAAAAAAACGCTCCGAGGCGCGGGAAAAACGGTTCTGCTTGCGCAGGGATTCAGCGCTCAGCATGCGCGCGCACATCATCGGCGTCAGTGTCAGTGAAACGATAGCCGAGATAAGAATGGCCACCGCCAGCGTGACGGCGAACTCGCGGAACAGGCGCCCGACAATATCGCCCATAAACAGCAGCGGGATCAGCACGGCAATCAGCGAGAAGGTGAGGGAGATAATGGTAAAGCCGATCTCGCCTGCGCCTTTCAGCGCCGCCGCCAGCGGTTTTTCCCCTTTTTCGATATAGCGCGAGATGTTCTCAATCACCACAATCGCGTCATCCACCACAAAGCCGGTGGCGATGGTCAGCGCCATCAGCGTCAGGTTATTGATAGAGAAATCGAGAAACACCATCACCGCAAAGGTGCCGATAAGCGACAGCGGCACGGCCACGCCAGGGATGATAGTGGCCGGAATATTGCGCAGAAACAGATAGATAATCATCACCACCAGCGCGATAGCCAGCATCAGTTCGAACTGGGTGTCGCTGACCGAGGCGCGGATGTTGTTGGTGCGATCGGAGAGCACTTTCACCGTGACCGATTTCGGCAGGCTCTCCGTTAACTGCGGCAGCAGAGTACGAATGCTGTCGGCGGTATCAATAATGTTGGCGCCCGGCTGACGCTGGACGTTCATCACAATAGCCTGTTGCTTATTCGCCCATGCGCCAAGCCAGCTATTTTCTGCGCCCTGTTCCACGGTTGCCACATCGCCCAGGCGAATGGGCGCACCGTTCTGGTAAGCGACAATCAACTGGCGGTACTCTTCGGCGGACTGCATCTGATCGTTGGCCGAGAGCGTGACGGCGCGCGTTGGGCCATCGAGGCTCCCTTTTGCCGAGTTAACGTTGGCATTGTCGATGGCGGTACGAATGGTTTCGCTGGTCAACCCCAGCGCGGCGATGGCCTGTGCGTTAAGTTTGACGCGCACTGCCGGGCGCTGGCCGCCGGAAAGCGTGACCAGACCAACGCCGGAAACCTGCGAAATTTTCTGCGCGACGCGCGTTTCGACCATATCTTCCACCTGCGTCATCGGCATGGCGGAAGAGGTGACTGCCAGCGTCATGATCGGCGGATCGGCCGGGTTAACTTTGCTGTAAACCGGCGGGTTAGGCAGATCGGAAGGGAGCAAGCTGTTGGCCGCGTTCATTGCCGCCTGCACTTCCTGCTCGGCAACATCCAACGGCAGCGTGAGCTGGAACTGCAACGTCACCACCGATGCGCCGCCGGAGCTTTGCGACGACATCTGTTTTAAGCCCGACATCTGGCCAAATTGCCGTTCGAGCGGCGCGGTTATCGCCGACGTCACCACATCCGGGCTGGCTCCGGGGTAAAGGGTGACTACTTGAATGGTGGGGTAATCCACTTCCGGCAGCGCAGAGACGGGAAGAAAACGGTAGCCGATGACCCCGGCAAGCAGAATCGCCACCATCAATAAGGTGGTGGCGACCGGGCGTAAGATAAACAGACGGGAAGGACCTCCCGTCCGGCCTGGCGGTAGCAACTGCATCAGGAGTGCGCTCCTTTCGCCGGATGCTCACGTTTTGTGGGCATCTGCTGGGCGCTTTGCGCATCCACCACTTCCACTTTGGCCCCTTCGGTCAGACGGTCGATACCGTCCGTCACTACGCGATCGCCCGCCGACAGCCCGGCGGCAATCACCACTTTCTGGCTGTCCTGAATACCCGGCGTAACGATATGTTTGCTGACCTGGTTATTCTCATTCACCACCCAGACAAAGTTGCCTTCATTACCCATTTGCAGCGCAGCGGCAGGGATCACAACGGCATCTTGTTGCGTGGCGACCAGCATGCGCGCATTGACGAACTGGTTGGGGAACAGCGCGTCGTCCTGGTTATTAAAGCGTGCTTTCAGTTTGATGGTGCCGGTGGTGGCATCGATCTGGTTATCAAGACTGAGCAGCGAACCGCTGCTCAGTTTCTGTTTGTTCGTGCGATCCCAGGCTTCCACTACCAGCGGTTGGCCTGCTTTTTGCGCCTGCACCACGGTGGCGATTTCGCTTTCCGGCAGGGTAAAAACGAGGTCAATCGGGTGGGTTTGCGTCAGCACCACAATACCGGTGGTGTCGCTGCTGCTGATTTGGTTACCAATATCCACCTGCTTTAAGCCAACGCGCCCGGAGATGGGTGCCGTGATGCGGCTCCAGTCCAGCTGCAACTGGGCGCTGGCGACCGAAGCTTCATCGGCTTTGACGGTGCCTTCAGATTCCGTTACCAGCGCCTGCTGGGTATCGAGATCCTGACGGGAGACGAGACTGGTTTTCGCCAGTTGCTGATAGCGGGCCAGATCGCGGCGCGCATTCGCCAGCGTGGCTTTATCTTTTGCCAGTTGCCCCTGTGCCTGCGCCAGTGCCACTTTAAATTCGCTGGGGTCGATTTCAGCCAGCAGATCGCCGGCCTTAACCTGTTGCCCTTCCTGGAAGTGGAGCGCCATCAGTTGGCCGGAAACACGGCTGCGGACGGTCACGGTATTGGTTGCCGTAATCGTACCGAGACCTGAGAGATAACGTGGAACGGATTCGCGGGTCGCTGTGGCAGCCTGTACCGGCGGTAACGCGCCGCCGCGCATGCCGTGGCGACCGCTGCCAGCCTGACGTTGCGTGTGCCCGGTGGCGGAAGAAGAAGTAGCCTCTTGATGGCTAAAGTGGTACCACGCGGCACCTGCCGCTGCGATAACCACGACCGCAACAAGCGTGCGGCGAAAAGTGAAACTGCGTTTCATCGTTATATGTATCTCGTCCTGAAAAAACCATGACCAAAATAATACTAGTTTAGTGAGGCCTTAACGCAGAAAAATGGAGGAAATATGAAACACTGTTTAGAAACGTCGAGCGGGGATGGAAATTTGCGTTAGGGGTAATATGGAGAAGAAAATCATGCCGGATGGCGATCATCCGGCAAAATATTAGCGAAACAGAACCTGCGCCCAGCGGGCAAGCCCGGCGGTGACAGAGCCAAAATCATCGCCGCCCGCAATCGGAATCCCCGGCAGCGTTTCCGCCAGCGCTTTCTTGATGATGGGCGAGCGGGCGCTCCCGCCGGTCAGGTAGATTACTTCCGGCGTTTCGTTGCTGTTTTCCAGCGCCAACTGCACCTGCTCAATAATGCGCTGTAACGGCTGATTGAGCGCCGCTTCCAGACCCTCCTGGGTGATGGCAGTGGCAAGATCGTCGCTGATAAACGGCAGCGGCGCGGTGACATGCGCTTCTTCCGAGAGCGCTATTTTGCTCTCTTCGGCGCTGCGCACCAGCCGGTAGCTCAGACGCTGCCGCCACACTTTCAGCAGCAGGGCCACTTTTTCCGCGTCGCGGGCGTCGCGCAGCAGATCGTTGAGCAGACGGCCATTGGCGGCGCTGTAAAATTCGGCTTGCGCCGGCACATCGTTGATCGCCACCGCGTTCCACCACGGCAGAATTGGCAGGGCGATGCCTTTTTCCGTCTGGCCGCCCATACCAAGCAGAGGCATCAGGCTTTTAAACGCCAGTGCGATATCCAGATCGTTACCGCCAACGCGGCAACCGCTGTGGCCGAGTAGGCTGGCTGCACGATCCTGTCTGGCGCGCCACTGTGGGCCCATCAGCAGAATGGAGCAGTCTGTTGTTCCGCCGCCAATATCCACCACCAGCACGCGTTTCTCTTCGCTTAGTGTGGCTTCAAAATCGAGCCCTGCTGCTACCGGTTCATACTGGAACACCACATCACGGAAACCGGCGCGTTTCGCCGCGCGCTCAAGGATCCCCTGTGCCTGGGCGTTAGCATCATCGCCGCCGAGCCCCTGGAAGTTGATCGGTCGGCCAATGACCGCCTGGTTGATGCTTTCCGGCAGTTGCGTTTCGGCCTGCTGGCGAATGTGCAGCATCATGGCGCAGACCAGATCCTCAAACAGGGCGATCTGCTGCGGTTTCAGGCCGCTGGCGCCGAGGAAGGATTTCGGCGATTTAACGAAGTAAACCTCTTCCGGATCGCTCACATACTGACGCAGCGAGGCGAGGCCAAATTGTACGCTGGCGGCGTTGACCTCAATATCTTCCTCACGGTTAAAGCTCACTGCCCGGCGCAGTAGCGCCTGGGTTTCGCTCCCCGTAGCCGGAACCTGATGGTGACGATAGAGCCATTCGCTGACGGCTTCGCGCGTTGGCGCGCAGAGCATAGATGGCAGCAGCGTACTGTTATTTTCCATGGTCAGCAGGTGTGGCGCGCCATCGCGCATTACTGCAATCGAGCAGTTTGCTGTCCCGTAGTCAAAGCCTACAAACACGTGTTTATCCCCATGCCAGTGAAGAAGGGGGGCGACTTTAGCCGAATGCGGCGCGGGCGACAACCGGAATATGAAAGCAAGGCGGAAAATTCCGATGCCGTTTATGCTGTTAGCAGAAAAGAGGAGCAACTATGTACGAACTGCGCTGGCAGCCGCCCTATGACTGGGCCTGGATGTTGGGATTTTTAGGCGATCGCGCCGTGGCGGGTGTTGAAGAGATTGATGCGACACGCTATGTGCGCTCCTTTGCCGCTGGCGAGCATCGCGGGTTGATTATTGCCGAACCGGATGAGGCGAGCGCGACACTGAGGGTCACGCTCAGTGAAGGTTTGCAGCCGATTGCGGAACTGTGCCTGCAACGGATTCGCTGTCTGTTTGATCTTGACTGCAATCCGCAGGAGGTGACCGCGGCGCTGGGGACGTTGGGCGCTGCGCGACCGGGGTTGCGCCTGCCGGGATGTGTTGATCCATTTGAGCAGGGCGTGCGGGCGATTTTAGGCCAGTTAGTCAGCGTGGCGATGGCGGCAAAGCTGACGGCAAAGGTTGCGCAGCGTTATGGCGATGTGCTGGATGAGCGCGGTTTTATCTGTTTTCCCACTCCGCAGCAGCTCTCTGCGGCGCAAGTCGGGGATTTACAAACGCTCGGCATGCCGCGCAAACGCGCTGAATCGCTGATATATCTGGCACAGGCAGCCTGCGACGGTTTGCTGCCGCTGACGGCACCGGTGGATGTGGAGCAGGGGGTGAAAGCCTTGCAAACTTTCCCCGGCATCGGCCGCTGGACCGCCAGCTACTTTGCCCTGCGCGGCTGGCAGGCGAAAGATATTTTTCTACCCGACGATTATCTGATCAAGCAGCGTTTTGCCGGGATGACGCCCGCGCAGACGAGGCGCTACGCCGAACGCTGGCAGCCGTGGCGCTCCTATGCACTGTTGCATATCTGGTATACGGCGGGGTGGGGGCCTGAAGTGTGATGCCTTGTGGTTTTAATGCATTTTCCGTCCGGATAAGGCGCCACCCTGTTTGTCAGTTGATAGCGAAATAACTGGTATTCAGCATCAAATCCAGCGGCTGAGCCTGCGAAATAATATCGCCATAAATCATATCGATGCCGACGCCGGAAAGGGTATCCATCATCAGCGGCTGATTGGTCGGCCCGGCAATGCTCTTCATGCCAAGGCGCTGGGCGTGGCCCTGAATAATGGTCACCATCATCTCGTCCATCAGATTACCGTGAACGTTGGTAACCAGTTCCGGATCGAGCATCAGGTAATCGACCATATTCGGACTCAGGCGGTTAAAAATATCCAGATCGTGCCCGATACGGCTGAGAATAATGCGGCAACCCGCCTGGCGCAGCCGCTTCAGATTGTCGAGCAGGGTGTTATCTTCACGCATCAGCGCATCGGCATGTACCACCAGATGCAACAGCCGGGCGGATAGCGGGCCGCTTTCCAGCAGTTCGAGCAGTTCATTCACCAGCGTTGTGCTGGAGAGCCCGGCCACGGAAAGCGGCAGGGCAACGCCGAGCCCTTTACCCGCAACGGCAGTAGCGTGGTTACGGAAAAACTCATGGAATACGCGGCGGTCGAGCGCGCGGATCAGCTCTGGTTCGCTAAGGCCGGAACGGAAAGCGTGCTCCTCCATCACTTCGCCTTCGCTGGTCCACAAGCGCAGGGAGAGTAGCCAGAAGTTGCAGGCCTCCGGTACGCGCGGCGACGCTACGCCGCGGGCAATCAGCAGCAGATGATTGTCTTTGATCATATGCCACTGTTCATCCAGCGACATGATGCTGCGATCATGCTGCATCTGGCCTTGCTGCGGTTCGTACACGGTCACGATCCCGCGCCCATTATTTTTGGAGGCATAACAGGCGATATCCGCCTGCGACATCACTTCTGAAGCCTGATAGTTAGTTTCATCAATCAGCGAAATTCCGGCGCTGGCGCCGATGCGGTGCAAACGGCCTTCCCACATAAAGTGGTAGTCATTGATGGCTTCAACAATACGCCCGGAAATATACCGCGCGCTCTCGACATTACAGTCCGGCAGCAGTAAACCGAATTCATCGCCGCCAAGGCGGGCAAGAATATCGGTCGAACGCAACATGCTGAGCATCAGCGACGCGATCTCGCGCAGCAGGGCATCCCCCGCCGCGTGCCCGGCTGTATCGTTGACGGCTTTAAAGCGGTCAAGATCGATAAACACCAGCGCATGACGCTGGTGGAATTCCTGTACTGTCAGCAGCAGGCGTTTGAGATGGTTTTCAAAACTGACCCGGTTCGCCAGATGGGTCAGCGCATCGTGGGAAGCGCTGTAGCTCAGTTGCCGCAGCATTTTGCGGGATTCCGTTACGTCCTGGATCACCAGCACAGAGCCGATATGTTGCCCATCCAGCGTGCTGAGCGGCGTTACGCTGTAGTGAATGTCGAAGCTGCCGCCGGTGCGGCAGTGCAGTACCACATCCTGTTCAATGGCCGAACGTGACATATCACCACTGTGGATGTTTTCCATCACCGGACCATTATCACCAAACGTAATGCGCAGCACTGTCAGCAACGGCTGGCCGATAGCCTGTTCCTGCGCCCAGCCGCTCATTTTTTCCGCCACCGGATTCATAAAAGTGACGTTCATATCCACATCGGTACAAAGCACCGCTTCGCCGATGGAATCCAGCGTAATGTGCAGGCGCTCTTTTTCCTGGAACAGCGCGTCATTCAACTGCTTAACTTCCGTCATATCCATATTGACGCCGAGCAGGCGTTCGACTTCGCCATGCTTGTTCAGCACGCGGTTTGCCAGCGCGCGAATATGGCGAATACCGCCTTTGACGCTAATGCGGAACTCCAGTTTGAAGGCCATGCGCGCCGCCAGCCCGTCGCGGATAATGCGTTCGGTTTCCGGCCTGTCTTCCGGCAGCACGCGCTCGTACCACAATTGCCATGTCGGTTTCGTGTGGGGCGGCACTTCGTACATCTCGAACATGCGCTTATCCCAACTGATAATGTCCGGCTCAAGCTCCCACTCCCAGATGCCAATCCCGCCCGCTTCGTTCGCCAGCGTGATACGCTCCATCAGGCGCTTGTTAACCCACTCGGTCTGCTTCAGATCGTTAATGTCTTCGACCTGGGCGATAAAGTAGAGCGGGGTGCCATCCGTATGGCGCACAACGGAAACTGCCATCAGCGCCCACACCAGTTCGCCGCTGCGCGTGTAATAGCGCTTTTCCATGGAGTAAGTGGAGATGTCGCCGCGCACCAATTGCTCAAGCTGTTCCAGATCGCTGTTTAAATCTTCCGGGCAGGTGAGCTGCTGGAAGGTCATCTGCTGCAGTTCCTCCTGGCTGTAGCCCAGAAACTGACATAACGCTTTGTTGGCCTGTAACCACTGTCCTTCGGTGCTCACCAGCGCCATCCCGATGGCGGAATACTCCATCGCATTTCGAAAGCGCTCTTCGCTTTCGATGATGTGTTTGCGCTCGGCGCGAAAGGCGTACATCACCATCGTCATGACGTTCACCGGCAGCAGGATCATCAGAAACGGCAGCCACGGTGCGTTCATCATCACGTTGTTTTTCGGCATGGTGATGAGAGAGGGATCATCTGCAATCATCAGCGAGACCATCATGATGGTAATCAGAAAGACGAGAAAGGCTTCAACCCGCGGCAGACGCACGGCGCTCCACATCAGCAGTACAATGACCGCAGTAAACGGCCACGGCAGGTAGTGCAGCGCCAGCCAGCTTAGCCCGAGCGTGACAGCGAGCGTAACGAGTGTTTCCAGCAGCAACTGAGGTCTACGGTGACGCAGCAGGTAATGCGGTTTAAACAGCAGGCCGAGCGGCACCAACGCCAGCGCGCCGATGGATTCCGACAGCACCCAGACCAGAAAAGTACGCAGAATATTGTCGCCGGGCACCAGCAAACAAACCAGCACGCCGCCGACCAGCGGCGGGATAATCGCGCTGCCGACCGCCAGACGCAGCCAGTCGCCGAGGTTTTGCAGCGGGTTATACCAGGGCAACAGTTTGCGCAGTAGCACCGCGCCTATCGCGGCCTCAATAACATTGACGGCGGTATAGCGTAGATCGACTGCGTTGGCCGATAAGAGCATGATTGTCGCAGCGACATTGCCCAGCACGCAGACCAGCGCGATGCCCGGCCACATCCGCCCTGCGTGGCGGTAAAATCCCACCATAATGATGGCGGTGGGAAACCACAGCGGTGCGATAACAGTGCCAAAACGGATAAGCTCCAGCGAGAAGAGCGTAAAGATGAAAGAGAGCAGCCCTAAACTGACAAGCCGCAACCCAGGATGTGGGGTGGTAACCAAAACGCGCTGGTGTTGTTTCTTCATTACCGCTTTATCCGCAACCCTGTGACGTCCGGAACCGCGTCCGGAGAGTGAAATTTGAATTTTGGATTATGCTAGTACAAACAATTTACAATTCCTATGCCGGGCGCTCATAATTTGACACCATAATGTTATTAATTACTTAGTCAGTAATAAAAACACATCTGCCGGGTTAATTTTGAGCGTTTTAATTTATGGCTGGTCAGCCAGACGGGCAAAAGCGAGCGGCTTTTTACCGTCCCTGTTTCCGCTAAGGATTCGGCTGGTATCACGACGGTGAAATCCCTATAATTGCCGCGTTTGACGCTTCGGCGTCGTCCTTCCTTTACATCCAGGTTAATCAGGTCGCTAAATTTATGACTGATCAGTCTCATCAGTGCGTCATCATCGGCATCGCCGGCGCATCTGCTTCAGGTAAAAGTCTTATCGCCAGCACGCTGTATCGTGAACTGCGCGAGCAGGTGGGTGATGAACACATTGGCGTTATTCCAGAAGATAGCTACTACAAAGATCAAAGCCATCTATCGATGGAAGAGCGTGTAAAAACCAACTATGACCACCCCAGTGCAATGGATCATAGTCTGTTATTCCAGCATTTGCAGTCTCTCAAGCGCGGCGAAGCTATTGAGTTACCGGTGTACAGCTATGTGGAACATACTCGCACCAAAGAAACTATCCGCATTGAAGCGAAAAAAGTGATCATCCTGGAAGGGATCCTGTTACTGACTGATTCACGCCTGCGCGATGAGATGAATTTCTCCATTTTTGTTGATACGCCGCTGGATATCTGCCTGATGCGCCGCATCAAGCGCGACGTTAACGAGCGTGGCCGTTCAATGGACTCGGTCATGGCGCAATATCAGAAAACCGTGCGTCCGATGTTCCTGCAATTTATTGAACCCTCCAAGCAATACGCCGACATCATCGTGCCGCGCGGCGGTAAAAACCGCATCGCCATCGATATCCTGAAAGCCAAAATCAGCCAGTTTTTTGAATAATACATGTTAGGCTATAGCACTGAGTGTTAAGTCCGGCCCCTGATCTTCTCAGGGGCGTGTCGCACTATTAAGGAGAATGCGCCATGCGTCTTTGTGACCGCGATATTGAAGCCTGGCTGAATGACGGTCGGCTTGCTATTAACCCGCGTCCGCCGGTAGAACGGATTAACGGGGCGACGGTGGATGTCCGCCTCGGCAATAAATTCCGCACTTTCAGCGGACATACGGCGGCATTTATCGATCTCAGCGGCCCGAAGCATGAAGTCAGCGCGGCGCTTGACCGGGTAATGAGCGACGAGATTGTGCTTGATGAAGGCGAGGCGTTTTTCCTGCATCCGGGTGAACTGGCGCTGGCGGTGACTTATGAATCCGTTACCTTGCCTGCCGATCTGGTCGGCTGGCTGGACGGGCGCTCTTCACTTGCGCGTCTGGGTTTGATGGTGCACGTAACCGCGCACCGCATCGATCCCGGCTGGTCGGGCTGTATCGTGCTGGAGTTCTATAATTCAGGCAAGCTGCCGCTGGCGCTGCGACCGGGCATGCTGATTGGCGCCCTGAGCTTTGAGCCGCTCTCCGGGCCGGCCGATCGTCCTTATAACCGACGTGAAGATGCGAAGTATCGCGATCAGCAAGGCGCGGTCGCCAGCCGCATTGATAAAGACTGACTGATCTCCATTGAGGATGTGATGAGAAGAGCGTTAACAACACTGATGATTTTGCTGGTCGTGCTGGTTGCCGGCCTTTCGGCATTAGTGTTACTGGTCAATCCGAACGATTTCCGCGCTTACATGGTGCGTCAGGTCGAGGCGCGAAGCGGCTATCAGCTACAGCTTGATGGCCCGCTGCGCTGGCACGTCTGGCCGCAGCTTAGCATCCTCTCTGGCCGCGTCACGTTGACGGCCCCCGGCGCGGAAATGCCGGTGGTGAAAGCCGATAATATGCGTCTTGATGTCAACCTGTTGCCGTTGCTGTCGCACCAGTTACAGGTGAAACAAGTGATGCTGAAGGGCGCGGTGATTCAGCTCACTCCGCAAAGTGAAGCGGCACCGGAAAAAAATGCGCCAGTGGCGCCTCATGGCAACTCACTGCCGCAGGTGGAATCGGATCGCGGCTGGTCATGGGATATTGCCCGCTTACAGGTTGCGGATAGCCTGCTGGTTTTCCAGCGCGCCAACGATGAACCGGTGACGGTACGCGATATTCGTCTGCAAATGGAGCAGGATGCGCAATATCAGGCGACGCTGGATTTCTCCGGGCGGGTTAACCGCAATCAGCGCGACCTGACGCTTTCATTCAGCGCGAAAATAGATGCACGCGATTATCCGCGTAATGTCAGCGCCGCTATTGATAAATTGCAGTGGCAACTTCAGGGGGGCGATACGCCGCCGAAGGGCATCAGCGGGGCGGGCACATTGCAAGCGCAGTGGCAAAGCGCGGCACAGCGACTGACGCTGAATGATGTCACCCTGAGCGCGAATGACAGCGCCTTTACCGGTAAGGGGAGCGTAACGTTTGGTACGCAGCCAGTCTGGGCAGTCGATGTGCAGTTCGACAATCTCAATCTGGATAACTTGCTGCCGCCGGAAGGGACGCTGAACGGCGACGGCGTGATGCCACAGGGACAGGAACAAAATCGCCTGCCGCGCCCGGTGATTTCCAGCGGGGCGGATACGCCGCAGTACAACGAACTGCGCGATTTTACGGCGCAAATCGGCATCACTGCGAAAAACGTACGCTGGCGCGGTATGCAGTTTGCCGATGTCAGCGGTCAGCTCAACAATAATGCCGGTTTGCTGGCTATCCCGACGTTGCAGGGCAAAATGGGGAACGGGCAAATCTCATTGCCCGGCACGCTGGACGTGCGCGGCAAGCAACCTCGCGCCGAGTTCCAGCCACGGCTGGAGAGCATTGAGATTGGTAATATCCTGAAAGCGTTTAACTACCCGATTGCGCTGACCGGCAGCCTGACCATGGCGGGCGATTTCAGCGGCCCGGATATCGATGCAGAATCTTTCCGCCGCGACTGGCAGGGGAGTGCACACGTCGATCTGAAAAACAGCCGCATGGAAGGGCTTAACTTCCAGCAACTGGTACAACAGGCGGTGGCTCGCAGCAGCGATGTGCATGCGAAAGATAATTTCGACAGTGCCACCCGGCTGGATAATTTCAGCGCAGAGTTGTCGCTGGATAACGGGCAGATGACCTTCAGCGATATGCAGGGTAGCTCCGCGCTGCTGGCGCTCACCGGGGAAGGCAAGATGGATCTGGTGCAGGAGCAGACCGATACGCGCTTCAATGTCCGGGTTCTGGAAGGATGGGAAGGTGATAGCGCGCTGATCGACTTCCTGAAAGCGACGCCGATCCCACTGCGCGTTTACGGTAAATGGCAGGCGCTCAACTATAGCCTGCAAGTGGACCAGGTGTTGCGTAAACATTTGCAGGATGAAGCCAAACGTCGTCTCAACGACTGGGCTGAGCGTAATAAAGATTCGCAAAACAGCAAAGACCTGAAAAAGCTGCTTGATAAGATGTAACTATCCGGCCAGTTCGGCCGGATAAGCAACGGCGCTGCAGGGCTATAAAATGCCTTCCAGCGCCAGATGTTGCAGTAGCATAATGGTTTTGCCGTCGGCAATATCGCCCGTACGGATTGCCGCCAGCGCGGTGGCAAAATCCATCTCCACCACTTCAATATCCTCTCCCTCTTCGATTACGCCGCCACCGCTTCCGGTGCGTTTGCTGTCATCGTATTCAGCAATAAAAAAGTGCAGTTTTTCGCTGACGGAGCCGGGGCTCATCCACGCCACAAACACTTTCTGTACCTGTTCCAGCCGGTAGCCGGTCTCTTCTTCCGCTTCGTGACGAATGCGCTCCTCAGGCTCAAGCTCATCCAGCAGGCCAGCAGCCGCTTCCAGCAAAAAACCGTGATGCTGGTTGACGAAAAGCGGTAAACGAAACTGTCGGGTGAGGATCACGCTCCGCTTGCGGCGGTTATACAGCAGGATCACCGCGCCGTTGCCCCGGTCATACACCTCGCGGGTCTGGCGCTGCCATTCACCGTCATGACGGCGATAATCAAAGGTGTATTTGGTCAGTTTTCCCCAATCTTCAGCGAGAGGCATCGACGCAATAATGCGTATTTGTGCATTTTCAGATGACATATCAGCTCCTGTGCAGGTAAGATAGCAGCATAACGTGCACATTCGTGCATTATCAAGGTTTTTCGTGCAAGCAGGAGCAACGCGATGCTAACCCCACAACGTAAGCAATTGATCCTCAACCAGCTTGCTGAAGAAGGGCAGGTGCTGTCGAAGGAACTCAGCGAACGATTTGGCGTCTCGGAAGATACCGTGCGGCGGGATCTGCGTGAGCTGGCGGCTGAGGGTTTGTTACAGCGTGTGCACGGCGGCGCACTGCCATCTTCCGCCGCTACGGTGACATTTGCCGAGCGGCAACATTTGCAGTCTGACGCCAAGCGGCGTATCGCGCAGAAAGGCGCGCAGCTCGTCTCAGCAGGGCAGGTTGTTATGATTGATGGCGGTACGACGACCTCTGAACTGATTACGCATTTCCCACAGGATTTACGCATTACCGTGGTAACACACAGCCCCAGTATCGCCGTTGGGCTGGCACAGCATCCGCTGATTGAAGTGGTGATGATCGGTGGCCATCTCTACAAACATTCGATCGTCAACGTTGGCGCAGGCGCGCTGGAATCTATCAGCCGGATACGCGCCGACCTCTTTTTTATGGGCGTGACCGGCGTACATGTGGACGCCGGTCTCAGCACCGGGGATTTTGAGGAGTCGCGTATCAAGCGCGCGCTGGCCGACAGGGCGGCAGAGACTGTAGTTCTGGCCTCGCCGGAGAAACTGAACAGCGCATCGCCATGGGTGATTGGCGATATCTCGCTTATCAACACGCTGGTGGTGGACGCGCAGACGGACGATCGCCTGCTGGCCCCGTTTAACCACCGTGGGGTGACGGTGGTTAAAGCGTAGCCCTTTACACTTCGTAGTCCGGATCTTCGTCACGCGTCAGCGGAATAATTTGCACTTTCTGCACGCGGTGGCTCTCAACTTCCAGGGTTTTCAGCAGAACATCGCCTACCTGCACCTCTTCACCGGGTTTGGGGATCCGCTGCAGGTACTCCATCAGCAGGCCGGCAATGGTGTGGTAGTCACGCTTCTCATCCAGCGGTATTGCGATGTACTGCACCAGATCCTCCAGCGGCATATGACCATTGGCCGTCCAGCTGCCATCGCTGTTTTTCTGAATATCATGGCGGGCATCGATCTCTTCCACTTCGTTTGGCAGATTCCCGGCGATGGTTTCCATCACATCGCTGAGAGTGACAATGCCTTCCACGGAACCAAACTCATCGACCACGAAAGCGAAGTGGGTGCGGGCATTGCGGAACTGCTCCAGCGCCTGCAACAGCGGCAGCGCTTCCGGGAACACCAGCGGCTGACGGATTAGCGCCTTGAGATCCAGCGGTTCGCCGCGCAGAGATTGTTGCAGCAGATCGAGCACATGAACAACGCCAAGCAAATCCTCTTCAGTATCGCCGCCCGTAACCACCACGCGCGTATGCTGGTTTTTATCCAGCAGGGCGCGGATCTCTGCTTCCGGCGCGCTGAGATCGATATGCTCAATATCGTGGCGCGACGTCATGATGCTGCTGACCGAGCGCTGATTGAGGTTCAGCACCCGCTCAATCATGCGCCGCTCCTGCGGATTAAAGATCTGGTTGTCGTCACTGTCGTGCAGCATCGAGGCGGTATCGGCATCCAGTTCAGCATCCTCTTTCCGCCCGCTGAGCAGGCGCATCACCGTTTCTGTCGTGCGCTGGCGTAGCGTCTGGTTGGCGAACAGAAAACGGCGGCGATTAAAGATAGCCAACTGGTTCAGCGCTTCAATCATCACCGAGAAGCCAATTGCGGCGTACAGATAACCTTTCGGAATATGGAAACCAAAACCATCCGCCACCAGGCTAAAACCGATCATCAGCAGGAAACTGAGACAGAGAATAACAATTGTCGGGTGGCTGTTGACGAAGCGCGTCAGCGATTTACTGGCCAGCAGCATCAGGGAAATGGCAATCACCACGGCGGCCATCATGACGGCCAGGTGGTCAACCATGCCGACGGCAGTGATCACCGAGTCGAGCGAGAAGACCGCATCCAGCACCACGATCTGGGTGACCACAGCCCAGAATTTCGCGCCACGTCGCTGCGTTGGATTGTCGCTGTCTTTGCCTTCAAGGCGCTCATTAAGTTCCACCGTCGCTTTAAACAGCAGGAACAGGCCGCCGAGCAGCATAATCAGATCGCGCGCGCTGAAGCTTAAGCCGCGCACCGTAAACAGAGGATTAGTGAGTGTCACCAGCCAGGAGATTGAGGCCAGTAAAAGCAATCGCATCAACATCGCCAGCAGCAGCCCGGTAATACGGGCGCGATCGCGCTGCGCCGCCGGCAATTTTTCCGCAAGAATCGCAATAAAAACCAGGTTATCAATACCGAGTACCAGCTCGATCACGACCAGCGTGACCAACCCGGCCCAGATTGATGGATCGGCAATCCATTCCATCGTAAACGTAACACCTTCTGTGATATGACAATTGTCACAGTGCGATCATGGATAAAGCTGGATGAAATTGCAATGCCAGCCTGCGATTATTCTTAATTTATTGGTTATGAGCAATACGTATAAATTCAATTTCCTTATTGTTACTGTGATTAATTATAAGGGAAAAATTAGCAAATTAGGATATTTCGCATAAGTAATTCCATATACAAAGTTTGTCAATATACGGTTAGTCTTAAAATTCGAAAAGTTTGTTCTTAAACTTATTCTTAAAAATATGTTTATCAGGGCTGGTGCCTTGCCTGCTATTCGCTTAGCTGCAACAATTCTTCCTGCATCACTCAAATATACTAACGATGTTATTTTCGTCATCGTTATTCGTTACAAATTCGATTCCTGCCGTATTTTTTCTGGTCTGCGGTACATTGCAACCTTAAGGCCTGTAAGGGATAACTATCAATGAGTTAGAGATGTTCAGTGAATTGGTAACTGAAAGCCAGGGGCGGTAGCGTGCCTGTGGGTATGTCAATCAGCCTGGATTATTCTGTAACCGCATGTGGTTGAATAAACGCTTTTTAGGATTGATGCCAGTTATATTCTTTCGTAATTAACTGCATTCTGATTCTGTGTACAACTTGAGCGCTTATATAAATCGCACAGGATAATTACTCTGCCAAAGTGATAATTAATCAATGATGAAATCTAAAATGAAATTGATGCCATTATTGGTGTCCATAAGCATGATGAGTGGCTGCACTGTTTTCCCCGGTAGCAATATGACTACGATGGGAAAGGATGTGATTAAACAGCAGGATGCAGACTTTGATTTAGACCGCATGGTGAATGTTTATCCTTTAACACCACGTCTGATTGAACAATTGCGCCCGCGCGTTAATGTCGCTCAACCAAATATGTCGCTCGACAACGAAATTGCGGCTTACCAGTATCGTGTAGGGCCAGGGGATGTATTGAATGTCACCGTCTGGGATCACCCGGAATTAACCACGCCAGCGGGCCAATATCGTAGTTCCAGCGACACAGGCAACTGGGTACAGCCTGATGGCACCATGTTTTATCCCTATGTCGGGAAAGTACAGGTGGTGGGGAAAACCCTCGCCGAGATCCGCAGTGATATTACCAGCCGTTTAGCGACGTACATTGCTGACCCGCAGGTGGACGTTAATATCGCCGCATTCCGCTCACAAAAAGCCTACATCTCCGGCCAGGTCGCCAAGTCCGGCCAGCAGGCGATCACCAACGTGCCGCTTACCGTGCTGGACGCTATCAACGCGGCGGGCGGGCTGACCGACAACGCCGACTGGCGCAACGTAGTGCTGACACATCAGGGAAAAGAGCAGCGCATTTCGCTCCAGGCGCTGATGCAGAATGGCGACCTCAGCCAGAACCGCCTGCTTTATCCAGGCGATATCCTCTTTGTACCGCGTAATGACGATCTGAAAGTGTTCGTGATGGGCGAAGTGAAAAAACAGAGCACGCTCAAAATGGACTTCAGCGGCATGACGCTGACGGAAGCGCTTGGCCAGGCCGAAGGTATCGACCTGACGACCTCCAACGCCAGCGGCATCTTCGTTATCCGTCCGTTGAAAGGCGGCGAGAGCGATCGCAGCGGCAAGATTGCCAATATCTACCAGCTTGATATGTCGGACGCCACCTCTCTGGTGATGGCGACGAATTTCCGACTCCAGCCGTATGACGTGGTGTACGTCACGACTGCGCCGGTGGCGCGCTGGAATCGTCTTATCAACCAGTTGCTGCCGACAATCAGTGGCGTTCGCTACATGACCAACACGGCCAACGATATCCAAAACTTGCAATGACTATGTTCAACAAAATTCTGGTGGTTTGTGTGGGGAACATTTGTCGTTCCCCAACAGCAGAACGACTGCTGAAAAAATACCAGCCCGGATTAACAGTGGCATCGGCAGGGCTGGGCGCGCTGGTCGGACGTGGCGCGGATGCTAACGCGGTGAGCGTAGCGGCAGACAATCAACTTTCTCTGGAGGGACATCGCGCGCGGCAGGTTTCCGGTGCCATGTGTCGTGAATATGACCTGATTCTGGTCATGGAAAAACGCCACATCGCCAGCCTGTGTGAGATTGCCCCGGAGATGCGCGGCAAGGTCATGTTATTTGGCCACTGGGATAACGAACGAGAAATTCCCGACCCGTATCGTAAAAGTCGTGAAGCTTTTGAAGCCGTTTACACCTTACTTGACCAGTCTGCCCGCCAGTGGGCGCAGGCATTGCAAGCTCAGCAGGGATAATAATGACAGAGAAAACACACCATTCGCATTCTGCTGCCCCGGTGGTGGGCAATGACGAAATCGATATTGGCCGTTTGCTCGGCACTATCATTGAAGCTCGCTGGTGGGTACTGGGCATCACCTCGGTGTTTGCACTGATCGCGGTTGTCTACTGCCTGTTTGCGACACCCATTTACAGCGCCGATTCACTGGTGCAAATCGAACAAAACACCGGCAGTTCACTGGTGCAGGATATCAGCAGCGCCCTGGCGAATAAGCCACCGGCGTCAGATGCGGAAATCCAGCTTATCCAGTCGCGTATGGTGCTGGGCAAAACCGTTGAGGATCTGGATCTCGACATCTCCGTAGTGAAAAACACCTTTCCGCTGTTCGGTACCGGCTGGGAGCGGCTGATGGGGAGGCAGAACGAGACGGTGAAAGTCACCACCTTTACGTTGCCTGCCGGGATGAATCAGCAAACCTTTACGCTGAAAGTGCTGAGCCCAAAACAGTATCAGTTAACCAGCGATGGCGGTTTTGAGGCGCGTGGCGAAGTTGGCAAGTTGTTGAGCAAGCAGGGCGTGACCATGATGGTGAGCGACATTCTTGCCTCGAATGACTCCGAGTTTACCGTCACTAAATTCTCCACGCTGGGGATGATTAACAACCTGCAAAATAACCTGACGGTAGTGGAAAACGGTAAAGATACCGGTGTGCTCAGCCTGACGTATACCGGTGAAGATCGCGATCAGATCCGCGCTATTTTGAACAGCATTACCCGTAATTACCTTGAGCAAAATATCGAGCGTAAATCCGAGGAAGCAGCGAAGAGCCTGGTATTCCTCGATAAACAGCTGCCGGAAGTGCGCCACAATCTGGATATCGCAGAAGATAAGCTCAACACCTATCGCCAGACCAAAGACTCTGTCGATCTGCCGCTGGAAGCCAAATCTGTGCTCGATTCGATGGTCAACATCGACTCGCAGTTGAACGAACTGACTTTCCGTGAAGCGGAAATCTCCAAGTTGTATACCAAAGTTCACCCGGCATACCGCACGCTGCTGGAAAAACGTAAAGCGTTGGAAGATGAAAAAGCGAAGCTGAACAACCGCATTACCGCGATGCCGCAAACGCAACAGGAAATTGTTCGCCTGACGCGTGATGTGGAATCCGGCCAGCAGGTCTATATGCAACTGCTGAATAAACAGCAGGAACTGCGTATTACCCAGGCCAGTACCGTGGGCGATGTGCGTATTGTTGACCCGGCGATCACTCAGCCTGGCGTGCTGAAGCCGAAGAAAGCGTTGATCATTCTCGGCAGCATTATTCTTGGCCTGATTGTCTCTGTGGTTGGCGTTCTGCTGCGCTCGTTGTTCAATCGCGGTGTGGAAAGCCCGCAGATCCTTGAAGAGCACGGCATCAGCGTGTATGCCAGCATCCCGCTTTCCGAATGGCAGAAAGCGCGTGATAGCGTCAAAACCGTTAAGGGCGTGAAGCGCTACAAGCAGAGCCAGTTGCTGGCGGTGGGTAACCCGACGGATCTGGCGATTGAAGCCGTGCGCAGTCTGCGTACCAGCCTGCACTTCGCCATGATGCAGTCCACTAATAATGTGTTGATGATGACCGGGGTCAGCCCCTCCATCGGTAAAACCTTTGTCTGCGCCAACCTCGCAGCGGTGATCAGCCAGACGAACAAACGTGTGCTGCTCATCGACTGTGACATGCGCAAAGGCTACACCCACGAACTGCTGGGCACCGACAACATTAACGGTTTGTCCGATGTGCTGGCCGGAAAAGGTTCGGTTGAGAATTGCGCCAAACCAACCTCCATCAGCAATTTCGATCTGGTTCCGCGCGGGCAGGTGCCGCCGAATCCGTCCGAACTGTTGATGAGCGAACGTTTTACGCAACTGGTGAAATGGGCCAGCAGTCACTATGACCTGGTGCTGATCGACACCCCGCCAATTCTGGCGGTTACAGATGCGGCGATTGTCGGTCGTCATGCCGGCACTACGCTGATGGTGGCTCGCTACGCCGTGAATACGCTGAAAGAGATCCAGACCAGCCTGAGCCGCTTCGAACAGAACGGTATTGAGGTTAAAGGCGTGATCCTGAACTCGATTTTCCGCCGCGCGACGGGCTATCAGGATTACGGCTACTACGAATACGAATACAAGTCCGATTCGAAATAACCAGTCCCTCACTTCAATCTTTAGCACGAACTGCTCTCCCTCCGCCCGGGGGGAGAGCAGACGTGGGGGCGAACGTGGCATGTTGAACGCATTAGGGATCGCATCATGAGCACAACAGCAAACCCATTAATTTCTATCTATATGCCAACCTGGAACCGGCAACAGCTGGCGATCCGCGCCATTAAATCGGTGCTGCGCCAGGATTACCCGCACTGGGAAATGATCGTTGTGGACGACTGTTCCGACGCGTATGAACAACTGCAACAGTTTGTTGAGGAGCTGGGTGATTCACGCGTGAGTTATACGCGCAACCCCTATAACTCGGGTGCCTGCGCGGTACGTAACCAGGCGATTTTACAGGCGCAGGGGCAGTACATTACCGGGATTGATGACGACGATGAATGGACGCCGAACCGACTGTCAGTTTTTCTGGCGCACAAACATCTGCTCAACACCCGCGCGTTTCTCTATGCCAATGATTATCTCTGCCAGGGCGAGGTTTATGCGCAGCCCACCAGTCTGCCGCTGTATCCGAAATCGCCGTTCTCGCGCAAGCTGTTCTGGAAGCGCAACATCGTCGGCAACCAGGTCTTTACCTGGGCCTGGCGCTTCAAAGAGAGCTTGTTCGATACGCAACTGAAAGCGGCTCAGGATTACGATATTTTCCTGCGCATGGTGGATGAGTATGGCGAACCGTGGAAGATTGAAGAAGCCACGCAGATTCTGCACGTTAATCACGGCGAAATGCAAATCACCTCGTCGCCGAAGAAATTCTCTGGCTACTTCCACTTTTATCGGAAGCATAAAAACAAGTTCGATCGCGCCAGTAAAAAATATCAGTTATTTACGTTGTATCAGATCCGCAATAAGCGCATGACCTGGCGCACGCTGCTGACGTTATTCTCGCTGCGTAACGGTAAACGACTGGCTGACGGGCTGCGGGGGAAATAATGCGACTGGAAGATTTTCGCGCAAACCACTGGAGCTTGCGCCCTTGCTGCATGGTTGCGGCTTACCGTATTGCCCACTTTTGCTCCGTGTGGCGCAAAAAACACGTCATCAATAACCTGTGGGCTGCGCCCGCGATCCTGCTCTATCGCTTTGTCACCGAGTGTCTGTTTGGCTACGAAATCCAGGCTGCTGCGACCATCGGGCGCCGTTTTACTATCCATCACGGTTATGCGGTGGTGATCAATAAAAATGTGGTCGCGGGTGATGATTTCACGATTCGCCACGCCGTTACCATCGGTAATCGCGGTGCCGATAATCTGGCCTGCCCGGTGATTGGCAACAATGTCGAGCTGGGCGCGAATGTGGTGATCATTGGCGACATTACGATTGGCAACAATGTCACTATCGGCGCGGGAAGCGTCGTACTCGACAGCATCCCCGATAACGCGCTGGTGGTGGGCGAGAAAGCGCGCGTGAAGGTGATCAAATGAATATTTTACAGTTCAATGTCCGCCTTGCCGAAGGCGGCGCTGCGGGCGTGGCGCTGGATTTACACCAGCGCGCGCTGCAAAAGGGTATGCAATCACGTTTTATTTATGGCTACGGCAAAGGCGGGAAAAAAAGTGTCAGTCACGATAACTATCCGCAGGTTTACAAGCAGACGCCGCGTCTGACTTCCGTTGCTAATCTCGCGCTGTTCCGCCTGTTTAACCGCGACGTTTTTGGCAATTTGAATAACCTTTATCGCACCGTCACCCGCACGCAAGGGCCGGTGGTGCTGCACTTTCATGTAATGCACAGCTACTGGCTGAACCTTGATGATTTGGTGGCGTTCTGCCAGAAAGTGAAAGCGCACAAACCTGACGTCACGCTGGTCTGGACGCTGCATGATCACTGGAGCGTAACCGGGCGCTGCGCCTTTACCGATGGCTGCGAAGGCTGGAAAGAGAATTGCCGCAAATGCCCGACACTGAGCAACTATCCGCCGGTGAAGGTGGATCGTGCGCATCAACTGGTCAACCGCAAGCGCCAGTTGTTTAACAATATGCTGGCGCTGGGCTGCCAGTTTATCTCCCCCAGCCAGCATGTGGCGGACGCTTTTAACAGCCTCTATGGCGCAGGGCGCTGCAACATTATTAATAACGGTATTGATGTTGCGACCGAGGCGATTCTGGCTGAACTTGCGCCGGTAAAAGCCACCGAAGGAAAACCGAAAATCGCCGTGGTTGCCCATGACCTGCGCTACGACGGTAAAACCAATCAGCAACTGGTGCGCGACATCATGGCGCTGGGTGACCGCGTGGAGTTGCACACCTTTGGCAAGTTTTCTCCGTTTGAGGGGCAAAACGTTGTCAACCACGGCTTTCTTACAGATAAGCGCCAATTGATGAGCGAACTCAATCAGATGGATGCACTGGTCTTCTCTTCCAGGGTGGATAACTACCCGCTGATCCTCTGCGAAGCGCTCTCCATTGGCGTGCCGGTGATCGCCACGCACAGCGATGCGGCGCGGGAAGTGTTGCAGAAATCCGGCGGTAAAACTTTTGCCGAACAGGAGGTGCTGCCGCTGGTGCAGTGCCGTAAAGCAGAAATTGCCCAGGCGGTGTTTGGCGAAAGCCTCGACGCATTTCGCGCGCGCAGCCGCCAGGCCTACAGTGGACAACAGATGCTGGAGGAATATGTCTCGTTCTATCAGAGTCTGTAGTTACCTGCTGCTGCCGGTGATTTACCTGCTGGTTAACGTGAAAATCATGCAGCTCGGTGAAAGTTTCCCGATCACGATCGTGACGTTTTTGCCGCTACTGTTGCTGCTCTATCTCGACAAAATCAATCTGAAAAAGTTGATGATTGCACTGGGGGCCGGAGCCGGGTTAACGCTGTTTAACTTTATTTTTGGTAAATCGCTGGATGCCAGCAAATATGTCACTTCAACCATGCTGTTTGTTTACATTGTGATCATTGTTGGCATGGTGTGGAGCATCCGCTTTAAAACCATATCACCGCATAATTACCGCAAGATTTTGCGATTCTTCTATGTGGTTGTGGCAATGGTGGTGATGCTTGCGGCGATGGAGATGGCTCAGATTATTCTCACCGGTGGGAGTAGTTTGATGGAGGGTATTTCTAAATACCTCATCTACAGCAACAGTTACGTGCTGAATTTTATCAAGTTCGGCGGTAAGCGTACTACCGCGTTATATTTCGAACCGGCATTCTTCGCTCTGGCATTAATCTCAATTTGGCTCAGTATCAAACAGTTTGGTATCAAAACGCCGAAGACCGATGCTATGATTTTGGCAGGGATAGTACTTTCGGGATCGTTCTCTGGGGTAATGACTTTTATCCTGTTTTATTTGCTGGAGTGGGCATTCCAGTATCTGAACAAAGAGGCGATTCGTAAAAAGTTACCACTGGCAATTATTTCTCTTGCAGTGTTTATTGTCGGTGTGGTTTTCGCTTTCCCCTATATTGCAGAACGACTCGGCGATTTAGGTACGGAAGGTTCTTCTTCTTATTATCGTATTATCGGTCCGCTGGTGATGGTGGGATATTCACTGACCAATATTGATGGGGTAGTAAGATTTGGCTCACTTTATGAATATGTCGCATCATTCGGAATCTTTAACGGTGCAGATGTCGGGAAAACAATAGACAATGGGTTGTATCTGCTGATCATTTATTTCTCGTGGTTCGCAGTGTTGTTGACAGGCTGGTATTTGTTCAAAGTCGGGAAAATGATGGTAAATGCCTTTGGCAATAATCAGAATTTTCGCGTACAGCTTTACCTGTTTACGCCTATATCGTTGTTTTTTACGGGGTCAATTTTTAGCCCGGAATATGCGTTTTTAATTGTTTGTCCGTTTATTCTGCGTAAAGCGCTGAATATCGTGAATTCATGAAAAGGTGGGTCATATGCTGCTAAGTGTTATTACTGTCGCGTTTCGCAATTATGAAGGTGTGATGAAGACCTGGCAGTCTCTGGCTCACCTGGCGAAAGCGCAGAATATCGAATTCGAATGGATTGTCGTTGACGGCGGCTCGCAGGATGGTACTGCGGAATTTCTGAAAAATCTCAACGGACAATACAATTTACGTTTTATCAGCGAGCGTGACAAAGGCATCTATGATGCCATGAATAAAGGCATTGACATGGCGACGGGACGCTATGCATTGTTTTTGAATTCCGGCGATATTTTCCATGAGGAAATTGTGGATGTTGTTCGCCAGTTAGATGAAGAAAACGAGAACGCCATGTATATTGGCGATGCGCTGCTGGATTTTGGCGACGGCAACAAATTACGCCGTAGCGCCAAACATGGCTGGTATATTTACCACAGCTTACCGGCCAGCCATCAGGCTATATTTTTCCCGGTAAATGGTCTGAAAACATACCCCTACGATCTGCAATTTAAAGTCTCTTCCGATTACGCATTAGCGGCCAGAATGTTTAAAGCCGGTTTTCCTTTCAAACGTTTGAAAGGGCTGGTATCTGAATTTTCAATGGGCGGCGTATCTACCTCTAATAACGTTGAATTGTGCCAGGATGCCCGCAAAGTTCAGCGTACGATATTACGAGTCCCGGGTTTTTGGGCGCAATTGTCATATATATTGCGCCTGCGGACGACTGGCAAAGCAAAGGCCTTATATAACAAAGCATAACGCTCAAATATAGGGAAAAAAGATGCAGGATTTACAAGGATTCTCCGTGCCGAAAGGCTTTCGGGGCGGCAATGCTATTAAGGTTCAACTGTGGTGGGCGGTACAGGCGACATTATTTGCCTGGTCTCCACAGGTGCTGTATCGCTGGCGTGCATTCCTCTTGCGTTTATTTGGCGCAAAGGTTGGTAAGGGCGTGGTTATTCGCCCATCGGTAAAGATTACCTACCCGTGGAAATTAACATTAGGCGATTACAGTTGGGTTGGTGATGACGCGGTGTTGTACACCCTTGGCGATATCACCATCGGCGCAAATTCCGTGGTTTCACAGAAATGTTATTTGTGCACCGGCAGTCACGATTATCAGAGCGCGCATTTCGATATTAACGCGACGCCAATCGTGATTGGTGAGAAGTGCTGGCTGGCGACGGATGTCTTTGTCGCGCCAGGCGTCTCCATCGGCGACGGGACGGTAGTCGGTGCGCGCAGCAGTGTTTTTAAATCGCTTCCGGCAAATGCAATTTGCCGTGGCAATCCCGCAGTGGTGACGCGCGAACGCGTTGAAAAGGTAACTCCCTAACAGGGACTATTGAGGAAAATAAATTATGTCTAAAGTCGCTCTCATCACCGGCGTAACCGGGCAAGATGGCTCTTATCTGGCAGAACTGCTTCTGGAAAAAGGCTATGAAGTTCATGGTATTAAACGCCGTGCTTCCTCATTCAATACCGAGCGTGTGGATCACATCTATCAGGATCCGCACACCTGCAATCCGAAGTTCCATCTGCACTACGGCGACCTGACGGATACGTCCAACCTGACCCGTATCCTGCAGGAAGTTCAACCGGATGAAGTCTACAACCTGGGCGCAATGAGCCATGTGGCCGTTTCGTTTGAATCCCCGGAATACACCGCCGACGTGGATGCGATGGGTACGCTGCGTCTGCTGGAAGCGATTCGCTTCCTCGGCCTTGAGAAGAAAACCCGTTTCTACCAGGCATCAACCTCTGAACTGTATGGTCTGGTGCAGGAAATTCCGCAGAAAGAGACCACGCCGTTCTACCCGCGTTCTCCGTATGCCGTTGCCAAACTTTACGCCTACTGGATCACCGTGAACTACCGTGAATCTTATGGCATGTATGCCTGCAACGGCATTCTGTTCAACCACGAATCTCCGCGTCGCGGCGAAACCTTCGTAACCCGTAAAATCACCCGTGCGATCGCCAACATTGCTCAGGGTCTGGAATCCTGCCTGTACCTCGGCAACATGGATTCCCTGCGTGACTGGGGCCATGCGAAAGACTACGTGAGAATGCAGTGGATGATGCTGCAACAGGAAAAACCGGAAGACTTCGTTATCGCCACCGGCGTGCAGTACTCCGTGCGTCAGTTCGTCGAAATGGCAGCAGCGCAACTGGGTATCAAACTGCGCTTTGAAGGCACGGGCGTAGAAGAGAAGGGTATTGTGGTTTCCGTGACCGGCCATGATGCACCGGGCGTGAAACCGGGTGATGTAATCGTCGCCGTTGACCCGCGCTACTTCCGTCCTGCGGAAGTGGAAACCCTGCTGGGCGATCCGACCAAAGCACACGAAAAACTGGGCTGGAAACCGGAAACCACGCTGCAGGAGATGGTCTCCGAGATGGTGGCGAAAGATCTGGAAGCAGCGAAAAAACACTCACTGCTTAAAGCCCACGGTTACGAGGTTGCCATCGCGCTGGAGTCTTAAGCATGACCAAACAACGTATTTTCGTGGCTGGCCATCGCGGGATGGTGGGATCAGCCATTGTTCGCCAGCTCGAACAACGTGCGGATGTTGAACTGGTACTGCGCTCCCGTGAAGAGCTGAACCTGCTGGATTCCGCTGCTGTCGATGCTTTTTTCGCCAGCAACCGTATCGACCAGGTTTACCTGGCGGCGGCAAAAGTGGGCGGTATTGTGGCGAACAATACCTACCCGGCGGACTTCATCTACGAAAACATGATGATTGAGAGCAACATCATTCACTCAGCGCATAAGCATGACGTGAACAAGCTGTTGTTCCTCGGTTCGTCCTGTATCTACCCGAAACTGGCACACCAACCGATCGCGGAAAGTGAGCTGTTGCAGGGGACGCTGGAGCCGACCAACGAGCCGTACGCGATTGCCAAGATCGCCGGTATCAAACTGTGCGAGTCCTACAATCGCCAGTATGACCGCGACTACCGCTCGGTAATGCCGACGAACCTGTATGGTCCGCACGATAACTTCCACCCGAGCAATTCGCACGTGATCCCGGCGCTGCTGCGCCGCTTCCACGAGGCGACGCAGGAGAACACGCCGGACGTGGTGGTGTGGGGAAGCGGCACGCCGATGCGTGAATTCCTGCACGTGGACGATATGGCGGCAGCCAGCATCCATGTTCAGGAGCTGGCGCGCGAAGTGTGGCAAGAGAACACCGAACCGATGCTGTCGCATATCAACGTTGGTACTGGTGTGGATTGCACGATTCGCGAACTGGCGCAGACAGTTGCCAGCGTTGTCGGCTACAAAGGCCGCGTGGTGTTTGACGCCACCAAGCCGGACGGTACGCCGCGTAAATTGCTGGATGTGACGCGTCTGCATCAGCTTGGCTGGTATCACGAGATCTCACTGGAAGCAGGGCTTGCAAGCACCTACCAGTGGTTCCTTGAAAACCAGCACCGGTTCCGGGGGTAGGCATGTTTTTGAGTCAGGAAGATTTTGCCACGGTGGTGCGCTCCACTCCGCTGATTTCCATCGATTTGATCGTGGAAAACTCACGCGGCGAGTTTTTGCTCGGCAAGCGCACTAACCGTCCGGCCCAGGGATACTGGTTTGTGCCGGGCGGACGCGTGCAAAAGGACGAACCGCTGGCGGCCGCTTTCGAGCGGCTGACCCTGGCGGAACTGGGGCTGCGCCTGCCGATGTCTGCAGGCGAGTTTTACGGCGTCTGGCAGCACTTCTATGACGATAATTTCTCCGGTAGCGATTTTTCCACCCACTACATTGTGCTGGGTTTCCGCCTGCGCGTGGACGAGCAAACGCTCGCACTGCCGCCGGATCAGCACAATGACTATCGCTGGGGGACGCCGGAGTCGCTGATTGCCGACCCGCTGGTGCATGACAACAGCCGCGCCTATTTCCTCGACGCACAGGGAGTACCGGGCTTATGAAGATCCTGGTCTATGGCATCAACTATTCGCCGGAGCTTACCGGGATCGGTAAGTACACCGGCGAAATGGTGGAATGGATGGCCCGTCAGGGCCATGAAGTGCGCGTGATCACAGCGCCGCCTTACTATCCGGAATGGAAAGTCGGCGAGCACTACAGCGCCTGGCGCTGGCGTAAAGAGCAGGGTGCCGCCACGGTGTGGCGCTGCCCGCTGTATGTGCCAAAACAGCCATCGACCCTGAAGCGTTTACTGCATCTGGGCAGCTTTGCCCTCAGCAGCTTTTTCCCGCTGATGGCGCAGCGTAGCTGGAAACCGGACCGCATTATCGGCGTGGTGCCAACGTTGTTTTGCACGCCGGGGATGCGCCTGCTGGCCAAACTGAGCGGCGCAAAAACCGTGCTGCATATTCAGGATTATGAAGTGGACGCCATGCTCGGTCTGGGAATGGCGGGTAAAGGTAAAAGCGGCCGCGTGGCGAAGCTGGCGACCGCGTTTGAACGCAGCAATCTGCATAACGTCGATAACGTCTCCACCATCTCTCGCTCAATGATGAACAAAGCGCGCGAGAAAGGGGTGGAGGCCGACAAAATCATCTTCTTCCCGAACTGGTCGGAAGTGGCGCGGTTTCGCGATGTCAGCGATGCCGATGTCACGGAACTGCGCCGCAATCTCGGTCTGCCGGATGACAAAAAAATCATTCTTTACTCCGGCAACATCGGCGAGAAGCAGGGGCTGGAAAACGTCATTGAAGCCGCTGCGCAGTTACACACCCATCCATGGCTGTTTGTCATTGTCGGTCAGGGCGGGGGGAAGGCGCGGCTGGAAAAACAGGTTAGTGAACGCGGCCTGAACAACGTCATCTTCTTCCCGTTGCAGCCGTACGATGCGCTGCCGGCGCTGCTGAAAATGGGCGATTGCCATCTGGTTATTCAGAAACGTGGTGCGGCCGATGCGGTATTGCCGTCCAAGCTGACCAACATTCTGGCGGTGGGCGGTAATGCGGTAATCACTGCTGAAGAGAGCACTGAGCTCGGGCAACTCTGTCTGGCAGAGCCAGGCATTGCGGTCTGCGTGGAGCCGGAATCGGTCGAGGCGCTGACCTGGGGCATTGAGCGCGCGCTGGCGCTGCCCAAAAACAACACGGTGGCACGTGAATATGCCGAACGCACGCTCGAAAAAGAGAGCGTATTAAACCAGTTTATTGCTGATATCAGCCCGGAAAGTTCCGTGAAGCCCGTACGCGCCCGCGAAAGCGCGCAGCACGAAGGCCGCCTGAATTTTGACGGGAATGGGGATAAATCATGAGTCAAACACAACTCTATCCGGTAGTGATGGCCGGAGGCTCCGGAAGCCGTCTGTGGCCGTTGTCCCGCGTGCTTTACCCTAAACAGTTTCTCTGCCTGAAGGGCGATCTCACCATGTTGCAGACCACCGTCTGTCGCCTGAATGGTGTCGAGTGTGAAAGCCCGGTGGTGATTTGTAATGAACAACATCGCTTTATTGTCGCCGAGCAACTGCGTCAACTGCACAAGCTGACCGAGAACATCATTCTCGAACCGGCTGGCCGTAATACCGCTCCGGCGATTGCGCTGGCGGCGCTGGCGATAAAACGCCACAACCCGGACAGCGATCCGCTGATGCTGGTGCTGGCGGCCGACCATGTCATTCAGAACGAAGAGGCGTTTCGCGCCTCGGTTCGCGACGCTATTCCTTATGCGCAGAGTGGCAAACTGGTGACCTTCGGCATCGTGCCGGATCTGCCGGAAACGGGCTATGGCTATATCCGCCGCGGCGGTGTCAGTGCCGGGCAGGCCGATTCCGTTGCCTTTGAGGTGGCGCAGTTCGTTGAAAAACCGAACCTGGAAACGGCACAGGGTTACGTTGCCAGCGGCGAATATTACTGGAACAGCGGTATGTTCCTGTTCCGTGCCGGTCGTTTCCTTGAAGAGCTGAATAAATATCGTCCGGACATTTTGCGCGCCTGCGAACAGGCGATGCAGGCCGCTGATCCGGATATGGATTTTGTCCGCGTTGATGAAGAGGCGTTCCTCGCCTGCCCGGAAGAGTCGATTGACTATGCGGTAATGGAACGCACGGCGGATGCGGTGGTCGTGCCGATGGATGCAGGCTGGAGCGATGTCGGTTCCTGGTCTTCGCTGTGGGAAATCAGCCAGCACACACCGGAGGGAAACGTCCATCACGGCGACGTCATCAGCCATAACACCCAAAACAGCTACGTGTATGCGGAGTCCGGGCTGGTCACGACCGTCGGCGTGAAAGATCTGGTGGTGGTTCAGACCAAAGATGCGGTGCTGATTGCCGATCGCAATCAGGTACAGGATGTGAAAAAAGTGGTGGAGAAAATCAAAGCCGACGGGCGTCACGAGCATCATATCCACCGTGAAGTTTACCGCCCATGGGGCAAATATGACTCCATCGATACCGGCGATCGCTATCAAGTGAAACGCATTACCGTGAAGCCGGGCGAGGGGCTCTCCGTACAGATGCATCATCACCGTGCGGAGCACTGGGTAGTGGTGGCGGGAACGGCGAAAGTGACCATCAATGATGAAGTGAAATTACTCGGTGAGAATGAATCGATCTATATCCCGCTTGGCGCGCATCACTGTCTGGAAAACCCGGGGAAAATTCCGCTCGATCTGATTGAAGTTCGTTCGGGTTCGTACCTGGAAGAAGACGACATCGTGCGCTTTGCGGATCGCTACGGGCGAGTTTAAAAGCCAGTGCCGGACGCGGTGTTGCCCGTCCGGCAGAAAAAACAAACGAATCAATAACAAATGGCCATTTTACGGTCAAGGCTGACTGTTGCCTTAAGAAGAGGTAATGATGGAAAAATTAACCTGTTTTAAAGCTTACGATATCCGTGGAAAGCTGGGCGAAGAACTGAATGAAGATATCGCATGGCGTATCGGCCGCGCCTACGGTGAATACCTGAAGCCGCAAACGATTGTGCTGGGCGGCGATGTGCGTCAGACCAGCGAATCGTTGAAACTGGCGCTGGCGAAAGGGCTGCAGGATGCGGGCGTCAACGTGCTGGATATCGGTCTTTCCGGTACCGAAGAGATCTATTTTGCCACGTTCCATCTCGGCGTGGATGGCGGCATCGAAGTGACTGCCAGCCACAACCCGATGGACTATAACGGTATGAAGCTGGTGCGCAAAGGCGCACGTCCGATCAGCGGCGATACCGGGCTGCGCGATGTGCAGCGTCTGGCGGAAGCCAACGACTTTCCGCCGGTGGATGCGGAAAAACGCGGCAGCTATGAGCAGATTAACCTGCGCGATGCCTATATCGATCATCTGCTGGGCTATATCAATCCGGCTAACCTTAAGCCATTGAAACTGGTGATCAACTCCGGTAACGGCGCGGCAGGTCCGGTAGTGGATGCCATTGAAGCCCGCTTCAAAGCGCTGAACGTGCCGGTGACCTTTATCAAAGTGCATAACGAACCGGACGGCACTTTCCCGCACGGTATTCCTAACCCGCTACTGCCGGAGTGTCGCGCGGATACCCGCAATGCGGTGCTGGAACATCACGCCGACATGGGGATCGCCTTTGACGGCGATTTCGACCGCTGCTTCTTGTTCGATGGTGAAGGGCGCTTTATTGAAGGCTACTACATCGTTGGTTTGCTGGCGGAAGCGTTCCTCGAAAAACACCCTGGCGCCAAAATCATCCACGACCCGCGTCTCTCCTGGAATACGGTGGATGTGGTGACGCGCGCGGGCGGCACGCCGGTGATGTCAAAAACCGGGCACGCATTTATTAAAGAACGTATGCGTAACGAAGATGCCATCTATGGCGGCGAGATGAGCGCGCACCACTACTTCCGCGATTTCGCCTATTGCGACAGCGGCATGATCCCGTGGCTGCTGGTCACTGAGCTGCTGTGCCTGAAAGGTAAAACCCTCGCCGAGCTGGTCAGCGATCGAATGCTGGCGTTCCCGGCGAGTGGTGAAATCAACAGCAAGCTTGCCGATCCGGTCACGGCTATCCAGCGTGTTGAGCAGCATTTTACGCCCGGCGCGCTGGAGATCGATCGCACCGACGGCATCAGCATCGCCTTCCCTGAGTGGCGCTTTAACCTCCGTTCATCCAATACCGAGCCGGTAGTGCGACTGAACGTTGAGTCGCGTCGCGATGTGTCACTGATGGAGGCACGAACGCAGGAAATTCTGGCGCTGTTGAATCAGTAAATCTCGGCGTTGCTCTCCCCCGGACGTGGGGAGAGTCAACATACAGGCAGGTAAAACGATGACTCATCTAAAAAAGCGCGACCGGGCCAAAACGAATGCATCGTTAATCTCAATCGTGCAGCGATTCTCTGACATCACCATTATGTTCGGTGGGCTGTGGCTGGTGTGCAAATTGAATGCGTTGCCCTTTTTCTACATGCATCTGCTGATGGCTCTGCTCTCCCTGGTTGTCTTCCAGATGATTGGCGGAATGACCGATTTTTATCGCTCCTGGCGAGGGGTAAAAATTACGACTGAACTGACCCTACTGTTGCAGAACTGGACGCTCAGCCTGATTTTCAGCGCGGGGCTGCTCTCGTTCAACAACGATTTCGATAACACCTTCATGATTTATCTCCCCTGGTATTTGTTAACCAGTATGGGGCTGATGCTGAGCCGCGCGGTGATCCGCTTTGGCGCAGGCTGGCTGCGGAACCTGGGCTATAACACGCGCCGCGTTGCGGTGGCGGGGGATATGCCGATGGGCCAGGCGTTGCTGGAAGGTTTTCGCAATGAACCCTGGTTGGGATTCGATGTGGTGGGGGTGTACCACGATCCGCAACCGGGCGGCATCACCACCGGCTGGGCGGGTAATCTCGACCAGCTGGTTGACGATGCGAAAGCGGGGAAAATTCACAACGTCTATATCGCGATGTCGATGAATGATGCGGCCAGCATCAAAAAGCTGGTGCGTCAGTTGGCAGACACCACCTGTTCAGTGATCCTGATCCCGGATGTCTTCACCTTCAATATTCTGCATTCGCGGATTGAAGAGATGAATGGTGTGCCGGTAGTTCCGCTGTACGAAACACCGCTTTCCGGCGTGAACCGCATTCTGAAACGCCTTGAAGACATTGTACTCTCGTCAATGATTTTACTGCTGATCTCTCCGGTTCTGCTGGCGATTGCGGTGGCGGTAAAACTCAGCTCTCCCGGCCCGATTATCTTCCGTCAGACCCGTTATGGCATGGACGGTAAGCCAATCAAAGTCTGGAAATTCCGTTCCATGAGGGTGATGGAAAACGACAAAGTGGTGACCCAGGCAACGCAGAACGATCCGCGTGTAACCAAAGTGGGGAGCTTCCTGCGCCGTACCTCGCTCGACGAACTGCCGCAGTTCATTAATGTGCTGCTCGGCGGCATGTCTATCGTTGGCCCACGCCCGCATGCGGTGGCGCACAACGAGCAGTACCGTTCGCTGATTGAGGGTTACATGCTGCGTCATAAAGTGAAACCAGGCATTACCGGCTGGGCGCAGATTAACGGCTGGCGCGGCGAAACCGACACGCTGGAAAAAATGGAAAAACGCGTTGAGTTCGACCTGGAGTACATCCGCGAGTGGAGTCTGTGGTTCGATATCAAAATCGTTTTTCTGACCATCTTTAAAGGCTTTATTAATAAAGCGGCGTATTAAAGGAAAGGTCATGAGCCTGAGAGAAAAAACCATCAGCGGTGCAAAGTGGTCAGCGATGGCCACTTTAACCATCATCGGCCTGGGGCTGGTGCAGATGACGGTGCTGGCGCGCATTATCGATAATCACCAGTTCGGTCTGTTGACCGTCTCACTGGTGATTATCGCGCTGGCGGATACGCTGTCGGATTTTGGTATTGCTAACTCCATTATTCAGCGCAAAGAGATAAGCCATCTGGAACTCACCACCCTGTACTGGCTGAACGTTGGGCTGGGGATTGTGGTTTGTCTGCTGGTTTTCTCGCTGAGCAACGTCATTGCCAGCGTCTTGCACAACCCGGATCTGGCGCCGCTGATCAAAACCCTGTCGTTCGCCTTTGTGGTGATCCCGCACGGTCAGCAGTTCCGCGCGCTGATGCAGAAAGAGCTGGAGTTCAATAAGATTGGCGCGATTGAAACCGTGTCGGTACTGGCGGGCTTCTGCTTTACGGTGATCAGCGCCTTTTACTGGCCGCTGGCGATGACAGCCATCCTCGGTTATCTGGTCAACAGCGCCGTTCGTACGCTGCTGTTCGGCTATTTTGGCCGCAAGATCTATCGCCCTGGCTTGCATTTCTCCCTTGCGTCGGTCAGTTCAAATCTGCGCTTTGGCGCATGGCTGACGGCTGACAGCATCATTAACTATGTCAACACCAACCTCTCCACGTTAGTGCTGGCGCGTATCCTCGGCGCCAGCGTCGCCGGGGGATACAACCTGGCGTACAACGTGGCGGTGGTGCCGCCGATGAAGCTCAACCCGATTATTACCCGCGTACTGTTCCCGGCGTTCGCCAAAATTCAGGACGACACGGAGAAGCTGCGTGTTAACTTCTACAAGCTGCTGTCGGTGGTGGGGATCATCAACTTCCCCATCCTGCTGGGGCTGATGGTGGTGTCGAACAATTTTGTGCCGCTGGTCTTTGGCGACAAGTGGAACAGCATTATCCCGATCCTGCAATTGCTCTGTATTGTTGGCCTGCTGCGCGCGGTCGGTAACCCTATCGGTTCGCTGCTGATGGCGAAAGCGCGGGTGGATATCAGTTTTAAATTCAATGTTTTCAAAACGTTTCTCTTTATTCCCGCCATTATTATCGGCGGCCATCTGGCCGGTGCGCTGGGCGTAACGCTGGGTTTCCTGCTGGTGCAAATCATCAACACCGTGTTGAGCTACTTCGTGATGATCAAACCGGTGCTCGGTTCCAGCTATCGTCAGTACATCCTCAGCCTGTGGTTGCCGTTCTACTTATCGCTGCCGACGCTGGTCGTGAGCTATGGCCTTGGGCTGGCGCTGAACGGGCATATGCCGCTGGCCGCCATGCTGGCAGTACAGGTCGCGGCAGGCGTACTGGCTTTCGCGGTGATGCTGATTGTCTCGCGCAACGCGCTGGTGGTGGAGATGAAGCGCCAGTTTTGCCGCAACGAGAAACTTAAAACGCTGCTTCGCGCAGGATAAGAAACGTTATTGAACCCCTTCATGAGGTCGTTATGAAATTATTGATCCTTGGCAATCATACCTGCGGAAACCGTGGTGACAGCGCAATTTTACGCGGATTGCTGGATGCGATTGCCCTGATTAATCCTGATGCAGACGTTGACGTGATGAGTCGCTATCCGGTGAGTTCATCATGGTTATTAAACCGTCCGGTGATGGGCGATCCGCTCTACAGCCAGATGAAAGAGCACAATAACGCCGCCGGTCTGATGGGGCGGGTGAAGAAAGTGCTACGCCGTCGCTATCAGCACCAGGTTCTGCTTTCACGCGTGACGGACACCGGCAAGCTGCGCAATATCGCCATCGCCCAGGGCTTTACCGATTTTGTCCGCAGGCTTAACGATTATGACGCGATTATTCAGGTCGGCGGTTCGTTCTTTGTCGATCTCTATGGCGTGCCGCAATTTGAACATGCGCTCTGCACCTTCATGGCGAAAAAGCCGCTTTATATGATTGGTCACAGCGTTGGCCCGTTCCAGAATGAAGCTTTCAACCAACTGGCGAATTATGTTTTCGGTCACTGTGATGC
Source organism: Kosakonia radicincitans DSM 16656 (assembly GCF_000280495.2). Taxonomy (NCBI): domain Bacteria; kingdom Pseudomonadati; phylum Pseudomonadota; class Gammaproteobacteria; order Enterobacterales; family Enterobacteriaceae; genus Kosakonia; species Kosakonia radicincitans. The sequence continues at coordinate 1,894,001 of NZ_CP018016.1, forward strand.
GCTGATCTTACGTGAAACCGTCAGCCTGAATCTGATGAAGCAGAGCAATATCACTACAGCGAAAGTGGAGCAGGGCGTGGATACCGCCTGGCTGGTGGATCACCATCAGCACGATTTTGTTGCCAGCTATGCGGTGCAGCACTGGCTGAACCTGGCAGCAAAACAGAAAACCGTCGCCATTACCCTGCGCGAACTGGCACCGTTCGACAAGCGATTGAATACCACGCAGCAGGCCTACGAACAGGCATTTGCCGGAGTGGTCAACCGCATTATCGATGCGGGCTACCAGGTGATTGCGCTTTCCACCTGTACCGGTATCGACAGCTACAACAAAGATGACCGCATGGTGGCGCTCAACCTGGGCCAGTACGTTAACGATCCGTCGCAATACCATGTGGTGATGGATGAACTCAACGATCTGGAGATGGGAAAATTGCTGGCCGCCTGCGATTTGACTGTCGGCACGCGTCTGCACTCGGCGATCATCTCAATGAACTTTGGTACCCCGGCGATTGCCATCAACTACGAACACAAATCGGCGGGCATCATGCAGCAACTGGGCATGCCGGAAATGGCGGTCGATATTCGTCACTTGCTGGACGGTTCGCTGGCGGCGATGGTCGCCGATTCGCTGGGTCAGTTACCTGCAATTAACCAGCGTCTGGCAACAGCGGTTGCGGCTGAACGCGAACAGGGCATGAAGATGGTGAAATCGGTGCTTGATCGCGTACAGGAGGTGAAATGAAAGTCAGCTTCTTTTTGCTGAAGTTTCCATTATCTTCCGAAACCTTTGTCCTCAACCAGATTGTTGCGTTTATCAATATGGGGTTTGAGGTGGAAATCATCGCTCTGCAAAAGGGCGATATGAACAATACCCATGCGGCGTACACTGAATACCGACTGGCGGAGAAAACCCGCTGGTTGCTGTCGGAACCGGAAGGACGTATGGCGAAGCTGGGTTACCGTGCGCAGGCAATGGCGCGCGGGATGTGGAAATCAGCAACCTGGAAAGCGCTGAATATCAGCCGCTATGGTAACGAGGCGCGTAACCTGATCCTGCCGGCGATTTGCGCCCTCGCGCCACGTACCTTCAAGGCGGATATTTTTATTGCTCACTTTGGCCCGGCAGGCGTTACGGCGGCAAAACTGCGTGAACTTGGGGTGCTGAAGGGCAAAATTGCCACGGTTTTCCATGGCATCGATATTTCCCATCGCGATGTGCTGAACCACTACACGCCGGAGTATCAGCAACTGTTCCAGCGCGGGGATTTGATGCTGCCGATCAGCGAACTGTGGGCGGGAAGACTGAAAAAGATGGGATGCCCGGAGAAAAAAATCGCGGTTTCGCGTATGGGCGTCGATATGGCGCGCTTTAGCCTGCGCCCGGTTAGAACGCCGGGCACTCCGCTGCAAATTATCTCAGTGGCGCGTCTTACCGAGAAAAAAGGGCTGCATGTGGCGATTGAAGCCTGCCGCCTGCTGAAGGAACGCGGCGTCGATTTCAAATATCGCATTCTGGGTATCGGTCCGTGGGAACGCCGTTTGCGTACGTTGATCGAACAGTTCCAACTGGAAGATGTGATCGAGATGCCGGGCTTCAAACCGAGCCATGAAGTCAAGGCCATGCTCGATGAAGCGGATGTTTTCCTGTTACCTTCGGTGACGGGCGCGGATGGCGATATGGAAGGGATACCCGTTGCCCTGATGGAAGCGATGGCCGTGGGCATTCCGGTGGTTTCGACGGTGCACAGCGGCATTCCGGAGCTGATTGAAGCCGGGAAATCTGGCTGGCTGGTGCCGGAAAACGATGCTCAGGCGCTGGCGCAGCGGCTTGCCGCGTTTGGCTCGATGCAGGGCCAGGATTTAGCGCCGGTGGTGACGCGTGCGCGGGAAAAAGTCGAAGCCGACTTTAATCAAAAGATCATCAATCAGCAGCTTGCCAGCCTGTTGCAGGCGCTTTGAATCGAGGTTTTATGACCGCAAAAAAAGCATCAACACCGCTCTCACGCCGCACTTTTCTCGCTGCCAGCTCTGCACTGGCAGCGCTTCCGTTACTGCATTCGCCAGCCGCGCGTGCGCTGGGGGGCAAGGGTTCCGTCAATATCAGTGATTATGATCACAACGACTGGCCCGCTGCGTTAAATAAAGCCTTTAACGAGGGGCAAACGGTAGAAATTCCCGCCGGCCTGGTGTGTGAAAATATCAATACCGGGATCTTTATCCCGCCGGGTAAAACGCTTTTGATACGCGGTACGCTAAAGAGCAGTGGGCGCGGACGATTTGTGTTGCAGGATGGTAGCCGCGTTATCGGCGAGAAAGGCGGAAGCTTGTATAACATTACGCTGGATGTGCGCGGTTCCAACTGTGTCATCCAGGGCGTCAGCATGAGTGGCTACGGCCCGATCATGCAGATTTATATTGGTGGCAAAAATACCGGCACGATGCGTAACTTACTGATAGATAACATCACTGTCAGCAAGGCTAACTACGGTATCCTGCGCCAGGGTTACCATAATCAACTGGATGGCGCGCGCATCACGAATAGCCGTTTCAGCGATTTGCAGGGCGATGCCATCGAATGGAACGTGGCAATTAACGATCGCAATATCCTGATTTCCGACCATGTCATCAAAAATATCGATTGCACCAACGGCCAGATTAACTGGGGAATCGGTATCGGGCTGGCGGGCAGTACCTACGACAATAATTACCCGGAAGATCAGGCGGTTAAAAATTTCGTCGTGGCCAATATTACCGGCAGTAATTGCCGCCAACTGGTACACGTCGAGAACGGCAAACATTTCATTATCCGCAACGTTAAAGCCGAAAATATCACTCCCGATTTCAGCAAAAAGGCGGGCCTGGATAATGCCACGATCGCTATTTACGGCTGCGATAATTTTGTTATTGATAATGTCAGTATGGTCAATAGTGCCGGAATGTTGATTGGTTATGGCGTGATCAAGGGGAATTATTTATCCATTCCGCAGAACTTTAAACTGAACGATATTCAGCAGGATAACAGCGGTAGCAAATATAAACTGCGTGGTATCCAGATATCGTCCGGTAATGCCACGTCGTTTGTGGCGATCACTAATCTAAAAATGCAGCATGCGACACTCGAGTTGCATAACAAGCCGCAACATCTTTTCTTACGCAATATCAATGTAATGCAAGATGCAGCTAATGGCCCGGCGTTGAAACTCAATTTTGACATGCGCAAAGATGTGCGCGGACGCTTTATGGCCAGGCAGGACACGCTGTTGTCCCTGGCGAATATTCACGCAGTTAACGAAAACGGGCAAAGCTCGGTGGATATCGACAGGGTCGATCAGCATGTGGTGAATGTTGATAATTTGAACTTCCGACTACCGGCGAAGCGGTTATAACCCGTTATTACGGGCTTTTGCGATAAATCCTGGTGATTTAACCGGGGGGTTAGGATTACATCGTTGGCCTGATCTGGACAGTCATAACACAACATAAGACTTTTTACCGATCCTCATCGCTAACTTGCTGGCGAAACCAGGTTAAAGGTTTATACTTCGTCCAATTATTATAGGTGGATAGAAATAATGGTTAATTTGAAAGCAGTTATTCCGGTAGCAGGGCTGGGAATGCATATGCTTCCTGCCACGAAGGCCATTCCAAAAGAGATGCTGCCGATTGTCGACAAGCCGATGATTCAGTATATCGTCGATGAAGTTGTTGCTGCAGGGATCAAAGAAATCGTTCTGGTTACTCACTCGTCTAAAAACGCAGTGGAGAACCACTTCGACACCTCATATGAGCTGGAAGCGCTGCTGGAGCAGCGTGTTAAGCGCCAGCTGCTGGCGGAAGTACAGTCTATTTGTCCGCCGGGCGTAACGATCATGAACGTGCGTCAGGCGCAGCCGCTGGGTCTGGGTCACTCTATCCTCTGTGCGCATCCGATTATTGGCGACAACCCGTTCGTGGTGGTCCTGCCGGATATCGTTCTGGACAACGCCACTGCGGATCCGCTGCGCTACAACCTTGCCGCCATGGTGGCGCGTTTCACGGAAACGGGTCGCAGCCAGGTACTGGCAAAACGCATGAAAGGCGATCTCTCTGAATACTCCGTGATTCAGACTAAAGAGCCGCTGGATACTGAAGGCAAGATTAGCCGTATCGTTCAGTTCATCGAAAAACCGGATCAGCCGCAAACGCTGGATTCTGACCTGATGGCCGTAGGGCGCTATGTGCTTTCTGCGGATATCTGGCCTGAGCTGGAGAAAACCGAACCGGGCGCCTGGGGCCGTATCCAGTTGACCGATGCGATTGCCAAACTGGCGGAAAAACAGTCTGTTGATGCAATGCTGATGACCGGCGAGAGCTACGACTGCGGTAAGAAAATGGGCTATATGCAGGCTTTTGTGCAGTATGGCTTACGCAACCTGAAAGAAGGTCAGAAGTTCCGCGATAGTATTAAGAAATTACTTACACAATAAGCAATTAAAACGTTGCAGTTGCAACGCTAGTTTATAAGGCAGTAAAGAGTCGCTATGAGGTGTTTCATTCTCAGGTTATTCTTACTGCCTTTATTTATTTTACTATTAAATCAATAAGTAAAAGCGTGTTTTTGCGGGATTATTGTACGACCAGAACTAAGATTTTCCCTTGTTTCAGTGCCTGTTTCGGTAGAGAATAGCCGCTTAGCATTTTGTGCCTGATGGCAAAACAGAAATTACGTTAACGAAACATGTTAACGACAGAAATAGAAGATAGTTTCAATCAGTTAACAGGTAGCTGAAGAGCCTGGGGCGGTAGCGTGCCTGAAATTATTTGGCTTCTCTCTTTCGCCCGTTCATATAGTTCAAAATATTGCATAGCAAGTACGGATAATTCTCGTGAAAATATTGGTTACCGGTGGCGCAGGCTTTATTGGCTCTGCAGTGGTTCGTCATATCATTAATAACACGCAAGATTCTGTGGTTAATGTCGATAAATTGACCTATGCAGGAAATCTTCAATCACTTACAGACGTCTCGGATAGCGAGCGTTATTTTTTTGAGCATGCGGATATTTGCAATGCAGCAGAAATGGCGCGTATCCTGGATGAGCACAAGCCGGATGCGGTAATGCACCTGGCTGCGGAAAGCCATGTTGACCGTTCTATCACCGGGCCTGCGGCCTTCATTGAAACCAATATTGTAGGCACCTACGTATTGCTGGAAGCTGTTCGTGCGTATTGGTCCTCGCTGGCAGATGCGGCAAAAAAAGCATTCCGTTTTCATCATATCTCGACAGATGAAGTTTACGGTGATTTGCCACATCCTGATGAGCAGCCGCAAGGTCAGCCGTTACCGCTGTTTACTGAAAAAACGGCCTATGCGCCGAGCAGCCCTTACTCCGCGTCAAAAGCCTCCAGCGATCATCTGGTTCGCGCCTGGTTACGTACCTATGGTATGCCTACCATTGTCACCAACTGTTCCAATAACTACGGTCCTTACCACTTCCCGGAAAAATTGATCCCGCTGGTTATTCTCAATGCGCTTGAAGGCAAACCGTTGCCAATCTATGGCAAAGGCGATCAAATCCGCGACTGGTTGTACGTTGAAGATCACGCCCGTGCCCTCTATACCGTGGTTACTCAGGGTGTTGGCGGTGAAACTTACAACATTGGCGGCCATAACGAAAAACAGAACCTCGATGTTGTCTATACAATCTGTGATTTGCTTGATGAGATCGTGCCGAAAACCGGTTCTTACCGCGATCAAATCACCTATGTTACCGATCGTCCTGGCCACGACAGGCGGTACGCCATCGACGCTGAGAAAATCAGTCGCGAACTGGGCTGGAAACCGCAGGAAACCTTTGAGTCGGGCATCCGTAAGACAGTGCAGTGGTACCTCGATAATCAGAATTGGGTTGAGAACGTTAAAAGCGGCGCGTACAAAAGCTGGATCGAACAGAACTACGAGAAGCGTTAATCATGAATATTTTGTTATTCGGTAAAACGGGGCAGGTAGGTTGGGAGCTGCAACGTGCGCTGGCGCCCCTTGGCAAGGTGGTTGCTGTTGACGTTCACTCTGCTGAGTATTGTGGTGATTTCAGTAAACCGAACGAGGTGGCTGAAACCGTTCGCCGTATTCGCCCTGATGTGGTGGTGAATGCCGCTGCGCACACTGCCGTGGATAAAGCTGAATCAGAGCGTGAGTTTGCGCAACTGCTGAATGCAACCAGTGTCGAGGCCATTGCGCGTGAAGTTGGCGCGATTGGCGGCTGGCTGGTGCACTATTCGACGGATTATGTTTTTCCTGGCACCGGTGACAAACCCTGGTGTGAAACGGATGCTCCCGCGCCGCTGAATGTCTATGGTGAGACTAAGCTGGCAGGGGAAAAGGCCGTCCAGCAACATTGCCCTCATCATCTTATTTTCCGTACCAGTTGGGTCTACGCCAGCAAAGGAAATAACTTTGCCAAAACAATGCTTAAACTGGCGAAAGACCGCGAAGAGCTCTCCATTATCGATGATCAGTATGGTGCACCAACCGGTGCTGAATTACTGGCCGACTGTACGGCGCATGCGATTCGTACTGCAATGAGTAAACCGGAGGTCGCCGGGCTTTACCATCTGGTTGCTGCGGGAACCACAACCTGGTACGCCTTTGCGCAAATGGTGTTTGACGAGGCGAGGAAAGCGGGTTTAACACTGGCGCTTAATAAAGCTAACCCGATTGCTACAGAAGCTTATCCGACTCCAGCGAAGCGCCCTGGTAATTCGCGCCTCAACACAGAAAAATTCCAGCGTGAATTCGGTCTTGTTCTGCCTCCATGGGAGAACGGCGTAAAACGTATGCTTGCTGAGCTCTTTGCTGCAACGTCAAATTAACTTCTTGAAAATGCCTCTGGGCAGGTATTTTTTGCGCGGGAATACGAAATGAAAACACGTAAAGGAATCATACTGGCGGGCGGTTCGGGAACCCGCTTGTATCCGGTAACAATGGCAGTGAGCAAACAACTGTTGCCGATTTACGATAAGCCAATGATTTATTATCCCCTGTCCACACTGATGCTGGCCGGGATTCGCGATATTCTGATCATCAGCACGCCGCAGGATCTCCCCCGTTTTGAACAGTTGCTTGGTGATGGAAGCCAGTGGGGATTAACCCTGCATTATAAAGTTCAGCCAAGCCCGGACGGGTTGGCGCAGGCATTTATCCTCGGTGAAGAATTTATTGGTAACGATCCTTGCGCACTGGTGCTGGGCGACAATATTTTCTATGGCCATGATTTGCCGAAACTGATGGATACAGCGGTCAACCAGGAAAGCGGCGCGACTGTTTTTGCCTATCATGTTACCGATCCTGAACGCTACGGTGTCGTCGAGTTTGATAGCGAAGGTACTGCTGTCAGCCTGGAAGAGAAGCCGCTGGAACCGAAAAGTAATTATGCGGTGACCGGTCTCTATTTTTACGATAATGATGTGGTTGCGCTGGCGAAAAGTCTGAAGCCTTCGGCTCGCGGTGAATTAGAGATTACCGATATCAATCGCCTTTACATGGAGCAGGGCCGTTTGTCCGTAGCGATGATGGGGCGTGGTTATGCGTGGCTGGATACCGGTACCCACCAGAGTTTGATTGAAGCCAGTAATTTTATTCAGACCATTGAAGCACGGCAGGGGCTTAAAGTTTCTTGTCCTGAAGAGATTGCTTACCGCAAGAATTTCATTGATGCAGAGCAGGTTAAAAAATTGGCTGAGCCGCTGAAAAAAAATGCTTACGGTCAATATCTGCTAAGAATGGTTAAAGGTCACTAAAAATGAAAATCGTTGAGACTGCGATCCCTGATGTATTAATTTTTGAGCCAAAGGTTTTTGGCGATGATCGCGGCTTTTTCTTTGAAAGCTTCAGCCAGCGTCAGTTTGAAGAGGCGGTTGGGCGTAAAGTACAATTCGTGCAGGACAATCACTCCAAATCCAAAAAAGGGGTTTTACGTGGTCTGCATTATCAGTTAGATCCCCATGCTCAGGGAAAACTGGTGCGTGCTGTAGCAGGGGAAGTTTTTGATGTTGCGGTAGATGTTCGCAAAAGCTCACCGACATTTGGGCAGTGGGTCGGCGTACATTTATCCGCGGAAAATAAGCGTCAGTTGTGGATCCCTGAAGGTTTTGCACATGGATTTGTCGTGTTAAGCGATAGCGCTGAATTTGTTTATAAAGCCACCAATTATTACTGCCCGCAGTCGGAAAGTAGTATCATCTGGAACGATCCGGAATTGAATATCGCGTGGCCGCTAGCCGTAGAGCCTGAGCTCTCCGGCAAAGATGCGGTGGCGCCTTCATTTACCTCAGCGAAATTTTTCGAGTAACTGTCCGTGTCACATGTAATTAAAATATTCCCTGCTGATATTGCCTTTGAAGGCGACAGCGGGAAAACGCTGCTTGATTCTGCCCTTGATTCAGGTATCCACCTTGAACACAGCTGTAAAAACGGCAGTTGTGGTATTTGCGAAGCCGGACTGATGGCCGGGGAAGTGATCGATGCCGAGGGCCAGGTTATTACTGCAGGAAATAATATCCTGACATGTAGTTGCCGTCCCCAGGGTGATATATCGCTACAGGCAACGTATTATCCTGAGCTTGCCGGGCAGGTTAAAAAAATCACCCCATGTAAAGTGGTTAGCGCTGAAAATGTTTCTGCGGACGTAATCAAGTTGCTGCTGCGTTTCCCGCCGACGGCGCAGATTAACTACTTACCGGGTCAGTATATTAATTTGCAGTATCAAGGTGTAACGCGCAGTTACTCAATTGCTAATGCCAATGAAAAAGAAGGCATTGAATTGCATATTCGCAATGTGCCTGATGGACAAATGAGCCAGTTAATTTTCGGCGGGCTTGCGGCAAATACATTGATGCGAATTGAAGGACCGTGCGGAACATTCTTCATCCGTAACAATGAGCGCCCGGTAATATTTATCGCCGGAGGGACGGGGTTCGCTCCGGTAAAAGCGATGGTTGAATCGCTGATTGCCGAAAATACGCAACGGAAGATCTATATCTATTGGGGAATGCAGCATTCAACGCATTTCTATTCGTCTTTACCTCAGCAATGGGCTGATGCGAATCCTGATATCCATTTTATTCCTGTGGTCTCAGGTGAAGAAAGCAACTGGCAAGGACGTAAGGGTTTTGTTCACAATGCGGTCGTGGAAGACTTCGAAAACTTAGCGGATTTCGATGTTTATGCTTGTGGTTCACCTGTGATGATCGACGCGAGCCGAAAAGATCTGATGACATTGGGATTACCGGCTAAACACTTTTATGCGGACGCGTTTACCGTATCAAAATAAGACAGAGGATAAAGAGATGAAAGCCGTTATTTTAGCCGGTGGGTTGGGTACACGTTTAAGTGAAGAGACCGTATTAAAACCAAAACCCATGGTTGAAATCGGTGGTAAACCGATTTTATGGCATATCATGAAAATGTATTCCGCTCACGGTATCCGTGATTTTGTTATTTGCTGCGGGTACAAGGGATATGTCATTAAAGAGTATTTCGCCAACTATTTTCTGCATATGTCTGATGTGACTTTTCATATGGCTGAAAATCGTATGGAAGTTCATCAGAAGCGTGTAGAACCCTGGAACGTTACACTCGTTGATACGGGCGAAGCCTCAATGACTGGCGGACGCCTGAAACGCGTACGTGAGTATGTGAAAGATGACGAGGCTTTTCTGTTTACTTACGGTGATGGCGTATCTGATTTGGATATTAGCGCGACGATCGATTTCCATCGTAAACATGGCAAAAAAGCCACGCTGACCGCTACTTTTCCGCCAGGCCGTTTTGGTGCGCTGGATATTCAGAATCGCCAGGTTCGCTCGTTCAAAGAAAAACCGAAAGGCGATGGTGCGATGATCAATGGTGGGTTCTTTGTCCTGCACCCGTCAGTTATCGATCTGATCGAAAACGATGCGACGACGTGGGAACAGGAACCGCTGATGCGTTTGGCTGAACAGGGCGAGTTAATGGCGTTTGAGCATCCTGGTTTCTGGCAGCCGATGGATACCCTTCGTGATAAAACTTATCTGGAAGGCCTTTGGGAAAAAGGGAATGCTCCCTGGAAAACGTGGGAGTAAAAGATGATTGACGCATCATTCTGGAAAGGTAAACGAGTCTTTATCACCGGTCATACAGGTTTTAAAGGCTCATGGTTGACGCTCTGGCTGCAATCGATGGGTGCGGTGCTGAAGGGGTATTCGCTGAATCCTCCTACCGAGCCTTCTTTATATGAAAGCGCGGCTGTCGACGATCTGATTGATTCCACGATTGGCGATATTCGTAACTTCGATCAGTTACATGCGGCAATCAGCGCGTTCAGGCCTGAAATCGTCTTTCATATGGCCGCGCAGCCGCTGGTCAGACTCTCCTACGATGAGCCTATCGAGACCTATTCGACCAATGTAATGGGCACAGTCCATTTACTGGAAGCGGTTAAACGCGTGGGTGGCGTAAAGGCGATCGTCAACATTACCAGTGACAAATGCTACGAAAACCGCGAATGGGTCTGGGGATATCGTGAGCATGAGGCAATGGGGGGTTACGATCCTTACTCAAACAGTAAAGGATGCGCTGAGCTAGTAGCCTCTGCCTACAGAAACTCATTTTTTAATGAAAAAGACTATGCAAAACACGGAGTAGCTCTCGCTTCCGTGCGTGCAGGTAACGTGATTGGCGGTGGTGACTGGGCGAAAGATCGTTTGATTCCGGATATCCTGCGTTCCTTTGAGAACAACCAAACTGTTATTATCCGCAACCCACACGCTATTCGCCCGTGGCAGCATGTGCTTGAACCTCTCTCTGGTTACATCGCTATCGCTCAGCGATTGTATGAGGAAGGCCCTGCTTTCGCTGAGGGCTGGAACTTTGGACCACGCGAAGATGATGCAATGCCCGTGCAGTTTATCGTCGAAACCATGGTGAAAATTTGGGGAGACGATGCAGCGTGGCTGTTAGACGGTAATGAGCATCCACACGAAGCTCACTATTTGAAACTCGATTGCTCCAAAGCGCGTATGCGTCTGGGGTGGCAGCCGCGCTGGAATTTAGTTGAAACGCTGGAGCGTATTGTGAAATGGCATAAAGCATGGATTGCTGGTGAAGATATGCTTGCTCGTTCACGGAATGAAATCAGCGAATACATGAACACCTCTTTGAAATAATTGACTAACAGGAAAAAAGCAATGAGCGCAAATAACCTGCGTGAGCAAATCTCTCAACTAGTTGCCCAATATGCTGACGAAGCGTTAAGTCCAAAGCCGTTTGTTGCTGGCAGCAGTGTCGTACCGCCTTCTGGCAAAGTGATTGGCGCAAAAGAGCTTCAATTGATGGTAGAAGCATCGCTGGATGGCTGGTTAACTACGGGCCGTTTTAACGATGCTTTTGAAAAAAAACTGGGTGAGTTTATTGGTGTCCCGCATGTTCTGACCACCACTTCAGGCTCTTCAGCAAACCTGCTGGCATTAACTGCATTGACGTCGCCAAAACTGGGTGACCGCGCCCTCAAACCGGGTGATGAAGTGATTACAGTTGCTGCGGGGTTCCCGACTACCGTTAACCCGACGATCCAGAATGGTTTAATTCCGGTATTTATCGATGTTGATATTCCGACTTATAACGTCGATTCGAAACTGATTGAAGCTGCAGTATCAGATAAAACCAAAGCTATTATGATTGCCCATACGCTGGGTAATGCCTTCGATCTGACGGAAGTTCGCCGTATTGCCGATAAATATAATCTGTGGCTGATTGAAGACTGCTGCGATGCTCTTGGTACGACTTATGACGGCAAAATGGTCGGTACTTTTGGTGATATCGGCACCGTAAGTTTCTATCCTGCTCACCATATTACGATGGGTGAGGGTGGCGCGGTGTTCACCAAATCTGCTGAACTGAAAAAGCTGATTGAGTCTTTCCGTGACTGGGGCCGTGATTGCTACTGTGCACCGGGCTGTGATAACACCTGCGGCAAGCGTTTCGGTCATCAGTTGGGTTCGCTGCCGTTCGGCTACGATCACAAATATACCTATTCTCATCTGGGTTATAACCTCAAAATTACCGATATGCAGGCAGCGTGTGGCCTGGCGCAGTTGGAGCGTATTGATGAATTCGTTCGTCTGCGTAAAGAGAACTTTGCATATCTCAAGCAAGGTCTTCAGTCTTGTGCTGAGTTCCTGGAATTACCGGAAGCTACTGAAAAATCGGATCCATCATGGTTTGGTTTCCCGATTACACTCAAAGAAACCAGCGGCGTTACGCGCGTTGACCTGGTGAAATTCCTTGATGACGCAAAAATCGGTACCCGCTTATTGTTTGCCGGTAACCTTACCCGCCAGCCATATTTTGCAAATGTGAAATATCGTGTTGTTGGTGAGTTAACCAATACTGACCGCATTATGAATCAGACTTTCTGGATCGGTATTTATCCAGGCCTGACAAAAGAACATTTGGATTATGTCGTTTCCAAATTTGAAGAGTTCTTTGGTCTGAATTTCTAATCGTTAAGTTACGGGCGTTTTATGCAAAATAGAAAGATCATATTAACCGGTGCCAGTGGTTTCATTGGTGCAAAACTTTTAGAGCGTTTACTGGCCATTGGTTATGAGGTTTTTGCAATAAAACGCCCGAATAGCGACAGAACAACATGTGGCAAGGTCACATGGCTAACATATGATGAATTAAAAATGAGATCAGCAGAGTTAGATACTGTTGATGCAATTATTCATCTTGCCACTGAATATGGTCGAAATGTTCAGGATGGGCTATCTCCTGTGCTGGCTTGTAATGTTTTACTTCCTCTTCAGTTAATGGAGTTAGCCGCAGTTGTCGGTATTAAAAAATTTATTTCAACAGATTCATTTTTTGGTAAGTATGAAAAAACATATAACTATATGAAGTCGTATATTATTTCTAAGCGACAATTAAATGAATTGGCTGAAATATTCTGTGCGGAAAATGAACTTTCTTTTTTCAATATGCGACTTGAGCATGTCTATGGTGAAGGGGATGGTGAAAATAAATTCATTCCTTTCATTATAAGGTCACTGCAACAGAATGATCATGCAATTAAGTGTACAACTGGGTTGCAGAAAAGAGATTTTGTTTATATTGATGATGTCGTTGATGCCTATATTGCTGTAATTAAATGTGAAGCAAAAAGAAAATATACTGAATTTGAGGTTGGGACTGGGGTGTCAAGCCCGTTAAAAGAAATTATCGAAGAAATAAAAAGACAGCTACCCAGTAATACCAGTATTGACTACGGTGCGATCCCGCTTCGACATGATGAAATAATGGATTCGAAGGCTAATATAAGCGCGTTGATGGATATTGGTTGGACAGCAACATACGATTTGAGACGTGGCGTCGAAAAGATGCTGGGCAGTATTAAGCGATGATAAAAAAAATTCTTCAAAAAATTGGTATTGATGACGCAATTTTCTATGTGTTACTTGGTAAGGTTTCATCAATTCTTTCCGGTTTAGCAATAATATTGCTTATACCTTATTTCATGAGTGAACAAGTCCAGGGCTATTACTATACTTTTAGTTCTGTGGTTGCTTTGCAAATTATATTTGAGTTGGGGTTGTCAACTGTCATTACTCAATTTGCCAGCCATGAAATGGTAGGTTTGAAGTATGATATAGGTAGTCATTCTCTTTCCGGTGAAGAAAAGAACAGACAGCGGTATTTATCCCTGGTCAGATTATCAATAAAGTGGTACTGCGCAGTTTCTTTACTCATTGTTTGTCTTATTGGACCACTAGGGCTCAAATTTTTCTTGTCAGAAGCTAATCAAGGCGTTGACTGGATATCGGCATGGGCCGTCCTTGTTATAGCCACTGCTTTAAACCTTCTTTTTATATCTATTACCTCTATTGCTGAAGGAAGTGGTCTGGTTGCACATGTCAATAAGATGCGTGCAATTCAGTCCCTCATTACTGCTACTTTTGCTGTTGTGTTTATTGTTTCAGGCATTGGATTATACGCGACAGCAGCATCCGCTCTTTCAGGCTGTATTGTGTTTTTTGCATTCAGCAGGAAATATTTCAAAAACATCATTAAAGATGCATTGTTATCTGGACGTGATAAAAATAATAATGTGCACAGGATCTCTTGGGTAAAAGAGATTTTGCCGATGCAATGGCGTATAGCGTTAAGTTGGATGGCTGGATACTTTATTTTTTTTACAATGACACCTATCTCGTTTAAATTTCTTGGAGCAGTCTATGCCGGAAAATTAGGGATGTCATTGACGCTGTGTAACATGATTATGGCAACCGGTCTGGCATGGATATCAACAAAATATGCGCGATGGGGCGGATATATTGCCGGTGGTAAAAGAAATGAATTAAATCACTCATATAAAACATCGCTCATCCAGTCAACATTATTCATTGGTATATGTTTAATCGGTGCTCTGATCTGTTTAATTATTTTCGGTCACTTAGGACTGAAATTTACACAACGCTTTTTTGAACCATCACAATTCTGTTTTCTTGCTTTAGCTATAATTGGCAATCATATCGTCGCATGTATGGCAACATATATTCGTGTGCATAAAACTGAAAAAATGACATGGGCCTCGGTAGTAATGGCTATATTAACGACGACAGGTATGTTGATCATAGCTTATTTTAAGTTGGAAAGTTTCTATATAATAAGTTATTGCATCCTCATCTGGGTATATTTTGTGCCACAGTCATTCTATATTTATATAAAGTTTAAAGAAAACTATGAAAAACAGTTCATTGCTGACAATAGCAATTCCAACTTATAATCGGGCCACCTATCTTGATAAGTTGCTATCAAGCCTTCTATTACAGGCAGGTGAGTTTTCAAATAGCATTGAGATTGTTATTTGTGATAATCACTCTACTGATAATACTGAAGAAATATGCAATAAATATTTAGCCATCAATAACGATATTCGGTATGTTAGAAATGACGAGAATATTGGCATGGATGGTAACTTTGAAAAATGCTTTAGCCTTGCTAATGGCCGATATTTTTGGATGATTGGTGATGACGATGTGTTACGACCAAACGCATTAAGCGTAGTCTTAACAATATTGGGAAAAGAAAATAGTTACGATCTGATTTATGTTAATTCAAGTGATGAGATAATCAGTGATAAACAAGATGTCATCAGTTTTGATGAATATAACAATGGCGCTGAGTTTATCAATCGCGTTGGTGTAATGTTTACTTTTATTTCAGGAATGATTTGCAATAAACATAATTACTCCAGACTTGCTGAACAAAGTCGTGTTTCCTTTGTTTCTGGTACCTATTTGTTGCATTTGTTCTGGCAGCTTCCTCTGGTAAAATCAGGGAAATGTTTTGGTTATATTAATAATAATTTAATCCAATCTACGTCTGATAATTCTGGCGGATACGGGCTCTTTACTGTTTTTGGCAAAAATCTGGCATCGATTGTCGATTTGTTTTATCCCCGAAAGCACTTAATTAGCCAGAGTTTGAGAAAGTCAGCAGCCAAGTTTTTGCTTAACTTCCTTCATAATGATAAAAAAACTAGCGCGTTTACAGTTTCAAATTACCTGGCAGATGCGGATGCAGCCTTCTATGATCTGACGATATATAAGGTTGTTTTGCGATTTTTGTACCGCAATCCGGGATTTTCATTCTGGGTTATTAACTTTAGAAAATCTTTAAAAAAGACTCTTCATTAAGTAGTAATATCATACTGACTTTCCGGTGTGGAAATTTATAAAGTGAGTAGATAGATCATGTTGCGAAGTATAATCGTTAGTTGTTTTCTTAAACAGCAAAGAGTCAGAAAAAAAATCAAAGCGTTAATTTTTACTCTGATCTATGGTCATTCATTTTCTTCTATAGGTAAAAATTTTAAGTTATATATTAAACCGTATGGCGTTCCCACGATCAAAAAAATTAATAATATCCGTGTGGGGGATAATTGTTGGGTGGAAACAGTATATCGTTATGGTAATAACGATTTTAGCCCCGTTTTGCTTATTGGTGAAAATGTTGCAATGAGTGATTTTGTGCATATTTCTTGCGCATATAAAATTAAAATAGGCAAAGGCGTGCTGATTGGCAGTAAGGTTTATATTGGTGATCATAGTCACGGTGAATATAAAGGGAAAAGCTATCAGAATGACGCGCCAGCAAACCGACCCCTTGGTGATTTCGGTGAGATTATAATAAGTGATAATTGCTGGATCGGTGATAATGCAGTAATTCTGGGGGGGAGCGAGATTGGCGAGGGCTGTATTATTGCGGCAAACTCTGTTGTGAGAAACCTCAAAGTAACACAGCCATCTCTAATTGGTGGTATTCCTGCAAAAATTATCAAAACCTTATGAAGGATAATATGTTTATTAGTATATGTATTCCCTCTTATAATCGCGCTGAATTTTTAGAACCGTTATTAGATAGCATCTATAATCAGAGTTATGTCAAAGACCACGATGATTTTGAGGTGATTATATGTGAGGATGTGTCGCCACAACGTGAGGAAATTAATGCAATCGCAGTTGCATATCGCGATAAGCATAACCTGACAAACCTCAAAGTTGTATTGAATGAAGAAAATCTAGGGTATGATCGCAACTTAAGACATTGCTTTGAAGTGACTACCGGCAAGTATTGTCTGATCATGGGCAACGATGATCTCCTCAACGTTAATGCCCTGGAAAAAATTGTTACGACGTTAAAAGCTAACCCTGATGTTGTTCTTGCAACTCGCGCTTATGGCTGGTTTAAGGAAGATCCTAATGAGTTATGCGATGTTGTTAAGCATCTGGGGCACGACCAATTATTTGAACCAGGATTAGATGCAATTAAATTCTTCTTCCGTAGAGTAGGTGTAATTTCTGGTTTTGTGGTTGATGCTGCCAAAGCCAGATCTGTCGCTTGTGATAAATTTGATGGCCGTTTGTACTATCAGATGTATTTGGCTGGCATGTTGTTGACGCAGGGAAAAGGTTATTATTTTAGCGATATTATGACACTTTCCCGTGATACCGAAGCACCAGATTTTGGTAACGCAGGGACCGAAAAGGGAGTATTTGTACCTGGCGGTTACAAACCGGAAGGGCGAATTCATATGGTCGAGGGGCTTTTATTGATTGCCAGACATATTGAAGAAGTCAGCAAAATTTCGGGCGTATACAATGCTATCAAACATGACATTGCGAATTATTTTTATCCCTATATCCGCGACCAATTGTCACTTCCTTTCTCATCTTATTTGAAGATGATTAATAAATTCCGAAGTATTGGCTTCAATAATGAGCCTCTTTTTTATGCTCATTCTCTGCTGGGATATGTTTTGAAACGTGATGGATATGATGCCATGATCAAATTCATTAGGAAGCGAAACGGCGGAACGCCAAGGCTTGGCATTTGATTTTATGATGGGAATAGACAACTTTTGGTAGATTATGTACACAAATCTCATATCGTTACTGCTTGCAGTTAACCTGATATCGCCATACCTGAGTTCCTGGTTTAATAATATTTTACCTTTCCCTCCAGGGGCTATGTTAAGGGATATTATTAGCTTTGTGTTGATAGCAATAATATTGAGTCGCGTTTTTTTGGTAAGGGAAAAACTGGATATGTTCAAGGTTTTTCTCTTATTTACCTGGCTTTCACTTGCTGCGCTGGTCTTAGTTTTAATTGTTTATTCACCAGACAAAATACAAGCAATAATGGGGGCTCGAAGCTATATTCTATTCCCTTCAATATTTATCTGTGTAGCGATGCTGACGCGAAGAGAGAAAAGTGATGTCAATGTCTATAAACTTAGCCGGTTTAGTGTATATACGCTGACAATCTGTGCTCTGATAGCCATCATCGATGTATTCATGCATGGTGAATTCATTAAGCTGTTAGGATATGACTCTCACTATGCGGGAGAACAATTCAGACTCATAGATAGTTACGATGATACAATCCGAGCGACCGGAGGATTTAGTGATGCCTTAAATTTTGGCTATACGCTGGCAATAGGTATTTTTCTGTGTATGGAGTGTTACGCCCAAAGAATCATGCGCAAGCGAATGCTGATTTTGAGCATCATAATGTCAGTTGCCGTGTGCATGACGTTAACGAGGGGGGCAATACTTATTGTATTTTTGATCTATTTCGCCTATTTCGTA
Organism: Kosakonia radicincitans DSM 16656; assembly: GCF_000280495.2. NCBI lineage: Bacteria > Pseudomonadati > Pseudomonadota > Gammaproteobacteria > Enterobacterales > Enterobacteriaceae > Kosakonia > Kosakonia radicincitans. The sequence goes on from NZ_CP018016.1 coordinate 1,912,170, forward strand.
ACAAATCGCACATTGATAAAAACGGCTTTTATGCTGTGTATCTTAATGATTCCGGTTATTGCCCTCCAAACTGATTATCTGGATAAATATACTGATCTCCTTGTCGGCAGGTTTACGGATTCATCTGCTACGTCGAAAGGATCTACTCAGGGGCGTTTTGATATGGCAGCAAAATCGATGGCATATCTGGCAGATAATCCGATGGGGGTTGGTCTGGGTACTCAAGGATCAGGTAATTTGATCGCGCAGGATGATAAGCGTATTAATACGGACAATTATTTTTTTTGGATGGCCTTAGAGACGGGTATCCTGGGATTGATACTAAACCTGATATATATTAGCACTCAATTTATTTATGGATTCTCCCGGCAATTGGTTAGTGAAAAAATCCATCCGCTGCGTCCTTATATGGTTATGGCAATGGCGTATTTTATTGCTTCAGCACTGAGTTCGGCGCCATCTTCATCCACGTTCTCGCTGTTCTTTTGGTGTGTTCTGGCTTTATTGCCTGGGTTAAAATTACATAAAGGATATTATGAAAAAAATCATAATGGATAGTAGTTGGCTGGGTAAAGGGGGGATTGGCCGTTTTACCTTTGAGTTGACACACTATTTAAAAAAAATAGATAGCCGGGAGTTCTATAAAAATTGTGCATCGCCATTAGCAACAATTGTTACGGCATTTAAATCATTATCAGTAAATAAAAAAGATGTGATTTTCTTTCCCGGATATATTCCACCCTTGTTTTGTGCCTGTAACTATATTTTTACCATTCATGATTTAAATCATATTGACATTGATGATAATGCATCGCGAACAAAAGATTTTTTTTATGAATATGTCATAAAACATGGCTGTCGTCGCGCTGAATACATATTTACCGTTTCTGATTTCTCCCGCAATCGTATCGCTGAATGGTCTGGTGTTGCTAAAGATAAAATAATTAATGTTGGGAACGGGGTTTCCAAAAATTTTAACGCCAGTGTCACTCCCTATAAACCGGGTTATGAATATTTGTTGTGCGTTAGTAACCGTAAAACACATAAAAATGAAAAAAGAATTATTCATTCGTTTGCCCGGTCTGATATCGATCCGACAATTAAATTAGTTCTAACCGGTAAACCCACTAACGAACTTTTAGCACTTATTGACGAAGTCGGATGTAAGGAACGGGTTATTTTTACAGGTTTTATATTGGAAGATGACTTGCCTGGTTTATACCGCGGTTCACTTGCGCTTATTTTCCCATCGCTGTATGAGGGGTTTGGCTTGCCAGTGATTGAGGCGATGGCTTGCGGTGTGCCTGTTGTAACATCAACTGTTACCTCTTTACCTGAAGTTGCAGGTGATGCAGCACTGTTAGTGGATCCTGAATCCGTCGAACAAATTACGGCTGCAATAAATGAAATCGTGAATAACACAGAAACTCGAGCCATGATGATTGATAAAGGTTTTGCGCAGGCTAAATTGTTCAGTTGGGAAGAAGTGGCCAGAAAAATTTCTAAAGTCTTTGAAGAGATATAAGATGAATATTACGGAAACGAAGATTTCACTTGTTCATGAGTGGCTACTTTCATACGCTGGTTCAGAACAAGTTTCTGCCGCGATTCTTAACGTTTATCCAGATGCTGAGCTATTCTCTGTGGTTGATTTTTTAACCGATGAACAGCGCTCTTTTTTCCATGGGAAAATAGCAACAACCACATTTATTCAAAAGCTGCCGAAAGCTAAAAGGCTTTATCAAAAATACTTGCCATTGATGCCCTTGGCTATTGAGCAACTCGATGTTTCCGCTGCTGATATCGTTATTTCAAGTGCGCATGCGGTAGCGAAAGGCGTGATTACAGGTCCGGATCAGTTACATATAAGTTATGTCCATTCACCGATACGCTATGCCTGGGATTTACAGCATCAATATCTACGTGAATCAGGATTGAATAATGGGCTGAAGGGGTGGCTGGCAAAATGGGTTTTGCACAAAATGCGTATCTGGGATTGCCGTACTGCAAATGGTGTCGATCATTTTGTGGCAAACTCTCAGTACATTGCCCGCAGAATTAAAAAGGTGTATGGGCGAGACGCAGATGTCATATATCCACCTGTCGCGGTTGAAAAATTTAAAGTCGGAACTGAAAAGTCAGATTTTTACTTAACTGCTTCACGGATGGTGCCGTATAAGCGTATTGGCCTGATTGTTGAAGCTTTCAATGCAATGCCTGATAAAAAGCTTATTGTTATTGGTGATGGTCCTGAGTTTGAAAAAATTAAAAAAAGTGCAGCTTCGAATGTGACAATTATGGGATATCAACCCTTCGACGTTCTTAAGCAACATATGGAAAAAGCCAAAGCCTTCGTTTTCGCAGCAGAAGAAGATTTCGGCATCATTCCGGTAGAAGCGCAGGCATGTGGAACTCCTGTTATTGCTTTCGGTAAAGGTGGTGCGCTGGAGACGGTGATTCCCATGGGTTGCAACGAGCCAACAGGCGTATTTTTTTCGCAACAAACTTCGAAATCTATTATTGATGCCATTCAAGTCTTCGAAAATAACATAGGCCTGTTCACCCCTGAATCGTGCCGAAAGAACGCTGAACGATTTTCGCAAGAAAGATTCGAGCGTGAATTTAATATTTATGTCGACTCAAAATGGACCGAGTTTTGCAATTCTCGACAGATAATTCGTTAATATTGGTAATGATATGAACAAGATAATGCCTGTGATCATGGCTGGTGGCAGTGGTAGTCGTTTATGGCCGCTTTCACGAGAAATGTATCCAAAACAATTCCTGGAAGTTGAGGGCAACATGACCATGTTGCAGCATACTGTGCAACGGCTGAAAGAATTAAAGACTTATTCGCCGGTTGTCATATGCAATAATGAACACAGGTTTTTGGTCGCAGAGCAGTTACGCACTATTGATAAACTTGCAGACAATATTATTCTGGAACCAGTAGGTCGGAATACCGCACCTGCGATAGCATTAGCTGCATTCACTATTTTAAAAAATATTGATAAAGATGTTGAGCCGATAATGCTTGTGCTTGCCGCTGATCATATTATCCAGAATGAGGGCGCTTTTGTCTCTTCAGTGATGCACGCGGTCCCTCACGCTGAGCAAGATAAATTAGTGACATTTGGTATTGTTCCTTCTCATCCTGAAACGGGCTATGGCTATATTCGCCGTGGTCAGGCTCAGGGTAATGATGCTTTTGTTGTGGCCGAGTTTGTGGAAAAACCTGACTATGATGTCGCTTGCAACTATATTTCCAGCGGTGAGTATTACTGGAATAGCGGCATGTTTATGTTTAAAGCAAAAAGCTATCTTGATGAGTTAAAACGATATAGACCAGATATTTATGCATGCTGTGAAGCTGCCGTGAAGCATACCGATCGCGACCTGGATTTTGTTCGTATCGATGAGCAAGCCTTTTCGCAATGCCCTGCTGAATCGATTGACTATGCTGTCATGGAGCATACTGAACACGCTATCGTCGTTCCAATGGATGCAGGTTGGTCAGATGTCGGTTCGTGGTCATCACTCTGGGATATCTCGCAAAAAGATGAGGATGGAAACGTTCAACGCGGTGATGTCGTTCAGTTTGATTGTCGTGACACCTATGTGCATGCCGAAGATGCTTTAGTCGCTACCCTCGGTTTACAAAATACTGTGGTAGTACAGACCTGCGATGCCATCTTGATTGCTGATAAAAACCACGTACAGAACGTCAAAAAAGTCGTAGAGCATTTGAAATCGGCGCGTCGTACGGAGCATCGCGATCATCGTGAAATCTTTCGTCCATGGGGAAGCGTCCGTACTCTTGTACAGGGACAGGAATATTTGGTCCGCAAAGTCGTAGTTCGTCCTGAGAAACAGCTGACCGCGCAGATCCACCATCACAGGGCTGAGCACTGGACTGTCGTTTCCGGACGGGCAAAAGTCATCCTTAACGATCGCGAATATTATGTTGAAGAAAATCAGTCAACATTTATTCCAGCAGGTGTAACCCATGTACTGGCAAATCCTGGCTTAATTCCCCTGGAAATAATAGAAATTCAGTCAGGAAAGAATTTAAGCGAAGACGATATTATTCGTGTTGGAAATTTTGTTTCAGAGAAGAAATAGAATGTCAGATTATTTAAGCAATGTCGTAATTAAAAATTCAAATATCAATTTTGGTACCAGTGGTGCCAGAGGTTTGGTAACAGATTTCTGTCCAGAAGTTTGTGGTGCTTTTACTGCTAATTTTCTGAAGGTTAGTGCTGCTAATTACTCTTTCAACACTGTTGCCATCGGAATTGACAATCGCCCCAGTAGCTATGATATGGCAAGGGCGTGTGCAGCGGTTATTGCATTTATGGGATTTAAGCCGTTGTATTGTGGGGTCATACCCACACCAGGCTTGGCTTACTATGCCCTTGAAGAGAAAATTCCGGCAATAATGATCACGGGGAGTCACATTCCTTTCGATCGGAATGGTTTAAAATTCTATCATCCAAACGGCGAAATCACTAAAGCTGACGAAGTGGCGATACTGGCGGAAGAGATACCATTCAGCATGCCCGTAATGCTTCCGGCATTGAATGTTTGCCCGGTCGCCAGCGAAAAATATGTCGAACGCTATACTTCCTTTTTCCCAAAAAATGCATTAACCGGTTTGCGAATTGGCATCTATGAGCACTCAAGTGCTGGCAGAGATATTTATCCCCAGATTTTCTCTACACTTGGAGCCGATGTTGTCAGTTTAGGACGCAGTGATTCGTTTGTTCCTATCGATACAGAAGCGGTTTCGGCGGAAGATCGGCAGCGCGCAAAGGAATGGTTGCGTGAGTTTGATCTTGACGCTGTCTTTTCAACGGATGGAGATGGGGATCGTCCTTTGCTAAGTGACGAAAACGGACAATGGCTGCGAGGCGATATCCTTGGGCTGCTATGTTCTGCTCACCTTGGTGTCACTGCTGCAGCTGTACCAGTAAGCTGTAATAGCATTATCGCGGCAAGTGGATTAATTCCTGAGGTAGTTCTAACGAAAATTGGTTCGCCGTATGTTATTGCTGCGTTGGAATCGTTGCTTAATAAATTCGAAAATGTCGCTGGTTTCGAAGCGAATGGCGGTTATATGCTGGCCAGTAATATTCATAAGTATGGGCGTACGCTCAAAGCACTACCTACGCGTGATGCCTTACTACCAGCGGTGACGCTGCTGGTTTCCAGCCAGCAGAAAAAAATCAGTGCACAAGTACAAGCACTGCCTGCACGTTACACTTCTTCAGACCGGCTTCAGGAGTTTGCTGCAAGCCGCAGCACAGCTCTGCTGGCAAAAGTAGTTGCAGATGCGAATTCCGTTATTAAAGATTTCGGGTTCCATAACATGAGCGTGGCAGGAATGGATATGACGGACGGTGTGAGATTGCGACTGGATAATCTTGATATTATTCATCTGCGTCCGTCCGGCAACGCACCAGAGCTTCGCTGCTATGCTGAGTCCACAACTTCAGATAAAGCTGATGAATTGGTCAGAATGACACTTACTGCAATTAAGGAAAAGTTCTGATGATGAATATATACCAATTTTTCATTCAAAGAGCATGGTGAGAAAACATGGAGCTTAAGGATGTGCGGAATAATTACAAGCCTTTCTTGTGCCAGTTTTTTCTTGCGCTGTCAGACTTTATATTTTTCAATCTTTCATTAGTTTTTTCTCTCGCTCTGGTTTATTTTCTTTTTGATGACCTACAGCGCTTTATTCCAAAGGAGCAATTTCAGTTCCGTATTGTTTCGCACTTTATTTTATCGTTAACCTGCGTTGCCTGGTTTTTGATCAGGCTCCGACATTACTCTTACCGGAAGCCTTTCTGGTATGAATTAAAAGAAATATTGCGCACTATCGTGATATTCGCCATTTTTGATCTGGCATTAATCGCGTTTACGAAATGGCAATTCTCTCGTTTTGTTTGGGTTTTTTGCTGGAGTCTGGCGCTTTTTCTTGTCCCGTTTTTCCGCTTTTCTACAAAATTTCTGCTCAATAAATTTGGCATCTGGAGAAAGAAAACCATCATTTTGGGCAGCGGCAAAAATGCCCGTGAAGCCTATTACGCTCTGCAGAGTGAGGAAATGTTGGGCTTTGAGGTGTGCGCTTTTTTTGACGAGGAAAGCTCCGAAACTCATCTTTTGGATTGCCCAATAATAAAAGATGCGAATGATATCTGGCAGAGCGCCGATATTAAGCATATTCATTTTATTATTGCTTTTGATGTGGATGAAATCGACAAAACACTGGGTTGGTTAAGGGAACTATCCAAACACCAATGTCGCTCTGTTACTGTTATTCCTTCACTGAGAGGGCTACCGCTTTACAATACGGATATGTCTTTTATTTTCAGCCACGAAGTGATGTTGCTGCGTATCAATAATAACCTTGCAAAACGTACATCGCGTTTCCTGAAACGTACTTTTGACATTGTCTGTACATTGATCATCCTTATTGTCGCATCGCCGCTCCTTTTATATCTGTGGTACAAAGTTACGCGTGATGGGGGGCCTGCAATCTATGGGCACCAGCGTGTTGGGCGTCACGGTAAGTTATTCCCATGCTATAAATTCCGCTCTATGGTAATGAATTCACAAGAAGTCTTACAGAATTTGCTGGATTCGGACCCGCAAGCGCGTGAGGAATGGGAAAAAGATTTTAAACTTAAAAACGATCCGCGAATCACCCGTGTTGGTCATTTTATCCGTAAAACCAGCCTTGATGAGCTACCACAGCTCTTTAATGTCCTGAAAGGAGAAATGAGCCTGGTCGGACCGCGGCCGATTGTAACTGAGGAATTAGAACGTTACGAACTGGACGTTGACTACTATCTGATGGCAAAACCTGGAATGACCGGTTTATGGCAAGTCAGCGGTCGTAACGACGTTGATTACGAAACACGTGTTTATTTTGATTCATGGTATGTAAAAAACTGGTCCTTGTGGAATGATATCGCCATTCTTTTTAAGACAGTAAAGGTCGTTCTTCGTCGGGATGGTGCTTATTAGCGCTTTCAGACCATCCAAATGTTTGTGGTGGCATCTATTGCTACCAGCTCGATGAGTTCCTGAGTTAACATTGTTTTTACTTATCCCGGTCGAAGACAGACCGGCCGGGTGCTCTAACCTGACAGGAGTATGTAATGTCCAAGCAACAAATCGGCGTTGTGGGTATGGCAGTGATGGGGCGCAACCTTGCGCTCAACATTGAGAGCCGTGGCTACACCGTTTCCGTGTTCAACCGCTCCCGCGAAAAAACCGAAGAAGTGATTGCCGAAAACCCGGGCAAAAAGCTGGTTCCTTACTACACCGTGCAAGAATTTGTCGAATCCCTGGAAACCCCGCGCCGCATCCTGCTGATGGTGAAAGCCGGCGAGGGTACTGACAAGGCGATTGAATCCCTGAAACCGTACCTGGATAAAGGCGACATCATCATTGATGGCGGTAACACCTTCTTCCAGGACACCATCCGTCGTAACCGCGAACTTTCTGCCGAAGGTTTTAACTTCATCGGTACCGGTGTTTCCGGCGGTGAAGAGGGCGCGTTGAAAGGCCCGTCAATCATGCCTGGCGGTCAGAAAGAAGCGTATGAACTGGTTGCGCCGATCCTGACGAAAATCGCTGCTGTGGCTGAAGATGGCGAGCCGTGCGTTACTTACATCGGTCCGGATGGTGCGGGTCACTACGTGAAAATGGTGCACAACGGCATCGAATACGGTGACATGCAGTTGATCGCGGAAGCTTACGCGCTGCTGAAAGGTGGTCTGAACCTCTCTAACGAAGAGCTGGCGAAAACCTTCAGCGAGTGGAATGCCGGCGAGCTGAGCAGCTACCTGATCGACATCACCAAAGATATCTTCACCAAGAAAGATGAAGAGGGTAAATACCTGGTCGATGTGATCCTGGATGAAGCGGCAAACAAAGGTACCGGTAAATGGACCAGCCAGAGCTCCCTGGATCTCGGCGAGCCGCTGTCGCTGATCACCGAATCCGTTTTCGCGCGCTACATCTCCTCGCTGAAAGAGCAACGTGTTGCGGCGTCTAAAGTGCTTTCCGGCCCGCAAGCCAAACCGGCTGGCGATAAAGCGGAATTTATCGAGAAAGTGCGCCGCGCGCTCTATCTGGGTAAAATCGTCTCTTACGCTCAGGGCTTCTCGCAGCTGCGTGCCGCTTCTGACGAGCACAACTGGGATCTGAACTACGGTGAAATCGCGAAGATTTTCCGCGCGGGCTGCATCATTCGTGCGCAGTTCCTGCAGAAAATCACTGACGCTTACGCAGAAACACCGGCAATCGCCAACCTGTTGCTGGCACCGTATTTCAAGAAAATTGCTGATGATTACCAGCAGGCGCTGCGTGATGTCGTGGCTTACGCTGTGCAGAACGGTATTCCGGTACCTACTTTCTCTGCCGCAGTGGCCTATTACGACAGCTACCGTTCTGCCGTGCTGCCAGCGAACCTGATCCAGGCCCAGCGCGACTACTTTGGTGCGCATACCTATAAACGTACTGACAAAGATGGCGTCTTCCACACCGAGTGGCTGGATTAATCTGAAATCATTCGTTTGATGAATGTAAGCCCGGTTAGTGTAACCGGGTTTTTTTTCGGCCGTAGTGCGGCTTTTCAGGGCACTCGTCTTTAATTTGTTGACATTTCGACATTAAACTTCGCATCAACGCCGCTGTTACAGGTTGGTTGTCGCCTTGACAGCCCCTCAACAGAAGAGGTAAAAACCCCAACAGTTATTGATATTAAGTGGGTGGCGACAGGCTCGTCATCTCCGGTTTCATACACTCACAAAAGTTGCTTATCGAATGAAAATAACAATCTCCGGAACAGGTTACGTTGGGCTATCAAACGGGATTCTGATCGCGCAGAACCATGAGGTCGTCGCGCTGGATATCGTGCAATCCAAAGTTGATATGCTTAACCAGAAGATTTCTCCCATCGTTGATAAGGAAATCCAGGAGTATTTGCAGAATAAGCCACTGAATTTCCGTGCCACCACGGACAAGCAGGAAGCCTATCGCGGCGCCGACTTTGTGATTATCGCCACCCCAACGGATTACGACCCGAAAACCAACTACTTCAATACCAGCAGCGTGGAATCGGTGATCCGCGATGTGCTGGAAATTAACCCGCAGGCGGTGATGATTATCAAATCCACCATTCCGGTGGGCTTTACCCAGTCGATCCGCGAAAAATTCGGCGTGGATAACATCATTTTCTCACCAGAATTCCTGCGTGAAGGGAAAGCGCTGTACGATAACCTGCATCCGTCACGTATCGTCATCGGCGAGCGTTCTGAACGTGCTGAGCGTTTTGCCGCGCTGTTGCAGGAAGGGGCGATTAAAAAAGATATTCGCGTGCTGTTTACCGACTCTACGGAAGCCGAAGCGATCAAACTGTTCGCCAACACCTATCTGGCGATGCGTGTTGCTTACTTCAACGAGCTGGACAGCTACGCGGAAAGCCTGGGGCTGAACAGCCGCCAGATTATTGAAGGCGTTTGTCTCGATCCGCGCATCGGCAACCACTACAACAACCCGTCATTTGGTTACGGCGGCTACTGTCTGCCGAAAGACACCAAACAGCTGCTGGCAAATTACCAGTCAGTGCCGAACAACATTATTTCGGCCATCGTTGATGCTAACCGCACGCGTAAAGACTTTATCGCCGATTCCATTCTTTCGCGTAAACCGAAAGTGGTCGGCGTTTACCGCCTGATCATGAAGAGCGGTTCCGATAACTTCCGCGCGTCGTCCATTCAGGGCATCATGAAACGCATTAAAGCGAAGGGCGTGCAGGTTATCATTTATGAACCGGTGATGCAGGAGGATGAATTCTTCCATTCCCGCGTAGTGCGCGACCTGGAGGCGTTTAAGCAGGAAGCTGACGTGATTATCTCCAACCGTATGGCGGAAGAACTGTCTGATGTTGCGGATAAAGTCTATACCCGTGATTTATTCGGTAACGACTAAAGACGAAAAATGAAAACGGCCCATAAGGGCCGTTTTTTTATACCTTATAAAAGTCTCTGTACCACTCAACAAAGCGTTTCACCCCTTCTTTAACCGAGGTTTGCGGTTTGAAACCGATCGTTTCGTACAGTGGTTGAGTATCTGCGCTGGTCTCCAGCACATCGCCCGGTTGAATCGGCAGCATGTTTTTCTGTGCTTCAATGCCCAGCGCCTCTTCCAGCGCCGTAATGTAATCCATCAACTCCACCGGTGAGCTATTGCCGATGTTATAGACGTGGTAAGGCGCAGAGCTGCTGGCTGGCGTGCCGGTTTCAACCGTCCAGGCCGGATTGGCCTGCGGAATGACCTCCTGCATACGGACAATCGCTTCAACGATATCGTCGATATAGGTGAAGTCGCGCTTCATCTTGCCGTAGTTATAAACGTCGATGCTTTTGCCTTCCAGCATCGCTTTGGTGAATTTAAACAGCGCCATGTCCGGGCGGCCCCACGGGCCATAAACGGTGAAGAAACGCAAACCGGTAGTCGGTAATCCGTACAGGTGAGAGTAGGTGTGGGACATCAACTCGTTAGCTTTTTTGGTTGCCGCATACAGCGAAACCGGATGATCAACGGAATCATCTGTGGAGAACGGCATTTTACGGTTCAGGCCATAAACAGAACTGGAGGAGGCATAGAGCAAGTGCTGTACTTTATTGTGGCGGCAACCTTCCAGTACGTTCAGATGCCCAATGAGATTTGATTCGGCATAAACATGCGGATTTTCCAGCGAATAGCGTACGCCAGCCTGCGCCGCCAGATGGATCACCCGGTCGAATTTCTCCGTCGCAAACAACTGCGCCATATTCTCACGGTCGGCGAGGTCAATCTTGTGGAAGCTGAAGCCGGGCGAGGCCAGCAGATCCAGGCGCGCCTGTTTCAGACTCACATCGTAATAATCATTGAGATTATCAATCCCTACAACCTGGTGGCCTGCCTGCAAAAGGCGCTCGCTGACGTGGAAGCCGATAAAGCCGGCCGCGCCGGTAACCAGAAATTTCATCTCTCATCCTTTATGACATCTAATACAATTCGCATATTGTATGATGCTGACAGGCTAATCGCTATAAGTTATAGACATCAGAATAAGGTGAAATAATAAACAGCAAAACACATTTACATGTAATCCTATAGAAAAAAAAGCATGAATGGTTAAACTCGCGCTCTATACTATTTCTCTTATGCGCTTCTCATTTAAGGTTGCTATGACGTACGAAAAAAATGGCTTCCCAGCCAGCCGAGGCAATAATCAGGAAAATGTTGATTTAATTGACCTTTTCTTGCAAATCTGGCGTGGAAAATGGCTCGTTGGATTATTTGTTCTGTTGTGTCTGGTTATTGCTGTCGCTTATTTAAGCGTTGCCAAGGAGAAATGGACTTCCGTCGCTGTTATCAGTTCGCCTGATGCCGGGCAGATTGCCAGCTATACAAACGCAATGAGTGTGCTGAACAATGATGGCAAGTACGAGATTGCTGACATTCAGCAGCTTGTAATTGGGCGTTTTAATTCTGCTTTTTCTGCTTTAGCTGAAACACTGTATAACCAGGAAAAACCCGAGAAACTGACCATTGACCCTGCGGTGCAGGGGCAACCGCTACCTCTCAAACTTACCTATCAGGGCCCGACGGCCAGAGAAGCTCAGCAAAAACTGGCGCAATATATTGAAAAAGTAGATCAACAGATCGCCAAAGAGCTGATCGATGATTTAAACACCAGCATCAAATCCCGTTCAGCCGATTTGGTTGAAACACTCGCAGCGCAGGAAAAAGTGGCGCAGGAACAAAAAGATCTGCGCATTAAACAGATTGCGCAGGCGCTTTCTGTTGCAAAAGAGGCAGAAGTGCAGTCTCCGCAGGTGCGGCAGGCGCAAAACGTGTCGCAGGATACGTTGTTCTTGCTTGGGAGCTCAGCGCTGGAATCAATGATCAAAAATGAATCATCCCGCCCTTTGCTATTCTCCGATGATTATTACAAGGTTCGTCAAAACCTTTTGAATATTCAGACAATTAAGGTGAAACCGGAAAGTGTTCACGGTTATCGCTATGTTATGAAACCCACGCTATCGATCCATCGTGACAGCCCTAAGCGCGCCTTGACACTGATACTGGCGGTTTTACTGGGAGTTATTATTGGTTCAGGCTACGTACTGGTGCGTAACGCCTTCAGGAATCATCAGTCAAACGCGTAAATAAAAAACCGGGCGTTGCCCGGTTTTTTTACGCCTTACTGATGCCGCTTGCGCAGGTTCTCAATCACGGTGGTCAGATCCAGTTGCTGATCCTGCAACAGCACCAGCAGGTGATACATCAGGTCAGAGGCTTCATTCGTCAGCTCTTCGCGGTCGTGTACGGTCGCGGCCAGCGCTGTTTCCACACCTTCTTCCCCGACTTTTTGCGCGATACGCTTGGTGCCGCTGGCATACAGTCTGGCTGTATAGGAACTTGCCGGATCGGCGGTTTTACGCGATGCCAGCAGCTCTTCAAGTTGATACAGGAACAACCACTGATGGCTATTATCGCCAAAGCAGCTTGAGGTGCCGGTGTGGCAGGTTGGCCCGATCGGGTTCACCAGCACCAGCAGGGTATCGTTGTCACAGTCCGGGGCAATATTAACCAGATTAAGGAAGTGGCCAGAGGTTTCCCCTTTGGTCCACAAACGCCCTTTGGTGCGGGAGAAAAAGGTCACTTTACCGCTTTCCAGCGTCTTCGCCAGCGCCTCTTTATTCATATAACCCAGCATCAGCACTTCGCCGGAAACCGCATGTTGCACCACGGCGGGCAGCAGTCCGTCGGTTTTTTCCCAGTCCAGTTGGGCCAGTTGTTGCTCTGTTAACATACCCTAATCTCCACGCCCTGGCCTGCCAGGTACGTTTTTAATTCACCAATATTAATAATCTGTTTGTGGAAGACAGAAGCGGCCAGCGCACCGTCAACATCCGCATCGCGGAACGCTTCCAGAAAGTGTTCCATGGTGCCTGCACCGCCGGAAGCAATCAGCGGAACATGGCACACCGCACGCACTTTTTTCAACTGCTCAAGATCGTAACCGTTGCGCACGCCATCCTGGTTCATCATATTCAGCACGATTTCCCCGGCGCCACGCTTCTGCACTTCCTGCACCCAGTCCAGCGTTTCCCATTTTGTCACACGGGTACGGCTTTCATCGCCGGTATACTGGTTTACGTGGTATTTACCGGTAGCGGCATCAAACCAGGTATCAATACCTACCACAATACACTGCACGCCAAAGCGGTCAGCCAGTCGGGTGATCAACTCAGGAGCGGCCAGCGCCGGAGAGTTGATGGAGATTTTATCCGCACCGAATGAGAGAATTTTTGCGGCATCATCGGCAGATTTAATACCGCCTGCCACGCAGAAGGGGATATCAATCACTTCCGCGACGCGCGCAACCCAACTTTTATCCACAACACGACCATCGCTGGAGGCGGTGATGTCATAAAACACCAGCTCGTCTGCACCTTCTTCGGCATAGCGTTTCGCCAGCGGAACAATATCGCCAATAATTTCGTGATTGCGAAACTGCACGCCTTTCACCACCTGACCATCACGCACGTCGAGACAAGGGATTATCCGTTTTGCCAGCATTGAATGGCCTCCTTCACAGTGAATTTACCTTCCAGCAGCGCACGTCCGACAATCACGCCGCGTACACCGGTACCGCGCAGGGCGGCAATATCATTTATATCGCCAATACCGCCTGAAGACTGGAACGCCACCTGCGGCCAGCGCGCGCAAATCTCTTCGTACAGCGAAACATTGGAACCGGCCAGCGTACCGTCGCGGGAAATATCCGTGCACAGCACATGTTTCAGGCCCACAGCGAGGTAGGTTTCCACCAGCGTCTCCAGCGTAACGCCGGAGTTCTCCTGCCAGCCGCTGATGGCCACCTGTTTCGTACCCTGTTTATCAATACGCACATCCAGCGCCAGCACCAGTCGGTCCGCACCAAACCGGGTGAACCAGCCTTTTACTACTTCCGGGGATTTGACGGCGGTAGAACCAATCACCACCCGCGCCATGCCCGCGTCAAGCAGGGCCGCAACATCTTCTTCGCTGCGCACACCGCCGCCGACCTGCACCGGAACATTCACTCCGGCGACCAGCGTTTTCAGCAGCGGGATCTGGCGCTTAGCCGGATCTTTCGCCCCGGTTAAATCCACCAGGTGCAGAACTTCGGCACCTTGTGCAGCATAATCCTGCAAACGCGGTAGCGGATCGTTGCCGTAGTCACGCTGCTGCGCATAATCGCCCTGATGGAGACGCACCACCGTGCCGTCGATTAAATCTAAAGCGGGAATAATCATCACATCTCCAGGAAGTTTTTCAACAGTTGCGCACCCGCGCGCCCCGAGCGTTCCGGGTGAAACTGCACGCCATAAAAGTTATCTTTTTGCACGGCGGCGGTGAACGCTTCACCGTACTGGCACTGGGCAATGGTGTTCTCATTGACCGGCATCGCATAGCTGTGAACAAAGTAGAAGTACGCGCCATCGTCAATGCCCTGGAACAGGCGGTTGCCCGCTTTCGGATAGACCTGGTTCCAGCCCATATGCGGCAGCGGCAGGCCGACATCTTTCATTTTCGGCACATCCTGGTCGATGATACCCAATAAATCGACGCCCTTATTCTCCTCGCTAAAACGGCCCAGCAACTGCATGCCAAGACAGATGCCGAGCACCGGTTGGGTACAGGCTTTCACCAGATCGATAAGTTCGCGTTCGCGCAATTGGTCCATCGCCGCCTGCGCGGTACCAACGCCGGGAAGAAACAGTTTGTCGGCGCGCAGCACCACATCCGGGTCGCGGCTCACCAGCGGTTCATAACCGTGACGGGCGATGGCGGATTTCACCGAATTCAGGTTGGCGCAGCCGGTATCAAGGATCACCACATTCATTACAGCACTCCTTTTGAGGAGGGAAGGGTATCGCCTTCCACGCGAATTGCCTGACGCAACGTGCGGCCGAAGGCTTTAAACAGGCTTTCCACACGGTGATGGTCGTTTTTGCCTTTGGTCTTCAGATGCAGAGTCAGCGCCATGGTGTAGGAGAGCGAACGGAAGAAGTGCTCGACCATTTCGGTGCTCAAATCACCCACGCGCTGATAGGTGAACTCGGCTTTATATTCCAGGTGCGGACGGCCAGAGATATCCATGGCGCAGCGTGCCAGACACTCATCCATTGGCAGTACAAAGCCAAAACGGTTGATGCCGCGCTTGTCGCCCAGCGCCAGTTTCAGCGCTTCGCCCAGCGCCAGGCCGGTATCTTCCACCGTGTGGTGATCGTCAATATAGAGATCGCCTTTAACGGTGATCTCCATGCGGAAACCGCCGTGGGTGGCGATCTGATCCAGCATGTGATCGAAGAAACCGACGCCAGTGTGAATTTTGCTGCCGCCTTCGCGATCCAGCCACACTTTGACATCAATCTGCGTCTCTTTAGTGGTGCGTTCGACGTGAGCATAACGATCGCGGCGCGTCAGTTGCTCACCGATCATCGCCCAGTTCAGCGTCTCGCGGTGATAGCGCAGACCGCCGATCCCCATGTTGTCCGCCAGTTCGATATCGGTTGCGCGGTCGCCAATCACATAGCTGTTGGCGCGATCCAGCGCCTGTTCTGCCAGCCAGCGCTCCACCATTTTCACCTTCGGTTTGCGGCAGTCACAGCCATCGTCAGGGAAATGCGGGCAGATCAGCACCTCTTCAAAATTCACCCCTTGCGAGGTGAAGATCTGCATCATCAGGTTATGCGGACCATCGAAATCGGCCTGTGGGAAGCTGCTGGTGCCCAGACCATCCTGATTGGTGATCATCACCAGCTGGTAGCCCGCTTTTTGCAGCTTCAGTAGCACCGGGATCACCTCTGGCTCAAAGGCCAGTTTGTCGAATCTGTCGACCTGAAAGTCACTTGGCGGCTCGGAAATCAATGTTCCGTCACGGTCAATAAACAGGTACTTCTGGCTCATACTTGCTCCGCACGTAAGGCGTCGATGACGCGCTGGCTCTCTGCGCGGGTGCCGATGGTGATACGCAGGCAGCCGCTTAAAGAAGGTTGTTTGTTCTGGTCTCTCAGGATAATGCCCTGATCCCACAAAGATTTAAACACCGCACTGGAGGCTGTCAGGCGCACGAGAATATAGTTCGTTTCCGAGTCGAACACCTGCTCAACGCACGGAATATTCTTTAATGCGCTAACCAGATACTGGCGTTCCGCGAGGATCTGTGCCACACGTTCACGCATGGCCACAATGCCTAGCGGGCTGAGCGCCTGCGCGGCGATGTCGGCCACCGGCGTGGAGAGCGGGTAAGGGGCGATCACTTTCAGCAGCAGGGCAATCACCTCTTCATTGGCAAGCGTGAAACCACAGCGCAGACCCGCCAGCGCAAAGGCTTTCGACAGCGTGCGCAGCACCACCAGATGCGGATATTCTGCTAGCCAACCGGCCAGCGTCGCCTGCGGGCAGAATTCAATATAGGCTTCATCGGCTACCACAAGGGCTTTACCGCGCGTCATTTCCAGCAAGACGCGCATATCTTGCGGCTTAATAATCTGTCCGGTCGGGTTGTTCGGGCTGCAAACATAGACCACTTTCACGCCGTCCAGTTTGTCGGCGATAGCCGGTAAATCGAGCTGCCAGTCTGCCAGCGCCTGCACGGTTCGGTACTCGACACCCAGCGTTTCGGCGCTGACGCTGTACATGCCGTAAGTCGGCGGGCAGAACAGAACCGCATCCTGGCCTGGTTCGCAGAAGGCGCGGATCAGCAGTTCGATGCCTTCATCTGCGCCACGGCTGACCAGCACCTGCTCCGGTTTCACCCCGGCATACTGCGCATAATTTTCGATAACCGCTTTCGGCTGGCACTCCGGATAGCGGTTCAGCGTCTGTTGCGTAAGTTCATATTGCACCGCTGTCGGGAACTCGTTGGCGTTCAGCCAGACATCCCCTTTGCCGCCCAGGCGGCGGGCAGACTGGTAAGGCGTCAGTTCGCGTACGTTTTTACGCGCCAGTTCTTCAATGCTCATGCTTGCTCCTTCAGCGCCTTGACGCGCAGGGTGACGGCGTTTTTGTGGGCGGTCAGACGTTCAGCCGCCGCCAGCGTTTCGATGGTGCTGGCAAGCCGCGCAAAACCGTCGCGCGAAAGTTCCTGCACTGTCATGCGTTTCTGGAAATCTGCCAGCCCCAGGCTGGAGCAGGTTGCGGTATAGCCATAGGTCGGCAGAACGTGGTTGGTGCCGGAAGCATAATCGCCAGCCGATTCTGGCGACCAGTCGCCGAGGAACACCGAACCGGCGCTGGTGATGCCATCGACAAGCGAACGGGCGTCACGGGTCTGAATAATCAGGTGCTCCGGGCCGTAGAGATTGGAAATCGCCACGCACTGCGCCAGATCGCGCGCCACAATCAGGCGGCTGGCAGAGAGCGCCTGGCGAGCGGTTTCCGCGCGCGGCAGATCCGCCAGTTGACGCGCAACGGCGTCGGCAACGCGGGAAGCCATGCTGCTGTCCGGCGTCAGCAGGATCACCTGAGAGTCGGGGCCGTGTTCCGCCTGAGACAGCAGATCGGAGGCCACGAAATCCGGCGTTGCGCCGCTGTCGGCAATCACCAGCACTTCGGAAGGGCCTGCCGGCATATCAATGGCCGCGCCATCGAGACGCTGGCTCACCTGGCGTTTGGCTTCGGTAACAAAGGCGTTGCCCGGCCCGAAGATCTTGTCAACTTTCGGTACGGATTCCGTACCGAAAGCCAGCGCCGCAATGGCCTGCGCGCCGCCGACTTTAAAGATCTCCTGCACGCCGCACAGCTGCGCGGCATAGAGAATTTCATCGGCAATCGGCGGCGGCGAGCAGAGCACCACTTTCTGGCATCCGGCGATACGTGCTGGCGTCGCCAGCATCAGCACCGTGGAGAACAGCGGAGCCGAACCGCCGGGAATATAGAGGCCGACGGAGGCGATAGGGCGGGTCACCTGCTGGCAGCGCACCCCAGGCAGCGTTTCCACATCCACGGTCGACAATTTTTGTGCATTGTGGAAGGTGTCGATATTTTTCACCGCCACGGCCATCGCTTGCTTGAGTTCGTCACTCAGTCGGGCGCTGGCCTCGCGGATTTCGTCAGCGGTGACCTTCAGCGCATCAACCTGCGTTTTGTCGAATTTGGCACTGTATTCGCGCAGCGCGTTATCGCCGCGCGCGCGGACATTATCAAGGATTTCCACTACCGTGCGGGTAATGCTCTCCGAGGCTGAGATAGCCGGGCGCATCAGCAGGTCGCGTTGCTGTTGTTCGCTACAACTGTTCCAGTCAATTACGGTATTGAAACTCATGGCCTTACTCCATCATCTTCTCAATCGGCAGAACCAGGATGGAGCTGGCGCCCAGCGCTTTCAGTTTTTCCATCGTTTCCCAGAACAGGGTTTCGCTGCTCACCATGTGCATCGCCACGCGCTGCTGGTCACCCGCCAGCGGCAGAATGGTCGGGCGTTCAGCGCCCGGCAGCAGAGCGACAACTTCTTCCAGACGCTCGCTTGGCGCGTGCATCATGATGTATTTCGATTCGCGGGCCTGAATAACGCCCTGAATACGGGTCAGCAATTTATCGATCAGTTGCTGTTTGGCGTCGCTCATCTCGCCGTCGCGCTGGATAAGGCACGCCTTCGAGCGGTAAATCACTTCAACTTCGCGCAGACCGTTAGCTTCCAGCGTGGCGCCGGTTGATACCAGGTCGCAAATCGCGTCGGCCAGACCGGCGCGCGGTGCAACTTCAACAGAACCGTTCAGCAGACAGGATTTGAAAGAGACGCCTTTCTGATCCAGATAGCGTTTCAGCAGGTGCGGGTAAGAGGTGGCGATGCGTTTACCATCCAGCGCTGCCGGGCCATCCCAGGACTCATCCACCGGCGTGGCCAGCGACAGGCGGCAACCGCCGAAATCGAGACGGCGCAGGGTGAAGTAACGCGGATCTTCGCCCTGCGCGCGGCGAGTCAGCAACTCTTCTTCCAGCACGTTCTCGCCAATGATGCCCAGGTCGACGACGCCGTCCATGATAAGCCCCGGAATGTCGTCATCGCGTACGCGCAGAATATCGATCGGCATATTTTCCGCCAGTGCGATCAGACGCTGCGTGTGCAGGTTGATCTTAATGCCGCAACGGGCCAGAAGTTCGCGAGAGTCATCGCTCAGGCGGCCGGATTTCTGAATAGCTATGCGTAAACGCGTATTATCTAACATTCTGTTGTCCTCTTTATCCTGCTGAATTTGGTTCAAAAAAAAGCCCCCGGAAGAAGATCTTCCGGGGGCTTTCTCTGCGTTCATGCACCACTGGAAGATCCAAACGTCTTCCAGCACACATCGCCTGAAAGACTAGTCAGGATGATGGTGATGATGGTGGTGTTTAAATTGAACGCGGGTCATAAAATTCTCAATGAATGCTTATTCACATAATGTTGATTAACCTAAACCACTTTAGCTGACAAACGCAAGGGCTTTTTTTAATCATTCATTCATTTCATATACATTGTATGAATTGTCAGTTGTCGCTGGCTGGCGTAGCCTTGAAGAGTCAGGTGCCGGAAAGGAAGGGGAGGAAGCATGAAAAAGGTCGCAATTGTCGGGTTAGGATGGCTGGGCATGCCGCTGGCATTATCGTTAATGGCGCGGGGCTGGCAGGTGACCGGCAGCAAAACCCGCCCCGATGGCGTGGAAGCCGCGCGCATGTGCGGTATCGAAAGTTATTTGCTGAATCTCGAACCGGAACTGGTATGTGATACGGACGATCTCGACGCGCTGATGAATGTCGATGCACTGGTGATCACGCTTCCCGCGCGGCGCAGTGGGCCTGGCGAAGAGTTCTATTTGCAGGCGACGCAGGAAATCGTCGACAGCGCGCTGGCGTATCGTATTCCTCGCATCATCTTTACCAGTTCGACATCTGTCTATGGCGATGCAACGGGCATCGTGAAAGAGAGCACGCCGCGCGAGCCGGTGACGCCCAGCGGGCGGGTACTGAAAGAACTGGAAGACTGGCTGCACAATTTGCCGGGGACTTCCGTTGATATTCTGCGCCTGGCGGGGCTTGTCGGGCCTGCGCGTCACCCGGGGCGATTCCTCGCCGGAAAAACCGCGCCTGACGGCCAGCATGGCGTTAATCTGGTGCATCTGGAAGATGTTATTGCGGCTATTACGCTGCTGTTACAGGCACCCAAAGGTGGGCACATCTACAATCTCTGCGCGCCGTCTCATCCCTCTCGGGAAAGCTTTTATCCGCAGATGGCACGTCAGCTTGGACTGGCGCCGCCGCATTTCCTCGAATCAACGTCTCAGGATAAGGGCAAAGTGATTGATGGCAGCCGGATTTGTAATGAGCTGGGCTTCGAATATCTCTACCCCGATCCGTTTAATATGCCGTTGTCGTGACGATTTTTGTGCAAAAAATGCTATTCGTATGATTAATAGTTCGCCAAACGCTTGAAAATCAGTCGTTTGATTGCACCAATGCAGTGAGTTGGCTTGCACTGTATTGTCATCGCGCCTCAATCTGGTGCAAAATGTGCCGCTGCAAAAATAGAGAGTAACCGACCTTAATCCGTCGGTTATTTTTTTTGCGGGCAAAAACGTCATTCAATAAAAGAGGCCGGGCTTCGTACCGGATAGATACACATTTAAAAACCGACAGTCGTTGTCGCTGAGGAAAGAACACAAATGGGGCAATTTTTTGCTTTTGCGGCGGTATACACCGTTCTGGGGGATAGCCATGTCGCATAACGTTACTCCAAAAACCTCTCGCGTGGAATTACGTAAGACGCTTACGTTAATTCCGGTTGTAATGATGGGCCTTGCCTATATGCAGCCGATGACGCTGTTCGATACATTCGGTATCGTCTCCGGCCTGACCGATGGTCACGTCGCAACCGCTTATGCGTTTGCGCTGGTCGCCATCCTCTTTACTGCGTTGAGCTACGGTAAGCTGGTGCGCCGCTTCCCGTCCGCAGGCTCTGCGTACACTTACGCACAGAAATCTATTTCTCCGGCTGTCGGCTTTATGGTCGGCTGGTCATCGCTGCTGGACTATCTGTTCATGCCGATGATCAACATCCTGCTGGCGAAAATTTACTTCGAAGCGCTGGTGCCGTCCGTACCGTCGTGGCTCTTCGTGGTCGCTCTGGTGGCTTTTATGACCATCTCTAACCTGCGCAGCATCAAGACCGTGGCGAACTTCAACACCCTGATCGTGATCCTGCAAATGGGCATCGTCGCGGTCATCGTCGGTCTGATCATTTACGGCGTTTCACATGGTGAAGGCGCGGGCACGCTGGTCAGTTCCCGTCCATTCTGGTCTGAAGGTGCGCACGTTGTGCCGATGATCACTGGCGCAACCATCCTGTGTTTCTCGTTCCTTGGTTTTGACGGTATCTCCTCGCTGTCTGAAGAGACCAAAGATGCTGAACGCGTGATCCCGCGTGCTATCTTCCTCACCGCGCTGATTGGCGGCGTAGTGTTTATTGCGGCATCTTACTTCCTGCAACTCTACTTCCCGGATATCTCCCGCTTTAAAGATCCGGATGCTTCACAGCCGGAAATCATGCTGTACGTTGCCGGTAAGACCTTCCAGTGGGGCGTGCTGATCTTCTCCAGCGTTACCGTTCTGGCTTCCGGTATGGCCGCGCATGCGGGCGTGTCCCGTCTGATGTACGTAATGGGCCGCGACGGCGTGTTCCCGTCCCGTTTCTTCGGCTATGTACATCCGAAATGGCGTACCCCAGCGTGGAACGTTCTGCTGGTCGGCGCGATTGCACTGCTGGCGATTAAATTCGATCTGGTCACGGCAACGGCGCTGATTAACTTTGGTGCGCTGGTGGCATTCACTTTTGTGAATCTGTCGGTGATCTCGCAGTTCTGGATCCGTGAAAAACGCAATAAAACGCTGAAAGATCACTTCAACTACCTGGTTCTGCCGGTATGCGGTGCGCTGACGGTGGGGGCGCTGTGGATCAACCTTGAGCAGAGCTCAATGATTCTGGGTCTCATCTGGGGCGCAATCGGCTTGGTTTATCTGGCCTGTGTTACCCGCAGCTTCCGCAACCCGGTGCCGCAGTACGAAGACATCGCGTAAATCGCTTTACGCAGAGACAAAAAACCGGAGGTCAAGGCCTCCGGTTTTTTTATGCTTCAAGGTCAGGCTACTCGTGCTCAGACAATCTCTTCCGCGTACTGCCACAGCGCCTTCAGTAGAGCCTGCTTTTCACTATTACCGTCGTGTTGCTGGAACAGCGCCTGGATCTGTTCGGCGTACTGTTGCAAATACTCCGGCGTAAAGACGTTACGGCGATGCTGCAACCAGCGTTGTTGCTCGTTTTCATCCAGCGTGCCGGGGAAGTTGCGCGCCCGGTAGTTAAACAGCAGCTTTTCAATGCGCCCGTCGGCAAAGGTAATATCGAGAGCGGGCAGGTTACGCGGCTCGGTTTCGAGCAGGATTTTCATCGCTGCGCGATCGGCATCGCTGAAAAAGCCGTTGTAGATCTGCGCATCAACATTCTCTGACGGCACGAAGGGTTCTGCCTCGGCAAAAATGGCCAGCACTTTTTCCCGCACCTGCGGGTTGTCACGCAGAATCTGCAGGTTATCAAGACACTGCTGGCGGTTAATGCCCAGCCGCTCTGCATCCTGCTGGCGCAGCGTATTGGCCTGCGCCAGCACCGGGCATTTATTCAGATGTACCAGCTTCACCGGCACCGCCGCGCTCTCACCGAGATCCGCTTTTGGCGTATACAGACGCTCGCGCAGGGCATCGGCATCCAGTTCCAGCAGTGGCGACATATCACCCGCGAGATCCACCATAATCACCGCGTTGCGGTTCTCCGGGTGCCAGGCCAGCGGCGCAACCCAACTGGTATTGCCACGCCACGCGCCGAACATGCCGGAAACGTGCACCAGCGGCTTCATTTGCGGAACATCGATCAGCGCCGCCAGTTTCTGCTTGTTGCGATGGCTATAGAGATAGTCAAACAGCTTTGGCTGTTTTGCTTTAACCAGTTGCGCCATTGCAATGGTGGCGTACACATCGGCCATCGCATCGTGGGCATTACTGTGTTCGATACCGTTGGCTTTCGTCAGATGTTCAAGGCGAAAACTCGGCAGGCCGTCGTCGTTCTCCGGCCAGTTGATACCGTCCGGGCGCAGGGCGTAGCAGGCGCGCATCACATCCAGCAGATCCCAGCGCGAGTTGTTGTTCTGCCAGCTCCAGGCGTACGGATCGTAAAAGTTGCGATAAAAGATATTGCGCGTGACTTCGTCGTCAAAACGCACATTGTTGTAACCGAGTACGCAGGTTTTCGGTACGGTAAAGAGATCGTGAATACGCCGGGCGAACGCGGCCTCGTTCTCGCCTTTGGCGCGCGCAATCTGCGGCGTGATACCGGTGATCAGCACTGCTTCGGGCTGCGGCAGGTAATCATCTGCCGGTTTACAGTAGAAAACTTCCGGCTCGCCGATGACATTAAAATCGGCATCAGTACGCAGCGCGGCGAACTGCGCCGGGCGATCCAACGCCGGGCTGGTACCGAAAGTCTCATAATCGTGAAAGAGAAAAGTGGGCGTTGCGGCGGAATCAGACACCAGTTGCTCATCCTGTCAGTAAATATGTTGCTTATGGTAAACCATCCCACCCTGTGTACCGAAGGAAAACCCGTCACTGTTCCGCAGAACCTCGCAAAAACAGCGCGTTAAAACTGATCTGTGTCACATTTTTTTGCAATTTAACCAGGTAACGACACGCGAAGTTCCGTAAAAAGGACAGCGATTTTAGCTGCTATTGAGGATATTTCATTGAAACGCCGTTTGTTTGCTGCTTCTTTGCTGGCGATTTGCGTACATAACGCCCAGGCCGACGACTTACCTTTTGCCCCACAGCCGCCAGCTATTCAGGCTGGCTCCTGGGTATTGATGGATTACACCACCGGGCAAATCTTAACTGCGGGCAACGAGCATCAGCAGCGTAATCCGGCGAGTTTGACCAAACTGATGACCGGCTATGTAGTGGATCGGGCGATCGACAGCCATCGTATCAGCGCGGATGATGTGGTGACGGTGGGGAAGGATGCGTGGGCGAAAGGAAACCCGGTTTTTGACGGTTCATCGCTGATGTTCCTGAAACCAGGCGACCGTCTGACCGTGCGCGATCTGAGCCGTGGTCTGATTGTCGATTCGGGTAACGATGCCTGCGTGGCGCTGGCCGATCATGTTGCGGGCGGCCAGCCGCAGTTTGTCACCATGATGAATGATTATGTGCAGAAGCTGAATCTGCGCGACACCCACTTCGAAACTGTCCACGGGCTGGATGCGCCAGGGCAGCACAGTTCGGCCTACGATCTGGCGGTGCTGTCCCGCGCCATCATTCACGGCGAGCCGGATTTCTACCACATGTATAGCGAAAAAAGCCTGACGTGGAACGGCATCACCCAGCAAAACCGTAACGGGCTATTGTGGGACAAAACCCTCAACGTCGACGGGCTGAAAACCGGTCACACTTCAGGTGCGGGTTTTAACCTGATCGCCTCCAGCGTCGATGGTCAGCGCCGACTGATTGCGGTGGTTATGGGTGCGGACAGTCCGAAAGGCCGTGAAGATCAGGCGCGCAAATTACTGCACTGGGGACAACAAAACTTCGATACCGTCGAAATTTTGCGTAACGGCAAAAAAGTCGGCAGCGAGCGCGTGTGGTATGGCGATAAAGAGCAGATTGCGGTTGGTACGGATCAGGATCACTGGCTGGTGCTGCCAAAAGCAGAAGTGCAGAACGTCAAAGCGAAGTATGTGCTGAGCAGTAAAGAGCTGGATGCGCCGCTGGCTGCGCATCAGCAAGTAGGGGAGATTCAACTCTACGATCGCGACCAACTGATCGCTCACTGGCCGCTGGTCACGCTGGAAAGTGTCGGCAAAGGCGGCTTGTTCTCGCGTCTGAGCGACTGGTTGCATCACAAAGGGTAACGCGCGTGCGGGCAGAGTGGCGGTGATGCGAGTCTGCTCGCATAATTGATGACTCCGACATGCCAGGCGATCGTCGGAACGCTATACTGTATAAACAAACAGTAACGGTAAGGGAGTCAACATGAGCTACAACGTGAGGCAACTGGAAAAACGTCGTATCGCCGGGTTCCATCTGGTCGGGCCCTGGAATGTGACGGTGAAGCAGGGTTTTAAACAGCTAATGATGTGGGTCGACAGCAATAAGATCGCACCGCTGGAGTGGGTGTGCGCTTATTACGATAACCCTGACGAAGTGCCGCCGGAAAAGCTGCGCGCTGACGTTGCCATCACCGTCGATCCTGATTTTCAAATCCCGGCAAATAGCGAAGGGGTGATCCTCACCGACATTCCCGGCGGCCAGTATGCCGTGGCGCAGGCGAGGGTGTACAACGAAGAGTTCGAAGCGTGCTGGGATCTCTTTTTTGATGAACTGCTTAGCGACCAATCTGTGCAAATTGCTGCGGGTCCCTGCTTTGAAGTCTACCTGAACGATGCACAGCAGGATGGTTACTGGGAAATCGACATGCATATCCCGGTTGAGCCGAAAAATCTGTAAGCGATAAATTAACCGGAAGAGGTAACAGGAAGCGCTGTCGCCTCTTTTTTTATCGCAGAGGGTGCTATCTGAGTCCGAAAAATCCTACAATTGCGCCTTTGTCGGTTCAATCGGGAGAAGCGACTGTGCGTCGCGACAAATCACTCAGTCCTTTCGAGATTCGTCTTTACCGCCATTATCGTGTCGTACACGGTGTGCGTATTGCGCTGGCTTTTATTCTGACCTTTTTGCTGATCCGTCTGCTGGAGGTGCCGGAGGGAACCTGGCCACTGATCACGCTGGTGGTTCTGATGGGGCCGATCTCCTTTTGGGGAAACGTGGTTCCGCGCGCATTTGAACGCATTGGCGGCACAATTTTGGGTGCGGCGCTGGGTCTGGTGGCATTAAAACTGGAGCTGCTCTCGCTGCCCGTGATGCTGCTGTGGTGCGCGGTGGCGATGTTTCTCTGTGGCTGGCTGGCGCTGGGCAAAAAGCCTTACCAGGCGCTGCTCATTGGTATTACGCTATCTGTGGTGGTTGGCGCGCCGCCAGGTGATATGCATACCGCGCTGTGGCGCAGCGGCGATGTGATTATCGGTTCGCTGCTGGCGATGCTGTTTACCGGGATCTGGCCGCAGCGGGCATTTTTGCACTGGCGTATTCAGATGGCCAACTACGTCACTGCCTTCAATCGCGTTTATCAGGCGGGTTTCTCCCGTAACCTGGTCGAACGGCCGCGGCTGGAAAAACATCTGCAAAAAATCCTCAACGATGTGGTGAAGATGCGCGGTCTGATCGCGCCAGCCTGCAAAGAGACACATCTGCAAAAGGCGATTTTCGAAGCCATCCAGACCGTCAGCCGCAATATGGTCTGCATGCTGGAGCTGCAAATCAATGCTCACTGGAGCTCACGTACCAGTCATTTTGTGATGATCAATGCGCATACGCTGCGGGATACTCAGCAGATGACTCAGCAAACACTGCTGACCATTGCGCATGCGCTGTATGAAGGCAACCCGCAGCCGATTCTGGCCAACACGGAAAAACTCAGTGAAATTGTGGCGGAGTTGCGCCAGTTGAGCGGCGAACATAAAGGCGATGCACTGGCTGAAACCTCGATTCACGGTTACGTCTGGCTGAGCATGGAGCTGGCCCGTCAACTGGAGCTACTGTCACATTTGATCTGTCGGGCGTTGCGCAAATAACAGTCAGGTAACCACATACCGCTGATGGGTTGTTTCGATTCAGCTACATTTGCGGTTATGATAGCCGACAGGAAAAACCATTGTCTTATGCGACCACATTGGGTAGGTTTGCCTCTAAGGTGGTTGCTTTAACGAATCCGAATCTCACATTATCAGGGGTGTAAAAATGGAAACTAGTAAGCCTTCATTCCAGGATGTTCTGGAGTTTGTGCGTCTGTTCCGCCGCAAAAATAAATTGCAGCGTGAAATCCAGGACGTGGAGAAGAAGATCCGTGATAACCAGAAGCGCGTGCTGCTGCTGGACAACCTGAGCGACTACATTAAACCGGGTATGAGCGTAGAAGCGATTCAGGGCATTATCGCCAGCATGAAGACTGACTACGAAGATCGCGTGGACGATTACATCATCAAAAATGCTGAACTGTCGAAAGAGCGCCGCGAAATCTCCAAAAAACTCAAAACTATGGGCGAACTGAAGCCGATTGAGCCAAAAGCGGAATAACGCCTCCAGCGAGCGGTGAGAGGTGCGCCTCTCACCCTTCCAGCACGCCTCCTGCCACCATTTTCAGCAGATAGTTTTGCGGCCAGTGCGCCGTCAACCCGGTCTCTTTCAACTCCCGACGAACGCTTTCCACATCATGGCGCTGACTATCAAGCAGCAGCCCGACCACACTTCCGCTGTGGGCAACATTCAGTCCATACAGATCGCAACGTTCCACCAGATCGAGCAGGGCGGGAAACGCCGGTTTTGGCAGCAGCGTCTGGCTGGCAATTGCGCTTAACGTCGCCGCTTCTCCCAGCCGCGCGGCATCATTTTCCTCGCAGGCTTGCTGCAACAGGCGCCATGCATTATCCAGAGTATGGGCATTTTCCAGCAGTGCCTGCTGGCGTGGCAGACGATGATAAGCGGCAGTGGTCAGGGTTAGCGGACTTTCAAGCAGCAGCACGTCGCACTCCGGCAAACCGCCGCAGGTAATCTGCGTTGCAGCGGTATTGTGATCGAACAGCGTCAGGCGCGAAAAGATCGTGCTGTCGGTCGGTTCCAGCGCCACGCACAGTTGCGCCAGTGTTTTCTCATCCAGCGGTTGCTCAAGATGACGGGCCGTTGCCACGGCGGCGGCGGCAATATCCGCGGTGCTGCTGGCCATGCCTTTGGCCAGTGGAATGGTAGAGCAGCACTCGATGCGTAATGCATGCGTCAGTGTGGCTGGTAGCTGCCAGTGCGCCAGGAGTTGGTTAACCATACGACGCATCAGTGGTCGTTCATCCAACCGAGGTTTGCCGTATGTGACTTCGACACTGCTGTACCAGTCCACCGGACAGGAGACCAGTTTTTCACCTCCCAGGATCCAGCCCTGGATTATTTCACCGCACGATGCGGGAAAGTGTGCCAACGCCACGCTGTAACTCCCTTCACAATCAAAGCCAGGATAGTGTCACTTCGACCCGGCGAACGCCAGAATTTCGCGCAATGTAGATTTCTCGCAGACCCGCTATTTCTGCAAAGTTTTTCGCCAGATCTGTCAACTGACTCCGCAGGCATTTCGTCTGCGAAATAATGCAAATTATAAGGGCGATTAAATTTCCGTTAGCAATATTTTGTTATTCCGTATGTGCTTGAGAACTTTCTGAAGCCTTAATATGCCGGGGGGGATGAAAAGGGTGAGCAATAAATTGTCATAGCGCAACAAATTATTATTTGCTCAAAGATAAACTGAATCCGTTTTTATTTCCCTGCTGCGATATAGTTCGTACAGGGAAAAATCAGGGTAATAATGACGTACCGTGATTAAAAATCTATCAGGTTTGCCGCAACTGTATTTTGCGGCTGGGAAGGGGGTGTAAATCCCCCGCAGCCCCCGCTGCTGTAATGCTGACGACCCCGTAATCGCCACTGATCGTAAGATCGGGAAGGGCGGGTGAGGATGACGCTAAGCCAGAAGACCGGCCTGATGGACATTATCAACAACTTCGGTGGGAAGTGGGTTGCTCAGTAGCGTGCGGTCGAAAGACCGGGTCAACACGCGTCCTGGCTCCGTTCTTCCTGCCCGCTACGGGGTTACAGGAATGTCAGACAGACGCAGCGCCTTTATTCTTGCCGGAACCGGCAGCGGCTGTGGGAAAACCACCGTCACGCTCGGGCTGCTCACCGTGCTGCAACGTCGTGGTTTACTCGTGCAACCCTTCAAAGTGGGGCCGGACTACCTCGACACCGCCTGGCATAGCGCCGTTACCGGCGTGGCTTCCCGCAATCTCGACAGCTTTATGCTGCCGCCGTCTGCGTTAAATGCGCTGTTTCGCCAACATTTCACCGCTGCCGATGTCGCCGTCATTGAGGGCGTAATGGGGCTTTACGATGGCTACGGCACCGACCCTAACTATTGCAGCAGTGCGGCGCTGGCAAAACAGCTTGCGCTTCCGGTGATCCTGCTGGTTGATGGCAAAGCCGTATCCACCTCCATTGCCGCCACGGTGATGGGTTTTCAGCACTTTGACCCGCAGTTGCGCATTGCCGGAGCGATCGTCAATCGGGTAAACAGCGACAGCCATTTTCAACTGTTGAAACACGCCATTGAGCATTACTGTGACTTGCCGGTGCTGGGATATGTTCCTGTTGATCCCGGCGTGGCGCTGCCGGAACGTCATCTTGGTCTGGTCACTTCCCGTGAGTCGGTCGTCGACGCGCAGCCATGGCAGGAGTTTGCCGCACGCCTGGAACAGACCCTTGATATTGACCGCTTACTTGCTCTGAGCAAGACCACCACGCTGCCGCAGGGTGAGCTTCCTGCCATGCCCGCGCCAGAGGCGGGCGCAGGGCTGACGCTGGCGCTGGCCGACGACGAAGCCTTCAACTTTTACTACGCCGATAATCTGCAACTGCTTGAACACACCGGCGTACGCATCGTGCGTTTTAGCCCGCTGCATGACCATGAGTTGCCCGCATGCCAGATGCTGTGGCTGGGCGGCGGCTACCCGGAGCTACACGCGCGCGTGCTGTCGGCAAACCAGCCGATGCGGGATGCCATTCTCGCTGCGCACCGGCGTGGTGTGGCGATCTATGCCGAGTGCGGCGGCCTGATGTATCTCGGCGATACGTTGCTGGATGCCGCAGGTGATGAGTGGCCGATGGTCGGTGCCATCCCCGGTTACAGCCGGATGGGCAGTAAGCTCACCCGCTTTGGTTACTGCGAAGCCCGCGCAACGCAGCAGACCTTACTTGCTGCCGAAGGGGAAACCCTGCGCGGCCACGAGTTTCACTATTCCGATTTCACCCCGCGCGGCGATGCCGTGCTGGCGTGCCATAAAACGCGCGATGGCGAAGTGCTGAAGCGCTGGCAGGGCGGCTGGCAGGTGGGCAACACCTTTGCCAGCTATTTACATCTGCATTTCGCCCAGCGTCCAACGATACTGGAACACTGGTTTGCTGCCGCAAGGAGCGCGTCATGACGTTGCTGGCCTGGTGTGTCGCATTTCTGCTCGATCGCTTACTTGGCGACCCGCCGCACTGGCCGCATCCGGTACGCTGGATCGGCGCGTTGATTAACCTGGTACAAAGCGCCGTCCGCCGAGTGTGCCGCAGCGATACCGCGCTGCGCATCGGCGGCGGGGTGATGTGGCTGTTGGTAGTGGGCATCACCTGGAGCGTTGCCTGGGGCGTGCTCGCGCTAGCGCAGGCAATCCATCCGTGGTTCGGCTGGTGCGTGGAGGTGTGGATGATTTACACCCTGCTTGCCACGCGTTGTCTTGCGGATATGGCGCGGGAAGTGGAGCAGGCGCTGCGCTTCTGTTCGCTTGCCGAAAGCCGCGAAAAGCTGTCGTGGATTGTCGGTCGTGATACCGCGCAGCTCCAGCCGCCGCAAATCACCCGCGCGGTAGTGGAAACCGTCGCGGAAAACACTGTCGATGGTGTTATCGCGCCGCTGTTCTTTTTACTGCTCGGTGGCGCGCCGCTGGCAATGGCCTACAAAGCGGTCAATACCCTGGATTCGATGGTGGGCTACAAGCATGAAAAATACCGCGCGATCGGCATGGTCAGCGCGCGGCTGGATGATGTCGCCAACTTTATCCCGGCGCGTCTGAGTTGGCCGTTACTCAGTATGGCGGCATGGCTCGCAGGTAATGATGCGGGCAATGCGCTGCGTATCGGTTTTCGCGATCGGCGCAACCACAGCAGCCCCAACTGCGCCTGGCCGGAAGGTACCGTGGCCGGGGCGCTTGGCGTGCGGCTTGGCGGGCCAAATGACTATTTCGGCCAGCGAGTCGAAAAACCGTGGATTGGCGATGAGCTCCGCGCCATCACGCCGGATGACATTCCCCGTACCATTCGCATGATGTGGCTTGCCGCCACGCTGGCGCTGGCACTGTTTGCGCTGATACACCTTGCCCTCGTGGGCGCATAAGGATGAAGACGATGGATTATTTGCAGCAACCGCAGGCTATTGAAGCCAAAAGTTTTGTCATTATCGGCGAGATTATCCAGCAAACCCGCCCCGATTTTCGTTTTGCCAGCCCGCTGCATGAAGCGGTAATCAAACGGGTCATCCACACCACCGCTGATTTCGACTGGCTCGATATTCTGTGGTTTTCCAGTGATGCGCTGCAACGTCTGTGCGGGGCGATAACGCAAGGCTGCACCCTTTATACCGACACCACAATGGCGCTTTCCGGCATTAATAAGCGGCTGCTGGCGGAGTTCGGCGGCGAAGTGCGTTGCTACATCTCCGATCCGCGCGTGGTGCGTAAAGCCAAAGAGGAGGGGATCACCCGTTCGATGGCGGCGGTCGATCTGGCGCTGACGGAAGCAGAAGAGAAAATCTTTGTTTTCGGCAATGCGCCCACGGCGTTGTTCCGCCTGCTGGAACACAAGGTGCCGGTCAGCGGCGTGGTCGGTGTGCCAGTCGGTTTTGTTGGCGCTGCGGAATCGAAAGAGGCGCTGGTAGAGAGCGGTTTGCCCGCCATTGCCGCGCAGGGTCGCAAGGGCGGCAGCAATGTGGCGGCGGCGATTATTAATGCGCTGCTCTATCACTTGCAGGCGGCGCAATGAGCCAGGCCTTCGACGACCCGGTGTGGCACAACGGTAAAGCCCTGCGCAAAGGCTATACCACCGGTTCCTGCGCCACCGCAGCGGCAAAAGTCGCGGCGTTGATGGTGCTGCGCCAGCACATTATTCACCAGGTCTCGATTGTCACCCCCTCCGGCGTCACCCTGCATCTGAATGTGGAATCGCCGCATATTGAAGGTCAGCAGGCGATTGCCGCCATTCGCAAAGACGGCGGCGACGATGTGGATGCCACCCACGGCATGCTGATCTTTGCCCGCGTCACGCTCACCGAGGATGACCAGATTGTTCTGCGCGGCGGTGAAGGCGTGGGCACCGTCACCCGCAAAGGTATTGGCCTCGCTGTGGGGGAAGCGGCGATCAACCGCACGCCGCGCCAGACCATCGAAGCCGCTGTCCGCGAAGTGATTGGCCCCACGCGCGGCGCGCAGGTGGAAATTTTCGCCCCGGAAGGCGAAGAGCGGGCGAAGAAAACCTACAACGGCAGGCTCGGCATTCTTGGCGGTATTTCGATTATCGGTACCACCGGTATCGTGACGCCAATGTCGGAAGAGAGCTGGAAACGCTCGCTGTCGCTGGAGCTGGAGCTAAAACGCGCGGGCGGAATGGAACGGGTGATCCTCGTCCCGGGCAACCACGGCGAACGCTTCGTGCGTGAGCAGCTTGGCGTCTCCGGCGAGCTGGTCGTGACGATGAGCAACTTCGTTGGCTACATGATTGAAGAGGCGGTGCGTCTGGGCTACCGGCAGATCGTGCTGGTCGGCCATCCCGGCAAGCTGGTGAAAATCGCCGCCGGTATTTTTCATACCCATAGCCATATCGCGGATGCGCGGATGGAGACGCTGGTCGCACACCTGGCGCTGCTCGGCGCGCCACATGATCTGCTGCTGAAGGTCAGCGACTGCGACACCACCGAAGCGGCAATGGAGTACATCGATGCTGCCGGGTTCAGCCATCTTTACACGCATCTGGCGCAGCGGATCTGCCTGCGCATCGCGCAGATGCTGCGTTTCACGCAAAACCCGCCGCAGTGTGATGCGGTGCTGTTCTCTTTTGATAACAAAGTGCTGGGCGCGAATCGCCCGGTTGAAGAGATTGCCGGAGATCTGAAATGTTGACCATTGCCGGCATGGGGCCGGGTAACCTCGCGCTGATGACGCCGCAGGCGCTGGAGGCCGTGGCGCAGGCCGACGTGCTGGTCGGCGGCAAACGCCACCTGGCGCAGTTTGCCGATTTTCGCGGTGAAGTTCGCGTACTGGATGCTGACATCCCCGGCCTGCTGACGTGGCTTGAGCAGCAACAGCAGCGGCGCGTGGTGGTGCTGGCTTCCGGCGATCCGCTGTTTTACGGCATCGGCACCCGGCTGGTGGCGCATTTCGGTATCGGGCAGTTGCGCATTATTCCCGGCATCAGCGCCGTGCAATATCTCTGCGCGCGCACGGGTATCGATATGAATGACATCTGGCTCACCAGCAGCCACGGGCGGGCAGTGGATTTCGACGCGTTAGCCCGCGCCCACAAAGTGGCGATGGTCACTGACGCAAAGTGCGGACCAAAAGCGATTGCAGAGGCATTGCTGGCGCGCGGCGCAGAAAAGTGCTGGCTGGTGATCGGGGAAAACTTAGGGCTGGACGATGAGCGCATCCACCGGCTGCGTCCGGCGGAAGTACAGGCCGAATATGCAATGAATGTGGTGGTGATCCTCAATGAAAGATGAGCTGTTTATCCGTAGTGAAAAGGTGCCGATGACCAAAGAGGCGGTGCGTGCGCTGGCGCTGTCGAAGCTGGAGTTGCATCGCGCGCAGCACCTGATCGATATCGGCGCGGGTACCGGCAGCGTCAGCATTGAAGCGGCGCTGGCGCACCCGGGCTTGCAGGTCACCGCCATCGAGCGTAACCCGGCGGCGCTGGGCCTGCTGGAAGATAACTGCCTGCACTTTGGCTGTCGCAACATTGCCATCGTCACCGGCGCAGCGCCGCTGTTTGTCGAGCGGCTTGCCGATGCGGTGTTTATCGGCGGCAGCGGCGGCAACCTGGCGCAACTGATTGACTGGTCGCTGGCGCAGCTTCACCCCGGAGGACGGCTGGTGATGACCTTTATTTTGCAGGAGAACCTTAACAGCGCGCTCTCACACCTGCGCACCCGCCGGGTTGCCGGGCTGGATTGCCAGCAAATCCAGGTCTCCCTGCTCACCGGGCTGGGCAGCGGTCATTACTTCAAAGCGAATAACCCTGTCTTTTTGATTTCCTGCGAAAAGGAGAAGCAGCATGCCTGATAACGCTGATGCACAAACGGTCTGGTTTGTCGGCGCCGGGCCGGGCGATCGTGAACTGATCACCCTGAAAGGCTACCGGCTGTTGCAACAGGCTCAGGTGGTGATTTACGCCGGATCGCTCATCAACACCGAGCTGTTGGAATATTGCCCGGCTGGCGCGGCATGTCATGACAGCGCCGAACTGCATCTTGAGCAAATTATCGACCTGATGGAAGCCGGAGTGAAAGCCGGGAAAGTCGTGGTGCGTCTGCAAACCGGCGATGTTTCGCTTTACGGCTCGGTGCGCGAGCAGGGTGAAGAACTGACCCGGCGCGGCATCCGCTGGCAGGTCGTGCCGGGCGTCAGCGCGTTTCTCGGCGCGGCGGCAGAATTGGGCGTTGAGTACACCGTACCGGAAGTGTCGCAGAGTCTGATCATTACCCGCCTGGAAGGGCGTACGCCGGTGCCGGAGCGCGAGCAGCTTGAATCCTTCGCCAGCCATCAGACGTCGATGGCTATCTACCTTTCCGTGCAGCGCATCCATCGCGTGGCGGAGCGCTTAATCGAAGGCGGCTATCCGCAGACCACGCCGGTGGCGGTGATCTACAAAGCCACATGGCCACAGAGCCAGACGGTACGCGGCACGCTGGCGGATATCGGCGACAAAGTGCGTGAAGCTGGCATCCGTAAAACCGCGCTGATCCTCGTTGGCGCATTTCTTGGCGAGGAGTACCACTACTCGCGGCTGTATGCGGCGGATTTCAGCCATGAATACCGTAAAGCCTGAATCGATTGCGCTGTTCTGCCTGACGCCGGGTGGCGTGGCACTGGCGAACCGTCTGAAAGCGGTGCTGCCGATGACCTGTTTTACCAGCGAGAAGCTGCTCACCGACGGCTTTCAGCCTTTTGCAGGCAGCTTTGCGCAGACCTTGCGCGAGGCCTTTTGCCACTACCCGGCAGTGGTGTTTATTGGCGCAACGGGCATTGCCGTTCGGGCGATTGCTCCGCTGGTCAACGACAAATTTCTCGATCCGGCGGTGATCGTCATTGATGAACGCGGCCAGCATGCGATCAGTCTGCTTTCCGGCCACTACGGCGGCGGAAACGCGCTGACGCGTTATCTGGCGGGCGTACTGGATGCCGATCCGGTGATTACCACGGCGACCGATGTAAACGAACTGGCGGCGCTGGACACGCTGGCCTGTCAGCTTGATGCGCGGATGGACGATTTTCGCGCGGCGGTAAAGACCATCAACCACATGCTGGTCAGCGGTAAACGCATCGGCCTGTGGTGTGAAGAGGCGCTGCGTGAGGAAGTGGCAAGCTGTGATACGCGAGGTTTTATCCCCGTCACGTGCCTTGACGCTCTGCCGGAACTGGACGGGCTGGTCTGCGTCTCCCTCCGGGCGCAACTGCCTGCGCTGCCCGTGCCGGTGTTCAAGCTGGTGCCAAAGCGCGTGGTCGCGGGCATTGGCTGTCGGCGCGATACGCCTTTTGCCTTGCTGTCGGCGTTACTGCAACGCCAGTTGCAGGCGCAGGCCTTCGATCCGCTGGCGCTGCGGGCGATTGGCAGCATCAGCTTAAAGCAGGATGAGAAAGGGTTACTGCAACTGGCGGAGAGCCTGCGGGTGCCGTTTGAAATTTTTACCGCGCAGGCGCTGCGTGAGCACGAGCATCGCTTTCCGGCCTCGGACTTTGTCCGGCAGACCGCGGGCGTGGGGAGTGTTTCCGGGCCGGCAGCCTGGCTGATGAGCCAGGGGCAACTGGTCGGTGAGACCCTGCGGGAGCAGGGCGTGACAATTACTTTGGGAGTTTCGCACTGATGTTAACGGTAATCGGGATTGGCCCCGGCTCACAGGCAATGATGACCATGGAGGCCATCGAAGCGCTACAGGCAGCGGAAATTGTGGTGGGCTACAAAACCTACACGCACCTTGTTAAAGCCTTCACCGGCGATAAGCAGGTGATCAAAACCGGTATGTGCAAAGAGATTGAGCGCTGCCAGGCGGCGATTGAGCTGGCGCAGGCCGGGCATAACGTGGCGCTGGTCAGCAGCGGTGACGCCGGGATCTATGGCATGGCCGGGCTGGTACTCGAACTGGTCAACAAGCAACAGCTGGATGTGGAAGTGCGGCTGGTGCCGGGGATGACCGCCAGTATCGCCGCCGCTGCACTGCTGGGCGCGCCGTTGATGCACGACTTCTGCCATATCAGCCTGAGCGACCTGATGACGCCGTGGCCGGTTATCGAAAAACGCATTATCGCAGCCGGCGAGGCGGATTTCGTTATCTGCTTCTACAACCCGCGAAGCCGGGGCCGCGAAGGGCATCTGGCGCGGGCATTCGAACTGCTGGCGGCCAGCAAAAGCGCCAACACGCCGGTGGGCGTGGTGAAATCTGCCGGGCGCAAAAAAGAGGAAAAATGGCTGACCACGCTCGGCGAGATGGATTTTGCACCCGTTGATATGACCAGCCTGGTGATTGTCGGTAACCGCGCCACCTATGTGCAAAACGGTCTGATGATCACTCCGCGAGGCTACACCCTGTGATGGCAGGCGAGGTGCTGGTGATTGGCGGTACCAGCGATGCGCGGCTGATTTGCCAGCAACTGGATGAAGCCGGAGTGCGTTACACGCTGTCGGTCGCCACGCCGACCGGCGCGCAGCTGGCGGGCAACATTCGCGGTCAGGTGCGCTGCGGACGGCTGGAGCTGGGCGAGATGGTTAGCTGGCTCAAACAGAACGATACGCGCTGGGTGATCGATGCTTCGCACCCCTACGCCGACGTGGTCAGCCGCAATATTGCCTACGCCTGCAACGCGGCGCAGGTGTTGCTGAGCCGTTATCAGCGCCCGGAGCAACTGCCGGAGCTGCAACATCCGCTGCTGTTCAACGTCGCCACACTGGAGGAAGCCTGCGACAAAGCCCGTAATCTGGGTGAGCGTATCTTGCTGACCACCGGCAGCAAAGATCTGGCGCGCTGGCGCGACGGATTGCCGGGGAAAACGCTGCTGGCACGGGTGCTGCCCGTGGCGGATGTGCTGGCGCAGTGCGCAGAACTGGGTTTTGGCGTGGGGGAGGTCTTCGCGCTGTGCGGCCCGTTTAACGCTGAATTTAACGCCGCGTTTTATCGCCAGTACCGCGTTGAAGTGATGATCACCAAAGCCTCCGGCGCGGAAGGCGGTTATCTGGAAAAAGTACAGCCTGCGCTGGATGCTGGCATCCCGTGCATTGTGATTGCCCGGCCGCAACCGCTGGTCGTGGGCGATGAGTTACTCAACAGTCAGGATGACTTTGCCGGACGCTTGCAACGCTGGCTGGCGGCACAGTGAGGAGAACAGAATGAAGAAAGCCCTTCTGGTGGTGAGCTTTGGCACCAGCTATCGCGACACCTGTGAAAAGAACATCGTCGCCTGCGAGCGCGATCTGGCGGCAAGCTGCCCGGATCGTGCGCTGTTTCGCGCTTTTACCTCCGGGATGATCATTCGCAAGCTCAAACAGCGCGACAACCTGCATATCGACACGCCGCTGGAGGCGCTGCAAAAGCTGGCGGAGCAGGGGTATCAGGACGTGGCGATCCAGTCGCTGCACATTATCAACGGCGACGAATACGAAAAAATCGTTCGTGAAGTCCAGACACTGCGCTCGCTGTTCAAACGGCTGGTGATTGGCGCGCCGCTGCTCAACAGCCACGACGATTATCTGCATCTGATGCAGGCGCTCTCCCGGCAGATGCCGCAGGTCGCGGCCGATGAGCGCGTGGTGTTTATGGGTCACGGCGCCAGCCATCACGCTTTTGCCGCTTACGCCTGCCTCGACCATATGATGGCGGCGTACCGTTTTCCGGCGCGTGTTGGCGCGGTGGAGAGTTACCCGGAAATCGATCTGCTGATCGACGGCCTGCGTCATGAAGGGGTGAAAGCGGTGCACCTGATGCCGCTGATGCTGGTGGCGGGCGACCATGCGATCAACGACATGGCGTCCGATGACGATGATTCGTGGAAGACGCAGTTTGAGCGCGTCGGTATTGCCGCGACGCCGTGGTTACAGGGCTTAGGCGAGAATGCCGATGTGCGTGCGATGTTTGTCCAGCATCTGCATCAGGCGCTGGCGCAAGTGATGGAGGCCGCAGCATGAGCGGTAAACTTTACGCGCTGAGCACCGGTCCAGGTGCTACCGATCTGATCACCGTGCGCGGCGCGCGCATTCTTGGAAAGCTCGATGTGCTGTATGCCCCGGCCGGGCGCAAAGGCGGCGACAGCCTGGCGCTTTCCATTGTGCGCGAGTACCTCGGCGCGCAGACCGAAGTACGCTGCTGCCACTTTCCAATGAGCGCTGACAGCGCAGAAAAAGAAGCGGTGTGGGACGAGGTCGCCGCCGCGCTGGCAGCGGAAGTGCGGGCCGGTAAACAGGTGGGGTTTATTACCCTCGGCGATGCGATGCTGTTCAGCACCTGGGTATTCCTGCTGCAACGGCTTGGCCAGCCGCAGTGGCTGGAGATTGTACCAGGCGTCACGTCGTTTGCCGCCATTGCCGCGCGTGCGCAGGTGCCACTGGCGATGGAGCAACAGTCGCTGGGCGTGGTGTCCTGCACCGCGCCGGAAGATGAAATCCGCCAGGCGTTACAGCAATACGACAGCCTGGTACTGATGAAAGTCTATGGCCGTTTTGCCCGTATCAAAGCGTTGCTGGCGCAAGCGGAGCTGCTGGAGCACGCCCTGATGATGGCGGAAGCCACCCTGCCCGGCGAGCAGTGCTGGCGGCAGCTTAGCGAGGTTCGCGATGACCAGCCGCTGCCCTATTTTTCGACCATTCTGGTGAATAAACAGTGGGAGAGAAGATGAAAACGCAACAACTGAAACAGTTGTCCTGCA
This sequence comes from Kosakonia radicincitans DSM 16656, assembly GCF_000280495.2. Taxonomy (NCBI): domain Bacteria; kingdom Pseudomonadati; phylum Pseudomonadota; class Gammaproteobacteria; order Enterobacterales; family Enterobacteriaceae; genus Kosakonia; species Kosakonia radicincitans. Next base: position 1,951,181 of record NZ_CP018016.1, read on the forward strand.
GCGGGCTTGCCGCGGCGCTGCTGCTGATGGTGGTGCCGCAGGAGGCCTTCGCCATGCACATTATGGAGGGGTTTCTGCCGCCGATGTGGGCGCTGGCGTGGTGGGTGCTGTTCCTGCCGTGCCTGTGGTACGGGCTGGTGTGTCTGCGCCGCATTGTGGCAGACGATACCAACCAGAAGGTACTGCTGGCGCTGTGCGGTGCGTTTATTTTTGTCCTGTCGGCGCTGAAGATCCCGTCGGTGACCGGCAGCTGCTCGCACCCGACCGGCGTCGGGCTGGCGGTAATTTTGTTTGGCCCCGGCGTGGTGGCGATTCTTGGCGCGATTGTGCTGCTGTTTCAGGCGCTGTTGCTGGCGCACGGCGGGCTGACCACGCTTGGCGCCAACGGCATGTCGATGGCGGTCATTGGCCCTGTTGTCGGCTATGTGGTGTGGAAACTGGCCTACCGGGCGGGTTTCCGCCGCGATGTGGCGGTGTTTCTCTGCGCCATGCTGGCAGATCTGGCGACCTACTTCATTACCTCGCTGCAACTGGGCGTGGCATTCCCGGATCCACAAACTGGGGCAACTGGCTCGATCGTGAAATTTATGGGCATCTTTTGCCTGACGCAAATTCCGATTGCCATCGCGGAAGGGTTGTTGACGGTGATGATTTACGATCAGCTCACCAAACGACAGTTGATCTCCGTAAGGGGGCATTAAGATGAAAAAGACCCTGATTCTGCTGGCGATGGTGATCGCCCTGATGGTGCTGCCGTTCTTTATCAATCACGGCGGTGAATATAATGGTTCCGACAACCAGGCGGAAAGCCAGATCCTGGCGATTGCGCCCCATTACCAGCCGTGGTTCCAGCCGCTGTATGCGCCAGCAAGCGGCGAAATTGAAAGCCTGCTTTTTACCCTGCAAGGCTCGATTGGCACAGCGGTCATTTTCTATATCCTCGGTTATATGAAAGGCAGGCAGCGTGATCGCAAACGGTCTTGATCGGCTGAGCTACCAGAGCCGCTGGTTTCACGTGGCGCCGGAGCGTAAATTCCTGTTCTGGTTATTGATGATGGTGCTGGCCTTTTCTCTGCCGCCGTTCGGGCAGGGAGTGTTGCTGGTAGCGCTGGCGATGTTCACCTGCTGGCTGCTGCGCGTCTCGCTCTGGCGCTGGCTGCGCTGGATGGCTCTGCCGATGGGCTTTTTGCTGGTTGGTGTGGTGACAATTCTGTTCAGCGTGACGCGTGAGCCGCAGCCGTTATTGTATGGCGTGCATCTGGGCAGCGTCTGGATCGGCGTAACGCCGCAGGGGCTGGCATCAGCCAACAGCACGTTATGGCGCAGTCTCGCCGCGCTGGCGGCAACCTTCTGGCTGGTGCTCAATCTGACCTTTCCGCAACTGATTGTCTTGCTCAAACGCGGGCGCGTGCCGCGATTGCTGACCGAACAGATCCTGCTCACCTGGCGCTTTATTTTTATTCTGCTCGAAGAGGCGGCGGCGCTTCATCGTGCGCAAACACTGCGCTTTGGTTATCGTACCTTGCCGCTGAGCTACCGTTCGTTGGCGATGCTGGTGAGCCTGTTATTTACCCGCGTGCTGTTGCGCTACAAAGCGCTGGTGACCACGCTGGATATCAAACTTTATCAGGGTGATTTTCACCTGTAGGGACAAGGCATGCTGGCATGTGAAAATCTGTGGTTCAGCTACCAGGATGCGCCGACGCTGCAAGGGCTGACGCTCGATTTTTCCCGCCAGCCGGTGACCGGGCTGATCGGCGCGAACGGCTGCGGTAAATCGACGCTGTTTATGAACCTGAGTGGTATCCTGCGCCCGCAAAAAGGGGCGGTGCTGTGGCAGGGAAAACCGCTCGATTACAGCAAGCGCGGGCTGCTGGCGCTGCGCCAGCAGGTGACTACTGTATTTCAGGATCCCGATCAGCAGATCTTCTATACCGATATCGACAGCGACATCGTCTTTAGCCTGCGCAACATTGGCGTGGAGGAAGCGGAGATCGCGCGCCGCGTCGATGACGCCCTGACGCTTGTGGATGCGCACTCCTTCCGTCAGCAGCCAATCCAGTGCCTGAGTCACGGGCAGAAAAAGCGTGTCGCTATCGCTGGCGCGCTGGTGATGCAGGCAAAATATCTGCTGCTGGATGAGCCCACAGCGGGTCTTGATCCCGCCGGGCGCGCGCAGATGATCGCGATCATCCGCCGTATTGTCGCGCAGGGGAATCATGTGGTGATCTCCAGCCACGATATTGATTTGATTTATGAAATTTGTGATGCAGTCTATGTGCTGCATCACGGCGAATGCCTGACGCAGGGAACGCCCGGCGAGGTGTTTGCCCGCCGCGCGCTGGTTGAGAAAGCCGGTCTGACGCAGCCGTGGCTGGTAAAACTGCACAGCGAGCTGGGTTTGCCGCTGTGTAAAAGTGAAGATGAATTTTATGCCCGCATGCGGGCGATGCGGGTTAAGGAGGCGTCATGACGCTGGCAATTATGTTGCAGGGCACCGCCTCAGATGTAGGTAAAAGCGTGCTGGTGGCCGGGCTGTGCCGCATTTTTTATCAGGATGGGCTGAAAACCGCCCCCTTTAAATCGCAGAATATGGCGCTCAATTCCGGTATCACGCCGGATGGCCAGGAGATGGGGCGCGCGCAAATATTCCAGGCGGAAGCGGCGGGTATCGTGCCGGATGTGCGTATGAACCCGGTGTTGCTTAAACCCACCAGCGACCGTAAAGCGCAGGTGGTGTTGATGGGCAAGGTGGCGACCGACATGGATGCCGTCAGCTATCACGACTACAAACCCCATCTGCGTGCTCAAATTATGCGCGTCTGGCAAAGCCTGGCGCAGGAATACGAGGCGCTGGTGCTGGAAGGGGCAGGCAGCCCGGCGGAGATCAACCTGCGCGATCGGGATATCGTCAATATGGGCATGGCGGAGATGGCAGCCTGCCCGGTTATCCTGGTGGCGGATATCGATCGCGGCGGCGTTTTTGCGGCCATTTACGGCACGCTGGCGCTGCTCCAGCCGCATGAACGCTGGCGAGTAAAAGGGGTGATCATCAATAAATTTCGCGGTGACGTCGTGCTACTGACGCCGGGCATAAAACAGATTGAAGAACTGACGGGCGTTCCGGTTATCGGTGTGATGCCGTGGCTGGAGGTCGATCTCGAAGATGAAGATGGCGTGGCGCTGCAACGTGGCAAATACCTGAACACCGCCGAGCGGGCGTTGGATATTGCGGTGGTGCAGTTTCCGCATATTTCCAACTTCACCGATTTTAACGCGCTGGCCGCGCAGCCGGATGTGCGCGTGCACTACGTGCGCTCGCCCGATGCCTTGCAGGACGCGGATCTGGTGATTTTACCGGGCAGTAAAAACACCCTTGGCGATCTGAACTGGCTGCGCGAAAGCGGGCTGGCGAAATCGGTGCTTGCCAGGCATCGCGCGGGCGTTCCGACGATCGGCGTTTGCGGTGGTTATCAGATGCTCGGCGAGACGATCGTCGATGAGGTGGAATCCGGGCTGGGTACGCAGCCGGGGCTGGGGTTGCTCAATACCGTGACCCATTTCGCACAGGATAAAACCACCACGCTTGTTGAGGCCCGTTTGCAGGAGACGCTGCCCGGCTGGCTGGCGAACTGCGCCGGGCTGGCGCTGCGCGGATATGAGATTCATATGGGCGAAACAACGTTGCAAAGCGGTTGTCGTCCGGCGCTGTGGTTAGAGAAAAACGGTCAGCGCGTGGCGGATGGTGCGGTCAGCGATGACGGTCTGGTGTTTGGCACTTATCTGCACGGCCTGTTTGACAGCGATGCGTTTACCCGCACGTTGCTGAATGGCCTGCGCGAGCGTAAAGGATTGGGGCCGCTCGATATCGCCGTAAATTATGCCGATTATAAAGCGCAGCAGTTTGATATCCTCGCCGACGCCATGCGCAAGCATGTCGATATCGATCGTATCTACCAGATTATGCAGCAACATCAGGAGCAAACATGTTAACCCTTGTTACCGGCGGGGCGCGCAGCGGCAAGAGCCGCCACGCCGAGTCGCTGGTTGCAGACGCCAGCCGCGTACTCTATATCGCCACTTCGCAGATCTTTGATCAGGAGATGGCGGCACGTATTGCGCACCACCGGGCGAGCCGTCCGGCCCACTGGCGTACCGAAGAGCGCTGGCAGCAGCTGGCAGAAATCATTACTCCCGACAACGATAGCCGCGAAGCCGTGCTGCTGGAGTGCATCACTACGCTGACGACCAATCTGCTGTTTGCCTTTGGCGGCGAGAGTGACCCGGAACAGTGGGATTACGCCGCGCTGGAAACGCAGGTGCAGCAGGAAATTGAGGCGCTGATAGCCGCCTGCGCGGCCTGCCCGTCGCCGGTGGTGCTGGTCACCAATGAAGTGGGGATGGGGATTGTGCCGGAAAACCGCCTCGCGCGGCATTTCCGCGATATTGCCGGGCGTGTCAATCAGCGGCTGGCGCAGGCGGCGGATCACGTCTGGCTGGTGGTGTCCGGGATAGGAGTCAAAATCAAATGAAACTGTTCTTCGCCACGCTGTCATTTATCAGCCGTCTGCCGATGCCGGAGCGCTGGGTGCAGGGGCTGGATGTCGCCGATTATGTGCGCGGGATTGTCACTTTTCCCCTCGTCGGCGTACTGCTGGGCGCTATTAGCGGCGGCGTACTGGTGATATTGCAGCCGTGGTGCGGCGCACCGCTGGCGGCGCTGTTCTGCGTGCTGGCGCTGGCGTTGCTGACCGGCGGGTTTCATCTTGATGGCCTTGCCGATACCTGCGACGGCGTTTTTTCCGCCCGGCGGCGTGAGCGGATGCTGGAGATCATGCGCGACAGCCGTCTCGGCACGCATGGCGGTCTGGCGCTGGTGTTTGTGCTGGCAGCGAAAATCCTCACTCTTAGCGAACTGCAACTGCGTGACGCGCCGATGATCGCGGCGCTGGCGGCGGCCTGTGCCGCCGGGCGCGGCTGCGCGGTGCTACTGATGTTCGGTCATCGCTACGCCCGCGAAGAGGGGCTCGGCAATCTGTTTATCGGCAAAGTGTCGGGGCGCGATACGTCAGTCACGCTCATCATTACCGCGCTGGTCACGCTTGGGCTGCTGGGCGCGAAAGGGATCGTGGCGCTGCTGGTGACTCTGGCGGCGGTATTTCTGCTCGGGCAGATGTTGAAGCGCACGCTTGGCGGGCAGACCGGCGATACGCTCGGCGCCGCCATTGAGCTTGGCGAACTGATTTTTCTTCTGGCGCTGTTATAAACAGCCCACAACATAATGAGAAACAGCATGCAGACATTAACGACATTACTGGCAAGCATTCCGGTACCCGATGACGTGGCGATGGCGCAGGCCCGGGTTCATCTGGATGGTTTACTGAAGCCGCCAGGCAGCCTGGGGCGACTGGAAGTATTAGCGGTACAACTGGCCGGTATGCCGGGGCTGAATGGTACGCCGCAGATCGCTGAAAAAGCGATTGTGGTGATGTGCGCCGATCACGGTGTCTGGCATGAAGGCGTGGCGATTTCACCGCAGGTGGTGACCGCAATTCAGGCGGCGAACATGACGCAAGGCACCACGGGTGTTTGTGTGCTGGCGGCGCAAGCTGGAGCAAAAGTGCACGTACTGGACGTCGGTATTGATGCCGATCCGATCCCGGGCCTCGTCAATATGAAGGTAGCGCGCGGCAGCGGGAATATCGCCAGCGGCCCGGCGATGAGCCGCAGTCAGGCGCAGGAACTGCTGCTGGAAACGATGCGCTATACCCGCGAGCTGGCAGCGCAGGGCGTGACGCTGTTTGGCGTCGGCGAACTGGGGATGGCCAACACCACGCCAGCCGCAGCGATTGTCAGCGTGCTGACCGGTGAAGAGCCGGAATCGGTGGTGGGTATTGGCGCCAATCTGCCGGAAACGCTGCTCGGGCATAAAGCGCAGGTGGTGCGCAGAGCCATTGCAGTGAACCAGCCGGATGTTGCCGATGGCCTTGATGTGCTGGCGAAAGTGGGCGGTTATGATCTGCTTGGCATGACCGGGGTGATCCTCGGCGCGGCAACCTGCGGTTTGCCGGTGGTGCTCGATGGTTTCCTCTCTTACGCCTCGGCGCTGGCCGCCTGCCGTATCGCGCCGCAGGTGAAGCCGTATCTGATCCCGTCGCATCTCTCAGCCGAAAAAGGTGCGCGCATTGCGCTCGAACATTTAGGCCTGGAGCCCTATTTCAATATGGGCATGCGACTGGGGGAAGGCAGTGGTGCGGCGCTGGCGATGCAACTGGTGGATGCTGCCTGCGCGATTTACAACAAGATGGGCACGCTGGCGGCGAGCAATATCGTATTACCGGAAACGAAATAGAATTTTGCCGGATGGCGCGAAGCGCTTATCCGTCCTGTGAAGCGGGTTCGCTTACCGTAGGCCGGATAAGGCGAAGCCGCTATCCGGCAACTCACCCTTCCTGTTGCATCACCTGCAACAGCGTATCCAGCAGCCCCGGGAAGCAGGCGTCCAGATCTTCCCGGCGCAGCGAAATCATATTTTCCCGCCCCTGCGGGCGCTGCCAGACCACGCCGCTGTCGCGCAGTACGCGCCAGTGATGCGTCATGGTCGATTTCGCCACATCCTGCGGCCGCAACGTATTACAGCTCAGTTCAGCCCCATCGGCGAGCCGTTTGATCATCGCCAGGCGCAGCGGGTTGCCGAGGGCGAAGAGCACATTTTCCAGGCGGAATTGCTCACGTTCTGGGTGGTTAGCGATCATAATATTCCTGTGTGGCGATGGCCTGGTGTAAGAACGTCGCGGCCGGGCCGGTACTATACGCAAACTCGATTTTTAAAGCCACGACCTCAATCGTGGCCCAACCAATCGTAATAATAGCAAAAATAGTTCGAATATACTCGTACAGTTGTACTATGATACATGCCAATGAACTGCGGCCAATTCCGGCCGTGAACTGATAGTCAAATGACTAAGGACGCATCATGCCCCGACCCATCCCCCTCGAACGTTATCGCAACATCGGTATCTCCGCGCATATCGATGCCGGTAAAACCACTACCACCGAGCGCATCCTGTTTTACACCGGGATGAGCCACAAGCTGGGGGAAGTACACGATGGCGCGGCAACAACCGACTGGATGGCGCAGGAGCAGGAGCGCGGGATCACCATTACTTCCGCTGCAGTGAGCTGCTTCTGGCCCGGAATGGACAGAAGTTATGAGCCGCACCGCATCAACATTATCGACACCCCCGGGCACGTGGATTTCACCATTGAAGTGGAACGTTCCATGCGCGTGCTCGACGGCGCAGTGATGGTGTATGACTCGGTAGGCGGTGTGCAGCCGCAATCGGAAACCGTCTGGCGCCAGGCCAACAAATATCACGTGCCGCGTCTGGCTTTCGTCAACAAGATGGACCGCCCCGGTGCGGATTTCTTCCGCGTGGTGCAGATGATGATCGATCGTCTGAAAGCCAATCCGGTGCCGATCGTCATCCCGATTGGCGCTGAAGAGCATTTCACCGGCGTAGTGGATTTGATCAAAATGCGTGAAATCATCTGGGATGACGCCACGCAGGGTATGGTTTTCAGCTACGCGCCAGTGCCGGAAGAATTACAGGCAACCGCGCTGGAGTGGCGTGAAAAAATGGTCTCTGCGGCGGCGGAAGCCAGCGAAGAGCTGATGGATAAATATCTGGAAACCGGTTCGCTGGACGAAGCCGACATTATTGCCGGTCTGCGCAAACGTACGATCGCCGGTGAGATCCAGCCGATGCTGTGCGGCAGCGCCTTTAAAAACAAAGGAGTGCAGCGCATGCTTGATGCGGTTGTCGAACTGATGCCGTCGCCGCTGGATATTCCTGCCATTCAGGGCGTGGATGAAAAAGGCCAACCGGCGGAACGTCACCCGAGCGATGACGAACCGTTCTCGGCGCTGGCGTTTAAACTGATGACTGACCCGTATGTCGGCCAGCTCACTTTTATCCGCGTCTATTCCGGCGTGCTGAAAAAAGGCGATGCGGTCTACAACCCGGTTAAGGGTAAGAAAGAGCGTATCGGGCGTATCGTGCAGATGCATGCCAACGATCGTCATGAAGTGGATGAACTGCGCGCGGGCGATATCGCAGCCTGTGTCGGGCTGAAAGATGTCACCACTGGCGATACCTTAAGTGACCCGGATGCGGTGATCACGTTGGAACGTATGGAATTCCCGGAGCCGGTGATTTCGCTGGCTATCGAGCCGAAAACCAAAGCGGACCAGGAAAAAATGGGTATCGCGCTGCAACGGCTGGCCTCTGAAGACCCGTCATTCCGTCTGCACACGGATGAAGAGTCCGGCCAGACGATCATTTCCGGTATGGGCGAACTGCATCTGGAGATTATCGTCGACCGTATGAAACGCGAATTCGGCGTGGAAGCGAACATCGGTCGCCCGCAGGTGACTTACCGTGAAACGCTGCGTAAAACGGTGAAAGACATTGAAGGCAAGTTTGTTCGCCAGTCCGGTGGTAAAGGGCAGTATGGCCACGTGGTGCTGACGCTCGAACCGCTGGAGCCGGGTAGCGGCTTTGTCTTTGAAGACGCCACCAAAGGCGGCGTGGTGCCGCGCGAGTATATTCCATCCGTGGAGAAAGGGCTGCGCGAAGCCATGAACAGCGGTGTGCTGGCCGGTTATCCGGTGGTGGATGTGAAAGCGACGCTGACCTTCGGTTCCTACCACGATGTCGACTCGTCGGAAATGGCGTTCCGCATGGCGGCCATCTTTGGTTTCAAAGAGGGCGCGCGCAAAGCGGATCCGGCTATTCTGGAGCCGGTGATGCATGTGGAAGTGGAAACGCCGGAAGAGTACGCCGGTAACATTATGGGCGATCTCTCTTCCCGTCGCGGTATGGTGCAGGGCATGGAAGAGCGCTTCGGCAGCCAGATTATCCGCGCTGACGTGCCGCTGGCCGAGATGTTCGGTTACTCCACCACGCTGCGATCCATGTCGCAGGGGCGTGCAACCTACAGCATGGAGTTCCACCACTACGCGGAAGCGCCGCGCAATGTGGCGGATGAGATCATCGCCAGCCGCGCCAAAGCCTGACATGATATTCTGACCCCAAACCCCGCTGCGGCGGGGTTTTTTATTGCCCGTACAGTATTCGCTACGCACGATAAACCGGTCGCGCTCGTTTTATCGCTGCGTCATAACGTGCTGTAAAAAAGCAGAAAATGCACAAAGCGGGCTATGCTTATCCTGTCTTCGCCGTTTTTAAGGAATGCTGCCATGCGCCGTGTAAAACTGCTTTGCTGCCTGCTTGCCCTGATCTCCACCCGCGCTGCGCTGGCGGTCAGCTACCCTTTGCCGCCCGAGGGCAGCCGGCTGGTGGGAAGCCCGCAAACCATCACTATCGAGCAGGGCAATACGTTGCCGCTGGAAGCCTTTGCCGCGAAATACGGGCAAGGGTTGAGCAATTTGCTGGAAGCGAACCCCGATGCTGATCCGTTCTTGCCGAAAGCGGGTTCGCAGCTGATTATTCCGCAGCAGATCATCTTGCCCGATACGGTACGTGAAGGCATTGTTGTCAACGTCGCGGAGATGCGCCTCTACTATTACCCGAAAGAGAGCAACACGGTGGAGATCATGCCGATTGGCATTGGTCAGGCGGGGCGCGAAACGCCGCGCAACTGGGTTACCGCAGTGGAACGTAAACAAGAAGGGCCGACCTGGACGCCGACGCCAAACACCCGTAAAGCCTATGCTGCAGAGGGGAAAACCTTGCCCGCTTTTGTGCCCGCCGGGCCGGATAACCCGATGGGGCTGTATGCCATCTATATCGGCAAGCTGTATGCCATTCACGGTACTAATGCCAACTTCGGTATTGGTTTACGCGTCAGCCAGGGCTGTATTCGCCTGCGTAATGCAGATATCAAATATCTGTTTGATAACGTTCCGGTCGGGACGCGCGTGCAGGTTATCGATCAACCGGTGAAAATGACCACCGAGCCAGACGGCAGCCGCTGGCTGGAGGTTCACGAACCGCTCTCGCGCAATCGCACGGAATTTGAATCCAGCAATAAAGTTCCGCTCCCGGCCACGCCGGTACTGCATGCGCTGATGAAAGGCGATGAGGTTAATGCCAGCCGGGCATCAGCCGAGCTTGAACGCCGTTCAGGGATGCCGGTGAATATCAGTATTCAGACCGGGCAGATTGATAAACAGCGCCTGTAGCGGCGCGATTTTAGTATTGAAATATCCTGAAAAATAAAATCCACAAAGTGAAGTAATTGTGGGTTATTTATGTTTTTATTTTTGTTGAATAATGATTTTGTTATTTCGTTTTATTTCAACGCACGGAATGTCAATATAAAACGCTGCGGCCGGACGGTAGGATACTCCTTCCTGTCCTGTATTCGTGTTCCGGCCCAAGGCAATAAAGTAATGAGAATTCCGGCAGTAAATAAACAAGCCATGACCTTACTGGCTTCTCTGGTATTAACCAGTTGCGCCACATCTGAGGGGCTTCACACTCACAACAAAATGTTAAACCCGGATTCGCTGGCGGCGAAAAATACCCTGTCGCAGGTCACGTTAAGCCCGGCAAACTGGCCCAAAGGCAACTGGTGGCAGCGTTTTAACGATCCGCAACTTGATGTGCTGATCCGCGACGGACTCGCGTCCAGCCCCAGCTTGCAGGAAGCGAACGCCCGTGCGGATCAGGCCAATGCCACGGTAGTCAGCGCCAGAGCAGAGCAACTACCTGATATTAATATGGATACCAGCATTACCCGTTCCCGCGTCGCGCGCGTTGATGATCCTTTGCTGGTGGGTAAAACTTACAGCACGCTGCGCACCGCCTCGCTCAGCACCAGCTACACGCTGGATTTATGGGGCGGTAAGAAAGCGGCCTGGCAGGCGGCGTTAGGCAATGCCAAAGCGGCGGAGCTGGATAAACAAGCTGCCGCGCTCAGTTTATCGGCCAATATTGCCCGCGCATGGAATAATTTAAATGTCGACTGGAAATTAGAAAAAATAGCGGCCGCTAATGCCGAACGTCTGGCAAAAATAAGCGATATCCAGCGTCAGTTTTATCACGGTGGTATTTCACCGGAATATCAATATAAACAGGCAATGGCTAACGATAAAGATGCGCAGACCGCATTATTACAGGCGCAGGAAAATGTCACCGCAGCGGGAATTAAGTTATCCACGCTGGTCGGTAAGGGACCGGATTATTGGCACCATCTGAAACCGTCAGAGAGCAATCCGGCAATGCAAACGACGCTGCCGTCGACGATTCCGGCTGAGTTAGTCGGGCGCAGGCCGGATGTGGTTGCCGCGCGCTGGCGCGTTGAAGCGGCGGAAAAACAGATAAAAGCCACGAAAACCGAGTTCTACCCCAATATCAACCTCGTTGCCGAAGCCGGGACGCGCAATCTTCTCGGCGATGCGTTTGTCGGCGCGCCGAGTCGGTTTTTCAATGTCGGGCCGACGCTTTCGCTGCCGATTTTCGACGGCGGGAAACGGCGGGCGGATTTGGCGGGCAGCAACGCAGAGTGGGATCTGGCGGTCGCTCACTATAACAGCCTGCTGATTTCATCACTGGGCGATATCAGCACTTCTATTGTGAATCTGAAATCGTTGGAGCAGCAGATTGTACAAACGGAAGATGCCGATAAACTCGCGCACAGTGCGTGGGATGACGTTTCCGCCCAATTTAAAGCCGGATTGCGTCCGTGGCTGGACGTCCTCTCATTACAGGATCAACTGCTGGCGTCAGATCGCAGCGTTGCACAGTTGCAAGCCGACATGATGGACCAGAATATTTTACTGATTGAACAGCTTGGCGGTGGGTTAATTACCCAGCCCGCAAAGGCCATCAATTAATTTGATGCTTAATGTTAAATAAATGATATTTATTTGTATCGGATAGTGCGTAGAGTAGGGGAGTCAAAGGCAGGATAAGCGGGGTATATATCGGTATGCGACCTAAATATATTCCGCCTGCCGCGTTTTTCCTAAAAGGACCCCCGAAGCCATGAAAAAGATCGGATTTTTGACCTTTGGTCACTGGACGCCTTCAGCACAATCCGCCACTCGCTCAGCCGCTGATGCGCTGTTGCAATCCATTGATCTGGCGGTTGCCGCTGAAGAGCTGGGTGCGGACGGCGCCTATTTCCGTGTCCACCATTTCGCCCGTCAGCTCAGTTCTCCTTTCCCGCTGCTGGCAGCCATCGGTGCCAAAACCCGCAATATCGAGATCGGCACCGGTGTCATTGATATGCGCTATGAAAACCCGCTCTATATGGCCGAAGACGCAGGCGCGGCGGATCTCATTTCCGGCGGTCGCCTGCAACTGGGGATCAGCCGGGGTTCACCGGAGCAGGTGATTGATGGCTGGCGCTATTTCGGTTATCAACCTGCCGAAGGCGAAAGCGAGGCCGACATGGCGCGTCATCGCACCGAAACGCTGCTGGAGATCCTGAAGGGAGAAGAGTTCGCTACGCCAAATCCGCAGCCGATGTTTCCGAATCCGCCGGGGCTTTTACGTCTGGAACCCTATTCTGCAGGCTTGCGCGAGCGTATCTGGTGGGGGGCAGGTTCAAATGCAACCGCTGCCTGGGCTGCAAAACTGGGGATGAATTTGCAAAGCTCGACGCTGAAAAATGATGAAACCGGCGAGCCGTTCCACATTCAGCAGGCGCAGCAGATCCGCGCGTATCGTGCGGCCTGGGCGGAAGCGGGGCACCAGCGTACGCCGCGCGTTTCCGTTAGCCGCAGCATTTTTGCGTTGATGGACGATCGCGACCGCGCTTATTTCGGCAGCAGCCGCAACGATCAGGACCAGGTGGGTTTCCTTGATGAGAAAACCCGCGCGATCTTTGGCCGTAGCTACGCGGCAGAGCCGGAAAAACTGGTTGAAATGCTGAAACAGGACGAGGCGATTGCCGAAGCCGATACCCTATTGTTGACCGTGCCGAATCAGTTGGGCGTTGATTACAACGCGCATGTTATCGAATCAATTCTTAAACATGTGGCCCCGGCTATGGGCTGGCGCGATTAATATGAAAAAACAGGCGTGAAATATTGCGTGAGTTCACAAAATAACGCGACGGAGTGATTCGTCGCTTGTCAGTGAATTAAAAGCCAGTATCCTGTCGCAGGACAAACTGGATTGCTACCGTATTATTCTCTGACCAATACGGGCAAAACCTGAATCGTTTTTCTGAGCATTGACTGCCTGGAAAAATGATTCAGGTTTTTTTTTGGAGTTTTGAAATGATATCGGATTTTCCTCAGGAGGGATGAACACGTAAAAATACCAATGGCCTGTCAGTTCAGGTGAAGCATGAAATACCCTGATAGTCGTTGCGGGATATTTCATGGGCGGCTCTTGTTTCCGCAATGAATGATTCCAGCCATACACTATTTGCGGCAAATAACCAGTCGTTCATTTTACTGGTACAGATAATTAATTACCTGATGTCGATTCAGTTCATCAGGCGGAGTTGTATTGCCTGAATATCTACCCAGCTCATGTTAATCAACCCATTTATTACCAGGGATAACAGGAACAAAAAGATGATAAATAAAAAGCATCAACTGAAATGGATTGCTCTATTAATATCCTCTGCGCTGGTTTCCGCCAGCGCCGACGCTGCAAAACTCTCTGTTGAACAGCGTCTGGAATTACTGGAAAAAGCACTGGCGGAAAACCAACAGGAATTACAGGCCACGAAGCAAGAGCTGCGGCAATATAAAACCCGGTTCGACAGGCAGCCGGATCCTGCCCGTGGAACGAACGCTGTCGCCAGTAATAAACCCGCCGATAAAACGCATGCGGCAACATCTGCGCCTGGTGACGCTACGCCAGTGCATTCTGCAGCGGTTACCGGCGCGACACCGGCACAAGAGGTGACGCTGGCGGACATCAGTAAATATGTGAAAAACGATCTCGGCTTCAGTTATACCGGCTACTTCCGCTCCGGCTGGTCGACCGGAACGCGCGGCGCGCCGAAGTCTTACGCCATTGGTTCCCTGGGGCGGTTCGGCCAGGAAAACAGCGCCTGGTTTGACCTGCAATTGTCGCAGAAAGTCTACGATGCCAGCGGCAAGGTGGCGAAAGCCGTGGTCATGCTGGATGGCAACGTTGGCCAGCAATATAGCGCGGGCTGGTTTGACAGTACCTCGGAAAATCTCCTGCAATTCTCGGATATCTATCTGACGACCAAAGGGTTCCTGCCGTTTGCGCCGGAAGCGGATTTTTGGGTCGGTAAACATAACCTGCCGGTGTATGAAATTCAGATGCTGGACTGGAAAAGCCATCGCACGAACGCCGGTTCTGGTCTCGGCATCGAGAACTGGCAGCTTGGCCCCGGCAAGCTGAATGTGGCCGTCACACGCGAAGATGTTAATGCCCACGCGGTCGATTATGCGACCTCGGGCAATACGCAGCAGGTTAACGCCAACAGCGCAGAGGTGCGCTATAAAGATATTCCGCTGTGGGAGAAAGCCACGCTGGAAGTATTTGCGCGTTATGCGATGCCGAATGAAACCGACAGCAACCATAAAAATGAAGATAACGGCAGCTATTACAGCGTCAAAGATGCCTGGCATGGCGGTTTAATTCTGCGGCATAAGTTTAACGACGGCGGGTTTAACGAATTAACGCTCCAGGGAGCGGATAATTCCATCGCCAGCGGCTTTGCGTTAATTTCGGATTCTAACCCAACGTACGGTTATAACGATCAGTATTATGGCGAGCATAGTTACGGCAAAGCCTTCCGCATGATTTCTCAGGGCGAGAATTATTTACGTCCGGATGTGATTATGGCGCATGCGCTGGTCTATGCGCACGGTAATGATATTTACGACTACAACACCGGTGCGCATACTGATTTTAATTCCGTTCGTGCGGTGGTTCGCCCGGCGTATATCTGGGATAACTTTAATCAAACTGGCGTGGAACTTGCCTGGTTCGATCAGAAAAATAAAACCGGCGGCAATGAGTATCATGAATCCGGTTATAAAACTACGCTCTATCATGCGCTGAAAGTGGATACCAGCCTGTTGACCTCACGCCCGGAAATTCGTTTCTATGGGACGTATCTGAAGGTGAACGATAATGGCATCAGCCAGTTTGAATTTGCCGATGCGAAAAGCGATCAGTTCACCGTCGGCGTCCAGGCGGAAGTGTGGTGGTAATAACTTAAAAATTCAGAGCCTGCGTACAGCAGGCTCTTTTATTATCGGCCGCGCGATATATGGGCTCGGCGGGTATGGCATTCCAGCTCATCTTTTACGGCGTGCAGAAATACGTTTCGGTATTTCCCGGAGCGAACGGGAGCCAGACTATTCCGCCTGGTCTGTTTGCTGGCTTAAAGCATGGCCCTGAAGATGCGCCAGCTATAATCAGCAATAACCGGCTTGCGGTCATTTAAACATGTTTAAGCATATGATCGAGAAAGGCGCGTACCGCAGGATTAGAACGACGGCTTTCATGCCAGACAGCCGAAATATTGCCTCGCTCTACCGCAAAATCTGCCAGTACGGGCACTAACTTTTTATCCCTCACCAGGGAAGCCACCATAAAGTTCGCGGCCATGCCTATTCCAGCCCCGGCGGCAATTGCGGCAATGACGGCTTCGCTCGCATCAACAATGACCGCTGACGAAGGCACCATCTCAATTTCCCGCTCTCCGATACGGAACGGCCAGCGAAAAAGTTGCCCCGTATTCTGGTAACGCAGATTAATCGTTTGATGCCCGATTAAGCCATTGGGATGTTCCGGAGGAGCGCAACGGGCTAAATATTCAGGCGAGGCATAACAACCCATCTGATAGGTCGGGAGGTGACGCGACAGGAGGCTGGAATCCGCAAGCTCACCCATTCGAATGGCAATATCAATATGCTCATCAACAAGGTTTACCATGTGGTCGCTTAAGCGCAGGTCAATCTTCACTTTGGGGTAAAGCGCGCAAAATTGTGGAAGAACAGGGGCAATTAAATGAATACCAATGGGTAACGACGCCGCGATGCGCAATGTACCAGCGGGTTCTGCGCGCGTGCGTTTGGCTATCTGTTCGATCTCCTCCGCATCCCGTAACAACCGCAACGCCCGTTCGTGCAGTTCGCGGCCTTCGGCAGTCAAAACCAGCGAACGCGTCGTTCGGGTGAACAGCGTGATGCCAAGGTGTTTCTCCAGCCGCTGAATACTCTTACTGATGGCGGAAGGCGAAACAGAAAGCGACCTGGCAGCCGCAGTATAGCTGCCCAGCGCGCCAGCACGAGCGAATGCAATAAGACCGGTGAGTCTTTCAAAAGCCATTTGTTCCTTCATGGCATAAGTAAAGCGAAATTCAGCCTCATTATCAATCCCTGATATTCGTCATATGCTCTGACACCTGAGCACTTTTAGAGCGAGATTGTGATGACTGAAATGATGAAAGCAGTACAACTCCATGCGTTTGGCGGGCCGGAAAACCTGCTGTATGAAGAGACCCCCAGGCCGCTAGTGGGCAGCGATGAGGTTCTTGTGCATGTGCAGGCGGCCAGCCTTAACCCGCCAGACTGGTATCTGCGTGACGGTTATCGCGCGCTTCCGCCTGAATGGTGGCCGGAGCCCGAATTTCCGCTCATTTTGGGGACTGACGTATCAGGCGTCGTTGCTGCGGTCGGTAAAAATGTGACCGGGTTCAGCACGGGTGATGAGGTCTATTCAATGGTGCGCTTTCCGCAAAAGTTAATGGAAGGCAGTGGCGGCTATGCGCAATATGTCAGCGTTCCTTCATCCGAACTGGCATTAAAACCACGGGGAATTGACCATATTCAGGCGGCGGGAGCGCCGATGTCACTCCTCACGGCCTGGCAGTTTCTTGTCGAAACGGGGCATGACGCACCGAATCCTTTCCAGGCTTTTCCTCATAAAGCCGTTCCATTAAAAGACCGGACCGTGCTGGTCAATGGTGCAGGGGGAGGCGTGGGACACCTTGCGGTGCAGATTGCCCACTGGAAAGGAGCGCGTGTTATTGCTGTGGCCTCTTCCCGCAATGAGGCGCTGTTACGCGATCTGGGGGCGGATGAGTTTATCGATTACACCAAAACAGCACCAGAGAGCGTAGTAAGCAATGTTGATCTGGTGCTTGATGCGGTTGGCGGTGCAAATATGGAGCGCTTTCTGCGCTGTATAAAGCCAGGCGGTGCGTTATTTCTGGTAAACCCTCTGGGTTTTTCCGCATGGAGTGAGGCCGCCAAAAAAGATATTACGGTGTCATCAACACAAGTCCGCTCCAGTGGCGCGCAATTATCAGAAGCAGGCCGTCTGCTGGAAGAAGGCGTGATCCGGGTGGTCATTGATAGTACCTGGCCGTTAGCCATGGCATCGGCTGCTCATCAGCGTGCTGCGAAGGGAAGTATTCAGGGCAAAATTGTGCTGACAAACGCTTAATCACTTCCCCGATTTGTTCTGCATGGCGATCGGGGGAAGACAGAAAAAGGAAAGCGTTATGCTCATCGTCTCCGGCCATATCCATATTGAGCCCGCGTGCTTACAGCACTTTATGGCCGATATAAAATTACTGGCTCAACGCGTGCGAAAAGGTGAAGGCAACCTCTCGTATGATGCTGCAGTAGATGACCCTGTGACCGGCAGCGTGCTGATATCTGAACGCTGGCAAGACCAGGAGGCGCTCACGGCGCATCTTGCGGCAACCCACACCCGGGCATTTATCACCAAATGGGAAGGGCGAATGACGGGTGCGGTTTTGAAATATGACGCCTTTAATGAAAGGGGGCTGTTGGATGTGTAATACCGGTTGCGTTTATTATGATCGGCGCGTCAGCCACCGTTTTTACCGGCAGCTTCGCGCACGAAATCTGCATTAGCGTGAGCTTAGTTTCCGTTCGGCAAAATAGTGGGCAGGCGTGCTGCCCATCGTTTTCCTGAACATAGTGATGAACGCATTCACGGACTCGTACCCCAATTTAGCCGCCACGTTTTGCACGGATACGCCGCTGGCTAACTCCTGTAGCGCAATAATCAAATGGAGTTGCTGGCGCCATCGCCCAAAGGTCAGCCCCGTCTCGCGCAGCATCAAGCGCGCCAGCGAACGTTCGCTTATCGCCAGCCGTTTCGCCCACTCTTTAAATGTGCTGCGATCTTCCGGCTGGCTTACCAGCGTATCGGCCATGGTACGTATTTTGGGATTCGAAGAGACAGGCAGGCTCAGTTTCTGCTGCGGCATGGTGGCTAATTCGTCGAGCGTCACCCGGGTGAGCCTGGCAACGTGGCTATCTGCCGGGTAATCAACGCCCTCGTGGGTTAAACGGTCAACTAATTCTTTAATCAACTGCGAAATCGCCAGCGTGCAACACTTCTCCGGGAGTGCTACGGCTCCGGGTTCAATGAACAAATAATTAAGATGTGCGTTCCAGGTCGCTTTGGCACTGTGCGGGACCCCGCCCGGGATCCAGACAGCGCAGTGCGGCGGCACGATCCAGATATCATTTTCCGCGCGACAGATAACAGCACCATACAGCGCAATAATCAGTTGCCCCTTGCGGTGCGTATGCACGGGCACTTCGGCGGCGTAATCAACGAACTCGAGATGACGCGCAACGGCCGGGCACGGTGTGGCGTCAGGATCAAACACTTGCGTGGCATCACTGGTCTTCATAGCATTGGCAACATTTAGGGATTTTTTGACAGAATAGAGTATTTAAGCGAGTGTGCAAGTCGGTAATAATCCCGGCATGAACAAAATAAACTTCTGTCACTGCCGCTTTTGGCGGGCTATCTCCAACGTGTTCCACCGTGCAGGTGTCGTAATGGCTTCATTGACGCTGCAAAATGACGCCAATGCGTTGCTGTATGCCATCAAGAGCTTTGCAGCAGCCATGCTCGCTTATTACATCGCCTTATCGATCGGTCTTGAAAGGCCTTCCTGGGCAATCATTACCGTTTATATTGTTTCGCAGACCTCGGTTGGCGCTTCACTCAGCCGATCGCTTTATCGCCTGGCCGGAACAGTCATCGGTGCCGCAGCGACCGTGTTGATTGTGCCCACGTTTGTGAATATGCCGATCGTGTGCAGCGTGGTGCTTACCGGCTGGATCACCTTCTGCCTTTACTTATCGCTGCTTGAACGCACACCCCGCGCTTACGCTTTTGTTTTAGCCGGTTACACCGCGAGCCTGATTGGTTTTCCTGCGGTAATGCAACCCGGCGCGATTTTTGACACCGCCATCGTTCGGGTGCAGGAGATCATGATTGGCATCCTCTGCGCGGCGCTTCTTCACCGCTATCTTCTGCCAAAACGGATATCCGGGCTGTTCAACAGCAAATTATCGGAAACGCTGCGCTCGGCGCGACAGACCCTTGCCGACGCGTTAGCAGGCAAATCCGATAAGGCTGCAAATAGCCTGCATTTGGCGCTGGCGTTGCAGTATCTTCAGGGCGTCAGCCACCACATTCCCTATGACTTTGCCCTCTCCGTACCGATCCGGCACGCCAGAAATGCCCTGCATGACAAGCTGGCCCGATTGTTAATCGTGATCTGCGAATTACGCGATCGCCTGCAGATGATTGAGGCGATGCCGGAGGATCTGCACAAACTGCTGGGCGATGTTCAGCACTGGCTTGCCTGTCAGGATGAGCGGGAACGAAAAATTACGGCAGAAGCGCTAAGAATACGCAGCGAGCAGTTAACGGCGCAGCAGGATCAGCTCGCTCTGACATTGCAGGATGCCGTGCAAGCGAGCTTTGCCCGTCATCTGACAGAAGCGATCCTCCTCATACAGCAATGCGAGCGTCTTGCCGGGGCCATCCATCACGCGAAACCCGCGCCAGGGCTGGCGCAAGACCAGCCGGTGAAAGGTTATGTTTTTCATCGCGATCATCTTGCCGCTGCACGCACTGCGCTGGGGGCGTTTGTGATAATCATGAGCGGCTGCCTGGTATGGATTTTCTCGGCCTGGCCTGATGGCGGCACGGCAGTGTCTATCCTTGGCGTCTGCTGCACGTTGTTTGGCAGTTTCGACGCGCCGGCTCCGCATATTGTGAAATACATTATTGGCTCCTTCTGGGGCGTATTGATAAGCCTGATCTACAGCTTTGCCCTTCTTCCACACGTCACTGAATTCAGTGTGCTGGTCGCGGTGTTTGCACCAGCCTATCTGCTGGCCGGATCGCTCCAGGCACGGCCGCCCACCACGTTTATGGCCATGGGGATCACCCTCACACTGCCTGTTTTGTGCGAGTTGGGTCCCCGCTACAGCGGCGACTTCGCCGTGGCTGTTAACACCGCCATCGCCTTATTTGCCGCGACCGGTTTTGCCGTGATCGGTATGAGCTTGCTGCAAACCGTGCAGGCAGATGCGGCGATAAACCGTCTGCTGAAGCGTTGCCGTCGCGATATACGACGCAGCGTGAAAGGGGCGTTTAAATCCGACGAGACACACTGGACCAATTTAATGATCGACAGGACTGCCTTGTTACTTCCGCGCTTGCAGCGTAGCAGGCAATCGCCCGCGCAGACGCTTAACCAGATGCTGCACTATCTGCGGATTGGCCTCGGCGTGATGCATTTGCGGCGTGGTTATTCGCCAGCGGGAGGCGATACGGGTAAAGCGCTCAATGAGCTGTTTTACCTGCCTGGCAACGCGACAGATGCCGCTATTTTGCGCCAGCGTATTGCCGCAATGATTGGCCGCTGTTTGCCTGCCGGGCAGCAACAATCTCAGCAATTCGTTGGCAGGCTGGTTGATTTGTACTGCGCATTGCAGGAGCAGAACAGGGAGCAGGCCGATGATCAATGACATGAATATTGGCGGTGTCTTTTTCCCCGGCCTGTTGATCGTCGCGATTCTGGCCCTGGTCTTTACTTTGCTGTGTGTGCCGCTTTTCTCTTTCAGCAGGCTTTACCGGCGTTTGCCTTATCGCCCGCTGATGGGTTTCTCAATCTATATCGTTACCTTTTCCCTGCTTATCCAGGGGCTGAATGCGCTGGGGTGGTTATTCGCATGAAATCGTTTCTCTCTCTGTTTGGACGCTATGCGCTGACATTAAGCGCAGTGGCGGTGGCAACACTTCTGGCTTTTATGATGTGGAAACATTATGCGCAGATACCCTGGACCCGCGATGGCCGGGTGCGTGCGGATGTGGTGCAGATTGCGCCGGAGGTTTCCGGGCCGGTGAGCAGTGTGCAAGTCAAAGATAATCAGTGGGTTAATCGTGGCGATGTGCTCTATACGATCGATCCGCGCTGGTTAAAGCTGGCGGTGGCCAGCGCGCAGGCTGACGTCGAGGCTAAACGCCATGAGATGTTAATGCGCCAGGATGCGGCGACAAGGCGTTCCCGCCTCAAGGGCGTGATCGCCAGCGAGGATTTGCAGCAAACCGACAGTGCGGCGAGCGTCGCGGTGGCGAACTACCATGGCGCGCTGGCCGCGCTGGAACTGGCTCAGCTTAATTTATCCCATGCCACCGTGCGCTCGCCGGTTGCGGGCTATGTTACGCATCTGCGGCTTCGCGCTGGCGACTACGCTGCCGCTGGCGAAACAAAAGTGGCCATCGTCGATGCGAACAGTTTCTGGGTTGTGGGTTATTTCGAGGAGACCAAACTGCGCCATATTCGTGTGGGAAACAGTGCGCAGATAGCGTTGATGGGGTTTGAGCCTGCCATTACCGGCCATGTTGAAAGTATCGGGCACGGGATCGGTGACAGTAATGACGAGACGGGCGGGCTTGGTCTGCCGGAGGTGGAACCGACATTTAGCTGGGTGCGGCTCGCGCAGCGTATTCCGGTGCGCATTCATATCGACACCTTACCGGCGGGAATTGATCTGGTGGCTGGTTTGTCCGCGAGCGTGTTGATTACGCCATAACGTTTCTGGTCACTATTGTGCACACGTTGGGTTTAACGCTATGAATCACAGAAAAGAACTTATCATCAACTTAATTGCGTGGATCAATCGCAATATTCAGTCGCCAATGAAAATTGATGATGTCGCAGCCAAGTCCGGCTATTCAAAATGGCACTTACAGCGACTGTTTTTTGCGGAAACGGGCCAGAATCTGGGCCAGTTTATCCGCGATCGAAAGCTAAGTTTAATTGCCGAACAACTGATTACATCCAATGAATCATTAATCAGTCTGGCCATGAAATACGGCTTTGATTCTCAGCAATCATTAACCCGGGCATTTCACAAAAAATATCAACTGCCGCCGCATAAATACCGAAAGACATTTTTTCGTCAGCATTTCGATGATTTTCATACCGACGTAAAACCACGGAAATCATCACCCGCGTCATCGTCGAGGTGAGTCGTCTGTTGCCGTTCCGGCTGGCGATTAGGGGACATCTATTTAAAAAGCGGGACGCCTTGCCGGAATGACGCGCCTTTGTACCAGAATGGTGCGCGCTGCACTGACACAATGCGTGTTCGCCTCGCTATTCTGCCGGTTTACCTGCACCTTCTGCGGTTTTTAAAAGCTGGCACATCAATTGCTTTCTTAACGATACCGCATCCTGCATGGCAGGAACAGGCACCGTAGCCTGGCAAGCGGCTTGTGGCGATTAGCCACTCCAGTACATCGATTTCAGGCGAAGAAGCCCTGCCGGCAATGCTGTCGGCGGGGCTTTTTTTTGGAGTAAATCTATGAGCAAGTTAAAAGCATGGTTTCAGGGTCCACAAGATATCACTGAAGCAGAAGCCGTTGAGGATTACGCAGTCGGCCGCGTGCCGTCGCACTATCGCTGGCCTATTCCGGCCATTATTCTGGTACTGCTCGGCAACTCTACCGCCATGTTCTGGTTCAGCCTTGGCGCGGACATGAGCTATCAGGTCGGCTGGCCCATGTTGCTGCTGCCGATTGGTTATATGGTGGTGTTCGCCACCTTAATTGGCTCCTGCATTATGAAGATGGCGAGTAAAGAGGGACTTTCACTCAATCTGATGACGCGCGGGCTGGGATTCGGCTATATGGGGTCGGCCTTCACATCGCTGATTTACGCCGTGAATTTCATCTTCTATTTCCTGTTCGAAGGCACCATCGTGTCTCACGCTATCGCCAACTATGCGGGCGTGCCGGTCAACTCGTTTACCGGCATCGCCATCTTTGCGCTGATGGGGCTGGCCGCCATCTGGTTTGTCTGGAAAGGCATGTCATCCATGCAGTTTCTGCAAACCTGGGGCGTTCCCATTTTCATTGTGCTGTTTGGCTTTTGTATCTGGCAATTAACCCACCACTATCCGGCGGTCAGCTTCAGCGGCTGGCAGCCAAAAGGGGAGATCGACAGTAACGCGCTGTGGCTGGTGATGAATATGGCCAACGGGCAAATTGTCTTTCAGGGATTGATGGCTACTGATTACGGTCGTTTTGCCCGTCCGGGTATCAGCCATAAAGGCACTGCCACCATCATGCTGGGGATGCTGATCCCGATTGTGGTGGTCATGCTGTTTGGCGCGTTTATGGCCTACACCCTGATGCCGCATATTCAGGGCGAAGATGTCTGGTCGCTGGCGCTCGATCCGGGCTTTGTCTTCCCGCTGATTATTGGTCTGACCGGCGTGTTATTTGCGGTGATTACCCAGATCCGCATTAACGTGCTCAATCTCTACTCGGGTTCGATTGCACTGTCGAATACTATGGATATGGCGTTTAACTATCGTCCGGGACGTCAGTGGTGGATGTTGCTGGTCTGGTTGCTTGGCGTAGTGTTCTACATCTGCAATATCTTGCAATATACCGGCACTTTCCTCTCCATTACTGGCATTCTCACCAACACCTGGGTGTTTATTATCCTTGCGGATTACTTTATCTGCCGCAAAGTGCTGCACCTTGCGCCATCCGATTTTGTGGAGTTCCGCAAAGAGTATCTGCGTATGTGGAACCCGTCCGGCGTGATTGCGCTGTGCGTTGCGGTTGCCATAGGCGCGGCTGGCGTGCTGGGCCTGTATCCGATGGTGTATGCCTCGTTTATCGCCATGCTGGTTGGCCCGGTGCTGCACGTTGCTATCAGCGTTGCCACTCGCGGCAGCTATTACTTCAAAACCTTCCCTGAGGACATGCAAACCAACTGGAAACCTTCTGATGCTTATCAGGGGCCGAAACCGGTATTTAATCCGTTACTGAGCAAGGAGGCAGAATAATGCGCATCAACGTTGCAACCATCCAGTTTGAACCAACGCAGTTCAGAAAAGAGGAGAACGTCACGCGTCTGCTGGCATTAGCAACTCAGGCCGCGCGTGATGGCGCGCGCTTAATCGTTATGCCGGAAATGGCGACCACCGGCTATTGTTGGCTGGATCGCGCGGAAGTCGCCCCTTATGTAGAAACGGCGGACGGAGCCACCAGCCAGGCATTTGCTGCCGTTGCGCGCGAGTTTAACTGCTTTTTGGTCTTTGGCATGCCGGAGCGGGATCCGGTGACCGACCTTTACTATAACAGCGCCGTTCTGGTCGGGCCGCAGGGGGTGATTGGCGTCCACCGTAAAACGCACCCTTATATCTCGGAGCCGAAATGGGCGGCTAACGGCGATGGCGGACATCAGGTCTTTCACACGGAGATCGGCAATATCGCGCTGTTGATCTGTATGGATATTCACTTTATTGAAACCGCCCGGCTGGTTGCGCTGGGCGGCGCGCAAATTATCTGCCACATCAGCAACTGGCTGGCTGAACGCACACCTGCGCCTTACTGGCTTACGCGCGGTTGGGAGAACGGCTGCGCGCTGATCGAAAGTAACCGCTGGGGCTGGGAGCGGGGCGTGCAGTTCAGCGGCGGCAGCTGCATTGTGGATAGCCACGGGAATCTGCTGGCCAGTTGTGACAGCGGCGATCGGGTACTCAGCGCTGAATTACCCCTGTCTGAGGAGAATCCACAACTGAATAAGCGTCGGCCTGAGCTGTATCAGCGTTTGATGACCAACACTTTCCAGTGGAATCCAAAGGACTTTTTTGGCTTATATGGGCGTAATCCACTGCCCGACGGCAAAGATTCACGTATTGCGGTGGCGCAGTTTCGTCCGCAAAACGATGTTGATGCCAATCTGTCGCAGATTCGCCACTGGGCCGAACAGGCGAAATCGGGCGGCGCAGAACTGCTGGTATTGCCGGAACGCGCGCTGACTGGCGGTGACGGTAGCCGCTACGCGCTGACGCTGGATGATGCGCCAGTACAGGCGCTGATCGCGCTGGCGATGGAACTGGATATCGCGCTGCTTGCGGGGTTCGCCGAGCGGGAAGGGGAGCAGTGCTATAACAGCGCGGTGCTGGTGAGCAGTGGCGGGTTGAGTGCGCATTATCGGCAGATTCATGTAAGCGAACAGGATCGGCAATGGGCCTGCGCAGGTAATCAGTGGGTGACCTGCGATTTGCCCTGCGGGCGGGTTGGTATTTTGCTGGGCGAAGATCTGCTGGTGCCGGAAGCCGCACGGATTCTGGCGCTGGAAGGCTGCGACATCATTGCGTGCCCGGCGCAGCTTCATACACCTGCGCCAATGGCGCACGTGGGCACGGCGATCCCCCATGTCTGGCCGATTCCGCGCGGTGCCGATCCTTACCACTGGCTGCTGCCGCGCGTTCGCGCGGGTGAGAATAATGTCTGGCTGGCTTTTGCCAACTGGCCAGCCGCTGAAGGAGAAAGCATTGGCCTGAGCGGAGTATTCGGCCCGGATACGTTTGCCTTTCCGCGTAAAGAAGCGAAAGCCACAGGAGCGAAAGGGCTGGCGGTGCTGGATATTTCCACGGGTTCAGCCGGTACCACCTACCCCGATCATGTGGTAAGACGTAAAGACCTGGTGCTGATGCGTCAGCCGCATTACTACACTGCGCTGGTTGCTCAACCACCGCGATGAACCACAGACGCGGCCTGCGGGCCGCGTTGATTCAGGAGCCATTATGTCTGCCACCCAGCCGCTGCCTAAACGCGTTATTCCGGTCGGTATTCTCTATTCTGTTTCAGGCGATTATGCGGTTATCGGGCGCGAGATGCTCAACGGCATTCTGCTGGCGATTGAGGAGATAAATGCCAATCCCGCCCATGAATTTACCCTTGCTCCCATAATCCGCGATCCGCAGGGTTCGCTGGATCTCTACTACGACTATTGCCACGACTTGCTCTATCGCCACGGCGTGCGTCATGTGATCGGCTGCTACACGTCCGCGGCGCGTAAAACCATTCTGCCGTTGATCGAAGGTGCAAATGCGCTGCTGTGGCACTCCGCGCGCTATGAAGGGTTTGAGAGCAGCAACAGCGTGATTTATCTTGGCGCCACGCCCAATCAGCATATCTTGCCGATGCTGAGCTGGCTGTTACAGCAGCAGGCGGCGGAGATCTATCACATCGGCTCTAACTATGTCTGGTCCTGGGAGATGGATCGCATCACCCGTGAGGCCGTGATCCCTGCGGGCGGCTGCGTGGTGCAGAGTAAATTACTGCCGCTGGGCGACGAAAATGTGGATGCGTTAATCGCTGATATTATCGCCTGCCGCCCGAAAGTGCTCCTGAATACCATGGTCGGCAAAAGCGCCTACAGTTTTTACCGCGCCTGGCACCAGGCCTGTCAGCAGCACCCGTGGTTAAACGAGGTGCTGAAGCTGAGCCTGACGCTGTGTGAGCCGGAAGTGCAGTTAATAGGCGCAGAGGCATTAGAGGGGTATCTGGTCTCTGCAAGCTGGTTTCAGTCGATTGACAGCGCCGCCAACCGGCGTTTTCTGAGCAGCTACCGCCAGCGCTTTGGTGAGCATGTTTCGCCGTCAGTGGACAGTGAAAGTGCCTGGCTGGCCGGACATTTACTGGCAAGAGCCATTGCGCGCCACGGCAATGCCGACGTTGAAGGCGTGCGCAATGCGGTATTGCAGGATGAAATGGATTCGCCAGCCGGGCGAATTCGCCTCGACGCCGACAATAATCACTGCTGGTTGACCCCGCATCTGGCGCGCTGTCACAACGGCAGGCTGGAGAGTTTCTGGCAGGCTGATGCCGCGGTGAAACCCGATCCCTGGCTGGCCTGGGTGGATCTCGCGAGCCTCACGCATCGCGGAGGCAGCGCATGAGCCGAAAAAACGTGCAGATGCGCGGATTAAAAGTGTGTGTGATCGGCTGTTCCGATCGTGATAACCACCATCTGGCGCAACAGTTTAGCCGCATAGGGATAGAGGGCCTGTTCTGTGCGGCGTTTCCTGATGAGAGCCAACTGGCTGAGCAACAGTTGCTGGTGTTCGACGGCGATAACTCGACCCTGTTTCATCCCACGAACCTGCTCCCCTGGCCCGCGCTGCCAAAGATTGCGCTTACCGCCATTGAAACGCCATCGCGTTTACAGTGGATTGCCGAGCAGAAGATCGACAGCTATATGCGTAAACCGGTACGTTTTGATGGTGTGATGACCGCCTTTACGCTGGCGCTTAATCATGCCGCGCACATCAACCAGCTCGAAGCGCAACTCAGGCGGCAGGAGGAGCGGCTGCGAGCGCGTAAGTTTTTGTTTTCCGCGCAACTGCGGGTTATGCACGCGCTACGGCTGGAGGAAGACGATGCTTACAGCTTGCTGCGCCGCGCCTCGATGGCGCAACACATGACCATTGAAAACCTCAGCTGTGAGTTGCTGAATGACACGGAGTCCTGGCTCAACCGGTTGAAATCACTGCTGGCGGAATAGTGTGCTCTGTTTTGCAGGATGCTGTGCAAAAAAACGGCCTCAAGAAGAGGCCGGAGTGTCGGGTTTTCACTATTCCGCTTAATTTCTGACGTTAATCACGCCGTATTTTGACGCTTGATCCTGAAACACCACTTTACCGCTGTCATTTTTGACAATCTTCACCATTAACACATCGTTATCCATGCTGTTTTGCGCAAATACGCTAAAGTTTTCCGGCAGTTTGATATGTAATCCGTCAGAAAATGCCTCGCCGGCAGCGCTGGGGTAGTTTCCGCTGCTCATGTTATAAAGCGTGGTGATATTGTCTTTGGTGATTTTCAGGTCGCTGTCGTTAAAGCAGTTATCAACGTATCCCGGCGAGGTAACCGGGCCGCACGTCACGATTGCGGTATAGCCATTGCGGTATTTGGCCTCTTCTTCCATATTGGATTTTATCGCCGCGATATTTCTCTCCGCTAAAGGGCTGCCATTGGCTTTTGCCTTTTCATACCACGCCAGCGCTTGCTGATAATCCTTTTCGACGCCAATCCCGTTGGCATAGTTGTAACCCAAATCAATTTGCGCATTCGCATCATTGGCTTCGGCTGCTGCGCGGGTTAACGCCACGCCTTTATCAACATCCCGGGCAACGCTTTTCCCGTAGGTATAGAGAAAACCCAACCGCTGCATGGCCGCCGGATTTTTTTGCGCCGCTGCGGATTCCAGCCAGTGAATGGCTTCGCTTTTTTGCTGCGCAGTGCCTTTGCTGAGCGCGATTCCCCACTCGGCCTGTGCAGCGATATCGCCCGCTTCAGCTTTCAATTCAAGTTCTGATTTGGCGGCAACCGGTGCGGGCTGCGGGGTAACTGGCGCAGGATCGGGTTTCGCCTGAACGGGTTCAGTTTTGTTACCCAGCAGCGTTTGCAGATCCTGAATGCGCGACTGATACGCAGTTTGCAGAGACTCAATGGTCGTCGCCTTATTGCGAATATCTTTCAGCCATGACAACTGTGATTTGCGCAGCAGGGCTTTATTTTCCGGCTGTTGCTGAAGTAGCTGGTTATAGAGCGCGTTAAGCTGGCTGTCCATCCCGGAGAGCGCGGGCGTGGAGCAAATGGTAAGTTCGACAAAACCTGCGGCTTTCTCACAATTAAACGAAGCACTGTGGCCCATTTGCGAAATGCAGCACAGTAGGCCCGCCAGAATGGTTTTCTTCATAATCTCGCCCTTGTTAAGTTTGAATATCTCTATCGGGCTGAAAGACAAAAGCTTTAGGGGAAATATACCTGCTGTTAATAGGGGGATCAGGCGCGATCCCAGGGGGGATTGTCGCCAAAAGCCTGCGCCAGGTAATCGACAAAATGGCGGACTTTCACTGGAATGCGCAGCGCGCTCGGATAAACCGCCTGAATAACTAAATCACTGGCAGTGTAATCCGGCAGCAACGGGATCAAGGCCTTGCGGCGGATATAATCGCCAAACATAAAGGTTGGCCCATAGACAATCCCCGTTCCGGCCAGCGCAGACGCCACCAGTAACTGCAGATTATTTGCCGTCAGCCTGCATGGCCCATCAATCACGTGCGCGTGTTTTTGCTTATCAAACAGCGTCCAGTTTCCTTCTGAGACGGCTTTACTAAAAGCCAGCCGTGAAGCATTACGCAAATCCTCCGGCGTTTGCGGAGTGCCGTGTCGCAAAAGCCAGCCAGGTGAAGCGCAGATAACCATGCGACAGGGCGCCAGTTGCCGCGTGACAAGCTGTGTCGATTTCAGTCTGCCAATGCGGATGGCAACATCCACCCGCGCATCCAGCAGATCGACATAACGATCTTCCAGCAGCACCTCCACATTCACCTCAGGGTGATCTTCCAGATAGCGAGCCACTACGCTTGCGACATGAAGCTCACCGAAAGTGACCGGGACGGTAACGCGCAAGGTGCCACGTGCGGTGGCCTGGGTATCGCCCGCTTCGCGGTTTGCCTCCTCAAACGCTTCGAGGATCTGTTTGCCGCGCTCGTAATAGATTTGACCGGCATCGGTCAAACTTAATCGCCGTGTTGAACGTTGCAGAAGCCGGGCATTCACTTCGGTTTCGAGCGCGCTGACGTGTTTGCCCGCCATAGCCGGAGACACGCCAAAACGTCTCGCAGCGGCAGCAAAACTGCCTTCTTCAACGGCAGCAACAAAAACAGCAAGGCTGGTTAACCGATCCATTTCTTTACCATTCAATACTCAGATTATCGACTCTCGCTACTTTACAGGGAATTATCAAATACTGTGATGGAGTTTACGCTGCTGACTCGTTAAACAGAGGAGCTATGCAATGAAACTTGACGTTAATGGCACACACATTCAGGTCACGCAGCAAGGGAACGGGGAGCTGGCGCTGGTCTTTTTGCACTATTACGGCGGTTCGTCGCGAACCTGGGATGCGGTTGCCGGGGCACTGTCGGATCGCTACCGGACGATGGCCATCGACCATCGCGGCTGGGGCGAATCGGCAAAACCGGAAAGCGGCTATGAGCTGGCGACACTGGCGGCGGATGCGCAGGCGGTCATCGATGCGCTTAACCTGCAACGCTATATTCTGGTGGGGCATTCGATGGGCGGAAAGGTTGCGCAGCTTATCGCCTCGCACCAACCGACTGGTCTTGCAGGGATGATCCTGGTCGCGCCGTCTCCCCCTTCGCCGATGCGCCTTTCACCGCAAGAACGCACGCTTTTAACCAGCGCTTATTCGTCCCGTGAATCGGTCGGATACGTGATTGATAATGTACTGACAGCGAAAGAACTGAGCGCCGCACAGCGGGAGCAGGTGATTGAAGACAGCCTGAAAGGCAGCCCGCAGGCGAAAAAAGCCTGGCCGGACGTGATGATGGCGGAAGATATTACGGCAGATGTCGCTGCAATTAAGGTGCCCGCGATGGTTATTTTGGGCGAGCGGGATAAGGTGGAACGCCGCCCGGTGCTGGAAGCCGAGCTTTTGCCGCGCATCCCGCAGGCGACGTTGCATATCATCCCTGACGCCGGGCATCTGCTGCCGCTCGAAGCGCCGCAAGCGCTTACAGAGAGGATCGCGCATTTTATAACGCATGCACTCTGAAGCCTTAACGCAGGCAGGCGAGATATCTTTCCCCTGAGCGGCGTTTTCGGTTATCTCTTTGCCCGCAAACGCGCCGTAGAGTTGCGTATATTTGACGGCACTCTGGCGGCGCGTCAAATCCGGCTGCCCATTCCTGCATAGCGGTGTAAAAATGGGAGATGTCTTTCAGCCCGCCGGATAGTTCAGAGCCGCTGATACGGCTCTGTGCGGGTACCAGGCTATTCGGCTCGTGGCAGTAGCTGGTAAATCCACGCGCTGACGCGTTTGCCCTCAGCGGTAGTGACCTCGACTAAAACGCGGTCGTAGCCCTCTTCAAATTCATCCAGCATCGGCCAGTGCGCAGCAAGGTTGTCGGACAGAAACAGGTAACCGTGCACCTGTGCGCCGTTTTCATCCAGTACGATGCCTGGAAAATCGGCAGCGGCTCCCCAGCCACGCGCGTAAAACGTACCGGTGACGTGGCCCGGCAGCCATTCACCGCCGATGTTTTCCAGGATATGCGCATTAGAACAGCCGGGACGCAGCGTGCCGTAGACAAATAACGATTCCATTTTCCCTCAACAATCAAGGCGATAAATACCCAGCGGGCGAAGAGTATTCAAAATACGGTTTTGTGATGAGGTTCGCAACTGTCTGCACGCGCGGTGCGCGGTAAACGCCAAAAAGCAAAAAGCCTGCTCGAAAGCAGGCTTCTTAAATATGGCTCCTCTGACTGGACTCGAACCAGTGACATACGGATTAACAGTCCGCCGTTCTACCGACTGAACTACAGAGGAATCGTGTGGAGGCTTATCTTAGCGGCGAAAAATCTTTTGTCAAACCTCATTTTAGCGATGGCAACCTGACTGCTGAATCCATCGACAATTTGATCTAATAAACACCGATTTCGGTGTAAATACTTTGCAGGATCAGGGTTTCTCCCTCATCATTTGAAATGTGATTTCACCTTTCGCGGCTAAGGACCATTTTGAACCTCGTCACTCCCTTACGCCAGGCCGTCATGCGTACGCCCTGGTACAGAAAACGTAAAAGTTACCGTGTATTATTCTGGCGAGAAATTACCCCCCTTGCCGTACCGATCTTCCTGGAAAACACCTGTGTTTTGATGATGGGTGTGCTCAGCACGTTTCTGGTGAGCTGGCTGGGTAAAGAAGCGATGGCGGGCGTCGGCCTGGCGGACAGCTTCAATATGGTGGTGATGTCTTTTTTTGCCGCCATTGATTTAGGGACGACGGTGGTCGTGGCCTTCAGCCTCGGCAAACTGGATGGTGAGCGGGCGAGGGCGGCAACGCGGCAGTCGCTGGTGATCATGACGTTGTTTGCCATTGTACTGGCGGCGGTGATCCACTACTTTGGCACGCAAATCATCGACTTTATCGCCGGTGCGGCGACGGCGGAAGTTAAAGCGCTGGCGCTGACCTACCTTGAACTCACCGTCATCAGCTACCCGGCGGCGGCCATTGCCCTGATTGGCAGCGGTGCGCTGCGTGGTGCGGGCAATACCAAAATCCCGCTGTTGATTAATGGCGGGATGAATATCCTCAACATCATTATCAGCAGCATCCTGATTTATGGCCTTTGGGGCTGGAAAGGCATGGGGTTTGCCGGTGCAGGGCTGGGGTTGACTATTTCCCGCTATATTGGCGCGGTGGCGATTATCTGGGTGCTGATGATTGGTTTTAATCCGGCGCTGCGGATCTCGCTGAAAAGCTACTTCGAAAAACTCAACTTCTCTATTATCTGGGAAGTGATGGGGATCGGCATTCCGGCCAGTATCGAGTCGGTGCTGTTTAACGGCGGCAAGCTGTTAACGCAAATGTTTGTCGCGGGTATGGGTACCAACGTCATCGCCGGTAATTTTATTGCCTTCTCCGTGGCTGCACTGATTAACCTGCCGGGGAACGCGCTGGGCTCTGCGTCTACCATTATTACCGGTAAGCGCCTCGGTAAAGGTCAGATCGGCCAGGCAGAACGCCAGTTACGCCATGTCTTCTGGCTTTCGACGCTGTTGCTGACAGCAATTGCCTGGGGTACTGCGCCTTTTGCCGGGCTGTTTGCCTCCTTTTATACCCGGGAAGAGGACGTAAAAGAGGTGGTTAAGGTACTTCTGTGGCTTAATGCGGCGTTTATGCCGATTTGGGCGGCATCATGGGTGCTGCCTGCGGGCCTGAAAGGCGCGCGCGACGCCCGTTTCGCCATGTGGGTTTCCATGCTTGGAATGTGGGGTTGCCGGGTGGTGGCAGGGTATACGCTGGGGGTCATGCTCGGTATGGGCGTGATTGGCGTCTGGCTAGGGATGTTCCTCGACTGGGCGGTACGCGGCGTTTTCTTCTACTGGCGCATGGCGAGCGGCAGGTGGTTGTGGAAGTATCCAAAGCCGCAGAAAAGAGCCATTTCTGCACAACCTGGAGAATAATTCGGCAAACGCGCCGAAAAAGGCAAATCAGGCTTTGACAAGGGTCAGGGGCGTCGTTAATATTCGCCCCGTTCACACGATTCCTCTGTAGTTCAGTCGGTAGAACGGCGGACTGTTAATCCGTATGTCACTGGTTCGAGTCCAGTCAGAGGAGCCATATTTAAGAAGCCTGCTTTCGAGCAGGCTTTTTGCTTTTTGGCGTTTACCGCGCGCCGCGCGTGCAGACAGTTGCTCCGCAATTTCAAACCATCTCGTAAGCCTTTTAAAGCCTCTGATTCACACGGTCTGTATCAGTAATCACTAAATACTCATAATGAAATCAGTGCAGTACCCACAAGAACGTGTACTGTCTTTTTCAATTGATAAGGCCGGATCATGTAACATGATGGCTGGAATTTATAATATTACAAATAAAGGAAATGATAATCTATCTCATTAGGTTTACTTCTAAAGGGCAAGAAAAATGTTACGTATTGATGAATCGGAGTTCCCTCTCGTATGGCTGATACAAGTCGACCAAATGGAGAATCGCAGTTCTCAAAGCGAAGCTTACGATAACAGTTTTATTCAGCTAGAAAAAATTTTAGGCAAGAAAATACCTTTTGTCATAATAAGTGCGACAGAATTTGAGGATGAAGAACAACACGAACATTCGAAAGAAGAAAAAATGAAATTGGCATTATGGCTTAAGAAAAACAAAGCCAATGTGAAAAAATATATAATCGCGCAAATTCAAATAGTACCAGAAAACAAACAAAGCATTATATTAAAAGGCTTTGCGAAAGCATTTTCAAAGTTTTGGGGATATCCTATGCTAATCGTTTCTGATAAGGAAAATGCAATAGTCAAAGCCAATAATTTACTTAACAATATAAAACAACAAGATTAATGCATTTTCACCTTAGCTAAATTCGCCCCTTATGTGAAAGAACAAGAACAGGAAAATTAATGATGTTAACCAGAAAACGCATGCGGCAAACAGTACCAAGGCAATATGTTATTAATGTCATGGAAAATAACAAGAATAAATTTCTCCAGGTTACCGAAATATATTCCCTCATGAAAGAAAGTCATAAAATTGCGCTGAGTGTAATTTATCGAGTCACAAGAGATCTCTATACTGCAGGAATTCTTGAACGACGCTGGAATGAATATAATGGACGTCTAACATATAGATTAATTGACACGATGAAATGAAAATATTTGGCTTACTTCTGGCCTGCCTTTGTAGGTTACAATCATTATCACTTTCATATAAAAACGAGCAAGTCTTAGAAGAAAAGAATAATATTTATTTATCATCATCTGAATGACACGTATCTGGTAAAGGGATGTAATAATATCCTTTTAAACTGCCTTTATTCTCTTTCTCAAAAAAACAACCAGAAAAAAGATCAGGATCAGAGTCTCTTCTTTTTATTTTGTTCTCTATCATATAATTAAAATATACATAATTTATAAATTTTTCTAAATCAGATATGTACCCCTCATAATAAAACCTTATAAATTCATTATATGTAACAACCGAAGAGATCGTAGCATCTCTGGCAGTAAAAAAAATCACAGGGTCTTTTATTGACAACGTTTTCTTGAACTCAGCAGTTATAGTCAAATGGTTGGATGCACTGCAGGAAGAAATTACGAATTTTTTTTCGTATAAATCTAAAATGAAACGAGTTAGTCTTTTATAGAAAAGAGACTCAATGCTTTCATTTCTTTGTGAAAGGACAAACTCTTGCTTTTCTTCTTTATAATCATTTCTTCTATCATGAATAGAAGAAACAATATTATGCTCAAATATAATATTCTCATGTTTAACTGTTAAGTTCCAGGACATGGCGAGGTTTCTCTGAAAAAAAGAGCTGGATATAAATCGAGTCTTACGGTAGTAACCAGGGGTTACGCCATAGTACTTCTTAAAAAAACGAGCGAATGTTTGCTGGGAACTAAAACCACTTTCAACACAAATTTCTACCATCGGGAGCTGACTCATTTTTATAAGGAGGGCTGCATTCGTAATTTTCCTGTTTCGAATGTATCTTCCAAGACTTATTCCAAAATATTTATGAAACATTCTCTGGAGATGCCATTTACTGTAACCTGATTTAATTGAAATGTTTTCTATTTTAAGATTGGTGTGTAGATTATTTTCAATCCAGGTAAGCAGATCATAGAAGAAATCAGTCATAAATATTCACCATAAAAAGAAATGTATACCGACAAGACTAACGCTTGAGTTACATAACGACTAAAAAATCACACATCATATATTAGAGGTAGTAATAATAACTTTATAATCAAGCCAGGTCTTTATCTTTCTCGGCCAAATATAGGTAAGAATGCACAGCGTGCACAGATTTTAAAAATCATCTCCATAATAAAAATACAAAATGATACTGATGCATCTGACATGAATAACAAGAGACTTTCCAGTGATTAAGTACTATCTCATTTAGTTAAGATTTAAAATATAAAAACACCTTTTGTACTGGCCCGATATTAAAACAAATGGCATAATGTCTGTATTCCAGACAGTGCCCATTGGTGGAGACAATTCCAGTGAGAACGTTAGACCATACACCCTCAGAATTCATAAATCCTTTATTACCTGTCTTCTCAATGAAATCAGAGAGTATCTCTGATGACTGGGAATTGAAACCACACAAACATCCCGAAGCACAGCTTCTTTTTTCAGTCAAAGGTACGATGATTTGCGAAGTGAAAAACTGTATCAGATTGATCCCGCCTCAATGTGCAATATGGATACCTACTAATGTCCTCCATTCGACAAGAGGGAGTGGTAATACAGATTGTTATTGTATTTTTATAGATACCAGCTTAATTAAGGGATTACCTTCCGAATGTAGCACGTTATCTGTCTCTCCACTCTTACGTGAGTTAATAATATATGCGTCCGGGTTTAATCACGAACTAATAAAACCGTCAGAGCAAAAAATTATTGATATTTTGGTTGATCAGATAAAAATATCATCAAAAATGGATGTGAGCCTTCCTATGCCTTCTGAATCTCGCCTCTATTCTTTAGCCAATATGTTAATAAAAAATCCAGGGGATAACTTAAAACTCAAAGATTGGGCAAATAAAATTAATATGAGCGAAAGAAGTTTTACCCGACTTGTCCATCAGGAACTGGGAATGAGCTTTGGCAGATGGAAACAGCAACTCCACATTGTCATTGCGCTCCAAAGGATTTCACAGGGCGATAGTATAACCACAATTGCTCTTGATTTAGGATATGAAAATACCAGTGGTTTTGTAACTATGTTCAAAAAAGTTTTGGGCAAACCACCATTAAGCTACTATAAGGAATTCCAGGATGCTAACATTAGAAATAATAATTCTTTCAGAATTTAATTTAAAAGAGGGTTATTAACCCTCTTTCACCATTTTCACCATCAGAAGGTGTAGTTTACTGCAACCCAGAAGCGTCTTCCATCCTCAGTATATCCGTAATTATCATATCTGATTTTCTTATCCAACAGGTTCGAGATGCCAGCTTTGACATCTATATTTTTATTCATACTATAATCTGTACCAAAATCGAATAATGCAAAAGATGGGGCTCTGATTGGTAATATTGCCTGCTCAGTTCCACCCACATTATCACTATCTTTTCCGCGGAAGTTAACTGTCAGCCAGGTTTTAAGCGACTCATTTAACACATAATTTATCGTGCTGGTAAACTGATGTTTGGGAAGTTTTGTCAGCGGTTTTCCTTTATACTCACCTGATTTTTGTTGTGAATATGTATATGTATAATTATTTTCAACGGTTACTTTATCATTTACAGGGAAATTAAGATCAGCCTCAACCCCTCTCGTAACCGCTTTCCCTACATTATCATATGTTAGCGGATATGCCCCATATGGGTTGGGAACAGGATCGCATTGGGTAGACGGGCACGCAGTTGTTGTTATTTTATCTTTAAATTGATTATTAAATAATGTCACACCACCAGATAATCCCTCATCGTTGTTGTATAAGAGACCAAGTTCCTGCGTGATTGATTTTTCAGGTTTAAGGTTAGGATTACCATAAACATCACCTGCATAGGAAACTGAACCAAAATGTGGATCTGTTTCAGTGATTCCTGGGGCTTTAAAACCACTGCTTACCCCTCCTTTTACTGTCCAGTCCGAAGCTACATTCCACACGCCATACATACGTGGGCTCCAGTGATCACCAAATTGATTATCGTGATCCAGTCTTACCCCGGTTGTCAGAGTAAAGTCTTCGGTTGTCATCCATGAATCTTCGAGAAAGAGAGATTTTTCTGTCCGTTTTAGATTCGTTAAATCAGAAATCTGGTTTGAATAACCGTCATGTAATTTCTTAATGCTTAGCTCACCACCAAGCGTAAGAATATGACTCCCTATATTTGAGGAGAGTGAAGAACGCATATTAATATTCTTCAAATCAATATCTTGTGAGTTAATAGAGTAATCTTCACTCTGAATGTAAGAGTCAGTCTTACCAATAGCCCAGTAGCCCACATGATTGACAGAGAACCGATTTACCTCTGCTTTTTTACGAAAATCAGAAGGGCAGCCAGAGTAATATGTACACTCCGGACTGATGGATTTTCCAACCATCTGACTAATATCCTGCTGTGTATGGTTAGCAGTGAGCGAAATCTCTTGTTCATCGGTAGGAGTATAGGTAACTTTCCCTGTCACGTTTTCTCTTTTGCTGCCGCGATATCCATTATAAATTTCGTCTTCATCACGCTTTGAATAACTACCATAGGCTTGCATTGAAAGGATATTATCTACCAATGGTCCTGTAACAAAAAAATCATTCTGAAAAATATCACCGGAATCACTATGTTCCTGCACAGTCAAATTACTTCCGATGCTACCCTGCCATTTTTTTGCATTTTTCTTTGTAATAATATTAATTACGCCACCAATGGCATCAGAACCATAAAGCGATGACATCGGCCCTCTAATAACCTCTATATGATCAATAGCAGAAACAGGAGGAATCCAGGCATTCATCTGACCAGAACCATCAAATAATCGACTGCTATCTCTGGAGTCAATTCTCATTCCGTCGATCAGATAGAGCGTATATGCAGAACCCATACCACGTATATTTATTTCTTTATGGTCTCCACCGACGGTTGTCGTAACAC
This sequence comes from Kosakonia radicincitans DSM 16656, assembly GCF_000280495.2. Lineage (NCBI taxonomy): Bacteria > Pseudomonadati > Pseudomonadota > Gammaproteobacteria > Enterobacterales > Enterobacteriaceae > Kosakonia > Kosakonia radicincitans. The sequence goes on from NZ_CP018016.1 coordinate 1,989,472, forward strand.
CTGGAATCCCCTGGAGCATATCCGCAATATCACGATACGGTTTCTTTTCTAATTGATTTTGGGAAATTGAGGTAACTGATGCCGGTGCTTGTTCTGTACTACTGGCTTGTCCATTGGCATTTGCTGAGACAATAATTGTATTATCATTATCTGTAGCGTTAACGAAAAAAGAAAGCGGTGTAACCAGAAATATAAAACTTATACTAATAGGTGAAATTCTGTATTTCCTCATACTATCTCCCCAATTTTTTTATTTTTTCAAACCCAAGAGCCCTTGAAAAATCACTACATGTGATAATGATAATCATAAGCATTTAAGAGATAGTAATTTAAAGGGCCAGAAGACCGTCCGCATTATTAATTTCAGCCATATTATTCGTTATTCCAGCCATGCAGAGGGTGAAGTTTTATCTTCACTTGAGATTAATTAATAAATTTATATATTTATCATGATGTTATGTGGGAAGGCCGGATGTGAGCGCTCATTTCTGCACGCCATTATGGCTGAATGGAAAACTATCATGACTGAAACAAACTACGTTCCATATGTAAAAACCAATGATAATTATTTGTTAATAAACATTGATGGTGAGGCTATGACGAGAAATATCATGGAATTTATTGGTTATTTTTTTACTCATCCCATGACCAGATCCCAGTATCAGATACAACGATCAATTAGTAATATCTGCTCTATTACTGCCTAATTTCCCGTTTCGCCACTGTACCGCAAACTCTGACGGCGTCTGATAATTCAGTGCTGAATGTGGGCGAGTCATTAATGATATTCCTGGCGTGAACAATATCGCTGAACCAATGCTCATTCAGGCTTTCATCGTGAAAGCGGCGGTGATATCCAGCATGGCTTCGGCGAGCAGCTTCTGAGGCGGGCGTTTTCCTCTTCAAGTCAACGGGGAGCCGGTCACCGACCCGCAGGCCGATTGCGAGTGAAGCCAGGTATGCAATCATGGGCACGCTCCTTTTCATCTGATGGCCCTGAGTTTGATGAAGCATGATTCTCACGAAGCACAAAGGGACAGCGATTTTGCTGCCCCTTCGTTGCCAGCCAGTTATCGGTCGGCGATCCAGTTTCCGTGGAATCCCAGCGGGACATGGTGGTCCAGCTTGATGCGGGCCACCGGTTTACCGGAAAAGTCCGTCGCATCGAGGATGACCAACTCGCTGGCATTCCTGAGCGGGTGATACCACACGGCGAGAATCCATCCGTGGTCTTCCTCCTTCGCCTCCGGATGCGGCACGAAGATCGGTTCTCCTACAACCAGGTCGAGCTCGCGGGTGACGTGCTGGAACTCGGTCGTCCCGGTCTGATAGTCGTGCTTGATCAGACAGTTGAACCCGCGCGATTCAGGCTTCGGGTCATGGACGCCAGCCATATAACCGTAGCGGTGGGGGGAGCCCAGGATGGTCTCGTTAGGGCGTACGAATTCGGCAGAGAAATCACCGATCCGGTGGTGCCTTACCGTGCCCTGCCTGAGGTTGATCACAAAGCGCCACAGCTGCGGTTGCTCGAATGCCGATGGACCGTCTACCAGAGGGAACGGATAGTAGTCCGAAGGATTGAACTGCAGAATCGCGTTAGATACCGGCGTGGTGCTGGCGTCGATAATCGTATCTTCCTCATCCTGATAAGCATTGAGGAAGTGGCCGATCATGTATTCCGAGTTTTCCGGATGCAGCCAGATTGCTTCGCCAGTCTTGCGATCGACGAACAGGATACGTGCATTGCGATCCTGGTCAGGGGCGACGAACCACGAGCTCTTCCCCTTCTGGATCAGCTCGTCCGACCATGGCCGCCAACTGATCAGACCGAAGAAGAAGATGTAGTGCTGCCTGGTGAAAATGACGTCGTGATTCCACGGCGTGAACGACAAGGGGACACGGTGTCTGGCCGTGATAGTGCCATCCACGTCGGTCGAGAAGCACTCTACAAAGTGATTTTCGTTATCCAGGGCATAGAAGATCCATTCCTTCGTCACCAAATCGAAATGCGGATGGGCGGTGAGCATGCCTTCGACTTGTCCATTGAAATTGAACGTGCCAAGCGTTTCGAGCGTCACCGGGTCTAATTCCCAATAGTGATGCTCGACCTCGTGCATGGCGAGAAGTTTATCGCCCAGCCGAATCACGTTGATATTTGCCGTGGCTTTGATCCTGGGAGCACCTTCTGGCAGCGGTGGCTGTGGTGTATTGCTATAACCCATGATCCCGTTGTAGAGCGCCTTGCCCGCCCCGCGCTCGACCTTGAGGCCTTCAGTTTCGACAAACCGGTTGCTGTAGCTGGCTTTACCATCCTCCAACCGGAACGCATGAACCATGCCGTCGCCATCGAACCAATGGAATTTGTCGGGATTGAGAGGCTCGAATTGTTGGTTGCTGGCAACCCGGTACAACGTGCCTTTTAGTTCCCTGGGGATACTTCCCTCGACATGCAGTTCGTTGACCTTATACTCGGTGTAGAGCGGCTCGTACGGACCTCGCAGGAAAGGGTTCTTTTTAGTCCACATGACAAATACCTCTGTTGTTTTCTTGCCTACAAAACTGCGCTCGCAAGCGCCACATTGATGGGTTGTCTTCCTCGGTGCTATCCATGGTGCAGAGGAAGACAACTGCGCCATGGAACCATTCAGAACGGATAGGTACGTGGTTCTTGCTGCACGCTGACCCAGTGGTCGGTGGTGAGTTCTGCGATGATCCAGTCGCTGTTGAAGCGGCCGATTCCGCTGTTCTTTTCTCCGCCGAACATCACGTTGGCCTCGTCATTGGGGGTAATGTCGTTAATGTGGGTCATGCCAGCGTCGATCCCCTGCGCGAAGCGCACGCCACGGGCTTCGTTGCTGGTGAACACCGCGCTCGAAAGCCCGAACTCGGTGGCATTGGCAATACGCAGCGCGTCCTCCTCGTGCACGGCACGGATCAGCGGCGCGATGGGCGCGAACTGTTCGGTCTGCGCCAGATCCGAATCGTTGGGTACGTCGGCGAAGACCTGAGGCGGTAGTAACAACCCTTCATGGGGCGCACCCAGCAGCTGACGGATGCCAGCGTCTTTTGCTGCTTTCAGGCGCGCAAGGGCGCCATCGAGCTGCTTTTGGTTAATCAAGGGGCCGATCACCGTATCAGCCTGCCTCGGATCGCCGACCTTCAAGTTGCGGGCTCGCTCAACGAAGGCGTCCACGAATCGCGGGTAGATTCCAGCTTCAACGATGATGCGATTGCTGCTCATGCAGATTTGGCCCTGGTGCAGGAAACGGCCAACGATTGCAGCGTCCACCGCACGTTCCAGATTCGCGTCATCGAGCACCACGAACGGCGCATTACCACCCAGTTCCAGACCGACGCGCTTGAGCGTTGGGCCTGTAACAGCCAACTCCCCGATGCGACGGCCCACGCGGGTCGAGCCGGTAAAGGAGATGAATTTCGGGATTGGATGGAGAGTGAAGGCGTCGCCTATCTCGCTGATTTCACCAATGACAACATTGAGCACCCCCGGCGGCAGACCCGCCTCCTCGTAGATGCTTGCCAGCAGCAGACCGCCGGTGATCGGGGTATCCTCCGCAGGTTTGAGCACGACGCTGTTGCCCAGGGCCAGCGCTGGCGCCACCGAGCGATTGGACAGGTGCAACGGCCAGTTCCAGGGGCTAATCACGCCGACAACACCCAGCGGACGGCGGTACACCCGGCTCTCCTTGCCTGGCACATCCACAGGAAGAATGCTGCCTGCTATCCGATAGGGCATGGCAGCTGCGGCCAGGGTCGCGGCCCGAACCGAGCTCCACTCCATTTCCGCCTTCAACCGGGTACTGCCCGACTCGGCGATCAGCCAATCGACGATCTCGGCGTGACGTGCGTCGATGATTTCGACGGCCCGGTAAAACACGGCGGCACGCTCTGAGGGCAGTGTCCTTGCCCATTCATATTGCATATTCGCGGCAGCGACATAGGCACTGTCCAGGTCCGCCCGCGTCGCCAGGACGATCTCGGTCAGGATCGACTGGTCGTAGGGATTGCGATCTTGCAGGACAGTCCCGGCACTGCCAGAGCGCCATTGGCCCGCAATGTATTGGCCGGTGAATGCGGTAGGGGTGAGGGTCTGATTCATAGGGAGTTCCTGTCTGCGGTTGATGGGAAGGCAACACATGCGTTCAACTCGGCGCTCGCATGGCGAAGGGCTTCACCTGCGGTCACGGTTGGGGAAACAATGGACGAATTTGCATCGGTGCCGCGCGTGCGCTGGACGAGCAAGAGGCGCGACTTGACCAGGCACTCCTGGGCCAGGGTAAACATCCTTTCCGACGGATTGCAGAAGTAGAGCAATCGCGTAAGCGCAACGCGCTGAGCACGATGAGTTTTTATCAACGCCGATGCGGTCGGTGCCCGGCTCGCCACTTCGGCCAATGCCGCGATGCGCTGGGCGAGCTTGCGACGATGTACCTCCGGCGTGGAGGGTAAGAACAACCAATATGTAGCTGCGGCTGCCAGCACGCCAAGGACGATGGCGGCCAACTGGTTCAGTGCTTCGGCGACACCCAGGTAATGGCTCCCCGGCTGGGCAGTCAGCAGGAACGTCATATTCATGTCGATCGCCATCCTGGCTGTGGACGGACGACGCATCAGCCAGGCACCCAGCGCCAGGAAAGGCGCTAAGCAGATCAGGACGCCCCGGAAATCCTCAACCTGTGGCAACAGGAACAAATGGACCAGGGTGCCGACAGGCGCACCGATCGTTGAACCGATCAGGACATGAACCAGAGCTTCATTCCCTCGCTCATGCGCCGAAAACAGCGATGCAAAGAGGGTCGCCGTCATTACCATCATGGCACCAGCCTGCCAGCCGGAGAACCGCCAGAACGCAGCGGTAAGCATCAACGCTATGACGGGGCGTGCGGCGGACCGTAACGCTGAGCGCAGATCGAAACCGCGAAATGCCGCCTGCGACCATCCTGTACCGGGCTGGTGCAAGACCTCCGACAGTTCATCGAGCACCGATGCCAGAGGCACAACACTTGACTGTGTAGCCGATAGCTGCGAGCCAGTCAGAAGTTGGCAAAACCTGGAAAGATGAGTGACCCGTTCTTGGACGGATGCATTGCCGGATGCCGGAATGTTCCGTGTGTTCCCGTCTTCGGGCGTCAGCGCGATCAATTCCAGCAACAGGCCAGAGATTTGCCGTACTTCAGACGCCTTCCAGCGTCCGCGCAGCGATCCTGCGGCGTCGTTGTCCACGCTGCGCTCCAGGGCCGCGATGTTGGCAATGAGAGTCTGTGCCGAAGGGAAAGAGCTGCCATACCGCAGGTACTGTTCCACCCGATCCAGGCACCGCTGCATCAATCCATCCACACATTCGGCTACATATTCGCTGCGCCCTTTCGGGACGCCATAGATCGACGCCAGTGCAGAGCAAACGATGCCAAGCATCGTGCATATGACGCGATCCCTCGCCATATGCCCATCGTGTATGCCATCGCCCAGGCCGAACAGCACAACGATCGCGGCGGTGTAGCCAGCCAGCACGAAGCCATAGTTGCGGAAGTGGCGAAACAAGCTGCCAGGTCCCGCACACAGCATCAGCCAGAGCGCGAGCGCGAACAACGAAGGGATGGGCTGCCCGCCCAGCTCAAGCAAGATCACAGCGCCGGTTGCTGCCCCGACAGCAGAGCCGACCATACGTGCAAAGGCCCGTTCGAGCAGAAGGCCGCGTGTCGGCTGGGCGACCAGCCAGACCGTCATCGCAGCCCACCAGGGATGATCTATCCCCAGAGCGTTGGCGACGGTCAGTGCCAGCAGCGCGGCAAGGGTGGTTCGCAACGAGAAGAGTGCTGGCTTCTCCCCTGGACGCTCCTCTCCATTGATCCTTTTTTCAACAGGAGGCTCAAGCAAAGCGATGGGAGCCTTTTCTTGAGGTGAGGGGAGATGGAGGGCGGGTTTGACCACGATCGTAACACCTATAAATGAACGACTTCGTTCAATTTAAGCACAAGGCGTCGTGCGGTCAATATATTTGTACGATGTCGTTCATTTTTGGGCTACCATTGCCTAAAAATCCACTGAGACAGGATCTGCAAATGCGTAGGAAAACTGAGGCCCGCCGCCTGAGCTTCGTGCAGGCGGCGGGCAAACTGTTCATCGAACATGGGTTCGGTACAGTAACGATGGAAGCGATTGCCGCCGAGGCTGGCGCGTCCAAAGTCACGCTTTACAGCTACTTCCCGAACAAGGATGAATTGTTCGGAGCTTTCGCTGCGGAGGCAGGGAAAGGTGTTATCGAAACGTTGGAAACATCCAGGGAGGAGGCTGGACTACAAGCGACCTTGCAGCGCCTGGGCATGGCCTATCTGAACCTTGTCACTCGGCCAGAAGTCATCAACCTGAACCGCTTAGTCATCGGTGAGGCTGGACGTTACCCGCAGTTGAGCCGCATTTTCTACGAGAATGGCCCACGCCAGACACTGATCTCGATCTGCAACGTGCTCGACAACCTGATGCAACGCGGGTTGTTACGCCAGGCCGAGTTGCGTCGAACCGGACTGTATTTCAAGGCATTGTGCGAGGCAGGCCTGGTCGAACGCCAGTTGTGGGGATTGGATCAGCAGCCTGCCGAAGAAACCCGCCGGGAAGCGGTTGACGCCGCAATCGAGGCGTTCCTGCCTGCGTATGATGCGACACAGACACACCGCCATAAGGGGTAGGGCCAGACGGAAAGCCCGATCTCCCATGACACGCCGCGGCGATCAACTGCCCGAGCTGCTGTCGTGCGGTAATTTAAAAAGCCTGTTTACGCGCAGGCTTTTTGCTTTTCAGCGTTCAGCAACCATCAGCACCGGGTTGCCCCGGCGCCATGAGTTAACTTGCCTGCACGCGCAGCGGCGCGGTGGCGGCAATCAGCCACTCGCGGGCGTTGCTGTTGACCCGCGGCAACAGTATTTCACGCACCTGCTGGTGATAATCATCCAGCCACTGTTTCTCCTGTTCGCTCAGCAGGCTCCACTCCACCTGGCTTAAATCGATGGGGATCAGCGTCAGGGACGCGAAGCGGCAGAAACCGGGCTGGCTTTCCACCACTTCCACCTGATTTTCGATACGAATACCGTAGCGATCCGCCAGATAGTAACCCGGTTCGATGGTCATAATATTACCGGCACTGAGCGGCCACGGGTTGACCTTTTTGGCAATGCGCTGCGGCTGTTCGTGGATCAGCAACTGGTGACCGACGCCGTGTCCGGTGCCGTGATCGAAATCCAGCCCCAGATCCCAGAGCGCGCGGCGGGCAAAGGCATCAAGCTGATGGCCGTGCGTTCCGGCAGGGAATTGCAGAGTAAACATCGACAAAAAGCCTTTCAGCACGGCGGTGTAGTGCAGGCGCTGCTGCGCGTCCAACGGGCCAAACGACAGGGTACGCGTGGCGTCAGTGGTGCCGTTCTGGTACTGACCGCCGGAGTCGTTCAGGTAAAAATTCGCGCGGGTGATGGCTTTGTTGGTTTTTTCGCTGCTGTGATAGTGGCACATGGCGGCGTTGCTGGCAGAGGCCGAAATGGTACTGAAACTCTGCTCGATAAACCCGACCTGCTGCTGGCGAAATTCCAGTTGCTTCTGCTGAGCTTCCAGTTCGGTGACCGGGTTACCCGCAGCTTCACGCGCCGGAACTTCCTGCGCCAGCCACGCCAGAAAATTCACCCACGCCGCGCCATCCTGCTGGTGGCTTTCACGGTAGCCCGCCAGCTCCACCGGATTTTTATGCGCTTTGATAAAGGTGATCGGATCCGCGCTCCACAGCACTTCACCACCCTGTTGTTCGATAGCAAAACGCAGAGCGACGGGGGCAAAATCACCGTCGAGCAGGATGCGTTTGCCCGGCGCAATCTGCTGGCAGCGCGGCAGAAAGGCATCGAAATCGTTCAGCGTCAGCGTGGCCTTCAGTTCAGCAGACAGAGCCGCTGTTTTGCGCGGATCGACAAACCACTCCACCGTGCCATCACGGCTCAGCAGAGCAAAAGAGTGCGCCACCGGGTTCATCGCAATGTCGGAGCCGCGGATATTCAGCAGCCAGGCAATATTATCCGGCAGGGTGATGGCGAGATAATCCGCCCCTTTCGCCGCCAGCACTTGCGCAATACGCGCGCGTTTATCGGCACTGCTTTCTCCACTGATGGCGACGGGCATTTCACGGATCACGCCGCAGGGTGCTGCCGGGCGATCGCGCCAGATGGCAGCGAACGGATCGTGCGTCAGCGCCACCAGTTCACAATGCGTGGCGTCAAGAGCGGTGAACTGGCTGTTGACCATCAGCAGCGGTTCGAAACCGATGCGACTTCCTGCAGGAAACGAAGCAAGAACCTGATCGAGCGGCTCGTTGTGCAGGTGATGGATTTCAAAGGCATGCAGATCCACTTCGCTGCGTACCTGTACCTGGTAGCGACCATCGACAAACATTAACGCGCGATCGCGCAGTACCAGCGCCAGCCCGGCCGAGCCGGTAAAACCGGTGAGCCACTGTAATTTATTATCGTGCGGGGCGCAGTCTTCGCTTTGATGCGCATCGGCGCGCGGCACAATGATACCGTCAAGCTCCAGCGCGACAAGCTGGTCGCGTAACGCCTGTAACGGTGTTGGGGTTTGCATAGTGAGTCCTTTTTTCTTATCTGAACGGCGGTTCGTTGAAGGTGCGCAGCTTACGGGAGTGCAGGCGATCGCCCTCCGCCCGCAGCAGGTCAATCGCGCGAATACCAATTTGCAGGTGCTCGGAAATTGCCCCTTCATAAAAACGGTTTGCCTGGCCGGGCAGTTTGATCTCGCCGTGCAGCGGTTTATCCGACACGCACAGCAGCGTGCCATAAGGCACACGGAAGCGGTAACCCTGTGCGGCAATGGTGGCGCTTTCCATATCAATCGCCACGGCGCGGCTCAGGTTAAAACGCAGCGCCGAGGCGGAATAGCGCAGCTCCCAGTTACGATCGTCGGTGGTCACTACAGTACCGGTACGCAGGCGTTGTTTGACCTCTTCGCCTGGCATATCGCTCACTGCTTTGGTGGCGTCGTACAATGCGCGCTGTACTTCGGCGATGCTCGGGATCGGGATATCCGGCGGCAGTACCGCATCCAACACATGGTCGTCGCGCAGATAAGCGTGCGCCAGCACGTAATCGCCAATCTCCTGGCTTTCACGCAATCCGCCACAGTGGCCAATCATCAGCCAGACATCCGGGCGCAGCACGGCGAGGTGATCGCAGATGGTTTTGGCGTTTGACGGCCCGACGCCAATATTCACCAGCGTGATCCCCTGGCCGTCTGCGGTCACCAGGTGCCAGGCTGGCATCTGATGTTTTTTCCATGCCAGATCGGAAATCGCCTGCTCCGGCGCTTCGGTATCGGCGGTGATCCAGTGCCCGCCCGCGCAGGAGAGCGCAACATAGGGGCTTTCTGGATCGAGGATTTGGTTGCAGCCCCAGCGCACAAACTCATCCACATAGCGGGTGTAGTTGGTGAACAGCACAAACGGCTGGAAATGCTCGACCGGCGTGCCGGTGTAGTGGCGCAGGCGCGCCAGCGAAAAATCCACGCGGCGGGCATCAAAATGCGACAGCGGATACAGCTCGGTCGGGTGGAACAGGCCATCAGCAGTTTCATCGCCAATCTGCGCCAGCTCGGTGGTCGGGAAGTGGCGCGTCAGACCGGCGCTCATCGAGCGATCCAGCGTCAGCTCGGAACCATCAATCACATACGGGTAGGGGATCTCATGGGCTGAAAGACCCACTTCGATCTGCGCGCCGTAGTCCTGGCACAGTAATGTTAATTGTTCGAGTAAATAGGCGCGAAACAGTGCAGGGCGGGTGACGGTGGTGGTGTAGCAGCCGGAGTGGGTGAAGCGGGCATAAGCGCGGGTTTTTGGCGGTTTTGTTGCGCTGCCATTCCAGCTTACCGACAGCGATGGGTAGACGAACAACCCTTGTGCGCGGGCTTCAGCCGCCGGGAGTTCACCGTTTTCAATATAGCGGCCAATGGCGTGGCGCAGTGCGTTGACCGAGCGGTCGTACAGCGCCTCCAGTTGATCCAGCGCCTGCTCAGGTGTCAGGTGTGCACCTTTATTCATCATTATCTCCTTGTCTGCTTCTGCGGCGGTTCCCGATAGTATGTCACAGGAATGTGAAACAAAAGCCGTGCGGACAGGGATTCAGAGGAAACGGGGGAAGCGCCCGGCGCAACAGTGCGCGCCGGGAAAGGGGTTAGCCGCTGATTTTCACCAGCGTGCGGCCCTGGATTTTGTTTTGCAGGAAATCGGCGGCGGTTGCCGGGGCTTGTTCCAGCGCGATTTCAGTCGCCGCCTGCTGGTAGTAGCTCTGCGGCAGGATGCGGGCGAGATTTTCCCATACTGCCGGACGTTGCGCCGTCGGCACCATGACTGAATCCACGCCTTGCAGACGCACGTTGCGCAGGATAAACGGCATCACGGTCGTCGGTAGATCGAAACCGCCCGCCAGGCCGCAGGCCGCCACGCAACCGCCATAGTTGGTCTGCGCCAGCACTTTTGCCAGCACATGGCTGCCGACGGTATCGATCGCACCGGCCCACAGTTGTTTCTCCAGCGGACGCGTCTGTTCGAAATCGCTGCGTGGCAGGATCTCGTCAGCACCCAACTGGCGCAGGAAATCGTGGGTCGATTCGCGGCCAGTAACGGCGGCCACGGTGTAACCCAGCGCTTTCAGCAGTACCACGGCGGTGCTGCCCACGCCGCCGCTCGCGCCGGTGACGAGCACCGTACCATCCTGCGGTTTCACCCCGGCTTCCTGCAATGCCATGACGCACAGCATGGCGGTAAAACCAGCGGTACCGATGATCATCGCCTGACGCGCGCTTAAACTTTCCGGCAGAGGCACCAGCCAGTCGCCTTTCACGCAGGCCTGCGCCGCAAGGCCGCCCCAGTGGTTTTCACCCACGCCCCAGCCGGTGAGAATGACCGCCTGGCCCGGTACAAAACGCGGGTCGCGGCTTTCGCTGACGCGGCCGGAAAAATCGATGCCTGGCACCATCGGGAACTGGCGAATGATTTTGCCTTTACCGGTGATGGCCAGCGCGTCTTTGTAGTTGAGACTGGACCAGTCAATATCGACCCGGACATCGCCCTCGGCCAGCGCAGGCAGCGCCACGTCTTTGACTTCCGCTAGGGTTTTATTCTCAAGCTGTTCCAGAACTAATGCTTTCATGACTGCGTTTTCCTCGTCGGATAACGTTGATTATTCGGCAGTTTTGCCGTCCTGTGCAGGTGTTATTTAGCTGTAATACTGTGCCGGAAGAACGTCCAGAACTGGTTGAGGGGCTCCACAGAGCGGAACAGTTTGGCGCGCATTACTGCGCCTTCCCAGCCGGACCAGAACTGACGCGCCAGTTCGCTGGGCGGTGCATCTGTCGCCAGCTCGTCGCGCAGTTTTGCCTCGTCCAGGCAGCGTGCGACGCGGCTTTCCCATTCCTGGAGGATCGCCTGCAGGCGTTCGGGGAAGGCTTCCGGTAAAAGCGGTGTTTCCTGTAGCAGGTTGCCGACCAGGCAGCCGCGACGGAAATCGTATTTCGCCATCCCCTGACCGGCATGCAGCACGAAGGCCTCTATCCGTTGCAGCGGGGCGAGTTGCGTATCGAGTAAAAATTTGTCGAGTTTATGTGCGAAAAAGCGGCCATAGGCGTCGATCACCGCCATACCGAATTCCTGCTTGCTCTTAAAGCAGTGGTAGAACGAGCCCTTTGGCACGGCGATGTTTTTGATCACCGCATCAATGCCGGCCGACAAATAGCCGGTTTCGGTGATCACTTCGAGGCCAGAACGAATCAGCTCCTGGCGGGTATCCGTGAAGTCGCGTTCTACCTTTGGCGGCCGTCCGCGACGGGGTTTTGCCCGCGCTGCCGTTTCGCTACTCATAATTTAGACCGATTGGTTTTAATTCGCTGTAGGCTACGCCGTTTGTGAAGGCTAAGCAAGCGAAGAGCAGGAAAAAGGCCCGCACAATGACGGGCCTTGCAGAGGTATTTTACCGACTGGCGCAGTGGCTTCCCTTTCGCGCCTGCGGGTAGACCGGATTAGGCCGTGGTATTGATATTACGACCAATTGCCGGGTTGGATGGTAACTGCGGGATCTGCTGAATGATATCGGAAGCCATTGACTGCTGAGCATCCAGCGCCTTTTTGAGTACCAGCGTACTGACCTGGCTATCAAGCTGATAGGAGTCCAGGCTGCTGGCCAGAGAGGCAATTTGTATCGGGTCCATGTTGATCATCCTGTGTTGTGGAAAAAACAACCAAAGAACAGTTGTGAATATAACTGCACAGAATTTATCGGCAGCAGGTGGTGAATCTTTAGGCGGAGCGCGGATAACGCAGGCCAAACCCCCCTTTTTCTCCGTAAACAATTGGGGAAACAGTGAAAAGAAGCATTTTTATAAACAGACGTGGGTCGTCTGAATACGGGGTTTTTCGTTGAGGCAGGAAATCCGGATGGTTATTTTTTCGGGCAGATCGTAATGAAACAGAGACAACTGGCCGAACGTTTCGCCTTCATCGCTCGCTGTGATCTGTTCCGCTACGGCACAGCATCTTTCCGGCTGTGCAGAAGGTGCTGCTGGCCATAAGGCGAATATTCAGCGCGCCATTTTCTTTGCACAAAAAACGAGGAATCACTGTTATGTCTCCAATTCCCACCCCATCTGATAGCGGTAGAGTATTTACCAGGAAACAGAAGCTGGTGGTAAAGGAAAACATCGCTGCAATTTGGCTTCACTGGCTGGGAGCGGTTTTACCAGTAAGTAGCTAAGAAATTAAATATTCTAAAATTCTTTATTAGAATCACATTTTTCGATGTAGACCATGATACAAATAAAAAACTCTCACGGTGGCGTAACTACCGCGTATATGCGTTATCCATGACAACAAATCTACACCCTGACAGGTCGCCCTGGTGCAGGCGGAAAAGTTTTTATTATATTAAAAATAGTGTTTCAGCTAATACGCATACTATACTTTCGTTTAATAAAGAACCGCCTTCGTATAAAATGAGTTATATTAATTAATGCCATACCATAGCAACGGCAAAATCTTATCATCTGAGAGTTAAATAAAAAAGTTCCATAAGATTTCAGAGCAAGCTTAATAATAGGACTTATCCTAAGTGGCAGCGTGATTTTACATTGTATGCAGCGTGCACTTTACAGGATAAATCACGCTGGATTTGCTTGCTGGATGAAATATTATTCCGCAATACCTATCGGGGATGTAATTATTGAGCTTGTCGTTGTTGATATTCACATTATCCTCCCGCCCGTATTGTAAAACCGACCAGCATTGCCGGGAGTCAGCTCACCGGAATATAAGAAGACCACACAGTCATAAGAGAGCGTCGCGGACTAAATTGTGTCGGAAAACGATGGCAGCGATTGTAACTGAATATTTATTTTCATGATTCGATGATAATAATCGGTCTAAGATTTAAAACTCATTTATTGGTGATTTTTATTGCACCGTTAACTCGTTTTCTCTGGGTATGCCAGAAGGAGTAATGATGCTCTCTCTTGATTCTTCCTTGCTGATTGTAAGCGACCTTGATGGCTCATTACTGGATCATCATGACTACAACTGGAATGCTGCCCGCCAGTGGCTTGCACGCCTGAAACAATTTCGCATCCCGGTAATCATCTGTTCCAGCAAAACCGCAGCAGAAATCGTTCCGCTACAGGAACAGCTCGGTATTGCGGGTTCGCCGTTTATTGCTGAAAACGGTGCCCGTATCGTGATGACGGGGGAGGCGACAGGAGCCGATACCCCTGGCGAGGAGTACCGTGTGCTATGCCGGAATCTGGAAGCGCTCAGGCACCGGTTCTGTTTTACCGGTTTTCATGAGCTAAGCGATGCGGATGTCGCTGACGCTACGGGCCTGACGCTGGCGGAGGCACATCTGAGCCGTCTGCGCGATGCATCGGAAGTGCTGCTATGGCGAGATGATGAACAACGGCTCGAGGATTTCCGTATTGCGCTGGCAGGGTATGGGCTTGCCTTAACCCGCGGTGGACGTTTCTGGCATGTTATGCCTGAAGGTTGTGACAAAGGCCATGCGCTGGTCTGGTTGCAGCAACAGCTTGAACGGCAGGAGGGCAAACCACGGATTACGATGGGGTTAGGCGATGGCCCGAACGATATCCCCATGCTGACGCGCGTCGATTATGCGGTAGTGATTAAGGGAACAGGCACAAAATCTGTGGTTTTGCCGCGTGCTGACGAAGAACACGTTTATTACACCACCCTTGCTGGCCCGGAAGGCTGGCGTGAGGGGCTGGATTATTTTTTATTAAACCCTGCAATGGGTGCCAGACCGGAGGATAAACAATGAGTGATTTTTACCAGAATGGTGTACTGACTAACTTTCACAATCTTACCCGCCGGAGTGTCGAATCCCTCGAAGAGGAGATGGTTCGCTTTGCCCAAAAACGAAAAATGGGGTTGATTCTGCCTGCGTTATTCTCAGAGCTGGAGGGTCCGGCTATGGATAATATCGTCAGTGAGCTGGCGAAAGTCCCCTGGCTGGAAGAAATTGTGGTTGGCCTTGATCGCGCCGATCGCCAGCAGTTCCTCTTTGCGCGCGAGTTTTTCTCCCGGCTACCGCAGCGGCATCGCATTCTGTGGAATGACGGTCCCCGCCTTAAGAGCCTGGCTGACGAACTGGGCAAAGAAGGCCTGGCGCCAGAACAGCCAGGCAAAGGGCGCAACGTCTGGTTCTGTGCGGGTTATACGCTGGCTTCCGATCGCACCCACTGTGTAGCATTGCATGATTGCGACATCACCACCTACGAGCGCGGAATGCTGGCGCGCCTGCTGTATCCGCTGGCCAACCCGGCGTTTCAGTATGAGTTTTGCAAGGGGTTTTATGCCCGGGCTGAGGGCGGCAAACTGAATGGGCGCGTCGGTCGTTTGCTCGTTGGTCCACTTTTGCGTTCACTGCAAAAAGTGTATGGCCATTCTGAATACCTGGACTATCTCACCAGTTTCCGTTATCCGCTGTCAGGTGAGTTCGCCATGCGCACACGCGTGCTGAATGGCATCAGGATCCCCGGCGACTGGGGATTAGAGATTGGCGTGTTATCAGAGATCTACAGGAACTACACCACGCGTCAGACTTGTCAGGTCGAAATCACCGATAATTACGATCACAAACATCAGCCGTTGGCGGAGGAAGATGGCACCGGCGGGCTAAAACGCATGAGTAATGACATTGTGCAGTCGCTGCTGCGCAAGCTGGCAACCATGGGAGTACCCCTTACCGGTGATTCATTTCGCGTGCTGAAAGCGACCTACTATCGCAACGCGCTGGATATGATGGAGATCTACAACCACGAAGCCATAATGAATGGCCTCAGTTTTGACCGGCATGTTGAAGAGGCAGCGGTGGAAATGTTCACCCAGGCAATCCTTGATGCAGGGGAGGCATTTATTAAACGGCCGAACGAGAAACCCTTCATACCCAGCTGGAGCCGTGTTCAGTCCGCTTTTCCGGATATCCTGCAACGTATCAGTCAGGCAGTGGAAGAGGATAATAGAGGGAATGTCTAATCTTCCACATGAGCGATAGCCCATCCCAGTGCAGCAGGTTTTGCTGTTTCGCTGGATGGTGCAAGAACAAAAAACTGGCGTTATTTGTGGGGCTATTGATATGGCAAGCGTCTGGAATATAGACCTGAGGCTGTCGTGATGAAGTGCTGGCCAGACCGGAAGGCTGTTCTGAGATATTACTGATAAATGCAGAAAAGCAAAAAGCCCGCTTTTTAGCGAGCTTTTTGCTTTTCTGCTTTCCGGTGCTTGTCAGCGGCGGACGCTGGCTGAGCGCCGGGGCTTGAGCAGTTTATTTTCACTTATCCGCGCCCACTGGCTGAACAGCGTGTACAAACCGCAGGCTGAGACAAAGGTTACCACCGCCGAGAACGAGGCCAGTGACGCAGGCCCTTGCATCAGCACAATCCCCAGCGCCACGCTGATAAACCACGCGCCCACGCCTACCGGATTAATTGCCTCATGCTCATGGTCGTGCGGTACATTGTGGGCAATCCCGGCCAGCGCCACGCCTACCCATGCCACGACAAATACCCCCTGATAAGCCAGCGCCTGCAATAGCCAGGCGAACACATCCGCCAGCATCAGAATGTACACCACCACACCGACCACACAGGCCCAGACCAGCTTCGGTAATTTGAGGTTAAACAAGCTGTGGAAGAAGACCTGCATATTGACGGTAGCCAGGTAATAGTTGGCAGTGTTGATCCGTGTCTGTGTCACCCAGACAAACCCCAGCCCGGCAATGCCCAGTAGATTTAATATCGCCACTACAACGGCGGTTTCGCTGAGCGCCCCACCGTCGTGCAGACTGCTGGCGAGGTAAATTCCCGCTACGCCATTCAGGAAAAAGGTGACCAGATAAAATGGCATACCAAAGTTAAAGCGTGCGTGATACTGGCTGTCTTCCTCACGGCCAAAGCGGGCGTAGTCGAAGGTGTACATCATCAATACCCATACGCCCATGTAATAGGTGAAGCAGTTCCACCAACCCCACCGTGAAGGGTTGGCCGGGCCATACTCAAGCCAGTTTGCCTGGTAGCCGTAATGCATCACGGAAACAACGATCGTCGCCAGCAACCCCACCAGGTAAAACGGCAGCAGTACACCGTTGAATTTATCCAGCCAGTGCTGAACGCTACCGAAAATAAGCGGCACGCTGTATATCACCACCAGTGCCGCCGCTGCCCAGTAGACCATACCCGGGAACAGGTGGTTGAGGGCGAAGGCGATCACCGAGCCTTCGAACACGGCGTAATAGATCGCCGTAGAGAAGAAGATCAGCGTCGCCAGCGATGCGCCCATCCGCCCGAACAGGCGGCGTGAGAACTGGGCGACAGACAAGCCGCTGCGAATTGCAAAACGACTGATCACGCCATTAATCAAACCATAGGAAATAACGGATAACGCCATACCGATAATGGCGTTAATCGCCCCGTAGGCCAGTGCCAAAGACGCGCCAACCACAATGTAAAATACGGCGCTGCACACCGCCCACCACGCCATGGTGAGGGAGAATTTCCCCATGCGCGCCGGCTCCGGCAGCGCTGACTGACCAACATTTTCCGCCGAGCGGGATTGTGGAGCTGAAGCCATAGCAACCTCCTGAAACACGCAATCAAATTGATGCCATGGGGCGAAGCCCCGGGCAGGGTTAACGCAACACGTTCGCCAGTTGCACCATTCGCTGTTGAGACTGGCGGCGGGCAACCAGCGCCTCTTCCAGCGTCACAGGCATAAAGCGGACGTGTTGATTAGGTTGTAACTGACCAAGAATGGCCAGATCGGGGCTGATAACGGTCCCCAGCGTCATATAGCCGCCGCCCGATACTGCATCGCGCAGCAGGACAATTGGCTCAAGCCCACCTGGTACCTGAACGGAACCAATGGGGTAGCAGGCATCGACAATATTGGAGGGATCGGAGCCTGCGCCAAACGGTGGTGTCCGTGGGTTAAACGCCAGCGGCTGCCCGCCTTTCAGACGGTAGCCCGTGCGGTCGGCTTCGGTACTGACATACCAGTCGTCGGCAAAGAAGGTATCGACCGCGGCTTCCGTCAGTCGGTGGATATAGAGGCCCGGCACCAGGCGCAAAGTGACGGATTTCTCCAGCACCGGCAGTAATGCCTCAGGAACAGTGTTCCCTTCGCGGCGGAAGCGATCTGCGTTCACTGGATGCACGTTCAACACATCACTCGCTGCCAGTCGCCGCCCCTGAAAGCCCCCCAGCGCCCCCAGCGTATAGGTCGAGCGGCTTCCCAGGACGCGCGGCACATCAAGGCCGCCAGCAATCGCCAGATAGCCACGGCATCCCTGGCGGGCCGGGGCAAAGCGCAGATGTTGCCCGGCGCGGATATACAGCGCGCT
Source organism: Kosakonia radicincitans DSM 16656 (assembly GCF_000280495.2). Taxonomy (NCBI): domain Bacteria; kingdom Pseudomonadati; phylum Pseudomonadota; class Gammaproteobacteria; order Enterobacterales; family Enterobacteriaceae; genus Kosakonia; species Kosakonia radicincitans. The sequence goes on from NZ_CP018016.1 coordinate 2,007,429, forward strand.
GTGCGTAGCAGCAGGTTGATTGTCAACGATCGGCGTCATCGCCGCGCCGCACACCGCGATCAGCGCATCGGTGGAAAAATGTAACTCCGGGCCGAGCAGCGTCATCTCCAGCACCGCATCATCGGCTGCGTTACCCACCAGCAGGTTCGCCATCTGCATTGAATACGGATCCAATGCGCCGGAGGGGGGAATGCCCAGGTGGTAATAGCCTTCACGCCCTGCATCCTGTACCGTGGTGGCAAGGCCTGGCTTAATCACATTGATGGTCATACAACCCCCTTTTCAACAACTGAGGATAGCCCTGCGGATCGGCGACAAAGTCTGCAAGCACAAATGTCACATCGCGAATGCGCGGGGAAAATAGGCCTTTTTTCACCTGTTCGCTGATGTCGTCATAAGTCTGATGATCGATGGCGCGGAACTGCACAATGTCGCCCGCTTTGAAGAACACCATTTCGCTTTGCAGATACGGCAGACGTTGCGCCGGGTCATAGATCGGCATTGGCGTGATACCAAACAGCTGATAACCGCCAGCGCCACGCACCGAGTAGATACAGCCGAAGCAGCCGCCATGACCGAGGGATAACCCGGGCGTATCGGTACGCGGGCGCAGGTATTTTGGTACCTGGAGCTGTTTGTCATGCCCGACCATCTGGTACATAAACGGCAATCCGGCGACAAAACCCACCATCGACACGAACCACGGCGTACCGCTGTGCGCGGCAATAAAGTCGTCTTTATCCGCATAACCATTGATGTGTGCGGCATAGTCGAGGTCGCTGCCTTCCGGTGCCTGATGGCGATCGCGAAAACGCATTAACGTCTCGTGTGTCCACGGATCGTTGTACAGCACCGGCACCTCAATAATGCGTGTCGCCAGTGTTGTGTCGCCTTCGTTATCGGCTTCCAGCGCCTGCAGCTTGTCGAGCAGCGTTTGCGGTGCCAGCACGTCCGGGTTAAAGCGTACCTGGAAAGAGGCGTTCGCCAGGCAAATATCCAGCACTCCGGGGAGCTGGCATGCCTCCAGTGCCCGCGTCAGCGTCAGGCCGTGAAAAAAAGCATTTAACGACATTGACTGGTCAATTTCGGCAAAAAGATGCTCATCTCCGCCAAACGAGTAGCGAATCGGATTATTGGCCATAGCGACGGCTCTCCTGTAGCGGCGGCGTGGCTGCACTGTCGCGCTCCGCCAGCCACTGCTCAAGGGTGGTGGTGGTAAATTCTCCCGCCTGCAATTGCGGGTGTTGCAGCAGCCATTGATGCAGCGGGGCGGTGGTTTTGATGCCACGCAGTTCAAGCCCGCCGAGTGCCTGGCGGGCGCGGGCCAGCGCGTCGGCGCGATCGGGGCCCCAGGCAATTACCTTCGCCAGCAAGGAGTCATACCACGGGGGAACGCTGTAACCGCTGAAGACATGGCTGTCGATACGGATCCCTTCGCCACCCGGCCACACCACTGCGTCTATCCGGCCAGGGCAAGGGAAGAAGTTCTTGTCGGGGTCTTCGGCGTTAATGCGCATTTCGCAAGCGCAGCCGCTCAGGTGCACATCCGACTGCGCCAACGTTAGCGGTTCACCGTTGGCAATGCGTAACATCCACTGCACCAGATCGATGCCCGTTACCATCTCGGTTACTGGGTGTTCCACCTGGATACGGGTATTCATTTCAATGAACCAGAACTCGCCGCGCGTTTCATCAAACAGGTATTCCAGCGTGCCTGCTCCGCGGTAGCGTAGGTGCCGCGCCAGTTGCACAGCGCTGTCGCAGAGCGCGGCCCGCTGGGCAGGACTCAGGGCAGGCGAGGGCGCTTCCTCAAAGATTTTCTGCCGACGGCGCTGTAACGAGCACTCGCGGTCGAACAGGTGGATCACCCGCTCGCCATCGCCGAGGATCTGCACTTCAACATGACGGGCGCGGGCGATAAAACGCTCGAGATAGACTGCGCTTGAGCCAAAAGCGGCTTTCGATTCGCTCTGGGCAACGGGGAATTCCCGCGCCAGCGCCTCATCATTTTCTACCACGCGAATACCACGACCACCGCCACCGGCTGCGGCTTTAATCAGGCAGGGATAACCGATCTGGCTGGCGCGAACTTGCGCTGCCTGTACCGTTTCCAGCACCCGGGAGCCGGGAACGACTGGCACACCGGCTTCTGCTGCTGTGCGGCGGGCTGCGGCTTTATCGCCCATCACGCGAATGGTTTGCGCGTCGGGGCCGACGAAAATATACCCGGCCTGTTCAACCCGCTCGGCGAACTGGGCATTTTCCGACAGAAAACCGTAGCCAGGGTGGATCGCATTTGCACCGGTTTGCGCGGCGGCATCCAGTAAGGCATTAATGTTGAGATAACTGCGCGCGGCTGGTGCCGGGCCGATAATGCACACCTCATCGGCCAGTTTTGCCGCGAGGCTTTCACTGTCCGCCTCGCTGCATGCCGCCACCGTTGGGATCCCCAGTGTTTGCGCAGCACGAATAATACGCACCGCTATTTCCCCACGGTTAGCGACCAATAATTTTTTTATTTTCCCCGTCATAAATCCTCCGTAGTGATTATTCGTTATCGGTTTTTATTATGGCGATCACTTGTCCGGGTTCGACGGCATCACCATTTTGTATGGTGATGGCGCTTATTATGCCGCGAGTCTCGGCGAATATTTCGCTGAACTGCTTCATCACTTCAATTAAACCAATAATGGTATCGGGTTCGACTTTATCGCCATCCTTAACAAAAGGTGCAGCCTCCGGTGAGGGTTGCCGGTAAAAAATACCTGGCAATGGCGAAATAATTTCAATATCAGACATCGTATTTCTCTCCAGATAAGCGGGAATGATTAAACCATACCCGGTGAGCAGACGTTTATACCTGCATTAATGAGCGCCATTTTTACCGAGCTGATAATTTCCAGTGCGCCGGGCGTATCACTGTGGATACAAATAGAATCGAAACGAATCGGGATGGTATTGCCGGTAACGGTTTTGACTTTCCCCTCCAGACAGGCCATTAACACTTTCTCGGTGATCGCCTGCACATTAAGACGCCCGGTAGTGCGGGTGAAGACAATAAGCCCTTGATCGTCATACTCTCTGTCGGCGTAAAACTCGGTGACGACCGGATGCTCCAGCCGCTGTGCTGCCTGCCAGACGGCGGAACCCGCCATGCAGTAAAGATAGAGGCTGGCGTCGAGTTGATGCAGGGTGGCAACAAAACATTGCGCTGCCGTTTCATCCCGCGCCAGGTGCATATATAACGCGCCGTGCGGTTTAATATGCTGCAATGGCAAGGAGTATAAACGTGCGAATTCCCGCAATGCACCCAGTTGGTAAATAATGTCGTTAACCAGTTCGTCCATCGGAATAGATAAATGGCGGCGACCAAATCCTTGTAAATCATTAAATCCCGGATGTGCGCCAATGGCCACACCATTTTTTCTGGCCGACTCGACGGTTTTTCGCATAATATTTGGATCGCCAGCGTGAAACCCGGTGGCAATATTGGCGGAGCTTATTATCGTCATAAGCTCATTATCAACATTATCGCCAATTATCCATGAGCCAAAACTTTCTCCTATATCGGAGTTGATATCGACCGTTTTCATCATAATAATTTCTTATTTACGCTTGGGGGTGTTAATTCACTATATGAAGATTTATTTGTATCCGAAAAGTATTATTTTTAGATAGTCTGATATCAGAAAAACAGAACGCTCATCGGCAAACCTTAAATAAAAAGAGAGACAGAGATGCTGACATTACGCCAGGTTCGTTATTTTGTTGCCACCGCCGAAATGGGGCAGATCTCGCTGGCGGCCGTGCATCTCAATATTTCGCAGTCGGCGGTCACCGGGGCGATTCAGGAACTGGAGCAGCTATTGGGCAAAAAGCTGTTTACCCGCTCGGTGCACGGCATGATGCTGACCGACTACGGGAACCATTTTCTTAACCATGCCTATACCGTGTTACAGACCGTGGATAATGCCGTGCGTAGTATGCCGGTTAATGACACGGGTGTGCGAGGCACGCTACGCCTGGCGGCAAGTTACACGGTGATAGGCTATTTTCTGCCGTTCCATCTGCAACGGCTGGCGCAGGATTACCCGCACATTGATATCCAGTTGTTTGAGTATGAGCGACAGGATATTGAACAAGGATTGGTTGACCAGACGCTGGATATGGCACTGGTGCTGACTGGCAATTTACGCCATCAGTCGATTTATGCCGAAACCCTGTTTAATTCTACGCGCCGCTTGTGGTTGCCATCACGGCATCCGTTATGTGAAAAATCGCACGTGACGCTGGAGGATGTGGCCGGGGAACCTTTCATTATGCTCACGGTGGATGAAGCTGCAGACAGTGCCATGCGCTACTGGGAAGAAGCCGGAGCCAGCCCGAGCGTTATCCTGCGCACCAGTTCGGTCGAGGCGGTGCGCAGCATGGTGGCGAATGGTTCGGGGATTGCTATCTTATCGGACCTGGTTTATCGCCCGTGGTCGCTGGAAGGGCGGCGCATTGAGACCCGTTCGCTGGTGAACCATGTGCACCCGATGAGCGTCGGCCTGGCATGGCGTCATGACGCCCACTTCACCCCGGCGATGGCGGCGCTGCGCGAGTATTTCCGCAGCGCATTCGTGACGCAGCAAATCAATATGGTGCGACGTTAACACCTCTCTGCGCCCGACGTGAGTAAACGTTTCGCTACTTAATAACCAAAAATTTTGGCATTTGAGAAATGGACAAGACTGGAGCGCCCCGAGCCCGTAGACCAATCTGCCCTGTAGTTTGAGCACTGAAGAAGTCTATGGGCACACCGCGTTTTACTCCTGAATTAAGGAAGAGGCTGTTCGCCAGATAATTGAACGTAGTTATTCCGTGGCTGAAAATGCGTTGCTGTCGGGCATCAGCCAGCGACACAACAGGGTAAGCACCTAAGCCAGGACGGGATGCTTTACCGTTGATACGGAAAGACGTGAACTGTCTGGCTGGACACGCAGATACAGACCAATCAGAGGCTTTACAAGGTTTACGAGAGGGTTTGAGGGTGCGGATTTTCGTGTCGTTAAGGGGGCATTTGGCGGTCACTCCATAATCGAACTGAAATGACCCAGAACAGACCACCAAATTTTTCCGATGCAGAGGGTAAAATCAAAATGCATCGGGGAGAGTTTTCACGCTGGCTTTTTGAATCTGCATTTAAGATAGCGATTCGCGAAGATGCATGAGAACTGAAAGATGGCTCCTCTGACTGGACTCGAACCAGTGACATACGGATTAACAGTCCGCCGTTCTACCGACTGAACTACAGAGGAATCGTGTGAACGGGGCGCATATTATCGGTCACGCCCGGGCTTGTCAAAGGGTGGATCGCCTGAGCGCGATCGTTTGCTGACAATTTCGGCAACCTGCGCGTGCGCCAGCTCAATAAGCCAGCATTTGCACTATAATGGTGCAAAATACCCCTAATGGGGCAGATCTCAAACTGTTGTTTCAGTGATAATACCCTGCGTTGTAATTAGAAACTCTTATTATCCAGCCTGTTAAGCGTTAATTAATTCCTTAACTAAAACTGGCAAGCATATTGCAACTCCTCCGACATCATAACAACCGGCGTTGGCATTGGTATCCCTTACAGGAGGCAAAATGAACTTAAGACGACTGAAATACTTCGTAAAAATCGTCGATATTGGAAGCCTGACTCAGGCAGCCGAAGTATTGCATATTGCGCAGCCCGCGCTGAGTCAGCAAGTCGCCACTCTGGAAGGTGAGCTGGATCAGCAGTTGTTGATCCGTACTAAACGAGGCGTAACGCCGACGGAAGCAGGCAAGATTCTCTATACCCATGCGCGCATGATTTTGCGTCAGTGCGAACAGGCTCAACTGGCGGTGAACAACGTCGGCCAGTGTTTGCGCGGCCAGGTGTCTATCGGTCTTGCGCCGGGCACGGCAGCGTCTTCAGTCACCATGCCATTATTACAGGCGGTGCGTACCGAGCTGCCTGAAGTGGCGGTCTATCTGCATGAAAATAGCGGCGCGGTGCTGAATGATAAACTACTGAGTGGTCAACTGGATATGGCGGTGCTGTATGAGCGCGCACCGGGGGCGGGAATCAATAGCCTGCCGCTGCTGAAAGAAGACCTCTATCTGGTTGGTACTCGTGATTGTCCGGGGCAGAGCGTGGATTTAACTGCGGTCGCTGAAATGAATCTGTTCCTCCCGCGTGACTATAGCGCTGTACGTCTGCGTGTGGACGAAGCGTTCTCTCTGCGTCGCCTGACGGCAAAAATCATTGGTGAAATCGAATCCATTGCCACGCTGACCGCAGCAATCGCCAGCGGAATGGGTGTTACTGTATTGCCGGAATCAGCCGCGCGTTCGCTGTGCAGCGCAACTAACGGCTGGATGGCGCGTATTACCACACCATCTATGAACCTGCCGCTGTCGCTGAATGTTTCAGCTCGCGGTTCGTTGTCACCACAAGCACAGGCGGTAAAAGATATTTTAATGTCTTTAGTCAGCCGCCCGGCCATGGAAAGCCATGAGTTGCAGTTGGTGAGCTAGTGATTATTCCTTAATGGAATAAGATGCTGGTTTTTATTATTTGTTCTGCCAGGCCACAGACTTTAACAATAGCATCATGTCTGATTGGCCTGGAGGAAAGGGTGAATTTCCAGCAATTAAAAATAATCCGCGAGGCGGCGCGGCGGGATTACAACCTGACCGAAGTCGCCAACATGCTTTACACTTCGCAGTCAGGTGTCAGCCGTCATATCCGCGAGCTTGAAGAAGAGCTGGGGATTGAGATTTTCATCCGCCGTGGCAAACGGCTGCTGGGAATGACTGAACCGGGTAAAGCACTGCTGGTGATTGCCGAGCGCATCCTCAATGAGGCGAGCAACGTTCGTCGGCTCGCCGATCTCTTCACCAATGACACTTCCGGCGTGTTAACTATCGCCACCACGCATACGCAGGCGCGTTACAGCTTGCCGTCGGTGATCAAAGCGTTCCGCGCGCTATTCCCGGAAGTCCGCCTGGAGTTGATTCAGGGAACGCCGCAGGAAATCGAGTCGCTGTTGCATAACGGCGGAGCGGATATCGGTATCGCCAGTGAACGCTTAAGCAACGACAGTTCGCTGGCGGCTTTCCCGTGGTTCCGCTGGCATCACAGCTTACTGGTTCCGCAGGATCACCCGTTGGTGCAGTGCTCACCGCTGACGCTGGAAGATATCAGCCGCTGGCCGTTGATTACCTACCGGCAGGGGATCACCGGGCGTTCACGTATCGATGAAGCGTTTGGCCGCAAGGGGTTAATCCCTGATGTGGTGCTCAGCGCGCAGGACTCGGACGTGATTAAAACCTATGTTGAACTGGGGCTGGGTGTCGGGCTGGTGGCAGAACAATCGAGCGGCGAGAACGAAGAGGGCAAGCTGGTGCGGCTGGATACGCAGCATCTGTTTGACGCCAACACCGTGTGGCTGGGGCTGAAACGCGGTCAGCTACAGCGCAATTACGTGTGGCGGTTTATCGAACTGTGTAATGCCGGGTTATCCGTAGACGATATTAAACGTCAGGTAATGGAGCCGGATGAAGCGGTGATTGATTACCAGATTTAACATTTTACTTTTTTGGGCAGTCTTATCGGGCTGCCCAGCCTCCAAAGAGACACATTCGTCTTCTCCGTTATCTGCTCTCACCAAAATAATATTCGATGCAATTCGTCTTGATCGGGTGATAGCCATTGATATTATCGATGTATTTCCTTGCAAAAATTAACTAAGTATTGCTTTTTGGGGTAATATATTTCTGAATTTCCCTCAATTATCGAATCGATTCTTCCCATATCGAACTTTTTCGTAAGGAAACGCAAATGAGTGCTCTTTCCCTCACCATCGAACGCTGGCGTAACATTACTGAACAAACTTATGACTTCTCGTTGCAACATCGCTACCGTTTTAATGAAAATGACGCAGTGATTGACGTTGAACCACGTGATGATGCTGTACCTGAAGAATTTTTTTCGCCAAATACTGAGATAGTGTGCCTGACGGGAAAAAATGGCAGTGGGAAGTCTGGTGTAATGGGAATTCTTAATTTGTCCGGTATGGTACTAGAACCAGGGTTGAAGGTGGATGATGGGCTTGACGCCGTCAAAAATGCATATATTTATATATTCAAAAGATCGTCTTACTTGTATGTGGTAAAAGTTCTTCGTGGCTTTATTACGGGGTTATGGCAGGCAAGCCAAAACATAAATGATAATGAGAGCACACAATTGAATTGTGTGCCAATAAACAGAACTTCAATTGTAAATACTTGGTATTACGCTTCAAATAATCTCCAGTTGAGTTTTTCGGGCAGCAAACTTTCGCGACATGATTTATCTATTGCATACCGGCGGCGCAATAAAAGCCATGCAGGGCCGGAGGAGGTTTTTTATTGCTGGCATGCTATGAAGCATCTTGACCTGAAAGACTGGATAACAGCACGCGTGTATACGTGGCGTGTGCAAAAATCATGGTATCAAAAGTTTGGTGACATTGAACTGGCGTTACCCTCCAATAATGAATTAAGAAAAAATAGAAGATACGTGGCGATCCTTGTTTCGCTACGGGTATTGTGGGCAATTATACGGTCGTATGAGAAAAACGCATTTTTCTGGCGAATGATGAATAAAGAATATCCAGATATTAACCACATGATCCCTAATTACAAAGGGATGTTGGAGGCTATTGGAAATGTTCATTCAGAAAGTAGTGCGATGCAACTTTTTAACGAGTTTAGGCCTTTATGTGAATATTTTTTCTCAGTTACTCCAGAGGGATTTGTATCTTCTTTAGTAGAAATACAACGAAAAAACATCAATAACTATGGAACGGTCTACTACCAATTCCCTCAAGAGGAAGATAATCATTTTTTTCTAAGTCGCATCTTATCTGCGATGTCTAGAATAAAAGAGAATGCCAGTGAAAGTCGTTTCACTATTGATCCGCCGTTTAGTACGGGTGAATGGAAACTTATTGATCTTTATGCCACGTTACAGCGAAAAGCTAATGAGGCGAAAACCAAAGATAACCACGTACAATTATTGTTGGACGAACCAGATTCAGATTTACATCCGGATCTACAAACACGCTTGATTAATACGATACTTAATCTACTCTCCGATTCCTCGAAATGCCGTTTTCAGTTAATTATCTCCAGTCATAATCCAATTGTAGTTTCCGATTTGCCTTCTGCTAGCGTAATCCCGGTTGATCCTTCCTCTTCCGTCTTAGGAAAAACCTTTGGCAGTAATATTTATGATCTGTATAAACACCGATTTTTTGTTGAGCGATCGGCTGGGGAATTTGCCAGCAATAAAATACGATCGGCGCTAAAAGACGATGGGATTGATGAAAAAACGCTACGTTTTTTAATTGCTGAGGCGGGGGAACCTTTGTTAGTTCGGGCCCTACAACGAAGGCTCGGAGATGCCAACCGGATCGCAAATCGTGATATTGAGCAGTTTGTTGCTCAATTAACGGAAGAGCAGCGCGAAGTGCTGAAGGGGAAACTCAATGAGGAATGATACCGCTTTTTTTGAATGGTGTGTAAGAGTACATTATTTCAACAAATTTAACATTTCTCCAGGTAGTGACAGAGATTTACGTGCAGCTATTATTTCTATTTTTTTTGGCGGAAGAGCGAGCGATTATAATCAGTTTAATACTGAAATCTCTTCGTTGAACACTAGCGTAGCGGCACTCACAAAAATTGATAAGTTACGTCTTGTTTTGAATAAGCCAGTATCTGCCCTCGTTAAAGCTGCATTTATCAGCACCCCCTGGCAAAGGAACAGATTAAACGCACAAAGCGTTCTTTTCGCAAACGCATTACGTAATCTTACTGCTGGGCAAAGGAATAGTTTTGATAAATGGATGGAGGATAATTACACTCGGTTTCGCAAGTCGGTATCTGCCCCACGTTTTGCCATGTCCTTAAATACTGCGGTATGTCCTTATTGTGATAAAGCATTTCTGGATGTGGGAAAGCAGTTTTACGGTGAACTCGATCATTATCTGGATAAGTCTACACATAGTTATTATGCACTGAATATATATAATTTTATGCCGGTGTGTGGCGTTTGCAATAGAAAGAAGAGTAAAGCCAAATTACATCATTTTAATCCGGCCAGTGATAATTTGAACTCAGTTTTTCAGTTCTTTCTATCGGATAAGGATAAATATGAAGCTTTGGTAAATTATCAAACAGAAAATATAAAAATTAAGCAGCGTGCGCTTCCGGGGAAAGGCGACCATTTAACCGAACTCAATAAGAGGTTTGCACTTGACGATCGTTATGAAAACATGACGGCTGTTGTGGATTACTTGGCTCAGCTTAAACGAATTTATTCCCCTGAATGGATATCCGTATTGCACACTACTTACGGAATTACTCTATCTATGGAACAAATTAAGCAATTACTGCTAGGGCAATTCAGTTTTCGTAATCCGGCAATCCGGTTGCAACCTTTAACTAAACTGATTGACGATCTTGTACGGGAGTTGAATATATTTAATGATGATCCAGCCCCCTGATTACATCAGGGAGAATAATGCCAGTAGGGGCTGGCATTATTCTGGTGAAAGATGGAGGACTTTAGGGCTGATGCTCCGACAATGATGCTTTCATTAACATCGCGGTTAGCGCCGAAAGCAGGCAACCTGCCGTCAGGTATATCGCCACCGAATGCCACTCGCCGCCGGAGAATGTTACCAGCGCGGCCGCGATAAATGGCGTAAAGCCGCCGCCCACCACGCTTGCAACCTGATAGCCCACTCCCGCGCCGCTGTAGCGGTATCCTGCACCGAACATTTCAGTGAACATTGGCTGCTGTACGCAAACCACCATATCGTGGGCGATATTCGCCAGCATCAGTGAAAAGAACACTACGCCGAAAATCGAACGTGCTTCCAGCGCCATAAAGAACGGGAACGCGCTCAGTGCGCCGAGTAACGCGCCGGTAATATAGATGCGGCGACGCCCGTAACGATCCGCCAGCAACGCGAACAGTGGGATTGTCAGACAACTGATTCCGCCGACCAGCAGACCGATATTTAAAAACAGCTCGCGCGGCAGACCGAGGTTTTGCGTGGAGTAGTTCAGTGCGAAAGCGGTCACGATATACATGGTCAGCAGCTCGCACAGGCGCAGGGCGATAATCTTCAAAAACGCGCCCGGATGACGAACCAGCGCTTCAAATACCGGCAGCCGTTTTTTCTGCTGTTTTGCGGATTGAGCCTGAGCCTGTTCAAATTCTCTGGACTCCTCCATGCCGTTACGCACCCACAATGCGCCGAGCACCAGCACAATGCTGAACAGGAAAGGCAGACGCCAGCCCCAACTGAGGAATTGTGCATTGCTGGTCATGCTGCTGATCAGCGACACCAGCCCGGTGGAGAGCAGTAAACCAACGCCATATCCCACCTGCACGCCACTGCTGTAAAACGCTTTTTTGCCTGCGGGTGCACTCTCAACGGCGAGCAACGCCGCGCCGCCCCATTCGCCGCCAACAGCAAAGCCCTGGAGTGCGCGCAGGGTAACCAGTAACGCGGGTGCCCACCAGCCAATGGTGGCGAACGAAGGCAAAATACCAATGCACGCCGTGGCGATGCCCATCATCCAGACGGTCATCATCAGCATGCGTTTACGGCCCAGACGATCGCCAAAATGGCCGAAAATGATGCCACCCAGCGGGCGGAATAAAAAGCCGACGCCGAAGGTCGCGAAGGCGGCAAGCGTGCCCATTGCCGGATCGATCTGGGGGAAAAACTCTTTGTTAAACACCAGCGCCGCAGTAATGCCATAGAGTAAAAAGTCATACCAGTCGACGACCGCACCGGCAAAGCTACCCCAGGCAGCACGACGGGCACGGTTGAGAGAAGGGGCTTCCTCATCGGGGCGGGTTGTAATGAGCGTGGAATCCATAATTGTCCTGTCCGTTCCTCAAGTTTCCAAATTTTTCTAGTTTTTTGTATAGGGAAAAGGTTACTCACATCGCATGCAGCAAAGTAAAAGCCGCTAATGAGACTACAGCGCCCATCGCCAGGTGAAAACCTTTTTGGAAAGCAGGATGCAGGAAAGGGGAATTTAACTCAGGGAAGCTGACGGCGCAGAAGTTTATCCGGCGATGAAGGAAAAAAAAGGCAGGGCCAACGCCTGACCAGTGGGATGCAGTAGCTTTGCTGACCGTGTTTTCGAACATCGGTTTAGATCGGTAATGATCGCCGGGGAAGACCAGCATTTGATGCCCGGAATTGTAAGTGTTATTCGTAATTATTACTGGAATCCACTTGCCGGTAACGTGTCATCTGGCCAGCGGAGTGAATAATGAATCCTGTTACCATAATCACGCGGAGCGGTGTGTTGTCCCCACAGGACGTTAATTTTGCTGAACAACTCGCCCGAACGATTAACGGCTATTTCCGTCAGGCCAGGGAGTGTCAGAAAATCGCCGCTTATAGCGGCTGAGAGAAATATATTTAGCGGCCATTCGTTAGCGCTTTAATTCTCTGAAATGGTGTTCCCTGACTCATAACTTATTACTCGCATTGCGAGAGCACAAAATATTCATCAGCATAATTCGCAACTGCGTTATGCTGATGGCGAGCAAATTCTTCATTCTCTCACTGATCATCCCGCCATTGTTATTTTTTAATGGCGGGGTTTTTTTATGGTTTGGTTGGGGTATTCTTGAATAGTATTAAGGAGTTACGCTTTGCCCTCTGGAGCGAGGGCAGGGTATTTTATTCAATATCGCTGGATGGATGAGTAAGGGCTAATATTCTTTAAAAAAAAGATCGATAACGTTATTTATCATTTCAATAAGCATTTCTTTATCTCCTTCCGCATCAATAGATTGTAATGCAGTGCGCTGCGATAATCCCGCAAAGATGGATGCAATGATATCCATCTTTGCGTGCAGTTGCTTAATTTCATTCTCATCATTTTTTTTAGTTCTTTTAAGTAATTGCGCATTGAACCTGTTGCTAATGGCGTTATGCGACACCTGGAGTACTTGCGAAACGTTAGGGTTTCGCACCGCTTCGGCAGCAATTTCAAGCCATAAACTAATAAACTCTGGAGAGGTATGAAGCTCAACCATACGTGCCGTTTGCCTTTTAAGTGTCACGGCTAATTTCTCATCGGCTGGAGATGTCGCAATATCATTGATCAGTTCAAAAATAGTGCTTTCCTGCTGCGCGACCAGGGCTTCCACGATGGCTTCTTTGTTAGCAAAATGATAATAAATGTGCCCGGGGCTCATGCCGGCCTCTTTCGAAATTTTAGCAATACTGCATCCATGAAACCCCAGGTCACGGAAACATTTGGCCGCCGCATCGAGTACTTGCTTTCTCCTGTCTTTGCTTTTCACGCCAATTTCTTCGTCCTGTACGTTGCTCATTTATTAGCCTCTTTAATATCTCTTGCAAGTCATATTTTAGTATGAATATACTAGAATGAATATTCAAACTACAGAGAGATCGCTCATGATGTCTGTGCTTTTTCGTCCTGCATATCCGGCGCTGTCAGTTCTCTTGTCACTTACACTTCTCGGATGTGATCAGCCACAGCGGCCAGTTCAAAATTCGATTCCTGAAGTGGGAGTTGTGACGGTAAACGCAGCAAATGTGACGTTGACGACGGAACTCCCTGGCCGAACCTCGTCTTTCAGGACTGCTGAAGTGCGTCCTCAGGTTGGCGGCATACTTCAAAAAAGATTATTCGATGAAGGTGCCCTCGTGAAAGCCGGACAGGCATTGTATCAGATTGATCCTGCTCCTTATCGGGCGACACTTGCTAAAGCGGAAGCGAGCCTGGAATCATCGAAACTTTTAGCCCACCGGTATGAACGACTAGTAAAAACAGGAGCGGTAAGCCAGCAGGATCGGGATGATGCACGTTCAACCTGGCTACAGGCGCAGGCTGATGTTGACTCTGCTCGCATTGATTTAGGCTATACAACGATCACCGCGCCAATATCGGGACGCATCGGGCGATCTTCCGTTACTCAGGGAGCGTTGCTGACCGCTAATCAGACCACTGATCTTGCAACCATCCAGCAGCTTGATCCTATCTATGTCGATATTCCGCAATCTTCAACGGCTCTTCTTAAATTGCAGGATGAATTTGCGGCAGGCCGCCTGAAACGAAATGGCGACCAACAGGCTGAAGTCAAACTGATCCTCGACAATGGCACTGAATATTCGCATCCGGGCCGAATAAAACTTTCAGAAGTAACAGTAGATGAAAGTACGGACTCTGTAATTATACGCGCCGAGTTTCCTAATCCCGATGGACGGTTGCTGCCAGGTATGTTCGTCCGCGCCAAATTACAGGAAGGGGTGAACGAGAATGCCCTGCTTGTTCCACAAAGAGCAATCACCCGTGATCCGACTGGACAGGCCTCGGCGCTTGTCGTTGGCAAAGATAGCAAAGTGATCCGCAAAGCGGTGGTAACCGATCGCGTTGTAGGCAATCAGTGGCTAATACGGGACGGATTGCAAAGTGGCGATCGGGTCGTTGTGGATGGGACACAAAAAGCCCAGCCCGGCAGTGAAGTCAGGATTGCCCAGGCTACTCCCCCTTCGCCTGAAGTCGCTAATCAGCCTGAGTAAGGAGCCGTAATGTCACGTTTTTTTATTGACCGCCCCGTACTTGCATGGGTTGTAGCCATCATTATTATGCTGGCTGGCGTGCTTTCTATAATCAAGTTACCCATCAACCAGTATCCTAATATTGCTGCTCCTGCGATTGCTGTGACTGGATCTTATCCTGGAGCATCGGCAGATACCGTTCAGGATACTGTGGTGCAGGTTATCGAACAGCAACTGAATGGCCTTGATAATTTGCGCTATCTAAAGTCTGAGAGTAATTCGGATGGCTCATTCACAATTACCGTCACCTTTAATCAAGGGACAGATCCGGATATTGCTCAGGTTCAGGTACAAAATAAGCTATCGCTGGCAACGCCTTTAATACCGGATGAAGTTCAGAATCAGGGGATCCGGGTTGCTAAATATCAGATTAACTTTTTAATTCTTGCCGGACTTGTTTCCACTGATGGTCGTATGAGCAGCTTTGACCTCGGTGATTATCTGGTTTCTCACATACAGGATCCTTTAACTCGTATTACCGGTGTGGGTGATTTCACTATGCTGGGATCCCAGTATGCGATGCGTATCTGGATGGATCCGAATAAGCTGAATGGATATAAACTTACCCCGTTGGATGTCAGCTCTGCTATTCAGGCGCAAAACGTACAGGTATCTGCGGGCCAGTTAGGCGGTTTACCAACCAATGAAAATATTGAACTGAGTGCAACTGTCATTGGCAAGACCAGATTCACAACGCCTGAACAATTTGAAAATATACTCCTGAAGGTTCAGCCCGATGGATCCCGCGTGTTACTTAAGGATGTGGCCAAAGTAAAACTGGGATCCGAGAGTTTCTCAATACAATCAAAATATGGCAAAGATCTTCCGAGTACAGCTATTGCGTTACGCCTGGCAACCGGTGCTAATGCGCTGGACACCATTAAAGCTGTCAAAGCAAAGCTGGACGAGCTTAAGCCTGGTTTACCGGAAGGCGTGGAGATTATTTATCCTTACGATACGTCTCCTGTCATAAGTGCCTCAATAGAAGGAGTGGTGCATACCCTTATTGAAGCGATAGTCCTCGTTTTTGTCGTGATGCTGCTTTTTTTGCAAAACTGGAGAGCAACACTTATTCCTACACTCGCTATTCCGGTCGTTTTGCTGGGCACATTCGGCATTATGGCCGCATTTGGCTTTACAATTAATATATTAACCATGTTTGGCCTGGTACTGGCTATCGGGCTTCTCGTCGACGATGCCATTGTTGTTGTGGAGAACGTCGAGCGACTGATGGAAGAAGAAAAGCTTCCGCCGCTTGAAGCGACCCGAAAATCGATGGAGCAGATTTCGGGCGCTCTGGTTGGTATTGGTCTGGTTCTTTCCGCTGTATTTCTTCCGATGGCGTTTTTCGGCGGTTCAACAGGTGTAATTTATCGCCAGTTCTCTATCACTATTGTTTCTGCAATGGCGTTGTCGGTGCTCGTTGCGCTAATTTTTACTCCGGCATTATGCGCAACGATCCTGAAACAAACGCATCATGACGCACAGGCTAAAAAGGGATTTTTCGGCTGGTTTAACCGTAAATTTGAACGCGGCACTTCGCTTTATCGCAATGGCGTCGAACGTACTTTGAGGGCCAGAAAACGAGCGATGCTTTTCTTTCTGGCAATCATCGCTTTACTTATTGCGCTATTCCCACGGATACCAACGTCATTCCTGCCTGATGAAGATCAGGGAAATCTCTTTGTGCAAGTACAACTGCCACCAAACAGTAGTGCGGAGCAGACCCAGAAAGTATTAACCAAAATATCGGCGTATTTTCTGACCCAGGAAAAAGACATGGTTGCCACGACAATGCTGGTCAATGGATTTAACTTTGCAGGGCGTGGTCAGAGTTCCGCTATGGTGTTTGTGGGACTTAAACCATGGAATGAAAGGAAAGGTTCGGTATTTGAACTGGCTGCCAGGTCAATGGGATATTTCAGCACAATAAAAGAGGGAACGGTTATTTCTTTCGCTCCACCGGCGGTGATGGAATTGGGGAATGCCACTGGTTTTAACCTGTTTATTCAGGATACAACTGGCGGCGGCCATGAAAAACTCATGCAGGCACGGAATATGTTTCTTGGGATGGCTGCCCGAAACCCCGCACTGCAAATGGTTCGACCCAACGGTATGAATGATGAGCCACAATATCAAATTCTGATTGATGACGAGAAAGTGCAGGCTCTGAAACTCAGTCTCTCTGATGTAAATAACACGATGTCCGCCGCCTGGGGGTCAACGTATGTTAATGACTTCAATGATCGTGGGCGTGTTAAAAAGGTTTATATCCAGGGGGAAGCCAGTTCACGTATTTCTCCGGAGGATTTCGATAAATGGTACGTACGTAATAGTGACGGAGAGATGGTCTCATTCTCATCGTTCGCCAGTGGGAAATGGACTTATGGTTCCCCGAAACTGGAGCGTTATAACGGTTTACCGGCAGTTGAACTTCTTGGCGAACCTGCTCCGGGTTATAGCTCCGGGGATGCCATGAAGGCGGTAGAGGAGATCGCGGCAAAATTGCCACCAGGTTTAAATGTTGCCTGGACAGGTCTTTCATTTGAAGAGCGTCTTTCAGGTTCGCAAGCGCCGGCGCTTTATGCTCTGTCGCTAATAATCGTCTTCCTCTGTCTGGCAGGGCTTTATGAAAGCTGGAGTATTCCTTTCTCAGTAATGTTAGTCATACCGCTGGGTGTTATTGGCGCTGTCAGTGCGACGCTTTTACGTGGATTGGGGAACGATGTTTTCTTCCAGGTTGGCTTATTAACGACGATTGGTCTCTCTGCAAAGAATGCGATATTAATTGTTGAATTTGCGCGCGATCTTCATGAAAAAAGTGGAATGTCATTTTCGCAGGCAGCCATTGAGGCAGCCAGAGTCCGTTTACGACCCATTATTATGACATCACTGGCATTTATTGTTGGTGTTATTCCTCTCGCTATTGCTTCAGGAGCAAGTTCCGGAAGCAAGCATGCCATTGGTACTGGCGTTGTTGGTGGGATGCTTACCGCGACCGTATTAGCTATTTTTTATATCCCGCTGTTTTATGTTCTTGTCGCTGGTTTTTTTACCAGGAACAAAAACAAAAAAGAAGCATTAACCATAGCTGAAGAAAAATAGCCGTATGTGGGGTATTGGTATCCATCAGGGATACCAATACTAAAATCCTCAATCTGAGCAGTAATGTAGATACGATAAATTTTAATTTATTCTGGAGGCTTGAAAATGGCCAGACGAACCAAGCAAGATGCTGAAGAAACCCGCGAGCATATTCTGGATGCGGCTGAGCAATGCTTTCGGGATTCAGGTATTTATCGCACAACGTTACAGATGATAGCAATAAAAGCGGGCTGTACGCGAGGCGCTATTTATTGGCATTTCAGGGAAAAGAACGATCTTTTTAAACAGGTTATTGAGCGCACACCTCTCTTACTTTTTACGGAAGTTGAAGATCTTGTAATGCGTGCCGAATCTGTTATAGCGTTACGCCACTGTTTATTAAGGGAAATTGAATACGTTAAGAGAAACAAACATCTTCAAAATGTTATCGAGATGACTGTCTTCCGCTGTGAATATCCTGACGAAGTAAATGACCATGATATTCTGGTGGGGAATAAGATGGATAAATTATTCGTCATGATAGATTCTGTTTTATCCGAAGCCCAAAAAAATGGAAGGATTCATGCTGATATTTCGACAACAATACTCAGCTCGATGATTTTCTATGTTTTTATGGGAGCGCTCAGGTCGATAGTTATGATGCCAAACGATACTTTGCTTTATCGTTACTCTCAATCAGCGCTGGATTTTGCTTTTGATATGGCTATTGGGAATAAGGCGGTGTGTAATGAAAAATGATTTTATTTATGATCTTACAGAATGGATAGAATCTCAACTCGCATCAAAATTATCCCTGGATATTGTGGCGGCTAAGTCAGGATATTCGAAATGGTATTTACAGCGGGTTTATCATGCGTTAACGGGAGTTACTCTAAGCAGGTATATTCGGCTAAGAAAATTATCCGCCGCGGCTGCTGAATTACAGATAACTAAAACACATATTCTCGATATCTCTTTGAAATATGGTTTTACTACGCAGCAGGCTTTCACCCGTTCATTCAAAAGTTACTTTCATCAGACTCCTGCAAGGTACAGAAATAACACTGAATGGGATTGTTCACAGCTCTACCCGCCATACCAGAGGATAATTCATCCGGTACCCAAACCGGACATTATTTCATTACCAGAACAAATTTTTCTCGGCATAGAACACTCTTTCCCTTGTGCTTTTGAAGATCTCTGTAAGTTCAATATAGATGTGCGGATGAATTTTTTTAACAGGTATCTCAGGGACTACCAGGAGCTACCTTCTTACGTCTATGGTATCAGCCATTTTGAACCCAATATCGCAGTAAATTCAGGCGTTGTTATCAAGTACTTTACAGCAACAGATTATCAGAATTTATATTCTATGAAGAGTAAAGTACAAAAAATAATAATACCTGAAGGTCATTATGCACAATTTAATTATTCGGGTACAAAAGCCGGGTTTCAGCAATTTATCATGGACGTGAACCGTTATCATTTGCCCAGATTAGATATCACAAGAAGAAAGGGTAATGATATAGAGCGTTATTTTCTTCCTGGGTCGAAGAAACATTCATTACATTCAAGTTTTATAACTTGTAGCTATTTAGTGCCATGTGCTGATGTATTACATAAATCTGTTTCAGGCAGATTTATGTAATGCGTGTATAAAGCGACCGTTTCAAACAGTCAGGTGCACTTCTAAGATAGTCACCGGGCTTAGAATTCAGACATTGCAATATGATTATCCTCAGAAGGATAGGTTATGAAGAAACATCTATTTATTGTTATACCGGTACTCTTAACTCTGACGGCCTGCAACTTACAGCCGAAGTATGAACGCCCATCGGTACCTGTTTCCGGGAAATGGGAGAGTAATGCGTACAGGAATAAAACTTCAGATCTTGCATGGCAAAAGTTTTTCGATGATGACACGTTAAAACTCCTGATAGGATTATCCCTTAAAAATAATAGAGATCTCAGAGTTGCTGCTTTAAATATAGAGTCAGCCAGAGCACAGTACAGGATTGAAAGAGCCGCTTTATTACCAACCATCGAGGCTAATGGTAGCCAGACTTCGGCTCATCTGCCTGGCAATCTCTATTCTACCCAGACTTCCGGGCCTGTGTCATACCAGCAATATGAAGCGAATCTTGGTGTAACATCCTGGGAAATTGACTTCTTTGGCAGGCTTAGAAGTTTGAAAGCACAGGCGCTTGAAAATTATCTTTCGACTGAGGCTACTGCTCACGCCACACAAATTAGTCTTGTATCAGAGGTCGTATCGGGCTATTTGACCCTTTGCGCGGATAAGGATTTACTTAATGTGGCGACAGATACCGCTAAAAGTCAGCGTAAAACGTATGATCTGACTAAACAACGGTATGCGATGGACATCGCAAACGAACAGGATGTTGTTCAGGCGGAAACGTCATTAAGAAGCGCTGAGGCTGAAGTTTACCAATACACCCGTCAGGTTAAACAGGATACAAATGCTTTACAGCTATTACTGGGTACGAACATACCGGCCAATATTGTAGAAAATGCGACTTTACTTAAAGCATGGAATTTCCCGGCGTTGCCTGACGGAATATCATCAGAAGTCCTGACAAACAGGCCGGATATTATTGCTGCCGAACATACCCTTAAGGCAGCTAATGCGAATATTGGCGCGGCCAGAGCCGCTTTCTTTCCTACCATCAGCCTTACTGCTTCCGGAGGATCGGCTTCAGATAGTCTTGGACATTTGCTTGAAGGGGGCACGGCTGCCTGGTCATTCGTTCCCAGCATAAGCGTACCAATATTTGATGGGGGAAAAAACAAAGCCAATCTTGACGTTGCGGAAATTTCCAAAAGAATTGAAATAGCAAATTATGAAAAAGCTATACAGCAGGCATTTAAGGAGGTTTCGGATGCTCTGGCGGGTCAGGCGACCTATAAACATGAACTGGCTGCTCGGGTACAAGACACCGCGGCAAATCAACGTTACTACACTCTTGCGAATAGCCGATATCAGGAAGGTGTGGATGGGTATCTCAATGTGCTTGTTGCTGAACGATCTTTATTTCAGGCAAGGAAAACTGAAATTTCGACTCGTTTAAGTGAAATAACACAGCAGGTTACTCTTTATAAAGTTCTCGGTGGCGGCTGGAAAGCATAGCACCTGAATCAAGAAATGACGGCCAATTGCCGTCATTTAACTTTTATCTATTCAGCTTGAGGTGACAGATGAAATCAGAGAACAATCTCAATTCTTCACCTCAGGTGAAAAATATTTTTTAACTAAGACGACTACTGGTTGTATTAGGGGAAAGGAAATCAGAGGTACTTCTATGTTAGATACGTATCATCGTTCGAATATGGGCTCTGGGGATATTAGATATAACAACATTTTTACGCAGGAACAACAGGACTTTTTACTTCTTTTTTGTGACTATTACTTAAAAATAAATTTTATTTAAAATGCGACTGCCTGAATTTTTTACTTTCTAAATAAAAGGTAAATAAGATAACCTGTGAGCAATATACATGTAATGTGTATGATAGCCAATCCTATAACTACACCAACAATACTGTATCTAAACAAGTAATTGAATAACACATACTCGGTCAGACGTGAAAAATAGAACGAAGATAACATTATTAACATGCTAAAAAAGAGAATTGAGAAGCATATTAATAAACAATTTTTAGCTTTTGATTTTTTCATTGTTATTATTAATCATTTTGAGGGTGAAAGGTGTGTTAATCTTTTCTTTTCCTGGTCTTAGCCATTTTATTTTATAAAATCTTCAACGGAAAGCTTATTGACGGATGGCTTAGTATGATCATACTAATTCATCTGCACTTGTCAACCTTCTTATGGGGAGAGTGGGGCGGTTTTGTGAAAATATAGTGAATTTACTTATTGTTTTTGCATAATTACTGCCATTTTTCCTCGTTATAAGGAAAAGATTACGCGTTATGATTTTATTCAAATGATTAGGGCTTAAGGATTGCCTGCGTATCTATTAGCAGCGGTAGTTCACGGGCGAAGGAAATGAATTGATATAGGGGAAGTGCTGCTTATTGAGTCCAGGAGCCCCGCAGATTAGTGCATTCAGTTTTCAATCGCTGATCGGCTGAACCCTGATAATGTGACTCAGTCCCTCAATGAAACCAGCGGACAAGAATATGATATT
Source organism: Kosakonia radicincitans DSM 16656 (assembly GCF_000280495.2). NCBI lineage: Bacteria > Pseudomonadati > Pseudomonadota > Gammaproteobacteria > Enterobacterales > Enterobacteriaceae > Kosakonia > Kosakonia radicincitans. The sequence goes on from NZ_CP018016.1 coordinate 2,029,366, forward strand.
TGAGATGTCAAAGATGTGAGCCGCCTGGATTGGCATACAGGTGCAGACCGTGTGAATCAGAGACTTTATAAGGTTACGGGAAGGTTTAAGACTGTGGATTCTGGTGCCGTTACGCAGTGTTGCTGGTCACTCTATAGTTGAGCTGAAGCAGACCACTAACATTTCCCGATGCGGAGGAAAAACAGAAAAGACATCGGGAAAGGGGTTTCACGCTAACCTGTTGAATCAACATCAGATAAAGATTCGCAAGGATGCATGAAAGCAGGAAATTGGCTCCTCTGACTGGACTCGAACCAGTGACATACGGATTAACAGTCCGCCGTTCTACCGACTGAACTACAGAGGAATCGTGTGAACGGGGCGCATAGTACTGGCCCCGTACTGGTGTGTCAATACTAAATTTAACCCGCTGATTCAATTGGCTAATTAAAGCACAACGTGCTGTTTTAATGTACCTGGTTTATCCCTTCGTGGTAACCGCCGGTCTGGCCGCGCAGGCGGTTGAGCGGATCCTGCTGGTAGAAGTGGCAGAAGCGCTGCCACAATGCCGGGAAACGCGGGGCGAAGAGTTCGGGAGCGCTGAAGAAATACTCCGACAGCACGGCGAAACACTCTGCGGGATCGGTTGCTGCATAGGCATCAATGCTGGCTGCGCTTTCTCCCACCAGATCGATTTCATCCTGAATATTATCCATGGCGGCGCGCAAATCATGCTCCCAGCCAGCCACTTCACGCAGTGGGATCAGCGGGATGCCGCTGGCTCTGTCGCCATTACGCGTATCCAGCTTATGCGCAACTTCGTGGATAATCAGATTGAAGCCGGAAGCATCAAACGAATCCTGAATGTCGAGCCAGTTAAGGATAATCGGCCCCTGTTGCCAGCTCTGACCGGATTGCACCATGCGCTGGTTATGCACGAGGCCAATATCATCTTCCCACTCATCATCCACCACGAACGGAGCCGGGTAAATCAACACTTCGTGAAAACCATCCAGCCATTCGAGGCCCAACTCCAGCACGGGCAGACAAAAGAGCAGACTAATACGCGCGCTCTTTAAGGCGTCTAAATCGAATCCTTGTAATGGAACCAGCCGCTTTTGTTGTAAAAAGCGATCCGCAAGCTGAACAAGTTTAACCTGCTCATCAGGCGATAAATTTGCTAATACCGGGGCGTTTAGTGCTTCTTCCCACGGGAACGTCGCCTCATCAGCGGAGTCTTTTGTTTTCCAGGGCCACTTAATCATCGTTTTGCTCGCAAACTCGCCACTTGAACCAAATTAACGGGACAGGGTCTGTTAAAATGCCAAATTACCTGGCATCATGGCAACCATCTGAACGGAGAGATGCCGGAGCGGCTGAACGGACCGGTCTCGAAAACCGGAGTAGGGGCAACTCTACCGGGGGTTCAAATCCCCCTCTCTCCGCCATTATTCAAGCACTTACAGCAAAACCATTCAACGACCCGTGTCACACTTGGTATGATGTTGGTATATTCGGTTGGTATATTTCATCTGCCATTCTCCTCTGAATGATTGAGCGTCGGCAAGTCCAGTGTAGGTGATACTTTAACTTTGCGATCATAAACGACGACCTGACTCTCCGTTTTGTGGCCGGAGAATATCTGTTTTTCCCGGCTGGAACCTTCATAATCTGAAATCCCTTTTGCTTTCAGATCATGGAATGTGCAGATCAGTTTTCGCCCGAGCTTTTCACCTGCACGCGCGCGGGCATCTTCCCAGAGATCTGAAAAACCACTTTTGGAATACATCTCTTTTTTGGAACTACAAATGAGATATTTTTCCCCTCCCAGCGTTCTTGCCAGATCGACGGCATTACGCAGGCGTTCCGTCCAGGCTTTAATCTGTTTTGTCCCTGTCTTTCCTTGCTGAATATAAATGCCCTCGTCTGACAACTGACCCAGGGTAAGAGCGCGAACGTCAGAAGAACGCGCGGCGCACAGGTAAGCAATTTCCATAGCAGCCTTCATTGCCGTTACCGCTTCATCATAAATTGTCTGATATTCTTCATCGGTAATGTAAACCTCACGCGCTTTAAGGGTAAATTTTCTCACCCCTTTGCATGGGTTTCCTTTCACATAACCCCGCTCGAATCCCCACCCAAAAACACGAGACATTCCTCCCAGTTCCTGATTGGCCTGATTTATACTGCGCTGGCCGCGACGATCCATATAAATACGGACCATTTCTATTTTGATGTCATCGGCTCTCATTTTTCCGAAAACAGGGATCAGATTTTTATGGTACTGCCGGTAGTCCAGCTGCGTGCGTGGAGCCAGTTCGCAAAATGATGGGCTGGAAATAAATAAACTCCAGAGCCTTTCGAATGTCATTACGTCGTGGCGCTCGGCTTTAGCTTTCTCGTAATTTTCCCACAGCCTGGACATGCTCGTTTCTCGGATCTTCCCCAAAGTTATACTCAGCGTTGTCCCTTTTGGCTTCCATACATAGCTATATTTGTTTTTTGTTACCCGTGGAGGCAGGTGCCTGTCTTTTGGATCTTTTCGTGGTCGGCCCATTGATTGCGTCGTAGTCAGGTTCTGTTGCAACATATTCATCAACCTTCGGTAATTCAGTAAGACCAGGAGCTAAGTTCCGGCGCAAAACGATCGGACGGTTACGCCCATCAGTGGTGAATGGAATGCCGTGGCAGCGTAACTGACGTTGTTGATGCGTATAGCGCGAGTAGCCAGTGATTTCTGCAATTTCCTCAGGCGACAGCGTAAGTTCATGCATCGGTCATCTCTCTTAATGACCGGCCAGAAAATATTAACTGGCCGGTTGGTTTAATAGTGATTTTCGAAAATCAGTTTGCTGTCAGGCGCTGCCAGATGGCGGAAACGTATTTAACCTGGTGGCGGGCATCGGCTAGAGCGTTGTGCTGCTCCCCTTCGAAGGGGATGGTGTAGCGAGGGTTTATACCGACAGCCTTTCCAAGTTCAACAATTGTCCTGACGTCCCGATCATTCCGGAACGGTGTGGGAAAGGGGGTATCGGTCAACGCAAATGCCCGGCGCAAAATCACGTTATCGTATGTGGCGCCATTGCCCCATATCTGGACTGTATCGCTGCCATTTGCTGAGTTCTCTGCGATAAAGTCTGCCAGCAATTCGAGCGACTCAAGCAACCCTGACGCGTCATCAGTAGTAATCGCAGATCGGGCTTCGGAAGATTGCTTAAGCCACCAGATAATAGTGTCGGCATCCGGCTGCGCGCCGAACGACATGGAGGAAGCCAGACTGACGGCCTGAAAAAACTCGGCTCCCATTCTGCTGGTGGCTGGATCGAAGAATATGGCGGCAATCGCCACGATTGGGGAATTAGAGCCTGATCCCATCGCTTCTATATCTACCATCAGATGGGTGAAAAAAAACTCAGCATTTTGATGAACGGCATCCATATTTAACGGAGTTGTGGGTTTACCATCTGCAACATCGCTTTCATTTGGCACATTTGCTGTTTGGCTTTCCTGAATTTCAGCACCAACCGGGGTTTCATCACTGACAGTTTTTTCCATCTGCACATCTGCTGGTTTCTCCGCTGGCTGAGTTTCTCTGACGAGTGATTCAACTGAAAAAATACCGTTACCCAGGTTTGCCACTGGTGATGTGGATTCCTGCTGCGTGATGATTTTCTCTGCCACTTGTTTTCCAACCACAGAGAATTCAGTAGAAAGTTTATCGAGGCTTTCAATCGGTTCGGTTCCCTGAATCACGTCGGCGACGACAGCAACGCTGTCTATATGGCGCGCCGCCGTAAGCATTTCTTCCGTTGGTTTTTCGTGGTCGCTCTCCGTGAGATACGTATTGATGAATAAGCGAAGCTTTTCCGGTGAGTGGGTGATATTTTCAGGAGCGGAACGTACAACAGCAAAAATAGCCGCGCGGGAATAGTCCAACACCCCTGGAGTGTTGCGCAGCACTGCCGACCATTCTTTGAATGGGCTTTCTTTGCCCGCGACAATGTCTTTGGCGCGGCGGTGGATAGATAACGGGATATTGTAGATATCGAAATCCATCGGCAGGGTGGCGGCTGCAATCTCAGCGTCGAGGGTATCCAGCCTATGGACATAGCTGGCATTACGGTCGGTAGAGTTCCCGCCGCCTGCGTTAGTGCCACTGTCTGTTCGCTGAATAGCGGATATGCGCTTGCCGGCAGCCCACTCTTTCACAAGCAGCCCACGATCAATATGATGGGTGTCAGACCATGCCTGAACGAACTGAACCATAACAGCAAGTTCATGGCGTTTTTCTTCCGGGAATACTGACTTGATGGCGCTGGTTAACTTCCATAGTTCGTGTGTTGTCAGATTCTCAATGCCGGGGATGTTTCGTGTTGCAAGGAGCAGGTTCTGAACATGACTATTGTCGCTGTCCAGTTCCATCGCACCAATCTCAACCCGCTGTGACATGGTGACGTGGTGGCGGAATTTGTCACTAAGATACTGCGCGATAATGCGCTGAGGAAGGCGCAAGCGAGAGACCGGGTATTCAGTGTTTGCGTCATCGTCAGGAGTAATATCAGAATCACCGGCAACCGGGGGCTGCGCTGATTCATATAGCGTTCCTGGTTGTGTTTCGCCCACATCCGGATTCAAATTTTCTGGTGCTGGTGCTGGTGCTGGTGCTGGTGCTGGTGCTGGTGCTGCTATATTGACGATTTTCTGCCATGAAAGACCGTCGTCGCCAAGCTCATAACGATCACACCAGGTTTCATCCAGAGCACCTTCCTCCGGCAGGTCGTCAACGACAAACCAGTTTGTTCGCACAGGTAACTGGTGGTTGTGTCCCCGGCCAACTTCTATGCCAGCATCTTCCAGGATATTGAGTATTTCACGATCCGCACGTGCGTCGGTTTTGGCAGATAGCCAGCAGAACAGATTTTTCGCGTCAGATTTTGCTTTAGCTTTGATAAGGAATGCATAGGTGTTCATTGCGTTCGGGTTCCTTTGGGTTGTAAGATACCCGGCAGCTGATGTCAGCCGCCTGCGGTTGGTCATTGGTCAAAACTCGTTTCCGGAAAGCTTTGGTCGGCTGACCGGGTACTTAACCCGCCTTGCGCGGGTTTTGTGCTTTATGCGGCCAGGCGTTTTCTTTGCCGGGCAGCAAGTCGTGTTACGGAGATATCTTCGAGGGTTTCCAGTACAGGCTGGAAATCACTGTCTTCGGGGATGTTGGTTACGGCGCGGATCACCGCCGCAACGCTGATATCCTCATCGGGATGTGCCAGAAAATAGCCGCCACCTGGTCCGCGCTGGCTGGTGACAATGCCTGCGGCGCGAAGTTTAGCGAAAATCTGTTCGAGGTATGAAACGGACAATTTCACCTCTAAACTGAGAGTGGTGATAGTGACTGGTTCACCGCTGTAAATGCGCTTAAAGGCTGTAACCACACGGACTGCGGCAATTACTCGTTTAAGTCCAAATTCCATAATTCACTCCGGTTAGACGCTGATCAAAACTCGCTTACATCTTCACTGCTGGCTGTTGGTCGTCAGCCATTTTGCGATAAGGAAGACATTCCCCCTGAACTGCCTGTTCCGCAGCTGCGCTACGACAATCAGCTTCCGATGGATAAAGCCCTAAAGGCGCATCAAAGCATTCGCCTGTAATGGAGCAGACAGAGATCACCAAATAAAAAAGAGTGTTCACGCTTTTATCTCCGGGTTACCTTTCTGCGCCAGGAAATAGCACAGCTTCCGGATGAATACTTCAGCCAGATTTAGCCGGACTGCCTGACAGCTAATTTTCCTGCGTGCATAGTCGATCATCGTTATCTCCTGTTTAGTTGTGCCTGTCTTTTCACCACATCAGGCTCAGTGGCTCCTGGTCATTCCCCAACGACAAGGATTCGGTTAATCTGGATATCCCCAACGACAAGAAGAGTATTCAACGTGATCGCTGAACTTTCGGCGGCTATGGCCGCTATCAAGGAGACTGCGAGTCTCGTCAAATTAATCAGTGACGCTAAAACTGATGCCGAAGTTAAAGCTGCAACAATTGAACTTCAAAGCAAGCTTCTAACTCTTCAGTCGGAATGTTTTGCTCTTGGCGATGCGATCCGCTCTCGTGACGAAGACGTGATGCTTCTCAAAGCAAAAATTACAGAATTTGAAGACTTTCAATCCGAGTCTGAAGGTTATGCACTTCACCAAACGGAGGCTGGTTCTTTGGTGTACTCGAAGCAGCTTGTTGTGGGTAATTCGCAAATAACTGTGAATGCATGCCCACATTGTTTTAAGCAAAAGAAAATATCTATGCTTCAGCCGGGCATTGATAAAGCAGCGAAAGCTTCTTTCTGGGTACATTTTTGTCCATCCTGTCATGCAGAATTTAAAATGGATAAAACACCGGCGGCGAAGAATCCCCAAAAAAGAACAATTGCAAATCACTTCAACGATCGAGGTGCTTGGTAGTTGCGATTGGGACATCCAGATTTTTAAAGAGCTAAGCGCCCTATGGGCGCTTTTTTTCTGCCGGTAACGCTGGCTAGCGGAACGTGTACTACCTGCTGCGCGTGTTAGTAAAAAAGCCATCTTATCCGGTGTTTCATATGCCGCCGGCAGCTACTACGTGGGCGTCCTGCCTTGATAGCTATTGCTTAACACGATTAAAGCATTGGTTTATAAATTATGTCAACTATGAACTTATAAAAAAATAAACTTTTGCTTTCCGTGGTTGATAACGATTTTGGAGGGATTTTTCGGGTACAAAAAAACCGGCTTTAGCCGGTTTTATGGGATTTCATGGATAAAATTACTTGGTTTCTTGCTTAAAGCGACCGCGTAGATATTTCTCCACGTAGTCATCAATTTCTTTCAAACGAATCTGAAAGAGATCAACCATCCTTTCTTGTTCTGACTCAGGGAGTTGCCTAAATAATTTAAGCATTTTGCTCTCGTTTGGCTTTAAACCAGAGTCTTCTTCAACTTCCTCACCCAAGAGCCATGCTACTGACACACCAGCAGCTTCCGCTATTGCTACAGCAGATTTTTTACTTATCGCGCCTCTTTTAAACCAGCCATTGACAGCCTGAGGTGTTACACCAGCTATGCGAGCCATATCTGCTTTGCTGATGCCTCTTTCGGTCAGTTCAACTAAGCGCGCTATCTGCTGAGTGTCGAATTCATCTTTTGATTTCATGGATTCATTGTAAATGTTTGGTTTATGCCCGCAATAACGTAAATATTGATCTTTATATAAACCTATGCTTTATTGTCTCTACCTTAACGAGGAGATGAAGCATGACAGCTCTTGATCACGCAATTCGAACGGCAGGTTCTGCCAATAGGTTGGCAACTGCCATTGGCGTCAGCGGAATGGCCATCAGCCAATGGAAAAAAAATAACGGTGTTGTTCCGGCGTCACGAGTTTTGAAGGTTTTTTCCGTAACCGGGGTTACACCTCACGAACTTAGACCTGACCTTTATCCGAACCCTACTGATGGGATCCCCCAACTGCCGGAGACCGCAGCATGCAAACCGCAATAGTTACAAATCGTATGCGAAGTGCGGCTGGCTCCCTGAAATCTAAAAATCAGATTGAACCGCGGCGCCGCGACAATATGAAACGCTTGAGCGTATTTGATGCTGTCCGCGTGTGGGAGAAAACCCTACCGGGACAGGCTCAGGAAACTATCGCCCGGCTGGTGGCTGAGGAATGGCAGCGCATCGGTGGGCGGGGGATCACGGTCAACAAGCAGAACCTGTTCCGGTATCTCCGTAACGATGGTGGCTCTGAAAAATATAACCGCTACGTAATGCATCTTCTGCCCGCTATTGCAGCCGCAATGCCAATCGAAATTGCCCGAAAGTTTGGTCTCCGATCCGGTAAAACCGAAGCGGAGCTGGTGGCCAGCGCTATTAAAGAATGTGGGGAAGCGCACCAGGCAAAGCTACTCGGCGCACCAGTGCATCGACTGGAAAAAGAGATATGGGAAGCCGCTACATCCCTGTATGCAATGTTGCCTCGAGAAATCTCCGAGCCAGCTCTGGCGCTGCTCAGCACTCTGGCGCCGCAATGTTTTTGATTCGAGTTTTGACCAATGACCATCACGTCCGGGAAACCGGGCATCAGGAGTAACCATGGCCGCGCTGCCTTACATGCAACTTTACATTGCTGATTACCTGGCGGACACCATGCATCTGTCCACTGAGGAGCATGGCGCGTATTTGCTTCTCATGTTCAATTACTGGCAAACGGGGCGGGCCATACCCAAAAACCGCCTGGAGAAAATTGCCCGCTTAAGTAACGACCGTTGGGCTGCCGTTGAACCATCGTTAAAAGAATTTTTTTCAGATAACGGTTCCGAGTGGGTTCATGAACGTATTGAGCGTGATCTTGAAACGGTTCGGTCCTCTATCAGCCAAAAGTCCGAGGCAGGAAAAGCATCAGCAAGAGCGAGAAAAGCCAAAAAACAAACGGGAGGTGAACGAGAAACTAACGAGCGTTCAACGGCTGTTGAATCGCCGTTAGAACAGGAGACTAACGAGAATGTAACTAATAAAGATCCAGATATAGATACAGATCTAAAAGAAAACCCAGAGAGAGAGAGGGAGGGCGCGCAACAAGAATTTTTGCCACCATTCGGGAAATTTCCGATCACTGATGACTGGTTACCGGGTGCTGAATTTGTAGGTCAGGCGGCACTGTGGGGAATAAACCTCGGTGAGCAACCCGGATATACCGCTGTTGAGTTGCAGCAATTCCGCGATTACTGGAAATGCGAAGGGAAGGTTAAGCACCACATTCAGTGGGAACAGACTTTCGCAACCAGCCTGAAAGCATCACGTGCCAAAACTGCCGCACAGGCGCAAACCCCGCGCCGTCAGCCAGCCTTTGGCGTTTCGACACCCGACACGGCGATCCCGCCGGGATTCAGGGGGTAACGATGAAATCGACGAGTGACATTCTTGGTCGTCTGCAGCGACTGATTCCAGCAGGCATTCAGCCTAAGTTTACCAGCGCCGCTGAGTTAATGGCCTGGCAGCAGGAGGAGGGGCGCAAGCGAGCAGCAGAGCTGGAAAAAGCGAATCAGCGTGCACGTTCAGAGAAAATTTTTGGACGGTCTGGCATCTGCGATTTGCACCGGAATTGCACCTTCGCAAATTACCAGGTGAGCAACGACGGGCAAAAACACGCGCTGACGCTGGCAAAAAGTTATGCCCATAACTTCGGCAGCGGTTTCGCCAGCTTCGTTTTCAGCGGTGGCTGCGGTACAGGGAAAAATCATCTGGCTGCTGCCGTCGGTAATTACCTGCTGCAGCGTGATCACACGGTGCTGGTGGTGACCGTTCCTGACCTGATGCTGCGCGCTCGCAAATGTTACGACGAAGGGCAATCTGAATCGGCATTGCTGGATGACCTGTGCAAGGTTGATTTGCTGGTGCTGGATGAGGTCGGTGTACAGCGCGACACCCGCAACGAGTGGGTATTGCTGAATCAAATTATCGATCGCCGCCTGGCGGCAATGAAACCTGTGGGGGTGCTGACCAACCTGAATTTTGACGAGTTATCGAAAATCTTGGGTGAACGGGCAATGGACCGTTTGACCATGGATAACGGCATCTGGGTGAATTTTACCTGGGGGAGTTACCGCAAAAATGTGACTCATTTGCGGCTTGTTAAATAACTAAGACGAGTTTTGACCAATGACCAGACAAAAACGAGTAACCCAAATTGATCGCGTAGCAGTTTTCGTAGCGCAGAACCCTGGGTGTGTACTGGGTGACATCTGTGAAGCTTTCGACACTCCGGCAGGAACCACAGGGCATCAACTCAGGAAGCTGGTGACGCGCAATCTTTTAAGCCGTGAGCATAACGGTACTCAGTACACCTATGCCGCAATTCCCGGCGCGGATATTCCAGACATCGACCTGGGTTTCGTGAGTGAAAAAGCGGATCCGAAAATCATGGGTGCGCAACTCGATGAGGCGAAAGCGCTTGAGGAACGCGGGTGCTGGAATCGTGCTGCAACAAAATACGCCGACATGATGGGACTGGCCCGCAATTCTCACGAAATCGCGTTTCTTTCGAAGCTTCGCGATAACTGCTTTCGGAAAGCTCAAAGCCGGAGAGTATCAGCATGTTGAAACCTAAACAGAAAGCCATCGTGGAATTCATCGAGGCTCACAAGGTCGCCACACCACGCCAGATTAGAACGTTGCTGGCGTGCGATATCCGCGAAGCATACGACCGCCTCAAACGCCTGCGCATGGCTGGCATCCTGAAAAACATCGGTAAGCCACGCCATCCTGAGTACCGGCTTGCGAGGTGCTGGCGGGCAAAGGTTAAAACGACTGAATGCCCTGTGGCGCCGCGGTCCGTAGCGGATATTTGCCGGGATAACTGGCATGGTTATCAGGTACACAAAATCTTCGGGAGTGCGCGGGCATGAATACCAGTTACAAGGGTAAGAGTTAGTAAAGGCGGGTCATGCATTTGCAGCGGCAATCGCAGCCGAAACCCCTCTCATTGAGATCGCGAAAATGGTCAGCAATCTGGCGAGTGCCCTGGATGTGCAGATAGTCCGTGTGCAGCAACTGACGTTGGAGAATACGGCACTGAAAGCATCATCAATTGATTACAGCGCTATCGTCCGGGAGTTTGAGCTGGTTGAAAGCTGGTTGAAAGCTGGTTGAAAGCTGGTTGAAAGCTGGTTGAAAGCTGGTTGAAAGCTGGTGAAAGCTGGTGAAAGCTGGGGAGGTGCAATTGTGAGCGTCCAAAAAACACATACCGGCATCGTTATTACGCGCGACGGGAAAAAGCGGATGAAGATACACGAAACCGCCGCCTCGTGGGTGGTTGGCAAAAGTGAGGTTTACCACAAAAAGACTGGTTATCGCTGGGGTGCTCCAAACATGCGCCGTCGCTTGCTGATGGAGACTATTAAACCAATCGCAGGAGAAGGTCAGTGAACGAGCGAGGAATGTTTTTTAACGGCGAAATGGTGTGTGCCATTCTCGACGGACGGAAAACGCAGGCCCGGCGGATTATCAAGCCTCCCTTTATCGATAAAAACCTAGACTGAGCGTTATCCGGCAATGAGCTGGTTGGCGAGGTTAACGCTGGAGATTACCGATGTGTACGTTGAGCGGTTGCACGCAATAAGTGAGCAAGATGCTAGAGCCGAGGGGAGAATCGCCGCCTCTGGCCCATTTGAGGTTTAACTGGCCTTCCATGAGCTGTGGTGCTCTCTCGGTCAAGATGATTGGCAGGCCAACCCGTGGATGCGGTTGATCGAATTCAAACGCGTTAAAGGTGGTGCAGCATGAGCAAAACAATAATGGCTAGGTTCATCCGCTGCGGGGATGTTCGTTTCCGCGATATGTGCGGCTCAAAATTTAGCCCGGTCTGTTGCAAAAGGGATTTGCGTGGTTACATCCGTGATGCAACATTGACGGCTGCGGATTCCATGTTTTATCTAATCGTCGACATTTGTGTGCGCATGCTGCAACCGATGGAGCTATATCGTACGCAGGGATCCCCGGGCTGGTATATCATCGTTTAGGGCTGTACTGGCAAGAAATACGCGAAAGATAAGCAGTTGGACCGCTGTGGTTCTGGTGAGAGCTAGCTTACCCGATTTTTGTGTAGAGAAGGAGCAAGCTACCTAAGTTTGTGTGCACTCAGGGGGGCGCGGTATTCTCCGCCCAGTAGCTCGATTGATGTCGGTACTTCGATTGGATGTTGTTGTGCTAGTTCTGTAGCTGGTAATACACGCGTCGAACAGTGTCTCTGTTCAATAATGTGCGGATAATCTTTAGGTAAAGTCCTAAAGTTTTGTTAGCATTATGACGATACTATTACTACCGATAAACACTAATTCTTCTAGTTGTTGAGGTACTTGAAATCGGAGAAAAAAGTGTATTACTTTTTTTTTAGTGTGTGTATTATAGCCATCACTGAATCTACACCACCTATGTACCAGGCTTACCTGTAATGGACGAGAGCATGCAGGAAGCACAAATACACAAACATGTTGCACAGAGTTTAGTAGGATTAGGTGCGAACATTGATGATGGTGCGTATGTAGATATTGAATTTTTTCTATCTGGTGATGACGCTCGACATCTTGTCATCAGATTATTGTTCATGCCTCCTTCTGATGACCCAGCTGCAGCAGAAACGATGTATGGCATGATAGGCGAAGATCTTGCTAAGAAACTCTCAGTTCAAGTTGTAAGTTTCTATGATCGTCGCTTTGATGAATCTCCTCCTGAAAATGGGGATTTTTTCGCAAAACCAAAAGATCAGTTTAATCTTCTGGTGCATGAGCTAAACTATCTGTATCGAACGATAGTTGAGATTATTTTCCGTGTCGCAGACACTGAACAGGTGGGACTAATCTTCTTCGGTGCTGACAATGCACGACTTAAGTGTGTCTATGATAGATACGTTAAGCGGTTCGCCGAAAAGATGGGGTTCTCATACAAGACCCAAGGAGCATACTATGCAATTAGAACGCAACACTACCCAGAAAGAGGGTAAGATCGACTATGATGCGGTTCACGCGCGTAAGGCCGAAATGTTGCAGCGTTTTCTGACTGCTAAAATTAAGGCAGAGAAGGCTGGAGCTACCGTCGTGAAACCTCTCTGATCTTACCTTTGTTCCTAAAAGCCCCCTTGAGGGGCTTTTTTTTTGTCTAATTTCCATACTTCTTCAACTAGCTACCGGATGCTGTGTCTAGCGGAGTTCGATGCTAAAGCACTGTTTTGGCATGTAACGGATGAAAGTCTATCTTGGGTGAATTACTTTTAAGTTCAATTAGTTAATAGCATTCGCATAATATGCTTGGCAGCGAGTGTACTTTTGTAATCTCTAGAATGTGCTTACTTATCATTGGGTTAATTTGTGTTGAAATGTGGCAGTCTTTTAAATACTGTATATATTAACAGTATTTAAGGGGTTGCTTTATCGCGTTGGTTAAACTCCCCGGTGTGGTTTAGCGGCTGGTGCTGAGCCAGAAAAAGAATGTACGCGCCGCTAGGCGCATAAGGGGGATTGGTGGAAAGTGATGTTTTGACCAGTTACGATCTGGTACGTCGGGATGATGGGGTTGTGGTGTTTACGTTTGATATGCCTGCAAATTTTAAGGCGCTTTTGTACAGGCAGGGGGAGACATATAGCTTCAGGCCCATGTCTCCTTCAGAAATTGTTGGCACTCCAAACCTGTTTATTCAGATGCTCGAACGTGCTGGTTACCGTGTTTCCCCAAACTCTGATATATTGCCTCCGCCAGCCTGAACAACTGGCAACCTGCTGCGCCCGGAGGGAAAACCGTGGCGCAGAAAACCCCACAAAATTGCATCATTAAACTGACGTTAATCAGCGCCAGTGATTTCTGCTGTCTCCATCGGGAGGCTGCATGAAAAAAGGCTGGTTTCATCACACCGACCTGACAGAAAGCCAGGCTAAAGAGCTTGTTGCTCGATATACAGCCAGAGGCGTTGAAACGGAGAAATCGCTATCGCCTGACTATCTCTCATGGATCGTCAGCGCATTATTGCCCGAAGGTAAAGCGCCCCGTCGCTGTGACTCAAAATTCCGGGGGCGCTCATGATTTATCCTATTGTGCCGATGGGCAAACCCCGTATGACCCGCTCTGACAAATGGAAAAAAAGACCGGAGGTGATGCGCTACCGTGCGTTTTGCGATGAGGTTCGGATCTGTGGCGTCGTTTTGCCCGTTGCCGGGGCGTACGTCACTTTTATTCTGCCGATGCCTGCGAGCTGGAGCAAAAAGAAGCGTGCTGAGATGAACGGGAAGCCGCACCAGGTGAAACCTGACAAAGACAACCTTGAAAAAGCGCTCCTTGATGCTTTGTTCGAAAACGATGCGCACATTTGGGATTCACGGGTAACAAAATTATGGGGTGAATCTGGCCAGATTATTATTGAGGAGGATGCTTTATGCGTGTTCTCCTGAAACCTGCCATATCAAGGGAAATGGGCATCGTATTGCTGAAACCCGGCAAACATCTGATGTCGCTCTTTGCATCCGGGCGCGTGCTGGTGGAGATGGAGCCAGCCAATATGGCCCACTTACCCAGCGGCGAAGTTCCACCAGCACACCAGCCTTTGATTGCAGATCCTGCGCTGGCGCCTTTTTTTTCCAACGAAAAAGTTATTGCTGCTGCTGGCGGGGTAGATGGTGTTGAATACTGGTTACGCGGAATGCGTGCCGGTTGCCAGTGGCCGCACTCCGACTATCACCACTCTGAGATGGTAACGTTGCGCTACTCACCAGCAGCGGTTCGGCTTTGCTGGAGTTGCGATAACCAGCTGCGCGAGCAGTCTCTCGATCAACTTTCTGCCATAGCCAGTAAAAATGCCGCCGAATATGTTATCCGCGCCGCGCGTGGCTTTCTTCATTTCAGGGACGATCATGAATTAACGCTGCCAGAGCTTTGCTGGTGGGCGTTTTGTCGGGATGTGTTGTCAGCGGTTCCGGGGGATATGGCTCGGAAGGCGTTACAACTTCCGGCACTGAGCACGCCAGATGTTATGCGTGAAAGTGACATTGTCCCATCAGTTCCGGCCACAAGCATTCTTGCCGAACATGCATCTGCCCCCGGTGTTACTGAGCTTTTGGATGCCAGATTTGAACCAGTACGCGAAAAGCCCGTGGTGTCTCTGATTGTTGATCCTGTGGCTCCGAAAACGCTTTTCAGACTTCCCAAGCGCAGTCGATGGGAAAATCCGAAATTCCTTGCATGGGTAAAAACTCAACCCTGCGCATGCTGCGGCAACCCTGCCGACGATCCACATCATCTTATTGGCTGGGGGCAGGGCGGAACTGGCACTAAAGCACATGATGCGTTCACCATCCCGCTCTGTAGACAACATCACGATGAACTGCACGGCAACGCCGGAGTGGCTGCGTTCGAACGTAAATACGGCACACAGCCGGAGTTAATCATCAAATTGCTGGACCGGGCGCTCGTTCTCGGCGTGCTGGCGTAAGAGTGGAGATAACTGATGCGTGATATTCAAAAGGTACTGGATTTGTGGGGATCATGGGCAGCGAGTGACTCATGTAATGTCGATTTTTCGCCGATAGCCGCCGGGTTCAAAGGACTTCTGCCGCAGACAGGGAAGACCAGAATTATGTGCTCAGACAATGACGGATTAATTATCGAAGGTTGCATGGTGCGGTTGATGAAGAAACGGCCCTATGATTATCATCTGCTGGTGGGACACTACGTCTACAGGGTTTCTAAGCGTCAGATGGCAAAAAAAAGGAAGAAGAGCGAAAAGCAAATCCGAATAGAAATGATGCTGGCCGAAGGGTTTATTGATGGCTGTCTATCAATGCTGGACATTAAACTAGAAATGGATTCAGTAACTATAAGGCAGGTCGTCGAAAGCTGACGGCCTGCCAAAATATTAAAAGTAATCTTCTAAAATAGTTTGTGACCAACCGCCAAACCCCGGCCTTCCTGGTACTCCTGCTAGTCCTGGCCTGCCGGGTTTTCCTGCTAAACCTGGGACTCCTGGGGCTCCAGCTAATCCTGGTATGCTTGGTAAACGTCCGTTAGGATTTCTTAGAAATCCTAACGCTTTGTTATGACTATCATAGAGCACCCGACCTTCAAACCATCCTATATGCATTCCTCTAAGTGAATAAATGTTATTGCCATGTATCCACGCAATAACTACACCGCGATTATTTCTTAGACAATCATCGTCAAATAATACGGTTGGCCTGCCATTTCGGTTATAAATCCATTCAACCATCTAGTCATACCTCTCAAGTTAAAGCCATGAAAAGAATATTCAGATTTCCCTGTAAATAAGTTAATGCGGTCCGCACTTTTTAGTATATCGTGTTAAGGGTGGTCATTTAGACACGAACTTAAACAAATTTATAACCTCGCTTCGGCGGGGTTTTTCTTTTTGTGGAATGGGCGGCTGGTGGGTGTTGTAGCACCCGGCCAGCCATTCGCTCATGTCTGAGATCACAAGCGAACCAAGGCCCACTGCTTTAGCGCAAAAGCATAGTGAGCCTACCAGAGTCCCGCTTACTGATCTATGAAAAACACTGTAAAAATATCCAGTATTGAGTTAATTAACGCTGATTGCCTGCATTACATACAATCACTTCCTGATAATTCCATTGACCTGATTGTTACCGATCCGCCTTACTTCAAGGTAAAGCCGAACGGCTGGGATAATCAGTGGAAAGGGGACGAGGATTACTTAAAGTGGCTCGACGGCTGTCTGGCACAATTCTGGCGAGTCCTCAAACCCTCGGGTAGCATCTACCTGTTTTGTGGTCATCGCCTTGCAGCCGATATCGAGTTGATGATGCGCCGCCGTTTCAGTGTGCTGAATCACATCATCTGGGCAAAACCCTCGGGCCGCTGGAACGGCTGTAACAAAGAAAGCCTGCGGTCTTACTTCCCGGCGACCGAGCGCGTTCTCTTTGCAGAGCATTATCTGGGGCCGTACAGGCCGAAAGACGATGGCTACGAGCGGAAGGGTACTGAGTTGAAGCAAAGCCTGATGGCACCCCTGATTGAGTATTTTCAGAATGCCCGCGCTTCGCTTGGTGTGGCATCGAAAGAAATTGCCGCCGCCACGGGTAAGAAAAACATGGTCTCGCACTGGTTCGGAGCCAGCCAGTGGCAACTGCCGGGCGAGGCTGATTACCAAAAGTTACAGGCGCTATTCACCCGAATAGCCACAGAGAAGCACCAGCGGAGCGAGCTGGTTCAACCCCACCACCAACTCGTGGCCACGTACCATTCGCTTAACCGTAAATACTGCGAGCTGGTGGAAGAATACAAATCTCTCCGTCGGTATTTTGCTGTTACCTCCGTGGTTCCATATACGGATGTCTGGACTTACAAGCCTGTGCAGTTTTACCCCGGAAAACACCCGTGCGAAAAGCCAGCGGACATGTTGAGGGACATTATCAACGCCAGCAGCAGGCCCGGTGATCTCGTTGCCGATTTTTTCATGGGGTCAGGATCAGCGATTAAAGAAGCGGTGAAACTGGGGCGCGCAGCTGTTGGTGTTGAACTCGAAACAGAGCAGTTCAATCAGACAGTTAAAGAAATAAACGAGCAGGTTAGCAGGGATGCTAAATAACGAACATAAACCCGCGACAGCGGGTTTTTCTATTTTCAGGCCTCGGGAATCAACATCAGATGGCTCGTTGTTAAATGCAGCCCGAAGGCCTGAATCCCTTTCACGCACACAGCACCCCGTCTAATCGGAGGTGAGAGACTATGAAAATGCCTTACAAACAAGATTTCATTGCTGCTCTACTGGCTGCAAAAGAGCAGGGTATTGGCGCAATGCTGGCGTTTGCAATGGCGTATCTCCGGGGACGCTATAACGGCGGCCCAATCATGAAAACGCTTATCGATGCCACCATGTGCGCGATGATCGCCTGGTTTGCCCGTGACCTGCTGGATTTCTTCGGCCTGGCTAAAAACCTGTCGTATATCGCCAGTGTGTTTATTGGCTACGTAGGTACGGATTTTATCGGCGGCTTCATCAAACGCTTCGCCGCCAGAAAAGCAGGGGTAGATGATGCAAATCAGCAATAAAGGGATCGCCTTAATCAAGCAGTTTGAAGGTCTGCGGCTTGATGCTTATCAGGACAGCGTTGGTGTGTGGACGATTGGTTATGGCTGGACGCAACCGGTGGATGGCAAACCTATCACTAAGGGCATGGTCATCAAGCAGGAAACTGCCGAGCGCCTGCTTAAAACTGGCCTGGTAAGTTACGAAAGTGATGTGTCCAAACTGGTGAAGGTGAAGCTGACTCAGGGGCAGTTTGATGCGCTGGTGTCGTTTGCCTACAACCTCGGAACGCGCGCGCTTTCCACGTCCACGCTCCTGAAAAAGCTGAATGCCGGTGATTATGACGGCGCAGCGGATGAGTTTCCGCGCTGGAATAAGGCGGGTGGTAAGGAGCTTGCCGGGCTGACCCGTCGCCGCGAGGCAGAGTTCGCTCTGTTTATGTCGTGATTGCAGCGCTGTTAAAGCGCTACTGGCTCCAGTTGTCGGTAATAGCGCTGGTGGCTGTGCTGGCTTTACTACTGATGAAAACGAGGACGGATCTCAGCGTATCGGAGAGCGAAAAGCGTGTGCTGAAGTCAGATAACGCGTTGCAAGGACAGGTGATAGCCACACAGGCATTCAATGTGAACCGGTTTAATCAGGTGGCACAGTTAGCAGCCAGAGCTAATGCCGACGTCGCCAGCGATGCCGAAAACACCGTAATTGAATACCGGGAGATTCTTCGCCGTGAGAAAACCTGTGATCTGCCTGTTCCTGCTCATATCGCTGACGGGCTGCTCTCGTACGCAAACCGTTTACGTTCCAGCGCAATGCACTCCGATTCCGGCGGCACTGACGCAGCCAGTCTTACCCCCACTGCCGCCCGCCGCATAACTTACTGCCAAGCTGTTCTATGGATTAATCCGCTGCTGGCAGCCATTGACAAAGCTAATAACCAGCTAGCTGGAATTCGACAAATAGAAATAGAGAGAGTTAGTCCAGCAAGGTAGAGAACGTAACGTGACGAACTCCCCCAAAACTTCTTCAATTATCCATGTATTTTAAAAAGAGATTTAATTATATTTTACAAAGTGTATTTTAGTGAAATGCGAAGAATGAAGAGGATTCGGAATGATATCAATTCTTTTTGGGGCTGGAGCAAGCTGGGGTTCTGAGGAAAACCAGCCATCGCCACCGTTAGGTATACATCTTTTTGATGAGCTAAATAAACTCGGAGGAAGTTTCTCAAAGCTTTCGGAGGCGCAAAAAAAAGAGTTTGAATTGAATGGCTTTGAGGCTGGAATGCGTTTAATACCAAATGATAGTGAAGTTATTAACCCCCTTCAGATTGAGCTGGCTTTGTTTTTAGCCCAGTACAGACCTACACTAGATAGCGCCTATGTTAAATTATTTAAAATGTTAGGTGAGCTAAGAAAGAAAATATATATTTTAACTTTGAACTATGATCTACTTATAGAGCAATCCTTGTTCATGTGTGGTGATAAAAAAGTCGAATATGGTCTTCTAAAAGATAGTGTGTCAGTCCTGAAAGTTCATGGTTCATGTAATTTTGTTCCTGATATTAATCCTAGTATTAAAATTGGGAAGATTGTTGCAAAGGATTGTGAGTCATTCGTTGAGACACATAATCCTAGGATTTTAAATAACTATTTTGAACTTAAGTCATGGTCTGAAAGTCATTATGGACAGTTGTTTAGTCCAATAATGTGCTTATTTAACATGGAAAAGAAAGCAGTGATGAATGCAATGATGATCGAAACATTAAAGAAAAGTTATGTAACGGCAATCATGCAATCGAATTTTATTTTTATTGTTGGTGTCAATTATGTCCCACATGACTCTCATGTTTGGGATTCTGTTTTGTCTTCTAGCGCTGAATTGATAATTGTTGATCCTAAGCCGTCTGAGAGTTTTATTTCCATTTTAAATGAAAAGAATGTTAACTATACGTTAATAAAAAAAGGTTTCTATGAGTCTGTAGTAAGACTGGCTGGAATGATTAAGGTTAGATCAAGGAAATAGTAACCGGGACGATTGTTTGAAAAGCTACAGGTTGAACGAATGAAATTCTTGGATAAATACGCCAGTCAAGAAGGACAGCAGTTCGATACCGTATCGAATGCAGTGATAGCTACAACCTAATATCAAACACAGACATCTGCTGGTGGCTTTTTTATTGCGCTTCGCATGCGCTAAATAATCGAGAGTCTTTCAGTCGTGAGTCTGGAGAAAGCTGTTTTCTCGGGCGGTTGTCCCATGCGACAGGTTCACATCTGAAAGGAAATAACTGCGGCTCTGCCTGGCTTTGGCGATTCAACAGGAAAAGCGCTGCTTTTTCCATCTGAATGTCTGTATTACACTCGGCTCTGTGTGTTTGGCCGTCTAAACGTCCAAAGTGGCGCGATTTATGTCAAATTTCACCATTAATGCGAATGATTATCATTTAGGTACTCCCGGAGGGGGTCCAGGCCACGGGGCGGCGAGGTCGCGGAAAGCGGCTGGTTTTCGTGATCCATGGTCATCATCATCATGTGCGCAGGTTATTGATTTTTAATCTGCCCGATTTTCAATGATGTCGAATTGTTCAAAAAGTGTTCACCATCATGGACCAGGAAATTGCAGCGTTAAAGCTCAACATCAACCAGCTCGCAGGTATCACCGGCGTGCACCGCCAGACAGTCGCCGCGCGGCTGAAAAATGTCAGCCCGGCCCCCGGCAGTAACAGCAAACTAAAACTCTACCTCGTCACCGATATCCTGTGCGAACTGATGATCCCGACGGTATCCGCCAGTCTTGAGGATATGCCGCCAGGCGATCGGCTTGCACACTGGAAAGCTGAAAACGAGCGGCTGAAATTCGAGGTTGATACAAAGCAGCTCATACCGGCTGAAGATGTTGCCCGTGAGTTTTCATTAATGGCGAAAGCCGTCGTTATGGTGCTTGAAACACTCCCGGACATCCTTGAACGCGACTGCGCGCTGACGCCGGTTGCGGTCTCCCGCGTGCAGAGCGTGATTGATGATCTGCGCGACCAGGTGGCACAAAAAGTGATGGACGCCGAACCAGAGGAGGAAGAGCCAGAGGAGGACTGATGGCCAAACGGGCATCTGCCAGGGGGATCCGCCGCGATGTCTCCGGCATTTTACGTGCCCCACGTCGTATGAAGGTGGCTGATGCGGTCAGTTCATACATGCGCGTGCCGATGGGCGCGGGTAACTCCGTTCCGTGGGATCCTAATCTTGCTCCCTACATCATCGAGCCGATGAATTGCCTTGCGTCCAGGGAATACGATGCGGTGGTGTTCGTCGGGCCTGCACGAACCGGCAAAACCATCGGCCTGATTGATGGCTGGATTGTATATAACATCGTCTGCGATCCGGCGGATATGCTGGTGATACAGGTTTCAGAGGAGAAAGCGCGGGAGCACTCCAAGAAACGCCTCGACCGCACCTTCCGCTGCAGCCCGGAAGTTAAATCACGGCTGAGTCCGCGCCGCAATGACAATAATGTCCACGACCGGACATTCCGGGCAGGTAACTACCTGAAACTCGGCTGGCCCTCGGTCAATATCATGTCATCGTCGGATTATAAAAGCGTGGCCTTAACCGACTATGACCGCTTTCCCGAAGACATCGACGGGGAGGGCGATGCATTTTCCCTCGGTTCAAAGCGTACGACCACGTTTATGTCCGGCGGCATGACGCTCGTGGAAAGTTCACCCGGCCGCGACATTCGCGACACAAAATGGCGGCCTGCTACCGCACATGAAGCGCCGCCAACGACCGGCATCCTGTCCCTCTTCAACCGTGGCGATCGCCGTCGCCTGTACTGGCAGTGCCCGCATTGCCACGAATATTTTCAGCCTGAAATTGCCAATATGACCGGCTACAGGGAATCGCCTGATCCCGTTCTGGCAAGTGAAGCCGCTTATCTCCAGTGCCCGGCATGCCAGGGAAAAATTACACCGGAGATGAAGCGCGAACTGAACATCCGGCATGTCTGGCTTCGCGACGGGGAAAAAATAGACCGGGACGGTAACCGGTATGGCGAACCGCGTCGCTCACGTATTGCTTCCTTCTGGATGGAGGGACCGGCAGCGGCTTACCAGACATGGGCGCAGATGATTTACAAATTCCTGACAGCAGAGCAGGAGTATGAAGCGACACAGAGCGAAGAGACGTTAAAAACGGTGGTAAACACCGACTTCGGGCGGCCCTATCTCCCGCGCGCCAGCATGGAGCAGCGTAAAAGCGAACTGCTGGAGCAGCGGGCGGAGGTTGTACCGAAACGGTCCGTCCCGGATGGCGTGTGTTTTATTGTGGCAACCGTCGATGTGCAGGCCGGGAAAAACCGCCGTTTCGTGGTTCAGGTCACGGGCTACGGTGCGCAGGGTGAGCGCTGGATTGTTGATCGCTACAACATCCGCCAGTCACTGCGCATTAACGGTGACGGGGAAAGTTATCAGGTTGACCCGTCGGGTTACCCGGAGGACTGGGATTTGCTTCTGAGCGATGTGTTTGAAAAATCCTGGCCGCTTGCCAGTGACCCGACAAAACGCATGCGGCTTATGGCAATGGCCGTTGACTCCGGCGGGGAGGATGGTGTTACCGACAACGCGTACAAATTCTGGCGTAAGTGCCGCCGGGAAGGCCTTGGCAAACGGGTGTTTCTGTTCAAAGGGGACAGCCAGCGCCGGGCTAAATTGATCACCCGGACTTTTCCGGATAACACCGGAAGGACCGCGCGCCGGGCTAAAGCCGCCGGTGATGTTCCGCTTTATCTGCTCCAGACCGACTCCCTTAAGGATCGTGTGAATAACGCCCTGTGGCGGGATTCGCCGGGGCCGGGTTATGTCCATTTTCCTGAATGGCTGGGAGCGTGGTTTTACGACGAACTGACTTATGAGGAGCGTTCTGCTGATGGCAAATGGAGCAAACCCGGACGAGGCGCGAACGAAGCCTTTGACCTGCTGGTCTACGCCGATGCACTGGCGATCCTTCACGGCTACGAAAAGATTAAATGGCCGGGTGCGCCAGACTGGGCACGGCGGGAAACGTGGCTGGAGGACGCGCCGCCGGAAACTGGCGAAGCGACACCCACGGCGCCTGAGCAACCCAATCCGGTAGCCAAACCCCGGCGCAAGAAGCCGCAATCTGAAACAGAAAACAATCCGTGGGCTACGTCAGGAGGCTGGCTGTGAACCAGAGTGATATTGAGGCCATGATCCAGCGTTATACCGACGCAGAAATGGCGGTGCTGGGCGGTAAGTCCATCACCTTTAACGGGCAACAGATGAGCTTTGAAAATCTTGCCGAGATCCGCAAGGGGCGGCAGGAGTGGGAGCGTCGTCTGGCCGCCATCAGTAACAAACGCCGGGGCAATCCGGGCTACAAACTGGCGAGGTTCGGATGACCATTCTGGACGATGCAATCGGCATATTTTCTCCGGCATGGAAAGCATCACGGCTGCGGGCCAGGGCCGTTATTCAGGCATACGAGGCGGCTCGGCCGTCACGGACACACAAGGCCCGCCGGGAAAATCGCTCGGCTAACCAGCTGAGCCAGATGGGGGCGGCCTCTCTGCGTGAGCAGGCCCGCTGGCTGGATAACAATAACGATCTGGTGATCGGCATTTTCGACAAGCTCGAAGAGCGGGTGGTGGGTGCCAACGGGATCGTTGTTGAGCCTCACCCGAAAATGAGCAACGGGAAGATTGCCAAAAAGCTGGTGGTGGATATCCGTAAAAAATTTGCCGAATGGTCTGTTAAGCCTGAGGTCACCGGCCAGTTTACCCGCCCCATGCTGGAGCGCCTCATGCTCCGCAGCTGGCTGCGGGACGGTGAAGTATTTGCCCAGATGGTCAGCGGTACCGGCAACAGCCTTGTTCCCTCTGCGCGGATCCCGTTCTGGCTCGAGGCGCTTGAGGCGGATTTTGTCCCGATGACCAGCGACGAATCCCGGAAACTGAGCCAGGGCGTTTTTCTGGATGACTGGGGACGCCCGAAAGCGTACCAGGTTTATAAAATCCTGCCCGTTACCGGGAAGCAACTCGATACGAAGAACGTTGATGCAGAAAACATGCTGCACCTGAAGTATACCCGCCGTCTACACCAGACCCGTGGCAATTCGTTGCTCTCCGGCGTGCTGATGCGGCTCAGCGCACTGAAAGAGTATGAGGATTCGGAGCTGATTGCCGCCCGGATTGCCGCCGCGCTGGGGATGTATATCAAAAAAGGGGACGGGCAGAGTTACGAAGAAGACAGCGCCGGAAAGGATGACCGCGAGCTGATGATCCAGCCGGGCATGCTGTATGACGACCTGCAACCGGGTGAAGAGATTGGAATGATTAAATCAGACCGTCCCAATCCGAACCTGGAAACATTCCGCAACGGGCAGCTGCGTGCCGTCGCCGCCGGAACCCGCCTCAGCTTTTCGAGTGCCGCACGAAACTACAACGGCACCTACAGTGCGCAGCGGCAGGAGCTGGTGGAGTCCACCGACGGCTATCTCATCCTGCAGAACTGGTTTATTGGCGCGATAACCCGCCCCATGTACCGGGCCTGGCTGAAAATGGCTGTGGCCTCCGGCGAAATCACGGTACCGCGTGGCACGGACATGGACACGCTTTATAACGCGGTTTATTCCGGTCCGGTGATGCCGTGGATTGACCCGGTCAAAGAGGCGAATGCCTGGAAAACACAAATCAGGGGTGGCGCGGCGACGGAATCTGACTGGGTGCGTGCCAGCGGGCGCAATCCGGACGATGTCAAAGCGCGCCGGAAAGCTGAAATCGATGAAAACAAAGAACTGGGGCTGGTGTTTGATACAGACCCTTCCAACGATAAAGGAGGCACCAGTGCCGAAGTCAAAGAACCGGGCGCCCCACCGTCCGAAAGCCAGCGCAAGAAGTAACTCCTGGTTCCGTATGCAGGCCAGTGGGAACAGCACAGCTGATATTTTTATTTACGACGAAATTGGCTACTGGGGGGTAACGGCAAAACAGTTTGTCAGCGATTTAAAGGCGCTCGGCGACGTCAGCCTCATTAATCTTCACATCAATTCACCGGGTGGCGATGTCTTTGACGGTATCGCCATTTTTAATGCGCTGAAACATCACGGTGCGTCCATCACTGTTCACATTGATGGTCTGGCTGCATCGATGGCTTCCGTCATTGCGATGGTCGGCAATCCGGTCATTATGCCGGAAAACACCATGATGATGGTTCATAAGCCCTGGGGCTTTGCAGGGGGTGATGCCAACGATATGCGCGATTACGCGGACCTGCTTGATAAGGTCGAATCCGTGCTTATTCCGGCTTATGCACAGAAAACTGGCAAATCCAGTGAGGAGATCGCCGCCTTACTGGAAGATGAAACCTGGATGGATGGTACGGAGTGCCTTGCCCTCGGTTTCGCCGATCAGGTAACCCCGTCATTGCAGGCGATGGCCTGTATCCATTCCAAACGTATTGAGGAATTTGAAAAGATGCCAAGCAGCATTCGTAATATGATCTCGCCGCCGCGCAACAGCGCTCAGCGCGAAAATCCTGCACCGCAAAACACCCCGTCAGCCCCTGCGGTCGCTGACGAAACGGCCATTCGTGCGCAGGTGCTCGCGGAGCAGAAAGCCCGTGTTAACGGTATCGGCGATCTTTTCGCGATGTTTGGCGGTAAACACCAGGAGCTTCAGGCCAGATGTGTTGCGGATCCTGAATGTTCCGTCGAGCAGGCCAAAGACCTGCTGCTGGCCGAGCTGGGAAAAACCGCCACCCCCTCCAACAAAACGGCACCCGCACATATCTATGCCGGGAACGGCAATTTTGTGGGTGACGGCGTGCGTCAGGCGCTGATGGTACGCGCCGGATACGAAAAACGTGATAATGAAAATGTGTTCAACGGCATGACACTGCGTGAGCTGGCGCGCATGTCGCTGACTGAGCGTGGTGTGGGTGTTTCGTCCCTGAATCCGATGCAGATGGTGGGGATGGCCTTTACTCACAGCACTTCTGATTTTGGTAACATCCTGCTGGATGTCGCGCACAAGTCGCTGCTGGCGGGATGGGCTGCGTCCGAAGAAACCTTCCAGCTCTGGACGAAAAAGGGGGACTTGTCCGACTTCAAGGTATCTCACCGCGTCGGCCTCAATGATATTTCTGCGCTACCGCAGGTTCGCGAAGGTGCTGAATATAAATATGGCACGACCAGCGACCGGGGCGAGCCGATTGCGCTGGCGACCTATGGCAAGCTTTTCTCCATTACCCGCCAGGCGATTATCAATGACGATCTGAACCAGCTCACGGGCATTCCGGAAAAAATGGGGCGCGCGGCGAAATCCACCATCGGTGATCTGGTTTATAAGGTACTGACGTCGAACCCGAAACTTTCGGATGGCGTTGCGCTGTTCCACGCCGACCACAATAACCTGAGCACAGGCGCTATCAGTATCGCGAGCCTTGATGCGGCCCGCCAGTTGATGCGTACCCAGAAAGACAGCGAGTCGAAACATTCCCTGAATATCCGCCCGGCATTCCTGCTTGTGCCGACGGCTCTGGAAACGCTCGCCAGCCAGACGATTCGATCGTCCAGCGTTAAAGGTGCCGATGCCAACTCCGGGGTAAACAACCCGTTGCAGAATTTCGCCGACATCGTTGGCGAACCCCGTCTTGATGATGCGGATAAAGCTGCGTGGTATCTGGCATCTGCGCAGGGGACAGACACCATCGAAGTGGCGTATCTCAATGGTGTGGACACGCCGTACCTTGACCAGATGGAGGGCTTCACCTCTGACGGTATCGTCAACAAGGTTCGCATCGATGCCGGTGTGGCGCCGCTGGATTATCGCGGCCTGGTGAAGTCTTCCGGTAAATAACCACGTTTAAAACTCCCCGGCCCGTCAGGGCTTTTTTTATGCCTGCAATACGGCTCCACCCGGAGCCGTGGAGAACCTTTATGAAAAATCATATTCAGGATGGACACACCATTTCGATAACCAACAGTGGGACGGATGCCATTCTCAGTGGCGCGCCGGTTGCCGTTGGTGACATGGTTGCCGTGGCCATCACCACGATCAAACCTGGCGACACGGGGGATGGCTGTGCAAAGGGGGTGATGGCGTTGCCGAAACTGGCGGCTGACGATATCGCCCAGGGCACAGCGGTTTACCTGAAAGACGGCCAGATCCAGCTGGATGAAGCCAGTGCAGTACCGGCCGGTAAGGCATGGGAGCCCGCCGGGACCGGCAGCACGACCGTACTGGTCAGCATTAATGTCTAATCCCTTTGATCAGATGGTGGCGCGCATGGATGCGGCGACCACCCGGCAAATGGGCCGGACTGTCACCATCAACGGCAACGATTATGATGCGGTTGAAAGCCAGTTTATGGCGGAGATGGGGCCGGTGCTGGGCGAGGGGCTTTCACTGGTTGTGTTCAGCGACCAGTATCAGCCCCGGCGCGACGATGTTGTTACCTGGAGAGGAGAGCAATACCGCGTTACCCGTCACCAGGCCTTCAATAACAAGCCGCAAATCTGGATTGAGTAGGAGGCGCAAATGTCCATCAGAGGGCTTGAGCAGGCGATACAAAATCTGGAGAGCATCAGCAAAACTGCCGTTCCGCGTGCATCTGCCCAGGCGGTTAACCGTATTGCTTCACGGGCTGTATCCCGAAGTGTCAGGACCGTGGCCGCCGCTGAGAAGCTTCCCCAGAAGCTGATCAAACAACGCGCCCGTGTCAAAAAAGCCACCGTCCGGAAGCCCGTGGCGACCATCCGCGTCAACCGTGGCAATTTGCCCGCCATCAAACTGGGTACCGCCAGCGTGCGTTTGTCCCGCAGTAAAAAGGATGCCCGGGGGGCCAGCAGCATTCTCCGGATCGGGAAATATTTGTTTCCGGGTGCCTTTATCCAGCAACTCGCTAACGGTCGCTGGCATGTGCTGAGGCGTACAACGAAAAACCGTTACCCGATAGAGGTGGTCAGCATCCCCCTGGCGGCTCCACTGACGGATGCCTTTGGCAGGGAGGTCCGTGCGCTGCATGAATCGGATCTGCCGAAGGAGATGGCCGCCGCACTCAAAAACCAGCTGAGGCTCATTCTCAAATGATTCATACCGAAATCAGGTCCTCGGTCATTACCGCTCTCAGGGAGGTGGCACCACCCGGCACGACGTTTTTTGACGGGCGGCCCGCCTTTATTGACGCCACTGATTTACCTGCGATCGCTGTGTATATCTCCGGTGCCGAGTGCTCAGAGTCGCAGCTGGATGGCGAGATGTGGAGTGCGGAGCTGCATATCGAGGTATTTCTTAAGGCAACAGAGCCCGACACCGCGCTGGACACCTGGGTTGAAAGCCGCATTCATCCTGTGATGGCTGATATTCCGGCGCTTGACTCGCTTACCGAAACGTTATCGCCGGTCGGCTATGACTATCAGCGTGATGATGAAGCCACGACCTGGGGATCGGTTGATCTCAGATATTCAATTACCTACCAAATGTGAGGACTGAATTATGGCGAAATCGCCTACTGAACCGGTTAAGGGTGCCGGTACAACGCTGTGGATCTATAACGGGATCGGCGACCCCTACACCAATCCGCTGTCCGATATCGACTGGACCCGGCTGGCGAAAATTAAAGAGCTGACGCCGGGCGATATGACGGCAGAGTCCTACGACGACAGTTACCTCGATGATGAGGATGCCGACTGGTCGTCCACGGCGCAGGGAACAAAATCAGCCGGTGATACCAGTTTTACGCTGGCCTGGAAGCCGGGAGAATCCGGACAACAGGATCTGGTTAACTGGTTTAACAACGGTGAAGAGCGCGCGTACAAAATTAAGTATCCCAACGGGACTGTTGATGTGTTCAAAGGGTGGGCCAGCAGCCTTGGCAAAGCTATTCCCTCCAACGAAGTCATTACCCGCACGGCGAAAATTACCAACAACGGTAAACCGTCTCTGGCGGAAGACCAGCGTGATCCTGTTGTCGCCGTCACCGGCGTGACGATGGATAAAACCACTGATGCCATTAATGTGGGGGATAGCAGCACCGCGACGGTCACTGTCGCACCGGCTGGCGCCACGGATAAATCCTTCCGTGTCGCCTCCAGTAATCCGGCCATCGTGACGGTTACCGCAGATGGCTCCACACTCACTTATAAAGGCGAATCTGCCGGTACGGCGGACATCATCGTGATGACCAACGACGGCCAGCTTGTCGCGCAACTCGAGATTGTTGTTTCCTGATCACCGGGGCATACGCCCCGCCCACGGAGTAATCCATGTTTTTGAAAACTGTAACATTTGAGTTCAACGGCGAGGAGACCGTTCTCTATGAGCTCTCCGCACTTCAGCGCATTGAGTATATTGGCTATCTTGCCACCGTCTCAAAAGAGATCCCGGTTGATGGTGATGAAGCCCTCCGCACACAGATGGCTTCCATTGTCGGCGTAAAAGTCGCGTCCAGGCTGGTGGCCATGTCACGCTGGCAGGCCAATATCACTGGCCCGTCGGTTGATGAGCTGCAGCAGCAGGTGATGTCCACATGGCCGCTTCCGGCAATCAGCCAGGCAGAATTTGTTGTGCTGGAGATGTCGCAGATGCTTCCCCCTGCAAAGGAAGCCGCGGATGAGGATAAGTCCGTCGGGGAAGAAAGCGCCACACCGGAAAAGTCCACGCCAGTGAGCTGAATTTCGTGATGAAGCTGGCGCGCGAGTTTGGCAGGCCGGACTGGCGCGCGATGCTTTCTGCAATGTCTTCCACTGAACTGGCAGAGTGGGGGGATTTTTACCGCGTTCAGCTTTTCAGTAATGATCTGCTCGATAACCACTTCGCCTGCCTGAGCCATCTTGTCGTCGACATGATGTGCAAAGACCACGGTCTTACCCCTGCTGATTTCAGTCTTCTTAACCCCCTAAAATCTGTCCCTGAACAGGATGACGAAACAATGATGCATCTTGCGGAGGGGATATCCGGAGGAAAACGCTATGGCCCAGCCAGTGGGTGATCTCGTTGTCAGTCTTGATATTGATAATGCGAAATTTACCGAGCAGGTGAATTACACCCGCCGTCAGCTAAAAGGGACGGGCGATGCAGCTAATGATGCGGCGTTGCAGGTTCAGCAGGCATTCAGTCGGCAGGAAATTTCAGCCAGGAAAGCCGGGGTATCCGTGGGGCAGTATAATGCCGCCATGAGGAGCCTGCCGGCGCAGTTTACGGACATTGCAACGCAGCTCGCTGGCGGGCAGTCGCCCTTTCTGATCCTTTTACAGCAGGGCGGGCAGATCAAAGACCAGTTTGGTTCCGTGCGCGGGGCGCTGACGGGCGTCGGCGATTACCTTCGCACACTGGTCGGCCTGATCAACCCCGTCACGCTCGGTATTGGCGCGCTGGCTACCGGCGTCGGATTGCTGGCACTGGATCTGTACCGGAGCAGCCAGCAGTCCACCGCCTATAATCAGGCGCTGGCCCGCACCGGGAATATCAGCGGGCAGACCAGTGACAGTCTTACCCGCCTGTCGTCGTCGATTGCCAGAAGTACTGACGCCAGTAAATCTGCTGTTGCTGCGGCGGTCGCGCAGGCGACGGGCATCGG
Organism: Kosakonia radicincitans DSM 16656; assembly: GCF_000280495.2. Classification (NCBI taxonomy): domain Bacteria; kingdom Pseudomonadati; phylum Pseudomonadota; class Gammaproteobacteria; order Enterobacterales; family Enterobacteriaceae; genus Kosakonia; species Kosakonia radicincitans. The sequence goes on from NZ_CP018016.1 coordinate 2,059,505, forward strand.
CCTGTCCATTGAGCAGATACGTCTGGTGAGCCAGACAGCGCTCACTATGTCGAAAAACACCGGCCAGAGTGTTGAGGATCTGGTCAACCAGCTCGGGAAAATTCCGCAGGATCCGCTGAAAGCCTTTATCGACATCAACAGCCAGTATAATTTTGCCAACCTTGCGCTGTATGAGCAGGTGAAGCATATGGTTGATTTGGGCGATAAAGCGGGCGCAACAAAACTCATTATTGATTCACTCAGCGGCAGCCAGGCGCAGTTTACTGATAATGCCAAGGGCGATATCGATACGCTTTCGGATTACTGGCAGGGGCTGATTAACAAGATTAAGGATTATAAATTCTGGTCCGATCATGTCGCAGATAATGCAACCACTGCAAAACTGCCTGCATTTCAGTTCGGAACCGGCTCTGCGGTGTTTGACACCATCAACCAGCAGATGAATGACCAGTCGCAGCAGACGCAAAATAACTGGCTGAATATTAATAAAAGCGCGAACACTCTCCTGGGATTTGTGCAGCAAATCGGGGCAGAGGCGCGGGAATTTAATAAAGAGCAGATTGCTGCGAATACTGAGGCGGATAAGTTTCTCGAAAACGCCCGCACCAACGCACAAATCCGTAATGACCTGCAGGCGAAGTATCAGCGCCAGCTGGATCAGGGACTCATCTCGCAGGATAAATTTAACAAACTTACCGCCGCCGTTAACGAGAAGTACAAAGACCCGAAAGCGCCGAAGACTGCCGTTCCTGCCGGTGATCGGGCGGAGGATAAATCCACGGCCGAGCTGCTGGCGCTTCAGGCTCAGCTTAAGGTTTTGCAACAACACCAGGGTATTAACGATGTCATCAGCCAGCAACGTAAAGACCTGTGGGCCACAGAGGCGCAATTTACGGTACTGGAAGACGCCGCAGGCAGGCGCCGGTTGACGAAGCAGGAACAGTCACTGCTGGCCAGCAAGGAGCAGGTTCTGGCACTGGCACAGCAGAAAGCGTTGCTGGGCGATCAGATTGTTGCTCAGGAGCAACTGAATAAGCGTATGGACACGGCGAGCAAATATGCCACGCAGATGTCCGCGAAACAGGCAGCGCTGAGAAATTCAGCAACGCTGAGCGATCAGGATGCGACAAGACAATCCTCATTCGCCCAGCTTGAAAGTGGCTGGCTGAATTCCGGCGGCAGGCTGACGGATGCCGATTACCAGAAGGAGCTGGTGGCGCTGCGTAATTATTACGCAGAGGAGGATAAGTTACGTGGCGACTGGCAGGCCGGGGCCAAAAAAGGTTTTGCAGAATTTGCCGATACGGCGACGAATGTCTACTCGCAGGTACAGCAGATTTCACAGGGCGCCTTTACCGGGATGTCCTCGCAGCTGGCTGATTTTCTGGTGACAGGTAAATCAAACTTCAAAGATTTTCTCACCACCATTCTTAAAGGGATTGCGCAGATGATCAGCCAGATGTTGGTGCTGAACACTGTTAAATCCACCCTGGGCGGAACCGCCTTTGGTTCGCTCCTGGGCTTTGCGGGCGGCGGATTTACGGGGCCGGGTGGTAAATACGATCCCGCAGGTATCGTCCATCGTGGTGAGTTCGTTTTTACCCAGGAAGCCACGAGCCGAATCGGTGTGGGTAACCTTTACCGCCTGATGCGGGGATATGCGAACGGCGGATACGTCGGGAGCGCCTCACCGATCGCTTCTTCCCCGATGGGCGTGAATGTTTACGCGCCGGTTTCAGTGACATCGTCAGGGGACAACAGCGGCCAGCAGCCGTCGTCCGGTGAGAAGATTGGGAAAGCCTATCAGCAGGTTGTCGAGCAGTCTGTCACCGAGGGTATTCAACGCGAAGTCCGTCCCGGCGGAATTATCTGGAGTGCAGTAAACCGGAGGTAATGATGATCATTGAGGTCTTTACCTGGCCGATTCAGTCAGCCGGGCAGCCCACAATAAAAAGTAAAGACAACGTCAGAAAAGCCCAGTTCGGCGATGGTTATGCCCAGGTGAGTGGCGATGGCCTCAATCCTGAATCGCTGACGTTTGATTTTTCCTTCAACGGGCGTACGGAAACTGCGCTGGAAATTTATGCATTTCTGCGCAGGCATAAGACCAAATCCTTTTCTTTTAAACCGCCTTTCGGGGCGCTGGCGCTCTGGCGTGTTGAGGCTGACAGCCTCCAGCAGGTTGTCAAAAGCCAGAACGTTATGTCCATCACTGCAACCTTCGAGCAGGCATTTGCACCATGAGTTTACACAGCGACTATCAAAAACTGGAACCGGGCAACGCGGTCCGGCTCCTGGATGTTGACGGATCCGCGTTCGGTGTGGGCGATATTCTTCGTTTTCACAGTCACAACATCCCTCACACGGAAGCGGAAATTATCGCTGCGGGTGGCGATGAATCATTGCTGCCAGCGAAGTCCATCTGGTGGCAGGGTAACGAGTACAGAGCCTGGCCGTATGAGCTGGACGGGATTGAAGTATCAACCAGCGGCAGCAGCGCATCACCGAAACTGTCTGTTGCTAACCTCGATGCGTCGATCACTGCGCTGTGCCTTGCCTACGATGACATGCTGCAGGCGAAAGTCACCATCCACGACACGCTGGCGCAGTACCTTGATGCGCGGAATTTTGCGGAGGGAAACCCGACTGCCGACCCGTTGCAGGAAAAGTTGCAGGTCTGGTACATCGATGCGAAAAGCAGCGAGACAAATGAGGTTGTGGAGTTCACACTTTCCAGCCCGATGGATTTGCAGGGACTGATGATCCCGACGCGTCAGCTGCATTCGCTTTGTACCTGGTGCATTCGCGGGCAGTACCGTTCCGGTAACGGCTGTGATTACGCCGGGACGCGCTATTTCGATAAGCACAATAACCCGGTAAGCGACCCGTCGCTGGATGAATGCAACGGCACGCTGACAGGGTGCAAACTGCGTTTCGGGGAAAATAATGAACTGTCGTTTGGTGGATTTCCTGGCACATCGCTGATCCGGAGCTGATATGCACCAGAAAATAATTGATGCCATTATGGCGCATGCGGCCGCCGAATATCCGCGCGAGTGCTGCGGTCTGGTGGTGCAGAAAAGCCGGGTGGCGCGCTATTTTCCGTGCCGCAATATTGCCGAAAAACCGGAGGACAATTTTGTCCTCTGCCCGGAGGACTATGCTGCGGCAGAAGACCGGGGCACGGTAATTGCTATCGTCCACAGCCACCCCGACGCCACCACCCAGCCCAGTGAGGCCGACAAAGCGCAATGCGATCTGAGTGCGCTGCCCTGGCATATAGTGAGCTTGCCGGAAGGCGACTTTCGTACCATCCTGCCGCGCGGCGAACTGCCGCTGCTCGAGCGCCCGTTTGTGCTCGGCGTTTATGACTGCTGGGGGCTCGTAATGAGCTGGTTCCGGCAAACGCACGGCATTGAGCTGCCTGATTACCGGGTCGATTATCCGTGGTGGGAAGATCAGTATCCCGATAATTTATACCAGGACAACTGGTACGAATGCGGATTCAGGGAGGTAATCGGCGAACCGCAACCCGGCGATATGTTGATCATGCAGGTTCAGGCCAGCAAATGGAACCATGCCGCGATACTGCTCGAAGGCAACATGATGCTGCACCATCTGTACGGACGACTGAGTAATCGTGAGCCGTGGGGCGGGTACTGGAAAGAAAGGACAATGAAAGTGGTCCGCTACAGCCCTATCGAGAGGGGGCCACGATGCAAGGTTATTGAGTACAATAGACATATTTGTCGCTGGTCTCATACCTGATAGGATTAATCCTATCACTAACAATGAGGACTAAAAATGAAAAAACTGGGATTGGTGTTTTGCATTGCACTTGGTGTTGCATTCCTAACCGGATGCGCCCCTAAACCTCCTTCGGCAGTTGAGATAAGCACCGCCAATTACGGTTCTCTGCCGGGAAATTATCAAGACTTGATTAAAGATCACTTCAATGTTGTATTGAAAGATCCTGAATCCGCACGTTATACATTTATGCCCCCATATAAAGGCTATTCTCAGGATGGTGCGCTTGCAGAATCTGGAGGTGGAGTCAGATTTGGTTATGTCGTCCCGGTTCTTGTGAATGCGAAAAATAGCTATGGTGGCTACACGGGGAATCATCAGTATGCTTTTATATTTTCAAACGGTGTACTTTATGACATAACTGCAAACTATCTATTCGGGCGAGCACCTCACGTTCAATAATTCTAAACCCGCTTCGGCGGGTTTTTTATTTCAGGAGAAAGTGATGCAGGAAATAATGGCCAGAATTGAACTAGGTGGAATTCTGGGAAAAACATTTGGGAAAGTTCATCACCGCTTAATTTCAACCACTCATGAAGCAACCCGCGCGCTGGCTGCAACGGTAGAAGGCTTTGAGCAGTTCATGATATCCAGTAAGCGGCGCGGGCTGACTTATGCTGTCTTTCGCGGCAAAAAAAATATTGGCGTTGATGATCTGGGCTTTCCCGTGACTGGTGAGGTGATACGCATTGTTCCGGTGGCAATGGGAAGTAAAAAAGCCGGTGCGCTGCAAACCATTCTCGGGGCAGTGCTGGTGGTTGTTGGCGTTGTCATTGGTTATTTTTCTGGTGGCACGCTGTCAGCCGTAGGTTACGGTATGGCCAAAATGGGTGCGGTAATGATGTTGGGCGGGGTTGTACAGATGCTTTCTCCGCAGACCGCCGGACTGGCCAGCAAACAGGATGCCGATAATAGGGCGTCTTACGCATTCGGCGGTGTGACAAATACCTCTGCCCAGGGTTACCCGGTACCGCTTCTTTACGGTAAACGCCGTATCGGCGGTGCGATTATCTCCGCCGGTATTTACGTCGAAGACCAGCAATAAAATCCTCTCCGCTTAATCACCGCTGCCGGGCGGTTTTTTTATTGTGGAAATGAGATGGTAAGCCTTTGCTTAAACCGCGTCAGCGAGGATGTATTGCAATGAAATTACTAAATGGTTATGTCATATGTGACTCGGTCACCACCAAATCTAGTGGCAAGGACGATGCTGAACAGGTGGCACAGACAGCTATTGATTTTGCCATGAATGATGCCTCTTGCCTTGACTGGGAAAACCCAGAATGGGCTTCCGGAGGGAAAGTTCACAACTGGCACAACTACGCATCAGAGGCATTGCAGCTAATTTGGAAAACGTTCACACCGGAGCAAAAGAAGATAATCGCTTCAACTCTTGATGAATGTGCAAGTAACGAATCCTGGGATTAAGTCTACCGATTCAATGACCGTCATATGGCGGTTTTTTTATGGGCGTAATATGGCAAACAAGAAAATTCAGGGGCGCAAAGGCGGCAGCTCCAGTTCCCGCACGCCCACAGAACAGCCTGACGATCTCCAGTCTGTCGCGAAGGCGAAGATCCTTGTCGCGCTGGGTGAGGGCGAGTTTTCCGGGCAACTTACCGGGCAGAGTATTTTTCTCGACGGCACGCCGCTGCTGAATGCCAACGGCTCGTCGAATTTCAGTGGGGTGACCTGGGAGTTTCGCCCGGGCGACCAGGCGCAAAGTTATATCCAGGGCATTCCGGGTACGGAGAACGAGATTAGCGCCGGTATCGAGATTAAAAGCTCAGTGGCCTGGACACACACCTTTACCAACTCTCAGCTTTCTGCGGTACGCCTGCGCCTGAAATGGGCGTCGCTCTTTAAACAAGAAGATGACGGCGATCTGGTGGGTAACCAGGTTCAGTACGCGATTGATCTGCAGGTGGATGGAGGGGCCTTTGTCACGAAAATAAACACCGCCGTCAGCGGGAAAACCACATCAGGCTACGAGCGCAGTCACCGTATCGATCTGCCTTCCGGTGCCGCATCCTGGACGGTGCGGGTAAGGAAAATTACCGCTGATGCCAACAGCGCCAAAATCGGCGACACGATGACGCTCCAGAGCTACACGGAAGTTATCGACGCCAAACTGCGCTATCCCAACACTGCGCTGCTCTATATCGAATTTGACTCGAGCCAGTTCAACGGCTCTATTCCGCAGATTTCCTGCGAGCCCCGCGGCCGCGTGATCCGCGTGCCGGACAATTACAACCCGGAAACGCGCGCCTATACTGGTACGTGGTCCGGTACCTTTAAATGGGCATGGACTGATAATCCGGCCTGGATTTTTTACGATCTGGTCGTCTCTGACCGTTTCGGACTGGGCGATCGCCTGACGGCTGAAAACATCGATAAATGGACACTCTACCAGGTGGCGCAGTATTGCGATGCGCCGGTGCCGGATGGTAAAGGCGGCACCAGCACTGAGCCGCGTTATATCTGTAACGTCTATGTCCAGGATCGCAACGATGCTTACACGGTGTTGCGTGACTTCGCTGCTATCTTTCGCGGGATGACCTACTGGGGCGGTAACCAGATTGTTACCCTGGCGGATATGCCGCGCGATGTCGACTACAGCTACACTAAAGCAAACGTCATCGATGGCCGATTCAGCTACAGCAGCAGCACGACGAAAAGCCGCTATACCAGCGCGCTGGTTTCATATTCCGATCCGGATAATGGCTATGCTGATGCAATGGAGCCGGTGTTTGAGCAGGAACTGGTCTCCCGCTATAAAGGCTTTAACCAGCTTGAGATGACAGCGATCGGCTGTACCCGCCAGTCAGAAGCGAACCGCAAAGGGCGCTGGGGGATCCTCACCAACAACAAAGACCGGGTGGTTTCTTTCTCCGTTGGGCTGGATGGCATGATCCCACAACCTGGCTACATCATCGCTGTGGCCGACGAGAACCTGTCGGGAAAAGTTACCGGCGGGCGTATCAGTGCGGTAAATGGCCGGTTGATCACCCTGGACAGGGTGCCAGATGCTGTTGCCGGTAATCGGCTGATTCTCAACCTGCCTTCCGGTGCTGCACAGAGCCGCACCATTCAGAGCGTTAATGGAAAAGTGGTCACGGTGACCACCGCTTACAGCGAAACGCCGGAAGCGGAAAGCGTCTGGATTGTGGAATCCGACGAGCTGTATGCCCAGCAGTACCGGGTGGTCAGTGTCACTGACAATAATGATGGCACGTTTGCCATTACCGGCGCGGCGCACGATCCGGACAAATATGCCCGCATTGATACCGGAGCCATTATCGACAGTCGTCCTGTCAGTGTCGTGCCACCGGGCAGCCAGGCCGCGCCCGATGATATCGTGATCGGCAGTTATTCTGTGGTGAATCAGGGGATCAGCGTCCAGACCATGCGTGTGTCATGGTCTGATACGGCCAATGCGATCGCGTATGAAGCACAGTGGCGCCGCAATGAGGGCAACTGGGTGAACGTGCCGCGCAGCTCCACCACCTCGTTTGAAGTGCCGGGGATTTATGCGGGACGCTATCTGGTGCGCGTGCGCGCCATTAACGCCGCAGAAATCTCCAGTGGCTGGGGATACTCAACCGAAACGACGCTGACCGGAAAAGAAGGCAACCCGCCGAAGCCGGTTGGTTTTATGGCGACAGGTATTAACTGGGGTATCCGTCTCAACTGGGGATTCCCGGCCAACACCGCTGACACGCTGAAAACGGAAATTCAGTACACGGCCAACAGTGATTTTTCAGATCCGCTGCTGCTCTCCGATGTGCCTTACCCGCAGGCAGAATACACCCAGCTCGGACTGAAAGCCGGGCAGGAATTCTGGTACCGCGCGCAACTGGTCGATAAAACCGGCAACGAATCGGGTTATACCGACTGGATCCGGGGGATGGCAAACGACCAGGCCGCTGACTATCTGGAGGGGATTGGTGATGGCTTCCTCACATCTGCCGACGGCGACCGGCTGACCAGCGGCATTAACACTAACCTTGAAGGGATCATGCAGGATGCGCTGGCTGCCCACAGTGCCGTTGAGCACCAGTGGGCGCAATACGGTGAGGTGCGTGCTGACATTCTGGTCGTGAAAACCACGATTGCCGACGTCGATAATGCGCTGGCTGAACTGTCCACCCAGGTGCAGGCACAGATTGGCGATGTCACCGCAGCGCTGGAGGACAAACTTACGGCGGTGGTGGATGGCGACGGCGCAACGGCTATCTATACGCTGAAGACCGGCGTCAGGATAAACGGCGTGATGTATAACGCCGGAATGTCGATTGCCGTGCTGGCGCAGGCTGGTCAGCCAGTGGTCACGCGGGTGGGCTTCAATGCCAATCAGTTTGTACTGATGAGCGGCAGCGGCGACACACAGTATTCACCGTTCGCGGTGGTCAACGGGCAGGTATTTATCAGCGATGCCTTCATTCAGTACGCGGCTATCACTCTCGCGAAAATTGGCGAACTCCGCTCTTCTAATTATGTCGCGGGCCAGACCGGCACAATCATGAAAGCTGATGGGACGTTTGAGATGAATGGTGCAGTGTCTGGTGAGGGCGCGATGAAGATAACGAACGTCACCCAGAGTGTTAAAGACGGAAATGGCGTATTGCGTGTTCAGGTCGGGAAATTAACCGGGGTGTTCTGATGGCGTGGGGGATACAGACATGGGACGCTAACGGCGTCCCGAATAACTATGGCATTAAGCCTGTTTCAGTGGTGGGGATTATTAAGCTTTCACAGGGACAGACCACCGGAACATATTCATTTACTGTCCCGGCAGGAATGAAAGTCAATTTTGTTCCCTCCCTTGACAAAGGGGCCGTGGGGGTAGCTCGCCGGATAACAGCCTCTGGCAATACCATTACCATTCAGCCAGCCAGCGATACCGGAGTCGGCAATTACCCCGCATCGGAATGTGAACTTGTCATTTTTATGGAGAAAATTTAAATGGCTGATTATGGGGCGATGATATTGATGGATAATGGAAATCCATTTGTAACGCCGCAATCCACCCCTTTTTGTTTATACAGAAAAGTGGTGGTGGATTCTGTTGCTGGCGGGACAGCTCACGGCGCATCCGCATCGATACCCCTGGACGCGTCATATCCAGCCATCGCTTTCTGCCGGACAAGTGACACAGCCCAGCCGACATACGTCAGTGCAATAAGGTCCGGAAGCAACATAATGGTCGGTTCAGGTAATCCTTATGGGCAAGCCCATCGGCTGACCGCTTACATCTTCGCTATTTTCCCTCAGACCCTGCCGCAATGGGGGTTCGCAATATGGGATGTTGCTGGCCAGCTGGTATTAACCAACGAAAGCCGGGTGTTAAGTGATCTGGTTACAATCGGTACACCAGGCAGCAACGGCGGCATAAACATAGACCAGACACTGAGCGGAAGCTATGCCGTGTGTCCCGGTATTCTGGGTTCAACGCTGATACAGGTAATGGTGCAGGGCCAACCGCAGGTAATTGCAGCTACCGCGTACACCGGATGTCGATACAATGGTTCAACTTCCAGAATAAGCGCGGCTTCCAGCAGTAACGCTTCCGGTTCAGTCGTGGGTAATACAAATAACGGGAATGCAATCATCGCGATAAAAACAGATGCCTATGATTAATTTGATCGTTTTAATCGATCGTTTTCTTTTAATTGATCTGTTAAATCTATTTTCAGTATTTTCCCGGCAGGGGTAATTTAATTAACAATTACCTCCGGAGATAATTAAATGAAAGCTGTGTTTTCTGTTTTTTTACTGGCAATTATTTTATCAGGCTGTTCAGCCCCTCTTCTGGAAAAACAACAGCCCGTATGTCAGGCAACTGCAATGCTGGGTGGTTTTCCTCAGACGGTGCAGATTTATGGTGTGCGTGTCATTGCAAACCAGACTGAATATAAAGCGGGTGACCCGTTTAACTGGCGATGGGTAAACAAAAATAACTTTACTTCCTCAACCTGCAAATAGCAGAAATCAAATAACAGGAAACCGCTTCGGCGGTTTTTTTATTGTCCGGAGCCAATATGTCCGCAGGAACAATCACCCTAACACATAATTCCACAGCAGTAGTCGGTAACGGAACGTCGTTTCTTACAGAACTGGCCGCCGGGGATCACATTGTTACTACTGCCGGAGGGCTGGCGTATACGTTGCCTGTCTTATCTGTAAACAGTAATACGTCAATAACATTAGTGGATTTCTTTACAGGAGCAACTCAGTCTGGTGCTGGCTGGTACGCACTGCCGAGAATTGCAATGAGTCTTGTCTCTGCCGCGATGGTGGTACAGAACACCGAAGCCCTGCGCGGGCTGAATTACGACAAGCAGAACTGGCAGCAGCTTTTCACCGGCAGCGGTACCATCACGGTTAAATTGCCGGACCAGAGCACATTCACCGGTCCGGCCTGGGGTGGGATAACCGCGTCCCTTAACAGCCTGTCCAGTGATGTCGGCAATAAAGCCGCAAAGGGTGCGAACAGCGACATTACCAGCCTGGCCGGGCTGACGACGCCGCTATCAAAAGCGCAGGGCGGTACTGGGTTAAATAACCCATTTGGCACCATTGCCGGCTCTTTTTGCGAAGGTAGTGATAGCAGGCTTATGACGGTTGCCGGTAAAACTGGCGGTGAAATATCATCGGCAACACAGGTTGTTGGCACGTTAACGGGACGCCGTAAATCGGCCGCTGAACCATCAACGGGAACAATTCTTTATGGTGCGCCAGTTGAATCAACTCACCAGATTGCGAACGTAGATCGGGCGATTGTGTCATTACAAAGTGCATATACATGGGGTAACACAAATACAGTTGGTGCAATTAATGTTGCGTTACTTTCTTCAACAGGTACCTATGTTCGCGGCGCGACATTCAGCTTTGACGGTGGTGGTAACGCAACCGCCCCCGGACAGTGGGTGAATAACTCGGATGAGCGTATTAAAACCAATATCCAGCGTATCGCTGATCCGCTGGATAAAATGACGCAACTACGCGGCGTGTCGTGGGATCGTCTCGACGGTTATGCCGGTGGTCTTGGCTTTATCGCTCAGGACGTGCAGAAGGTTTTTCCGGGTAGCGTTTATGTGGGACAGGACAGGACGTTAACTGATGGCACAGTCGTCGAAAGCGTTCTTGGCGTGGACACTTCAGGCGTTGCGGCCGCGTTGCATCACGAGGCCATTCTTGCGCTTATGTCCCGCATTGATGAGCTTGAAAAGAAACTGAATACAATCCAGTCAGGAGCATGATGTGCATGGCTTAGCCATGAAAAAAAATTTCTCCTGCCTAACTGTTTCTCACCAATAGAAAACCAGCTAATTTCTGGCTCCCGCCAAACGAAGCGGTATTGATCAGTAGCGTCAATCAAACTACTGTATATAAAAACAGTATAAATTGAGACTACATTATGCAGTTCATCAAACCAGCAGATTTTCAGCGTGCAGTTGCCGTGCTACCTCTCTTCAGCGACCCTGTTCAGTGCGGTTTCCCCAGTCCGGCAGCAGATTATGTTGAGCAGCGTATTGACCTTAACGAGCTACTGGTACTGCATCCCAGCGCGACGTATTTTGTCAGGGCGGCGGGGGATTCCATGATTGATGGCGGTATCAGTGATGGTGATCTTCTTGTCGTCGACAGTTCCCGTACCGCCCGGCATGGCGACATTGTGATCGCAGCAGTAGATGGCGAATTCACAGTGAAGCGTCTCCAGCTCAGACCAGCCATTCAGCTTAACCCAATGAATCCCGCATACAGCCCGATCCGGGTGATGAATGAAGAGACGCTCGACATATTCGGTGTTGTGACTTTTATCGTCAAAGCAGTGGGCTGATTATGTTTGCGCTTTGTGATGTGAACAGCTTCTATGCGTCGTGCGAAACCGTTTTTCGCCCCGATTTGAAAGGGCGGCCAGTCGTCGTTCTTTCGAATAACGACGGCTGCGTGATTGCCCGCAGCGCCGAAGCGAAGCCATTTGTCGTCATGGCTGAGCCTTACTTCAGGCAGAAAGAGGCGTTCCGGCGGCACGGCATCGTCGCGTTCAGCAGCAATTATGAGTTATACGCGGATATGTCAAACCGGGTGATGACGACGCTGGAAGAGATGTCGCCGCGCGTGGAAATATACTCGATTGATGAGGCCTTTTGTGATCTTACCGGCGTGCGGAATTGCCGCGATTTGACTGACTTCGGGCGAGAGATACGGGCTACAGTGCTGAAGCGTACTCATCTGACTGTCGGCGTAGGCATCGCACAAACCAAAACCCTGGCGAAGCTCGCCAACCACGCGGCAAAAAAGTGGCAGCGACAGACCGGCGGCGTGCTCGATTTGTCGAACCAGGCGCGCCAGCGAAAGCTGATGGCAATGCTTCCGGTTGAAGACGTCTGGGGGATAGGCCGTCGTATCTCAAAAAAGCTCGACGCTATGGGTATCAAAACGGCACTGGATTTGGCTGACAGCGATATCCGGTTTATCCGTAAGCACTTCAGCGTCGTTCTGGAGAGAACGGTCAGGGAGCTTCGCGGCGAGCCATGCCTCGGGTTTGAGGAGTTCGCACCGGCAAAACAGGAAATTGTCTGCTCCCGCTCGTTTGGCGGTCGCATTACCGATTACGAGGATATGCGACAGGCAATATGCAGTTACGCCAGCCGGGCTGCGGAAAAGCTGCGTGGTGAGCATCAGTACTGCCGGTTCATATCTGCTTTCGTTAAAACCAGCCCGTTTGCATCAAACGAGCCTTATTATGGCAACAGCGCCTCTGTAAAACTTCTCACCCCCACGCAGGACAGCAGAGATATTATTGGTGCGGCCACGCGCTGTCTGGACCGGATCTGGAAGGATGGACACCAGTATCAGAAGGCGGGTGTGATGCTGGGCGACTTTTTCAGCCAGGGCGTTGCGCAGCTCAATTTGTTTGACGACAGCGCGCCGCGCGCGAACAGTGAAAAGCTTATGGAAGTTCTGGATGAGCTAAATAAAAAAGAAGGTCGTGGCACTTTATACTTTGCCGGGCAGGGCATACAGCAACAGTGGCAAATGAAACGCGATATGCTGTCTCCCCGGTACACGACACGTTACTCTGATCTGCCCGTGGTCCGGTAACTGGCAAGCAAGAGGGAGCTAAAACGACAGGATTTTAACCTTTATGGAATTACCCTTTATTGACAGGAACATAGAGGCAAATAATTCGTAATAGTTTGATAAAAAAAAGGTCCTGTATCAATTCAATGTCCGCTCCCCCCTCTAAGCAGACTTTTAGCGAGATAGACTTGTTTGCCTCGTGCGAGAAACGGACATGTTGGTCAGTACAGATTACTTGTATAACAGCAACTCACATACTGTTATGAAATTAAAAAAAATATTGTATACTTTAAGAAGAACGATTGATGGAAGTAGGTAATCTGGATTCAATCCTCGAGCTAGCCTTAGTATATTAGATCTATAAACACATTCAGCAATAATGCTAAATATAAGATAAGTTTACACTGAGGAATAAAAATGACACCTCAAAATGTAATTGAAGAGTTAAACAGGATAGAGCAAATTGTGTTAAAGCTCTCATCTCATCTTTCAGAACAGAACCTTCGTTTTTTAGCGGGTACTGTCACAACGAGTGTAACAACAGCAATACAAAAAGAAGTAGAGGTAATTGATAAGAAAATCAATCTATTATATATAACAAATAAAATACCTGATGGTTGGCGAACTTTTGATAATTACAAGAAGAACATAAAGAATTACAAAGGTATTGATGAATTGGATAAAGATTTAGATTTAGTGCAGCAAATCAAATATTGGATCCCTCAATCAAAAGCTTTTGTTGAATTAATTATGGATTTACAGGGAAACAATGAAACACCTGAGACATTGACAAATAAATGTTCCGTTCAATTGGCTAATCAATATATTAATAGCGGCAGTAAAATTGATGAGTTAAAGTACTCACTTCTGATTAAACTGATAGACCGGAACGAAGTAAGAAAAATCAACTTAAAGGATAATGTCATGAATAATTTCACGATCAATGGTAATGTCAATGGACAGCTTAATGTTGCAGGTCATTCAATTAATTCTCCCGAACTTAAAATATCGCTTGCTGAACTAATAACCAATATTGAAAAATCAGATGCATCTCCAAGTGAAAAGGCTTCGGCAAAATCAAAACTTCAGGAATTTTTAACTCATCCTTTAGTTTCTGCCATAATCGGAGGCTTGGCCGGGAATGTTGGATCATAAATCCATAAACTTAGAGGCATACCAATGTTAGGTGGTCAACTAAGTGTTAGTTACCTACTCCCCGATAATTTATGTAGCACAGACCCAACAATGTCAGTTCCTCACTCGTAACGGCCCTGACAACTTTCAAACCTGTCCAATTAGTGCCTGCTGCGGGAGTTGGTCAACACTATATGTATTAATTAATAGGGAATTGGTCAGGATGTGCCATTTCCCTAGAGTTTCCTCGATAAAAGTGAGTCAGCGTCGGTACCGGATTTTAAGATAGGCATGTTGATTGAATCTGCCAAACCGGGCTTGATGTATGACTGATCGTGTCAGGGCGCTGACGTTCAGCACGGAAAGATAGGCGTATCACTCCGTGTGCTGGGACAAGATACGACAGATTTGATGCTGTTCATCAATTAAGATAAACAGGCAAGAAAGTGTTGGTATATTAAGTCATGGAAAGTCTGTAAGAGATTGATTTATGGCGGTGAGAATAAAGCCGTTTATACCAGCAAAATTATATAACCACATGAAAGAAAAAGGGTTTAGATCGGTCTCGAAAACCGGAGTAGGGGCAACTCTACCGGGGGTTCAAATCCCCCTCTCTCCGCCACTTCACCCAATCGGTTGTTTCTTACTGATTTTATTCCGGAAATGCCTCGCTTGTACTTCATGAATGTTACACATCATGGATAAATCTGTCATGTGCACATATCTCATAAAACGTAATGCGATTTATTATTTTTACCCTCAGATTCCTCTCGCTCTGGTTTGACCATTTTGATCGTCGCAAGTGCGCGCGTTCCCCTTGATGTCTTTGCGTTGCGAAGCCGCACATTTGACCTGCCGAACACAATGATTATGCGCTGGCTCTGCGTTACTTAACAGCGATCTGTATTCGCTCTTTTTCCTGTCAGCAGTGAGTGTTCCGTGCTGTTTATCTCTTCTTTATATTGACCTGAGAAATACTGTTTTAAATAAGATGTTAATTGTAGCAATCAGTAATATTGCTTCTTACAATTATTATTAACTATCGTTTTCATTATTACTGGAAGTTGCCATGGCTGAAGGTAATAACTGAAGTATGTAAATGTTTCTGAGCTTATTATCTCTGTGCTTATAAGCTCAAATAAAAATATCTTTAAATATTAATTTGATTGTTTTATTGACCTGGGTTTTTCTCGCGTTCAACTTATTTTTACCAGTTTCGCTCATTTTATTATTAATCGGAGAGGCTATGTTTGATTTTTTAAGGCGTTATGGGACGACAAGTATCCCGGCTGTGTGGAAATATGGAAAGGTTAGATGCATTATTCTTGATGATCTCAAGTACACCGAGCCGGATACCTATGCTTTCATAAAAAAAAGATATCCAGATTACAGGGATATTTTGTTCGGTGGCTTCGTAAGGGATTTCTGCGCCGATATGGGTGAGAATGATAAATTAATTATCGTCAGTCATTCGACTGAGTTTGGATTGCGCTATGCAAAAATGACAGACGATTTTATTTATTATCTAAAACTATGGGGTTTGAAACGCATTGGAGTATTAAAATTCCATTGTTGCCATATTGGCGAGCGAGAATGGTTGCGGGTGCTTGGTGAAAAAATGCTCAGGGATGGGATTTCATTTTCTTATATTAGCGGCCCGTCTTCTTCCGGTGATAAAGGGCAATATATTTACGATCTGAAATATGGCACCTCTTATACACCTGGAAAATACAAGATAATAAAAGGGGATATTAAAAGAGATTTTAAAGGGACACGATATGTAATGAAAAACGGCATTCAAGTCGCACCCCGTGCCAAAAATCAACCGAATCAATATCGTACGGTTATTACCGGATAGAATACAGGTGGCAAGACGGAACATTTCTCCGCTCTCTGATACTGATAGCGCCAATCCCGTGCCATTTACTTGTCAGTAAATCCTGTGGCAACGTAACCGGCAGGTCGCGTTGCCACAGGGTCAGAAACGACGCTCATCATCTGTTAACCAGGCGTCATTTACGGATGCGTTTATTACCATCATCTTATGCAACGCTACGAGTGCGAGTAGCGCCTTTGCGGGCTGGGGCAGTCGCTCTCTTTGCTCATCCGCTGGATGATGTCCTGGCGCAGCAGGAACTTTTTGATCTTACCGGATGATGTTCTGGGCAGCTTATCGACGATGACGATGCGCTCTGGGTATTTATATTTCGCCATCCGCTTACGGCTGAAAAAAGCCACCACATCCTCCAGGTGTAGCGGCGGCTCCCGCGTTTTCAGCACCAGATAAGCGCATGAGCGTTCCCCCAGACGTTCGTCGGGCATCGCTACCACGCAGGCATCCTCAATGGCCGGATGCTGTAACAGCACATCTTCCACTTCGCGGCTGCTGATGTTCTCGCCGCCACGCACGATAATATCTTTTTTACGCCCGGTAATGCTGATATAGCCCGCGTCGTCCATCCGGCAGAGATCGCCACTGTAGTACCAGCCCTCGTCATCCAGCGCCCTGGCAGTCAGTTCCGGCTCATCCAGATAGCCCATAAACACATTCGGGCCGCGCGAGGCCTCTTCTCCTTCCATACCGCGCAGCAGCGTTTTGCGAGACTCATCCACCACCTTAATTTCCACACCGGCAGCGGCATAGCCATCGGTATTCATCATGCGCGGCAGCGGATCATCGAGATTCACCAACGCGTGGGGCGAACTCTCCGTCGAACCGTAAATGCTTAACAGCTTGATCCCAAGCTGCTGACAACCCTGCGCCACTTTTTTGGGGATAGTGGTTCCACCGCAAAGAAAGAAACGCAGCGATAAAAGATCGGCCGGCTGTTTGCCGAGGGCGCACAAGATGTCATACACAAACGGCGTGGCGCCGAGCATACAGGTGCAACGCTGTTGCTCCAGCAGTGCGAGACAGGCCTCCGGGGTGAAAATATCCAGCAATACACTGCGAGCACCGATCAGAAAGGGCGCGGTGACGCCGTGCAAAAAGCCGGTTGCATGACCGAGCGGTGCAGGCATCAGAAACACATCCTGCCAGGTGAGATTCAACCGCGCGCAGTAGGCTCGTTCACTGGCGAGAATATTGTTATGGGTTAACATCACGCCTTTCGGCATTCCCTCGGTGCCGGAGGTAAACAGCACGGCGGCCAGTTCATCGCCGTGAACTTCGCGCGGTGCATGTAGTGGGGCGTTCTCCTGCACCAGTTGCCGGAAGCTAAGCGACGTGGTTGCCGGTGCCAGCTTATCCACGCCGACAATGCGTTGTAGCCAGGGTAACTGGTTTTGCAGTGGCAGGATCAAATCGACCGGACGCGTCTGCTTAAACAGCGTTGGGGGAAAGAAGATTTTTGCCTGGCATTTATTTAATACCCACACCAGTTCCGCTTCACGCCAGGCGGGCAGCAGCGGCACAGACACCGCGCCGGTTTTCAGGCAGGCCAGGTAAATCACCGTGAATTCACACCAGCCCGGTAGCTGAAATGCGACGCGATCGCCCGGTTGAATACCGCTGTTAAGCAACCATGTTGCCAGGCAACTTGCGGCGTGATCAAGCGCCGCATAGGTGTATGAATCACCATGATTATCCACCACGGCGAGTTTGTCCGGCATCGCGCGCAGGGTCTGGTGCCAGTAATCGCCCAGCGATGCATCGCCCCAATATCCTTGCCGTCGGTACGCTTCCCGACGTTCAGCATTAAACGTTATCGTGACACTCATGGACTCTTCCTGGTCAATAAACCGTTAAACGTAGTGGATGTTTTTGCATGAATTTCAGGCGGATTTGGGCTCAACCGTAGCGGAAGTCAACACCGAAGGTCCCTGCCGGGTAGTTCCAGTGTTCGAGAATGGTTTCCCCGCACAACACACGGCAGGTGCCGCATTCAAGGCAACCGGCGCAGTCGAAATGGATATTGCCCTGCGCATCCTGCTTGTAGAGATTGGCAGGACAGGCGTTGAGCAGTTTGCGAAACTCATCAATGTTGGGGTTATCGGCCAGAATAATGTGCGGATGGCCTTCATCAACATGGAATTTATTGACGCCCAGTTTGACGTCAACGTTAACGTTATTCTCCTGGCTCATAGTGCAGTCGCCCCTTTGATGCCGTCTTTCAGTAAATTCAGCAGGCCGATTTTCTTCATGTGAGACATCATCATTTTGCGTACTGGCTGATTCGGGCTACCGTCAACCGTGAACATATCATTCATGATGCCTGCCACCATTTGCGGATACTGGGTAAACAGACGCGGGTTTTCCATCAGGGCAGGGAGCTTGCGGAAATGCTGCATATCGCGCATCACGAAGCTCTGCTCCAGCGCGCGTTTATAGGCCGAAAGTGCGTGAGCCGAAAAATCTTGCTGCGCTCTGGCGGCAATCGCGGTATTGGCCGCGGCTTCCGCCGAAGCGATGGCTAAGTCCATACCGCGTACCGTATAGCCCAGATTGAGGCACAACCCGGCAGCATCACCCACGATCATCACCCCGTCGCCGACCAGTTGCGGGATCATCGCGAGACCACCTTCCGGCACCATATGCGCCGAGTATTCCAGCAATTTCCCGCCCTGAATCAGCGGGCGAATAGCTGGATGCTGTTTAAAGTCCTCCAGCATTTGCGGCACGCTTTTCCGGGCCTGACCCATCTCTCCCAGCCCGCAAACCAGACCAATCGATACCGACTCCCGATTGGTATAGAGAAAACCGCCGCCCATCAGGCCATTCGATGGAGAGCCAGCAAACAGCCAGGCGGCACCTTCGTTCCCGCAGAGATTAAAGCGATCGTCGATTTGCGTGGTCGACAGGCTAATCAGTTCCTTCACGCCCACGGCATAATGGTGCGGCGAGGGCGCCGGCACCATCCCCAGCGAACGTCCCAGCAGCGAATTGACACCGTCAGCGAGGATCACCACATTGGCCTCAAGAATGTCATCACCTGCCTGCACGCCAGTGACCTGATTGCCTTCACGGATTAACGCATCCACCCGGACACCCGGAATAAATTGCGCGCCCGCTTCTTCGGCTTGCTCCATCAGCCACGGATCGAGTCGGCTACGCAGCACGGTATAGGAGGCCTGCTCCGCGAGCTCAGATTTCTCGCGTTGAAAATCGAGGGTGACGGCGTTGTCATCGGTTAAAAAGGAGATTTTCTCCCGCGTGACGTTGCGCTCAATGGGCGCGCGCTGCGCGAAACCGGGCATGATGCGCTCAATACTGTGCGCGTAGAGTCGGCCGCCGGTCATATTCTTACTGCCCGCGTTGTTGCCACGTTCAATAACCAGTACATCCAGTCCGGCTTTGGCCATCACATAAGCCGCCACCGTTCCCGCCACGCCCGCGCCCACTACGATGGCGTCAAATTTTTCATCCGACATGCGTTATGCTCCCTTCCCGCAGCGCCTGCGGGATACGTATCTTAGTGGCTCAATTCACCGATCAGGGCCGGGACGACTTTGTAGATATCGCCCACCAGGCCGTAATCGGCGTAATTGAAAATCGGCGCGTTTTTATCTTTGTTGATGGCGACGATCACTTTGGCGCCATTGCCGCCGACCATATGCTGGATCTGCCCGGAAATCCCCAGCGTCAGGTAGAGATCGGATTTCAGCAGTACGCCGGAGACGCCCACATAACGTTCGCGTTCCATCCAGTTTTCGCCTTCGGCAATCGGGCGCGAGCAACCCACTTCCGCACCCAGCACGCTGGCCAGTTCTCGTACCATCGCAAGGTCATCTTTCGCCGCCAGGCCACGGCCAACACCCACCACGCGTTTCGCTTTACTCAGATCCACACTGCTCAGCGTTTTCGCGCGGCGTTCCAGACAACGGATCTCGTGGCGCGGCGCAATATAGTCCGCAGTGACAACCGGGCAGGTGCGCGACGAATCTGCGGCCGCAGGCTCCAGTACGCCGGATGCGAGGGTAATGATGGCGAGCGAGCCGTTGAGTTTCTCTTTCCCAAACGCCAGACCACCGTACATACGGTGTTCCGCACAGACGCTGCCGTCGGCAATGGTGACAGCCGTGGCGTCATTAACCATCGCCACGTTCAATTGCACGCTCAACCGCGCGCCCAGCGCTTTGCACCGTTTTGTCGCGGCCATCAGCAGTAATGATGGCTGACCGGCAGCGTCCTGCCCGATCCGCGCCGCAAGAGTCTCAGCGAAATTTTCAATGCGTTGCAGTTCAGAGTGGGGTTCAAGCACTATCACACTGTCGGCGCCCAGAGACTGGACTCGCTTGACCTGTTCTGCGCCATAGACGATGGCATGTACCTGCTGGCCCCAAAGGCGTGCGCCGGACAGTAATTCGGCATAGCGTTCTGCGTTATCGCTCAGTACCCAGACATGGGTTAATTGACTCATGGTGTTCTTCTCCGTTGGGCTTAATTGAGGGCTTTTTTCACGAGTTCAGCCAGTTGGGCAATCGCTTCGGGTGAATCATTGTCGAGGATGATGTGTTTGCGCGTGGTGGCTGGTGGTACGGTGATTTCCATCAGTTCCGCCAGCGGTGAGGACGGGCTCCAGCCAATGTCGCTGGCCTGCCACTGGTTGACCGGTTTTTTACCCGCACCAAGGATGGCTTTCATCGAAGGAATGCGCGGGACGTTTATATCGGAAGTGACACAGAGAACGGCGGGTGGCGTCAGTTCGATCACTTCGACCTCTTCTTCCAGCGTGCGCTCAATGCTGAGTTTGTCGCCGTTACGCTGGATGTTGCTGACGGCGTTAATCACCGGCAGTTGCAGGATCTCACCAACCAGCAAGCCCACCTGTTGGGCGTAGAGATCCCCGGAACCTTCGCCAAACAGCATCAGGTCGAAGCCCATCTTCTCTGCCGCCGCCGCCAGCGCCTGGGCGATTTCTTTCGGCAGGGCATGTTCCAGTTGCGCATCCTGCAACATAAACAGGCTGTCCGGGCCGCGAGAAAGTACGTCTTTACGCACTTTTGAATTTTGCAGCAGCGAACCGCCAACGGTCAGGGCGGCAATCTCATCATCATCGCTGGCGAGCTGCGTCGCCGCTTCGATAGCATTGAGATCGAACTGGCTGATCTTCGCTGCCGCATTGTCAAAGCTGAGCGCGTGGTCGGGCGTGACCACGATGTCCTGTTCCTCAGGTACCAGTTTGAAGCAGGCTATTATTTTCATGGCATCTCCTGTGAGTCGCGGGCGAATATTGGACGTAGCGCCAATATCGACGGAAAGTAAAAAGTGACTGGAAACAGTGTGCGATAGCGGGATGCGCTTTTCGACGGGACAATTTGTTTTCGTTGCTAACAATCTTGCAAAAAAAGTGAGATCGCCCAGGCAAAATAAAAGTGAGAGAAATTAATTTTCAGGCGTAAACATATTATCTTGCATGCCGGGCAAATAATCTTGTTCTGCAACAGCGAAGGAGTGTTGAATAACCGCAGTAGTCGCTCTATTTTACCCTTATTATTTTGTTCAGGCTTATTCTTAACATGTGAGGTTGTCATGTATCAGCGATGCTTTGATAATGCCGTGGAACCCCTTTTCGTGCAGGGGGAAACGCCCCGATTTTCGCGCTTTGTCATCAGCGATGACCCAACCTGGGAATCCGGGCATCATGTTCACGATAATGAAACTGAGCTTATTTTTGTCAAAAAAGGGATTGCACGATTAATCATTGATTCGTCGCTGTATGTCGCGCACGAGAACGATATTGTGGTGATTGAGCGGGGGCGGTTACACGCCGTCACTTCCGATGCGAACGCGCCTGCCACTACCTATACCTGCGCGCTGTATGGCTTTCGTTTTCGCGGCTGGGAAGAGAACCAACTGTTGCAACCGCATTCGTGTCCGGTCATTTCTGCCGGGCAGGCAAAAGAGGTGATTACCAGCATCTTTCATGAATTGAGCGTAATGTTGCCGCAAAGTAAAAATACATTAACATCTTCGGTCTATGATGCGTTTGCTTATGCGCTGACGGTGTTGTACTTCGAAAACTTTAAAAACGCTTACCGATCGGAGCAGGGGTATATTAAAAAAGATGCGTTAATTAAAGATATTCTGGTTTATCTGAATAACAACTACCGTAAAAAAATAACGCTCGAACAGTTGTCAAAACAATTTCACGCCAGTGTCAGTTATATCTGTCACGAATTTACTAAAGAATACCGTATTTCTCCCATCAACTATGTGATTCAGCGGCGGATGACGGAAGCCAAATTTGCGCTGACCAATACCGACAATTCGCTGGCCGAAATCTCCTGGCGCGTGGGATACGAAAACGTCGATCATTTTGCCAAGCTCTTTCTGCGTCATGGTGGTTGCTCACCCAGCGACTACCGTCGGCAATTTAAAAATAACGTGGTTGAATCAGAGTATCTGTCCGATTTTTACGTGCCGGAAAAAGTGCTGTATTAATTTTCCTGTAGCTCCCGGCGCGCCGGGAGCTACAGCGCAGTTTTAATCCTGGTAATCCTTCAGAATCTGGCGTCCTGCGATGTAAATCATGATCTCGTCAGTGCCGCCACCGATGCGTTCACAACGTACATCCCGCCAGAAACGAGAGACGCGCGCTTCATCGGTATAACCCAGCCCACCCATAATCTGGATGGCATCATCAATCACCTCCTGTGCGGTACGGGCGCAGTGCAGCTTCGCCAGTGCAGCGCTGGTGCGCAGGGACTGCTGCTGATCGGCCTGCCAGGCCACTTTCAGTACCATATTGCGCATGTTCTCAACTTTTACCGCCATTAACGCCAGTTTTTCCTGGATCATCTGGTTATGGCCAATTGGTTTACCGAAAGCAATGCGCTGATTGGCATAGCGGGCAGCATCTTCAAACGCGCATTCGGCAAAGCCGGTACTGCGGGCGGCGTTGATCAGGCGTTCCATTTCAAAGTTGTACATCACATTGAGAAAGCCCATGCCTTCTTCGCCGACCATATCGCTCTCTTCAACTTCGACATTGTCGAGATACACTTCGCAAGTGCTGAGCATATGCCAGCCGATTTTGTGCAGCGGGTTAACTTTGATCCCCGGTTTTTTCGCGTCCACCCACCACAGCGTAAAGGCTCTTTTCGGATCTTTAGGCTGCGGATCGCGCGCCAGCACCAGCATGTAAGGGTATTCCTTCGCCCCGGTAATGAAGGTTTTCTGCCCGTTCAGGTAAACCTTGCCGTTTTTGCGCGTGTAGCTGGTGGTGGCACTGTTGTTATCGGAACCCGCTCCCGGTTCGGTTAATGCCAGCGCATACGCCGGATCGCCGGTTTCCATCGTACTTTCCGCCGTTTTCCGTAGCTGCTCAGCGGAGCCGAAACGACGCATGCTGTGGATGCACTGGCCGTTGGTGATCAGGAATGCCGGTGCGCCGCATTTTGATACTTCCATCAGCGCCAGCATCTGCGTGACATAATCTGCCGGGATGCCGCCGAACTCTTCTGGCACGCCGAGCATAGAGATGCCGTTATCGGCGAGTGCACGCATAAATTCGCGTGGGTAAGTTGCTGTCTGATCGCAGGTACGGAAATACTCTTCCGGGAAGTTGCTGGTAATGAGTTCCCGGATGCTGGCAAGCAGCAGTTCCTGCTCTTCGGTTAAAGAGAAATCCATTATCGTACTCCTGTTAATTGGCCGCTTCGGGTAACACAAACCCCATGGTGGCATCGATAAATAAGCGTGGATCCATCAGTTTCAGGTCGGGAGAAATCACCGGCGTGAACGCCATTTTGTCCAGAATGTCTTTTTGCAGATCGACGCCCGGCGCAATCTCCATTAAATGGAGACCGTTCTCTTTCAGGGTAAATACTGCGCGTTCGGTGATGTAACGGACGTCCAGCCCGCGTTCGAGGGCGATTTTTCCGCTGAAGGTAATTTCTGGCAGCGTGCTAATGAATTTTTTCACCCGGCCTTCCTGCACAATGCGCAACTGGCCGTCGGTAATCTCGGTCTTCAGCCCGGCGGCAGTCAGCGTGCCGCAGAACACAATTTTTCGTGAGGTGGCGCTAATATCAATAAACCCGCCGGTGCCCATAATTTTGCCATTGAATTTATGCACGCCGACGTTGCCGTGTTGATCCACTTCGGCAAAGCTCAGGTAACACACATCAAGGCCGCCGCCGTGGTAGAAATCAAACTGCGAGGTCATATCGAGAATGGCGCGAGTATTGACGTTGGCGCCGAACGCCACACCTTGTGAGGTGATGCCGCCGACCGGCCCGGTTTCCACCGTCAGCACGAAATCATCGGCACAGCCTTCTTCACGCGCCACCAGGCCGATGCCGTCGGCAATACCGACCCCCACATTTCCCACCGCGCCTTTGCGCATCTCAAATAAGGCGCGGCGCGCCACCAGCTTGCGCTGATTGAGGGGCAGGGTAAGTTGCGTACTGTCGTCGAGCGTGAAATCACCAGAGATAAAGCGGTTCACCGGTGCGCCGCCGTACAACTGCGTCTGGTTGGGATCCACTACCACGATATCCACCAGGTAACCCGGAATGCGCACTGATTTCGGATGCAGCGTGGCTTTTTTCACCATTTTCTGCACCTGCATCATCACAATCCCGCCGTTGTTATGCACCGCCTGCGCCAGTACCAGTGCATCCAGATACATCACTTCATCTTCAAACGAGGCATATCCTTCGCTGTCACAGGTGGTGGCGCGGATAAACGCGATGTCCGGGGCAATGGCTTTGTAGTAGAGGTACTCTTTGTTATCGATCTCGACCAGTTTGATCAGATCTTCCTGGGTGACTTCATTCAGCTTGCCGCCTTGCTGGCGGGGGTCAACGAAGGTGCCCAGTCCGATATCGCTAAGGATGCCGGGCTGGTGGGCCGCCGCGGCGCGAAGCGTCTGTGTTAATACGCCTTGCGGGTAGTTGTAGGCGGCAATTTTACCTTGTTCTGCCAGATCGGAGATGCGCGGCGATTGTCCCCAGTGTCCGCACAGTGCCCATTTCACCAGGCCTTCCTGTGCCAGCGGGCTGATCCCGCGATCGGCACGGTCGCCAAGTCCGGTTGGGCTGATAATGGAAAGGTTTCGCGGTGTTTGCGTCTGTTTATATTTATCGGCTAACGCGGTGATCAATGTGGTGGCTTCGAGAATGCCGCCACCTGCGCCTAAAATGCACAGCGTGGCTTCGTCGGGAATATATTCCACCGCTTCCTGCGCTGACAGTACAGTCACGCGTCCATTGAGGCGTGAGGGTCTTTCAGGTTTCATAATGACTCCTGGGATGTCCGTGCGGTGCGGATATCTGGCTTTATTCGCCGGTATTCAACCGTGAATTAAAGCCGAGCGCGTCCGCTGAATATTTGAAAATATTCATGTCCGGGCATTATTTAATGTAGGGCGAAAACGTTTAGTTCCGCCTGAATATACTCTCTCAGGCCTGATGCAATATCGTTAAGGCAATACGCAGGTCGCTAACGGATATTTGTCCTGGTGCCGAGGCCTTTTTCACCGCGCCAAACGTTGCGGCCGAGCCGAACACCTCACCTGCCAGCCGTGAAATGACCCCGGTTTTTGCCATCGACATGGTAATAAGCGGGCGGTCGGCATAGTGTTCGTGCATCTCAAGCGTCGCGGTAAGCAGGGTCAGCACATCGGTTTTGTTCTTCGGCATCAGCGCGATTTTGGGTATATCGGCACCCAGTTGCTGCATTTTGCGCAGGCGCTGCACAATCTCTTCTGCTGGTGGCGTGTTATGGAAATCGTGGCTGGACATGATAACTTTCACGCTTTTCGCGTGCGCATGTTCCACCATGGCTTTGACCAGCGCCTCGCCGGTAAACAGCTCCAGATCGATGATATCGACCAGACCGCTATCCACTGCCGCGCGGTTGAGCGCAATATACTGCTCCGCCGATAGCGCCTGTTCACCGCCTTCTTTCGCGCTGCGGAAGGTAAACAGCAGCGGTTTATCCGCTATTGCATTGCGGATGACAAATACCGCTTCCAGCACAGCATCAATGGAGGCGACATTGCTGAAATGGTCAACACGCCACTCCAGGATATCGAAGTCCGCGTCACGATAGGCCTGCGCTTCCGATTTAACACTGGCGATATCTTTCCCCATCAGCGAGACGATGATTTTGGGAGCTCCTTTGCCAATCACGAGATTTTTTACGCTTACCGTTTTCATTCAGTACCTCTTATTCAACGGTCTTTCAGGCTTCGAAGCCCATGACGTGTTTCACGTATTCCAGCGGAAACTCTTTACCGGTCCACAGTTTGAACTGTTCAGCCCCTTGCCACAGTAACATGCCGTAACCATCAATGGTTTTGCACCCGGCTTGCTGCGCCTGCTGCAACAGTTTGGTGATATGCGGGTTATACACGCATTCGGTGACCAGCAGACCCGGACGAAGCAGGCTGATATCGCTGATGAGGCTTTGATCATCCAGCGGCTTCATGCCGATTTTGGTGCCGTTAGTGAGGATGTCTGCGGTAGCAAGGGCAGCGGCAAACGCTTTCTGATCCGCAAGGTCTGTCACGGTTACCACGCAATCGGTGTTTTCGTTGACGCGACGGGCAAAGGCGACGGCTTTTTCGAAGAAATCATCCCGGCGGTTAAACAGTTTAATCTCTTTCAGCCCTTCAATGGCACCTTGTGCGCCAATCGCGGTTGATGCCCCTCCGGCACCCAGCAGTACCATGGTTTTGCCTTTGATGTCGAAACCGCTCTCTTTGATGGCGCGGATATGTCCGGTACCGTCGGTGTTGTAGCCGCGTAAATAGCCATCATCGTTGACAATGGTATTGATAGCGCCAACCAGTTTTGCCGCCGGGGTTAATTCATCCACATACTCGCACGCCAGTTGTTTATTCGGCATGGAGACGCCGGTGCCGCGCATTTTTAAGGCTTTCAGCCCGGCAATGGCATTGGCGAATGTCGAATTATCGACTTCAAATGCCATATAGGTAAAAGGCAGCCCGGCTTTTTCCAGCGCCTTATTTTGCATTTCCGGAGACAGACTGTGCCGGATAGGGTAGGCCATCAGGCCAATCAGTTCATATTTTGCAGTTACATCCATCATAGACTCCTTGAATATTTATCGTGAACGGAAGCTGTTTTTTGAAAATACCGTTCGCCGAACCGCACATCGTTTTTAGGAATATTGAAGACGCGGTAGTAACGGACGAAGACAATGGCGGCGGTGAGGAAGGCCAGCAGTGCGAAGAAGAAATCCAGCAAGATGATGTACTGCAGTCCAATGTTAGAGAGATACCCCGTAATCAGCGGAATAATAAAATTCGCCAGCCCGCCCATCATCATGTAGACGCTGGTGACTTTGGCTTTGCTCTTCGGGAAGAACTCAGACATCACCGACACACCCAGTTGCAGGATGCCGCCCGCTGCGGAAAAGCCGATAACAAACGCACCGGCATTGCACACCAGTGGCGACGGGAACAAATAGATAACAGCTGCTGTAATAGCCGCCAGCCCGGCGTTAAAGACGTTGGCCCAGACAGGACGTACTTTTGTCTTCAACAGTGCGGCGAAGATGAACACGCACAGCAGCGATCCCATGCTGTAGTAAGAGATGGTTTTTAGGGCGTCGGCTTCCGCCATTCCGGCAAATGCCATGGCATATTTCGGCATCCATACCACGATGACGTAAAAGGTGGAGAAGGCTGCAACGCCGAATAATACCGAGGCAATGCCTTCCAGCCACGGCAGCGGTTTGCTGTTCATCTGCGGCAGCGCTTTGGCGACGCTGGCATCGACCTGCTGGCCGGGGAAGCGGCTTTTCAACAGCATCAACGTGATCAGGACAAACAGAACACCGGGAATAATGACGCTATAGCCGTACCAGATATCATTAAGCAGCATGTAGCTGACGATCATTGGGTAGAGCATCTGCCCGAAAGAAACCATCGCTTTTACCAGAATCACCGCCGAGCCGGACGCTGTCGGAAAACACTCCATCAACGCCGGGTAGCCTCCGGTATCGAGCGCCGAGTTGGCGACACCGACGCAGACAGCCAGAACAAAAGCCACCATCAGGTTCGGGCTGGAGGGGATGCCAAAGAAAAAGAGCATATACAATACGACGCCCAATAAAATAACGGCCCGGCGACCGAACTTGTCGGAAATAACGCCAAAGAACAGAATACTGACCAGACGACCCAGACCGATACCCGAAATTAAATAAGCAATGCCCGCGTTGTTGGTGGAAAATTTCGCCGCCAGAGATGTCATATTTTGCGCCAGCGTAATAACGCTAATGCCGTGCAGGAAATAACTAAGATAGATACAGATTACCGCCAGGATAAATGGGGTGCTGAAAGCCTTATTCTGAGACATTTTTCACAGCTCCGTGCAGATTTTAAATTTTTTCTCCCGCAGCGCTTACTGTGATATCTGGCCGCGAGTTTAGATATTACTTTACGTTCTTTCAACATTCGGCCATACATAGTATGGCGCTTAATTTGCCAGGTTTATTGCATGATAAAATGTGAAGTGAAATGGTTTTTATATCGTTCTGAACGATATCAATTGTGTCGCTAAATAACGTCCGTATTATTTTGCACAAGCGCATCAACAATATTGCATCGGGAGGATTATTCGGCGACAGGTGCCATATTCACCGAGCGCCTGGATGCCATACGGCTGCGTAAACCAATAAAAAGTGCCAGCAGAAAACCGATAGCCGCAATGGCAGTATCAAACCACATAATATCGGCAATACTGTGCTCAGAGAGGCGTGCCGTTATTAATGGGATGGTAAAAGTAGCAATGCTTCCCGCGCTGTAATAAATACCGGTCGCTTTTCCTTTGGCGTAAGGAAAACGGGCGGCCATCAATGTCAGGCCAATTTGTACGACGCCACCTGCGGAGGAGAAACCAATAACAAACGAAAAAATCACCACCATCCCAACGCTGGGATGCAGACATACCGTCAGCAAGGCAACAAACGAGATAAAAGTGTACAGCACTAATAACGCCATGGTTCTGGCGGTTTTCCGTACCAGTGGAGCGGTAATGAAAACGCAGAGCAGCGAACCGCAGGTGTAAACGCTGAGCAGTTTGATAGACTCGGTATACGACATGCCGACAACAAACTGACCGTATTGCGCAAGCCACTGACTGATAAGGTAAAAAGTGGTCATTGAGATATAGCCATACAATGTGTAACTGGCCAGATCGATAACGGAGCAGTGGTGTTTAAGCGTGCTGTCTGCGACCGGTGGCGATTTGCGCGCGCGGTGAGGGGGAAAGGTGCAGCGGAGTAAAAACAGGCCGTTGAGGATCATAATGGCGGCGGCAACCAGAAAGGACCAGCCGAACCAGATTTCCGCCCATACCAGCAGGCTGATGATCATCGGTAATAAAAACTGCCCCGCAGAAATAAACGCTTTGATCAGCACATTCGCCGTGCCGGGGGAACGCGGAAATGCTTCCATCAGGCTGGGATAGGTTCCTGCGTCGAGGAAACTGTTGGCGATCCCGGCTAAAAAGCCAAACGCATAAGCCACAACAATGCTGTGTGTGTTGATGATGCCGAAAAAAAATGCGAGATAGCAAAGCATGCCGAGAATAATAAATGGTCGACGGCCAAATTTGTCCGACAATATTCCGGAGAAGAGCAAAACGCTTAGCCGGCCAATACCGAGTGAGGAAATAACAACAGAAACTCCTGCTGCATTGGTCTGCCACTGGAGTTCGAGCGAAGACATATTGAGGCTCATTAAAATGACCCCCATGCCGTGCACCAGGTAATTCAGATAAAGACCCAGGGCAGTCGAGAGATAGGTGTTTTTCATTTTATTTACGGCGTGAAGGTGAAATGGATCGTTGGCGGTGTCAGCAGACAAACGTCTTTAGCACAGATGTTCCAGATCATGCGCATAGAGTTCGGCGGCCACTGACTGATAAACCTTCCAGTCCAGATAATCCCCATCATGATATACCGTCCGAAACGCAGCCAAATCCACAAAAAAACGCATCGTATTATTGCCAATGCGATTGTTTATTCGTTGGATGAGAGCGTTAATATGCGATTGCCTTTTTTTTCTCAGCGCCTGCAATTTTTCAACAATATCCGCTGGGATAGCTTTTTCTCCCTTTTCCCATGCCTGCCACTCTGCTGCCGTATTATCCGGTGCAATCCAGGTTGCGCACTCTTCGATGCTCATCGCGAGAATATGGCGTAATGCCTGTAATTCATATGCGTTCATAATTTAATTGCTTCATATAAAAACGATTGTGCATAAATAACACTATTGCGCAGATTGCGGATTGAACAGAGTCACACTATTTTGTGCAATATTATTTGTTATCGGTCTGTAAAGCTCCGGCCTGAATTCTGCTGTCTGCGTGGGCAAGTCGCATTTCGAATGAAACCCGACAGTGGCGGATGTCACCGTTGTCTTGTGCGCGTGCGATCGGGGATCACTTCCGCTGTTTGTCGCTCCTGCCCAGGTTTGCCGATCGGTTTCTCAATGATGAGCACCCTTAGCGTTACGCGTTAGTCGTGTTATGTGTAGAAATAATTCCGGATGATATTTTCCCATTAATTATTTGTACAATAAATAACATGGTGTCTGAGAATATGTTTAGCGTCATGATGGGCTGAGTAGGATTATTCCCTGTTTTTCCTTAATTATCTGCGATGTCAGGTAATAAAAATGAGAAATATCGTAGGTATTCTGTTTTTACACGATGTGATTATGATTCGCGAACCATTGCAACCATTTGTTTTTAATTGTTATTTTAAATTTATGGTTTCTGTAAATTCAGGGGTTATTGGTATTGATGTTGGTTATTTTAATAAGAAGAAAAAAGTCCGACATATAAATATCGGACAAGTCAAACAGGAGCGACAGTAAAAAATAAAGAAAGGAAGGTGGATAACAAACGAGTCAGGATAATTACACAGTTTTTGTAATAAGAAAACTAATTTTTTAGCCTTAAATAAAACTAAAGCACTTTGTTTTTTTATTCTGTTTATTTTTACGAACTTCTTTGCACCAAAACAGGGCGAGCTGACGTGTGACAGTAAAATATATAAATAAAGCTGATATATCTTTAAAATTCATTTTCTGGGGATATGATGTGAAAGTAGTCACATTCGTATTGAAAGAAGCTTTTCCTTTTCACCCTTAACAGCGCGGAAAACGACATTATGGAAGATAAAGCGAAACGAAGTCTGGGGGGAAAGCTGGCGTTATGGGTTTTCTGGATTTTTTGTGTCTGGTTTATCTGGAGCCTGTTGAACGATATCTGGTTGCCTGGACCGCCTTCGGGCAACGCGAATGGCGCAAGGGGCGCAGCCAGCGCGGATGGGTTCAACAGCTTCAGCAGCGTACTGGTGCTTGGCGTGGTGGGAGCGATACTCGGCGCGATTGCCTGGTATACTCGCCCACGCGATCCTGATGCCTGAAGATGTTATGGTAATGACTTTTCATCGACAGGACGCACAATGAATTTATCTGACTGGCAACACCGTTTCGATAAATGGGTGACGCAACACTTTAATCATGCTGATGCAGCCCATGATGTGTCGCACTTTCGCCGGGTGTGGAAAACCGCGCAGACGCTGATGCTGGGGCAGCAGGTTGATGGGCTGGTGGTGCTGGCTGCCTGCTATTTCCATGACATTGTCAGCTTTGCGAAAAACCACCCGCAACGCCATCAATCCTCGGTACTGGCGGCGCAAAAAACCGCTGAAATTCTGGCCAATGACTTCCCTGATTTTCCCGCAGGCTCGGTGCCAGCCGTGCGTCATGCCATTGAAGCGCACAGCTTTAGCGCAGGTATCGCACCGCTCACGCTGGAAGCCAAAATCGTTCAGGACGCGGACAGGCTGGAATCGCTTGGCGCGATTGGTCTGGCCCGCGTGTTTGCTGTCTCCGGTTCGATGGGCGCGGCGCTCTTTGACGGCAACGATCCCTTTGCCGCAGAGCGGGAACTGGACGACAAAGCCTACGCCCTCGATCATTTTCGCTGTAAGTTACTGAAGCTGCCTGCCACCATGCAGACAGCAAAAGGGCGGGAGCTGGCTGCGCATAACGCCGATTTTCTGGTGCATTACATGGCGAAACTGAGCGCGGAACTCCAGGGCGATCATCAACGGATTGATGATGAGGTGCTACGGCGCTTTCGTACCTCAGCAACTTAAGGGAGAAAAGAGATGGCGGATGTTCATGACAAAGCGACGCGCAGTAAGAATATGCGGGCAATCGCTACGCGCGATACGGCCATCGAAAAACGGCTGGCCGCCTGCCTGCAATCGCTGGATCTGGCGTTTCGCGTACAGGATGCCGCGTTACCAGGTCGCCCTGATTTTGTGCTGGATGAGTATCGCTGTGTGATCTTCACTCACGGGTGTTACTGGCATCGCCATAACTGCTATCTGTTTAAGATTCCGGCCACGCGTACGGATTTTTGGCTGGAAAAAATCGGCAAAAATGTGGCGCGTGATGCGCGCGACTGCGCATTGCTGCTTGAACAGGGCTGGCGGGTGCTGGTGGTGTGGGAGTGCGCATTGCGCGGCAAGCTTAAACTGAGCGATGGGGCGCTGAGCGAGCGGCTGGAAGAGTGGATCTGCGAGGGGCAACAAACCGCGCAGATCGACACTCAGGGGATTCATGCGATGGCGATTACTTCTCCACGCAAGGCGTAACAGCCGGGCGCGGCGGGAAGAGATATTTGCCCAGCGTCACCAGTACCACAGCCAGGATAATGATCCCCAGCGCCAGCCATTCAACGGAAGAGAGATGTTCGCCGCCAAAGCCCGTGCCCAGCAGTACCGCCACCACCGGGTTCACATAGGCGTAGCTGGTTGCTAATGCCGGTGACACGTTGCGGATCAGATACATATAGGCACTAATAGCGATGATAGAGCCAAACAGCGCCAGATAGCCGACGGCGAAAAAGCCGGACAGCGGCGGTATGGCGCTAAGGTGTTCGCCGCTCAGAGCTGAGGCGGCCAGCAACACGATCCCGGCGGCCAGCATTTCAATCGCGCCCGCCATCATCCCACCCGGGAGTTCAATCCGCGAACCGTACACCGAACCAAACGCCCAGCTTAGCGAGCCGATGAGGATCATGACTGCGCCCCATGGATTACCGCTCAGGTTTCCGCCGCTATTCAGCAAAATGATCCCCGCCAGGCCAATAGCAATTCCAGCCCACTCAAGCTTTCGCGTCGCGATACCAAAAAAATGGCTAAAGCACAGCGTAAACAGTGGTACGGTCGCCACGACGACCGCAGCGATGCCGGAAGGGACATTCTGATGTTCCGCCACCGTGACAAAGCCGTTACCGACAGCGAGCAGCAATACGCCAATCAGCGCCGCATTGAGCATTGGGCGCAGCGGCGGCAGTTTATGGCCGCTCAGCAACAGAATGGTTATCAGCACGATACCCGCAGATAAAAAGCGGATGCCAGCCATCATGAAGGGCGGCCAGCTTTCGACGCCGACGCGGATAACAAAATAGGTAGAACCCCAGATGATGTAGAGCGCAAACAACGCTCCAATAAGCGGTAAAACTTGCCTGAAACGCATAAACCACCACAACAAAAGATACGAGGCTTATAGTAAACGTCAAAACTATACGTCTTGCGAGTGGTTAATTCGGCAGAAGCTGTTAAATTTTTGTTGACACTATGGGGTGATTCTCGCCATAGATTTTTTACTGCATACTGCACTTTATTTAGTGATAACTCTGAAAAGGAAGAAATTTTGGCAGGAAGTAGTTTATTAACATTGCTTGACGACATTGCCACCTTGCTGGATGACATTTCCGTGATGGGCAAACTGGCGGCGAAGAAAACTGCCGGTGTGCTGGGAGACGATCTTTCGTTAAATGCGCAGCAAGTAACCGGCGTTCGCGCCAACCGTGAACTGCCGGTAGTGTGGGGTGTGGCGCGCGGATCGCTGCTCAACAAGGTCATTCTTGTGCCTCTGGCTTTGCTGATCAGCGCGTTTATCCCGTGGGCTATTACACCGCTGTTGATGGTCGGCGGCGCGTTTTTGTGCTTCGAGGGTGTGGAAAAAGTGCTGCACACCCTGGCTGCACGTAAGCATAAAGAGACCCCTGAAGCCCGGCAGCATCGGCTGGAGGCGCTGGCCGCACAGGATCCGCAGCAGTTCGAAAAAGACAAAATCAAAGGCGCTGTCCGTACCGATTTTATTTTATCGGCAGAGATTGTTGCCATCACGCTCGGTATCGTGGCCGACTCGCCATTGCTCAACCAGGTGCTGGTTTTATCGGGCATTGCGTTGTTGGTGACCATCGGTGTTTATGGCCTGGTGGGGATTATCGTCAAGCTCGATGACATGGGTTACTGGCTGGCAGAACGGAAAGGCGCGCTGGCGCAGGGGATGGGCAAAGGGCTGCTTGTTCTGGCTCCCTGGCTGATGAAGACCTTAAGCGTGGTCGGCACGCTGGCGATGTTCCTCGTTGGCGGCGGTATTGTGGTGCATGGCATAACGCCGCTGCACCATGCGATCGCGAATTTCGCGGCCGGTCAGCACGCGTTGCTGCAGACCCTGATACCGGTTATCGCTAATTTGCTGTTGGGATTCGCCATTGGCGCGGTGGTCATGGCCGTCGTTAAAGGGGTTACGCATCTGCGTGGTGCGGCGAAGTAAAATCTCGCCGTAGTGATTATGCAAAACCCGCAAACTTCGTCTAATGTGAAAAAGTTTCGCCCTGATACAGGAGGCAGTGATGGTCTTTTTGGTCAGCGATGAAGTAATACCAAAAGAGGGTGGTCCGCGCATGATCGTTACCGGCTACTCCAGCGGTATGGTGGAGTGCCGATGGTATGACGGTTACGGGGTCAAACGGGAAGCCTTTCGTGAAGATGAACTGATGCCTGGCGACAGACAAAGGGCACACGAGCAGGTGTAACCCAGTAGAAACGCCCGGCTATTGCTGGGCGTTTTTATTGTTCTCCATTCGACGCCAGTGCTAAAGATCGACTGCGGCTATACAGACTGAATTCCAGGGAGCTCGTGTGCGGCAGAACAGCGTCGTGAAACAACCGAGGTCGTTTATTACTCTGAAGCGTTATTTTCTCCCGGCACGGGTGGTTAACCTTTGCTTTCTGATTGTCATGGTGTGCTCCACGATTTTGACCTGGCGAGAAGTGATCGTCCTGCAAGGAGCTTACGTCGCCAGCCAGCGCAGCGAGCTGGAAAATGTCAGTAACGCGCTGGACATGCAAATGCAGAGTGGTGTGGATCGGCTGCTTTTTTTTCGCAACGGCATGCAGGCCGCGCTACAAACGCCGCTCGGTTTTAAAGTACTGAATAATGTACAGCAGGAGTTCGGACTCCGGCGCACACAGTCGCAGTGGCAAATCGGCCTTGATAATACGCGCACGCTGCCCATTTATGGCGTATCCGATTATTTTGTTAATCAAAGCGATCTCCTCAACCGTGATGATGAACGCTTACCTGCGGAACTGACCGCGGCGATGGAGCTCGGCTATCTGTTCCGTCTCTCCGCTAATGCTTCCATGTTGCCGCGCCAGGCGTATTACGTTTCTCGCGCCGGTTTCTATATCTCGACAAACCCGGTGGAGAGTGAAGAAAAGATCGTTCCGACCTATTATCGCCTGCTGATGCGCCCTTGGTTTCGGGGACAGCAACAGCAGGAAAATCGGGCCCGTGGCGTTCGTTGGTATACCGATCAGGCGCGCCAGGGCAGCGTAACACGCGGGTTCGTCGCTGCCAGCGTGCCGCTGGACTATCAGCAATATTGGTATGGCGTGCTGGTGCTGAGCTTTCCTATTAGCGATATCAATCGTTTATTGGTCGAAGCGCGTGAAGAGCAGGAAGGGGGGCAATATCTGCTTTATGACAGCAGCTTTAATCTGTTGACTAGCACGCTGACGGAGCAGGGGGCTGTATTTAGTGTGAATGAACGCAATCAACTGTTGGCGGATATGGAACGCGATACCCTCGGTGGGATCCATCTCGGTACACGCTATGTTAGCTGGCAAAAGCTGAAACAGTTTGGTGGCGTACTGGTGCGTATTCACACGTTGCGGGAGGGGATAACCGGCGATTTTGGGCGTATCAGTATCGCACTGTCGCTGTTGTGGTTGCTCTTTACCGGCATGCTGCTGTTCTCGTGGGGGATTATCCGCAGGATGGTGAATAATATGTACAGCATGCAGAACACGTTGCAGTGGCAGGCGTGGTTCGATCCGCTAACGCGTCTGTATAACCGCGGCTCATTTTTTGAACGGGCAAAAACGTTATCCGAACAGGCGCGCGTGAGTAATCTGCCCTTTGCCGTTATCCAGTTGGATCTCGATCACTTTAAAAGTGTTAATGACCGTTTCGGTCATCAGGCTGGCGATCTGGTGCTCTCTCATGCTGCCGGAATAATCAGCAATACTATCGGCGGGCAGGATGTCGCCGGGCGCGTCGGCGGGGAAGAGTTCTGTATTCTGCTGCCGGGCAGCACGCTGGAGCAGGCTGCCCGGGTTGCCGAGCGTATTCGCGCGCGAATCAAGGGGAAAGAGATTCTGGTACAGAAAGACACCACGCTGCGCATTACGGTGTCGCTGGGTGTCAGCGATGCCTCTGAGAACGGCGATTACGATTTCGAATCCCTGCAATCTGTTGCTGATAGCCGCCTGTACCGCGCGAAAAACAACGGACGCAATCAGGTTTGCTCTACGGACGGTGCGCCAAAGAAATGATCCATCCCTTCGCGCCAGCCTCCCGCGCCTTCCTGCATTGTGTGATAAACCCGCTCGGGTGAATCCTGACGCAATTGTACGCCCTGGCGATTGAGGCCTTTCACCACGATAGCGTAATCGACGCTATCAAGCAGCGGCGCATCGTTAGGGCCATCGCCGAGGCCAAGCGTTAACATGCGCTGGCCCCGGTAGTGATGATACTGGCGCGTGAGCCAGTTAACGGCCTGATCTTTTCCACTGCGTTCATCCAGAACGTGCCAGAAGCGCGCGCCCTGCACAAAGCGCAGACCGAGTTGCTGAAGGGTTTGATCGAAGGCGGACATCGCCTCGTCGCTGTCACGCCAGATCAGCGTTTCTGACGCCTCCTGGAGACGCGCAAGATTTGCCTGCGCCAGAGGTAAACCGGTCACGTCTGCCAGCACATGCTCATCCAGTTCGCCAAACGTAGTGAATTTCCAGCCATGCTGCTGGCGCAGCCGGGCCAGTACGCTGGCAATATCAGCATGGGGCGAACCGTTGATAATACGTGGGTAATCCTCATGATCCTGCCACTGCGCATCAAGCTGAATGACGGCGCCGTTTTCGGCAATAAACGGCAGTCCCTGCAGTTGCAGCAATTTCTGAATGGCCATCATCTCTGCGGCTGTTTTACTGCTGCATAAAATGACCGGGATTGACTGCGCGCGAAGGCGGGTAAGCCATTCTGCTGCGGCTTGCCACTCGCCGGTATGGTTATCAAGCAGCGTGCCATCGACATCGGTAAATACCAGTAAGGGATCGTCCAGACTCGGCATTTTCGGCTCCTTATCATTCGGAAAAGGGCAGGCGGCGGAAGTATTGTATCCAACAGAATACAGTTGTATTTCTAATTATTCGCCTGATCAATAATTCTTGTCATCGTCCGTTTTTGTCGATAAAGTTGCGCTACATCAGATTCCCTGGTGTACGAATTTTAAGTGCTTCTTGCGAAAGCAAGCTTTATCCCGGCCGTTTTACGGCCGGGATGTTTCTTCAGCGATTCGCTTCCGTAATGCTGAAATCATGGACATCCAGTTCAAATGCCTCCGCCAGTTCCCGCCAGGTATGATATTCGCGACCATCAACGCTGACGCGCTGGCCCTCTTCATCTTCGACCCGATGAACTTCGCTTTCGCTAATTTCATTAATGGCCGCCAGTAGCGCATCCACGTCAATATCGACGTCGCGCTTGACGGTATTGCTGTACTCTTTTGCCGTTTTCATGCTGTCACCTCGTTGCAATGCCGTTCTTAAGTATAGACGGTAGAAAAAATCGCCAGCTAAACGGCGGGACGCTGCCAGCTCCGGCGTTTTGTTCTACACTGGCGTAAATGCGACAGGAGGGTAAATATGAAGGTTAACGATCGGGTTACAGTCAAAACGGACGGGGGTCCACGCCGTCCGGGTGTGGTATTGGCTGTTGAAGCATTCAATGAGGGTACGATGTACCTGGTATCACTTGAAGATTACCCGCTCGGTATTTGGTTCTTTAACGAAAAGGACCACCCTGATGGGATTTTTGTCGAGCGAGTAGAATAATATTTCGCCCTCCTGCCAGGGAGGGTGAAAAAAAATACTACTTTCTAACGCATATTAACAAATATACCTGTCGTGACATTGTCGGTAAGACGTACGACATGGTAAATAACTTGTTTATTATGTGTTTTTATTTTTCTTTTTATATTGCCTTTATGTGATGATACCGTCTTGGCTTTGATATTCATTTGATCCGATATTTGGATCGTATCTTGCCCGGACATCCACATTTTCAACATGCTGGACTCTGTACGGCTCAATGAAAGCGTGGGTAAATTAATGGTTCCGACGCTTTTTTTCTCCTTACTCAGATAATCTCCCAGAATATTGTCCAGCGACTCAGGCTTGATTGATTTAGAACTAATCAATAAATTTTTACGGACCAAAAGATATTCATCGAAATGAATATTGGCTATCGCCATAAACACGATAAACAGTGTTCGGGGATGTTGATTAATGACTTGCTTAATGTGTTGACTGCTGCTTGGGTCATGGATAAAGCAGTCTTCATTAATAAACACCACGGATGGCTGAAGTGTGGCGCAAGCTGATTCGAGTTCATCAACTGTTTGTACATCGTTGATTTCTCGTTTTTTTACCCCCCGGCTCGTCAGATACCCTGTTAATCCCAACCGGGTATAACTGCATAAATCCATAATAATCGTTGACATGGCATACCCTCACTCAATGCGTAACGATAATTCACCACCCGCCAGAAGCTTCCGAAGCCATACAGGAAAAACTTAATATTACTGAAGTGCAGGATGAAGACTTCAGGCGAATCCACTATCCCGTAAAGTTACGTATAATTTGCCAGGAATCATCTCAAAGTAAAGTAAATGTTGTGTTCTGTGAGACGGCTAAAAACAAATAAGCCGCGCCAGATATATGTTGGAAGATGTTTTGCAAATTTCACTTTAGGATTATCCTTACAAAGACAATACCAAAGCTACGGATTAGTATTCTGCGGCAGTTCGCTGACAATTTCCGCTAACAGATTGAAAAACTCGCTGAATAATCGTTCACAGAAAGGTGCAAGCAACGGCATCATCACCGCCATCAGCAAAATACCTACGCTTAATGTCACCGGAAAACCAATGACAAACACCGATAACTGAGGAGCCATGCGGTTTAGCAAACCGAGTGACAGGTTAATGGTCAGTAGCAGGGTGATAACCGGTAATGCCAGCATCAGGCCATTGAGAAAAATCATTCCCGCCGAGCGGGTTAGCGCCAGATACGCGTTACTGTTTACAGGATTGCCGCCGATAGGCAGCGTGTGGAAGGTGTCCACCAGCATGGAAATCAGCCAAAGATGTCCATTGAAGGTGAGGAACAGCAGCATCGCCAGCATATCGAGAATACGCGCCAGCACTGGCATGTTTAGATGGCTGGTAGGATCGACAAAGGTGGCGAAGGAGAGACCCATCTGCAGGCCAATCAGTTCACCGGCGGTACGGATAGTGGCAAAAGCAAACTGCATGGTAAAACCGAGCGCGACGCCAATCAGAATTTGCTGTAACGCCAGCCACAGCGCTGGTGGTGAAAAAATGGCGACATCGGGTGTTGGTGGCAGTGTCGGTGCGATGACTACGGTAATGACAATCCCCAGCCCAACTTTAATGCGACGCGGGATACGTGTTTCACTGAGGATCGGCGCGGTCATAATCAGCGCCATCACGCGCAGCAGCGGCCAGAAATACATACTGATCCAGTGGAGCCACTGGTCGCTGGTGACGTTCAGCATAAGCGGGTTTACCCGATGATATAAGGAATGTTGTTGAACAGGGTGCGCACATAATCAAGCAGCAAATTCAGCATCCACGGCCCGGCAACCACAATCGCGATAAACACGGCGATGATTTTCGGGATAAAGGAGAGCGTCATTTCGTTGATCTGCGTTGCAGCCTGCAAGATACTGATCACCAGACCCGTGATCAGCGCAACCAACAGCAGTGGGGCAGCGAGTGCGAGAGCCACTTTCATCGCCTCGGTGCCCATCATCATGACCGATTCGGGTGTCATGCTTTACTCCTAACTGTAAAAGCTTTGCGCCAGCGAGCCGACGAGTAATTGCCAGCCATCCACCAGCACGAAGAGCATCAGCTTGAACGGCAGGGCGATGGTCGCGGGTGGCACCATCATCATCCCCAGCGCCATCAGTACGCTGGCGATCACCAGGTCAATAATCAGGAACGGGATAAAAATCGTAAAACCTATCTGGAAAGCCGTTTTCAACTCACTGGTCACATAAGCTGGCAGCAAAATCCGCATGGGTACGGCTTCCGGCCCCTGAATGGGTGGCTCATTGGCGAGGCGGGCAAACAGCGCCAGATCGGCTTGCCGGGTCTGGCGCAGCATAAATTCACGTAGCGGCTGCGCGCCGCGTTCCAGCGCCACGTCCACGGAAATCTTGTTTTCACTGAACGGCTGATAGGCGTCGGTATAAATCTTGTCGATAACCGGCGACATAATGAAAAAGGTCAAAAACAGCGCCAGCCCAAGCAGTACCTGGTTTGGCGGCGCGGAGGGTGTACCCAATGCATTTCGCAGCAGGCCAAACACAATGATGATGCGGGTGAAGCTGGTCATCATCAACAAAATTGCCGGCAGGAAGGTGAGGGAGGTGATAAACACCAGCGTCTGCACCGGCAGCGACCAGCTCTGGCCGCCGTTAGCCAGCGGCTGGCTAATAAGGCCGGGCAGTTGAGCGAAAGCGGCAGGTGTAACCAGCCATAAACCAGCCAGCACAAGGGGTAACAAACGGCGCATCAGGATCTCCCGGAACGCTTAAGCAAATTCTTCATCACGGACTGGAAATCCGCATTTTTGTCGTTCACGTCTTCACTTTCAGCAGGCGCAGGAGGAAGTTTGTGCAACAGGTTTATTTGGGTGGGAGTCACGCCGAGCACCAGACGTGCATCTTCAACATCGACAATCACTACGCGTTCACGCGTGCCGACAGAAGCGCTGGCCGTCACTTTTAAGCCCCTGGCGCCGGCGGTTTTGCCGCCAAAGCCGAGGCGTTTTGCCAGCCACGCGGCGACAAGGATCACCGCGATAATGCCAAACAGTGCGCCGCTGACTTGCAGCAACGGCGAACCGGAAATGGCAGACGGTTGGGAAACCGTGGCCTGTGTTTTCATGCTCGGCTCAACGGCTCAGACGACGCATACGCTCAGACGGGGTGATGATATCGGTAATACGCACACCGTATTTATCGGCGACGACAACCACTTCACCCTGCGCAATCAGATAGCCGTTAATCAGGATATCCAGTGGCTCGCCCGCCAGCCCGTCAAGGGCGACTACGGAACCCTGCGTCAGACGCAGCAGCTCTTTAATGGTCATCCGCGTACGGCCGAGTTCGACCGTCAGCTTGACCGGGATATCCATAATCAGGTCGATATCCTGGAGATTGCCGCCAACATCACCGCCGCCAAGCTGCTGGAACACGGCATCAGCCGCGCTTTTACTGCCAGTCGAGGTTTTTTGTTCGTTCAACGCGTCAGCCCACAGATCGTCCACTGCTCCGTTGTTGTCATCGGACGGATTGTTCATATCACTCATTTGGGCTGTTCCTCATTCAGCGAATTCAAAATCGGGTTTATCAGGTGCTCTACACGTAACGCATATTGTCCATTGACTGTACCGTACTGGCTGGTAAGAACCGGTACGCCGTCCACATGAGCGATAATGCGATCGGGTTTATCAATCGGCAGCACATCGCCGGGCTGGAGCTTAAGTATCTGCGACAGGCGCAGGGGAATATCCGCGAAATTGGCAATCAAAGTCAGCTCGGAGTGCTGAACCTGACGCACTAAATTGTCACGCCAGTTCTGGTCTTCGGTGCGTGAGTTTTCCAGCGGCGGGTTCACCAGCATCTCGCGCAGCGGCTCTATCATGCTGAAAGGCAGACAGATGTTGAATTCACCGGTCAGGTTGCCGATTTCCACGTGGAACGGCGTATTGACGACGATATCATTCGGCGACGTAGTAATGTTGGTAAACTTAACCTGCATTTCAGAACGTACATACTCTACGTCCAGCGGGTTAATGGCCTTCCATGCATCGCTGTACGCTTCAAGCGCCAGTTTGAGCATGCGGTTGATCACGCGTTGTTCAGTGTGCGTAAACTCACGGCCTTCCACTTTCGTCGGGAAGCGTCCATCACCACCGAACAGGTTATCCACGGCGATAAACACCAGGCTCGGCGAGAAGACAAACAGGCCTGTGCCGCGCAGCGGTTTCAGGTGGATCAGGTTAAGGTTGGTCGGAACGGGTAAGTTACGCGCAAACTCGTGATAGGGCTGAATGCGGATCGCGCCAACGGTGATATCCGGGCTACGACGCAGCAAGTTGAACAACCCCATGCGAAACTGACGCGCAAAACGTTCATTGATGATCTCCAGCGCTTGCAGACGCTCACGCACCACGCGGCGCTGGGTATTCGGGTCATAGGGGCGAATATCGCTATCGCCGCCCATACCCGGTTTCGGATCATCACTCTTATCGCTGTCGCCATTGAGCAGCGCATCGATTTCGGCCTGAGAAAGAATACTATCGCCCATGTCTTTACCGCAAAATGAAAGCTGTATAAAGAACGTCAGTGACTTCCTGCTTCGGCTGTCCTGGCACTAACGGCGTTGCAAGCGTCTCTTTAATCGCGGTAGCAAGCGCCTGTTTACCCTCATCGGTTGCAAGCTGTTGTGCATTCTGACGAGAGAACAACAGTAACAAGCGGCTACGCACTTCCGGCAAATATTCACTCAGTCTGGCGCGCGTTGCGTCGTCGTGCAGACGCAGCGTAATGCCCACATACAGCACACGATCGGCATCGCCCAGGTTCACAGTAAAGGTGTCCAGCGCGAAGAAAACCGGCGCTGGCGGGGGCGGAGCTTCCGCTTTTGCGCTTGCCGCAGGTTTCTGTTGCATACGCCAGTAACTATAGCCAGCTGTGGCGCATGCCGCGAGGGTGATTAACACCAGCAGCGGGATCCAGATAGAGCGCTTACGTTTTTTATTAATAGCGGAGTCAGTCATTAGATACGGGCTTCCTGTTAGTACTGCTTATGAGGTGATTATCCCGTGTCCTGCGCGCGTCAAAGCGCGGAAAAGACGGGGATAATCATGCTACCTCTGGCGTTTAGGCAAAGATGTCTACAGCGCCGTTACCGCGAGCCACAGACTGTAAGCTTGCTGGCGTCACGATGGCTGTATCATCGTCGGAACCAAAAACATCGCCGGAACCCGAACGTGAAGCGTGTTGCTGCTGTGAGGCCTGCTGTTGCTGCTGGCCGGTGAAGCTTTCGCTGCTGATGCTGCTCTGCCCAAGCTGAATACCGCTTTCAGCCAGAGACGTACGCAGCGTCGGTAACGCGGCTTCCAGTGCCTGACGAACGTGGCTGTGCGCCGAAACCATTTGCAGCTGCGCCTGGTTATCTTCCAGCTTGATGGAGATCTGCACCTGGCCCAGATCTTCCGGATGCAAACGCAGTTCAGCCGTCTGCTGGCCCTGGCGAGTGAACAGCGTGACGTGCTGGCTGATATTCTGCTGCCATTCATGGCTACCCAGCGGCGCGCTGACAACCGGTGCCGCCACAGGCGAGCTGGCCTGGGCCGCGCTGGCGCTGGTGGTCACCGGCGCCACGCTAACCGTGGTGTTGGTGGTTTGCAGCGCATTGTCGCTATCTTTCTTCGTGGCGCTGGCCGCGGCCAGTACTGCGGCCTGCTGTGAATTGTCAGCCACCTGGAAAGGCGTGTTCGCGCCCGGATCATTCTTCGCGGCGCTACGTGATAGATCGGTATCGGCTGCGGTCGAGAGTGAGCCGCTGTTCAGCGCGCGGTTAGCGGCTGCGGCAACATCTTGCGTGCTGACGCTGGTCGATTTCGCCGTCGCGGAAGC
The DNA here is from genome assembly GCF_000280495.2 of Kosakonia radicincitans DSM 16656. Classification (NCBI taxonomy): domain Bacteria; kingdom Pseudomonadati; phylum Pseudomonadota; class Gammaproteobacteria; order Enterobacterales; family Enterobacteriaceae; genus Kosakonia; species Kosakonia radicincitans. The sequence goes on from NZ_CP018016.1 coordinate 2,103,628, forward strand.
ACTCAGCTGCGCAGTTTGCTGATGCGGCAGCATCGCCATCAATGCGCTGAGGCCTGCCAGTTCGTCATCGGTTGCATCACTCTTCTCATCGCCGCTTTGCGCCGTTTTGTTCAGCGCGGCGAGAACATCGCTTTTCGCGGCAGGCGTCAGGCCAGACAAGAGTTTTTGCATATCAGCAGTGGTGGCTGTACTTTCCGTCGCCCCGGCGGTGACATCGCGTTTGGCAATCTGACGCGCAAGCAGATCCGCAAGTTTCTGCGCGGGCGTTTGTGCATCTTCACCGGTGGCTGCGGTCAGGTTGCCTTTCGCCAGCTTGCCGCTTGCCAGCGCAGCCTGTAAATCAGCAAGCGTCAGCGGTTCCCCGTTCTCCTGGGTTTGTCCCTGCGTGCCGGACATCGCGCCGGTAAGCAGGGCGAGGAAATCTTGTGCCGAATCGCCGCCCGCTTTGCCTGTCTGCGCGCTGGTGGCGGTATCGGATTCAGTTACTACCAGTTTTGGCAAGGTGATCATTCTATTTTCCTCAGGGATGCGCGTTGTGCAAACTCATCCATTTTTTTCTGATCGAGGCGGTTTTCCGCCAGTAATGCTGCTGCGCTTTGCCGCTCTTGCAGCGTTTGCCAGGCCTGTAAGCGCTGTTTCTTCTCTCGCCAGCAACCCAGAGCGATATCGACTTTCTCGTTCCATTGCATCAATTGCTTACGATGCTGATCGATGGCTTTTTCCAGCGTCTGAATAAATTGCTGATAATTTTGCCAGCGCTGATTATCAATGCCCTGGCTCATGTTGTTATTCAGACTGTTGCGATACTCATGCTGATAGTCGATCAGCATTTTCAACTGCTCTTCCGCCTGCTGGCAGTTGCGACGCATTTCACCCAACTTCAGTGCCGCGTCGTCAACCTCTTTCTCAGCCAGATCTTTTAGCGTCGTTAATGCGCTGTTTTGCGTCATAAAGTCAGCTCTCCACTACCTTATACTGTCGGGAAGATCAGCTCTAAAGACTGTATAGAATCTTCCCACCCGGCACGTTCGAAGATGCCCTGTTGCAGAAAGGCTTCAAGCTGCGGCCACAATGCAATAGCTTTATCCAGCATTGGGTCACTGCCTCGCGCATACGCGCCAACGCTCACCAGATCGCGATTTCGTTGGAAGCTAGACAGCAACTGTTTGAAATTCCGGACCCTTGCGTAATGTTGTTCAGTAATTAGCGCGGTCATTGCACGGCTGATGGAGGCTTCAATATCAATCGCCGGATAATGACCGGCTTCCGCCAGACGGCGGGAAAGTACGATATGTCCATCAAGAATCGCGCGCGCAGAATCCGCGATAGGATCTTGCTGGTCATCCCCTTCGGTGAGGACGGTATAAAAAGCGGTGATCGAGCCGCCGCCGTGAATGCCGTTCCCCGCACGTTCCACCAGCGCCGGTAATTTGGCGAAGACAGAAGGAGGATAACCTTTGGTTGCTGGCGGTTCGCCGATCGCCAGCGCAATTTCACGCTGCGCCATGGCATAACGCGTCAGAGAGTCCATGATCAGAAGCACATGCTGACCGCGGTCGCGGAAATCTTCAGCAATGCGCGTGGCGTAGGCAGCGCCCTGCATACGCAACAATGGAGAAACATCCGCTGGCGCGGCGATCACTACAGAACGGGCGCGACCGTCAGCGCCAAGGATGTTCTCGATAAAATCTTTAACTTCACGGCCACGTTCACCAATAAGCCCCACGACAATCACGTCAGCCTGGGTATAACGCGCCATCATGCCAAGCAGCACACTCTTACCGACGCCGGAACCGGCAAACAGCCCCATACGTTGACCACGACCTACCGTCAGCAGGGCGTTAATGGCGCGCACGCCAGTATCAAGCACATGCTCGATCGCCGTACGTTGCAACGGGTTAAACGGCGGCGTCATCAACGCGCCCGTTTCCCCGGTATCGGGCGCAGGCAGGCCGTCGAGCGGTTTACCTGCACCGTCGAGCACGCGTCCCAGCAGGGCAGGGCCGAGCGGCAACTGTTTGCTGCTCTGTAGACCATCGCCCACCGCACCGCGTGCATAAACGCGCGCGCCGGGCAAAATCCCTTCGACTTCTTCCAGCGGCATCAGAAACAGGCGTTGACCGTTGAAGCCGACCACTTCACTTTCCACTTCGTGGGTTTCGCCGCCTTCCTGACGTTCAATGATGCAGGTTGCGCCCAGCGGCAACTGCAAACCGGTGGCTTCCAGCACCAGGCCGGTAGCGCGGGTCAGTCGCCCGTAACGGCGCACAGAAGGGAGCTGCACCATTTTGGCTTCAAAGTTATCAAGCGTTGTCAGCCAGCGGGTCAAGCGCGCAGTCATCAAATCACTCCCGGCGCCGCCAGACGGCACAGTTCCTGCCAGCGCGTTGCAACGCTGGCATCAAGATCGCCTTCATCGGCGGAAACTTTACAGCCGCCCGGATGCAGCGTTGGGTCGCCGCGCAGACGCCAGCCGTGCAGGCTTAACGTCGCGCCGAGCATCTCTTCTACCCGTTGCAGATCGTCCGGGTGAACGCGCAGTTGTGGCTTGCCGCTGAACAGCGGCTCCTGCTGCAACAGCAGTTGAATCTGTTTGATCAGCGCACTGTTATCGACACAGGGCGTTTGTCCCAGCACCTGGCGAGCGGCTTCCAGCGCCATCTGCATCAGACGGGAGGCAATCACGCTGTCGAGCGCATCCAGGGTGTACTGGAATTCACTGACCAGTTGTTGCATCCGCGCATGAAGTGGAGCCTGCTGCTGGCGAGCCAGATTCAGCCCTTGCTCCTGGCCCTGTGCCAGCCCTTCCTGGTAACCGACATCGTGTCCCGCTTTACGTCCTTCCGCGAGTCCAGCGTTGTAACCCGCGTCGTGAGCCTGCATCTGGATCTGTGCCAGTTGCTGCTGCTGTTTTTGCTCCTCGGATAAGACGTCTTCTTCCTCGTCGGCGTCTTCTGATGCACTCTCGTTCATCAGCAGGGGAGCGAACTCGGCAGCCTGCGGGAGTGCCAGATCGTCCGGCGTCCAGACTTTCCAGGGCAATTCGTTAGACATAGGTATCCTCGCCGCTGCCAATTACCATCTCGCCGGTTTCCGCCAGACGACGAACAATAAGCAGGATCGCTTTCTGTTCGTTTTCCACCTGAGACAGACGCACCGGGCCACGGTTGGCGAGGTCGTCGCGCAGGATATCGGCAGCACGCTGGGACATGTTGCGCAGGAACTTCTCGCGCAGCGGCTGCTCGGCGCCTTTGAGGGCGATAAGCAGGGACTCGGAGTCCACTTCCTGCAGCAGGCGCTGGATACTGCGGTCGTCCACGTCCACCAGGTTTTCGAACAGGAACATCTCGTCGATAATTTTCTGTGCCAGTTCGCCGTCGAACTCGCGAACCGCAGTAATAACCGCTTCTTCCTGCTGGGTTTTCATCAGGTTGATGATCTCGGCTGCCGTTCTCACGCCGCCCATTTTGCTGCGTTTGAGGTTCTGGCCGTCGAGCAGGTTGTTCAGTACTTCGGTCAGTTCCGCCAGCGCGGCAGGCTGTACGCCGCCGAAGGTGGCGATACGCAGCATCACGTCATGGCGCATGCGCTCGTCAAACAGCGCCAGAATATCTGCCGCCTGAGAACGTTTGAGGTGCACAAGAATAGTGGCGATGATCTGCGGATGTTCGTCGCGAATAAGGTCGGCGGCGCTCTGCGGTTCCATAAAGTTGAGCGTTTCGATGCCGCTGGTGGTATCGCGGGTTTCGAGAATATCTTCCAGCAGGCTGGAAGCACGCTCTTCGCCCAACGCTTTGACCAGCACCGAACGCAGGTAGTCGTTGGCGTTGATGTTCAGCGCCGCGAACTGTTCCGCTTCGTTCTCAAACTCCTGCAATACGTCCATCAACTGTTTGTTGGAGATTTGACGCACGCTGGCCATCGCGGTACTCAGATGCTGAACTTCGCGGGCAGAGAGGTGTTTAAACACCTCTGCTGCGCGGTCTTCGCCGATGGTCATCAGCAAGATGACACTTTTGTCTGTTCCGGAAAGATTATTGCTCATGTTCGTTATTCATCCACTGGCGAATGACCAGCGCCACGACGCGCGGATCGTTATCTGACATTTCGCGAATACGCTGGCTCATCACTTCTGCGCTCAGGCGCTGGTTAGAACGACGCTGCTGGTTCACTTCGTCTTTACTCAGGCGAACTTCCACCGACTCTTCAATTTCGGCTCGTGCCTGTGCAGCTTCCTGTGCAGCTTTCGCTTCTTCCTGGCGGCGCACCAGTTGCGGACGGACCGCTTTACGCCACAACAGCCAGGCAACAATCAGTACCAGTAACCAGCGGCCTGCGGACATCAGCTGGTCGATAAACGACTGCTGCTGCCAGAACGGGAGCTGACCACCGATATCGTCCGTTGCGTTAAACGGCGAGTTGACGACGTTGAGGGTATCACCGCGTTTTTCGGTGTAACCCATCGCCTCACGGGTTAAATCTTCAATTTGTTTCAGTTGATCGGCGGTCAGTGCGGCCGTTTTACCATCTGCCAGCGTGCGGTAGTTCACCACCACGGCAACGGAGAGACGTTCAATATCACCGACATTCATCTTGGTATGACGAATGGTGCGATCAACTTCGTAGTTGTTGGTTTCGTTATGCGTGGTGTTGCGCGGCCCCACATTGCTGCTGTTCGCGGTGGAGGTATTGGTGCCTTGCTGACCTTGCGCATTCTGCTGGTTATTCTGCGTCGTGATCGGCGCACTGTTCGCTGGCGCGGGCTGGTTAGAGAGCGCCCCCGGAACACCGCCAGGATACTGGCCGCCAATCTGTTCGCTGGTGTTTACCTGGCGTGAACGCAGAACCGCCTGCGCCGGATCGCCGCCGTTCGGGCTGTACTGCTCTTCCGTTTGCTCTTTATTGGCGAAATCGAGTTGAGCGGTAACCTGCGCGTGTACGTTGCCATTACCGACGATAGGGCCAAGGATGGCTTCGATACGGCGCTGGATACGGCCTTCAACGTCAGCGGTATATTTCAGTTGGGCGTCGTTCAGATCGCGACCGGCTGTCCCGGCCTGCGTTAACAGACGACCGCCCTGATCAACGACCGTTACGTTACCCGGCGGCAAACCTGCCACTGCGCTGGAAACCAGATGTACTATCGCGCTGATCTGGCCGTCATCCAGGGCGCGGCCCGGTTGAAGATTAACGGTGACAGAGGCGGAAGGAGATTTTTGTTCGCGAACAAACAGCGATGGTTTCGGCATGGCGAGGTGCACGCGGGCACTTTTCACCGGGCCAAGTGTTTCGATGGTGCGGGCCAGTTCACCTTCCAGCGCACGCTGGTAGTTCACTTGCTCGCTAAATTGACTGATACCGAATTTTTCCTGATCCAGCAGTTCAAAACCCACTGCGCCGCCTTTCGGCAGACCCTGTTGCGCCAGACGCAAGCGCAGTTCGTGCACTTTGTCCGCCGGAACTTCAATCGCTCCGTTGCCATCGGCAAAGCGGTAAGGGATATTCATTTGGGTCAACTGCGTGACAATGGCTCCGCCATCCTGGTCGGATAAGTTGCTGAATAACGTCCGGTAATCCGGGCTCTTGGCCCACAGCACCATAGCAACAACGATGGCGACGGCTGCTGCGGCGGCCACCATTAAAGGGATTTTGGGGTTCGCGCGTAAGCGGTTAAGCCACTCAAGAGATTTATTCTGCGGTGCAGTTGTTGCAGTCGCACTCATTGCGCACCTCGTAACTCTGGGTGGATGTTGTTATTTGAGTTGAGAAACAAAACAGACTCCCGGGTCGGCAAACTCGACATTTATCCATTAACATGGCAATGCCATTATTTGATGATTCCCAATTTTCTATGCGCCAAATAACCTGGTTTTTTGTCGCTATTTACCGCCATTATCTCATTGACAAGCTGTTAACCTTGTCCAGTATCAAACCATCCGGGGAAAAATAATGGCTATACAGGGCATTGAAAGCGTCATCAGCCAGTTGCAGGCAACTGCCGGCGTTGCGCGCAATCAGAGCGTGGAGAGCGAACCGACAATCAGCTTTGCCGGGCAACTGCATGCTGCGCTGGATCGCATCAGCGACACGCAAAACGCAGCACGTGTGCAGGCAGAGAAATTCACACTCGGCGAACCGGGCGTGGCGTTGAATGACGTGATGACCGATCTGCAAAAATCGTCCATTTCGTTGCAAATGGGCGTTCAGGTGCGTAATAAACTGGTGTCTGCTTATCAGGACATCATGAATATGCAGGTTTAGGCCTGACTGATTTTGCATTTTGCTACCGGTCGGCGCTTTTCGCGTGGCATGGGGGCAACGTAAGAACCTCGCTCTGGCGGGGTTTTTCTCTATGTGCGGCAGGATTTTGTGCGGGCGTTAAAACCGGTCGTTAAATGCCGACCGGTATCCACTGAGGTTGCTGATTTCAGGCGTAAGCAGGTTTGTCTTGCTTGAAGATCTTGCTGCAATGGGGGCACATCAGTGCTGAACCTTTCTGGACTCGGGTGAAGCTATGTTCTGACTGCATAGCGCAGTGAGGGCAGGTACATTTGGTAAGAAAGTTGCGATTGTTTTTTGAATCTTTCCGTGGTGGCATAGAGTAATTCCTGATGAATGGGCTGCAACAATACACTATCCCAATACATATAGCCCGTAATGATTTCCCTGCGGGCAAAACGCTGGTACGAGGAATTACCGTAGCCTGGCGCTGATAACCGGTAATCTCTTTGAATGAAAAATACTCACTGGCGTTGCACCGGCAAATATTATGTCGTGCCCTGGGTAATGAGCGGCCGCCTTCCGTAGCGCTTTTCGTAAATATTTATCCCGCTGAAATAATTAATTCTTGCCCTGTCTTAATGATCTTTACAAAAAGCTAACTTCAATTGCATACACTAGCAACCCTAAAATTAGCTGACGCGGAGGGCAACTATGTACCGTAAAACTTGCCAGATTGACACTATTCTGGCCGATCTTAATTATTCTGTTGATGCCCATTATGACTGGCTGGTGAATATGTTTTCCTGTGTGGTAAATAATGCCTTTGAACAGCCAGATATTATTTATCCGTGCGCGCATAAACACTGTCGTGTTGGAACCTGGCTGCATCATCACCAACCGATGGGAGAGGAGGAATCTTCATGTATTCAGTCAATTAGCGAGGCACATATGCGCATGCATGACAGTGGTCGCCAGATGATGCTCGCCATCCAGAATAAAACCGTGACGGCCGAACATTTCACCGACTTTAAACAGCATCTGGCTCTGTTTTCCAGCGCGGTGACAACCTATAAAAGTTATTTATTAAATATGCGCAGCGGGATCGATATTCTCACCGGCTTGCCAGGCAGAAGAATGCTGGATGAAACATTTGTACAGCAATTAATACGCGCCCCGGAACAAAATATTTACCTGTTATTACTGGATATCGATCGCTTTAAAAATATTAACGATACTTACGGCCATCTGATTGGCGATAGCGTATTGCGCGGTCTCGCTCAGCTATTACGCGACGGCATCCGCGATGACGATAATGCGTACCGCTATGGCGGTGAGGAATTTATCATTTTGCTACGTGCTCCTTCGGATAAAGATGCCTGTCTGACCGGGCTGCGGCTGTGCAATACCATTGCCGACACCACCCTGAATTGTGACGATCAAGCACTGCATATTACGGTCACTGTTGGGTTAACCAAAGTCCAGGCCAAAGAGTCACTGGACGAGGCGGCAAAACGTGCCGATGCGGCGATGTATCGCGGTAAGCAGACCGGGCGCAACCGCTGCATGTTTATGGATGAGTGGGGCGAGATCCACCATTTCGTCGGTTGAGCGTTATCGGTTGCTGGCTCACCATTTGCAGGTGAGCCAGCCTGTTGCGTTACTTCTGAATCAAGTAGCGGATGGTCGGGCCATCCTGCTGGATATCCAGCACGGTATAACCGTGGTTGCGGGCATCCAGCGGAATGTTATTGATTGACTGCGGGCAGTCGCTCACCACCTCCAGAATCTCCCCTTTTTTGAGTTGTGGCATCGCTTCGAGCGTGGCTACCGCCGGATAAGGGCAGGGTTCACCGCTCATATCGAGGCGGTAATCGGGCACAATGTTCATGCAGTCTCCTTCACGGGCGCCGGTGTTTTGCGGCGAAAGAAATGTTTTTCCCAGCCAATGACAAACAGCAGCGCGGCCAGTAACAACGCATAGGTCACCAGCAGGCCGCCGAGCGGGCCAAAGGTGTTCAGCAAGTTGATTTTATCCCAGTGGGTGGCGAGGGAAGGGGATAAGTCATCCCAGAACCAGGCCAGGATCGTCGAGCCGATAACGTTGCCCAGCCCGACCCACCAGTAATGCACCTGACCTTCGACTGCGCGGTACATCCAGCCGGTTTCACAACCGCCTGCCAGCACAATCCCGAAGCCAAACAGCAGCCCGCCGAGTACCGCATTCGGCCCGGCCCACATGATTTTGGGTTCCATCCCCAGTTGCACATAGCTGAAGATGCCGATCGCGCTCGCCGCCATACCAAAAATAATCGCTTTTGCCATCATGGTACGCCCGGTGATCCACATATCGCGGAATGCGGAGGTGAAGCAGATTTGCGCCCGCTCAATCAGTAAACCAAAACCGACACCAAACAGCATCGCCAGCCCCAGTTTCGGCTGATTCATCGCCGTCAGCAGCGCCCAGCCCACCATGCCGATAAACACCAGCATACCGATGCGGAAGCGGCGTTTTGCCTGCTCCGGTTTTTGTGTCAGCGGTGAAGCGGCAGAAACTTTCTGCATCTTTACCGCAATGCGGAACATGGGCAGCAGCGTAAAGCGCGCGCCGAACCATGAGCCAATCGCCGTGGCAACGGCAAAGAACCAGGCATGCAGCGAAAATTGTGGAATGCCAGTGAAGAAGGCGGCAAGGTTACAGCCCATCGCCAGCCGGGCGCCGAAACCGGCAATAATGCCGCCAGCAATGGCCTGGGCGATGCGAATGCGACTGTGCGGAAAACGTAGCTTGACGTTATTCGCCCACAGCGCGGCGGCAAAACAGCCGCCAAACATACCGATGATCATCATGCCATCAATACGCGTCAGCGGCGTGCCGTCCAGATGGATCAATTTGAAGTATCCCCACTCTTCTGTATGAACGCCCGCCAGTTGCAACAACTGGCCGCCCCAGCGGGTGAATTCGCCCGTCACCGCCCAGAAAGTGCCAGTGATGCCGAAATAGTAGGTGGAGAGAATACCGGCGGCGATAACGGCCGGAATCGGGGACCAGAAGCGAATCAGGAAACGCTCCTTAAAGGATTGCCATGACATAGTGAAAACCTCTGAACTCAGAAGGCAGTAATTAAAGAAGGCGAATGATACACGTGGCAAATGACAAACTAACGCAAAAAGGGCGTAAACCCTGGTGCAGATCAAACTTCTTCGCGCCGGAGAAGGGTGGCGATGATAATGCTTTAATGCCACAATATTTTTTTCTTCGCGATCGGGATAAATAATGAAAAAGCGAGTGATTATTGGCGCGGCGCTACTGCTCAGCGGCTGCGTACAGGTGGATGATTACAACGCGGTGGTAAAACAGCCTGCACCGTCAGGTCTGGCGGGTTACTGGCAATCGGCAGGCCCGCAGAGCAAACTGGTCAGCCCGGAAGCAATAGGCAGCCTGATTGTCACGCCCGAAGGGGACACGCTGGATTGCCGTCAGTGGCAGCGGGTCATTGCCGTACCGGGCAAACTGATGCGTGATGGCAGCACGTTATATAACGTGACGCAAAAACGGGATATTTACCCGCTCGACCACGAAGGTAATACACTGGAATTTGATGGCATGACGCTCAAACGCGTCGATAAACCGACGGTTGAGTGCCAGAACGCGCTGACTGCCGCCGGGCTGGACATCAGCAAATAAGGTAGCGCCGGGTGCTACTGCCCGGCACATTACGTCCCCTTCCTTTTTTCCCTACGCAGATATCGCGGATGTTTGTGGATTTTACGCACGGGATCACGCCTGCATTGGCGACAGCCTGCATTTTTAGTGGAAGGTAAAAACTGGGGGGATAGCAAGGAAAACCCGTTGCCATGTTCCTGAGACTCGGGAAACAGGGGTAACAGGAGAGAACAGTGCGGGCGAGGTGTTTAAAACGTCACCCGCCTGTTCTGAGATTAGATCTCATTCGGGAAGAGTATATTTCCAGAGAGGCGTCCATATGTCGAATGCAGGTTATGTTGTCGAGATGTCTGTCTAACCAATGTCCGCAGTTCATCCATTCGTTCGTTTAACAGTTCTTTCAGCACAACTTCGTTATCCAGAATTTGCTTCAGCAGCGGCCGAATTTGCGCCTGCAACTGAGGCGCAATTTCTCCGGCATCCTGGAACTGTGCTAACTTCTCCACAGCGTTAATGTACTTCACTTCATGTTCGATGAGTTCGTCCCAACGCCCTTCCTTCGCGAGGTTAAGCATGGTGCGGCTGGCGACCAACAGCTGCTGATAGTGGTGGAGCAACCCGAGATTTGCTTCCATTAGTAAGTGTCCCGCGAGTTTTGATTATTGGGGCCAATTTCTTTCCAGGCATCAGCGATGTTGCTCAACAACTTCGATACTTCATCAATGGCGGAGAGGTCATTGTGGAGATTTGCCTGTAAAAGACGTCGTGTCATGTAGTCATAAAGACTGTCCAGATTTGCGGAGATCTCACCACCGGCTTCGTGATTAAGACCGGCCCGCAAGCCGTTGGTAATGATATTTATAGCCTGTGAAAGCGCCCGTCCTTTACCGGGAATATCTCCCTGCTCAATCAGGATCGCGGCCTTTTTCATGGCGCTCAAGGCGCCATCAAAAAGCAACACCACGAGTTGATGTGGGCTGGCACTCAGAACGGCGCTTTCCACGCCGACCTGGGCATAAGCCTGAGTTCCCGATTTCGTATACATGTCAAACCTCAACTGATGGTTTATGCACTCATAGCATTGAACTGCTGGGTCAAATAGTTACCGGTTGTCGTCAGAGAAGAAACCAGCTGACTTAAACTGGTGAACTGTGTTTTGTAACGCGCCATGGTTGCGGTGATCTGATCATTGACCTGGTCATACTGATCGGACAGCTGTTTCAGGGTTTTGTTGATCCCGTCGGTCGCATTCTGCACGGTACCATCGGTACCTAAAAAATCGTCCAGCAGGTTGCTTGCCTGCGTGGCGAAGCCGGTGGTTTTACCGTCGCCGGACAAGAAAGAGATCACGTCCGCTGACTTTTCATTCAACGCTTTATTAAGTTTGGTGCTGTCAACGGTCAGCTTACCGGTCGTATCCTGAGTCACACCCAATTGCGACAGAATGGAGAAGCTTCCTCCGTCACTCTGAGAGGACGACAACATAGAGCGCAGACGCGTCTGAATGTTGCGCAGCGTACCGTCGCCCAGCAGGTCGCCGTTCGAGCTGTCCTGCGAATCACTGCCCTGATCCACTGCTGTATATTTGGTCTGGTTAGCAATGGTCGTTTGCAGCGAGTTGTAGGCATCAACAAACGCCTGAATCGCGTCGGTCATCGGCTGGTTGTCTTTGGTTACCGTCAACGTTTCCGGGCTGCCAACGTTGGTTTTATTCAGCGTCAGCGTGACACCTTCCGGCGCATCTGTAATCGTATTGCTGCTGCGGGTAATTTCAATCCCGTTAATTTTCAGCTTCGCATCAGACGCAGCAACCTGCTGTGTCATCACGTTGCTCGCGCTGCTGGTATTCGTCGAGTCATAGCTGATGTACTGTGCCAGTTGCGTATCATTCGTGGTGATCGTCATCTGGTTAGCCGTACCGCTGTCACGTGAAGTCAGTGCCAGGTAATAGCTGTTGTCATCTGCTTTAATAATGCTCGCAGTTACGCTGCCTTGCTGTTTGTTAATGGCATCGCGAATGTCCGACAGACTGGTTTGATCGCTGTTCAGCGTCACGGTCATCGGATTCGTTTGCCCAGGCTGAGTGATCGTAATGGTACGAGAACTCAGGCTGCTGTCGCCTAAATCAGTATCTTTGCTGGCCACTTTCGGGCTGAGCAGAGATTGAGAAGCTGCCAGCGAAGACACCTCGACCGAGTAAGTTCCCGCCGCGGCATCATTGGCCAGCGTAGCAGTGAACGCGGTGTTAGTGCTGGATACTTTTGTCGATGCGATGCTTGACGTATCTTTCAGCGCATTAGCAGCAGTTTGCAGCTTAGTCAGGGAGGTTTGCACCACTCCCCAGGCTGTCAGCTTGGCTTTATACGAAGTCTGCTGAGTGGTAATTGGCGTCAGCTTTGTTTGTTCAGCTGTCTGCAAATTGTCATACAACGTGTTCAGATCCAAGCTTGTGCCTGCGCCGAGCGAACTAATACTTGCCATATCTTCATCCTTCAGTTTTAGACAATCACTGTGTGGATTATCGGCAGCGACTGCGAAAAGATTAGAGGTTTTTTTTTAAAGCAATGGCGAAATAAAGCCAAAGAATAGCGGGCAGTTTGTGGCTTTAAAAAATTAAAGTTTTTCTCTAAAGGTTGGTCAGTGACGGTCGATAACCTGGAAGACGGTAAGAACGCCGTAGGCAGATGCCTGAATCTGATAACTTTTTTATTTAAAGGAATTACATCATGGCTGTTATTAATACTAACACCCTGTCGCTGACGACTCAGAACAACCTGACCAAATCTCAGGCTTCTCTGGGTACCGCTATCGAGCGTCTCTCTTCCGGTCTGCGTATCAACAGCGCGAAAGATGACGCTGCTGGCCAGGCGATTGCTAACCGCTTTACTTCCAACATCAACGGTCTGACCGTTGCTGCCCGTAACGCCAACGACGGTATCTCCCTGTCGCAGACGGCTGAAGGCGCGTTGAGCGAAATCAACAACAACCTGCAGCGTATCCGTGACCTGACCGTTCAGGCGCAGAACAGCTCCAACTCTGCTTCTGACATCGACTCCATCCAGGCTGAAGTTAACCAGCGTATGGAAGAGATCAACCGTGTTACCACCCAGACCGACTTCAACGGCATCAAAGTGCTGAACACCGGTTCCGGCTCCAGCAGCTACAACTTCCAGGTTGGCGCGAAAGACGGCGAAACCATCTCCATCAGCCTCAGCTCTTCTGATTCCTACAACCTGTACAACGCCACTGGCGCAACCTTCCAGACCACCGGTCAGACCATCAACGGTACTGCCCGTGCCACTGCGGCTGAAGGTTTCGACGTACTGAGCGGTACCGTAACCTCCGGTGGTACTGTTGACGGTAGCCCGCTGGCAGATATCGATGCGGCAATCAAAGCGGTTGACTCCCAGCGCAGCCTGCTGGGTGCGTCCCAGAACCGTTTCGAATCCACCATCACTAACCTGAACAACACCGTGAACAACCTGACGTCTGCCCGCAGCCGTATTCAGGACTCCGATTACGCGACCGAAGTATCGAACATGTCCCGCGCGCAGATCCTGCAGCAGGCCGGTTCTTCTGTTCTGGCTCAGGCCAACCAGGTTCCGCAGACCATGCTGTCCCTGCTGCGTTAATCGCAAAATTAGTAATAAAGAAGGGCGCCGCTTGTCGGCGCCTTTTTTATTTGCGTTAAAAACCTGGCACCGCAAAAAAATAAAAAAATCGCTAAAGAGTTTATTACCCCCGTCGATAACAATTTTGACGGTGATGAAGCCGCTGGCGCATACCGGAATATAAATTTCTCAATGAAGGATAATTATCATGGCTGTTATTAATACTAACACCCTGTCGCTGACGACTCAGAATAACCTGACTAAGTCTCAGGCTTCCCTGGGTACTGCGATCGAGCGTCTCTCTTCCGGTCTGCGTATCAACAGCGCGAAAGACGACGCTGCTGGCCAGGCGATTGCTAACCGCTTTACTTCCAACATCAACGGTCTGACCGTTGCTGCCCGTAACGCCAACGACGGTATCTCCCTGTCGCAGACGGCTGAAGGCGCGTTGAGCGAAATCAACAACAACTTACAGCGTATCCGTGACCTGACCGTTCAGGCGCAGAACAGCTCCAACTCTGCTTCTGACATCGACTCCATCCAGGCTGAAGTTAACCAGCGTATGGAAGAAGTTAACCGCGTTACCACCCAGACCGACTTCAACGGCATCAAAGTGCTGAACACCGGTTCCGGTACCAGCAGCTACAACTTCCAGGTTGGCGCAAAAGACGGCGAAACCATCTCCATCAGCCTGGATTCTTCGGATTCCTACAACCTGTACAACGCCACTGGCGCAACCTTCCAGACCACCGGTCAGACCATCAACGGTACTGCACGTGCGACTGCGGCTGAAGGTTTCGACGTACTGAGCGGTACCGTAACCTCCGGTGGTACTGTTGACGGTAGCCCGCTGGCAGATATCGATGCGGCAATCAAAGCGGTTGACTCCCAGCGCAGCCTGCTGGGTGCGTCCCAGAACCGTTTCGAATCCACCATCACCAACCTGAACAACACCGTGAGCAACCTGACGTCTGCTCGTAGCCGTATTCAGGACTCCGATTACGCGACCGAAGTATCGAACATGTCCCGCGCGCAGATCCTGCAGCAGGCTGGTTCTTCCGTACTGGCTCAGGCCAACCAGGTTCCGCAGACCATGCTGTCCCTGCTGCGTTAATCGCAAAATTAGTAATAAAGAAGGGCGCCGCTTGTCGGCGCTTTTTTATTTTATATATCGTTTTTTTTGCCGACGAAAATTACATAAAAAAGATAAAAAGCATTAAAGAGTTCGGCGACAGCGTCGATAACAATTTAGACGGTGATGAAGCCGCTGGCCCATGCCGGAATATAAATTTCTCAATGAAGGATAACTATCATGGCTGTTATTAATACTAACACCCTGTCGCTGACTACTCAGAATAACCTGACCAAATCTCAGGCTTCTCTGGGTACTGCGATCGAGCGTCTCTCTTCCGGCTTGCGTATCAACAGCGCGAAAGACGATGCTGCTGGCCAGGCGATTGCTAACCGCTTTACTTCCAACATCAACGGCCTGACCGTTGCTGCCCGTAACGCCAACGACGGTATCTCCCTGTCGCAGACGGCTGAAGGCGCGTTGAGCGAAATCAACAACAACTTACAGCGTATCCGTGACCTGACCGTTCAGGCGCAGAACAGCTCCAACTCTGCTTCTGACATCGACTCCATCCAGGCTGAAGTTAACCAGCGTATGGAAGAAGTTAACCGTGTTACCACCCAGACCGACTTCAACGGCATCAAAGTGCTGAACACCGGTTCCGGTACCAGCAGCTACAACTTCCAGGTTGGCGCAAAAGACGGCGAAACTATCTCCATCAGCCTGGATTCTTCAGATTCCTACAACCTGTTCAACGCGACAGGCGCAACAGCGTCTACCGGTGGCGTGGTTAACGGCAACGCACGTGCGACTGCGGCTGAAGGTTTCGACGTACTGAGCGGTACTGTTGATGCCACTGGCGGCACCAACGGCGGCCCGCTGGCAGATATCGATGCGGCAATCAAAGCGGTTGACTCCCAGCGCAGCCTGCTGGGTGCGTCCCAGAACCGTTTCGAATCCACCATCACCAACCTGAACAACACCGTGAGCAACCTGACGTCTGCTCGTAGCCGTATTCAGGACTCCGATTACGCGACCGAAGTATCGAACATGTCCCGCGCGCAGATCCTGCAGCAGGCTGGTTCTTCCGTACTGGCTCAGGCCAACCAGGTTCCGCAGACCATGCTGTCCCTGCTGCGTTAATTCGCAACGGATTAAAAAAGGCATCTTCGGATGCCTTTTTTTATGTCCAATCGTCAGATATAGCGCCTTTTCTACTGGCTGTTTTTCCTCTCGATCTTTCCTTACTCCCCCACAATATTGCATAACGACAGAAACGCCCTTTGATAGCCCCGGCCAACAGGCCCGGCGTGCTGAGGATGAGAGATGCGAAGCCTATTAATTAGCGTTGATAAATTTGACGCCTTTACGCCCCATACCAACGAATTACTCGATATTGCCGATGTGCTGCTGGCACAGAACTGGCGGGTAGATCTCATCACCAGTAGTGCAGGAAAGGCACTGAACGCGGAGATCGATCGCCTGAAGGCGACAGGGCGCTTTGGGTTGGTGACCGACCAGCAGGGTGAGCCAGACACGCAATATGATATTATCTGGATCTATCGCGGTTTCTTCAGCGATAAACTGCTCGATGCGATCGCTACTGAACGTCTCCGCGGCGCGATGATTTTCCGCCATTTCAACGACTATAACGATCTCTATATTCCCTGGGGCGTGGCGCTGGAAAACCAGTTCGCAGCACTGACGCTCGATCTCTCGCCGCGCACTTCCGCGCTGCTGCTGCAAACCGGTGTGGAAAGCACTCAACTGAAAAACTTGCCGTGGACGGTTCCGGCGCGTTTCAGCCAGTATGTGCGCACCCGCGAATCGTCGACGCTGGCGCGCGCAGTCTACATTGCGCCGAAAATGTCGGCGGAGATGTACGAAGTGCAGCAGCGTGCCCGCGAAGCTGGCGTTCAGATAGACTGGCTGGATCTTAACCAGCAAGCGCAGCGCATCGATCCGGCCTGGCTGGAACACTATGACGTCGTGATCGGCAATGATGATAGCGTGGCGAAAGCGTTGACACTTGGGATCCCGCTGTTTCTGGTGAACGAGGGCTATGTCGAAGGCTATCTGAACGACGCGAACGTCGCCCGCCATGAAGCCGAGCATTTCTGTGCGCTGTCGCTGCGCAACTGCCCGGATGCCGATGAGTGGGTTGAGATGCTGCAAAGCGGCTACGCCAGCGCACTGGCGTGGACTCAGGCGCAGCGCGCGGATCTGGCGGCGAAATGGTCGCTGGAGACCGCGCTGGATGCCATCGTAAATGCGCCGCTGGTAGCGAAGACACGCCAGCTTGATGAAAAATCCCGCTATGCGCTTAATTTTCACAGTAAAGCGGTGCTGGCACAGCAGCAAACCTCCGATTACTCCTTTACCCGTTGGCTGGACGATCGCCAGATCAGCGAAGCGCGGCGGGAAGCGCTGCTCACTTTTGCCCGGGCGTACCCGGATAAAGCCAGCATTGGCGTCATTATCCTTGGCGACAATCAGGCCAGCGCACGCACGCGGGCGTCGGTGGAAAGCCAGTCGCTGACGGCCGTCAGTCTTGATGTGATTGCCGATGATACCGCATGGCCTGCTGCGGCCAATGCGCTGCTGCAAGCGCGTAGCGCCGAAGCGATGTTGCTGATCCCCGCAGGTTTTACGTTGCGTGACGACGCGCTGCTGCGTTTTGCTGAGCAACGTATGAACCAGCAAAATGCCGGGCTGTTTTACTGTGATGAAATGACGCGGGCGGAAAACGGCGAACCGGTATTCACCCTGCGTCCAGGCGTCAATATCGATCTGCTGCGCGGTGTGCCTTATATCGGTCAGACGGTACTTTTTTCGCGGGAAATTGCCTTGCAGGTGGGAGGATTCAGCGGTCATTATCCCCACGCGGCGCATATCGATTTGCTGTGGCGCTTTGTCGAAGGACAGGGCGCAGGCGCCGTGGGCCGTGTGGCGGAAGTGCTGGTGGAAAACCCGCATCCGGCAACCCACTGGAGCGAGGCGGCAGAGGTGGTCGCTGAATGCGAGCAGGCGTTGCTGGCGCATCTGCAACGGCTGGGAATTAACGCCACGCTGGAAGAGGGATTAGCGGAGAACATTAAACGCCTGCGCTATCAGTGGCAGGCGATGCCGCTGGTGTCGATCATTATTCCGACCCGCGATCGCTTTGCGCTGCTGAAGCGCTGCATTGAAAGTCTGATGGAAAAGACCCGCTATCAGCGCTATGAGCTGCTGATCGTTGATAACCAGTCGGTGGAGGAGGATGCCTGCCGTTTCCTCAACGATCTGGCGGCGCTGGGGCTCGATCAGGTGCGCATTCTGCGTTACGACGCGCCCTTTAATTTCGCTGAAATCAATAATGCCGCCGCGCAACAAGCGCGTGGCGATGTGCTGGTGTTTCTCAATAATGACTGCGAAATTATCGACGGTAACTGGCTGGATGCGCTGCTTGAACATACGCTGCGCCCGGAAGTAGGGCTGGTGGGCGCACGTCTGGAGTATCAGGACGGCCGTATTCAACATGGCGGCTATTTAGTCGGCGTGCAGCACGGTGTTGATGTCGCCTTCGATGGCGCTGACGGGCAGAGCAATGGTTTTCAGCACTTTCTGAAAACGCCGCGTAACCTGGCTGCGGTGAGCGCCTCCTGCATGATGGTGCGTAAAGAGGTTTTCTTCTCCTTAAACGGCTTTACCCAGGAGCGTTATCCCCTCTATTTCGCCGATGTGGATCTGGGGTTGCGCGCGCAGCAGCAGGGATATCTCAATGTCTGGACGCCTTACGCCCGCGTGAAACATATGGGCGGCGCGACACGTTTATTCGGCAACAAAATTGGCGTGCAGGAGCGTCCGTTGTTGCAGGACTATACGACGCTGCGCGGTGAGTGGCAGCAGGGGTTGCTGAATGAACCCTCGTACCATCCGCTGATGCAGAAGATGGGCAAAGCCTTCACGCTGAGCGCAAGTATTGCGCGGTTGCACCAGCCGCTGCCTGGCCGCCCATTGCCGGTGGTGTTAGCCCATCACATCAACTGGGTCGGTGGCGGCCATCACCGGGTGATGCAACCGTTCAAAGCGCTGGAACGCCATTTGATGATCGAAGGCGGGCTGACGAACACCATTCCCGGCCTGATGGAAGCGGCGCAAATGCGGCCGGATGTGATTCTGCTTGAGCTGATCACCGGCAGCCGCTTCCCGGATATCATGAAGCAGTTACGCGATGTCAGCGGCGCGAAAATCGTGCTGGAATATGATGATTACCTGCTGAACGTGCCAATGAAAAACGGTAACCGTCAGCACTTCCCGCCGCAAATGCTGAAAAACTTCCGCAAAGTGATGGACACCGCCGACTGGGTTGTCGTTTCTACTGCGCCGCTGGCTGAAGCCTACAGCCGATTCCACAGTGATATTCGCATTGCGCAAAACCGCCTGGCACCGAATCAGTGGGATCACCTGCTCAGCGCCCGTGGAACCGGGAAAAAAGTGCGCGTCGGTTGGGCCGGAGGCAGCTCGCATACTGGCGATCTGGAGATCCTGTTGCCGCTGATCAAAGAGCTGGAAGGGCAGGTGGAGTGGGTGTTTATGGGCATGAAGCCGCGCAACGTGCTTTGCGAATTCCACCCCGGTGTACCGTTTGAAATGTACCCGGAGAAACTGGCCAGCCTGAATCTCGACCTGGCGCTGGTGCCGCTGGAAATCAACCAGTTCAACGAATGCAAGAGCAACCTGCGTTTGCTGGAGATTGGCACCTGCGGTGTGCCGATCATCGCTACCGACATTGAGCCTTATCGCTGCAATCTGCCGGTGACGCTGGTGGCGAACCGCTTTAAAGACTGGATGAACGCGATTCAGGCGTACATTCACGATCCGGCGTTGCGCGAGCGGCAGGGTGATGCGCTGCGTGCCGCCGTGCGCAGCGACTGGTATCTGCGGGATGCCGGGCTCGATGACTGGCGTCAGGGCTGGTTACCGGCCGACAAGTAAAAGAAAAGGCGCTGCGAAGCGCCTTTTTTGTTGCCATCGGCTGTTATGCCCGGAGAAACATTAATCCGGTAACCAGAGTTGCGCCTGGCGCAGCAGGCTTTCGCCGTTCCACATACCGTTTTCCAGCACGTACAGACGCAAATTATCGCCAAGTTGTGCCGCCATCGCCGCATCAAGCAGATGGTTTTCAATGGATTCGCGCCAGCTTCTTGCGCGATTTTCGACGCGCGTAACGCCAGCAATGCTCTGTGTGCTGATGATATCGCTGCAAATCACCGGCACACCGCAGGCGCCATATTCAAGCAGACGTACCGGGCTAAGCGCCCGGTTCCACGGCGTATCGGCCAACGGTTCCACGGCGAGATCGAGATTCAGGCTGGCCAGCTTTTTCGCAAAATGCTGCGGGCGAACCGGGGCATGGAATTCGCTGACCCACTCCTGAAGGGAAGGCGGACAGTAGCCATAGAACACCCATTCAACCCGATCGGCTAACTGGCTGACCAGCTTATGAATCAGTTCCAGATCGCCGGTATTCGCCGCGGTTCCGCACCAGCCGATGCGCGGTTTCTTACCCATGCCACGCTGGCTGGATAACCCCGACCATTGCTGTGGCGAAAGTAGCGTTGGCATCACGCGGATGTCGCTGTGCAGCCCCGCGCACTGTTCGGCCAGCTCGTTACTGGCGACGATCAGGCGATCCACATGCGCCAGCGTACCGCGCAGCGCGGCGAAAATATCCTGTGGCAGATCGTTACGTTCCTCGGCATTGACCGGTAAGCCAGGCAACCAGCAATCCAGATCGAAGATTTTAAACACCGATGCTGCCTGCGGCAGACGACGCAACCACTCCTGCGCGCCATCACTGATTTGTCGATGGACGATCAGTGCATCCGGCGCAAAACGACTGATATCGGTATAGGTGCTGGGATGATAATTAATTTGCCCTTCGACGACGCCCGCGCTATTCAGTAATGCTAACGGCGCATCGAGGCGCAACCGGCTGCCGGGCTGGCTTTGCAATGGAAAGGCGATCAAACGTGGCAGCGGCTTCCAGTGCAACGGCTGCCAGCTTTTATTACTGCTGGCTTCAAACTGGAATCCCGCGCCATCCAGCGACAGATTAGGGTTATAGGCCGGATCGTTAGCGATAAGCGGCATCCATTTGGCGTACATGGTGTCCTGTTCGGCCATAAAGCGCTGGCGTTTTTTCTCCTGCACGGTCTTATCGACCTTCTTCTGGCTGACGCTGCCTTCGTGCATGACGAGGGCATGCGGCGTCCACACCGTTAAATAGCCCGCTTCACGCACCTTCAGGCACAGATCGACATCGTTATAGGAGACAGTGAAGTTCTCTTCATCGAGCCCGCCGACCTGTTCATAGACTGATTTGCGGATTAACAGACACGCGGCAGTGACCACGTTGTAATTCTGGTCAACCAGCAGACGATTCATATAACCGGCGCGGTTGTTTTCGCTGCCGATAAAGGGATGATCCGCCGGGCCACGCAGCCCCAGCACCACGCCCGCATGCTGGACTTTACCGTCCGGGTAGAGCAGCTTCGCGCCGGTGATCCCCACTTCCGGGCGTAACCCATGATTCAGCATATGATCCAGCCAGTTTTCGCTGATCACTGCCGTATCGTTATTCAGTAATACCAGGTATTCACCGCGCGCTTCCCGCGCGGCCATATTGTTGATAGCGGAATAGTTAAACGGATGTGGATAGCGCAATACGCGAATGCGTTCAGGATCGATAGTTGAGATCCCCTCCAGCCACTGCAATGCTTCCGGGGTCTCGCTGTTGTTATCAACAATCAGCAGTTCGTAATTCCGGTAACGCGTCTTCTCCAGCAGGCTGGTGACGCAGGTACTCAGAATAGTAAGCTGATCTTTGGTCGGGATAATAATCGAGACCAGCGGTTGTTGCTGATGGTTATAACGCAGGGCATACAGCCCCGGATGGGTAGCCACTACAGTACCCTGTGCATAGCCGCGATTGTGCAGATGCTGGGTTAAAATCGCCTGTTCTTCCGGTTGGCTGGCCTGCACTGGCGGATGGCCAACCACAAACGGTTCCGGCAGATGACCAGCAAAGCCCATCCCTTTTTGTTCAATCAGACGAACAATAAACTCGAACTGCCAGGCCTGCAGATACGTCGGGTTAAACCCACCCGCTGCCAGAATCGCTTCACTGCGGAAAATCCAGTGGCGAGCCATCTCTGCCGGGTAGCTGAGCAGTAAATCGAGGTTGAAATCCGGGCGCATCGCCGTGGTGACAATTTCGCCGTTCTGCATGTAGAACTCATCGCCATAAATCGCATCGCAGGCGGAGGCGCCATCCAGCGCCAGATCGAACATCAGCATGCCGCTCTCAAGCAGCACTTCACCGGCATCCATGAACATCACCCAGTCAGACGGCTGGCTGGCGACGTACTGATTGATGATACCAATCTGATTATCTTGTCGCGCGATGAGCGTCGGCGCAGGAAGAGCGGCGCTCTGCTCCGTGATGACCACCGGATTTAGCGTCAGTCCAAACCCGGCGTAGCGTTGCAGGCTTTGCAGTGTTGACGTGACAGCATCAGGATGATGTCCGTACTGCGAGATAAAAACGGTTAACGTTTGCTGCGTGTTGCGCGCCTGTTGGAAAGCTTCCACCAGGGGCCGGAACTGCGTTTGCAGGCGGCGTTCGTCGAGCCATTTGTTGATTTTGTTGCTGTAGAACCGGCGCACGGAGACTTGTAGAGAGTTATGCAGTGCATGCAGCAGGTTTTCCGTCTGGAAACGCTGCTCGCCGTGCATCAGCGCGACTTTGACCTTTTCATTCTCTTCTTTATTACCGCTGTACCAGCCCAGTTCTCTGACAATTTGCGGCATTCGGGTATAGGTTCTGTTAATGACATCGCCATATTTCCCGGTATGCACGAGCTGGCTACTCTGGTTCTCTGAGACGCGGAAAGCCGAGAGCGTTTCGGCGACAAAGGCCAGGTTGCCGAGGCGCAGTAACTTCAGATACAGCGTCATATCGGTCAGGAAGTAGAGATTCTCGCCGAGCAGGGTAAAGAGGTCATCACCGAAAGAGATCAGATCCTCGCGATAGCACAGCACGGAACTGGGCTCACCGATAAAGTTCACCGGATGGTCGGCGAAAAACTTCACCACGTCCGGACCATCGAGAATCACATCGGCGGTAAAAGGGAAGGCGGTCGCCGTAATATCGACCAGCGGGGTGCCATCTTCATCAACGCGAACACGACGCGCGGAAGCCATGCTGTTGCCCGGGGAGGATTCCAGCGCTGCAACGAGCCGGGTGATAGCGTGTTCGAACAGAATGTCATCATCGTAGAGAAACTTAATGTACTTACCGCTGGCCTGACGCACGCCAGCCAGCACGTTGCCTTCTTCCCATAAACGGACGCTATTTTTGGTGTAGTAGATAGGCGTTTTGGTCGTTAATGCATAACGCTCGCAGGTGAGACGAATGGTGTCGTCGTTACTGTCGTCATAAATAATGACTTCGCAATTTGGCCAACTCTGATTGAGCGCGCTGGCGAGCGTTGTCGCGAAGAATTCGGGCTTGTAAGTCGGGATAACGATACTCACCAAAGCGTATTCGTTCATTTTTTTTCCGTTATGCGGGCAGCAGTTTGAGCGCATCAACGCGCGATGCGGCAACGAGGTGATGACGGCCTGGTTTCTCAGGCGTGAAATTTCACGGATTTTCTTTATCTCGGCCAATAATAGCAAAGGGAGGCTGGTGTCTTGCGGGCTTAATTGGCATGGGAAATGCCCCTTGTTTACCCAATAGATTCACTTTGGTGCCTGTAACATCAAAGTCATCTCTGGCTTGTTCAGGTTCATTTTATGGACAATAACATCTTCGTCACCAGCCCTCTGTTGCCGCCTCTGGAAGAGTTTATTCCCTATCTGGAAAAGATTTGGCAGAACCGCATCCTCACCAATGGCGGGACATTCCACCAGCAACTTGAAGAAGCGCTGGCGGAATATCTGGGTGTGAAATATGTCTGTCTGTTCGCCAATGGAACGCTGGCGTTGTTGACGGCACTCCAGGCGCTGCGTATCACGGGTGAGGTGATTACCACCCCTTACTCGTTTGTCGCTACCTCACATACCTTGCTGTGGAATGGCCTGACGCCCGTTTTTGCGGATATCGACCCGCTGACCTACAACATCAACCCGGAACGCGTTGAAGAGCTGATTACGCCGCAGACGACGGCGATCATGCCGGTGCATTGTTATGGCGTACCCTGTGACGTGGAGAAGATCCAGCAGGTGGCGGATGTTTACGGCTTAAAAGTGCTTTATGACGCCGCGCATGCATTCGGCGTGAAGAAAAACGGCGTCAGCATCCTGAATCACGGCGATCTTTCGGTACTCAGCTTCCATGCCACGAAAGTGTTTAACACCTTCGAAGGCGGCGCGATTATCTGCCATGACGCGCGGACGAAGCAACGCATCGACTACCTGAAAAACTTTGGTTTTGCCGGTGAAACCCGCGTGGTTGCGCCCGGCATCAACGCCAAAATGAATGAAGTGGAAGCGGCATTCGGTCTGTTGCAGTTAAAACATATTGATCAGGCGCTGGCCGAACGCCAGGCGCTGTATCAGTACTATCTTGAGCTGCTCGATGGTGTTGCAGGGCTTAGCCTGCTTAACGTCCCCGATGATGTGATCTGGAACCACGCCTATTGTCCGGTGCTGATTGAACCTGAGTTTGGCATCAGCCGCAATGCATTATATGAAGCGATGAAAAACGAAGGCATCTTAACCCGTCGCTACTTCTACCCTTTAATTAGCTCCTTCAGCATGTATCGCGGTTTTGCGACCTCACAGAAAGAGCATTTACCCTGCGCGAACGATATCGCTGAGAAAGTACTCTGCCTGCCGATCTACCCTGGGCTTACGCGGGAAGATCAGCAGCGTATTGTGGATGTTATCCGCCGTATGGCGCTCCCTGTCGCAAACAATGTCGCTATGATTTCTGCGGGGGGCATATGAGCCAGCCAGCAACGGCGATGATCCTCGATGCCGGATTTGCGTCGCTACCTTTGCAGCAGGTGGTCAAAGCTGCGGGCTTTACCACACTGGTGTGCAGCGGCAAAGCGCAGGATGCGGGGATGAAGTTCGCTGATATTGCGCATGTGCAGAATTACGCAGACGCAGACGCAGTGCTGGCGGTGGCGCGCGAACAGAAGATTACGGCGATTTTGCCCGGCGTAACCGATGTCTCTTATCTGACCGGTAGCCGCGTGGCTGCCGAACTCGGGCTGGCCGGTTTTGATACGCCGGACGTCAGCGACACGCTGTTTCTTAAAGATCGTTTCCGCGCCTGGGCAGAGCTGAAAGGCTATCCGATTCCGCGCGCGGTTAACGAACCGGAAGCGGCGCGTGATTTGCCTTTCCCGCTACTGGTTAAGCCGATTGATGCCTATAGCGGGATCGGTATTACGCTGGTGCGCGAGGCGGGCGCCTTGCCGCAGGCGGTTGACCTGGCACGCGGCGCTTCCCGTAATGGCCACTGCGTCATCGAAACCTTCTGCGAAGGCGCGTTATACAGCCACTCGGCATTTATTCGCGGCGGTGAGATTGTCTGTGAATTTTTCGTCGACGAATATTGCACCGTTTATCCCTGGCAGGTGAACAGCAGTAGCCTGAGTCTGACGCTCGCTGAAACGATGCGCGATCGCGTCAGCGAATGCATGCAGACGCTGGTGCGGGAACTGCAACTCGTTGATGGTTTGCTGCATACCCAGTTCATTGCCAATGAACACGATTTTTGGCTGATTGAGTTAACCCGCCGTTGCCCGGGCGATCTCTATTCGCGTCTGATTGAATTATCCACCGGCGAAGCCTATTCCGCCGGATTTGTCGCTCCCTTTATTGGCCGAGAATCCGCATTCAGTGTGCGTCGGCCCGTGCATCAACGAGCCATCGCCCGGCATACCATTTCCGGCGATGCTGAAAGTCACTTTGTTGGCTATTGCTTTGCTCCGCTGGCGGCGCGAATTATTGAGACTATCCCGCTGAAGTTACCCGGCGATCCTCTGCTGCCCGCGCCGCGCGACAGGGCGGGGCTGGTTTTCGCCGAGTTTGAGGATTTCGCCGAACTGGCGCGGCTGACGCCACAGCTCAAAAACTATTTTTCTTTTAAAACGATTTAAGGACTGGATTATGGCCAAGCCTTTGCGCCTTGCATTCATCGGTGGCGGTATCAATTCCGCTATCGGCATGACACATAAAATCGCCAGCCAGATGGACGGGCACTTCCAGTTGACGGCGGGATGTTTCAGCCGTGATGAAAGCATCAATCAGCAAACAGGAGCCGACTGGGGGCTGGAGAATCACGCGATTTATCAGGATGCGCTATTGATGCTGGAAAAAGAGCATCAGCGCCTTGATGCAGTGGTGGTGCTGACGCCGACGCCTGCGCACCGCGACATTTTGCTGGCGTGCCTGGAGTATCCGTTGCCGATCATCTGCGAGAAGGCGATGGTGGCAACGGTAGGTGATGCGCAAGAGATTCAGCAGCGGGTTGATGAGGTTAATAGCCCGCTGTATGTGACGTTCAACTATACCGGCTATCCGATGGTGCGAGAACTGCGCCAGCGCCTGCTGAGCGGCGGGCTTGGGCGAATTCAGCAGGTGATGGTCGAAATGCCGCAGGAAGGTTTTAGCCGTTGTCGCAATGATGGCAGCGTGGCGTTACCGCAACTCTGGCGTCAAGTGGACGGCGAAATCCCGACGGTATCGCTGGATCTCGGGGTTCATGTGCACCAGTTGGTGGAGTTTCTCACTGACAAACAGGCGCTGGATGTTTACGCCGTCAACAGTACGTTTGCGCGTGTGCCGAACGTGGTGGACACCGTCAATATCATCTCACGTTATACCGACGATATGGTGTGTAACTACTGGTACGGTAAAGCCGCGCTCGGTTTTCGCAACGGTTTGCGGATCCGCATTTATGGTACGGAAGGCAGCGCCGAATGGTTGCAGATGGAGCCGGAGTATCTGCGACTCGCTGATATTCACGGCAACGTGCGCATTGTCGATCGCACGGCGGGTGATAACACCATTGCCAATCTGGATCGTTATTGCCGCTTTAAAGCCGGTCACCCGGCTGGTTTTATTGAAGCTTTTGCCAACTACTACTGTGATATCGCCGCCGCTTTGCGTGGCGAAGCAAACGGCTATGCGATTGGCTCTGCCACCGCATTGCAGGGATTGTCATTCCTGGAAAGCGCGAACAGAAGTGCGATTGCGCAGCAAAAAATAGTGCTGTGATTGGCCTTTTAACGTCGCCCTGAAATCGCTTTTGTGTATGCATAATTGGCAAAGGCAAAAGCGATTTATAGATATTATCGATGAAATAGAGTGAATGTCCGCGTGCCGGATGATGACCTGCGGGTTATTTAGCGCAAAAAAGCGGAGACATTTTTGTTCCGTAAAAGCGAGACGGTCGATTATGAAGCAATAAAGGCGAAACCGTGTCCTGATGGTTATACGCTTTATGGTCATAATATCATCGAGTTAGACCGTGCGATGCAAAGAGATTTGCCTGGGAATTACATTCTGACTGTCTGCTATGCCCGCATCGAATTAGATGCGCGAGTAGTAAGAATGGAGAAAGTATTTTGTAGGGTGAATACTCATTGATTGATAGAAATATCGTTACGCTTTACGCCGCGGAATTTTGCCAGAAAAACAAACTGCTGCTGTGTGAATTTTGTCATTTTTCCCGATGGCATAAAAGCCATGACAACCAGATTGTTTTTTTACGCTTCAGGGTGTGGATGCGCTAAGGGAGATTTCTGGTAGATCTTTTTCTACAAGCCCTTGTTTGTCAGAGGGTTTAGCATTCCTACAAGGTGATGAAGCGTACGTTTATTATTGTGTTGATGCTGGTGAGACGTTTCTGATGATACCGGAAAGCAATATGTTAAAAACGCAGCGAAAATTGTGGTCATTGAGGCGCAAGCAGAGAATTTTGTCGGACGAGCAAAACACCGGCGTAAATCACAAAAGTAAAAAAACGATCGCGATGTTTCAATTTATCTACAATATTTCAGATGATTATCGATTTTTCCTGCGCGGACACCATCCGGCGCTGGCTTTTGAGCGAGTATTATATGCATTGCCGTCGAAACGTGGGGCGTTATAAAGGCAAATAACCCCCCATTTCACCCACTATTCATCCGATTAAAACCACTCCAGAATCGGATAATCATGCCGATAACTCAATTAACGCAGGGCTGTTTATCGTGAATTCACTCTATACCGCTGAAGGTGTAATGGATAAACACTCGCTGTGGCAGCGTTATGTACCTCTTGTGCGTCACGAAGCATTGCGCCTACAGGTGCGATTGCCGGCGAGTGTGGAACTGGACGACCTGCTACAGGCGGGCGGTATCGGTCTACTGAATGCTGTAGACCGATACGACGCTCTGCAAGGAACGGCATTTACCACTTACGCAGTGCAGCGTATTCGTGGGGCGATGCTGGACGAATTGCGCAGCCGCGATTGGGTGCCGCGCAGCGTCCGGCGTAATGCCCGCGAAGTGGCGCAGGCCATGGGGCAACTAGAGCAAGAACTGGGGCGTAACGCGACGGAAACAGAAGTGTCGCAGCGCCTTGGGATTCCTGTCGAGGAATACCGTCAGATGCTGCTCGATACTAACAATAGCCAGCTTTTCTCCTATGACGAATGGCGGGAAGAGCACGGCGATAGTATCGAGCTGGTGACTGACGATCATCAACAGGAAAACCCGTTATTCCAGCTAATGGAAAGTAATTTGCGTCACCGGGTGATGGAAGCTATTGAATCTCTCCCGGAGCGTGAACAACTTGTCCTGACGCTGTACTACCAGGAAGAGCTCAATCTCAAAGAGATTGGCGCTGTTCTTGAAGTAGGGGAATCGCGGGTAAGCCAGCTCCATAGTCAGGCTATTAAGCGCTTACGCACCAAGCTGGGTAAGTTATAGGTTGGTGATCCTGCATCGCCCCTGGTAAATGCCGAACAACGCATTGACAACCAGGAGTTATCATGACGGTGCAGCAACCTAAAAGACGGCCTCTAAGCCGCTACCTTAAAGACTTTAAACACAGCCAGACGCATTGCGCTCATTGCCATAAGTTGCTCGACCGCATCACACTGGTCCGCCGGGGCGAAATCGTAAACAAAATTGCGATTTCCCGGCTGGATATGCTGTTGGATGAAGCGGCCTGGCAACAAGAGCAAAAAGAGTGGGTTGCACTCTGTCGTTTCTGCGGGGATTTGCACTGCAAAGAGCAGAGCGATTTCTTCGATATCATCGGGTTCAAACAATATCTCTTCGAACAGACTGAGATGAGCCACGGTACGGTGCGCGAGTATGTCGTGCGTCTGCGCCGGCTTGGTAATCATCTGAGCGAGTTAAACATCTCCCGTGATTTGCTCAATGAAGGGTTCCTCGACGAAAACCTGGAGCCATGGTTACCCGCGACCAGCACCAATAACTATCGGATCGCTTTGCGCAAATATGCTCAGTTTAAGACGCAGATGCGTTTTACGCCGATGCAAAAAATGGCTGTCGGCGCGAGATCTGATATATATTAAAAAAGAATAACATGTGGCGAGTCATTGCTTGTGATTACGTTTTTCCAGGCAATGCACTGCTGCAGCCAATTCTTTTATCGGGGTAACTATGAAACTAGCACTTCTGGGACGTCGGGCGCTGATGGCCGTTATGGCCGTCACGCTGGTGGCGGGGGTAAGCGCGAAAACATTCGCCGCAGAAAACCTGCTGAATAAAGTCAAAGAGCGCGGCACGTTGTTAGTCGGTCTGGAAGGCACGTATCCGCCGTTCAGTTTCCAGGGCGATGATGGCAAGCTGACTGGTTTTGAAGTGGAATTTGCCGATGCGCTGGCGAAGCATTTGGGCGTGAAGGCCTCTCTGAAACCGACGAAATGGGACGGTATGCTGGCCTCGCTGGACTCGAAGCGCATCGACGTGGTGATCAATCAGGTGACCATCTCCGATGAACGCAAGAAAAAATATGATTTCTCCACGCCCTATACCGTCTCTGGTATCCAGGCGCTGGTCAAAAAAGGCAATGAAGCGGGCATTAAAACCGCAGCCGATCTGAAAGGGAAAAAAGTCGGCGTTGGCCTGGGCACCAACTATGAAGAGTGGCTGCGCAAGAACGTTCAGGGCGTCGATATTCGTACCTATGATGATGACCCGACGAAATACCAGGATCTGCGCGTTGGCCGTATCGATGCGATTCTGGTGGATCGCCTTGCAGCGCTGGATCTGGTGAAAAAAACTAAAGATACTCTGGCAGTGGCTGGTGATGCGTTCTCGCGTCAGGAGGCCGGTGTGGCGTTGCGCAAGGGTAATGAAGATCTGTTGCAGGCAATTGATGCGGCAATTGCCGATATGCAAAAAGATGGCACGATGAAAGCGCTGTCGGAAAAATGGTTTGGAACAGATGTGACGAAGTGATCGTTCCTCGTTAAAAAAGGCGCTTAAAAAAGCGCCTTTTTTATTTCATCTCTGTAAATGTGCATAATAAAAACAATACACAACGTTATCCGGTCTTCGGAGGTTTTATGTCTTTGCACAACCTGACCCGCTTTCCGCGTCTTGAATTTATTGGCGCACCGACGCCGCTGGAGTACCTGCCGCGCCTGTCCGATTACCTTGGGCGCGAGATTTTCATCAAACGTGATGATGTGACGCCGATTGCGATGGGCGGCAACAAACTGCGCAAACTGGAGTTTCTTGCTGCTGATGCGCTACGTGAAGGCGCGGATACGCTGATCACCGCAGGCGCGATTCAGTCTAACCATGTGCGCCAGACCGCCGCAGTGGCGGCGAAACTGGGTTTGCACTGTGTCGCGCTGCTGGAAAATCCTATTGGTACGAAGGCAGAAAACTATCTCAGCAATGGCAACCGCTTGCTGCTGGATCTGTTCAATGCGCAAATTGAAATGTGCGATGCGTTGACCGATCCGGCTGCGCAACTGGAGGCGCTTGCGACGCGGGTCGAGGCGCAGGGCTTTCGCCCGTATGTGATTCCGGTCGGCGGTTCTAATGCGTTGGGTGCTATGGGTTACGTCGAAAGCGCACTGGAAATTGCCCAGCAATGCGAAGGCGCGGTCTCGCTGTCGTCGGTGGTGGTGGCTTCCGGGAGTGCCGGAACGCATGCCGGGCTTGCTGTCGGGCTGGAGCAGTTGCTGCCGGAGGTCGAGTTAATTGGCGTTACCGTTTCGCGCAGCGTGGCGGATCAAAAAACCAAAGTTGTAACCTTGCAGCAGGCGATCGCCCACGATCTGGAGATCAGCGCGAATGCCGATATTGTGCTGTGGGATGAATACTTTGCGCCGGGTTATGGCATGCCGAATGATGAAGGGATGGAAGCCGTAAAACTGCTGGCGCGTCTGGAAGGGATTTTGCTCGATCCGGTCTATACCGGTAAGGCGATGGCGGGTTTGCTCGATGGCATTGAGCAGAAGCGTTTTAAAGACGATGGCCCGATCCTTTTCGTTCATACCGGCGGCGCGCCAGCGCTCTTCGCCTACCATCCGCATATCTGATCCGCAGGCAGCATACAGATGCAAGAGAGCTTACAGCTAGTTATCGATTCAGCCCCTTATCTGCTCAAGGGGGCTGTGTTCACGCTGCAATTGAGTATTGGCGGCATGTTTTTTGGTTTGCTGCTCGGTTTTGTGCTGGCGCTGATGCGAATGTCGCCGCTGCTGCCGGTACGCTGGCTGGCACGCTTTTATATCTCGATTTTTCGCGGTACCCCATTGATTGCACAGCTTTTTATGATCTATTACGGCCTGCCGCAGTTTGGCATAGAGCTGGATCCCATCCCGTCGGCAATGATTGGGCTTTCGCTTAACACGGCAGCGTATGCCGCGGAAACCTTGCGAGCCGCCATCTCGTCTATCGATAAGGGGCAATGGGAAGCGGCCGCCAGTATCGGCATGACGTCCTGGCAAACGCTGCGCCGCGCGATCCTTCCGCAGGCTGCTCGCGTGGCGCTACCGCCGTTGAGTAACAGTTTTATCAGCCTGGTCAAAGATACTTCGCTGGCGGCAACTATTCAGGTGCCGGAGCTGTTTCGTCAGGCGCAACTGATCACCTCACGCACGCTGGAGGTGTTCACCATGTATCTGGCGGCATCGCTGATCTACTGGGTCATGGCGACCGTGCTTTCCACGTTGCAGAACTATTTTGAAAACCAGCTTAACCGTCAGGAGCGTGATGCAAAATGAGTGCTATCGACGTTAAAAATCTGGTGAAAAAATTCCACGGACAAACCGTCCTGCACGGTATCGATCTGGAGGTACAGGAGGGGGAAGTGGTGGCGATTATCGGCCCTAGTGGGTCCGGTAAAACCACCTTGTTGCGCAGTATTAACCTGCTGGAACAGCCGGAAAGCGGGACGATCCGCGTGGGGGCAATCACCATTGATACCTCTCGATCTCCAGGCGAACAGAAAAAGGCTATCCGCCAGTTGCGCCAGCATGTCGGGTTCGTGTTCCAGAACTTCAACCTGTTTCCACACCGTACGGTGCTGGAGAACATTATTGAAGGGCCGGTGATCGTGAAGGGCGAAGCGAAAGAAGAGGCTTGTGCGCGGGCGCGTCAGTTACTGGAAAAAGTGGGGCTGAAGGGGAAAGAAGAGAGTTTTCCGCGTCGTTTGTCCGGCGGCCAGCAGCAGCGCGTTGCGATTGCCCGCGCGTTGGCAATGCGTCCTGATGTTATCCTTTTTGACGAGCCTACCTCTGCGCTCGATCCTGAACTGGTTGGCGAAGTGCTGAACACCATTCGCCAACTGGCGCAGGAGAAACGCACCATGGTGATAGTGACCCACGAGATGAGTTTTGCCCGCGATGTCGCGGACAGGGCGATTTTTATGGATCAGGGGCGCATTGTGGAGCAGGGGCCGGCGAAACTGCTGTTTTCCCAGCCGCAACATCCACGCACCAGGCAGTTTCTGGAAAAATTCCTGATGCAATAAACACGGCGCGATTCCGCCTGCCTGTTTTCTGAATTGCGTTAATTGACCTTAACCTAAATTTTTTTTGGGCGGAATTAATGGCGTGCCGATGCTGCGGCTATTTTTCGCGTATATCCCTGCAATTATCCAATAGCCGCGCAGTTTTTCCTGTAGGTTGCCAGCGTTAAATCCGGCAGCCTCTGCAACTTATTTCCACATTAGCCGATATTTTATATTTATAATTAAGTTTTATGTGTTAGCTTAATGTATACATAATAATGATTATTAAAACCAGGGGTATTACCGGTCGGTATGCAGGATAAAGAATTTTTTACCTGGCGACGCGAAATGATGTCGCGCTTCCAGGAGATGACAGCGGCTAAGGACGTTTATACAGAGTTACAGCGGCAGACACAGCTGCTGGAGTTTGATTATTTCTCACTGTGCGTTCGCCACCCAGTGCCCTTTACCCGGCCGAGGATTAGCGTTGAAACGACGTATCCGCAGGCCTGGATGCAGCAGTATCAGGCGGAGAATTACTTTGCCATTGATCCGGTGCTTAAAGCCGAAAATTTCATTCAGGGACATTTGCCCTGGAATGACAAGCTCTTCCAGGATGCGATGGTATTGTGGGATGCTGCGCGGGATCATGGCCTGCGAAAGGGGATCTCGCAGTGTCTGATGCTGCCTAATCATGCGCTGGGTTTTCTCTCGGTTTCGCGTAGCAGCCTGCTTGGTAAAATGATGCCTGAGGATGAGATTGAACTGCGGCTGCAGACGCTGGTGCAGCTCAGCCTGCTGGCGCTGACTCGACTGGAAGATCAGATGGTGTTGACGCCGGAGATGCGCTTCAGTAAGCGTGAACGCGAGATACTGAAATGGACGGCGGAAGGCAAGACCTCTGCGGAAATCGCCATGATTTTGTCGATCTCTGAGAATACCGTCAATTTTCACCAGAAGAATATGCAGAAGAAATTCAATGCGCCGAATAAAACGCAGATTGCCTGTTATGCTGCGGCGACCGGAATGATTTGATTATTCACTGCGACGAATCAGAAAGCAGCCGGCTGTCAGGTTACCTGCCAGCCGGTTTTTTATTACTGGCGGTAAGCTTGTTTAATTTGCTTAACAGTGCTGGAAAATACCGCTGCCTGAGCTTCATTTTCCATTTGTTCAATTTGCTTTTCCATTTTAATGATGACGCGGCCCGCATCCGCCTGGCCCATTGCCTGCAACATCAGCGTCAACAATGATTTCAGGCAAGCGACTTCCTGCGCCAGATCCTTCGCATTTTCAGCAGTGGAAAAATCAGGTGTGCTCAATTTATTTTCCTCGTTATGTAGCCGCGCCGTTGCGCGACGGTCACTGTCAAAGCGGCGGAGTATACCACAACCCGGCCAAAAGAATGCAGTGGTTGTTTTTTGATCGTTATTGTCTGGTTTATTAGATTAAACTTTTTGCAATAAATATCAGAATTTTCTATTAGCCAGGAATATATGTTTAAACCGCGTTTAAGCGTAGTTAATTGTTGTTACATGTTGCTCAGATAATTCTTGTGAAAGTAAAAGCCTTTTTGGCAACTTTATGAAAAATGCCGTTTAGACTTTCTTACGCAACGCCTTGAGAACATGGAAACACTTTCCACATCTTGTACAGCTTAATTTCCAGAAACGAGAACAAAATCGAAAAGTGCGGGTTATTTTACCTTTCATTATTGGGTGAAAAACCGTTAATATACGTTTAATTAGCTTTCAGCAGCGTTATCCCTCTTTTCGGAGATACTCCATTGATCAACGTACTACTTGTTGATGATCATGAACTGGTGCGCGCAGGGATACGACGCATTCTTGAAGATGTTAAAGGCATAAAAGTCACGGGTGAAGTCAACTGCGGTGAAGATGCCATCAAATGGTGTCGGGCCAATTCCGTTGATGTCGTCCTGATGGATATGAGTATGCCCGGAATCGGCGGCCTTGAAGCCACGCGTAAAATTGCGCGTGCTAACGTCGACACCAAAGTCATTATGCTTACCGTTCACACGGAAAACCCTCTGCCAGCGAAAGTCATGCAGGCGGGTGCAGCCGGTTATCTGAGCAAAGGCGCCGCACCACAGGAAGTGGTGAATGCCATTCGCTCTGTGCATTCCGGACAGCGCTACATCGCCTCTGATATCGCTCAGCAAATGGCACTCAGCCAGATTGAACCTGAAAAAACGGACTCGCCGTTTGCCAGTTTGTCTGAACGAGAATTGCAGATTATGCTGATGATCACGAAGGGTCAGAAAGTGAATGAGATTTCTGAACAACTCCATCTGAGCCCCAAAACGGTGAACAGCTATCGCTACCGAATGTTCAGTAAATTGAACATTCACGGTGATGTCGAATTGACACACCTCGCCATTCGCCATGGTCTGTGTAATGCGGAGACGTTGTTAAGTCAGTGACTGAAGTTTTCGATTCAAAAGCCTTCCTCAAAACGGTGACCAGCAAACCCGGCGTTTATCGTATGTATGACGCCGGTGGTACCGTTATCTATGTTGGTAAAGCGAAAGATCTTAAAAAGCGCCTTTCCAGCTATTTCCGCAGCAATCTTGCCTCACGAAAAACCGAAGCACTGGTCGCTCAAATCCAACAGATTGATGTGACGGTAACGCATACCGAAACTGAAGCGCTGCTGCTGGAGCATAACTACATCAAGCTTTATCAGCCCCGCTATAACGTTTTGTTGCGGGATGATAAATCTTACCCGTTTATTTTCCTCAGCGGCGATACGCATCCCCGTCTGTCGATGCACCGCGGTGCGAAACATGCGAAAGGGGAGTATTTCGGCCCGTTTCCGAACGGCTATGCTGTGCGTGAAACGCTGGCGCTGTTGCAGAAAATATTCCCCGTTCGGCAGTGTGAGAATAGCGTTTATCGCAACCGCTCCCGCCCGTGCCTGCAATACCAGATTGGCCGCTGCCTGGGGCCGTGTGTCGCAGGGCTGGTCAGTGAAGAAGAGTATGCACAGCAGGTTGAGTATGTTCGCTTGTTCCTTGCCGGAAAAGACGATCAGGTGCTGACGCAACTTATCACCCGCATGGAGAAGGCCAGCCAGGCGCTGGAATTTGAAGAAGCCGCGCGCGTGCGCGACCAGATTCAGGCGGTACGGCGGGTCACGGAAAAACAGTTTGTCTCTAACACCGGCGACGATCTTGATGTTATCGGCGTGGCGTTTGATGCCGGCATGGCCTGTGTACACGTGCTGTTTATTCGCCAGGGGAAAGTACTCGGCAGCCGCAGTTACTTTCCCAAAGTGCCTGGTGGTACGGAGTTGGGCGAAGTGGTGGAAACGTTTGTTGGTCAGTTTTATTTGCAGGGCAGCCAGATGCGAACCCTGCCTGGCGAAATCCTGCTGGATTTCAATCTCAGTGACAGAACGCTGTTGGCCGATTCACTCTCTGAGCTGGCTGGCCGCCGGGTTAATGTACAGACTAAACCGCGCGGCGATCGTGCACGCTATCTGAAGCTGGCGCGCACAAACGCTGCCACGGCGTTGAGCACCAGGCTTTCACAGCAGTCGACCGTTCACCAGCGTCTGGCCGCGCTGGCCAGCGTGTTACAACTGCCGGAAGTGAAACGGATGGAGTGCTTTGATATCAGCCATACGATGGGCGAACAAACAGTTGCGTCATGTGTGGTTTTTGATACCAATGGGCCATTACGCGCGGAGTACCGCCGCTATAATATCACCGGTATTACGCCCGGTGATGACTATGCGGCAATGAACCAGGTCCTCCGTCGCCGTTACGGCAAAGCGATTGAAGAAAGCAAGATCCCTGACGTGATCCTTATTGACGGTGGCAAAGGGCAACTGGGGCAGGCGAAGGCGGTTTTTGCCGAGCTGGATGTTCCGTGGGATAAGCACAAGCCGTTGCTGCTGGGTGTCGCGAAAGGTGCCGATCGCAAAGCCGGGCTTGAAACGCTGTTCTTTGAGCCGGAAGGCGAGGGGTTTAGCCTGCCGCCGGACTCTCCGGCGCTGCATGTTATCCAGCATATCCGCGATGAGTCGCACGATCATGCGATCAGCGGTCACCGGAAAAAACGTGCCAAGGTGAAGAGCACCAGCTCGCTGGAAACGATCGAAGGCGTAGGCCCGAAGCGTCGCCAAATGCTGCTGAAATATATGGGTGGATTGCAAGGGTTGCTCAATGCCAGTGTTGATGAAATCTCAAAAGTGCCGGGTATCTCGCAAGGACTGGCAGAAAAGATCTTCTACTCGTTGAAACATTAGGGGCTCTGTAGCAACATAGAGCGAAAATTTACGGACAACAGACAGTTAACGCCACTATGCGATTGAATATTCCTACGTTGCTTACCCTTTTTCGCGTCATCCTGATCCCTTTTTTCGTGCTGGCGTTTTATCTTCCTTTTTACTGGTCACCATTCGTTTGCGCGCTCATTTTTTGTATCGCGGCGATAACCGACTGGTTTGACGGTTATCTGGCGCGCCGCTGGAATCAGAGCACCCGTTTTGGTGCCTTCCTCGATCCGGTTGCCGATAAAGTGCTGGTCGCTATCGCGATGGTGCTGGTGGCTGAACATTATCATACCTGGTGGGTAACGCTGCCTGCGGCTACCATGATTGCCCGTGAGATCATTATTTCCGCTCTGCGTGAGTGGATGGCGGAGATGGGGAAACGCAGCCGCGTGGCGGTATCCTGGATCGGTAAAGTGAAAACCACCGCACAAATGATGGCGCTGGTAGGGCTGCTGTGGCGTCCAAATATCTGGGTTGAATATGCTGGTATTGCGTTGTTCTTCGTTGCTGCCGGGCTGACACTGTGGTCAATGCTGCAATATCTGAATGCAGCACGTGGCGATCTGCTTGAACCTTGATCGTATCGTCGTAATTTTCAGCAAACGATCCGGGTTTTGAAAAATATCGTTGACTCAGTGCGTCAGGTAAGTAGAATGCAACGCATCGGAAGGCAGCGTAGCTCGCCAGAAGATAGCAAAATCAAGTGATTAGAACAAAACTTGATAATGCGGGAATAGCTCAGTTGGTAGAGCACGACCTTGCCAAGGTCGGGGTCGCGAGTTCGAGTCTCGTTTCCCGCTCCAAATTAAAGCATCGGCTAAAACAGCGGGTGCTGGCTGAAAAGCATCAAGATTCACGGCGCGTTAGCAAAGCGGTTATGTAGCGGATTGCAAATCCGTCTAGTCCGGTTCGACTCCGGAACGCGCCTCCAATTTCTTCCCGAGCCCGGATGGTGGAATCGGTAGACACAAGGGATTTAAAATCCCTCGGCGTTCGCGCTGTGCGGGTTCAAGTCCCGCTCCGGGTACCATGGGAAAAAAAGAATAAAATCAATGATAAGCAGTGTCGTGAAACCACCGAAAGGTGGTTTTTTTGTGTCTGTTTTTCAGCGCCGATATTATTACCGAATTCAAGCGAAGCGATTTACATTGCCTGCGAAAATATTCAAAGCGTAATTGCTTCAGGGATTCTGAAATAAAGTTTGCTGGCCGTTTCGATATCATCCACTGCACAAAAAACCGCACGAATCTTATCGCGCGGTTTTTTTTTCAGGTTTATCCCACTTCAGGTAGCAGACCGGCGACGATAAAAAACTGAATGACGATAACCGCAATGCCACAGGCGAAAATCAGGCACAGCATGGGTTTACCGCCGGGAACACGATAACTGTGTTGCGAATTATGCTTCCGGCTTTGCCAGGCCAGCATTGACGGTAACAGAAGTGCCAGCACGGAAAGCGCGACACCGGCATAGCCGAGCGCCATCACAAACCCGCGCGGATAAAACAGTGCAAAGGCCAGCGGCGGCAGGAAGGTGATCATTCCGCTTTGCAGGCGTCCGGCAGCATTGTTACGCCGCTGAAAAAGATCCGCGAGATAATCAAATAATCCCAGCGACACGCCGAGGAAAGAGGTCGCCAGCGCCAGATCGGCAAACAGATGAACTGCCAGTTCCACATGCGGTGAGGCCACCACTTCGCGCAATGCTTGCAGCAACCCGTTTAATCCTGCCTGGCTGGCCAGCAGCCCCATAAACGTTGACGAATCAATACTGCCAAGCGTTGCGAGCTGCCAGAAAATATAGGCCACCAGCGGAATGGCGCTGCCGATGATAAATATCTTGCGCAATTTGCGGATATCGCCGCCCATATAACTGACAATGCTCGGTACGCTACCGTGAAAACCAAACGAGGTGAAGATCACCGGAATTGCCGATAGCGCCAGTCCTTTTTCCAGCGGCATGGTCAGCAAATTCGCCTGGTGGACGTGCGGCATTAACAGCGCCAGCATCACCACGAGGAACAGGAGTTTGGCGCTGAAAAGAAAGCGGTTAAACAGATCGACAAGCGAAGTACCAGCGCATACGACACCACCGGCAACAAGAGTGAACAGCAGCACACCGGCGACTGGCGAAAGCGCAACGTTAAACCACTGGCTGATGCTGGACGCCAGCAACTCTCCTGCGCCGCTGATGTACGCTGCGGTCAGCGCGTACATTAAGAACATCATACTGAAACCTGTTATCCACTGCCCATAGCGCCCAAGATAACGCCTCGCCAGCGAGCCCAGACCGGTATCGGCAGGAACATGCTGATAAACCTCCAGCAAGAGCAGGGCGGTGTAACACATCACCGCCCATAGCGCGATAAGTAACCCGAAAGTGGTGGCAAACCCAACGCCAGCTGCTGCCAGCGGCATTGCCAACATCCCTGCGCCGATCGTGGTACCGGCGACGATAAAAACACTCCCAAGTGTTCGATTCTTCACGCTTTCCTCTGCAACAAAACACACTACCAGCCTAAACTGCGGCGCAGATTAAGATAATTCAGTAGTTTCGTCAAACGACCGTTACATAGAGTGTAACGATACATTTACGGTATTTTTTGAGCCATCTGTACAAACGAATACTGATGGTGAAATTTTGCCCAAGGGGTTAAAGGAAGATGAGTGGAGCATCGAAAACGGTGAGTAGTTAACCGATCTCTTTTTCGATCATGGCATCGCGCTGGAAACGGAAAACTATCGCTACTGCTGTCAGGCTGTAAATAAGCAGGACTGGTGCTGGACCAGATGCATGTAAACCTGTCTTAACGCAACATCTACAGATAATGTTGTGTTTATGATGCACCTTTTGTGAGGAGGATTTATGGCATCAATACATGGTCATGAAGTACTGAATATGATGATTGCATCAGGCGAACATTACACCACAGAGAGTCTCGCTGCGGCCATTACGGCCCGCTTTGGGGAAACGGCGCGTTTTCATACTTGCTCAGCAGAGGGAATGACGGCGGCGGAATTAGTGACCTTTTTAGCGGAGCGCGGAAAATTCATTCCGGCTGAAGAGGGGTTTTCCACTCACGAAAGTAAAATCTGCAAACATTAATAAAAACGGCGGTAAAGAGTATTATTTACCGCCTGCGTAATTAGTTCTGCGTATCCAGCGTCGCCAGTTCTTTATCGATGAAATACAAACCTTCGCCGCTTTTACCCGCCAGCGTTAATTTATCGATAACAGATTTAAACAATTTCTCTTCTTCGTGCTGTTCGGCAACATACCATTGCAGGAAATTAAAGGTTGGATAATCCTGAGAGGTCATAGCAACGTGCGCCAGTTCATTAATTTTCTGCGTGATCAGTTGTTCATGTTCGTAAGTGGCGCGAAACAGCACATCCAGCGAGGCATAATCAGCAACCGGCGACTCGATAGTATTGATGCGCGGCAGGCTGCCGGTATCCGTAAGGTAATCAAACAGACGCTGCATATGCGTCATCTCTTCCTGCGCGTGGCGGCGCAGGAAAGCAGCGGCGCCTTCAAAGCTGTGGTAGCTGCACCATGCGCTCATCTGCTGATAAAGCAGGGAAGAAAACAGTTCCAGATTCATTTGCTCATTTAGTTTTTCAATCATCTCTGCTTTTAACATGGCGCGGCTCCGGAAAATATAAAAATAGAATAGTGGAGCGGCCACTATAATTTGTTATTTAATTATTTGCAAAAGGTTAAATGAAAAAACATTTATTCACGAAGTGAATGAGAATAACACGCATTGCAGCGGTTAATTAAATAAATGAGAATTGTTTTGATTATTAATAAATGTGCAGGCCAGCATGATTGCTGGCCCGGCAATTACCAACTGCCCGTGGTATGGGAAAAGGCCATGCCGCGGCACTGATATTGAATAGTGACTTTTGTATTCATGCAAACCGAACCGCTGATCAGGCTACACGTTTCGATCGGTTGGCCGAAAGGCACTGCTGTAGCATAACCCATCTGCTGGCACTGTTTGTTAGCCGTTCCTTGAGCGGTGTATTGGTCGTAATTCGCGGTTTGCATCATCGACCGGTTATAGCTCAGACGCACCAGTCCACTGGTGGTATCGACACTGCTGACTTCCGCCTCTTTGGTGAGGGTACAGCCAGCAAGCAGGAGCAGCGAGGCGGCAACAAAAATTTTCTTCATGAAATCACTCTGATTCATTTTGGCATGTTCTCATCTTAACGTGCGGATCGGAGGGCAATCGGCAGAATAACCCGTGGAACTGGCACTACTAATCGCGACGGTGAAACGACGGGGGAGTGATGCAAAACTGTGAACCCGCTTTTGATTTTTAAAACCATTTTTCATTAAATTTGAAAGTATGTTTGGCAGATAGTATGGTTTATCCAACCTTTGCTATCTGAAGCATGTTCACAGGAGATCAAAAATGAAAATTGCACTGATGATGGAAAACAGTCAGGCGGCTAAAAACGCCATCATTCTGAAAGAGCTGAAAGCCGTTGCCGATGAAAAAGATTTTCCGGTGTTTAACGTCGGCATGAGCGACGAGAATGACCATCATCTGACCTACATCCACCTGGGTATTATGGCGAGTATTCTGCTGAACGCGAAAGCCGTGGATTTTGTCGTCACCGGCTGCGGTACCGGGCAGGGTGCGCTGATGTCGCTGAACATTCATCCGGGCGTGGTGTGCGGCTACTGTATTGATCCAGCGGATGCGTTTCTGTTTGCCCAGATCAACAACGGTAATGCGTTATCGCTGCCGTTTGCGAAAGGTTTTGGCTGGGGCGCGGAACTGAACGTGCGCTTTATTTTTGAGAAAGCCTTTACCGGTCGTAAAGGGGAAGGTTATCCGCCGGAGCGTAAAGAGCCTCAGGTACGCAATGCCGG
Organism: Kosakonia radicincitans DSM 16656; assembly: GCF_000280495.2. NCBI lineage: Bacteria > Pseudomonadati > Pseudomonadota > Gammaproteobacteria > Enterobacterales > Enterobacteriaceae > Kosakonia > Kosakonia radicincitans. The sequence goes on from NZ_CP018016.1 coordinate 2,145,371, forward strand.
GATCCTGAACCAGGTGAAAGCCGCGGTGGTTAAAGACAATTACCTCGATTCCCTACGCGCCATTGACCGTGAACTGGTGAAAACGGCCGTCTCCGGCGAGCGCTTCCAGCAGTGCTTCTTTGAACACTGCCAGAGCAAAGAGATTGAGGCGTTCGTTCGCGAAGTGCTGGCCTGATAAACAACCGCCGCCGCAGCTGGCCCGGCTGCGGCGGTCTCTTTACACTTTTTTCTTCTGCGATACGGCGCTTCCGGCATCTCTGGTCAGGCGCAACGTATCAAACATGCCAACCAGGCAGATCAGCGCGATAAACACAAATGCCAGCCGGAAACTGATCCCTTCAACGCCAGTGATATGCAGCCACTTACTGACATGTTCACCAATACGAATACCAATTGCACCAAGGGTGATACCCAGGCCGACAGCCAGTTGTGTGGCGGTACTGAACAGCGTATTGGCATAACTCATTTGTGGTGACGGAACATCGGCAAAGGCGAGGGTGCTGACGCCGGTAAACTGTACCGAACGGAAGACGCCGCCCAGGAACAGCACCACAAAGGTAAGCCAGACAGGCGTTGCCGAGGTAAGAAAAGCGCAGGCCAGCAGCGCCAGCACATTCAGCGCGCCGTTAATTAGCAGCAACTTTTTAAAGCCCAGCCAGCGAATCAGCGGCGTCGTGGCGGGTTTGATCGTCAGGTTACCGGCAAATACCGCCAGCACCAGCAGCCCAGCGTGGAAAGGATCCATACCAAAACCGACCTGGAACAGTAGCGGCAGCAGAAAAGGGACGGCGCTTATTGATGCGCGAAACAGCGAGCCGCCGTACATCGTCACACGAAAGGTCGGCACCTGCAGCGCATCCAGCCGGATCATCGGCCATTGCGCACGCCGGAAATGGCGCAAGGTAAAGGCCAGCGTTAAACCGCCCAGTATCAGCAACCCGCTGGTCAGCACGCCTTGCGGCTGCTCTGCGCCTAAATCCTCCATGGCATAAACCAGGCTGACCATCGCCATCGACGTGGCGATAAACCCCGGTAAATCGAACGGGCGCCGCTCCTCTTCACGAATATTGGGAATGATGCGCAGCGCCAGCAAAATCGCCATAATTCCCAGCGGCACATTAATAAAGAAGATCCAACGCCAGTCAGCGTAATGTGTAATAAATCCCCCCAGCGGCGGGCCGATGATCGGCGCGACCAGCGCGGGCCAGGTGAGCGTGGCGATGGCGGTAATAAGCTGATGTTTTGGCGTGGTGCGCAGTACGGCGAGGCGCCCAACCGGCACCATCAATGCGCCGCCAACACCCTGTAAAATACGCATGCTGACAAACATCTCTACGCTGGTCGACAGCCCACACAATATCGATGCCATGGTGAAGATAGCCAGCGCCATGGAAAAGACATTGCGCGCGCCAAAGCGATCGGCGATCCAGCCGCTGGCCGGGATCAGCACAGCAAGGGTAATTAAATAAGCGCTGATACCGATGTTCAGCGCAACAGCTTCGACACCAAACGTTTTTGCCATATCCGGCAGGGCGGTCGCGATTACCGTGCCGTCGATAAACTCCATAAAGAAAGCGCCGGCTACCAGTAGCGCAGCGGGAGAAAGACCTCCAGTCTTCCGCAAAAGGGTGCTTTCACTCATTGTGGATCTGCCATTTGCAAAAATAATTGAGAATACTAAAGAAAACTTTAGTGCGCTAACTGCAGGATTTATAACTGAATTTTTAACAAAGCTACTGCATTTTCATTTTTTGAAACGTGATTTCTATCACATGATGGTTGATTTTTGTGATGGAGGTCATATTATGTACGCATTGAGACGTAACACCTGCATAACAAATCGCCGGAGCAAAAATGAAACTGCGTAAAATTCTGAAGCATATGTTTGAAACCTATTGCAAAACATTCAAAGACGTACCGCCAGGCGCTATGTTCTGATGATAAAAAAACCTGCTGAAGCAGGTTTTTTTATGCCTGTCGTCCGCCTGCCAGGCCTACTCATACACATGAATTCCCGCTACTATGGCGCACTTTATTTAAGGAGCGCCTATGTCACAGAATCTCTCCACCGACCAGGAACTGGTATCCGATATCGTTGCCTGTCAACTCGTCATCAAACAGATCCTCGACGTTATCGACGTCATCGCGCCGGTCGAAGTGCGTGAGAAAATGTCTCACCAGCTTAAGAGCATCGATTTTGCTACCCACCCGGCAGCGGCCGACCCGGTTACCCGCCGTGCAATCCAGAAAGCTATCGCCTTAATTGAACTGAAATTTACCCCTCAGGGGGAAGCTCACTAAGGACTCTGCCTGGCAGGGATGTGACGCAGCGGGAATTATGAAACGCTGTTTTGATCAACAATAAGCCCACTTTAATCAACCCACCTTCAACGTAAGGAGTCGGACATGAAAAAAGTGGCGGTGTTGTTGGCGCCCGGTTTCGAAGAAGCAGAAGCGATTATCACCATTGATATCCTGCGTCGCTTAAATATTGAAGTCGAAACACTGGCCTGCGCGGAGTCCCGCGCGGTGGTCAGTTATCACGCTATCCCGATGGTTGCAGACAGCACGCTGGCAGAGCGTCAGGCAAAGCTGTATGACGCCGTCGTCTTACCCGGCGGGCCGCAGGGCAGCGTGAATCTGGCTGCCAGCAAAGCGGTGGTGCAATTTATTGAACAGCATGACACAGCCGGCAAGTTAATTTGCCCTATCTGTTCCGCTGCTGCGCGCGTGCTGGGCGGCAACGGCTTGCTGAAGGGCCGCCGCTATGTCTGCTCCGGCGATCTGTACGAAACTGTCAATGATGGTGAGTATGTGGACGCGCCAGTGGTGGAAGATGGCAACCTGATCAGCGGTAAAGGCCTCGGGCTGGCTTTCAATTTTGCGTTGACGATTGCTGCGCGTTTGCAGGGGGACGAAACTGCAGCGCGAGATCACGCCGATCATATCTACTATAGCTGGTGATTTTTCTGCCCGGATGCGCCCTGCATCCGGGACAAGGATAAGCTGGCTGATGTTATGGATTATCCTGCTTTTACCCTTTCTATTTGTCTGACAAAATCGGCTGTTTTTATGTGCTATATCGCTGAATTTATGTACAGAATTACTGTAATTCTGCGGTGTGATGCCGCTCTCCTATGGAGAATCAATTTCCCGCTAAAACTACTTCCAGCACAGGTGTCCAGGGATGTGCGGACTCTAATGCCTTGTTTTATTAACTTTTAAATGAACCGGTAATTATTTTTCCCTACATAAAAGAAAGCTAAAGCTGGAGTTTACCATGCACAAATTCACTAAAGCGTTGGCGGCCATCGGTCTGGCTGCCGTTATGTCACAATCCGCTATCGCTGAAACGATGAAGCTCGGGTTCCTGGTTAAACAGCCAGAAGAACCCTGGTTCCAGACTGAATGGAAGTTTGCCGACAAGGCGGGCAAAGATTTAGGTTTTGAAGTGATTAAAATCGCCGTCCCTGATGGTGAAAAAACGCTGAACGCCATTGATAGCCTGGCGGCCAGCGGCGCAAAAGGATTTGTTATTTGTACTCCGGATCCCAAACTGGGCTCAGCGATTGTCGCCAAAGCGCGGGGTTATGACATGAAAGTCATTGCGGTGGACGACCAGTTCGTCAACGCCAAAGGCGAACCGATGACCTCGGTGCCGCTGGTGATGATGGCAGCGAGCGAAATCGGCGCGCGTCAGGGTGAAGAGCTCTATAAAGAGATGCAAAAACGTGGCTGGAATGTGAAAGAGACCGGCGTCATGGCGATTACCGCGAACGAGCTGGATACCGCTCGCCGCCGCACGACCGGTTCTATGGACGCGCTGAAAAAAGCCGGTTTCCCGGAAAAACAGATCTACCAGGTGCCGACCAAATCTAACGATATCCCCGGTGCATTTGATGCCGGTAACTCCCTGCTGGTACAGCATCCGGAAGTGAAACACTGGCTGGTGCTGGGCATGAATGACAACACTGTGCTGGGTGGCGTGCGTGCAACAGAAGGCCAGGGCTTTAAAGCGCCGGATGTCATCGGTATTGGTATTAACGGCGTCGATGCGGTAAGTGAGCTGTCGAAAGCGCAGGCAACCGGCTTCTTCGGTTCGCTGCTGCCAAGCCCGGACGTGCATGGCTATAAAACAAGCCAACTGCTCTACAACTGGGTTACCAAAGGCGTTGAACCACCGAAATTTACAGCAGTAACGGACGTGGTGCTGATCACGCGCGAGAACTTCAAAGAAGAGCTGGCGAAAAAAGGACTGTAATTCTCTGTTGATTGTGCTCCCCGCTTCAGGCGGGGGGCCAGACGTACAATGAACTGCTTTACGGAGACGTTATGCAACAGTCTACTCCTTATCTCTCTTTTCGCGGCATCGGCAAGACGTTTCCCGGTGTGAAAGCGCTCAGTGAGATCAGTTTTGATTGTTACGCCGGGCAAATCCACGCCCTGATGGGTGAAAACGGCGCAGGTAAATCGACACTGTTAAAAATCCTCAGCGGCAATTACGCGCCAACCACCGGTTCGCTGGTAATAAAAGGTGAGGAAGTCACCTTCGCGGATACTACTGCAGCGCTGAATGCCGGGGTGGCGATCATCTACCAGGAGCTGCATCTGGTGCCGGAAATGACCGTCGCGGAGAATATCTACCTTGGCCAGATCCCGCACAAGAGCGGCATTGTGAACCGTTCGTTGCTGAATTACGAAGCCGGTTTGCAGCTTCAGCATCTTGGGCTGGATATCGATACGCAAACGCCGCTGAAATATCTCTCCATTGGTCAGTGGCAAATGGTCGAAATTGCCAAGGCGCTGGCGCGCAACGCCAAAATCATCGCTTTTGATGAACCCACCAGTTCTCTCTCGGCGCGTGAGATCGACAACCTGTTCCGTGTGATCCGCGAGCTACGTAAAGAGGGCCGGGTGATCCTTTATGTCTCCCACCGCATGGAAGAGATTTTTGCGCTCAGCGATGCCATTACCGTCTTTAAAGATGGCCGCTACGTGCGCACCTTTACGGACATGCAGCAGGTCAATCATGACCAGTTGGTGCAGGCGATGGTCGGACGCGAACTGGGGGATATTTATGGCTGGAAACCCCGGGAATACGGGGCAGAACGCCTGCGGCTGGAGCAGGTTAAAGCGCCAGGCGTACGAACGCCCATCTCTTTAAGCGTGCGCAGCGGTGAAATTGTCGGCCTGTTCGGGCTGGTGGGCGCCGGGCGCAGTGAATTAATGAAAGGCTTATTCGGCGGGACGAAAATTACCGAAGGGCAGGTCTTTATCGACGGCGAGCAAGTCAATATTACTAAACCGGCGCATGCCATCCAGGCGGGCATGATGTTGTGCCCGGAAGATCGTAAAGCGGAAGGCATTATTCCGGTTCATTCGGTGCAGGAGAACATCAATATTAGCGCCCGGCGCAAATACATTCGCGCAGGTTGTCTGATCAATGATGGCTGGGAAAGTGAAAACGCCGAACACCATATTCGTTCGCTCAATATCAAAACGCCTGGTGCGGAACAACTGATTATGAATCTCTCCGGTGGCAACCAGCAAAAGGCAATTCTTGGTCGCTGGTTATCGGAAGAGATGAAAGTCATTTTGCTCGACGAGCCGACGCGCGGCATTGATGTCGGGGCGAAGCATGAGATCTACAACGTAATTTACGCGCTGGCTTCCCGCGGTGTTGCGGTGCTGTTTGCCTCCAGTGATTTGCCGGAAGTGCTCGGCGTTGCCGATCGCATCGTGGTGATGCGTGAAGGGGAAATCGCCGGTGAACTGCTTCACGGTCAGTGTGATGAACAGCGGGCGCTGAGCCTCGCGATGCCGAAAGTTAGCCAGGCTGTCGCCTGAGTGAGGAGAAAATGATGTCATCTTTAACTACGTCCCGCGCACCGAAATCCTCGCTCAGCTTTGGGCGAATCTGGGATCAGTTCGGCATGCTGGTGGTGTTTGCCGTGCTGTTTATCGGCTGCGCGCTGTTTGTGCCGAACTTCGCCTCTTTCGTCAATATGAAAGGGCTGGGGCTGGCGATCTCAATGTCCGGCATGGTGGCCTGCGGCATGCTGTTCTGCCTTGCGTCCGGGGATTTTGACCTGTCGGTCGCGTCGGTCATCGCCTGCGCCGGGGTAACCACAGCAGTGGTGATTAATATTTCGGAGAGTTTGTGGATTGGCGTATTTGCCGGTTTGCTGCTCGGCGTGGTCAGCGGTTTTATTAACGGCTTCGTGATTGCGCGTTTGAAGATCAATGCCTTGATCACCACGCTTGCCACGATGCAGATCGTCCGCGGGCTGGCGTATATTATTTCCGACGGTAAAGCGGTCGGCATCGAGGATGAACGTTTCTTCACCCTCGGTTACGCCAACTGGCTGGGGCTGCCCGCGCCGATTTGGTTGACGGTTGCCTGCCTGATTATTTTTGGCTTCCTGCTCAATAGAACCACGTTTGGCCGCAATACGCTGGCGATTGGCGGTAATGAAGAAGCGGCCCGCCTGGCGGGCGTTCCGGTGGTACGCACGAAAATCATCATCTTTGTGCTCTCCGGTCTGGTCTCAGCGGCAGCGGGGATTATTCTTGCTTCGCGTATGACCAGTGGCCAGCCGATGACGTCGATTGGCTATGAGTTGATTGTTATCTCAGCCTGTGTATTGGGTGGTGTATCGCTGAAAGGCGGGATTGGCAAAATATCGTATGTTGTTGCCGGGATCCTGATTCTGGGCACCGTCGAAAACGCCATGAACCTGCTGAACATCTCGCCATTCTCACAGTATGTGGTGCGTGGTTTGATCCTGCTGGCGGCGGTAATTTTCGACCGCTACAAACAAAAGTCCAAACGCACAGTTTAAGCCTTAACGCGTAATTTTTAGACATAACCTTATAGTTTATCCCTCCACCTTACCAGCCGCTAATCCGGCTGGTAAGTCATGCTTAAAATGGCGAGCAGCGTCACACTGTCTATACTTACATGGCTAATGATAATGAGATGTTAGTGAAGAACGGCTCTCATCAAAGACTGTAAGGAGGAAACCAGGGTGGAAGACGCATTATCTGTACCGCCTCTCTTTTCCGGTAATTTTGCCTTTTTTTTCGATTTGGATGGCACCCTCGCTGACATTAAACCGCACCCGGATGATGTCTCTGTTCCGGACGCTGTGCTGGCCAGACTTTCATTGCTTGCTGAGATGAACAACGGGGCACTGGCATTGATTTCAGGGCGCTCAATCGCTGAGCTCGAGCAACTCGCCAAACCCTGGCGTTTTCCGCTGGCTGGCGTGCACGGGGCAGAACGCCGCGACATCAAGGGTCATACCGAACGGGTGACATTACCGGAAAATATCGTACAACCGCTGGAGCGTTCGCTCCGGCACGAAGTGGCATCGCTTCACGGCGTGGAGCTGGAAGCGAAAGGCATGGCATTTGCTTTGCACTACCGTCAGGCGCTGCAGCATGAAGACGCGGTTTTTGCACTGGCAAAGCAAATGGTCGCGCGCTACCCGCAGCTGGCAATGCAGCCAGGGAAATGCGTGGTGGAGCTTAAACCGTCCGGCATTCATAAGGGAGCGGCCATTGCGGCATTTTTAGAGACACCGCCTTTTGCTGGCCGCATACCGGTTTTTGTCGGCGATGATTTGACGGATGAGCATGGGTTTAAAACCGTGAACGCGCTGGGGGGCGAATCAATCAAAGTTGGTGCTGGCGAGACGCAGGCAAAATGGCGTCTGGACAGCGTAAATGAAGTTTATCGGTGGCTTGAACGTATCACTGACCATCAACAAGAAAAACAACAGGCGCTAACAAACAGGAGAGATGGCTATGAGTCGCTTAGTCGTAGTATCTAATCGTATTGCTCCGCCTGACAACAAAAAGGCCAGCGCTGGCGGGCTGGCTGTAGGGATTCTGGGAGCATTAAAAGCCACCGGCGGGCTGTGGTTCGGCTGGAGCGGTGAGCTGGGGGACGAGGACCAGCCGCTAAAAAAGGTGACAAAAGGGAATATCACCTGGGCATCGTTTACCCTCAGTGATGAGCATTACGAACAGTATTATTCGCAATTCTCCAACGCTGTTTTATGGCCTGCTTTCCACTATCGACTCGATCTGGTCAATTACCAGCGTGAAGCCTGGGAGGGTTATCAGCAGGTCAATGCGCTGCTGGCGGATAAGCTGCTGCCGTTACTGAAAGAGGATGACATTCTGTGGATCCACGATTATCACCTGCTACCGTTTGCCAGCGAACTGCGCAAGCGCGGCGTGAATAATCAGATTGGTTTCTTCCTGCATATCCCTTTCCCGACGCCGGAAATCTTTAATGCCTTGCCGCCGCATGCGGAACTGCTGGAAGCGCTCTGTGATTATGACCTGCTGGGTTTTCAGACCGAAAGCGACAGACTGGCGTTCCTGGATAGCCTGTCAATGAAGACTCGTCTGACCACTCGCAGCGGTAAAGAACATGTCGCATGGGGGAAAAATTTCCGCACTGAAGTTTACCCGATAGGGATTGAACCAGACGAGATTGCCAAACAGGCTGCCGGGCCGCTACCGCCTAAACTGGCACAGTTGAAAAATGAACTTAAGAACGTTAAGAACATTTTCTCTGTGGAGCGGCTTGACTACTCCAAAGGCTTGCCAGAGCGCTTCCTTGCCTACGAAACGCTGCTGGAGAAATTCCCCCAGCATCACGGAAAAATTCGCTATACGCAGATTGCGCCAACCTCCCGTGGCGAAGTGCAGGCTTACCAGGATATTCGGCACCAACTGGAAACCGAAGCCGGGCGAATCAACGGCAAATATGGTCAGCTTGGCTGGACGCCGCTTTACTATCTGAACCAGCACTTTGACCGTAAAGTATTGATGAAAGTCTTCCGTTACGCCGAAGTGGGCTTAGTGACGCCGCTGCGTGACGGCATGAATCTCGTCGCGAAAGAGTATGTTGCGGCGCAGGATCCGGCCGATCCGGGTGTGTTGATACTGTCGCAATTTGCCGGGGCGGCGAATGAGCTGACATCGGCGCTGATTGTGAATCCTTACGACCGGGATGATGTTGCTGCGGCGATGGACAGGGCGCTGAGAATGCCGCTGGCAGAGCGCATATCACGCCATGCAGAAATGCTTGAAATCATTAAGGAGAATGATATCAACCACTGGCAGCAGAGGTTCCTTCGCGATTTAAAGCGCATCACGCCACGTAGCGCACAAAGCCAGCTACAGCATAAAGTGGCGACCTTTCCGAAGCTGGCTTAACGTCAGCGGCGCTCCTGCGACAGCAGGAGCGCTTCACGCTCCTAAAGGCACCAATAAAACATCCACTTCACTGGCATGAACGATGCTCTTTGCCGCACACGCTGCGCGGGCGAGGAACGTTTGATTGTGATTGCCGCAGACCACTAAATCGATGCCCTGTGTACGGCAGGTATGCAGAATATGTTCGCTTAATGCGCCTGATGCGATGAGCGCCTGCTCGATAGGGTATCCGGCCTCGCTAATGAGTTGATCCAGAAATTGTTGCGTCTCTTCCTGCAACACTTCACGGACATTTTCCATCATCGGAGCGGCAAGCTGGTTATAGAGTTCAGGATCGGAAGCTAAGGTAATAAGGGAGATGCGGGCATTGAAAGGGCGGGCAATATCAATGGCTTTGGCCAGTAAACGCCGGCTTTCGGGCGTCACCGCAACAGCGACCAGAAGATGAGCATATTGCATTTCTCACTCTCCACGACAAATCAATTTTTTCTCACCATTACTCTGTTTCTGAACTCAGTGCAACCCAGGATTATTGCGGGGATGTGAAGGTTATCATAAATATTCATTAATTATTCTTATGCTAAGACTTTAATGCATATTCCTGCATTTAACCGATTTTAAAATCTTATCTAAAATTTAAAGAATTTAAGATCAAATTGTTAAACTATCAATCATAATGACTAACAATTTTGAAATGATTACCCATAGTAATTAATTAGCGACCCTGAAAGCTTAATTTGTTGTTTTATATGCTTTTTTGATTGTATATCTGCAATAGAAACGTTTTGGTAACGATGAATGTTGCAAAACGTCACTCCTCAGACCAGTTGATGACCTGGAGCCGCAGTTTTGCATGAGTATTCGGCCAAATGGAATAAAAAAAGCGACTGACAGAACAAAAAAGCATCAAATCACAAGCGGGACTGATAGATTTATTACCCATAATCCGTTAAATTTTGTGACGCAGATCACAAAAATTTCAAATTTTTGTCCGGGTCAGATTGTATGTGTCAGCACCTACGAGTACAGTTGCGTCGAATTAGGAAAAATCTTAGTTCTTTGTAAGAAATGATTAAGCGCGTATCAAGGCCATTACATTTGAGCGAAGTGCCGCGAGTGCGAGATCCTAAGTCAGTTATGCATTTAGCCTTTCTTTTTTATACCGGTTTTTTCCGGCGACATCACGGGGTGCGGCTCAGCCGCATAAGATACAAGTTGGTTATTCGGGATGGGAAAAATGCATACATCCGAGTTGCTGAAACATGTGTATGACATTAACTTGTCGTATTTGCTTCTTGCTCAGCGTTTGATTAGCCAGGACAAAGCGTCCGCAATGTTCCGTCTTGGCATTAACGAAGAGATGGCGAACACACTGGGTGAATTAACCCTTCCACAAATGGTGAAACTGGCTGAAACCAATCAGCTTATCTGCCAGTTCCGTTTTGACAATCACCAGACTATTACTCGTCTGACCCAGGAATCACGCGTGGATGATTTACAGCAAGTCCACACCGGGATTTTACTTTCAACCCGCCTGCTGAATGAGTCTTCACAGACCGGCGATGCGGCAAGAAAGAAAAGGGCTTAACCATGGGCGAGAAAAGCATTGTTCAGGAAGCCCGCGATATTCAGTTAGCAATGGAACTGATTTCGCTGGGTGCACGTTTACAGATGCTGGAGAGTGAGACACAGCTTAGCCGTGGTCGTCTTATTAAACTCTACAAAGAGTTACGTGGTAGCCCGCCGCCGAAAGGCATGCTGCCATTCTCCACTGACTGGTTTATGACCTGGGAGCAGAATATTCATGCGTCCATGTTCTGTAACGCCTGGCAGTTTTTGTTAAAAACAGGCCTGTGCAGCGGCGTTGATGCAGTCATCAAAGCGTACAAACTCTATCTGGAACAATGCCCTCATAACGATGATGGGCCGCTGCTGGCGCTGACTCGCGCCTGGACACTGGTTCGTTTCGTGGAAAGCGGAATGCTGGAGTTGTCTCGCTGTAATTGCTGTGACGGTAATTTTATTACGCACGCACACCAGCCTGTTGGTAGCTTTGCCTGTAGTTTATGCCAGCCGCCGTCCCGCGCGGTAAAAAGACGTAAACTTTCCCGGGATGCTGCCGATATTATTCCACAACTGCTGGATGAACAGATCGAACAGGCTGTTTGACCGAAACAGGTGGAAAACACTCCAGCAGCGGTGCAGTAATGCCGCTGCTTTTTTTTGCCTGAAATTCGGTTTAACCCTCTGAAATGTTTATCCCGAGCCTTAGTCATTAGCAGAAGGATGATGTCGTGCTTATCGTATTAGGTTACCTGGTTGTTCTTGGTGCAGTCTTTGGCGGTTATATGATGACCGGCGGAGAACTTGGGGCACTTTATCAACCGTCTGAACTGATCATCATCGGTGGCGCGGGGGTAGGTGCATTCATCGTTGGTAACAATGGCAAAGCGATCAAAGGTACGATGAAAGCCATGCCTTTGCTGTTTCGTCGTTCGAAATACACCAAAAGCATGTATATGGATTTGCTGGCTCTGCTTTACCGCCTGATGGCGAAATCGCGTCAGCAAGGGATGTTCTCGCTCGAAAGAGATATTGAGAATCCGAAAGAGAGCGAAATTTTCGCCAGCTATCCACGTATTCTTGCGGATGCGACGATGCTTGAATTTATTGTCGATTATCTGCGCCTGATCATCAGCGGCAACATGAACACCTTTGAAATTGAAGCGCTGATGGACGAAGAGATCGAAACGCACGAAAGCGAAGCCGAAGTGCCGGCAAATGCGCTGGCGATGGTGGGCGATTCGCTGCCCGCGTTCGGTATCGTTGCGGCGGTGATGGGGGTGGTGCACGCGCTGGCCTCCGCCGATCGTCCGGCGGCTGAACTCGGTGCGCTGATTGCACATGCGATGGTGGGAACCTTCCTCGGCATCCTGTTGGCGTACGGTTTTATCTCCCCGCTGGCCAGCGTTCTACGCCAGAAGAGTGCGGAAACCGCCAAAATGATGCAGTGCGTCAAGATCACCTTGCTGTCGAATCTTAACGGTTATGCACCGCCAATTGCGGTCGAGTTTGGTCGTAAAACGCTGTACTCCAGCGAACGTCCGTCGTTTATCGAACTGGATGAACACGTCCGTGCGGTCAGAAATCCTAACCAACAGACCACGACCGAGGACGCATGAAAAACCAGTCCCATCCGATCGTCGTAGTCAGACGAAAAAAACATAAAGGTCATGGCGGTGGAGCGCACGGCTCCTGGAAGATTGCCTACGCCGACTTTATGACGGCGATGATGGCGTTCTTCCTGGTGATGTGGTTGATCTCCATCTCCAGCCCGAAAGAACTTATTCAGATTGCGGAGTATTTCCGTACGCCGTTAGCAACCGCAATTACGGGTGGGCAGCGAATTTCAAACAGCGAAAGCCCGATTCCGGGCGGTGGCGATGACTACACACAGCAACAGGGCGAAGTGCAAAAACAGCCCAATATTGACGATTTGAAAAAACGCATGGAGCAGTCGCGGCTGAGTAAGTTGCGTGGCGATCTGGATCAGTTAATCGAAGCCGATCCCAAACTGCGCGCGCTGCGTCCGCACCTGAAAATCGATCTGGTGCAGGAAGGGTTGCGTATTCAGATTATCGACAGCCAGAACCGGCCGATGTTTAAAACCGGCAGCGCGGAAGTCGAACCTTATATGCGCGATATTTTGCGTGCTATTGCGCCAGTACTGAATGGCATCCCTAACAAAGTGAGCCTTTCGGGCCACACCGATGATTTCCCTTACGCCAATGGCGAAAGAGGGTACAGCAACTGGGAACTTTCCGCCGATCGTGCAAACGCATCGCGCCGTGAGCTGGTTGCCGGTGGGCTGGATAATGGCAAAATTCTTCGGGTTGTAGGTATGGCGGCAACAATGCGCCTTGCGGACAGAGGTCCGAATGAAGCAATCAACCGCCGAATCAGTCTTTTGGTACTCAACAAACAGACTGAAGAAGCCATTCTGCATGAGAATGCCGAAAGCGAGAGTGCGCCAATAAGCGCGATTACACAGCCAGAACCTGCGGTCGGAGCAGCACCTGCATCCACACCGGCGGCTCCGGCAACAGTTCCCACATCGCCACAAGCCAATCCGAGGTGATAGCGTGAGCATGGATATTAGTGATTTTTATCAGACATTCTTCGATGAGGCCGACGAGTTGTTGGCTGATATGGAACAACATTTGCTGGATCTGGTGCCTGAAGCGCCGGATTCGGAACAGCTCAACGCCATCTTTCGTGCGGCGCACTCTATTAAAGGAGGCGCAGGTACATTTGGTTTTACCATCCTGCAGGAAACCACACACCTGATGGAGAACCTGCTTGATGAGGCCCGGCGTGGCGAAATGCAGCTTAACACCGACATTATCAACCTGTTTTTGGAAACCAAAGATATTATGCAGGAACAGCTCGACGCTTATAAAAGCTCGCAAGAGCCAGACGCCGCCAGCTTTGAATATATCTGCAATGCCCTGCGCCAACTGGCGCTGGAAGCAAAAGGAGAGGTCGTCGCTGCCCCTGCAAATGGTGCAAAACTCTCCGTTGTGGATACTGCGCTGGAGTCCGAAACCGCTGCTGCGCCAGCTGCCGAAAGCGACGGCAAACTGCGCATCGTCCTGTCTCGCCTGAAAGAGAGCGAAGTTGCACTGCTGGAAGAAGAGTTGGGTAACCTCGGAACGTTGAGCGACGTAGTGAAGGGGGCTGATACCCTGAGCGTGACGCTTGATGGCGGCGTCAGCGAAGACGATATTATCGCGGTATTGTGCTTCGTCATCGAAGCCGATCAAATTGCGTTCGAAAAACCCACCGCAGAGACAGCCCCCGCGCCTGCAGCAGTTGAAGCGGTTGCACAAGTGGTTGAAACGCCAGCGCCTGTTGCGGTTCCGGCGGAGAAACCAGCGGCTCCGGCGCTGAAAGCGGTCGCGAAAGAACAACCGGCAGCTCGTGAAAAACCGGCGCGTGCCAGCGAATCAACCAGTATCCGTGTGGCGGTTGAAAAAGTTGACCAGCTAATTAACCTGGTCGGAGAACTGGTGATCACCCAGTCGATGCTGGCTCAGCGCTCCAATGAGCTGGATCCGGTCACACACGGCGATCTGATCACCAGCATGAGCCAGTTGCAGCGCAACGCTCGTGACCTGCAGGAATCGGTGATGTCCATCCGTATGATGCCGATGGAATATGTCTTTAGCCGCTTCCCGCGTCTGGTGCGCGATCTGGCGAGCAAGCTGGATAAACAGGTTGAACTGACTCTGCAAGGTAGCTCGACGGAACTGGATAAGAGCCTGATCGAGCGCATCATTGACCCGTTAACGCACCTGGTGCGTAACAGCCTCGACCACGGTATTGAAACCCCACAAAAACGTGTCGAAGCCGGTAAATCGCCTATCGGTAACCTGATTCTTTCGGCGGAACACCAGGGCGGAAATATCTGCATCGAAGTGACTGACGACGGTGCTGGTCTTAACCGCGAGCGTATCCTGGCGAAAGCGATTTCGCAGGGAATGGCGGTCAACGAAAACATGACCGATGAAGAAGTCGGCATGCTGATTTTTGCCCCGGGTTTCTCAACCGCAGAGCAGGTTACCGACGTTTCCGGCCGCGGCGTGGGCATGGACGTGGTAAAACGTAACATCCAGGAAATGGGTGGCCACGTTGAAATAAAATCCAAACAAGGCTCTGGCACGACGATTCGTATCCTGCTGCCGCTGACGCTGGCAATCCTCGACGGGATGTCAGTAAAAGTGAACAACGAAGTCTTCATTCTGCCGCTGAACGCGGTGATGGAGTCGCTGCAACCGCGTGAAGAAGATCTGCATCCGCTGGCCGGTGGTGAGCGCGTACTGGAAGTACGTGGTGAATACCTGCCGCTGGTTGAGTTGTGGAAAGTGTTTGACGTGATGGGGGCGAAAACTGAGGCCACGCAGGGGATTGTCGTTATTCTGCAGAGCGCAGGTCGTCGCTATGCGCTGCTGGTTGATCAGTTGATCGGTCAGCACCAGGTTGTGGTGAAAAACCTGGAAAGCAACTATCGCAAAGTGCCGGGTATTTCTGCCGCCACCATCCTGGGCGATGGTAGTGTTGCGCTGATCGTGGATGTGTCAGCGTTGCAGGGGTTGAATCGTGAACATCGTATGGCGCACACAGCCGCCTGATTAAGTAGAAGGTATAAAACATGACCGGTATGAGTAATGTAGCAAAACTGGCTGGCGAGCCGTCAGGACAGGAATTCCTGGTATTCACTCTGGGCGATGAAGAGTACGGCATCGATATTCTCAAAGTGCAGGAAATTCGTGGCTACGATCAGGTGACCCGTATCGCCAATACCCCGGACTTTATCAAAGGCGTGACCAACCTGCGTGGCGTGATCGTGCCGATTGTTGACCTGCGCGTGAAGTTCAGCCAGGGCGACGTCGAGTATGATGACAACACCGTGGTTATCGTCCTGAATCTGGGACAGCGTGTGGTTGGCATCGTAGTGGATGGTGTCTCTGATGTGCTTTCCCTGGCATCGGACCAGATCCGCCCGGCGCCGGAATTCGCCGTCACCCTGTCCACCGAATACCTGACCGGCCTCGGTGCGCTTGGCGACCGGATGCTGATTCTGGTGAACATTGAAAAACTGCTCAACAGCGAAGAGATGGCGCTGCTGGACATCGCGGCAACGCACGTCGCGTAACCGCCATACAAGAGCGGATGACTCACCGGTCATCCGCTTTTTTTATACACTTTTTTGTCGGTTATTTTGTTTATCCTTCATTACCACTGGACAACGCGTCCAATTCTTCTAATTCGTTATTTTTACTGACAAAAAATACCTCTTTTACGTAGTCGTTTGTTTTGCAATTTCTCAGTCATTAAACCGCTATCGGTGCGACATTAACGTTAACTGACTGCACCTTACAACGCAGACCACGCCGCTGCAGGAAAGATCGAGTGATACCCTGACCGCGAACATTGCATTTCAAGTTACTATTTAATTCCCTTTCGCAAATGTAAAGTTCCCTGGCCGCATGCCGATAACACCATTAAGAACATATCGAAAAGGTGTTGCATGTTGAACCGTATCCGCGTCGTTACTCTGCTGATGAGTGTGCTGGCAGTGTTTGCCCTGTTGCAGCTCGTATCCGGGGGACTTTTTTTCTCTTCCCTTAAGCAAAACCAGCAGAGTTTTGCTGCTTCTAATGACCTGCGTATGCAACAAACTGAACTGGGAAAAGCCTGGGAATTAATGCTGCAAACGCGCATCAACCTGAGCCGCTCGTCGGCGCGTATGTTGCTCGACCCAGGCAACCAGCAGAGCAGCGCCAAAACCGACCTGTTGAACAGCGCGAAAGCCTCGCTGGCGGAAGCAGCAAAACATTACGACGCCTTTCATAACATGCCATCGCTGCCGGAAATGGATGCGGCGCGGCAGGCGCTGGATGAGAAATATCGTACCTATAATGCTGCGTTGACGGAGCTGGTTCAGTTTCTGGAGAGCGGCAATATCAACGCCTTTATGGCGCAACCGACTCAAGGGATGCAAAACGCCCTCGGTGACGCGATGGCAAAATATGCTGCACTGAGCGACAGCCTCTACCGTAATGCCTGGGAGCAGAGCGTCAGCGATTACACCTTTGCGAAATGGCAGATGGCGGTTCTGGCGCTGGCCTTGCTGATTGTACTGACCGGCGTCTGGTATGGGATCCGCCGTATTCTGTTGTCGCCATTGTCATCGGTCATCGCTCATATCCGCGAAATCGCGGGCGGTAACCTGACGCATACACTGACGATTGCCGGTCGCAGCGAAATGACCGAACTGGCGCAAAGCGTCGATCATATGCAGAACGCGTTAATCGATACCGTTACCAATGTGCGCCAGGGTTCGGATGCCATTTACTCCGGCACCAGCGAAATTGCTGCCGGAAATAACGATCTCTCCTCGCGTACTGAAGAACAAGCCTCGGCGCTGGAGCAGACCGCTGCCAGCATGGAAGAGTTGACGGCGACGGTTAAGCAGAACGCTGACAACGCCCGTCAGGCTTCGCTGCTGGCGCAAAGTGCGTCGGAAACCGCCGAGCGCGGCGGTAAAGTCGTCGATGGCGTGGTGAAAACCATGCACGATATCGCCACCAGTTCGCAGAAGATCGCTGACATTATTGGTGTGATTGACGGTATTGCCTTCCAGACCAATATCCTGGCGCTGAACGCGGCAGTAGAAGCGGCGCGCGCCGGCGAGCAGGGGCGCGGCTTTGCCGTTGTTGCCGGTGAAGTTCGTAATCTGGCCAGCCGCAGTGCCCAGGCGGCGAAAGAGATTAAAACCTTAATTGAAGATTCTGTTTCCCGCGTGGATACCGGCTCAGTGCTTGTAGAGAGTGCCGGTGAAACCATGTCGGACATTGTTAACGCTGTCACGCGTGTTAACGACATCATGGGTGAGATCGCCTCGGCATCGGACGAACAGAGCCGTGGCATCGATCAGGTTGCGCTGGCGGTATCCGAGATGGATCGCGTCACGCAACAGAATGCGTCACTGGTACAACAATCGGCAGCCGCAGCCGCTGCCTTAGAAGAACAAGCCAGTCGATTGACGATGGCGGTATCTGCTTTCCGCCTTTCTTCTGTATCCGGCAAACCGGCGCAGCGTGCCTTAACTCCGGCAGCAGGCAGCGCTAAGACCCCGGCGCGGAGTCGCCAACTTGCAACCGGACAAGAAGATAACTGGGAAACATTTTAGCAGTTCTTAACCGCGGACATTTTTCCGCCAGATGGGGCGTTAATGTTTAATCGTATTCGTATCTCGACAACACTTTTTTTGATTTTGATTGTGTGTGGCATTTTGCAGGTCGGCAGTAACGGATTGTCCTTCTGGGCTTTTAAACAAAGCACATCACATTTACAGGAAGTAGCGAACAGCAACCATCAACGCAGCGCGCTGATGCAAATTCGGGCCACGCTGCTTGAAGCGAGCACATTGCTGAATAAAGCGGGTACGCTCACGGCATTAAGTTATCCGCCGGATGATATTAAAGCTCTGATGACACGGGCAAAAGCCAGCCTGAAGCTGGCAGATGAGAAAGAGAAAGAGTTTCTGGGCATTGCCGCAATAACGCCTGTGGGGCAGAAATTGCAGGACGGGACGAAAGCGACGTATGCCGCATGGCGCAGCGATCTGGAGCATCAGGCCACCTGGCTTGAAAATAACCAGCTATCAGATTTTATGACCGCGCCGGTGAAGGAGTCGCAGGACCAGTTTGACGCGAATTTTAACGCGTGGGAAAAGCACATTAACGAGTTTGCCGAGCAAGCACGGCAGGACAGCGAAAGTAATTATCACCGTTCGGCGGCCATTTTTATTGCGGTGGTGATCCTTGCGGCGCTGATTACCAGCATCGCGCTGTTCTGGTCGCGCAAGATGATTGTTCAGCCGCTGGCGATTATCAGCAGCCACTTTGACAGCATCGCAGCAGGCAATTTGGCGCAGCCGATTGCCGTTTATGGGCGTAATGAAATTTCGGCGATCTTCGCCAGCCTGAAAAAAATGCAGGCAGCGCTGCGTACTACGGTCAGCGATGTTCGGCAGGGCAGTTATGCTATGCATACCGGTATTTCGGAGATTGCTTCAGGCAACAATGATTTATCGGTGCGCACTGAACAGCAGGCCGCTTCGCTGGCGCAAACCGCAGCCAGCATGGAGCAGTTGACCGCGACGGTCGGGCAGAACGCCGACAACGCGCGTCAGGCTTCCGGTCTGGCGCAGAGCGCGGCGGAAACCGCGAGAAAAGGCGGGCAGCAAACCACCAGCGTGGCGAGTACCATGCAGGAGATTGCCGGCAGCTCGCAAAAAATCGGCGATATCATCAGCGTGATTGATGGCATCGCGTTTCAGACCAATATCCTCGCGCTGAACGCCGCAGTGGAAGCGGCGCGTGCGGGCGAGCAGGGCCGGGGATTTGCCGTGGTGGCAGGGGAAGTGCGTAACCTGGCCAGCCGCAGCGCCCAGGCGGCAAAAGAGATTAAAGGTCTGATTGAAGAGTCAGTATCCCGTGTTCAGCAGGGTTCAGCGCTGGTGGATACCGCCGCGCAGACGATGACGGAAATCGTCCGCTCGGTGACGCAGGTCAACGACATTATGGGCGAAATTGCCTCTGCGTCGGATGAACAGCGTCGTGGCATTGAGCAGGTTGCGCTGGCGGTCAGCCAGATGGATCAGGTCACACAGCAGAACGCGGCGCTGGTAGAAGAGGCCGCTTCCGCGACCGATCAACTGGCAAACCAGGCGGATAACCTGACCTCGTTAGTGGCTGTATTTAAGATTGAAGAGCACATTGCATTACCCGAAGTGGCACCGCCCAAAGCCGTGCCTGCTGCATCCTGAAATTAACCTGGTTGAGAAGGCGCTATGACATCATCACTGCCCACAGGGCAAACGTCATCAATACTGCAACAGATGACACAGCGCCTGGCGCTGTCCGATGCGCATTTCCGTCGGATATGTCAATTGATCTACCAGCGTGCGGGGATCGTTCTTGCGGACCATAAACGCGACATGGTGTACAACCGCCTTGTTCGCCGTTTACGCACGCTGGGGTTGGATGATTTTGGTCGCTATCTGAGCATGCTCGAAGCGAACCAGAACAGCGCCGAGTGGCAAGCGTTTATCAACTCGCTGACCACCAATCTCACCGCATTTTTCCGGGAAGCGCATCACTTTCCGGTACTGGCTGAGCATGCGCGTAAGCGCACGGGTGAATACCGCGTATGGAGTGCCGCGGCCTCTACCGGCGAAGAACCTTACTCGCTGGCGATTACTCTTGCCGATGCGCTGGGCATGGCGCCGGGTCGCTGGAAAGTGTTTGCCAGCGATATCGACACCGAAGTGCTGGAAAAAGCACGCAGCGGTATTTATCGCCAGGACGAGTTGAAGACCCTCTCGCCACAGCAGATGCAACGCTATTTTATGCGTGGAACCGGCCCGCATGCCGGGCTGGTACGTGTACGGCAAGAACTGGCGAATTACGTCGAATTCACCACGGTGAACCTGCTGGATAAGCAGTACAACGTGCCGGGGCCTTTTGACGCAATTTTTTGCCGTAACGTAATGATTTATTTTGATAAAACGACGCAACAGGACATTCTGCATCGTTTTGCTCCGCTGCTTAAGCCGGACGGATTACTGTTTGCCGGGCATTCGGAGAACTTCAGCAACCTCGTGCGCGAGTTCAGCCTCCGTGGGCAGACTGTTTATGCGCTGAGTAAGGATAAAGCATGAGTAAAATCAGGGTGTTGTCCGTCGATGATTCCGCATTGATGCGCCAGATCATGACAGAAATTATCAATAGCCACAGCGATATGGAGATGGTGGCGACGGCGCCAGACCCGTTGGTCGCCCGGGATCTAATCAAAAAATTCAACCCGGATGTCTTAACGCTGGATGTAGAAATGCCACGCATGGATGGGTTGGATTTTCTTGAGAAATTAATGCGTCTGCGGCCAATGCCGGTGGTGATGGTTTCCTCGCTGACCGGTAAAGGCTCGGAAGTGACGCTGCGTGCGCTGGAGCTGGGGGCGATTGATTTCGTCACCAAACCGCAAATCGGCATTCGTGAAGGCATGCTGGCCTACAGCGAAATGATTGCTGAGAAAGTGCGCACCGCTTCGCGTGCGCGTATTGCTGCGCATAAAACGATGGAAGCGCCGGCGCTGCTGAAGGCTGGCCCGCTGCTCAGCTCGGAAAAATTGCTGGTCATTGGGGCGTCAACCGGAGGAACAGAGGCAATTCGTCATGTACTCCAGCCATTGCCGCTCTCAAGTCCGGGTATTCTAATCACTCAGCATATGCCGCCGGGCTTTACCCGCTCATTTGCTGAGCGTTTGAACAAGCTCTGCCAGATCAGCGTCAAGGAAGCGGAAGATGGTGAGCGCGTTCTGCCGGGACACGCGTATATTGCTCCGGGCGATAAGCATATGGAGCTCGCGCGTAGCGGGGCAAACTATCAGATTAAGATCCACGATGGACCGCCAGTTAACCGGCACCGTCCGTCGGTGGACGTACTGTTTCATTCGGTCGCGAAACATGCGGGGCGCAACGCCGTAGGCGTGATCCTTACGGGGATGGGCAACGATGGCGCGGCGGGAATGTTAGCAATGTACCAGGCGGGAGCCTGGACCATCGCGCAAAACGAAGCAAGTTGTGTGGTGTTCGGCATGCCGCGTGAGGCCATCAATATGGGTGGCGTCAGCGAAGTGGTCGATCTTAGCCAGGTAAGCCAGCAGATGCTGGCGAAAATCAGTGCCGGACAGGCAATACGTATTTGAACCAGGAGTAATTTTTTATGGCGGATAAAGAGCTTAAGTTTTTGGTTGTGGATGACTTTTCCACCATGCGTCGCATTGTGCGCAACCTGCTGAAAGAGCTGGGATTCAACAACGTCGAAGAGGCGGAAGACGGTGTTGATGCGCTGAACAAATTGCAGACCGGTGGTTTTGGTTTTGTCATCTCCGACTGGAACATGCCAAATATGGATGGTCTGGAACTGCTGAAGACCATCCGTGCCGATAGCAACATGGCTTCCATGCCGGTGCTGATGGTGACGGCTGAAGCGAAAAAAGAGAACATCATTGCGGCGGCGCAGGCTGGTGCAAGTGGCTACGTGGTGAAACCGTTCACCGCAGCCACCCTGGAAGAGAAGCTCGGTAAGATCTTCGAGAAACTTGGCATGTGAGGACCGGACTATGTTGCAACCTTCAATAAAACCTTCTGAAGAGCATTCTCCCAGCGACATTATTGCCCGCATCGGTAGCCTGACGCGCATGCTGCGCGATAGTCTGCGCGAGTTGGGCCTGGATCAAGCGATTGCCGAAGCAGCGGAAGCGATTCCGGATGCGCGCGATCGCCTGGATTATGTGGTCCAGATGACGGCGCAGGCCGCCGAGCGCGCGCTGAACAGCGTGGAAGCCTCTCAGCCTCACCAGGATGAGATGGAAAAAAATTCAAAAGCGCTGAGCAAGCGCTGGGACGAGTGGTTCGAGAACCCAATTGAACTGGCAGACGCCCGTGAACTGGTGACTGATACCCGCAAGTTCCTCGGTGAAATTCCGGGTCATACCAGCTTCACCAACGCCCAGTTGTTGGACATCATGATGGCGCAGGATTTCCAGGATCTTACCGGTCAGGTGATCAAGCGCATGATGGACGTTATCCAGGAGATCGAACGCCAGTTGCTGATGGTGCTGCTGGAAAACATCCCGGAGCAGTCTGCGCGCCCGAAACGCGAAAACGACAGCCTGCTCAATGGCCCTCAGCTCGACGCCACCAAAGCGGGCGTGGTGGCAAGCCAGGACCAGGTGGACGACCTGCTGGACAGCCTCGGCTTCTGATTTGTCGGCACATTCACCTTCAGACAGCCTGAAGGTGAAGTCAGCGAACCCACGAAAAAGGGAAGGGAAACCTTCCTTTTTTTATTGCAGGAAGATATCGCCCACTGCGAAGAGATTCGACAGCGCATGCAGCACTATTGGTATCAGCAGCCCGCCTGTCCCGAGCCGGACAACACACAACAGCGCAGAAAAAATAAACAACTGAATAAAGGTGAGCGGCGCCTGATATTGCATATGAATGGCGGCAAACAATAAAGATGTCAGCACAATACCGACTTGTTGCGACACTTTTCCCCATCCCAGGCTGGCATTGAGCAAAAAGCCGCGAAAAATAATCTCTTCACTCACCGGGGCTATCAGACAGGCGGTGAATACCCACGCCCAACGGGTTAACCCCCTATACCCTTCCAGGGAGTCCAGCCACGGCTCAGGCTGCTGGAACAGCTTTTCCATTACCAGCATCGCCAGCAGCGCCAGCAGCGGCGCGGCAAGGTTTCGCCACGCCAGCGTGCCAAAAGGCAGCAACCCGTCATAGTGTCTTCCGTAATAACGCCACAGCAGCAACGAGCAGGGGAGCAACAGGGCGCCATGCAGAAACGGGCCGTCAAGGCCATTTTGATAAAGACGCATAAAACCCGGAATGAAAATAGCGAAATAGAACAGGCTGTAATAGATAACAAACGCCGCGATGCACACCGCAGTATGCGATGTTCGGTCCGATTGTGCTGGCATAAAAAGTCACGTCCGTGCAGGGTTATACGCGAAGCCGACCATTATAAAGGAGATTACCTGCAATTCTGTTCAGTCGTTAACAATCAGGACAGGCCGACAAAAAACGGTGTTTAGGCAGGATTTTTCACAGGGTATTGCTGTTTTGTCCTCGTTTCGGGCGCGTGGATGAACCCTGAAGGGCAATTCAAATGGCGAAAACCCCTTGTTTTTATGCCTTACTCTGCCCATTAGATACCCTTGACTCTGGCAATATGTTGTCAAACCCGTAATCCGTGGATGCAGGCCGTGGCCTCTGAAGACAACGAAGACAAAACAGAAGCCCCTACAGCGCACCGACTAGAAAAGGCGCGTGAAGAAGGGCAAATCCCCCGATCAAAAGAGCTGACATCACTGCTGGTGATGCTGGTGGGTGTCTGCATTCTGTGGTTTGGCGGCGAGATGTTTGGTCGACGGTTATCGATGGCGCTCTCTTCCGGGCTGCGCTTCGATCATAAAATCATCAATGATCCGGGGCTATTTGTTGGGCAGGTGATCATGATGCTGAAAACGGCGCTGATGGGGATGCTGCCGCTGTTGACTGGCGTGGTGATTATCGCGCTGATTGCGCCGGTAATGTTGGGGGGGCTGGTTTTCAGCACCAAGTCGCTGGCGTTTAATTTTTCCAAGCTCAATCCGCTGAGCGGTCTTGGACGTCTGTTTTCCTCTCAGGTAGGCGCTGAACTGCTTAAAGCGTTAATGAAAGCCCTGCTGATGGGCAGCGTCGCCGGGATATTCGTCTGGCATCACTGGCCGGATATGATGCGCCTGATGAGCGAATCGCCGTTAACCGCCATGGCCAGCGCCCTTAATCTGGCCGGGCTATGTGCACTGCTGGTGTCGCTGAGCATCATCCCGATGGTCGGTTTTGACGTTTTCTGGCAGATCTACAGCCATATGAAAAAATTGCGCATGTCACGCCAGGACATTCGTGACGAATTTAAGCAGAGCGAAGGCGACCCGCATATCAAAAGTCGTATCCGCCAGATGCAGCGAGCCGCCGCTCGCCGACGCATGATGGCCGATGTACCGAAAGCCGATGTGATTGTCACCAACCCGACGCACTATGCCGTCGCGCTGCAATATGACGAAAATAAAATGAGCGCGCCGAAAGTGGTGGCAAAAGGCTCCGGTCTGGTGGCGCTGCGTATTCGCGAGTTGGGTACGGAAAATCGCGTACCGATTCTGGAAGCACCGCCACTGGCGCGTGCGCTTTTCCGTCATGCGGAAATTGGACAGCAGATCCCAGGTCAGCTTTATGCGGCGGTAGCCGAAGTGCTGGCGTGGGTATGGCAGTTGAAACGCTGGCGACTGTCAGGCGGACAACGACCTGTTAAACCTGAGAATCTTCCGGTGCCTGAAGCGCTGGATTTTATGAACGAGAAGGACACTGATGGCTAATCTGGTAGCAATGCTGCGTCTGCCCAGCAATCTGAAATCGACCCAATGGCAAGTGCTTGCCGGGCCTGTGCTCATTTTGCTTATTTTGTCGATGATGGTGCTGCCGCTGCCGGCGTTTGTCCTCGACCTGCTGTTTACCTTTAATATCGCGCTGTCGATCATGGTGCTGCTGGTGGCGATGTTCACCCAGCGTACGCTCGAATTCGCTGCTTTCCCGACCATTCTGCTGTTTACCACTTTGCTGCGCCTGGCACTCAACGTCGCCTCCACGCGTATCATTTTGATGGACGGGCACACCGGTGCCGCCGCCGCAGGGCGCGTGGTTGAAGCCTTCGGCCACTTCCTGGTCGGCGGTAACTTTGCCATTGGTATCGTGGTGTTCGTCATCCTCGTGATCATCAACTTTATGGTTATCACCAAAGGTGCAGGACGTATCGCGGAAGTGGGCGCGCGCTTCGTGCTCGACGGGATGCCCGGTAAGCAGATGGCGATCGATGCCGACCTTAACGCCGGGATCATCGGTGAAGATGAGGCGAAACGCCGTCGTTCGGAAGTGACGCAGGAAGCCGATTTCTACGGTTCCATGGACGGTGCGAGTAAGTTCGTTCGTGGTGATGCCATCGCCGGTATTCTGATCATGGTGATCAACGTCATCGGTGGTCTGCTGGTGGGTGTGCTGCAACATGGCCTGTCGATGGGCGATGCAGCGGAGAGCTATACGCTGTTGACTATCGGTGATGGCCTTGTCGCGCAGATCCCGGCGTTGGTTATTTCAACCGCCGCGGGCGTTATCGTTACGCGTGTCAGCACCGACGAAGATGTCGGCCAGCAGATGGTTGGGCAACTCTTCTCGAACCCGCGCGTCATGTTGCTGAGCGCCGGTGTCCTCGGTCTGTTGGGGATGGTGCCTGGCATGCCGAACTTTGTCTTCCTGCTGTTTACCGCCGCGCTGCTCGGGCTTGCCTGGTGGTTGCGCGGACGTCAACAGGAGGCACCTGTCGACGCGGTACCAGTGAAAGCCCCGGAAAACACGCA
The DNA here is from genome assembly GCF_000280495.2 of Kosakonia radicincitans DSM 16656. Lineage (NCBI taxonomy): Bacteria > Pseudomonadati > Pseudomonadota > Gammaproteobacteria > Enterobacterales > Enterobacteriaceae > Kosakonia > Kosakonia radicincitans. The sequence continues at coordinate 2,171,207 of NZ_CP018016.1, forward strand.
GGCCGTAGAAGCGACCTGGAATGATGTGCAACTGGAAGATTCCCTCGGTATGGAAGTGGGTTACCGCTTGATCCCGATGGTGGATTTCCAGCAGGACGGCGAGTTGCTGGGACGTATCCGCAGTATTCGTAAGAAATTTGCTCAGGACATGGGCTTCCTGCCGCCGGTGGTACATATTCGCGACAACATGGATCTGCCGCCCGCGCGTTACCGTATTCTGATGAAAGGGGTGGAAATTGGCAGCGGCGAAGCCTATCCGGGCCGCTGGCTGGCGATTAACCCAGGTACGGCAGCCGGTTCGCTGCCGGGCGAGCAGACTGTCGATCCGGCTTTTGGTCTGGCAGCAATCTGGATCGAAAGTGCGTTGAAAGAGCAGGCGCAAATCCAGGGCTTTACCGTGGTGGAAGCGAGTACCGTGGTAGCCACGCACCTCAACCACCTGATTGGTCAGTTCTCGGCGGAACTGTTTGGCCGACAGGAAGCGCAGCAACTGCTTGATCGCGTAAGCCAGGAGATGCCGAAGCTGACCGAAGATTTAGTGCCGGGCGTGGTGACGCTGACCACGCTGCACAAAGTGTTGCAAAACCTGCTGGCGGAGAGAGTGCCGATTCGCGATATGCGCACCATTCTCGAAACGCTGGCGGAGCACGCGCCGCTGCAAACCGACCCGCACGAACTCACCGCGGTGGTGCGCGTAGCGCTCGGCCGTGCGATTACGCAGCAGTGGTTCCCGGGTAATGATGAAGTGCAGGTGATTGGCCTTGATACGCCGCTGGAACGTCTGCTGCTGCAAGCACTGCAGGGCGGTGGTGGCCTGGAGCCGGGGCTGGCCGACCGTTTACTGGAGCAGACTCAGGAAGCGCTGGCGCGTCAGGAGATGCTCGGCGCGCCTCCGGTGCTGCTGGTCAACCATGCCCTGCGTCCGTTACTGGCGCGTTTCCTGCGTCGTAGCCTGCCGCAGCTGGTGGTGATGTCGAATATGGAGATGTCCGACAATCGCCATATCCGCATGACCGCAACCATCGGGGGTAAATAATGCGTTATCTCATCCTGCTGATCGTCGCGCTGCCGTTGTTCGCCTGCGCGGCGGGTGAAGGTGCCTGGCAAGCCAGCAGCATTGGCATCCGGCTGGATAACCGGGGCGTAGCGGCGTCGTCACGGCCATTAGGGCCAACGCAGCCGGTCGATGGTCTGATAACGGAAGTCTCCTGGCGCTATGAGCTGAACGGCCCGACGCCAGCGGGATTGCTGGTGCGTCTCTGTTCGCAGACGCGCTGCGTGGCGCTCGATGGCCAGAGTGGTTCAACGCGAGGTTTGGCGGATGTACCCGCTGCTGAACAATTGCGTTTTGTCTGGGAAGTACCGGGCGGCGGGCGTTTGTGGCCGCCGCTGAACGTCCGCAGTAACCAGGTCATTGTGAATTACCGTCAGCCTGCCAAAAGCTAGCCGCTTCGCTGGCAATAAACTCAATCGCTTAGCTGTTTTTTTAGCCTTCGATCCCGCCATCAGAGCGGGATTTTGCTATCTGCCACTCATTTTTGACCACGCCTTTTGAAGCATTAGAAACGCTGTTTTATAAATCAGTGATGCGCGTATCGACACTCTTTGCATTTTTGCCAGTTACGCCTTTTTGCTGGCAGAAACAGAAAGGTTTCCTGTTGCACATCCTCTTACTTTAGCCGTGTAAGAAATTCCTTTGGCTAAGCCGGATTGTCAAAGGTCCCCAATAATGAACAGGGTTGACGGCAATGAAAACACGTAAAATTGGACTGGTTAATTACCTCGCCTACGGTTCTGGCGATTTTCTGGGAGCGGGCACGACCGCGTTGACCGCAGCATGGTTACTCTATTTCTACACAACCTTTTGTGGTCTGACACCGATCGAAGCGACATTTATCTTTGCAGCCGCAAGGGTGCTGGATGCAGTTGTGAGTCCGCTGATGGGCTTTTTGACCGATAACTTCGGTACGACCTGGCTGGGTAAGCGCTTTGGTCGCCGCAAATTCTTTATCCTGCTGGGTATTCCTTGTGTGTTCAGCTACTCAATCATGTGGGTAGGGGACATGAGTTTTTGGTATTACCTGCTGACCTATCTGCTGTTTGATGTGGTCTACACCATGATTCTGGTGCCCTATGAAACGCTGGTGCCAGAAATGACCGATGACTTCAAACAGAAAACCAAATTCTCCGGCGCGCGCATCTCAATGGCGCAAATGTCAGCGATTCTGGCGTCATTCCTGCCGGGGATCCTGTTGACGCATTTCGGCAAGGACAACCCGATCTCTTTCTTCTATGCCAGCCTGGTGTTCTCGGTAATGTGCGCGATGATGCTGACGTTTGTCTGGTGCTTCACCTGGGAGCGCCCGCGTGAAGAGTGGACAGAAGCGGCGCTGCGCGCGGAAGCGGAGAAGAAACATCTTACTCTCGGCCAGAGTCTGAGCCGCCTGTTTGTCGAACTGAGCTCAACGCTGCGTATCAAAATCTTCCGCCAGCACCTGGGCATGTATCTCGGCGGCTATATCGCGCAGGATGTGTTCAACGCCGTATTCACTTACTACGTGGTGTTCGTGTTGATGCAGGAAGCCTCGGTGGCATCCAGCCTGATGGGCACCATGGCGATATTCCAGTTCATTGCGGTTATCGCCATGATCCCGCTGTGTATTCGTTTTGGGCCTGCACCGTCTTACCGCATGGTGGTGGTGCTGTTCGGTCTGAGTGCCGCGTCTTACGCCGTGCTTTATTACACCGGTTTGAGCGATGTGTACTCGCTGTTGCTGCTGGTTTCTGCCGTTGCAGGGCTGGGGCGCGGCGGTATCAACTATGTGCCGTGGAATACCTACACCTATATCGCTGACATTGACGAAGTGGTCACTGGTCAGCGTCGTGAAGGGATTTTCGCTGGCATCATGACGCTGACGCGCAAAGCCTCGCAGGCCGGTGCGGTGATGCTGGTGGGGATCGTGATGCAGGCATCCGGCTTTGTCTCCGGGCAGAAAACCCAGGCGGCGGAAGTGAGCCATACCATTCTGCTGATCATGTGCTTTGGCACTATCGCCGTGCTGTGCTGCGGTTTCCTCGTTTCCTTGCACTTCAGGCTGAATCTGAAAACGCACAGCGTGCTGCGTGAAGAGACGGCAAAAATGCGCCAGAGCGGCCGTGCGATGCCGGAATGCATTACCCCGCAGGCGCGGGAAACGGTCGAGATGCTGGCGGGAATGCCATACGAATCCCTGTGGGGCAATAACAATATCGGCTATCTGAATCGTAATAAACCTGCCGCGCCCTCCCTGAAAGACGCGTCACTGAAATCGACTTACAACTGAGGTTAAGAATATGAAGGTTTGGCCTGTCAAACACAGCCCGTTACTGCGGCAGCCGGAGCGTTTTATCGCCCGTGATGAACTGAAGGCGTTGATTCGCAAGGTTACCCACAATCTGGTCAACATTCACGATACCAGTGGCGAATTTTTACTCCGGCTGGATGATGGCCGCGTGATTGACACCAAAGGCTGGGCTGGCTGGGAGTGGACGCACGGCGTCGGGCTGTACGGAATGTATCAGTATTACCGCCAGACCGGAGATGAGAGCGTTCGCGAGGTGATTGATAGCTGGTTCGCCGACCGTTTTGCAGAAGGCGCAACTACCAAAAACGTCAACACCATGGCGCCGTTCCTGACACTGGCGTACCGCTATGAAGAGACGCGCAATCCAACGTACTTGCCATGGCTGGAGAGTTGGGCGGAGTGGGCGATGAACGAGATGCCACGCACCGATCACGGCGGTATGCAGCATATTACGCTGGCGGAAGAGAATCACCAGCAGATGTGGGACGACACCCTGATGATGACGGTACTGCCATTGGCGAAGATCGGTAAACTGCTCAATCGTCCGGACTATGTGGAAGAGGCGGTCTATCAATTTCTGCTGCATGTGCAAAATTTGATGGATCGGGAAACCGGGTTGTGGTTCCACGGCTGGAACTACGAGGGGCTACATAACTTTGCCAAAGCGCGCTGGGCGCGCGGCAATAGCTGGCTGACCATCGTGATCCCGGATTTTCTTGAGCTGGTGGATCTGCCGGAAAATAACGCGGTGCGCCGCTATCTGGTGCAGGTGCTGAATGCGCAAATCGCCGCACTGGCGCAGTGTCAGCATGAGAGCGGGTTGTGGCATACACTGCTGGACGATGCCGATTCCTATCTGGAGGCGTCGGCTACCGCAGGGTTTGCCTACGGTATTCTGAAAGCGCTGCGTAAACGCTATGTCAGTGCTGATTATTCTGAGGTGGCAGAAAACGCGGTCAAAGCGATCGTTGGCAATATTTCGCCGGAAGGGGAGCTGTTGCAGGTTTCGTTCGGTACCGGCATGGGCAGTAATCTGGAGTTCTACCGCCAGATCCCGCTCACCTCTATGCCCTATGGTCAGGCGATGGCCATGCTCTGCCTGACGGAATATTTGCGTAAATATTTCTGAGTTCGTTATGCGTAAAATAAAAACCGCTCCTGCTTATGGTGAGCGGTTTTCTATCTGGAATAATCCGATCATTTTTTCATATTGCGAATAATTAATCTGAATGCAATTAATAAAAACATTCACCGTGTGAATAATGACATTATTTATTCGTTATTAATAAAAATGTGATTAAGCACACACTGTATGGATTCTGTATCGTCTACTTTTAATTTGTGTTTGAGATTTATCTAATACGTAAAACAAGGAGGTGGAAATGGGTGAAATAGTGGGTGGCTATATTATTGACCCTGCGGTGAACATCAATGAAAAGGGAATGACGAAAGATCAGGTATCCCGGTTTATAACGGCGTTTGAAGGGATCGTCGGAGCGAAATATTTGCCGCTAATGTATATTGGCAGTCAACTGGTTGCTGGCCATTTGTACGCTTATATTGCTCAACGCACTTTTATTCATTCCCAGTCAGTAGAGGTTTCCCTGGTCAAGGTCGTTATATATGAGTCATTTGACAATGAATTAGCTATCCACTCGATTAGTGAGATCTGAACCATATTATCGTCATGATAGTGATTGCTCTTTGAAATAAACATCCTGTTATTGTTAACTCTGTCATTTATTGTATATGCGCGTCTGTTCAATCTTAGCCAGATTGTAACAAACAGTCCGCCTCCGTTGAGGCGGACGATTTTTTTTACATTCTGTCGACGGTTTCAATACCCAGCGTATCCAGCCCCAGCTTCAGCGTTTTCGCCGTCAGCAGCGCCAGTTTCAGACGGCTGTTGCGCACCTCTTCATCCCCGGCGGAGAGAATCGGGCAGTGCTCATAGAAACCGGAAAACAGACCGGCCAGATCGTACAGGTAGGCGCACATCACGTGCGGTGTCCCTTCACGAGCCACAACATTCAGCGTCTCTTCAAATTGCAGCAGGCGGGCTGCCAGTTGTGATTCGCGCTCTTCGCCGATGGTAACCGGTGCATTCTCCAGCACGCTCTCTTCAAGACCCGCTTTGCGGAACACGGAGAGTACGCGCGTGTAGGCATACTGCATATACGGTGCGGTATTGCCTTCAAATGCCAGCATGTTATCCCAGTCGAAAACGTAGTCGGTGGTACGGTTCTTTGACAGATCCGCGTATTTCACCGCGCCGATGCCTACCGCGTTGGCCAGTTTTTCCAGCTCGTCTGCCGGCATTTCCGGGTTTTTCTCGGCAACCAGACGACGGGCACGCTCCAGCGCTTCGTCCAGCAGATCGGCGAGTTTCACCGTACCGCCAGCACGTGTTTTAAATGGTTTGCCATCTTTGCCCAGCATCATGCCGAACATATGGTGTTCCAGCGGCACGGAATCCGGCACATAACCGGCTTTGCGCACGATAGTCCACGCCTGCATCAGATGCTGGTGCTGACGGGAATCAATGTAGTAGAGCACGCGATCGGCATGCAGCGTTTCATAACGGTATTTGGCGCAGGCGATATCGGTGGTGGTGTAGAGGTAGCCGCCATCCTTCTTCTGGATGATGACGCCCATCGGTTCGCCTTCCTTGTTTTTGTACTCATCAAGGAACACCACGGTAGCGCCTTCACTTTCTACCGCCAGGCCTTTAGCTTTCAGGTCGGCAACGATGCCAGGCAGCATCGGGTTGTAGAGGCTTTCGCCCATCACATCTTTGCGCGTCAGGGTAACGTTTAAGCGCTCATAGGTTTGCTGGTTCTGACTCATGGTGATGTCAACCAGCTTGCGCCACATTTCACGGCAGTATTCATCGCCGCCCTGCAGTTTTACGACATAGCCGCGCGCACGCTCAGCGAAGGCGGCATCTTCGTCGTAATGTTTTTTCGCTTCGCGGTAGAAACCTTCCAGATCAGCCAGCGCCATTTCTCCGGCATTTTCCTGCTGCTTTAGCTCAAGATACGCAATCAGCATGCCGAACTGCGTGCCCCAGTCACCAACGTGGTTCGCGCGAATAACGTTGTGGCCGAGGAATTCCAGCGTACGTACGGAGGCATCGCCAATAATGGTTGAGCGCAGATGGCCAACGTGCATCTCTTTCGCCACGTTTGGCGCAGAGTAGTCAATCACAATGGTCTGCGGCTGCGGCTGCGTTACGCCCAGGCGTTCAGATTTCAGTGCCTGGTTAACTTCCGCGGCGAGAAATTCCGGCGCGAGGAAGATATTGATAAAACCCGGCCCGGCGATTTCAACTTTGTTGGCAATCCCGTCGAGTGAGAGATGAGACAGAACCTGCTCAGCCAGTTGTCGCGGCGCCATGCCCAGTTTTTTAGCCACTGCCATTACACCGTTAGCCTGATAGTCGCCAAACTGGACTTTTGCTGACTGACGAACCTGAGGTTCGCAATCGGCGGGCGCGCCTGCCGCGATCATAGCCTGACTGACTTTTTCTGAGAGAAGAGCCTGAATATTCACCGGGATACCTTACGTTTAGGACGCGACACATGCGGGCGCGTCCGGGTGTTCATTAAAGGCGGGAGTATACTGCAATTGCCCGTTGGCGTCAGCACCGCGTCGCGCGTGGTCTGTGCAGAAAATCATCCACCGGCGCGCAGAAAGCCTGGGAGTTGGTGAGCGTCGCATAACAAGGTAGATTATGCGCTTTGCGACGACATACGGGTACGGCTTATGAACAACTGGCAAGAAATTGAAGAGTTGCAGGATATTGTCGCGGATCTGCCGCGTTTTCGCGACGATTTGCAGTCGCTAATCACGCGATTAGGGCTGGCGATTGCGCCACTTCATGCCGACCATATTTCCCTGCGCTGCCACCAGAACGCCACGGCGGATCGCTGGCGACGCGGATTTGAACAGTGCGGTGAATTGCTGTCGGAAAATATCATTAACGGGCGCCCGATCTGTTTGTTTAAATTGCATCAGCCACTGCATGTGGAGCACTGGGCATTTACGGTGATTGAACTGCCGTGGCCGGGCGAGAAACGCTATCCGCACGAAGGCTGGGAGCATATCGAAATTGTCCTGCCAGGCGCGCCGGAAACCCTGAATGCCCGCGCGCTGGCGCTACTGGCTGATGAAGGGTTAAGCCAGCCGGGCATCGCCGTGAAAACCAGCTCGCCAAAAGGAGAACGCGAGCGTTTGCCAAATCCAACGCTTGCGGTAACCGACGGCAAAGTGACGGTGAAATTTCATCCGTGGACCATTGAAGAGATTGTTGCCAGCGAGCAGTGACGCTTGCAGGTGTGAGGGCGCGCAGATTCGCAATTATATAAGCGTGCCATGATGAACAAAGGGAGGAGCTATGGCCTTACTGGAAATCTGTTGTTACGGCGTTGATGACGCGGTGATCGCTCAGCAGCAGGGGGCAGATCGCATCGAGTTTTGTGCGGCACCGAAAGAGGGCGGGTTAACGCCTTCCACCGGTGCGCTGAAAAGCGTCCGTCAGCGAGTGACGATTCCGGTGCATCCGATTGTTCGCCCACGCGGCGGCGATTTTTGCTACCGCGCCGATGAATTTGCCGCCATGCTGGAAGATATCCGGCTGCTGCGCGAACTCGGTTTCCCCGGTCTGGTAACGGGTGTACTAAACGAAGACGGTCAGGTCGATATGCCGCGCATGCGGGAAATTATGTCGGCGGCGCAGGGGATGGCGGTGACCTTTCATCGCGCCTTCGATATGTGCGCCAACCCGCAGCAGGCCTGCGATGCGCTGGCAGAATTAGGCGTTGTTCGTATTCTCACTTCCGGCCAGCAGGCGTCAGCGGAAAAAGGACTTTCATTAATTAGGGAACTTAATGCCCGCTCTGGCGCTCCAATCATTATGGCCGGTGCTGGTGTGCGTCCGCAAAACCTGGAAATATTCCTGGCGGCGGGAGTCAAAGAGGTGCACAGCTCAGCAGGACGCTGGTTCGCGTCGCCGATGCGTTATCGCAATAGTGGATTATCGATGTCGTCGGATGCCCAGGCGGATGAATATGCCCGCTACGGTGTTGACGGCCCGGCAGTGGCGGAGATGAAGCAGATTATTGCGCTTCACCGCCCGTAACAGTTTTTACCGCGCATCATGTCGCCCAATATGATGCTTGCTCGTACCAGGCCCCTGCCATTAACAGGGGCCTTTTTTTATCTTATGGTTTACGGGCAATCAGTACGGCGCGCAGCGGCGCCGGATAGCCTTCGACGGTTTTCGTGCTGTCATGTGGATCGAGGAAATCTGCCAGCGATTCGGTCACCATCCACGGCGTCCGACGCTGCTCCTCGGTGCTGGTAACGCACATATCGGCGATACGCACATCGACAAAACCACACTTCTCAAGCCAGTTTTTCAGCGCCAGCGCTGAAGGAATAAAGTAGACGTTGCGCATTTGCGCATAGCGATCGCCCGGAACCAGAACCGTGTGTTCATCACCTTCAACCACCAGTGTTTCCAGAACCAGCTCACCCTCTTTCACCAGTTGATCTTTCAGTTGCCACAGATGCTCCAGCGGCGAACGGCGGTGATAAAGTACGCCCATCGAGAATACCGTGTCGAACGCGTTCAGCGCCGGAAGTTGCTCAATCCCCAGCGGCAACAGGTGTGCGCGGCGATCGTCGCCCAGCAGCTTACGTACCGCTTCGAACTGGCACAAAAAGAGTTGCGTCGGATCGATCCCGACTGCCAGCGACGCTCCGGCGCCAATCATGCGCCACAGGTGATAACCGCTGCCGCAACCGACATCGAGGATGGTACGTCCGCGTAAGTCCGACAGGTGCGGCAGCACGCGATCCCACTTCCAGTCGGAGCGCCATTCAGTATCAATATCAATGCCATACAGAGAAAACGGCCCTTTGCGCCACGGCATCAGGTTACGCAGCAGCGTTTCCATGCCCTTGAGCTGACCGGCGCTCAGCGGCTCATCACTTTGCGCCGTCACGCCATTGAGCAGGTCCAGCTTTGCTGGCGTAAGCTGCGGCAGAAATTCGACCGCATTGTTCCACTGTTTAAACTGCCCGTGCAGAGCCTCGCGCTGCCAGGCGGAAATCTGCGGCGGCAGCGTGTCGAGCCAGTGAGCTAATGGGCCAACGGCAATTTGCTGATAAAAACGGCCAAACTCGATCATGCCTTCTCCGCTTTCAGTGCGACCAGCGAACCGAAGTTAAAGCACTGGAACCACAATTCACTGTGTTCAAACCCGGCGGTATGCAGGCGCGCTTTATGCGCCTCGACGGAGTCTGTCAGCATGACGTTTTCCAGCATGCTGCGTTTCTGGCTGATCTCCAGCTCGCTGTAACCGTTGGCGCGTTTAAAGTCGTGATGCATATTGAACAGCAGTTCGCCGACAGTGCTGTCTTCAAAACTGAATTTTTCCGACAACACCAGCGCACCGCCCGGATTCAGCCCCTGATAGACCTTTTGCAGCAGCTTCAGGCGATCGTCCGGCTCGAGAAATTGCAGCGTAAAGTTGAGCACCACCATCGAGGCATTTTCGATCTGAATATCGCGAATATCGCCTTCGATCACCTCAACGGGCGTCGGCGCTTTGTAGGCATCGATATGGCGACGGCAGCGTTCGACCATCGCCGGCGAGTTATCCACGGCGATAATTTTGCAGCCATCCTGATGAATGTTGCGGCGTACCGACAGCGTGGCGGCACCGAGTGAACAACCGAGATCGTAAACCTGCGTGGCGGGCTGCACAAAGCGCTCCGCCAGCATGCCGATCATCGAAATAATATTGGAGTAACCCGGTACGGAACGCTGGATCATATCCGGGAAGACTTCGGCTACCCGTTCATCGAAAGTCCAGTCGCCCAGGCTGGCGATAGGCGCAGAAAAAAGCGTGTCGCGGTGAGACATAGTGTAAATATCCGGGAAAACAAAGGGGCGTATTGTGCGCTAATGCAGGGAGAAAACCAACTCCCAGGGCATATACCACAGATTGGCCAGCACCATCAGCAACAGCGAACAAAACGTTGCGCCCATACCAGAACGACGCCAGCGAACCAGCCGGTGGTGGTATCCGTAATAATGCATCAGGCGGCCGACAATCAACATCAGCCCGCAGATATGCACCATCCAGGTTTCTGCGCCGTCCATCTCCATGAACAGCAATAGCAGCAGCGCGACAGGAATATATTCCACGGCATTACCATGGATGCGTATCGCGCTTTGCAGTTCACTGAACCCGCCGTCGCCATAACTGACGCGATACTGTGAACGCAGGCGGATAACATCAAAGGAAAACTTCAGCAGTAATAATGCACCCAGCACGGCGTAGAGCGCGCTAACCATACTAACTCCCTTTACGATGATGGCGATGGCTTCTCAATGATAGGTGCTTCACTCAAAAAAGAGAAGATTGCAGCGGCAGGGAAGGTGCCGCGCCAATAGCGGGGATGGCGGCGTAAAGATCCTGCCACAGCGTTTCAACCAGTTCGGGCGCCTGGGCGATATCCGGGGTATGCAGGAAAAGATACGGTGTGGTGGTTTGCTCCCATAGCGGCAGCTTTTCCAGCCAGGCGGCGAAAAGCTGCCGATTCTGCGCCATATTGTCGCTACCAATGAAGCGCACCATGGGATGACGGGCGGTGACCAGCGCATGTACCGGCACTTTCGGTTTTTTGCGCTGGGCTTCAATCACAGCTTCACTGTGCGCAATTGCGCTGTGCACCGGACGGCTGTCAAGGATCACGCGGTTGACGCCGCGGGCATGCAAACCCTGATTAAGGGCTTTTTCTTCTTCGCCTTTGGCGAAAAAGAGCGGGTGGCGCACTTCAACACCGTAGGTAAATTCCCCGGGAAGCGCATCAAGAAATGCCCACAGCGCAGGCAAATCGCGCGGTGAGAAAACGGCCGGAAGCTGTAACCAGTACTGGCCTATTCTCCCTGCTAACGGCGACATGCGGCTGAAAAACTCTGCTGTCAGATCGTCGCAATTTCGCAGCGCCGCCTGGTGCGAAATGGTGGCCGGAAATTTAAAACAGAAGCGAAAATCATCGTTGGTCTGCGCGTACCAGCGCGCGACGACCTCCGCTTTGGGAAGGGCATACAGCGTGGTGTTGCCTTCGACACAGTTGAAGTGGCGGGCATACGCCTCAAGACTGTCAATGCCAAGGCGCACCCATTTCGGGTGCGCCCATTGCGGCAGGCCGACATACATCATAACGCGCTGAGGATCTCGTCCGTGCTGCGCACGCGGCTGATCCGCGGGAAGATATTTTTCATGCTGCCCTGATGCTGTTCGGCATTCGCCGCGCTGCACGCATCTTCAGCAAGCACCAGCGAGAAGCCCAGTTCCCAGGCATTACGGGCGGTGGATTCCACCCCGATATTGGTGGAAATGCCGCACAGCACAATGGTGTCAATCCCGCGACGGCGCAGTTGCAGTTCCAGATCGGTGCCGTAAAAGGCACCCCATTGACGTTTGGTTACTTCGATGTCGCTCTCTTTTTTCCCTAACGCCTGCGGGTAAGTCCACCAGTTATCCGGCAACGCATGCCCGCCTGTCGCGGCATCAACCGGTTGTTTCAGCGCTTCGGCGAAATCAGCTGACCAGCCTACGCGCACCAGTACAACAGGCGCACCGTTGGCACGAAATTTTTCCGCCAGGGCAGCAGCGCGTTTTACCACGTCCTGTGCCGTGTGAGGACCACCGGCGAAAGGCAGGATCCCTTCCTGTAAATCGATCACTACCAGAGCGGTTTTCTCAGCATTGAGCTTCAGCATCATAACTCCTGAAAAATGAATGACGTCGGTGGATACCTTACGCGTTATGTACGCCAGCGCGGTGTGGAAATTTTGTTAAATTTTGTGAGAATGCGCAATAAGCGCGCAGCAAACGTGCGTACAGTCAGTAGCGGGCTTATCGTTGGTCAGAATTTCCAGTATAATAACCCCCTTTTTTCATCCAGTAGTGACATACGAAAATAGCTGCCACCAGAATGCCTGCCGCGCAGGTGCCAGGTCGCGCGCAGCTAATTTAAGGGATATCTCATGCGTACAGTATATTGCGGGCAGCTCAATCAGTCCCATGTGGGACAGCAAGTAACGCTTTGTGGGTGGGTCAATCGTCGTCGTGACCTCGGTAGCCTTATCTTTATTGATATGCGCGATCGTGAAGGCATCGTGCAGGTGTTTTTCGACCCGGACCGTCAGGATGCGTTCCAGCTCGCCTCTGAACTGCGTAATGAGTTCTGTATTCAGATTACCGGTACCGTTCGTGCCCGTGACGCGAAAAACGTCAACAAAGATATGGCTACCGGCGAAGTTGAAGTGTTCGCCACTAAGCTGAACATCATCAACCGTTCCGACGTGCTGCCGCTGGATTCCAACCACGTCAACACCGAAGAAGCGCGTCTGAAATATCGCTATCTCGATCTGCGTCGTCCGGAAATGGCGCAGCGCCTGAAAACCCGTGCGAAAATCACCAGCTTCGTGCGTCGCTTTATGGACGATCATGGTTTCCTCGATATCGAAACGCCGATGCTGACGAAAGCCACGCCGGAAGGCGCACGCGACTACCTCGTACCTTCGCGCGTGCATAAAGGCAAATTCTACGCGTTGCCGCAGTCTCCTCAGTTGTTCAAACAACTGCTGATGATGTCCGGTTTTGACCGTTATTATCAAATCGTCAAATGCTTCCGTGACGAAGACCTGCGCGCTGACCGTCAGCCGGAATTTACCCAGATTGATGTCGAAACCTCTTTCATGACTGCGCCGCAGGTGCGTGAAGTGATGGAAGCGTTAGTGCGTCAGCTGTGGCTGGAAATCAAAGGTGTTGATCTGGGTGATTTCCCGATCATGACCTTTGCTGAAGCAGAGCGCCGCTATGGTTCTGATAAACCGGATCTGCGTAACCCGATGGAACTGGTGGACGTGGCAGACCTGCTGAAAGCAGTCGAATTTAAAGTCTTCTCCGGCCCGGCAAATGATGCAAAAGGTCGTGTTGCCGCGCTACGTGTGCCAGGTGGCGCACAACTTAGCCGTAAACAAATTGACGACTACGGCAAATTTATTGAAATCTACGGCGCGAAAGGCCTGGCGTACATCAAGGTCAATGAAGCGGCGAAAGGCCTGGAAGGCATCACCAGCCCGGTGGCCAAGTTCCTGAATGCTGATATTGTCAGCGCGATCCTTGAGCGCACGGGCGCGCAGGACGGCGACATGATCTTCTTCGGCGCGGACCACAAGAAAGTAGTTGCCGATGCACTGGGCGCGCTGCGTCTGAAGCTCGGCAAAGATCTGAATCTGACCGACGAAGCGAAGTGGGCGCCGCTGTGGGTTATCGACTTCCCGATGTTTGAAGATGACGGCGAAGGTGGTCTGACAGCGATGCACCATCCGTTCACCTCGCCGAAAGACATGACCGCTGCTGAGCTGAAAGCGGCACCGGAAGATGCGGTGGCTAACGCCTACGACATGGTGATCAACGGTTACGAAGTGGGCGGCGGTTCTGTCCGTATCCACAGCGGTGAAATGCAGCAGACTGTGTTCAGCATTCTGGGGATTAACGAGCAGGAACAGCGCGAGAAGTTCGGCTTCCTGCTGGATGCGTTGAAATATGGTACGCCGCCGCATGCGGGCCTGGCATTCGGCCTGGATCGTCTGACCATGCTGCTGACCGGCACTGATAACATCCGTGACGTTATTGCCTTCCCGAAAACCACGGCGGCAGCCTGTCTGCTGACCGAAGCGCCGAGTTTCGCTAACCCGGCCGCGCTGGCGGAGTTGGGCATTGCGGTGGTCAAAAAAGAGACCCCGGAGAATAAATAAGATGCCATTCAAGCATCCCGTTTCCGTGCTGGTGGTGATTTACGCGCAGGACACGAAACGGGTGCTGATGTTACAGCGACGCGACGACCCCGATTTCTGGCAGTCGGTAACCGGCAGCCTGGAAGCGGGGGAGAGCGCAACGCAAGCCGCTCTGCGTGAAGTAAAGGAAGAGGTCGAAATCGATGTTGTCTGTGAGCAACTGACCTTAGTCGACTGTCAGCGCACGGTGGAGTATGAAATCTTTAGTCATTTACGTCATCGCTATGCGCCGGGCGTAACGCACAATACCGAATCCTGGTTTTGTCTTGCGCTGCCCCATGAACGTCCGATTGTTTTTACCGAACATCTGACGTACCGCTGGCTTGATGCCCCCGCAGCGGCGGCATTAACCAAATCATGGAGCAACCGGCAGGCGATTGAAGAATTTGTTATTAACGCCGACTAAATTTCCCCGGAATTTTGGTTCTCAGGAAGGCGGCAAACCCGGACGTCGCCAGAAGCTTACTTCGGTGAGTGACTGATGCGGATGGGCTGCCAACGCACCTGAGGGCTGAAAGGCGAAGGGAAATGGCTTTATTGGAGAGTTTTTTATGGCAGGTCACAGTAAATGGGCCAACACCAAACACCGCAAAGCAGCACAGGATGCCAAGCGCGGTAAGATCTTTACCAAAATCATTCGCGAGCTGGTTACGGCTGCCCGTCTGGGCGGCGGCGATATCGGTTCCAACCCGCGTCTGCGCGCGGCGGTGGATAAAGCGTTGTCCAACAACATGACCCGCGACACCTTAAACCGTGCTATCGCGCGCGGCGTGGGCGGCGATGACGACGCGAATATGGAAACCATCATTTATGAAGGTTACGGCCCTGGCGGCACCGCGGTAATGGTTGAATGTCTGAGTGACAACCGCAACCGTACCGTTGCCGAAGTGCGTCATGCTTTCAGCAAATGCGGTGGTAACCTGGGGACTGACGGTTCCGTGGCTTATCTGTTCAGCAAAAAAGGGGTGATCTCCTTTGAAGCGGGCGACGAAGACACCATCATGGAAGCGGCGCTGGAAGCCGGTGCTGAAGACGTGGTGACCTTTGATGACGGCGCTATCGACGTCTATACCGCGTGGGAAGAGATGGGTGCCGTGCGCGATGCGCTGGAAGCGGCTGGCCTGAAAGCGGACAATGCTGAAGTGTCGATGATTCCGTCTACCAAAGCAGATATGGATGCAGAAACTGCGCCGAAACTGCTGCGTCTGATCGATATGCTGGAAGATTGCGACGACGTGCAGGAAGTCTACCATAACGGTGAGATCTCCGATGAGGTTGCGGCGACGCTGTAATGTCGCTGACTAAATCACCCCTGGCCGGAGGCGCATAATGGCGATTATTCTCGGTATTGACCCGGGTTCGCGCGTCACCGGTTACGGTGTGATCCGCCAGACAGGAAGGCAACTGACCTACCTCGGCAGCGGCTGCATCCGCACGAAGGTCGAGGATTTACCGTCGCGCCTCAAGCTCATTTACGCAGGCGTGACGGAAATCATCACCCAGTTTCAGCCGGATTTTTTCGCCATCGAACAGGTGTTTATGGCGAAAAATGCCGATTCAGCGCTAAAACTTGGACAGGCTCGCGGCGTGGCGATCGTTGCCGCCGTCAATCAGGATCTCCCCGTTTTTGAGTATGCTGCCCGTCAGGTTAAACAGACGGTTGTCGGTATTGGCAGCGCGGAAAAAAGCCAGGTGCAGCACATGGTGCGAACCTTGCTGAAGCTTCCGGCCAATCCGCAGGCGGATGCCGCGGATGCGCTGGCGATTGCCATTACGCATTGCCATGTCAGTCAGAACGCCTTACAGGTGAGTAGTACGCGGCTTAATCTTGCTCGCGGGAGATTACGCTAACAAGCGCCAGTTAATGGCGTTTTTTTTTATAATAACGAGCGGATTTTCTGCGCATCCTCTTCCTCCGATGGGTTATAAACCACCATCGTCAAATCGGGTTGTCCTTCAACAGAAAAACTCGAATATTCCAGCGACAACTTGCCGACATTCCCGTGCAGCAGAATTTTGGTGCCTTCTCCCATTCCGCCAATATCATTGCTTTGCCATAACTCGGCGAATTCAGGAGAGGCCGAACTCAGCTCTTCTACCAGAGGGCGGATCTCCGCCGACGCACCAGCACGGGTCGCATCGGCACGGAACGCCGCCACCAGATAGCGCGCTAACGCGTACCAGTCGCTTTGGGCTGCGCGAGCCTGCGGATTAAGGAAAATGCGGCGCAGAATATTGCGCTCCTGTGCGGGTAATGTGGGGTAATCGGATAGAACCACGGTGGCGGCTTTGTTCCATGCCAGCACATCCCAGGTGGCGTTGCGGATCACCGCCGGGCTGATGGGCATACAGTCCAGCACCTTTTGCAGCCGTTCGGTCACTGTACCGGTTGCTGCGTAATGTATGCCCGGTGCGCGCCCGAGAGCCAGATGAAAAACATGCTCCCGTTCCCGTTCGGAAAGGCGCAGCGCCTGGCAAATTCTGTCCAGCACTTCTGCCGAGGGTGTGCCGCCGCGTCCTTGTTCAAGCCAGGTATACCAGGTGGCGCTAATGCAGGCCAGATGCGCGACTTCTTCCCTCCGCAGCCCCGGCGTGCGTCGGCGTGCGGTGTGAAATCCCAGCGCGTTGGGATCCAACTGCGCGCGGCGGGATTTCAGGTAACTGCCCAGATCTTTTGGCTGAGTAACGCTCTGCATCCTGTTAGTCCTTATACCACGATAAAGTCACTACTTTTCTCTATCACGGATATTTATAAGGATAACGGCGCGAGTCAACATCAGGAGGCACACGCATGCATGTTTTTCTGACTGGCGCGACCGGATGGGTCGGCGCAACAGTGGCGGCAGAGTTACTGGCCGCCGGACACCAGGTAAGTGGTCTGGCGCGAAATGCAGACAAGGCGCAGGCACTGCTTGCCGCCGGCGGGCAAGTGGTTCACGGGACGCTGGATGATCACGATGTTCTTTTTGCGGCGGCGGCAAAAGCCGATGCCGTGATCCATACCGCGTTTAATCATGACTTCTCGCGCTTTGCACAGAATTGCGCGCAGGATCAACGCGCAATTGAAGTACTGGGAGAGGCATTACTTGGCTCCGATCGTCCACTATTGGTGACGTCAGGGCTGGCAAGGCTGGTGCAGGGACGCCCGGCAACGGAATCAGACAAGCCAGCCGAAGGGCCGGACTATCTTCGTCGTTCCGAACAGGCGGCGCAGGCGCTGGCTGAAAAAGGCGTACGCACGGCGAGTATTCGCCTGGCACCCACCGTGCATGGCGTCGGCGATCACGGCTTTGTACCCATTCTGATCGCACTGGCAAAACAAACCGGCGTTGCCGCCTGGCCTGCAGAGGCGAACAATCACTGGGCGGCGGTACACCGCATTGATGCAGCGAAAGTCTACCGGCTGGCGCTGGAATGCGGCGTGACACAGCCGGTTTACCACGCGGTCGCGGAGGAGGCGATTGCCATGCGCGATATCGCCATTGCCATCGGCAAAATGCTTGGTTTACCAGCTGAACCGCGTGAAGCCGCACATTTCGGCTGGTTCGCTAATTTTGCGGCCGGGGAGATGTCAGCATCAAGCGAGCAGACCCGCCAGGTGCTGGGCTGGCAGCCAACGCAGCGTACGCTGTTAGCCGATCTGAGCGATGAGGCGTATTACGCCAATTCCTGAACCGCCCTCGCGCTTTTCTTTCTATATTCGGCTGGATATCTATCCAGCCTTTTTTTATGATACAGCATTACACCTTAGCCCATAGCGCAGGAGCGTCACGTGATAGGCAGACTCAGAGGCATTATTGTAGAAAAACAACCCCCGTTGGTTCTGCTGGAAGTGGGAGGTGTGGGTTATGAAGTGCACATGCCGATGACCTGTTTTTATGAATTGCCGGATGCCGGTAAAGAGGCGACGGTTTTCACCCAGTTTGTGGTGCGTGAAGATGCGCAGCTACTGTACGGTTTTAACAATAAGCAGGAACGCACGCTGTTTCGTGAGCTGATTAAAACGAATGGCGTCGGGCCGAAACTGGCGCTGGCGATTTTGTCCGGTATGTCGGCACAGCAATTTGTTAGCGCCGTTGAACGAGAGGATCCGGCTGCGCTGATCAAACTGCCAGGTATCGGTAAAAAGACCGCCGAACGCCTGATTGTTGAAATGAAAGACCGCTTTAAAGGTCTGCATGGCGATCTCTTCACCCCGGCGGCCGATCTGGTTCTCACCTCTCCGGCCAGCCCGGCGACAGATGACGCAGAGCAGGAAGCGGTTGCTGCGCTGGTGTCGCTGGGATATAAACCTCAGGAAGCCAGCCGGATGGTCAGTAAGATTGCCCGCCCGGATGCCAACAGTGAAACCCTGATCCGTGAAGCGCTGCGCGCGGCGTTGTGAGGTAGAGGATGATTGAAGCAGACCGTCTGGTGGCCCCTGCCAGTACTGATGTGGAAGAGGTTGTGGATCGCGCTATTCGCCCGAAAATGCTCAATGAGTATATCGGCCAGCCGCAGGTTCGTTCGCAGATGGAGATTTTTATCCAGGCGGCAAAACTGCGCGGCGACGCGCTCGATCATCTGCTGATTTTTGGTCCTCCCGGCCTTGGAAAAACCACGCTGGCGAATATTGTCGCCAACGAATTGGGCGTTAATTTACGCACCACTTCCGGCCCGGTGCTGGAAAAAGCGGGCGATTTGGCGGCGATGCTCACCAACCTCGAACCGCACGACGTACTGTTCATCGATGAAATTCACCGTCTTTCGCCGGTAGTGGAAGAAGTGCTCTATCCGGCGATGGAAGATTACCAGCTCGATATTATGATCGGTGAAGGTCCGGCGGCGCGTTCCATCAAGATCGATCTTCCACCATTTACGCTGATTGGCGCGACAACGCGAGCGGGGTCGCTGACTTCGCCACTGCGTGACCGTTTTGGCATTGTGCAGCGACTGGAGTTTTACCAGGTGGCCGATTTGCAACATATTGTCGGTCGCAGTGCCCGCTATATGGGGCTGGAGATGAGCGAAGAGGGCGCGCTGGAAGTGGCGCGTCGTTCTCGCGGTACGCCGCGTATCGCCAACCGCCTGCTGCGGCGCGTGCGCGATTTTGCCGAAGTGAAACATGATGGCGACATCACGGCTGAAATCGCGGCGAAAGCGCTGGATATGCTGAATGTTGATGCGGAAGGGTTCGACTATATGGATCGTAAACTTCTGCTGGCAGTGATTGATAAATTCTTCGGTGGTCCCGTCGGGCTGGATAACCTCGCGGCGGCAATCGGCGAGGAGCGGGAAACCATTGAGGATGTGCTGGAACCGTATTTGATTCAGCAAGGTTTTTTACAGAGGACTCCGCGCGGACGCATGGCGACGGTGCGGGCCTGGAACCACTTCGGCATCACACCCCCGGAAATGCCATAAACATAAAGGCCGGTAAGCGTCTGCTTCCGGCCTTTATGTCAGTGGCGGTTGCGGATGGTCTCATCCGGCTGCGCCCGATATAGTTAGCTAACGGGTTTCTTTGTCATGCTGAAGACAAACAACAGCGCCGCACACAGCACGACTGACGGGCCTGCTGGCGTATCGTAGAAGGCGGAGAAGGTCAGACCGCCGGTCACCGCAATCATCCCGACGCCGACGGCAACCGCCGCCATTTGCTCTGGCGTTCGCGCGAATCGACGTGCTGTCGCTGCCGGGATAATCAACAGCGAAGTGATGATCAGCGCGCCAACAAATTTCATGGCGACGCCAATAGTCAGGGCGGTAACCAGCATCAGCAACAGCTTGACGCGTTGCAGTTTCACACCGTCAACAAATGCAAGCTCCGGGCTGATGGTCATCGACAGTAAGTTGCGCCACTGCCAGAGCAGGATCGCCAGCACCAGCACCACGCCAAGAGCAATGAGCATCAGATCGTCCGGCGTCACCGCCAGCAGATCGCCAAACAGATAAGCCATCAAATCGACGCGAATGTTTGACATCAGGCTGACCACGACCAGACCGAGAGAGAGCGCACTGTGCGCCATAATGCCGAGCAAAGTATCGAGCGCTAGTTGTGGACGTTTCTCCAGCCACACCAGACCCGCAGCCAGCAGCAACGTCACGGCAATAACAGCGTAGAATGGATTCACATCCAGCAGGAGACCAAATGCAACGCCAAGTAAAGAAGCGTGCGCCAGAGTATCGCCAAAATAGGACATCCGTCGCCAGACGACAAATGAGCCCAGCGGCCCGGCAGCGCAGGCGAGCATAACCCCGGCCAGCCAGCCGGGCAGTAATAATTCAATCATGAGTGTCCATTACCCTGGCGCAGAACAATGCGGCCCTGCAGATCGTGGCGGTGGTTATGGTTATGGCGATAAATGCCAAGCTGTTCCGCACCGCGATGCCCAAACATAGAGATAAATTCCGGATGCATGGAAACCACTTCTGGCGTACCAGAACAGCAAATATGGTGATTAAGGCACAGGACTTCATCCGTTTTCGCCATTACCAGATGCAGATCGTGGGAAACCATCAGAACTGCACAGTTGAGCTCTTTACGCAGTTGATCTATCAGGTTGTAGAGCGCGACCTGGCCATTAACGTCGACACCCTGGGTGGGTTCATCCAGCACCAAAAGCTGCGGGCTGTTAAGCAGGGCGCGCGCCAGTAAAACACGCTGCGTTTCGCCTCCGGAAAGTTTTTGCATCGGAGCATCCACCAGATGTGCGGCCTGTACGCGTTTCAGCGCCGGAATAATGTCGTCTTTGCGGGTGCCGGGGCGTAAACGCATAAAGCGGCCTACTGTCAGCGGCAAGGTGGCGTCAAGATGCAATTTTTGCGGCACATAGCCGATACGCAGGTTCTTTTCACGCTTGATCATCCCTGCATCCGGTGCTACCAGGCCCAGCACTGCGCGCACCAGTGTGGATTTACCCGCGCCATTGGGGCCGAGCAATGTTAAAATTTTTCCTGCGCGTAAGTTGAGCGAAATATCAGACAGGACGCGCCGTTGGCCAAAAGCAACGGTGACATTTTCGAGCGTTACAAGATTCGTCATAGCATTTAACAGGTTGCACAAGTTGTCGGATGTTATAATATCACACCCCACACACTCATTACGATGAACAGTCGCATTATGTTACATAAAAATACGCTTCTTTGCGCAGCGCTATCTGCTGCTCTTCTCGCCGGTACAGCACAAACCGCTAATGCTGCTGTGGTGGCTTCCCTCAAACCATTAGGGTTTATCGCTTCTGCCATCGCCGACGGGGTGACGACTACCGAAGTGCTGCTGCCAGATGGCGCATCCGAGCATGATTATTCACTGCGTCCTTCAGATGTAAAACGCTTACAAAACGCGGACTTAGTTTTTTGGGTCGGCCCGGAAATGGAAGCCTTTATGGCGCGTTCCGTACAACAAATCCCTGAGCAGAAACGGGTGACAATGGCCGGGCTTGCCGGTGTAAAACCGCTGCTGATGAAAGGGGGCGATGAAGATGAGCATGAGCATGGTGATGACCACCACGACGGCGAAAAAAGTGACGAACATCACCATCACGGCGATTACAACATGCATCTGTGGCTTTCCCCAGAGATTGCGCGGCTGTCGGCGGTTGCAATCCACGATAAATTAGTGGAAGTTATGCCGCAAAGTCGAGCCAGGCTTGACGCCAACTTGCAGGCCTTTGAGGCATCATTAACTCAGGCGGATAAGCAAGCTGGTAACGAGCTGGCACCGCTGAAAGGGAAGGGGTATTTCGTTTTTCATGACGCCTACGGCTACTTTGAAAGACACTACGGGCTGACCCCATTGGGGCACTTTACCGTCAATCCCGAAATTCAGCCTGGTGCGCAGCGTTTACATGAAATCAGAACACAGTTGGTTGAGCAAAAAGCCACGTGCGTTTTTGCTGAGCCACAGTTCAGGCCAGCGGTCGTTGAAGCTGTTGCCAGAGGGACATCCGTTCGAATGGGAACGTTGGATCCACTTGGAATCAGTATCAAGTTAGGCAAAGAGAGCTACCCGCAGTTCCTTGCCCAACTGACTCATCAGTATGCGAGCTGCCTGAAAGGAGAATAACGAGGAAGTGAATACGTGCAACAGATAGCCCGCTCTGTCGCTCTGGCATTTAACAGTCTGCCCCGACCCCACCGTGTCATGCTGGGGTCGCTTACAGTTCTTACACTCACGGTCGCCGTCTGGCGGCCTTACGTTTATCATCCCGAAGCCACAGCCCCGATCGTGAAAGCGATTGAGCTGCCGAAAAATGAAATCCGCTCGTTGCTGCCAGAAGCCAGCGAACCTATCGATCAAACCACTTCTGATGATGTGGATGATATCCCGCAAGATGAACTGGATGATAAAACTGCCAATGAAGTTGGCGTTCACGAATATGTGGTTTCTACCGGCGATACGCTCAGCAGTATCCTCAATCAGTACGGCATTGATATGGGAGATATCAGCCAGCTAGCCGCCGCCGACAAGGAACTGCGTAACCTGAAGATTGGTCAACAACTTTCATGGACGCTCACCGCCGATGGCGATCTGCAACGCCTGACGTGGGAGATGTCCCGTCGCGAAACCCGCACGTATGACCGCGTCGATGGCGGTTTTAAAATGAGCAGCGAGATGCAGCAGGGCGACTGGGTGAATTCGGTGATGAAAGGCACGGTTGGCGCCAGCTTCGTCGCCAGCGCCCGTGAAGCCGGTTTAACCAGTGCTGAAGTTAGCGCGGTGATCAAAGCAATGCAGTGGCAGATGGATTTCCGTAAGCTGAAAAAAGGCGATGAGTTTTCCGTGCTGATGTCCCGCGAAATGCTGGAAGGTAAGCAGGAACAGAGCCAGTTAGTCGGCGTTCGCCTGCGTTCTGACGGCAAAGATTACTACGCCATTCGCGCCGAAGACGGTAAATTTTACGATCGCAATGGTAGCGGGCTGGCAAAAGGTTTTATGCGCTTCCCGACTGCGAAACAGTTCCGCGTCTCGTCAAACTTTGATCCGCGCCGTCTGAATCCGGTTACCGGACGCGTTGCGCCGCACAAAGGCGTCGATTTTGCGCTGCCGCAGGGCACGCCGGTGCTTGCTGTCGGCGATGGTGAAGTTGTGGTGGCGAAACGCAGTGGCGCGGCGGGGAACTACATTGCTATCCGCCACGGTCGTACTTACACAACCCGTTATATGCATCTGCGTAAGCTGCTGGTAAAACCGGGTCAGAAAGTGAAGCGCGGCGATCGCATCGCCTTGTCGGGTAACACTGGCCGTTCCACCGGGCCGCATTTGCATTATGAAATGTGGATCAACCAACAGGCTGTCAACCCGTTAACGGCAAAACTGCCGCGAACCGAAGGGCTGACAGGTTCGGATCGTACGGATTATCTGTCGCAGGTGAAAGAGGTTATTCCGCAATTGCGTTTTGACTGATTCGCTTAACAAATATGCGTTCGAAGCCGGTGCCTGCTGCGCGCCGGCTTTTTCTTTTGTGTGAAAGATAACGCCTCGCTACACTATCTCCTTATCCTGAGTGACTTGATTTCTGGCCTGCGGACGATGCATGGAAACGAAAAAAAATAACAGTGAATATATTCCGGAGTTCGAAAGTGAATTCCGTCACCCGCGCAACTGGGGCGCGTGGCTGGGCGTACTGGCATTTGCCGGCGTAGCGCTGGTTCCTCCGTCGGTACGCGATCCCCTGCTGGGGAATCTTGGTCGTCTGGCCGGAAAATTTGGCAAAAGCGCGCGTCGTCGCGCACAGATCAATTTGCTCTATTGCTTTCCTGAAAAAAGCGAAGCCGAAAGGGAAGCCATCATTGATGAGATGTTCGCTACTGCGCCACAGGCAATGGTCATGATGGCGGAGCTGGCGATTCGTGGGCCGGAAAAGGTATTGCCGCGCGTCGACTGGCAGGGCAAAGATATTATCGATGAATTGCAGCGTAACAACGAGAAAGTGATTTTCCTCGTGCCGCACGGCTGGGGCGTGGATATTCCGGCGATGCTGATGGCTTCGCAGGGGCAGCAGATGGCGGCCATGTTCCATAATCAAGGTAACAAGGTCTTTGATTATGTCTGGAATACCGTGCGTCGCCGCTTTGGCGGGCGTTTGCATGCGCGCAACGATGGCATTAAGCCTTTTATCCAGTCGGTGCGTCAGGGCTACTGGGGTTACTATCTGCCGGACCAGGATCACGGCGCGGAGCACAGCGAGTTTGTCGATTTCTTTGCCACCTACAAAGCAACGCTTCCGGCCATTGGCCGCCTGATGAAAGTCTGCCGTGCACGTGTTGTACCGTTGTTCCCGGCCTATGACGCCAGAACGCATCGTCTGATTATCCAGGTGCGGCCGCCGATGGATGATCTGCTGACAGCGGACGACAACACGATCGCCAGGCGTATGAATGAAGAGGTGGAGGTATTTGTCACGCCTCGTCCGGAGCAGTACACCTGGATCCTGAAGTTGCTGAAAACGCGCAAACCTGGTGAAACAGAGCCTTATAAGCGCAAAGAACTGTTCCCGAAGAAATAAAAAAAGGCCTCTCCAGCGAGAGGCCTTTTGCTTTTCTGGCTGCCGGTTATTCGACGGTCAGAATACGCGTGGTATTGGTGGTGCCCACGGTGCTCATCACATCACCCTGAGTCACGATCACCAGATCGCCGGAAAGCAGGTAGCCTTTGTCACGCAGCAGATTAACGGCATCGTTAGCGGCGGCAACACCTTCGTTAACGCTGTCGAAATAGACCGGCGTTACGCCACGATAGAGCGCTGTCAGGTTAAGGGTGCGCTCATGGCGGGAGAGGGCGAAAATCGGCAGGCCGGAACTGATACGTGAGGTCATCAGGGCGGTGCGGCCGGATTCGGTCATGGAGATGATAGCGGTTACACCTTTCAGATGGTTGGCCGCGTACATCGCCGACATCGCGATCGCTTCTTCTACGTTGTCGAACTGAATATCCAGGCGGTGTTTAGAAACGTTGATACTTGGGATCTTTTCCGCACCCAGACAAACGCGCGCCATTGCCGCTACGGTTTCAGATGGATACTGACCGGCGGCGGTTTCCGCAGAGAGCATCACGGCATCGGTACCGTCGAGCACGGCGTTAGCGACGTCCATCACTTCCGCGCGGGTTGGCATCGGGTTGGTGATCATCGACTCCATCATCTGCGTGGCGGTGATCACCGCACGGTTCAGCTGACGGGCACGGCGGATCAACGCTTTCTGAATACCGACCAGTTCCGGATCGCCGATTTCAACGCCGAGATCGCCACGGGCCACCATCACGACATCAGAAGCAAGGATCACATCGTCCATCGCGTCCTGATCGCAAACGGCTTCCGCACGCTCGACTTTCGCTACGATCTTCGCGTCGCAACCTGCATCGCGTGCCAGGCGGCGGGCGTAGTTCAGGTCTTCGCCGCAGCGCGGGAAAGAGACAGCCAGATAATCAACGCCGATCAGCGCCGCAGTAACGATATCCGCTTTGTCTTTCTCTGTCAGGGCTTCAGCGGAGAGACCGCCGCCCAGTTTGTTGATGCCTTTGTTGTTGGAGAGCGGCCCGCCGACAGTCACTTCGGTGAACACTTTCATGCCCTGAACTTCGAGCACTTTCAGCTGTACGCGACCATCGTCGAGCAGCAGGATATCACCCGTCACCACATCGGCTGGCAGGCCTTTATAGTCGATGCCGACTTTTTCTTTGTCGCCTTCGCCTTTACCCAGGTTAGCGTCAAGCAGGAATTTATCGCCAACGTTCAGGAAAACTTTGCCTTCCTTGAAGGTGGAAACGCGAATTTTGGGGCCCTGCAAATCGCCAAGGATAGCAACATGACGTCCCAGTTTTGCCGCAATCTCACGCACCTTATCCGCACGTAATTTATGATCTTCAGGTGTTCCGTGTGAGAAGTTCATACGCACCACGTTAGCGCCAGCAGCGATAACCTTCTCAAGGTTGTTATCGCGGTCAGTGGCCGGGCCTAAAGTGGTTACGATTTTGGTCCTGCGAAGCCTTCTGGACATGTAATACTCCGTTGACTGAAACAACTTGGTGTTGCGTGAACATGAATTCGGCCATTTAGCGCCCCGCTGTGAAGGGCAATGCGCCTGACCGAACAGCGTAAGAGGTTACTGCTTTGTTATTAACTATTAGTGGTTATCACTTTTGATAAGTAGCTCCTTATCAAAGCGCGATTCTTTCAGGGCTTCTTTGACTCGCTTCAAGTTATCCCTGAATTTTGCGCCTCGGCGCAAGGTAAAACCGGTGGCCAGCACGTCAATGACGGTCAGTTGCGCAAGTCGGGAAACCATGGGCATATAAATGTCAGTATCTTCCGGTACATCAAGCGTGATAGCAAGCGTAGCCTCGCGCGCAAGCGGCGTCCCCGCTGACGTCAGGGCAATGACCATGGCGTCGTTTTCACGCGCCAGTTGCGCAAGTTCAACGAGGTTTTTTGTTCTTCCGGTATGGGAAATCAGCACAACTACGTCATCATCGCTACAATTCATACAACTCATGCGTTGCAGCACGATGTCGTCGGAGTAAATCACCGGTACGTTGAAGCGGAAAAATTTGTTCATGGCGTCGTGCGCAACGGCGGCAGACGAGCCGAGACCGAAAAATGAGATTTTTTTCGCCTGGGTCAACAGATCGACGGCGCGATTGACGGCGGCCATATCCAGCGACTGGCGGACGTGATCGAGGCTGGCCATTGCCGACTCAAAGATTTTTCCGGTATAGGCTTCTACGCTGTCATCTTCGTCAACATTTCGATTAACATAGGGCGTGCCGTTGGCGAGACTTTGCGCGAGATGCAACTTGAAGTCCGGGAAACCACGAGTATCAAGGCTGCGGCAAAAACGGTTCACCGTCGGTTCACTGACATCTGCTTCCTGTGCCAGCGCAGCGATGCTGGAGTGGATGGCCTGGTCCGGAGCGGCGAGGATGACTTCCGCGACCTTCCGTTCGGATTTGCTAAGGTGTTCCAGCCGTGACTGGATTTTTTCCAGCATATTCATGGGTGATAAAGCGCTCATGGTGAAACGATTACACTGATAGATGGAATCGTGATGCGTTTTAAACAGATATTACCCCCGCGGGAAGCAGAAAGGTAAGTGATGATGAGAAATGATGTTGTTTTTTTTCATTACATGATCAGAGTCAGATTTTATCGTCTGTTTCCAGGGCAAATAACCGGCTTTTTCAGGGCGAAAAAACAGATTTTTTGTCACAACAAAATAACGCACGTCCTGACAATGCGTAACAGTTTCGGGAATTACGTAAACGCAGTACAGTGTACTGTAATAAAATTACAACTAAGGCCTGGCTAACGCTCCAGGACAGCCAACTGAGGAGATTGACATGGCGGTAGTACAAACAGCCCAGGCGTGTGACCTGGTCATTTTCGGCGCGAAAGGTGACCTCGCACGCCGGAAGTTGCTGCCTTCACTGTACCAACTGGAAAAAGCGGGGCAGATCCATCCGGATACACGTATCCTGGGGGTCGGTCGCGCCGAGTGGGATAAGGAAGCCTATACCAAGGTTGTTCGTGAAGCGCTTGAAACCTTTATGAAGGAAAAAATTGACGAAAGTCTGTGGGATAAGCTGAGTGGCCGTCTGGATTTTTGCAATCTGGATGTTAACGAAACCTCCGCATTCAAACGTCTCGGTGCGATGCTGGACCAGAAAAATCGCACCACTATCAACTACTTTGCCATGCCGCCGAGCACCTTTGGCGCCATCTGTAAGGGGCTGGGTGAGGCAAAACTGAATGCGAAACCGGCGCGCGTCGTGATGGAAAAGCCGCTGGGGACATCGCTTGCGACATCACGGGAAATTAACGACCAGGTGGGCGAGTTCTTCGAAGAGTGCCAGGTATACCGCATCGACCATTATCTGGGTAAAGAGACGGTACTTAACCTGCTGGCGCTGCGCTTTGCCAACTCCCTGTTTGTTAACAACTGGGACAACCGTACCATCGATCACGTGGAAATCACCGTGGCGGAAGAGGTCGGTATCGAAGGCCGCTGGGGCTATTTTGACCAGGCCGGGCAGATGCGCGACATGATCCAGAACCACCTGTTGCAGATCCTCTGCATGATTGCCATGTCGCCGCCGTCCGATCTGACTGCGGACAGTATTCGTGATGAAAAAGTGAAAGTGCTGAAATCGTTGCGCCGCATCGATCGCACCAACGTGCGCGAAAAAACCGTGCGTGGTCAGTACACCGCCGGGTTTGCGCAAGGCAAAAAAGTGCCGGGTTACCTGGAAGAAGAAGGGGCGAACAAATCCAGTAATACCGAAACGTTCGTCGCTATTCGTGTCGATATCGATAACTGGCGCTGGGCTGGCGTGCCGTTCTATCTGCGCACCGGTAAACGTCTGCCGACCAAATGTTCAGAAGTTGTGGTCTACTTTAAAACTCCTGAGCTGAACCTGTTTAAAGAGTCCTGGCAGGATCTGCCGCAGAACAAACTGACCATTCGCTTGCAGCCGGACGAAGGTGTGGATATTCAGGTACTTAACAAGGTTCCTGGTCTGGATCATAAGCACAACCTGCAAATTACCAAACTCGACCTCAGCTACTCCGAAACCTTTAATCAAACGCATCTTGCTGATGCTTACGAGCGCCTTCTGCTGGAAACCATGCGTGGTATTCAGGCCCTGTTCGTGCGTCGTGACGAAGTAGAAGAGGCCTGGAAATGGGTCGATTCCATCACCGAAGCGTGGGCAGCAGACAACGATGCGCCGAAACCGTATCAGGCAGGTACCTGGGGACCGGTTGCATCGGTGGCAATGATCACCCGCGACGGCCGTTCGTGGAACGAGTTTGAGTGATTTTCTGGCGGCAAATGTTATTTCATTTTACCGGTAACATGATCTAGCACAGATATCAGAATAATTTTTCACCTTTCAGGCCCCGACTGGATTCACCAGCGGGGCTTTTTTTATTACACTGGCTGAAGCGATTTTGCCTTTGGGGCGCGGCGTTTTGGTGTTTACAGTCTGATAACTATGGCTTATGGCATTGTTGACGCGGTCCCCCGGACAGATAAATTTCAGGAGCCTTTATGAACTCAACAATGTTACGCGTAACAAATCGCATTATTGAACGTTCGCGCGAAACCCGCTCAGCCTATCTCGCACGCATCGAACAGGCGAAAACGAACACCGTGCGCCGTTCCACACTGGCCTGCGGTAACCTGGCACACGGATTTGCAGCCTGCCAGCCTGACGACAAAGCCTCCCTCAAAAGCATGTTGCGCAACAATATTGCCATTATCACCTCCTACAACGACATGCTTTCTGCTCACCAGCCCTACGAAGTCTATCCGGAGATTATCCGTAAAGCGTTGCATTCGGTGAACGCGGTAGGTCAGGTAGCGGGGGGCGTTCCGGCAATGTGCGACGGCGTAACCCAGGGGCAGGACGGTATGGAACTTTCCCTGCTGAGCCGCGAAGTGATTGCGATGTCGGCAGCGGTAGGGCTTTCTCACAATATGTTTGATGGCGCGCTGTACCTTGGCGTGTGCGACAAAATCGTCCCAGGGCTGGCCATGGCGGCGCTGTCATTTGGTCATTTACCGGCGGTGTTTATCCCGTCAGGTCCAATGGCGAGCGGTCTGGCGAATAAAGAGAAAGTACGCATTCGCCAGCTTTATGCTGAAGGCAAAGTCGATCGTATGGCGCTGCTCGAATCAGAAGCCGCGTCATATCATGCGCCAGGCACCTGTACGTTTTACGGCACCGCAAACACTAACCAGATGGTGATCGAGTTTATGGGTATGCAACTGCCTGGCTCATCGTTTGTCCATCCGGATGCACCTCTGCGCCGTGTACTGACTGAAGCGGCAGCCCGTCAGGTGACCCGCCTGACCGGCAATGGCAACGAGTGGATGCCGCTCGGTAAAATGATTGATGAAAAAGTCGTAGTGAACGGTATCGTCTCGCTGCTGGCGACAGGCGGCTCCACCAACCACACTATGCACCTGGTGGCGATGGCGCGCGCAGCAGGGATCATCATCAACTGGGATGACTTCTCCGATCTTTCTGATGTGGTTCCGCTGCTGGCGCGTCTCTACCCGAATGGCCCGGCGGACATTAACCACTTCCAGGCGGCCGGCGGTGTGCCGGTGCTGATGCGTGAACTGCTGAAAGGCGGTCTGTTGCATGAAGATGTTCACACCGTGGCGGGCTTTGGCCTGACGCGCTACACCCAGGAGCCGTGGCTCAATAATGGCGAACTGGACTGGCGTGACG
This sequence comes from Kosakonia radicincitans DSM 16656, assembly GCF_000280495.2. Lineage (NCBI taxonomy): Bacteria > Pseudomonadati > Pseudomonadota > Gammaproteobacteria > Enterobacterales > Enterobacteriaceae > Kosakonia > Kosakonia radicincitans. The sequence goes on from NZ_CP018016.1 coordinate 2,201,652, forward strand.
GCGCGGCTGCATCGCTGGATGCCGACGTCATTGCGACCATCGAACAGCCATTCTCGAAACATGGCGGCACCAAAGTGCTGAGCGGCAATCTGGGGCGCGCAGTGATGAAAACCTCGGCAGTACCGGTTGAAAATCAGGTTATTGAAGCGCCAGCGGTGATTTTTGAAAGCCAGCATGATGTTTTACCGGCCTTCGAAGCAGGCCTTCTGGACCGTGATTGCGTGGTGGTTGTTCGTCACCAAGGGCCAAAAGCGAACGGCATGCCAGAATTACATAAACTCATGCCGCCACTTGGTGTATTATTGGACCGCCGTTTCAAAATTGCATTAGTTACCGATGGACGGCTGTCAGGCGCATCAGGTAAAGTGCCGTCGGCGATCCACGTTACACCAGAAGCATACGATGGCGGATTGCTGGCGAAAGTGCGTGATGGCGATATTATCCGGGTAAACGGGCAGACAGGCGAGTTAACGCTGCTGGTTGATGACAACGAACTTGCCGCACGTCAGCCGCATATTCCTGACCTGAGCGCGATGCGCGTGGGCACAGGCCGCGAATTGTTCGGCGCGCTGCGGGAGAAACTCTCCGGTGCGGAGCAGGGCGCAACCTGTATCACTTTTTAAGACGATAAGATTTAGTTCTGGCGAGAGAAAAACTCTGATGAAAAACTGGAAAACGAGTGCAGAAGCAATTCTGAAAACAGGTCCGGTAGTGCCGGTGATTGTAGTGAACAAACTGGAACACGCTGTGCCGATGGCAAAAGCGCTGGTTGCTGGTGGCGTTCGCGTACTGGAAGTCACCCTGCGTACGGCTTGTGCAATTGATGCTATCCGCGCTATCGCAAAAGAAGTGCCCGACGCAATTATCGGTGCCGGTACGGTACTGAACCCGCAGCAACTGGCGGAAGTCACCGCTGCTGGCGCGCAGTTCGCTATCAGCCCGGGTCTGACCGAGCCGCTGCTGAAAGCCGCGACCGAAGGTACTATCCCGCTGATCCCGGGCATCAGCACCGTTTCTGAGTTGATGCTGGGCATGGACTACGGTCTGAAAGAGTTCAAATTCTTCCCGGCGGAAGCAAACGGCGGCACTAAAGCGTTGCAGGCGATTGCGGGTCCGTTCTCTCAGGTTCGTTTCTGCCCGACTGGCGGGATCTCCCCGGCTAACTACCGTGATTACCTGGCGCTGAAAAGCGTACTGTGCATCGGCGGTTCCTGGCTGGTGCCGGCAGATGCGCTGGAAGCGGGTGATTACGATCGCATCACCAAACTGGCGCGCGAAGCGGTAGAAGGCGCGAAACAGTAATCTCGCGGGCGGGTGTTTACCCGCCTTGTGCAGAAAAGCCCGGAAAGCGATGAGCGCCTCCGGGCTTTTTTTAGCCTTTAACCTGAACTGCCGCGGCGGCGGCAACTGCGCGCTCTACGGCCGTTTCGACATTTTCTGCCACAGCCAGCGCAACGCCCATGCGGCGGGAGCCGTCGATTTCAGGTTTTCCAAAAAGACGCAGTTGCACACCGGCTGCGAGCGCATTTTGCACGTTATCGAAGGTCACATTCTGGCTGCGCAGGCGCGGCAGGATCACTGCCGAAGCAGCCGGGCCGTACTGGCGGATGTCGCCAATCGGTAAACCGAGGAAAGCACGGACATGCAACGCGAACTCCGAGAGATCCTGTGAAATCAGCGTCACCATCCCGGTATCATGCGGGCGAGGAGAGACCTCGCTGAAAATCACTTCATCGCCGCAAACGAACAGCTCAACGCCAAACAGCCCATAGCCGCCCAGCGCCAGTACGACTTTGCTGGCAATCGCCTGCGCGCGTTCCAGCGCCAGCGGCGACATCTGCTGCGGCTGCCAGGATTCGCGATAATCACCCTCTTCCTGGCGGTGGCCGACCGGCGCGCAAAAATGGACGCCATCAGCGGCGCTGATGGTCAGAAGCGTGATTTCAAAATCAAAGTTGACCACGCCCTCGACAATCACCCGCCCGGCACCCGCACGACCGCCCTGTTGGGCGTATTCCCAGGCTTTCGTCAGTTGCTCTGCGCTTTTAATAAAGCTCTGGCCTTTACCGGAGGAGCTCATCACCGGTTTTACGATACAGGGCAAACCTATCTCAGCGACGGCATCGCGAAAAGCCGCTTCACTGTCGGCAAAGCGGTAGCTGGATGTCGGTAACTGCAACTCTTCCGCCGCCAGGCGACGAATGCCTTCACGGTTCATGGTCAACTTTGTGGCACGGGCGCAGGGCACCACATGCTGGCCTTGCGCTTCCAGTTCCAGCAGCGTGTCGGTGGCGATAGCTTCGATTTCTGGCACGATAAAATGCGGTTTTTCTTGCGCGACCAGCGCCTTCAGCGCATCACCATCAAGCATATTGATCACATGTGAACGGTGCGCCACATGCATGGCGGGCGCATCGGCGTAGCGATCAACCGCGATCACTTCAATGCCCAGTCGTTGACATTCAATGGCCACTTCCTTACCCAGTTCGCCAGAGCCGAGTAACATCACGCGAGTAGCTGCAGGGCGCAGCGCAGTACCTAAAAGAGTCATAGCATCTTACCGTTGGGGAAAAAAACTGGGCGCAGTATAAACGAAAACGTTTGCGTCTGTCTTTTATCCCTTGCGATGCTTTTTTCATCGCGCTACTATACTGTATAAATACACAGTTGAATGAGGCTGCATCATGGCGGTAGAAGTTAAATACGTAGTCATTCGTGAAGGTGAGGAAAAAATGTCTTTTGCCAGCAAAAAGGAAGCTGATGCTTACGATAAAATGCTCGATCTGGCGGAAGTGCTGGGCGACTGGTTAGGTACCGGCCCGGTAGCGCTGGAAGATGAGATGCGCGATCAAATGGCGCTGTGGCTTGCCGAACAGAAAGATGCGCTGAGCGGTATTCTGAAATCCGGCAAATTGCCAGGTGCTGAAGCGGAAGAACCTGCTGCAGCGGCTACTTCTGATGATGCTGAACCGACAGACGCAGTGGATATTAAAAGCGCGCAGAAGCGCGCGAAAGTCGCCTGATCTTGCGCTGCCAGCAATTTGTACCATGCTTTTGACTGGACAAGTAAGTACCAGGAGATAAGCATGAAAATAGCAGGAGTTTTTACAGGTCTGCTTTTGCTGGCAGGCAGTACCATGGCGCACGCTACAACGGATAAATCGGTAAAGTTTCCTTCTTGTGAAGGTCTTGATGCCGATGGGATCGCGGCCAGCGTTAAGCGTGACTATCTGCAAAATCGCATTGTGCGCTGGGCTGACGATCAGAAAAAACTGGGGCAGGCCGATCCGGTTGCCTGGGTGAATCCGAAAGAGATCGTCGGCAAGCGTGATAAATGGACGGTACCGCTCACGGTTCGCGGTAAAAATATGGATATTCACTACCGCGTGGCCGTCGATTGCAAAGCGGGTACGGCAGAGTACCAGCCACAGCCGTAACGCAATAATTTTCTCATCTTTTGCCGCTACAGACACTTCCTGACATCCCCCTCGCTTACTCTGGGCAACCACACATAGATAAGCGAGGGCATTATGAGCTGGTTGAATCAAATACAGTCGTTGCTGGGTTCGAAAGATAATGCGGATCCCTCATCTTCAGGCGAGCAGAGGTTACATAACCTGCTGGCGCCGGGCGCTCTGGGTGGCCTTGCCGGGCTGCTCGTTGCCAGTAAATCCTCACGTAAGTTTCTTGCTAAATACGGTACCAGCGCACTGCTGGTTGGCGGCGGCGCGGTCGCCGGTACGGTGCTGTGGAATAAATACAAAGACCGTATCCGTAACGCGCATCAGGGTGAGCCGCAATACGGTCAGCAGCAATCTCCGCTGGATGTGCGCACGGAGCGGCTGATCCTGGCCTTGGTTTTTGCGGCGAAAAGCGATGGTCATATCGACGACAAAGAACGAGCCGCTATCGAGCAGCAACTTCGTGAAGCCGGGGTGGAAGAGCAGGGGCGGCAGTTGGTTGCGCAGGCAATTGAACAACCGCTGGATCCCGCACGCCTGGCGCAGGGCGTACAGAATGAAGAAGAGGCGCTGGAACTCTGGTATCTCAGCTGTGCCGTTATCGATATCGATCACTTTATGGAACGCAGCTATCTGAATGCATTGGGAGATGCGTTACAGATCCCGCAGGCAGTTCGTGAGGAGATAGAAGAGGATATAAAGCAGCAAAAACTTACCGCTTGATTCTGATTACAGTGTGGTTTCGCTTGCATCACGCGCGGGTTTTGCCAACCTTACAAGTGTGTTAAACAAAAAAGAACAATACTATGCCGCCGAAAGCAAAACTGATCCCACACGCAATCACCACGCATGGCGATACGCGCGTTGATAACTATTACTGGCTGCGGGACGATACCCGCTCGCAGCCAGAGGTGCTTGACTATCTGCGTCAGGAAAATGATTACGGCCGCAAAATGATGTCGTCACAACAGGCGTTACAGGATGAGGTGCTGCAGGAGATCATCTCACGCATACCGCAACGTGAAGTTTCCGCGCCCTATGTCAGAAATGGTTATCGCTATCGGCACATTTACGAACCGGGTAATGAGTATGCAATCTACCAGCGTCAGTCGGTACTGAGCGCCGAGTGGGATGAGTGGACGGTGCTGCTGGATGCCAACCAGCGCGCATCACACAGCGAATTCTATACGCTCGGCGGCCTGGAAGTTTCGCCAGACAATGCCATCATGGCGATAGCCGAAGACTTTTTATCGCGCCGCCAGTATGGTTTGCGTTTTCGTAACCTTGAAACCGGCAACTGGTACCCGGAAGTGCTGGATAACGTCTCACCGGATTTTGTCTGGGTTAATGACTCCGAAACGCTCTACTATGTGCGCAAGCATGCAACCACGCTGTTACCTTATCAGGTGTGGCGCCACACCGTCGGAGAACCGGCGCAGCAGGATGAACTGGTGTACGAAGAGCAGGATGAGACCTTCTATGTCGGTTTGGGCAAAACGACCTCGCAGCACTACATCACAATCCACCTTTCCAGCGCTACCACCAGCGAAGTGCTGCTTCTCGACGCAGAGCTACCTGATGCGCAGCCGCTCTGCTTTTTGCCAAGACGCAAAGAGCATGAGTACAACCTTGACCATTTCCAGCACACTTTTTACCTGCGTTCTAACCGCGAAGGCAAAAACTTTGGCCTGTATCGCACCAAAGTGCGCGATGAAAGACGCTGGGAAGTGCTGATTCCGGCGCGCGAACAGGTGATGCTGGAAGGGTTTACGCTCTTCAGCGACTGGCTGGTGGTTGAGGAGCGGCAACGTGGTTTAACCAGCCTGCGGCAGATCAACCGTAAGACTCGGGAAGTGGTAGGCATTGCGTTTGACGATCCAGCCTATGTCACCTGGCTGGCATATAACCCGGAACCGGAAACCTCGCGTTTACGCTACGGCTACTCGTCGATGACCACGCCGGATACGCTTTTTGAACTGGATATGGATACCGGCGAGCGGCGCGTGCTGAAGCAGGTTGAAGTCGCTGGTTTCGATGCCAGCCACTATCGCAGTGAACACCTGTGGATTCACGCCAGAGATGGCGTCGAAGTACCGGTCTCGCTGGTCTACAACCACACCTTATTCCGCAAAGGTGAAAATCCGCTGCTGGTCTACGGGTATGGATCCTATGGCGCCAGTATGGATGCAGATTTTAGCAGCAGCCGCCTGAGCCTGCTCGATCGTGGCTTTGTGTTTGCCATCGCGCACGTACGCGGCGGCGGTGAGCTGGGGCAATCGTGGTATGAAGAGGGAAAATTCCTCAACAAGAAAAATACCTTCAATGATTTTATTGATGTCACCGATTCGCTGCTGGCGCAGGGATATGGTTCGCCGCTCTTCTGCTACGGCATGGGGGGAAGCGCTGGCGGTATGCTGATCGGCGCAGTCATCAATCAGCGTCCCGCGCTATTTCATGGCGTTATTGCCCAGGTGCCCTTTGTTGATGTTGTGACCACCATGCTGGATGAATCTATTCCGCTGACCACCGGTGAGTTTGAAGAGTGGGGGAATCCGCAGGATGAAACGTACTATCACTACATCAAAGGCTACAGCCCTTATGACAACGTCGAGGCTCACGATTACCCGCACATGCTGGTAACGACCGGGCTGCATGATTCGCAGGTGCAGTACTGGGAACCGGCGAAGTGGGTGGCAAAACTGCGTGAGTATAAAACGGACAATAATTTGCTGCTGCTCTGTACCGATATGGATTCCGGGCACGGAGGAAAATCCGGGCGTTTTAAATCCTATGAAGGCGTGGCGCTGGAGTATGCTTTTCTGATTGCCCTGACGCAGGGCACCTTACCCGGACACGAGGTACATTAATCGTCGCCGAGATAGTGCTTTAACGTCAGTCGCAGTTCCGGGCTCATGCGCTCCAGGTTATTGAACAGCCAGCGCAGGTAACCCGGATCGCGGTCGGCAATCTCAGACACCGCTTTGCCGCGGTATTTACCGAAGGTGAAAGTGGTTACCAGCGCCGGGCGGCCGGTCACGGTCGCCATCTGATCCGGCGTCCAACCGGAAACCTGCATAATATCTATCAGTAACGCGGCGGTGATATAGCAGTCGTATAACGCGCGGTGATGATGCAGCCCCGGCGGCGTCTGTACGCTCAGTTTGCGGGATTTATATAGGGCCATGTTGCTGTATTTAATTCCCGGCCAGAGACGGCGCGCCAGCTTCATGGTGCAGATCCATTCGCCCGGCATTTCTGGCAGAACGCGGCGGTCAAAACTGGCGTTATGCGCCACGTACCAGTTACTGCCATAGTAGTGCGGCACAATCTCTTCAATCCACGGCTGATTAGCCACCATCGATTCTGTTATGTGATGGATGGCCATCGCCTGCGGGCTGATAGGGCGATCGGGCCGGACCAGATGGCTCATCGGATTGACTATCTTTCCGTCAACCACGTCAACGGAGGCAATTTCCACCACCCCGCCTTGCAGGTCGCAGGTTTCGGTATCGATAACACGTAACATAACCGGCTCCGTTATTTAGCTTTAGGCTCATAAGGCAGACGTGAAAGCGAAACGGAAGCCAGACGATGAGCGATTAAACGCTCGCGAAACCAGTTACGCAGGTGCTCCGGTTGTTCACGCTCCACGGCTTCCGCAATCACCGGCATGTTGTAGCGTTCTTTAAAGGCAACGCCCGCGGCAGCAAGATCGACATTGACCTTGTCCATCTCATCCTGTTCAAGCTGCGCAAGATTGGTAATCATGATTTTCTCCTGGGTTCACGCGGCAAAAGTTACTAAGCCTGTCGCAGAAAGACAAGTACACCGGCAATGATACTCGACGCGAATATTGTACAGGGTTATTCTTTCCCCTAAATGTATAACAAAAAGGAATGAACTCTATGTCCATCTCTTCTTACGCACACTGGCGAACAGCGGTGCTCATCGCCAGCCTTTTTACGGCACCTGCAGTGCTGGCACATGCGCATCTCAAGGGGCAATATCCGGCCGCCGATGCGGCGGTAACCGCTGCGCCGCAGGCGCTAACGCTGAATTTCTCGGAAGGTATCGAACCGAAATTCAGCGGCATCTCGGTAACCGGTGCGCAGCAACAAATTATCAGGACCGGCACAGTAAAGCGCAATGAGAATGACAAAAAGCAGATGATCGTTCCGCTGGAGCAACCGTTGACGCCGGGCGATTATACCGTTAACTGGCATGTGGTTTCCGTTGATGGGCACAAAACCAGCGGCCAGTATCACTTTTCTGTGAAGTAACAAATGCTGGAGACCGCTTTTGTTGGGTTGCGATTTGTGCATTTCGCTGCCCTGATGCTTTCGTTTGGCTGCGCGCTGTTCAGCGCGTGGCTGGCTCCGCGCAGCCTGGAGCATCTGATGACCCGCCACTTTCTTCCTCTTCTGCGTGGATGTTTATGGCTGAGCGCCCTTAGCGCGATCCTGATGTTTGCTTTCCAGGGGGGGCTAATGGGGGAGGGATGGGGAGATGTCTGGCAACCCTCGACCTGGCTGGCGGTAGCGGCGACCGGTTTTGGCACAATCTGGGCATGGCAAATTATTTTTTCCCTCCTGACGCTGATAAGCCTGTTCCTTCAGCCTCAACAACAGCGGCGCATCTTCGTGCTGCTGGCGATCCAGTTTCTGCTGGCGGCGGGAGTCGGACACGCTGCAATGCGCGAAGGGGCGATGGGCGTTCTTCAGCGTGGCAATCATGCGCTGCATCTGCTTTGCGCAGCGATGTGGATCGGCGGATTGCTGCCGGTACTGTTTTGCATGCGCCTGGCCCATGGGCAGTCACGCCCGGCGGCCATCTCGGCCATGCTGCGTTTTTCCCACTATGGCCATTTTGCGGTCGCGGGCGTGCTGGCCACTGGTGTGGTTAATACACTGTTGATCGAAGGCGTAGCGCGCCCCTGGCAAAATGACTGGGGGCGGATGCTGTTGCTGAAATGTGCGCTTGTGGCGCTGATGGTGGTAATTGCCCTTGTGAATCGGTATGTTCTGGTGCCGCGTCTGAATCGGCATAATGATGCCGCGCGGCAGCGATTTATCATCCTGACCTGGGCCGAACTGGGGTTGGGCGCGCTGGTGCTTGCCGCAGTGAGCCTTTTTGCGACATGGGAACCTTTTTGACTGAACCTGGCGGAAAGAATGAAAAAGAACTTATTAGGATTGTTAATGCTGACATGTTCAGGTGTGGCACTGGCTGCACCGCAGGTGATCACCGTCAGCCGCTTTGAAATTGGCAAAGACAAATGGGCATTTGATCGCGAAGAGATCATGCTGACCTGCCGTCCCGGACACGCGCTTTATGCCATCAATCCCAGCACGCTGGTGCAATACCCACTGAATGATGTGGCGGAAAAGCAGGTCGCCAGCGGTAAAGCCAGTGGGCAGCCGATCAGCATTATTCAGGTTAATGATCCCGCAAAACCCGGCGAAAAGATGAGCCTTGAACCGTTTATCGCCCGGGCTGAGAAACTTTGTTAACTGGCTACATCAGGAGCCTGATATTTAATAAAAAACCGCAAGCCTGTCTGAGCAAGTCTTGCGGTTTTTGCATTTTTTAGCGTGACGATTAGCGAATTTTTCTGACCACTTTTGTCGCGGACTGGAAAAGCTGACGCCGTCATCTATTCTTAAAGTGCCAGGCGACTTAGCCTGCATTAATGCCAACTTTTAGCGCACGGCTCTCTCCCAAGAGCCATTTCCCTGGACCGAATACAGGAATCGTATTCGGTCTTTTTTTATCTGCACTTTTTACAAGCAGTTACAGCACAAAGCCCGAAAACGACCCATGCTGGTCAGAATTCTCATGTTCGGACTTTTCAACTTTATACCAGAATAAATTCCTTTTTGCCCAGTTTATCGAAAATCTTTCAACGTAACATTTGTCCCGATTTTGCGAATTTACAACCCATGAAAAAGGGGAGGAATACCGATATTTTTCAGTCAGTAAGGCGCGGGTATACGCAATTTTTCAATCTCCTGCCCATAGTAAGCCACCAACCGTTCAATGACGGATTGCATATGCGTACCTTTACGATGGACAACAGCGTCCCGGAGTATAGTTAAAATCTATACAATCGATAAATTTTGTCCAAATTTTGACAAAGATTATTTTGATTACTATTTTATTTCAATTGGTTATAGGTCGCTTTCTTAGGCGATTTATCAGCGAGGATAGATAAAATAGAAGCCCGGTATCCACGCACACTTGATGCTGCAGAGAAAAGGAGCGCACATGAAATTCTGGCCTGTTTTGACCGGCGTAGCGGTTGCACTGACGCTGGTGGCTTGCAAGTCGCCCACTCCGCCGAAAGGCGTACAGCCCGTCACCGGCTTTGATGCCAGCCGCTATCTTGGCAAATGGTATGAAATCGCACGGCTGGAAAACCGCTTTGAACGCGGCCTGGAGCAGGTTACCGCGACCTATGGCCAGCGCCGCGACGGGGCAATCAGCGTGCTGAACCGGGGTTACGATCCGCAAAAGCAAAAGTGGCGTGAGAGTGAAGGCAAAGCCTTGTTTACCGGGTCGCCGACGACCGCCGCGCTGAAGGTCTCGTTCTTTGGCCCGTTCTATGGCGGCTATAACGTTATTGCTCTCGATGACGACTATCACTACGCGTTGGTGAGTGGGCCAAACCGCGATTACCTGTGGATCCTCTCACGCACGCCGACCATTCCGGATGCCGTGAAGCAACATTATCTCGCGGTTGCGCAGCGTCTGGGTTTCCAGGTCAATAAACTCCATTGGGTTGTGCAAAGCGACTAGTGCGGGGAACCCGCTCTCCGGAGGTTGCAGAAAAGCCGGAGAGCGGCTTATGTCCATAATGACTGCGGCATCAGAGCAATGCGGGCAGGTTTGCCTTTCTGAACCCTCTAGAAGGTATAAAGAATGGCCAACACGCCAGTACCTTCATTACGGCGCTGCACCAGCGGGCTGTCTGCGGCATGGTCGCTTAACCAACTATAACCGACACTGATCATTGCTCCCCAGTGTTCATCAAATTGATGATTCCACGTCAGGTCACTGTTCACCCCATAGAACCCCGCCGCCGTTGTATAGCGAGCGTATCCACTACGCAGACTTTGCTCTCTGCTGACGCCATAAAAAGTGTTCATATATCGGCTATCGCCAAACAGCGCGGCAGACTGAAAAGCCAACGTATCGCTGGCGGTTTGCAGCGGGATTAACGCCAGCGATGTCTGGTATTGCACGCCCTGGCCGTCGGTCAGGGGAAGGGTGGCTTTGCCTTCAATGTTAAGCCACGGGGTAATGCTCCAGCCGACAGCCATGGCCGTATTGAGGGTGGCATCAATGTTGCCCATCCCTTTTAAATTGTTTGCGCCATCGCGCCAGCCGGAGTTGCTATCAGCACGACCCAGACCATAACCGAGCGTATGTTCGAAATAGAGACCGTTATCGGCCTGTAAGTCGTAACCCAGCCCCTTTTGCGAATCAAAAAAGAGCGCATTCCAGCGTGCCTGTATCACCGGAACCATTTGCAGGCGTTGTTTGTCTGAGCCACTGTAGCGAGGGGCATATTGCCCACCGATGCCCAGGGTGAACGCATTTTGCGCGGCAGTATCGTCATCAGCATGGGCTGAAAATGCGAAGGCGGCCAGTAATGGGCTGCTCCTGTACAAGGCGGTTTTTATCGATATCATCATCACATCTCGCTTATTGGGGAACATGCTGTTGCGGCAGGGTTTTACCATCTTCTGAGCGCGGAATATATCCGGCTCATATCAATAAACGGTCAGGAAAGTGTTAAGAAACGGTCAAGGTGAGCAAATGCTGTCCCGGAAAATTCTTGTGATCGAAGACGATGTCGATGCGGCAAACGTGCTGGAAGCCTACCTGCGTCGTGAAAATTACGATGTATCGTTGACCGTCGATGGCCTTAGCGGGCTTGAGCTGGCGCAACGCTGGAAGCCCGATCTTATCCTGCTGGATGTGATGTTGCCGGGAATGAATGGTACAGAAGTGCTGGCGGCTCTGCGTCGCAAAAGCGATGTGCCGGTGATTATGGTGACGGCGATGGGAGATGCGCCCGATCGTATCGGAGCATTACGTTACGGCGCGGATGATTACGTCGTGAAACCCTACCATCCCGGCGAAGTAGTGGCACGCGTTCAGGCGGTGCTGCGACGCGCTGGCCGCACAGAAACGCGAGAAGAGATCCTGCGCTGGCATCATCTGGAAGTGAACACTACCGCCATTACGGCGGCGGTCATCCAGCCGGATAACAGCGAGCGTTTTCTCGAACTGACGCCAGCCGAGTTTTCGATTTTAACCACTTTGCTGCGCCATCCGACGCGACCTTTCTCACGCCAGTTCCTGCTTGAGCAGTGCCTGCCGGAAAGCGAGGCGCTGGAAAGGGTCGTCGATACCCACGTTTATAATTTACGCAAAAAACTTGAAAGTGCGGGCGTAACGGGCGTTTTAGCCAATGTGCGCGGGGTCGGCTACAGGTTCCGGCAGCCATGAAAAAATCGGTTTATCAGTCGCTCTGGCGCTGGATTTGCGGGCGTATCCTCGCGCTGGCGATCGGCTCTGTCATCATCATCGCGTTATGTATGTGGTTGCGTTACGCCGTGCAGAATTTCTGGGTGCTGCACCATATGCCCGCCCCGGTGCGCGACGAGTTTCTTGCCCTGAAAGAGAACCCGCAACTCAATCCGTCGCGCTTCCACGATATTGTCGACACATGGTGGGGGCTGAGCTATTCCACGCCCTCAATTGCCTCTGCGGACTGGATAATGGTCGCAGTGCTGGTGCTGGTGATGATCCCCTTTATTGTCATTATGGGGCTTCGCTATGTGCGGCCGCTGGCGCTGCAATTCAGCCGTCTGCGGGATGCGGCCGACGAAGTCTCGCACGGTCAGTTTGGTAGCCAGGCGGAGCTGGTAAAAGAAGCGCCTGAGGAAATGGTGCGATTCGCCAGCGACTTCAACAGTATGACGCGCCAACTGGCGAGATATGAACGCGAGCTTCGGGCTTCGCATGTGGCGATGGCACATGAACTGCGCTCGCCGCTGACGGCCGCCATTGGTCGTTTGCAGGGTATGTTGGATGGGGTGTTTGAACCCAGCGAAGCGCAGCTGGGAATGGTGATGAAGCAGTTGCAGTATCTCAGCCGGCTGACGGATGAACTCCACCTGTTATCGCTGGCTGATGCGGGACAGCTTACGCTTACGCTCCAGCCGGTGTCTCTGGCGGAACTGTTAAATGAGCGTGCGGCATGGCTGAAACCACTGGCGGATAGCGCCGGTCTGGCGATTACCGTTACCGCAAGCGCACCTTCGATGTTCATCGGCGACGCGTTCCGCCTGGGGCAGGTTTTTACTGTCTTGATGGAAAATGCGCTGCGCTATGGTCGGCGGGACGGCCATTTATCCATCGTTCTTCAGCAACAGCATAATCTCTACCGGATTGATTTTGAGGATGACGGGCCGGGCGTGACGGCGGATTTTCTGCCGCTTATATTTGAGCGCTTCACCCGCGCAGAAACGTCGCGGGCGCGACATTCCGGAGGCAGCGGTCTTGGGCTCTCCATTGCTCGCGCCATCTGCCACGCGCATGGCGGCAGCATCAACGCTTCATTACCGGAAAAAGGCGGCCTGAAAGTCAGCATCTCGCTTCCTACAGACGCGACGGGGTAATTCACACGCTCTTGATGGATTCTTGACGAAAACTGGAACGAATCTCGACGCAAGCCGGATTTAATGGCGCCATTACCGATTCGGAGTGGCGTTATGTCAGAACAGTTTAGCGATTATCTGCGTCAGGGCCTGCATCATCTTTTTACTGTTGCACGCACGGTTTCCCTCTTTTCTCTGCTTCCGCTGCTGCTTCTCGCGGGGGTACTGCCATTGTTGACGGGGTGCGGAGATAAACCGACAGAAAAACCCGCACCGCCAAGACCCGTTCGTTATCAGGTTATCGGGGCGGCATCCGCGCATCCGGTGACAGTGCGCACCGGGGAGATCCGCGCCCATGATGAAACGGCGCTGGCTTTCCGCCTCGACGGGCGAATGGTCAGCCGCCTGGTCGATATTGGCGAACGGGTGCATGCCGGACAGGTACTTGCTGCAATTGAAAGTGAGACCGGGAAAAACCAACTGACCAGTGCCGCCGCAGATGTGGAAAGCGCCCGCGCCGCCGAACGCGTTGCGGCACTTAACCTGAACCGAATGCAGAAGCTCATGCCTTCCGGGGCCATCGCCCGCACTCAGCTTGATAGCGCTCGCGCCGACTGGCAGGCGGCCGCATCCCGCCTGCAAAGCAGTATCGCCGCATTGCATACTGCGCAGGAGAATCTGGGCTGGACCCAACTGACAGCGCCTGCCGATGGGATCATCACTCGCGTCAGCGCCTCGGCGGGGCAAGTGGTCAGCGCAGGGCAGACGATCTTCACGCTGGCGACCAGCGATGCGCGAGATGTGGTTTTTGATATCGCCGATCCACAGCTTTTGCCTGCATCATCGTCAAACACACTACGGTTTCCGGTGGCTTTGCTGGCAAACCCGGCTATCCGCGCCAGCGGAAAATTGCGCGACATCAGCCCGCAGGCCGATCCGCAGACCCGCACTTGGCAGGTCAGGGTGACTTTAGAGGCCCCGCCTTTGGCGATGGCGCTGGGAGCCAGCGCGACCGTTGAGATACCGTCAACAATGCCTGGCGGCTATACCGTACCGGCGTCAGCACTCAGCCGCATCGGCGATCAACCGGCGGTGTTTATTATCGACGGGCATGGACAAGCGCAATTACGCGCGGTCGCGCTTGCCGGTTACTCTGCAACATCCGCCGTGATTGCTTCAGGCGTGGGCGTCGGCGACAAAGTCATCACCGCAGGCGTAAGCAAACTGCGCGCCGGTGAACCGGTAATTGTCGGGGAGCCGCAGCCATGAAGCCTGTTGAACCACGCTTTAATCTTTCTGCCTGGGCGCTGGCACATCAGCAACTGGTAAGCTTTTTTATGCTGCTTATTATCGCGACCGGCGTGCTGTGCTACGAAAATCTGCCGCGTAATGAAGATCCAGCCTTCACCATCAAGACGGCGGTGGTCTCTGCCCAGTGGCCTGGCGCTACGGTTGCGGATACCACGCGGCTTGTTACCGATGTGCTGGAAAAGAAACTCCAGGAGATCCCGTGGCTGGATTATATCGAAAGCGAAACCCGGTCTGGCAGCGCCGTTATCTATGTCAATCTGCGCGACGATACGCCGCCGCGGCAGGTGCCGGACATCTGGTATCAGATCCGCAAAAAGATGCAGGACATTGCCCCTTCGCTGCCTCAGGGCGCGCAAGGCCCGGCGGTGAATGATGAGTTTGATGACACCTTTGGCACAATTTATGGTTTCACGGCGGAGGGCTATAGCGCGCGTGAACTGCGCGATCGCGTGGAGGAGATCCGCCGTGGCCTGATGTCGCTGCCGGACATGGGCAAAATGACCCTGCTGGGTGAACAGCAGGAGCAGATAGTGATCGCCTTTTCGCCCCGACAACTGGCGGGGATGGGGCTGGATATCCAGCAGGTGAGCGATGCGCTGGCCGCGCAAAATGCCGTCGAACCGGCCGGGACACTTCGTACCGGCAAAGATAATGTCGCGCTGCGCGTCAGCGGCGCGCTGACCAGCGAGGAGAGCCTGCGGGCGGTCACCCTGCATATCAACGACCGCTATATTCCGCTGACCGATATTGCCACGGTAAGCCGCCAGATTGCCGAGCCGCCTGCGCCGGTATTTCGCGTCAACGGCCAGCCTGCGATCGGGTTAGCCATTTCGATGGCTGCCACCGGTAATATGTTGCGTTTCGGCCAGGCATTGAATGCAAGAATGGCTGAAGTTGCGGCGCAGTTGCCGCATGGTATTGAGATGGTTAAGGTGGCAGATCAGTCGGCGGTGGTGAGCGACGCGGTCAGCGGTTTTGTCCGGGTGCTGGTTGAGGCTGTGCTGATTGTGCTTGCCGTCTCTTTTGTTTCGCTGGGAATGCGGGCGGGGCTGGTGGTTGCCGCCGCGATACCGCTGGTACTGGCGATGACCTTTGCCGGGATGATGCTGGCTGGCATTGGGTTGCAGCGCATTTCTCTGGGCGCGCTGATCATTGCGCTGGGGCTGCTGGTGGATGACGCGATGATCACTGTCGAAACCATGGTAGCCCGGCTGGAAGCTGGCGAGTCACGCAAAAGTGCCGCCACCTATGCATTCAAAACCACGGCATTTCCTATGCTCACCGGAACGCTGGTGATGATCGCCGGTTTCATCCCCGTTGGCTTTGCTGCCAGCAGCGCCGGAGAATACTGCTTCTCGCTGTTTGCCGTGGTGTTGATGGCCTTACTCTGCTCGTGGGTGGTCGCCATACTCTTTTCTCCCCTGACGGGCGCATGGTTGCTGCCAGCCCACATCAACGGGCACCAACGCGGCGCAGGACGGCTGGCGCGTGCATATCGGGCTTTGCTGGCGTGCGTGCTGCGCCACCGTTTATCGACCCTGGCGATTGCCGTTGCTGCACTGGCGCTGGCGGCGATCGGTACGCGCTGGATGCAGGGCGAGTTTTTCCCGGCCTCGGATCGCCCGGAGCTGCTGGTCAGCCTGGCTCTGCCAGCGAATGCCTCTCAGCCTGAAACAGAGCGGCAGGCGGAACGCCTGGAAAGGGCGCTCAAGGGGAATTCGGATATCGATCACTACACCACGTATGTCGGTTCCGGCGCGGTCCGTTTTTATCTGCCGATGGATGTGTTGCTGGATAATGAAAACACTGCACAGCTGGTGGTGGTGGCGAAAAATCTGGCGGCGAGGGATCGCCTGCGCCAGCAACTGACGACGCTGCTGACCAGCCAGTTCGCCGATCTGACAACCCGTGTTTCGCCGCTGGAGTTAGGGCCGCCCGTGGGCTGGCCGGTGAAATACCGGGTGAGCGGGCCGGATTATGCGCAGGTGCAACGGCTTGCGCATCGCCTGGCGGCAGAAATAGGCACGTCATCACTGACTCGCGAAGTGAACCTGACCGCTGGCGAGCCAGAGAGAACGATCTCGCTTCAGGTCAACCAGACGGCAGCGCGGGCGGCAGGGGTTTCATCAGAGAG
Source organism: Kosakonia radicincitans DSM 16656 (assembly GCF_000280495.2). NCBI lineage: Bacteria > Pseudomonadati > Pseudomonadota > Gammaproteobacteria > Enterobacterales > Enterobacteriaceae > Kosakonia > Kosakonia radicincitans. The sequence goes on from NZ_CP018016.1 coordinate 2,218,226, forward strand.
CATCGCGCAAATGCTGAATACCGTCTGGTCCGGCAGCACGGTGACCACGGTACGGGATAACGATCGCCTGGTCGGGGTGGTGTTGCGCGGCAACGATCGCGAACGGCTGGATTTTGGCACGCTGTCGACGTTGATGTTACCGACGGCAAAGGGCACAAAAATTCCGCTGAGCGAAGTCGCCACGCTGGCCTGGGGCGTGGACGATCCGGTTATCTGGCGTCGCCAGCGACTGCCTTTTATCACGGTTCAGACCGATCTGGCGCCCGGCGTGCGCGCTGAAAGCGTGTCGGCTGGCCTGCGTCCAGCAGTGGATAAACTGCGCGCGCAACTGCCTGCCGGATACCGAATCGAAGAAGGCGGGACGGCGGCTGAATCCGATAAAGGAAACCGCTCGGTGTACGCTGTGCTACCCGTGACGCTCATTGTCATGCTGACGTTGTTAATGCTTCAGTTGCAGCGTTTTTCCCGCATGCTGCTTGCGCTGCTGATGGCCCCTTTCGGTCTGCCGGGGATTGTCCTGGCAATGTTGCCGACGGGAACGCCGATGGGCTTTGTGGCATTGCTGGGGGGGATTGCGCTGGCGGGGATGATTATTCGCAACGCGGTCATTTTGATTAGCGAAGTGGACAACAATCTGGCGCAGGGGATGGCCGCAAACGAAGCCATTGTGGCGGCGACGGAGCACCGGGCGCGGCCTATTATGTTGACCGCCTGTGCCGCGATTCTCGGGATGATCCCTATCTCGCATCAGGTATTCTGGGGGCCGATGGCCTACGCGATTATTGGCGGGTTGATTGTGGCCACGCTGGTCACGCTGACCGTGTTACCCGCTGCCTTCAGCCTGCTGCTGAGCTGGCATAAAACCGCGGGCGGGACGGAAAACCGCCATTAGCCCATTCAGGCTATCAGGGAAAATCTGGCCGCTAGCTGAAAACCGGCATATGCCGGAAGCGGAGCGGGCCGGGTGAAAACAGAGAATTGCTCTCTTTATTTTACCCGCAGGCGGGCGGGGGCTTTGCCGCCCCCGTTCAGCTGCGCGGCCGTGAGCCTGACTGCAGGCGAAAAAAATCGATCAGTAAGCGCATTGCTGGCGCCATAAAAGCGTTGCGCGGATAGTAAAGAAAGAATCCCTCTTCATGTCTATGCCACTGCGGCAGGACGTGAATCAGCGTTCCCGCTTCGATGGCGACGTGGACTTGCTGCTTTTCCAATAACGCCAGCCCGACGCCCGATTCAGCGGCAGCCAGTTGCACATTGATATCATTGACGGTTAATGCCGCATCGACGGCAACCTCGACCTTTTCATTACCGCGTTGCAGTTTCCAGCGATACTGCGCGCCATTCTCGCTCCAGCGATAATTAATCAAGCGATACTGGCTGAGGGCTTCAGGCCGCGTGGGCAGAGGCTGCTCGCGGAAACAGGAGGGCGCTGCGACAATCACCATTTGCAGATCGTCTGTCATGCGCGCTGCAATCATGTCTTTTGGCACGCGGTCTCCGGTGCGGATCCCGGCATCAAACCCGGCGGCCACCACATCTTCAAGATGATCATCAATGACCAAATCAAGCTGGATGCCGGGATAAAGCGACATGAACCGTTGCAGCTTCGGCAGAATGGCGCGCTGTGCGGCCAGACGTGACAGGTTGATGCGCAGCTTGCCCCGCAGCGCCGGACCCGTTTCGCTGACGGACTCAACGGCGCTCTCCAGCGCCTGCATCGGCGCAGAGAGTCGGGCAATAAAATCCAGCCCGGCTTGCGTCGGTGAAACGCTGCGCGTGGTGCGATTGAACAGGCGAACCTGCAATCGGGTTTCAAGCGTGCGAATGGTATGACTCACCGCTGACGGGGATAACCCCAGTCTCCCCGCGGCGCGGCGGAAGTTTTTCTCCTCGGCGACCGCCAGAAAAGCGACCAGTTCCGTGTATTCGGTTCCTTTCACATTGTTGCCCCTCATTCACCAGTTCATGCGGATTATAAGGTATTAATTCGCAATCCCGGCGCTGTCAGAATGCAAAACAGATCAATAACCGAGGAAAAGAAGCGATGCAGACCATGAAACGCTGGGAAATGAACCAGACAGGGCGTGACGCGTTAGCGCTGAATCATGTTGCCCGGCCACAGCCCGCAGCGGATGAAGTGCTGGTAAAAGTGATGGCAGTTGCCCTCAATCATCGGGACCTGATGGTCATCGAAAATGGGCGCGGTTTACCCCTGCGTTTTCCTTTTACACCCGGCTCTGATCTTTCAGGTTGTGTGGTGGCTACCGGCGCGAATGTGATCCGCTTTGTGCCAGGCGATGAGGTGATTTCTGTCTTTACGCCGGAGTGGCAGGACGGGCCACGGCCGGGTAATGCGCGTGAAATGTCTTACCGGACGCTGGGCGGATTCTATCCGGGCGTGCTGGCAGAGTATGTCGTAATGAAAGAGAGCTGGATGGTACGCAAACCGATTTCTCTGGATCATGTGCAAGCCAGCACTTTACCTTGCGCTACGCTCACGGCCTGGTTCGCACTGGTCGAACGCGGCAATATCCAGCCTGGTGAAACGGTGCTGATCGAAGGAACTGGCGGCGTGGCGCTCGCCGCACTGCAGCTTGCCCGCATGAAAGGGGCGCGCACCTTGCTGGTGACCCGAAGCAGCAAATGTGAACAGGCGAAACAGTGGGGCGCGGATGAGGTGATCGATCGCCAGCAGGATGTTGTGGCGACGGTTCTGGCATTAACCGCCGATCGTGGGGTGGATCACGTGCTGGAGCTTGTCGGTGGCAGCCATCTGGGTCAGTCCGCCGCAATGGCGGCGGTGGGTGGAAAAATTTATCTGATTGGCGCGTTGGCGGGTTTCGAGGTTTCTTCGCCGCTGGAACCGTTGCTGTTTAAAGATCTGCATATTTATGGCATTGGCACCGGACACCGACGGGCGCTTGAAGATCTCTGCGTTGCTGTCGACCAACAGGGATTCGCTCCGGTGATAGACCAGCTTTATCCGCTGGAAGCGCTGCCAGCGGCGCTGGCACATCTGGAGCGTGGGCCGTCAGGCAAGATAATTATCACCATGGAAAATAAGACAATCAGGTGATCGCGTCTTGCGGAATTATTATTCGGCAATGATGTTTTTGTTGTAAAAAATATAAACGGGCAGGGTAAATCACCGCCCGTTTATATTTATTTCAGCACCAACGCATGCATTTTTTCTGCAACATCATCCAGTAACTGAAAACGACGGCGATATTCTGCGCGTTTTTTACTGGCGATACTTTCCAGCGACTTACGTGAAAAAATTAGCGGCAAACGCCAGCGCCAGGTATTATCTTTTACCCCTTCAATCGACGCCCAAAATTCATCATAGCTGGCATGGAAATGTCGTCCTTTGCTCAGGCGATAACGCAACGCACGGAACACATGCCCGTTATCACTTACGCCATAGATTGCCGAAATACCGGTCAGTGTGGCGAGCTGGCTCAGTACTTCAAGGGCGATTTTTTTCGGGAAAATGCCGTGGCAGGCGCGGGTCGCCAGTTTAATGACCTCATGGCTGACCTCTTTGCGCGGGCCTTGCAGACCACCAATGACCAGAATTTGCTGCCCCTTTTCGCTGATCACGCTGAACGTTGCGCTGGCCAGTAACGTATTGTCGCCATCGCACAACCAGAGTGTGCTTTCCCCTTCGCGTTCCGCTTTGCTGGCGTTAGAAGCATACACCGTGAAATGCGTATCATCTTTCCCCATAAAATCAATAATCTGTGTGGGTTCTGTCGCGCTGAGGGCCGCGGCCAGTCGCGGTGATACGTTGTTATCAAGCCAGTGGTAGTGGTTGATAATGGCATCGGCACGCTGTGAGGCATGTAAACCGCGCGTCAGATACTGACGGTGCGATTTACTCGGCAGTGTGATTTGGGTCGCCAGCAGCCGGTCGAAATCCGGGCGGCGGGAAAGGGCATTAAGCATGCGGTTGGTGGCAGACCAGAACAGCAGCGAACGCAGCAGAAACTTAAGGCGATACTCGCGCTTTTTCCAGATGGGGCCAGGCACGAGGCGACCACTCACCAGATCACCAATAATGTGTGAATTATTATTTTGTTTAAGTTCTGTTGATTGACTAATATTCGACACGATGAATGGCCTCTAATTAATATATTGATATTTTAGAGGTCTGGAAAATACAAATTAATAGGCGCCTTTGTTTTATTTCGCTTTCATTTAACCTTTATTTAATTAACAGGCTGAGCGCAATTATTACTCCATCTGTCAAGGATTTTCCTATACTCAAAAAAGGGAGGGAAATTATGTATCAACGTCTTGATGGAGAGCGCTGGCGGCATATCTGGCTGGTTGGCGATCTGCACGGTTGCCACCAGCGTTTAATGCAGGCGCTACGCGCACGCCAGTTTGATCCGTACCAGGATCTGCTGGTGTGCGTGGGGGATTTAATCGATCGCGGGCCGGATAGCCTGCGCTGCCTGGCGCTGCTCAAAAAACGCTGGTTTAAGACCGTGCGCGGTAATCATGAGCAGATGGCGATTGACGCCCTGCGTTTTGGCGATATGGCGATGTGGCAACTCAATGGTGGTAGCTGGTTTAGTGCCCTCAGCGAGGCGGAACAGCAAGAGGCGCTGGCCGCGCTGCGCACCTGCGCTGAATTGCCTTATATTCTGGAGATACGCTGCGGCGGCGCGGTGAACGTCATCGCGCATGCGGATTACCCGGCTGAAGAGTACCAGTGGGAACAAGCCGTGGACGGTGAATCGGTGCTGTGGCGCCGCGACAGGCTCAACCAGTGGCTGGCAGGAAAAGGGCAGCGTATTGCGGGCGCCGATCATTTCTGGTTTGGTCATACGCCGCTGAAAGCGCGCATTGACAGACAAAACCAGCATTACATCGACACCGGAGCTGTCTTCGGCGGTGAATTAACGCTGGTGCAGTTACAGTAGCTAAAAATCGCTGAATTCATTGGCCGGGTGCCAGAAACCATCAATAAACTCTTCGACGGGAAAACAGCCGCCATAGCGTATGCGTTGATTGTCCATGGCAACAAGGCACTGCTGCTCCGTATTAAACACATCGACTACGATGTCGTCACATCCACCGTCCAGGTAGCAAACGAATAAGACCAGAGCGAACATTCCATCCCTCAGTTCCGTACAACGTAACGATAAGTGTAGGGGATGAATTCAGGCAGGGGAAATCAGGCGGGTAAATAACCCGTCTTACGGACGGGTTTCCATTGGATCAGGCAAGGCGCATAACCCAGGTATCAGATTGTTGATCGTAATGCTCGCGATAAAGGACCGAATGTTCGCCGTTAAGGAGCGCGGGAATGCTGGTGTCCGCGTCCCAGGCATCAAGTTGCATGCATAAATCTGGATCGGAACTACAGGGGATATGTAACGTTCGCTCCCCCTGGTTCTCTCCCTGCAACTCGGCATCATCGATTTCGAATGCGCCAATGCGCACGCTGGTTTTCGTCATAATGCTCTCCGTTGAACGTTGAAATGTGGTACGACCAGTGTAGCCGTCCAAATTTCAGCCTGGTACAACATGGAGAAAGATGCCAGTCAGAATGTGCGCTTTTTTTGTGCGGCATCACGCATTACTGGCAAACAATCGGCCATCACGCACCAGTTCACGCGGATAACTGTTCTTCAGCCGCGATCCCACTTTTTTCGCCAGACCCAGCGGTTGCCCCTGGAAAGTGACAATCACATCGTCACGCGCGGGCAGTGTTTGCGGGTAAATATCGCGTCCGCGATACCACTCTTCCGCCTCGGCGAGCGTCAGGGAAAACGCCAGCGGGTTATCCTGGCCCGCCAGCGCAATCACCGCTTCGTGCTGCCAGCGATACCCTTTGTTGTGCGTTTCCGCCAGACGCAGGCCAATGCGCGAGAAGCGGACTTTGCCGATTAACGGCTCGATTTCGGTCGGAAACAGCCACAGCTCTTTATCGCGCTGCCACAGGTGCAGGCTGTCGTCCCAGCGTAAGCCGACGGCAGCAGCGGCCGTTGCGACCTGGGACGCCTCTTTTGCTTTGAGCGGCGTGAAGGGGAAATTGCCCACTTTGTACGTCGGTGCAGGCAAAGGCTCGACCGCCGCCGTTTTACGCAGACGGGCGACAAAAAAACCTTCGCAGTCGTAAATTTGCGGGAATACGTGCAGGAAACCTTCTGCTGTTATAGCGCGAGCGGCATCGGCAAACAGCCCATCCAGCGGCAGAAATTCGACGGCATCCGGGTACTGTTCCCACAACCAGTGGCAGATGGCTTCATTTTCGTCGCGGTTGAGCGTGCAGGTGGAATAGACCAGCGTGCCACCGGGACGCAGCGCGTGAAAAGCGCTATCAATCAGTTCACGCTGCGTGGCCGCAATTTCCAGATTGCTGGCAACGGACCAGTTTTTCAGCGCATCCGCATCTTTACGCACCACACCTTCGCCGGAGCAGGGCGCATCAAGCAGAATAGCGTCGAACATCTCGGGCAGCGCAGGGCCGAATACGCGGCCATCAAAATGTGTCAGGGCTACATTGCGGATGCCATTGCGGCTGATATTCGCGTGCAACACTTTGACGCGGCTGGCGGAAAATTCGTTGGCAAGAATGGTGCCGGAATTATTCATCCGCGCGGCGATCTGCGTGGTTTTGGAGCCCGGTGCGGCGGCTACGTCCATCACGCGCTGCGGCATTTCGCCATCGGCAAACAACGCGGCAACCGGCAGCATTGAACTCGCTTCCTGAATATAAAACATCCCGCTCAGGTGCTCAGCAGTACTGCCCAGCGGCAGCGCCTCTTCATCATCGCGCTCGATCCAGAACCCTTCCTCGCACCACGGTACTGGCGTCAGTTGCCAGCCATAAGGGGCGACAAGGGTGAGAAAATAGGCGACGGAGATTTTCAGCGTGTTAACGCGAATACTGCGGCGCAGCGGGCGCTGGCAGGCAGCGATAAACTCATCGAAAGAGAGATGTTCCGGCATTGCCAGGCGCATTTGCGCGAGGAATTCCTCAGGGAGGTAGACAGCGTTTTGAGCCACGGGGCGCACCACAAGGAGAAAAACAGGCGCGCAGTGTAGCATAAAGGCTCCGGCGCAAACACGCCGGAGCAGGCAGGGTTAGCGGGGAAGGGCAGTGCCCCATTCGCGCCACTCTTTTGGCTCGCTTTCCAGCAGCAGGAAGTGTTTACCCGGCTGCGCTTTCGGCGCCAGCGGCGTTTCCGGCGGCGTGGCGAAAGCAATACCACCGCGAATGAACTGATTGAATGTCCCGGTTTTGACGACGCCGCCGACCAGACCGAAATCCAGCGTATAACCGGAAGCCAGCCAGAATACCGTGTTGTTACGCACCAGATGCTGATAGTTTTTGCTGATGCGCATGGCCACCATAACGCGATCCGACAAGGTGCCCAGCGTCATTCCGGTCACTGTACCTACCTCGATTCCGCGAAACAGCACCGGCGTGCCGATATTCATTGAGCCCACTTCCGGCGCTTCAACGATAATGTTCAGCCCATCGAGATAGCGGGAGTCGGTGATCGTCGCTTCTGAAATTTCAAAGTCGCGGCGCATATCGCCCCGGCCCGGTTCGACGTTGATATAAGGCTGCAACAACGTATCCAGATGCTCGACGCCCGCCGCCGATATTTGTGGAGTGATCACCGAGAAACGCGAACCGTTGCGCGCAAAGTTGCGTACATATTCCGGATAGAGTACCGCGCTGGCCTGCACTTCATTTTTATCGGTGATCAGGCGCAGATCCTGGACCTGGCCGATATCGATGCCCAGATAACGGATCGGCATGCCCGCCGCGAGTTTCCCGGCATCATATGCATGCAGCGTGATTTGCCCGCCGACAGCGCGAGCCGCGGTTTCTGAGGCATAAAGCTGACGCTTCTCGCCCTTTTTCAGTTCCCGGTTCGCGCCGCTCAGGTTGTCAAAGCTGATGGCGCCTTTGATGGCTCGGGAAAGGGGAGAAGCCTGAACCGTCAGCCCGCTGCCATTAAGCTGCACTTTCGCACCGCCCTCTGCCCAGAAGACGCTGTTGCTGGTCAGCAAATCGCGATATTCCGGTTTGATATGCAGATCGATATCAAAGGCATTGGCGCGCGGGCGTACGGTAATCACTTCACCCACTTCAAACTTGCGATAGAGAACGACCGAACCGGCCTGTACGTCCGGCAGGGTGTCCGCTGTCAGCGTCAACGTCGTGGTGGGCAGATCGCTGAGGCTGTTTTCCAGCGCTTTATCGAGGTTAGCAAACAGCGGATAGCTCTTTTTCATTTCGCCTTTCACTCCGGGCAAAATGCGGATGCCTCCGTTTATCCATTCGTTGGCGCTGGCAGCGAGAAACTCAACGCCATCCAGCCCGACCTTGACATCGATGCGGCTGTTCACCACGAATTTACTGTCGCCGTGGACCAGGTCGCCATATTGCGGATCGATAGCGATGGCAAAGGTTACGCCCTGATTCGTCAGTTTACGCTCCAGCACCTGGCCGACTTTGACACCATGCAGCACCAGCGGTTGCCCGGCATCGATGCCATAGCTTTCCGGCGCGGTAAGTGTCAGGGTAATCACCCCCGGCTCCTGCAACAGGTTTTTATCCGCTGGCAACACGACAAATTGATTGCGCGGCTGGCCTTCGCCTGGTATCAGCTCCAGCGTACTGCCGGTCAGCAGCGAGCTGAGATTGGTATCGCTGAGCGAAATTTTGGGGTTACGCATTTCGATACGGGTATTGTCGCGTAGCAAATTGACCACGCTCGGATCGACGGTCATTTCACCGCTGACCGTCCCTCCCGGATTGAGGTCGATTTTAGTCAATTGACCCACTTCCAGCCCCTGATACATCAGCGGTGTCGATCCGGCCTTCAGCCCCTGGCCGCCTGGCAGGTCGAGCTTCACCAGCACGCCGCGTTGGCTGTGCGCTAAATCTTCGTATAAGCCGTACTCATCATCCTGAACCGCTGGCTGTGATTCATCCGGAGAGTCAAAAGCGATCGCGCCGTTGACCAGCGCCGCCAGGCTTTCAAGCTGCACTTTCGCGCCGCTCAGACTGACATCGGCTTTCACGCCGGAGACATTCCAGAAGCGGCTGCCTTTTTTCACCAGATTAGTGAAGCGACGCTCGATCAGCACGTCGATGGTGACGCCCTGTTTATTGGTGTTGATCGAATAGTCGTAAACGCGGCCGACCGGGATTTTGCGGAAATAGACCAGCGAACCGCTGTTCAGCGCCCCGAGATCCGGCGCGTGCAGATGAATCATCAATTCGCCGTTGTTCAGCCGGTATTTCGGCTGCGTATCCAGCGCGGTGAAGTGATCCTGCGGGTCGCCCTTGCCTGGCATCATGCCGATATAGTTGCCACCGACCAGCGCATCAAGGCCGGAAATTCCCGCCAGCGAGGCTTTGGGCGTGACCAGCCAGAACTGCGTTTCGTTGCGCAGCGCATCCTTCATATTCGATTTGATACTGGCGCGCACTTCGATTTTTTTCAGATCGTCGCTGAGACGAATGTCCTGGACAGTCCCGACCTCGACGCCCTGATAGCGCACCGGCGTGCGCCCGGCGACGATGCCGTCAGCCGACATAAAATCGATGGTAATGGTATTGCCGCGATCTTCGTAGCTGCTCCAGATAAGCCAGCCTGCAATCAACAGGGCGATAACCGGTAACAGCCAGAACGGCGAAATACGCCGTTTCGTTTTAATTCGCGCTTCAGTCGGCGAAGCGGGGGTTTCCTGACTCATGTGCATCCCAAAGTAAGCGGCTGTCCAGCCATTCCACAGCAAGAATAGTCAAAATTACCGCCGCGCCGAAATAAAACGCGGCTGGTCCCATGGTAAAAGCGAGTAGCTGGTCGCGATTAATCAGTGACATCATCAATGAAATGACAAACAGATCGAGCATCGACCAGCGCCCAATCCACGTCACGAAACGCAGTAACAGAATGCGAGTGCGTAACCCCTGTTCAAATTTAAAATGGATGCTGACAAGCAGTGTAAACAGCACAATCACCTTGGTAAACGGCACCAGAATACTGGCGATAAATACCACGCCAGCCACCGCGACATTGCTGTGTGCGAGCGAAATAATGCCGGAGAGAATGGTATCCTCCTGACGAGAACCATTCACGTAAATTATTGAAATCGGCAGCAGGTTCGCCGGGAACAGCAAAATAAGAGAGGCAATCAGCGACGCCCAGCATTTTTGCAGGCTCTGCTTGCGTCGATGGGTAAGCGGAATGTGGCAACGTGGGCAGCGCCCCCGAATATCAGGGAAACCGGTGAAATGGCAGCCCAGACACACTTCCAGCTTCGGATCCGGCCGTTTTGCGGGCCGTTGAGGATAGAACCGCTCCCAGAGTTGCTCCACATTGAGATGGATTAACGTCATGATGCTGAGAACGACCAGAGAGCCAAAAGCAAACAGCCCAATCCCTGGCTGCAGGAAGGCGTAATCCTGCACTTTGATGGAGGCGACACCGACGCCGACCAGATAGATATCCAGCATGACCCACTCTTTGAGCTTCTCCAGCATTAATAGCACCGGGCGCAGGTTCATTCCCAGAATGTTGCCAAGCCATAAATAGGCGATAGCTGTCACCAGTACCAGCGGCGCGCCAACGCTGCAAAAAAGCACCATGGCAGCGGTGAGCGGCGAGCCCTGCATAGTCATTTGCCAGATCCCCTGCAGCAGGTTGGCATCGATACGCACACCGAGTAAGTAGAGATGCAGTAGCGGTTCGCCCCAGGCGAAGGGCATCAGTAAAATCATCGTGATGGCCATGGCGCCGAGGCGGGTTAATGACCAGTCGCGACCGTCGCGGACTTTCGCATCACAGCAGGGGCAAAATGCACTTTGGTGCGATTTCATAACCGGTAACGCAAAAAGCGTATCGCATTGCGGGCAGCGCTGATAATGTGCGCGGGGCAGAGCTTCACCGACCTGATGAACGGCAATTTTTTTGGCAGGTGTGATGCGTTGTATCTTGAGAGCCATTGCATGCTTCAGAAAAGGTTTGAATAAAACTATCTTAACTCATGAATGGAACATCTTGAGCATCAACGCATTTAATGCTTATTTTAATAGGCTAAGCAGTTTCTCAAAGTTAGACAGCAAAATGGTCAGGTAATGAACAAAACAGAATTTTACGCGGATCTTAATCGCGATTTTCAGGCGTTAATGGCAGGTGAAACCAGTTTTTTAGCTACGCTGGCGAATACCAGTGCGCTGTTGTTTGAACGTCTTGAAGGCGTGAACTGGGCCGGTTTTTACCTGCTGGAAGGCGACACGCTGGTGTTAGGGCCGTTCCAGGGCAAAATCGCCTGCGTTCGTATCCCGGTCGGTCGGGGTGTTTGCGGAACGGCTGTGGCGCAAGCGCGTGTGCAGCGCGTGGAAGATGTTCATCAATTTGACGGACACATTGCTTGTGATGCCGCCAGCAACGCCGAAATCGTACTGCCTGTCACGGTGAATAATCAGATTATTGGTGTACTGGATATCGATAGCGTCGTCTTCTCTCGCTTCACGGCTGAGGATGAACAAGGGCTGAGCGAGCTGGTTTCACATCTGGAAAATGTCCTCGCGGCGACCGATTATCAAAAAATCTTTGCCACCGTCGCAGGATAATCAGCGGATAACGTAGCATTTACTGAATGCGTCATTATAATGACGCCTGTTCATGCCTGCGCTTGTTGGCAACGTCCGTTGTAATCAGGAAATTTCATGGAAAATCAACCTAAGTTGAATAGCAGTAAAGAAGTTATCGCTTTTTTGGCCGAACGCTTTCCTCACTGTTTCAGTGCTGAAGGTGAAGCACGTCCCCTGAAAATTGGTATTTTTCAGGATCTGGTTGAGCGCGTTGAGGGTGAGATGAATCTCAGCAAAACCCAACTTCGTTCTGCTTTACGTCTTTATACTTCAAGCTGGCGTTACCTGTACGGTATCAAAGCCGGCGCGGCTCGCGTCGATCTCGACGGCAACGCCTGCGGCGTGCTGGATGAGCAACACGTAGAGCACGCTCGCAAGCAGCTTGAAGAAGCCAAAGCGCGTGTTCAGGCGCAACGCGCTGAACAGCAAGCTAAAAAACGAGAAGCTGCCGCTGCTGCGGGTCAGGAAGACGCACCGCGTCGCGAACGCAAAGCCCGTCCGGCTCCGCGTCGTAAAGAGGGTGCCGAGCGCAAACCTCGCGCTGATAAACCTGTCGCGAAAACGCCACGGGTGCAGCAGCAGGAAGAGCGCCATACTCCTGTTTCGGATTTATCTGTACTGAGCGTGGGCCAGAACCTGAAGGTGAAAGCGGGGAACAATGCGATGGATGCTACGGTGCTGGAAATCACCAAAGATGGCGTTCGCGTACAGCTTAGCTCGGGTATGTCGATGATCGTACGCGCAGAACATTTATTGTTCTGAAACGGAGGCCTGGCCTGGCATGAACACTTTGTTTAAGCGCACAGCGTTAGCGGGTCTGTTATTCGTAACAGGCCATGCACTGGCTGTGGAAGATATCACCCGTGCCGATCAAATTCCGATTTTGAAGGAAGAGACTCAGCACGCGACGGTGAGTGAACGGGTTACCTCACGTTTTACCCGTTCCCACTACCGCCAGTTCGATTTGGATCAAGCTTTCTCCGCGAAGATCTTTACCCGTTACCTCAACCTGCTCGACTACAGCCACAATGTGCTGCTGGCCAGCGATGTTGAGCAGTTTTCGCAAAAGAAAGGCGTGCTCGGCGATGAGCTGCGCAGCGGAAAACTGGACGTCTTCTACGACCTGTACAATCTGGCGCAAAAGCGTCGATTTGAACGTTATCAGTACGCGTTGAAAGTACTGGAACGTCCGATGGATTTCAGCGGCAACGACACCTTCAACTTAGATCGCAGCAAAGCGCCGTGGCCGAAAGATGAGGCGGAGCTGAACGCGCTGTGGGACAGCAAAGTTAAGTATGATGAGCTGAGCCTGAAACTCACCGGGAAAGATGATAAAGAGATCCGTGAGACGCTGACTCGTCGCTATAAATTTGCGATTCGACGCCTGGCGCAGACCAATAGCGAAGATGTGTTCTCGCTGGCAATGACCTCATTCGCCCGTGAGATCGATCCGCATACCAATTACCTCTCACCGCGTAATACTGAGCAATTCAATACTGAAATGAGCCTCTCGCTTGAAGGTATTGGCGCAGTGTTGCAGGGCGACGATGATTACACCGTCATCAACTCGATGGTGGCGGGTGGTCCGGCGGCGAAAAGCAAAGCGATTACCGTTGGCGATCGCATTGTTGGTGTCGGCCAGACCGGGCAGAACATGGTCGATGTCATTGGCTGGCGTCTTGACGATGTGGTGGCGCTGATTAAAGGGCCAAAAGGCAGCAAAGTGCGCCTCGAAATCTTGCCAGCAGGTAAGGGGACGAAGACGCGCATTGTGACGTTGACGCGCGAACGCATTCGTCTGGAAGACCGGGCGGTGAAAATGTCCGTGAAGACGGTCGGCAAAGAGAAAGTGGGCGTACTGGATATTCCGGGCTTCTATGTTGGGCTAACTGATGATGTTAAAGCGCAACTGCAAAAACTGGAAAAACAGAACGTCAGCAGCGTGGTTATTGATTTGCGCAGTAATGGCGGCGGTGCGCTGACGGAAGCGGTATCGCTTTCCGGCCTGTTTATTCCGTCCGGCCCGATTGTGCAGGTGCGCGATAATAACGGCAAAGTGCGCGAAGACAGCGATACGGACGGCGTGGTCTATTATAAAGGCCCGCTGGTGGTGCTGGTTGACCGCTTTAGCGCCTCGGCGTCGGAAATCTTTGCGGCGGCGATGCAGGATTATGGTCGCGCGTTGATTGTTGGCGAACCGACTTTCGGTAAAGGCACCGTTCAGCAGTACCGCTCGCTTAACCGTATTTACGATCAGATGCTGCGTCCTGAGTGGCCTGCGTTGGGTTCGGTGCAATATACCATCCAGAAATTCTATCGCGTTAACGGTGGCAGTACGCAGCGCAAAGGCGTGACGCCGGATATTATTATGCCGACCGGCACGCAGGTGACGGAGACCGGGGAAAAATTCGAAGACAATGCACTGCCGTGGGACAGCATCAATGCTGCCACCTTTGTGAAGTCCGGTGATTTGAAACCGTTCGGACCGACGTTGCTGAAGGAACATGAAGAGCGTATTGCGAAAGATCCTGAGTTCCAGTACATCATGAAGGACATTGCGCGTTTCAATGCCCTGAAAGATAAACGTAATATCGTATCGCTCAATCTGGCGCAGCGTGAGAAAGAGAACGCCGAAGATGATGCAATTCGTCTTTCGCGCCTCAATGACCGCTTCAAGCGAGAAGGTAAGCCGTTGCTGAAAAAACTGGATGATCTGCCGAAGGATTACCAGGAGCCGGATCCGTACCTCGACGAGACGGTACATATTGCTCTTGACCTGGCTCATGAGGAAAAAGATCGGCCAGCGGAAGACCCCGCCCCCGCGAAGTAATCTCCATACAGGCACAAGAAATTGTGCCTGTTTTTTTAACACATCCTTACTGGCGTAAGCGTTATGCTACAAAATGTAAAGTTGTGTCTTTCTGGTGACTTACAACACCCTGATGCTTGAAAATGGCGCGTATACCCATACGATGTGGGTAACCGCATTGTGCGTTTTGTTAAGTTGAGGTTAAAAGAAAATTATGATGCGAATCGCGCTCTTCCTGTTGACTAACCTGGCCGTGATGTTGGTGTTCGGCCTGGTGCTTAGCCTGACGGGCATTCAGTCGAGCAGCGTTCAGGGCTTGATGATTATGGCGCTGCTGTTTGGTTTTGGTGGCTCGTTCATTTCGCTGTTGATGTCGAAATGGATGGCGCTGAAATCTGTAGGTGGTGAAGTGATCGAACAGCCGCGTAACGACATGGAACGCTGGTTGATGGATACCGTGGCGCAACAGGCTCGCCAGGCGGGCATCGCCATGCCTCAGGTCGCCATTTATCACGCACCGGATATTAACGCCTTTGCGACCGGCGCGCGCCGTGATGCTTCACTGGTGGCAGTCAGCACCGGGTTGTTGCAGAACATGAGCCGCGACGAAGCTGAAGCGGTGATTGCCCACGAAATTAGCCATATTGCCAACGGTGATATGGTGACAATGACACTGATTCAGGGGATCGTGAACACCTTCGTGATCTTCATTTCGCGTATTATCGCCCAGGTCGCAGCCGGGTTTCTCAGCGGCAATCGTGATGATGGCGAAGAGAGCAACGGCAATCCGATGATCTACTTCGTGGTCGCAACCGTACTGGAGCTGGTGTTCGGTATTCTGGCCAGCATTATTACCATGTGGTTCTCTCGCTATCGCGAGTTCCATGCCGATGCCGGTTCTGCAAAACTGGTTGGCCGCGAGAAAATGATTGCTGCGTTGCAGCGTCTGAAAACCAGTTATGAGCCGCAGGAGGCGAGCAGCATGATGGCGTTTTGCATCAACGGTAAATCTAAATCGCTGAGCGAGCTGTTCATGACGCACCCACCGCTGGACAAACGTATTGAAGCGCTGCGTTCTGGTGAGTATCTGAAATAACGCAGCGGCAGGAACTACAAAGCGCGCCAACTGGCGCGCTTTTTTTATCATCCCTAAACCCCTGGGGAGATGATGATTGATTACTCTGCTTTCGGCTGTGAGATCCGCAGTCCGCTGATGATGGCCGCTACGGTAGCCAGCGTCCCTGCCAGCAACAATGAAACATGCGTGCCGTGGGTGTTAAACATGTTGAACATTAATGCCACCAGCGCGGCACCGGAGCTTTGTCCCAGCAACCGTGCCGTACCGAGCATCCCACTAGCGCCACCGCTGCGCTGACGCGGCGCAGCGGTGATAATTGTGTGGTTGTTTGGCGACTGGAACAAACCAAAACCGGCACCACACAGCGCCATACGCCAGATGATATCGATATCTGCCGGTGATCCCGGGAGAAGCGCAAGTGCGAAAAGCCCGCATGCCATCATCACCAGCCCTAAAGCACCCAGTAACCCGGCATGCACGCGCTCAATCAGGTAACCGGCCAGCGGCGCCATAACCATCGTTGCCAGCGGCCATGGCGTCAGCAACAGGCCTGTTTCTACTTCACTACGCCCAAGTACGGTTTGCAAAAAGAAGGGCAGGGACACCAGCGCCAGCATTTGCGCGCAGAACGAGCAGACTGACGTGCCGATAGAGAGCGAAAAAAGTGGAATGCGCAGTAAGTCGACTGGCAGAAGTGGCACTGGCAGCCGCAGTTGTCGGCGTACAAAGAACCCGCCGATGATCAGCAATGCTACAATCTCGGCCGCCACGAGTGTGGTTGATTGCCCCTGAGCAAAACTGCTCAGCGCGGTAATCAATAAGCCAAATGTTAATGCATTCATTACAGCGCTTGGCAGATCGAATTTGGGCTTTGAAGTGCGAGCTGCATTCGGTGGTAAAAATTTAATTGCCAGCAGTAAAGCAATAATGCCGAGCGGTACGTTAATCAGGAATAACCACTGCCAGGAAGCCACGGAGAGAATGGCGGCGGCGATTGTCGGCCCCGCCGCCGATGAAACCGCCACCACAAAAGAGTTGATCCCCATACCGCGCCCGAGGCTACGGTGCGGGTAGATGAGACGAATGAGCGCAGTATTCACGCTCATCAGCGCCGCACCGCCAAACCCTTGCGCCACACGCGCCAGTGTTAATGTCAGTAATGAGTCAGAGAGTGCGCAGAGCAGGGAAGTGAGAGTGAACAGTACCAGGCCACACTGATAAACCCGACGGTAACCAAACATGTCGCCGAGAAAAGAGAGTGTGAGCAGGGAGACCACGATCGCAATCTGGTAAGCGTTAACAATCCAGATAGAACTTGCGGGTGAAGCGTTGAGATCGCGTGCAATGGTTGGCAACGCGACGTTAGCAATAGCCCCATCAAGCACTGCCATAGCAATACCAATAACAATGGTCAACACTGCGCCGTAGCGCAGTGGAACGGGGAGCCCGTCCAGAGGTGATTTATCCATAAAAATTTCAGGGTTAATGTCACACAGTTATTTGTATAATGATTCTATCATCTGCATTCCGGCTTTATGTCGCAGATTTGTAACGGGCTTTATGTCGCAGAATTGTAACGAAGTTGACAAACGTGCATTGCGGCGACTGAGCGACGAATTTATAATAAAAACCGATTCTGAATTTTATAAAACACACGCGATGAGGTGATTAATGGCTATCGCAGATTTGGACAAGCAGCCAGATTCTGTCTCTTCAGTATTGAAGGTATTTGGCATTCTGCAGGCGCTCGGCGAAGAGCGTGAAATCGGCATCACCGAGCTGTCGCAGCGTGTCATGATGTCGAAAAGCACCGTCTATCGCTTTTTGCAAACAATGAAATCATTAGGCTATGTTGCGCAGGAAGGGGAATCTGAAAAATATTCCCTGACGCTTAAGCTGTTCGAGCTTGGCGCACGTGCTTTGCAAAACGTGGATCTGATCCGCAGTGCGGATATCCAGATGCGTGAGCTCTCTCGTCTGACGAAAGAGACCATCCACCTCGGCGCACTTGATGAGGACAGCATTGTTTACATCCATAAAATTGATTCGATGTATAACTTGCGCATGTACTCTCGCATTGGTCGCCGCAACCCGCTGTACAGTACCGCTATCGGTAAAGTGCTGCTGGCATGGCGCGATCGTGAAGAGGTTAAGCAGATCCTTGAAGGGGTTGAATATAAGCGCAGCACCGATCGTACGATTACCAGCACCGAAGATCTCCTGCCGATGCTGGATGTTGTGCGTGAACAAGGCTACGGCGAAGATAATGAGGAACAGGAAGAAGGCCTGCGCTGCATTGGCGTACCGGTTTTCGACCGTTTTGGCGTGGTTATTGCCGGTCTGAGTATCTCTTTCCCGACGCTGCGTTTCTCTGAAGAGCGCCTGCATGAATATGTGGCCATGCTTCATCAGGCTGCACGCAAAATTTCAGAACAGATGGGTTATAACCAGTATCCGTTCTGACAAACGAAAGAAAAAAACCGCCGACATGGCGGTTTTTTTGTCCCGATGCTAGCCGTTGTCGATAACGGTGTCGCTTTTACGTATCAGAGGGCAATTTGCCAGCCCGAAAAAACCATTGTCTGAATGTACATATTGTGCGGTACTGGTGCCACGCGCTGTTACATATTTACATTGTAATCCCAGCCCACCAGCATTTTCGTGACTGCTAATCAGCACACCATAACCGCTCAGCAGAAGCCCAATCCACAGCAGCGCAACAACGATAACGGCGCGAATAAGTGTTCGCATATCAGCTCCTTGCTTCACACTAAATCATATCTTAAAGCTACCTGATTCACTGACTGAAACAAGTCATGCATTCCGAAAAATCGCGAATAGAGATACAGTTAGTCGCGGTTTAATGTTGCCATGCTAACCTGGTTACACCTGACAATGTACTGGAGAGTGGAGTGAGAAAATATAAGTGGCTGATCCTGATTGTCGTGCTGGTAGGCTGCCTGCTGCTCTGGACTCAAATGCTTAACGTGATGTGCGATCAGGATGTACAATTTTTCAGCGGAATCTGCATCGTCAATAAATTCATCCCCTGGTAATGAATGGTAATTTCTCAGTGAATGATTTCCTTCCTTGACGCCAGTGGTAAAATGTCGCGTCAACATGAGGTGGTGAAATGAACGAAGTCATAAATTCGGGCGCGCTTAATATTGCGTCTATTGTTGTTTCTTTGGTGGTTCTGCTGGTCGGGCTGGTTCTTTGGTTCTTTATCAATCGCGCCAGCTCGCGTACAAATGAGCAGATTGAGCTGCTTGAAGCGCTGCTGGATCAGCAAAAACGGCAAAATGCATTGTTGCGCCGTTTGTGTGAATCTAACGAGCCAGAAAAAGAACCGCAAACTGTGCCTGCCAAAGAGCAGGAAAAAGAAGAGGATGAGGATTTCATCCGTCTGGTGGCTGAACGCTAACGACGCAGGAGGATGAGATGGTCTGGAAAAACCCCTGGTATAATCCTGCACTTTCTCATCACTCCCCTGATGGGTTCATCAATACGACGCCCGTCGAACATCAACCCGGTGACGTTAAGCGCTGGCGCAATGAGCGCAAGGCCGCTGGGCTTCCCCGTCCTCCCGCTGATGGCTATGCCCGTTTTATCGAGCAGTGGTGGCAAAAAGTGGAAATCACTGGCGACAGCGACGGTTTGTGGTGGCTGGGTCATGCCAGTATTTTGTTACGCCTTCAGGGGCAATACCTTCTGACCGATCCTGTCTTCTCCCACCGTGCTTCTCCTGTCCGTTTTGCCGGCCCGCAGCGACGTACGCCGCTTGCGCTTGCCATTGAAGATGTTCCACAACTGGATGCGATCCTGATTTCCCATAATCATTATGATCATCTGGATACGTGGACGCTGCGCGCGCTTTTGCGCCGTTTCCCTGACGTGCAGTTCTTCGTCCCGCTTGGGTTGGCAGTGCTGATCCGCCGCCTGGGCGCAAGACACGTAACGGAACTGGACTGGTGGCAAAGTGTGACATTTCAGGGAATGGTCTATACGGCAGTGCCTGCACAACATTGGAGCATGCGAACACTATGGGACCGCAACCGTTCATTATGGTGCGGTTGGGTGGTTGAATCAGCAAAAGGGCGGTTCTGGTTTGCAGGTGATACGGGATACACTCCGGAGTTGCTCACTATTCCACAGCGTTTAGGTACGCTGGATGTCGTCGCATTACCGGTAGGCGCTTATGCGCCGCGCTGGTTTATGTCGATTAACCATATGGATCCGCAAAGTGCTGTCGCGCTATGGCAACAATTGGGCAGTCCGCTGGCATTTCCAGTCCATTGGGGCGTGTTTGAACTGGCTGATGAATCCCTGGATCAACCGGTAAAGGAATTGCAGCTGTCATTAAGCGAAGCGGCAACGGATAATGATAACTTTAGAATCCTGAAAATCGGTCAGTATTTATCCCTCGGTTAATACACCCGCTTCGTTCCAAAAGTATTGTGTTTTTTAAATGACACTGTTTTATTTTTATCGAAACGTTTTTATTGCCTTTTTATGAGGCAATGTCATCATAAATTCATTATTTTGGTGCAGGGCAAAGCTTATTTGCACAACAACTATCCAGAGTAAACCAGGTAAATAGTTTCCTCTGTTGTCTTAATAGTTTAAGAATCGTCCTGGACGATAAAAAAGCATAACTATGCGTAAAAAGTTCTTATGATATACGCTATATGCATAGACATATTGTGGCTTGTTTGAGCACATGGAACCTGTTGAGCAATGGTGAAAAATCAGCTATTGTCGATGCATGAGGATAAGGGCCTGGTGACTGCTATAGCGTTCATCGTAATGCATAAAAGTGCAGAAGAAGCTTTGATAACCTTAGAATTTGTGCGGCGGATCCAGACATGTTTAAAAATGGCTTGCCATAATTTACATATTGTGTGATAACACGTTTTGGGTCAATCGAGGTACAGTTCTGTTTATGTGTGGCATTTTCAGTAAAGAAGTCCTGAGTAAACACGTTTCGTTGAATACAGCTTCTCTGCCGAACCTTATATTAGTGCCTCAAGCAGTAATGTCTCAGTTTTCTCAGTCAATGCCTGCGGGCGAAGTATATACATTAAGGAATTTTGCAAATGGCAAAGATTAAAGGTCAAGTTAAGTGGTTCAACGAGTCTAAAGGTTTTGGTTTCATTACTCCGGCAGACGGCAGCAAAGATGTATTCGTACACTTCTCTGCAATCCAGGGTAACGGCTTCAAAACTCTGGCTGAAGGCCAGAACGTTGAGTTTGAAATTCAGGACGGTCAGAAAGGCCCGGCTGCAGTTAACGTAACTGCTATCTGATTTCGACACCTCTGAGCTTGTACGCGCTTCGCGCGTTAAAGTCAGCCATAAAGCCTCGCACTTGTGCGGGGCTTTTTAATTTCCTCGTGCGACAAATGGCGGTACACTTTCGCCCTTTGAGAAATACCCTCCGGAGTTTTTATGCCTTTCAGTTGCCCGCTCTGTCACTCGCCTTTACAGCGTCGCGAGAGTGCCTTCGTTTGTCCGCAGCGTCATCAGTTCGATCTGGCGAAAGAAGGTTATGTGAATCTGTTGCCGGTACAGCATAAACGTTCCCGCGATCCCGGCGATAGCGCAGAGATGATGCAGGCGCGTCGTGCATTCCTGGATGAGGGGCACTATCAGCCGCTGCGGGATGCCATCGGCGTTCTGTTACAGGCCAGATTGCCAGAGCAGGCCGACGCGATACTGGATATTGGCTGCGGGGAAGGGTATTACACTCAGGCCTTTGCTGCGATAGCCAGACACCACGGCGCAAAAACGTTTGGGCTGGATGTCTCCAGGGCCGCGATCCGCGCGGCGGCAAAACGCTATCCGCAGGTTATGTTTTGTGTGGCTTCCAGCCATCGTCTGCCGTTTGAAGATAAGAGCATAGACGCTCTGGTTCGCATCTATGCTCCCTGTAAAGCGGAAGAACTGGTGCGTGTAATCAAGCCCGGTGGTGTTGTTATTACTGCTGCTCCTGGGCCTCGTCATTTGCTGGAACTGAAAGGGTTAATCTACGACGAAGTAAAACTACATGCTGAAAACGCGGGAGCAATGGAAGGGTTTAAAGTAGTAGAAACTCGCGCGCTGGCTTATGAGATGAGCCTTACCGGTCAGGAAGCGGTGGCTTTGCTACAGATGACGCCATTTGCATGGCGGGCGAAGCCGGAAGTATGGGAAAAATTAGCGGCAACGGAATGCTTCCGCTGCCAGACGGATTTCAGTATTCACTGCTTACAGCGGGAAGATTAACCGGCGAAGTGGCTCCACAGGATCTGTGTGCCAATGCCAATCAGCACAATACCGCCAAGAATTTCGGCCCGTTTGCCCAGCAGTGGGCCGATAAAACGACCAACCATCATCCCGAGCGTCGACATAATCAGCGTTGCACAACCAATCGCCAGCGCGGTGGCGATAATATTAACCTGCAGGAAAGCCAGACCGACGCCCACAGCCATTGCGTCCAGACTGGTGGCAATGGCTGTCGTGACCAGCAGCCAGAAACCATGACGATGCGGCGTTTCCACTTCGCAACCGTCATCGCCGCGCACGCCTTCAATAATCATGCGCCCGCCAAGAAACACCAGCAGCACAAACGCGACCCAGTGATTCCACTCCAGCACAAACTGGGTTGCCAGCATACCGAGGCCCCAGCCGATGAGCGGCGTCAGCGTTTCAATGGCGCCGAAAATAAGACCCGTGCGCAGAGCTTCAGAGAATTTAGGTTTATGCAGCGTCGCGCCTTTGCCGATGGAAGCAGCAAAAGCATCCATGGACATGCCAAAAGCGAGAAGAAGAGTGGCGGAGAGATTCATCGTGACGTCCTGACCGGGAATTCCATAAACACATCACTGCCCCCAGTAAACAGCAGTTAATGTGCCAATGGTCTCGCCTGACTGAAAAAGACTCAGTCCGTACGCGCCACGTTTTGCAACGAGTATGTTGACACGTACATTTCCGGATAAGCGGAAATCGGCTACTCCCCAACGACGGACGAACCTTAACATATTTTGAGAATATAAAACAACAACCGAAAAATATAATTCCGG
The DNA here is from genome assembly GCF_000280495.2 of Kosakonia radicincitans DSM 16656. NCBI lineage: Bacteria > Pseudomonadati > Pseudomonadota > Gammaproteobacteria > Enterobacterales > Enterobacteriaceae > Kosakonia > Kosakonia radicincitans. The sequence continues at coordinate 2,240,808 of NZ_CP018016.1, forward strand.
TAACTAGTTGATAACGATTTGCATTTAGATTTATAGGTGAAAATAACGTTAATAAATATAAGTAAATTTTCACCTGAATATAGCAATGGCTATAAAATAGCTTATTTTTTATGCGGGTAAATATAGATTTTGCTATATCTTAACTTATTGAGTATTAACGATAACCTTATAGATTTTCTCAAGGTCGTCGATATTTCGCACGCGGATAAGCAAGCGTCGCTGTTCTAATTGCATGACCAACACACCATCTTCCGATAAATTCATCTCTTTAATACGGTTATATTCGATCCAGGCATTGGCAAAGAAAAAGCCGCACTCTTTAAAGATGATTTTCGGTGAGCGGATCCAAAAAAGATAAATACCGAGCAATGCCAGCGCAGATAATAACCACAACGTTAAAGAGGAACCGCCATTAATCGTGTTGTTATAGATCAGGATCGCCAGCAAGCCGACGAAAATAGCGCCATCAGTGCGGCTTCTGCGTAGCAGGGGAACGGTCAGCAGCGATGTGCCCTGACGACGTGGCATAACGAATTCGTCATAGATGGCGAAAGCAAACAGGGCGGCGACAAACGCCAGCAGAACGCTATCCGTAACAGTCATTGTTCCTCCTTAAATAAAAACCGGGGGCGGTAAGCCCCCGGTTAACACATACCCGGTTACAGGCCCAACAGGCCAATCGCGTAACCTACAATCCCGATGATAAAGAACCCGACGATAATCCACAGCGGGTTTACTTTCTTACGCAGCAGCCACATACAGGCGAAGGTTAACAGCAGAGGCACCAGACCCGGCATCAACTGGTCGAGAATGGTCTGTACAGTAGTCACCGTCGTTTTACCGGTCTGGTCGGTGATCTGCGATACAACCATTGGAATGTTAACGTGTGTCCACTTGTTCACCAGGGCGCCCATGACAAACAGGCCGAGGATTGACGCCCCCTCGGTCAGTTTCTGCAGGAAGCCGCCACCCATATCTTTAACGATGTCGATACCTTTACGGTAACCGTACGCCACGCCGTAATAGCGTGTCGCCAGGCGGACAATATTAAAGAGGACAAAAAACAGCAATGGCCCGAGCAGGCTGCCGCTCATGGCAATACCCGCGCCCAGTGCCGCAAATACCGGACGTACGGTTCCCCAGAAGATCGGGTCGCCCACACCGGCCAGCGGCCCCATCAGACCCACTTTAATACCGTTGATCGCACCATCGTCGATCTCCGCGCCGTTAGCACGCTGCTCTTCCATTGCCAGCGTAACGCCGAGTACCGGCGCGGCCACGTACGGATGGGTGTTGAAGAATTCGAGGTGACGCTTAATTGCCTGGCGGCGCGCTTCGTTATTTTCAGGGTAAAGGCGTTTAATAGCCGGTACCATTGAGAAACAGAAGCCCAGCGCCTGCATACGTTCGAAGTTCCATGAACCCTGGAACAGGTTAGAACGAATGAACACACCACGAATGTCACTCTGGGTGAGTTTTTTCTCAGTCGGAGTTTTAGTCATATCAACCATGTCGTTCACCTGTTAATCCAGTTCGTTATCAAGATCGTTATTACCCGCCGCCGGAGCAGGGCCACCTGCGGAGCGGTTATATTTCGGGCTGAGCTGAATGTAGAGAATCGCCATTACCGCACCGATAACACCCAGCGCTACCAGGTTGAAGTTGGTAAAGGCGGCGGTTACAAAGCCGAGGTAGAAGAACGGCATCAGGTAGCCTGCACGCATCATGTTGATGACCATTGCATAACCTACAACCACAATCATGCCGCCGGCGATATTCAGACCGCTGGTCACTACTTCAGGAATGGCGTTCAGCATGCTTTGTACTTCACTGGTGCCGACAGAGATGGCGACAATTACCGCCGGAATGGCGATACGCATGGCTTGCAGGAACAGGGAAGAGACGTGGATCCACGAGAGCGCGGTCAGGTTGCCGCTTTCAGCCGCCTTATCCGCCGCATGCTGGAAGCCTACGGTGATGGTACGAACGATAATGGTCAACACCTGGCCCGCAGCGGCCAGCGGGATGGCCAGCGCGATACCGGCCCCGATGCTCTGATGCCCGCCAATGACCAGAATGGTTGAAATGATGGACGCCAGCGCGGCATCGGGGGCAACCGCGGCACCGATGTTCATCCAGCCCAGCGCGATCATTTCCAGGGTACCACCGATGATAATACCCGTTTTCATATCACCCAGGACGATACCCACCAGCGTACATGCCACCAACGGACGGTGGAACTGGAATTCGTCCAGTATCGACTCCATACCGGCGATACATGCAACCACGAACACCAGCACAATCTGAAGAGTGGTAATCTCCATTGTACTTCTCCTATAGCTAAATCAGACGTAAGTGTGAAAACTGAGTTAATCAGGCCGCCGCGGTTAGTTCGCCACTTTGCTGATCAAATCCATCATTTTCAGTTTCGGATCGTTTGAAACTTTACGGACTTCCAGTTCGATGCCGCGTTCGTTCAGTTTTTTAAATGCTGCGATATCTTTCTCATCGACCGAAACAGCGTTGTTCACCTGGGTTTTGCCCTGGCGATACGCCATACCGCCAATATTGACGCTGGTGATTTTCACACCGCCTTCAACAACGCGTTCCACATCGGTCGGGTTAGTGAATAACAACATGACGCGTTGACCCGCATATTTTGGGTTGTTGTAGACGCGCAGCATTTTTGCGACATCCACGACATGCGCAGTTACGCCGGGAGGGGCAACCTGGGTTAACAGGGTCTTACGTACGGTATCCGCTGCCACTTCATCACTGACGACGATAATGCGCGTGACGTTGGTCTCTTTGGTCCAGCGAGTTGCCACCTGGCCGTGGATCAGACGGTCATCGATGCGCGCAAGGCCGATAACCATGTAATCATTCGGACCCATTGGCTTCGCAGGCGCTGCTGCTTTTGCCGCCGCAGGAGCAGAAGCAGGAGTCGGTTTTTCAACAGGTTGCGCTTTCAGGGCTTTCACCCCCTCACGTCCTGTTTCGACGGCTAACGCCACCAGTTCGTCGAAGGTCGGGTTATCGTCCCTGGCCATCAGTGTTTCCACCAGCATCGGAACGTTTACGCCGGCAATGACTTCGTAATGCTCTTTATCGACGACAATACGGCTGGCAGCGTTAAACGGACTACCGCCCCATGTATCGACGAGAAATAGCACGCCTTTGCTGGTTTCCAGTTTCTCCAGTTGCGCGTTGTATTTTTCGATTAACGTTTCCGCATTTTCACCGGGAACGAAATCAATCCAACCGACGTTATCCTGCTCGCCCAGCAGCATTTCGGCGGTTTTCAGCAGTTGTTCCGCGGCCCAACCATGTGTGCCTATAACAATAGCAATGGTCACTTGCTACCTCCTTCTTCTTGTCGTTAACACACCGTTAATAGGTGTATTGTGGAATCTGTCCCGGTAAACCGAATCGATTCAGATATAAGGGTTAAAGCAAAAGACTAATTTCCGTCGTGAATTATTTTAGATAGTGAAAAAATAATTTATGTGATGAAGATCCGTAATTTAGGTTTCGCGTTGATGAAATTTCGGAGCGCAAAATATCCACATAATTTGCAAAGTCTGGTAAATCTTTGCCAACAATAAATGCTCTCTGTTATGTTTACCGTTCGTTTAATTAGTCAGGAGTAAAGGGCCGTAGCCCACCGTATGGACCGTCACCGACGTCAGTTCACCTTAAGGCCTTTCAGTGCCGCGCATTCCGGCGTTTTCCGCCACTTTCCTAATATGTTCAATGCCATCATGCCTGTGCATACTCGCACATCATTGAGTCACGTTTGTTGCAGGAGCCTGTCATGGAATTCTTAATGGATCCCTCGATATGGGCGGGATTGTTAACGCTGGTTGTTCTGGAAATCGTACTGGGTATTGATAACCTGGTGTTTATTGCCATCCTTGCCGACAAACTACCGCCCAAACAGCGTGATAAAGCACGCCTGCTCGGTTTGTCGCTCGCGCTGGTAATGCGCCTTGGCCTGTTGTCGCTGATCTCATGGATGGTGACCCTGACCCAACCGCTTTTCTCGGTGGGCAGTTTCAACTTCTCCGGCCGCGATTTGATCATGCTTTTTGGTGGTGTGTTCCTGCTGTTCAAAGCTACAACGGAGCTGCATGAACGGCTGGAAAACCGCGAACATGATGGCGGGCACGGAAAAGGCTATGCCAGTTTCTGGGTGGTGGTCCTGCAAATTGTTATTCTTGATGCCGTTTTCTCGCTGGATGCTGTTATCACCGCTGTTGGTATGGTGAACCATTTGCCGGTTATGATGGCGGCAGTTATTATCGCGATGGCGGTGATGCTGCTGGCATCGAAACCGCTAACGCGTTTTGTTAACCAACATCCGACGGTCGTCGTGCTCTGTCTGAGCTTCTTGCTGATGATCGGCCTGAGTCTGGTGGCCGAAGGCTTTGGTTTCCATATTCCGAAAGGCTATTTGTACGCCGCGATTGGTTTCTCCATCATCATTGAGTTTTTCAACCAGGTTGCCCGACGTAACTTTATTCGCCATCAGTCGAATTTACCGCTGCGTGCGCGTACAGCCGATGCCATTTTGCGTCTGATGGGCGGTCGTCGCCAGGCAAGCCCGCAAATCGAAACCGATAGCCAGGCCACGGTGCCGGTGCCGGAAGGCGCATTTGCTGAAGAAGAACGTTATATGATAAACGGCGTGTTGACGCTGGCGTCCCGTTCGCTGCGCAGTATCATGACGCCGCGTGGTGATATCAGTTGGGTGGATGCCAACCTGAGTGTTGATCAGATCCGTCAGCAACTGCTCTCGTCACCGCACAGCCTGTTCCCGGTATGTCGTGGCGAGCTGGATGAAGTCATCGGTATTGTTCGCGCGAAAGAGATGCTGGTGGCGCTGGAAGAGGGGGCTGATGTCGCCGCTATCGCTGCGGCCAGCCCGGCAATTGTGGTGCCGGAAACGCTGGATCCTATCAAACTGCTGGCGGTGTTGCGCCGGGCGCGCGGCAGCTTTGTGATTGTAACGAACGAGTTTGGTATGGTGCAGGGGTTGGTCACGCCGCTGGACGTGCTGGAAGCGATTGCCGGTGAGTTCCCTGATGCGGATGAAACGCCGGAAATCGTGGCTGATGGCGACGGTTGGTTGGTGAAAGGCACCACCGATTTGCATGCGTTACAGCATACGCTCGGCATTGATAACCTGGTCAATGACGACGAGGATGTTGCGACAGTGGCCGGTCTGGTTATCTCCGCCAAAGGGCAAATCCCTCCGGCGGGCGAAGTGCTGGAAATCGCGCCGTTACACATTACCGTCATCGAAGCCAACGACTATCGTGTGGATCTGGTACGCATTGTTAAAGAGCAGCCAGAACACGACGAAGAGGAGTGATCCTCAGCCCGGCGTGAAAGGCAAAGCATGACCGTTTTGCCGCGTTGATGGGGTCTCCCTGTGCCCCGCCAGCCACGCCGGGAATGCCTTGATGGGCATTGGCTCGGCGTAGAGAAAACCCTGCAAGGTATTTACCCCCTGCTGCCGCAGATGCTGCGCCTGTAGCGGGGTTTCAACCCCTTCGGCCACCAGTTCAATATTCAGTCTCTGCCCTAACGCGATGATCATATCGGTGACCATCGAATTAATGGCATCGGTACCGATGGTTTTGGTGAAGGATTTATCAATTTTCAGCACGTCGGGATGCAACTGTTCCAGCCAGGCCAACGAGCTGTTGCCAGTGCCAAAATCATCTATCGCAATTTTTACCCCCCGGCGCCGAAGATCCTGCACCATTCGGGAATCCATTTCGAACAAAACATCGCGTTCCGTTAGTTCGATAATTAATTGCTGCATCGGATGGTGATTAAACCAGAGCTGATTTAAGTCCCGCAGCAATTCGCCGTTGCGTAAATGGCTCGGTGCCGCGTTAATACCAATATGGAAATGGACATCGTCGGGGAAAAAATGCAGTTGCTGTTGAATCTCTATCAGTACGTAGCGTGTCAGCGGCGCGATCAGGTTATGTTCTTCCGCTATCGAAATAAACACTTCCGGCGAGATCCAACCCTGGCGCGGGTTATGCCAGCGCAGCAAGATCTCTACGCCATCACACTCTAATGTGCGCGCTTTCAGCAACGGCTGACAGAACAGCTCAAATTCGCGTCCGGCAATCCCCAGGTTGATCTCGCGGGAAAAACTCATGCGGCTGGCGGTCGCAAACCAGGCGATAAAGCCGGTCAGCAGACTCATCATCAGCGCCAGCGGCAGTTGCGACGGCAGATGCAATAATGCGAGTTTCGCCGCGCCCGGACCGCTCACGCTGACGCTGAAAGGGAAATGCGTTGATACGCGCTGGTACGCTCTTTCATCTCCCAGCGGTGGTAAGGTGGTCATGATGCCTTTGCCATGCACCAGATGTTTGCCGCTTACGCTCAGCACAGCGTGCGTGATCAGCGGCGCCAGCGGTTCCAGAACTAAATCACTCAGCAGATCGATATTGACCGCTTCAATGACGCCATCCTGCCCGTCTTCAGAGGTGGGGTACCACATAATCAATACCGGGCGACCCTTCAGCAATGTCTGGTCTGTCGAGAGCATCAACAGGGGTTCCCGGGTGGGAAGGAACGGTTGCACCTGTTTTATTGGCACATCGCGGTAGCCAAAAATACTGGAACAATAAAGAATACCGTCTTGGATTAACGCAACAGCACGCACGGTTTGCAGGCTGGCCGCCTGTTTACGTAATTGCAAATGCACGCTGGCGCAGGGTTGACCAACCAATGGAATCAACGTATGGCTGCCCGCCGCCAGCGGCAGCAATAATTGATCAAACGTATTTACAGCATGTTGGGTAAACGCGGTTATACGTTGGTGATTTAAATTCCGCTCCGAAATAAAACGGAAAGCCAGGGTAAAAATAAGCGCGACAATAGCAACCGACACGGAGACAATAGCGCGCCGCCGTCGATATCGTTTAATGATCCGTTGAGCCGTTTGCATGCCATTGTCGCCTGTGAACTCCCCGACGTGAAATCCTTGCCAGGACACTGAAAGTGTAGTGGGGAATTAACGCAGCGACGACAAATCGGAGAAATATCATTCCGCTGGCGCAATAGCGCAAAAAAAACGCCGCTCAGTTGAACGGCGCGGATTTATTTAATCACACTGTACTTTGATGGCCAGACCGCCGCGTGATGTCTCACGGTATTTGGCGTTCATATCCTTGCCGGTCTCGTACATCGTTTCTATCACCTTATCGAGGGAGACGCGCGGCGCGCTGGTGCGGCGCATCGCCATCCTGGAGGCGTTGATCGCTTTCACCGAGGCAATCGCGTTTCGCTCAATACAGGGAACCTGTACTTGCCCGGCTACCGGATCGCAGGTCAGACCAAGGTTATGCTCCATACCGATTTCCGCCGCCACGCAAACCTGCTCCGGGCTTGCGCCAAGTAGTTCAGCCAGACCCGCCGCTGCCATGGAACAGGCTACGCCAACTTCGCCCTGGCAACCGACTTCCGCCCCGGAAATGGAGGCGTTCATTTTATAGAGCGTGCCGATGGCACCGGCAGCCAGGAAGTAACGAATGTAGATATCCGGGCTGACGGATTCAATAAAGTGATCGTAATAGGCCAGCACGGCGGGCACGATACCGCAGGCGCCATTTGTTGGCGCAGTCACCACGCGGCCCCCGGCAGCGTTCTCTTCGTTCACCGCCAGCGCGAACATGTTCACCCAGTCGACCACGTTCATCGGATCGTGGGAGAGTTTATCGCTGGCGACCAGCAGACGGCGCAGCGCGGAAGCCCGGCGCGGTACGCGCAGCGGCCCAGGCAGCACGCCTTCGGTGTTCATGCCGCGATCGATACAGGCGCGCATGGTTGCCCAGACGTTACCGAAATAGTCTTCGATCTCTTTTTTCGAGTGCAGCGCCAGTTCGTTCTGCATCACCATGCCGGAGAGGGACAAGCCCGTCTCTTTGCAATACTCCAGCATCTGAGTGGCGGATTTGAAGGGCCAGGGCACATTGACGGCGCTGACCGTCTCCTGACCGAAATGCTCTTCATCGACGATAAAACCGCCGCCAATGGAATAGTAGGTTTTGCTGTACACCACATTATCGCCATTCCACGCTGAGATGCGCATACCGTTTTCATGCAGCGAGAGGTTATCACTGTGAAAACGCATTCCGTCATCCTGCGGGAAATCCACTTCGTGGCGGCCCTGCGCCAGCAGCAGACGACCGCGAGTCTCTACGTCGCGGATAAACGTGGGGATAGCGTCGATATCGACGGTGGCAGGCTCATTACCTGCGAGACCCATAATGATGGCGATATCGGTATGGTGACCTTTCCCGGTGAGGGAAAGTGAGCCGTAAACGTCCACCGCAACGCGAGTAACGCTTTCCAGCAATCCTTTTTCGACCAGATCATCGACGAACTGCTTCCCGGCCTTCATTGGGCCAACAGTGTGGGAAGATGAGGGGCCAATCCCCACCTTAAACATGTCGAATATACTAATCACATTAACGCTCCTGACAGGGTTACCGGCGTTCCAGTAACGATGTAATAACTGCGCATAGTGTAAGAGGGATGACAGCCGTCAGCTTAACTATTCACATGAATTAAACTAATGGCTAACCCTGATATTACTAATAGCGCGCACGCTGTCACAAAAATGTTATGTGTAAAGTATAGTCAAGGCTTGCGGCCAATTTGCAGCGCCAGCGAACGAATAATTCCGGCCGTCATGCCCCAGACAAAATAATGCTGATACCAGGAGAGCCACACGCGATGCGCGTTACCGTGGCGATGGATGTCGAGCGGATGGTAGCGCCCAAGCCGCAGCGCTTCGGCCAGCGGCATTTCGAAAACCGCCGCCACTTCATCTTCGCTGGCATGGTAGTGAAGATCCGGCGGAATAATGCCCACCACCGGCGTGACCTGAAAGCCGGTGACACTATCGACCGGCGGCAGAACGCCGATGACTTCCACCGCCTCGGGAGGGATCGCCACCTCTTCCTGCGCTTCCCGCAGCGCGGCGGCAATCAGCGATGTATCGGTACTGTCGACCGCGCCACCGGGAAAAGCAACCTGACCGGCATGTTTACGCAGCAGTGGAGAGCGCTGCGTCAGTAGCAGACCCGGCTGCAGGCGCCGCACTACAGGTACCAGCACTGCGGCCTGGCGTGTATTCATCACCGCCGGGTTGAGCTGGGGGCGTAACAGTTGAAAACGTGACAAAAAATCATCCAGAGTTAAAGCCGCTTGCTCCACGAATCATTTCTCCAGTTGTCGCAGGATACGATTAACTTTATCAAAAGTTTCCTGATACTCCGCTTCTTCCAGGCTGTCAGCGACAATCCCACCGCCCGCAGAGCAGTATATTTGCCCGTCACAGGCGGTTAACGTACGGATGGTAATGCTGGTGTCCATATTGCCGCAAAAGCTCAGATAACCGATGCTGCCGCACCAGGCATTGCGTCGCTGTGGTTCCAGAGTATCAATAATTTCCATGGCGCGAACTTTGGGTGCGCCGGTAATCGAGCCGCCAGGGAACGCGGCCCGCAGCAGATCGCTGGCGTGGCGCCCCTCCGGCAGTTCTGCCGTGACGGTACTGACAAGGTGATGGACGGCGGGGAAGGGTTCGACGACAAACAGTTCCGGCACGCGTACCGAACCCGGCGTCGCCACGCGGCCAATATCATTACGCATCAAATCGACAATCATCAGATTCTCGGCGCGATCTTTCGGCGAGGCGGCGAGTTTCTGCGCCTGCTGCGCATCCGCTTGCGGATCGGCCAGCCTCGGCAACGTACCTTTGATCGGCCGCGTCTCGATGTGCGAGCCATCAAGACGAATAAAACGTTCCGGAGAAAGGCTTAATATGGCGCCCTGCGGCAGGCGTAAAAACGCACTGAATGGCGCGCGGTTTTCGCGGTTAAGGCGGGAAAATGCCTGCCACTCATCGCCCACATAGTGTGCCTGAAAACGCTGAGCGAGGTTAACCTGGTAACAGTCGCCGCTGTGCAGCCACTCCTGCACCTGGCGGAATTTTTCACCGTATTCGGCGCGGCTCATATTTGCCTGCCACGGCGACGTCAGCCGGAAATCGTCCTGCTGCGGCGCGCGTTGTGCCTGCAGCCAGGCCAGCCGGGCATCGACATCGGCATGGCTCAGCAGCGTAACCCGCTGCAATTGGTGGTCAACGACCAGCGCCCAGTCATAAATGCCAACGGCCATATCAGGTAAGGTAATATCCGCCTGTGCACGTTGCGGCAGTTTTTCGAAGCGGCGGCCTAAGTCGTAGCCAAACAGACCGAGTGCGCCGCCCTGAAAGGGCAAATCCGGGTTGTGTGCCGGATGCAGATTGTGCGCATCCAGCTGTTGTTGCAGCAGTTGCAATGGATCGCTTCGGCTTTCACGCCTATCGTTAAGCGAGGTTATTTCGCCGCGGGTCGTGATCGTGGTTAGCGGATCGGCAACCAGGATATCGAAACGGTTATGCGGGTGCTCGGCGAGACCAGAGTGCAGCAACATCGCCCAGGGCTGCTGGCTAAGTGGCGCAAAGTAGTATTCGGCTGCATCGCGGCGCCACGGTAACGTAATAACGGCGGGGGATAACGTCTTCATTGATCCTCATCTGCGTCTTCGGCTGGTGAATTATGCGGACGCATGAAATAATTAGCGCCCATAATTTAGCAGGAGTTCACGATGTTTGCAGGTTTACCTTCCCTCAGCCACGAGCAGCAGCAAAAAGCCGTGGAGCGTATCCAGGAGTTAATGGCCGGCGGCATGAGCAGCGGCCAGGCGATTACGCAGGTTGCTGCAGAGTTGCGCGCCAACCACACGGGCGAACGGATCGTGGCGCGCTTTGAAGACGAAGAGGACGAGTAATTACAGCGCGGCGATGATTTTGATTTCCACTTTATAGTGCGGATTCATCAGCTTTGCCTGCACGGTGCAGCGCACAGGCGCATGGCCCGCAACAACCCACGCGTCCCACGCTTTATTCATCGCGGCGAAGTCGTTGCTATCGGGCAGAAAAATAGTGGCATCGAGGATGCGTGATTTGTCACTGCCTTGCTTTGCCAGCACAGCATCGATTTGCGCCAGCGTATTTGCTGTCTGCTCAAACGCATCGGCGTCCAGATTTTCCGGCACCCCGGTGTAATAAAGGGTCTGGTTGTGGATCACCACATCAGACCAGCGCTCCGCCGCGTCAATACGCACAATTGTCATAACACACCTTCTTATTTTCCATACAGTCGCGGGCAAGAGTGCCACAAAAACCCGGCTGGCGTAAATCCGCCCACCCTGACATAATCACTGTCGATTTAACCAGGGGGTAGTGTGACGGACGATTTTGCAACAGACGGCCAACTGGCCAAAGCGATACCGGGATTCAAACCGCGTGAACCGCAGCGCCAGATGGCGCACGCCGTGATGCAGGCCATCGACAACACTCAGCCGCTGGTGGTGGAAGCCGGTACCGGCACCGGGAAAACTTACGCCTATCTCGCTCCCGCCTTACGCGCCGGTAAAAAAGTGATTATCTCCACCGGTTCAAAAGCATTGCAGGATCAGCTCTACAGCCGCGATCTGCCCACGGTAGCCAACGCGCTGGAATTCACCGGGCGTACTGCACTGCTGAAAGGCCGCTCTAACTACCTCTGTATTGAACGTCTGGAACAGCAGGCGCTGGCTGGCGGCGATCTGCCGGTACAAACCCTGAGTGATGTGATTCTTCTGCGCTCCTGGTCAAACCAGACTACCGATGGCGATATCAGCACCTGCGTCAGCGTAGCCGAGGATTCGCAGGCCTGGCCGCTGGTCACCAGCACCAACGACAACTGCCTGGGCAGCGATTGCCCGATGTACAAAGATTGCTTTGTGGTCAAAGCGCGGAAAAAGGCGATGGATGCTGACGTGGTGGTGGTGAACCATCATCTGTTTCTCGCCGATATGGTGGTGAAAGAGAGCGGCTTCGGTGAGCTTATCCCGGAGGCTGACGTGATGATTTTCGACGAGGCGCACCAGCTTCCGGACATCGCCAGCCAGTATTTCGGCCAGTCGCTCTCCAGCCGCCAGTTACTGGATCTGGCGAAAGATTTCACCATTGCTTATCGCACCGAATTAAAAGATACCGCGCAGCTGCAAAAATGCGCCGACCGCCTGGCGCAAAGCACGCAGGATTTCCGTCTGCAACTTGGTGAACCCGGTTATCGCGGTAACCTGCGTGAATTGCTGGGCGATGCCAATATCCAGCGCGCGCTGCTGCTGCTCGATGATGCGCTGGAATTGTGCTACGACGTGGCGAAACTCTCCCTTGGCCGCTCGGCGCTACTTGATGCCGCTTTTGAGCGGGCGACCACTTACCGCGCGCGGCTCAAGCGTCTGAAAGAGATTAATCAACCTGGTTACAGCTACTGGTATGAATGCACCTCGCGCAACTTCACCCTTGCGCTGACGCCGCTGACGGTGGCGGATAAGTTCAAAGAGGTGATGGCGCAGAAAAAGGGGAGCTGGATTTTCACTTCGGCGACGCTTTCCGTGAATGACGATCTGCATCACTTTACGGCGCGTCTCGGGATCGACGAGGCGGAATCGCTGCTGCTGCCGAGTCCTTTCGATTATCAGCATCAGGCGCTGCTGTGCGTGCCGCGCAATCTGCCGCAGACCAACCAGCCCGGTTCAGCCCGGCAACTGGCGGCTATGCTGCGCCCAATGATTGAAGCCAACAATGGCCGCTGTTTTATGCTCTGTACTTCGCACGCCATGATGCGCGAACTGGCAGAGCAGTTCCGCGCCACGATGAGTCTGCCGGTGCTGTTGCAGGGCGAAACCAGTAAAGGCCAGCTGCTGCAACAGTTCGTCAGCGCCGGTAACGCGCTGCTGGTGGCAACCAGCAGTTTCTGGGAAGGCGTGGATGTGCGCGGCGATACGCTGTCGCTGGTGATCATCGATAAACTGCCGTTTACTTCGCCGGAAGATCCGCTGTTAAAAGCGCGCATGGAAGATTGCCGTCTGCGCGGCGGCGATCCGTTCGATGAGGTGCAACTCCCGGATGCGGTCATTACGCTGAAACAGGGCGTCGGGCGTTTGATCCGCGACATCGACGACCGCGGCGTGCTGGTGATTTGCGATAACCGCCTGGTGATGCGGCCCTATGGCGCGGTGTTCCTCGCCAGCCTGCCGCCCGCGCCTCGCACACGGGATATTCGCCGCGCCGTTGAATTTCTTGCTGCGCGCCCGGCGCAGTAATTTGCCGGGGACTGTGGTAAGATGCGCGCCATTTTGTTTTTCATGGACCGCTATACCCATGCGAATTCTGGCTATTGATACCGCCACAGAAGCCTGTTCTGTCGCCCTGTGGAACGATGGTACTACCTTCGCTCATTTCGAACTTTGCCCACGTGAACATACCCAACGCATCCTGCCGCTGGTCAGGGATGTGCTGGGTGACGCCGATCTTAAATTGACACAACTTGATGCGCTGGCTTTTGGCCGCGGGCCGGGGAGTTTTACCGGCGTGCGCATTGGTATTGGTATTGCGCAGGGCCTTGCGCTGGGCGCCGAACTGCCGATGATTGGCGTTTCAACGCTGGCAACAATGGCGCAGGGCGCATGGCGTAAAACTGGCGCAACCCGCGTACTTGCCGCGATTGATGCACGTATGGGGGAAGTCTACTGGGCGGAATACCAGCGTGACGAGCAGGGCGTCTGGCACGGCGAAGAGACAGAAGCGGTGCTCAAACCGGAAGCAGTGAGCGCTCGTCTTCAGCAACTTGAAGGTCAATGGGCAACGGTCGGTACCGGCTGGCCGGCATGGCCGGAGATGGGTAACGGTAATGCGCTGACGCTGACAGACGGTGAAATTCTGCTCCCGACTGCAGAAGATATGCTGCCGCTTGCGCAACAACTGTTCGCAGCAAAGAAAACCGTTGCCGTCGAGCACGCTGAACCGGTTTATTTACGTAACGAAGTGGCATGGAAGAAACTTCCTGGCCGGGAATGAATCTCAGTAATAACAACTGAGTGAAGGAGTCGCATCATGGCGGGTCAAAAAAGAGTTATGCGCTGGTTGCTGACAGGATTGGCAACGGCGGTGTTGAGTGGTTGTGTTTCTGTGCCTGACGCGATTAAAGGAACCAGTCCCACGCCGCAGGACGATTTAGTCCGGGTGATGAGTGCGCCGTCGCTGTACGTCGGCCAGGAAGCCCGCTTCGGCGGCAAAGTCGTTGATATCCAGAATCAGCAGGGGAAAACCCGTCTGGAGATCGCCTCCGTACCGCTCGACAGCGGCGCCCGTCCGGTACTGGGCGAGCCGTCGGTCGGGCGAATTTATGCGGAAGTTAACGGCTTCCTCGATCCGGTTGATTTCCGTAATCAGCTGGTCACAGTGGTTGGACCGATCACCGGCACTGCGGATGGTAAAATCGGTGACGCCCCTTACAAATTTATGGTGATGCAGGCGACCGGCTATAAACGCTGGCATCTGACCCAACAAGTGATGATGCCGCCTCAGCCGATAGACCCGTGGTTTTGGGGGCCGCCTGGCCGACACGGATGGCGAACAGGTTATCCTGGCTGGGGCTGGTACCCGCCAGAACCCGCCCGTGTAGAGACCATCGTGACAGAGTAATCTCTTGTTTTATTGAATAAATGAGACAGCGGCTAAGCCGCTGTTTCTGTCTGTGGCTGTGTATAACAAAAATAATTAGTGACGGGCTTCGCAACCTTCAATTCGCTTAATTAATAAACTGGTACGCTGAGTTAATATTATGTTAACGGCTTGTTTATTAAATGGGGTTGTGATGACCAAAAATACTCATTTCAGAGGTGATTCATTGAAGAAGGTTTGGCTTAACCGTTACCCCGCCGATGTTCCGGCGGAGATCAACCCCGACCGTTATCAATCCCTGGTAGAACTTTTTGAACACTCCGTCGCGCATTACGCCGATCAACCCGCCTTCATCAACATGGGCGAGGTGATGACCTTCCGCAAGCTGGAAGAGCGTAGCCGGGCATTTGCCGCTTATTTACAGCAAGGACTGGGGCTGAAAAAGGGCGATCGCGTTGCGTTGATGATGCCAAACCTGCTGCAATATCCGGTCGCGTTGTTCGGCATTTTGCGCGCGGGCATGATTGTGGTGAACGTGAATCCGCTTTACACCCCGCGTGAACTTGAGCATCAACTGAATGACAGCGGCTCTTCCGCGATTGTGATTGTCTCCAACTTTGCGCATACCCTGGAAAAGATCGTTGAGAAGACGCAGGTACGTCACGTCATTCTGACCCGCATGGGCGATCAACTCTCTCCGGCGAAAGGCACGCTGGTGAACTTTGTCGTCAAATACGTGAAACGCCTGGTACCGAAGTATCACCTGCCGGATGCCATCTCTTTTCGTCGCGCGCTGCAAACCGGCTATCGCATGCAGTACGTCAAGCCGGAAGTTGTCGCCGGGGATTTGGCGTTTCTGCAATATACCGGTGGTACAACCGGTGTCGCAAAAGGGGCGATGCTCACTCATCGCAACATGCTGGCGAACCTGGAGCAGGTTAACGCAACTTACGGGCCGCTGTTGCACCGCGGCAAAGAGCTGGTTGTCACAGCGCTACCGCTGTATCACATTTTCGCGCTGACCATGAACTGCCTGCTGTTTATTGAACTCGGCGGGCAGAACTTGCTGATCACCAACCCGCGCGACATTCCGGGGCTGGTCAAAGAGCTGAGCAAATATCCGTTCACTGCAATGACCGGTGTGAACACATTATTTAACGCGCTGCTGAACAATGAAGAGTTCCGCTCGCTGGATTTCTCCTCGCTGCATCTTTCCGCTGGCGGCGGTATGCCGGTGCAACAGGCCGTTGCCGATCGCTGGGTGAAACTGACCGGTCAGTATCTGCTTGAAGGCTACGGCCTGACGGAATGCGCGCCGCTGGTGAGCGTCAACCCGCACGATATCGATTATCACAGCGGCAGCATTGGCCTGCCGGTGCCGTCGACTGAAGCCAAACTGGTAGATGACAACAACAACGAAGTGCCGCCGGGCGAGCCTGGTGAGCTGTGCGTAAAAGGGCCGCAGGTGATGCTGGGTTACTGGCAGCGCCCGGATGCCACGGATGAAATTATCCGCGACGGCTGGCTGCATACCGGTGATATTGCGGTGATGGACGAAGAGGGATTCCTGCGCATTGTCGATCGCAAGAAAGATATGATCCTCGTCTCCGGCTTTAACGTCTATCCGAATGAAATCGAAGATGTTGTCATGCAGCATGCCGGGGTACTGGAAGTGGCCGCCGTAGGGGTTCCGTCCGAAAACAGCGGCGAAGCGGTGAAGATCTTCGTGGTGAAAAAAGATGCGTCGCTGAGCGAAGATGCACTAATCGCCTTCTGCCGTCGCCAGCTCACCGGATATAAAGTGCCGAAGCTGGTCGAATTTCGCAATGAACTGCCAAAATCGAACGTTGGCAAGATCCTGCGGCGAGAATTGCGTGACGAAGCGCGCGCCAAAGTGGACAATAAAGCCTGAGCTATGCGTTAGTCGCCTGAACGCCGGTTAAGCCGGCGTTTTTTATGGGCGCAAACTAAAGAGATGATGATTTGAATTACCAGATGATAACGACGAATGACGGGCTGGCTACGCTGTGTGAAGCCGCCAGCGCGTTCCCGGCCATTGCCCTGGATACCGAATTTGTCCGTACCCGTACCTACTATCCGCAACTCGGTCTGATCCAGCTTTTTGATGGCGAACATACGGCACTGATCGATCCGCTGACCATTACCGAGTGGGCGCCGTTTCGCGATCTGCTGATCAACACCCAGGTAATCAAATACCTGCATGCCGGCAGTGAAGATCTGGAAGTGTTCCTCAACGCATTCGGCGTACATCCGCAGCCGATGATTGATACCCAGATCCTCGCCGCATTTTGCGGTCGTCCGCTGTCATGGGGATTTGCCGCGATGGTGGAAGAGTTTACCGGCCTGACGATTGATAAAAGCGAATCCCGCACCGACTGGCTGGCGCGGCCGCTGACGGAGCGCCAGTGTGATTATGCTGCCGCTGACGTCTGGTATCTGCTGCCGATAGCCGACAAGTTGATGGCGGAAACCCGCGCGGCCGGGCGGCTGGAAGCGGCGCTGGATGAGTGTCGCCTGATGATGCAGCGCCGCCAGGAAGTGCTGGCCCCGGAAGAGGCGTGGCGCGAGATTGGCAACGCCTGGCAGTTGCGTACGCGCCAGCTGGCCTGCCTGCGCCTGCTGGCAGACTGGCGTCTGCGTAAAGCCCGTGAGCGCGATCTGGCGGTTAATTTTGTGGTGCGCGAAGAGAACCTGTGGGCGGTGGCGCGCTATATGCCTTCCAGCATGGGCGAACTGGACAGTATCGGCCTTTCCGGCAGTGAGATCCGTTACCACGGGAAAACGCTGCTGGCGCTGGTCGCGCAGGCGCAGGCGCTGCCGGAAGAGGAATTGCCGGAGCCGCTGCTCAATCTGATGGATATGCCAGGTTATCGTAAAGCATTCAAAGCGATCAAAGCGCTGGTGCAGACCATCAGCGAAAGCCACAATATCAGCGTTGAGCTGATGGCTTCCCGTCGGCAGATTAATCAGTTACTGAACTGGCACTGGAAGTTAAAACCGCAGAATACTTTGCCGGAATTAATCAGCGGCTGGCGCGGAGAATTGATGGCCGATCAACTGAAAACATTATTAGCAGAATACCCGAATTAATAACTGTAAATAATCACAGTATTTCGCTGAAATAAACAAAAAGGCAGAATTTCTTCTGCCTTTTTTTATGCCCGGAAAACGGGAGCTTTATTTCGTTTCTTCCGTTTCCGGCAGGGTAACGTTAAGTTCAAGAATGGAAATATCGTCCCCTTTTTGTTCCAGCTGCACGGTTACCATTTCCGGATCGATTTGCACGTACTTGCAGATCACTTCCAGAATATCCCGCTTGAGCTGCGGTAAATAATGGGGTTCCGCGTCACTACGACGACGTTCCGCAACAATAATTTGCAGCCGCTCTTTCGCAATGCTGGCGGTATTCTTTTTTCTGGAGAGAAAAAAGTCGAGTAATGCCATAACTTATCCTCCGAACAGGCGTTTGAGGAAACCTTTCTTCTCTTCTTCGATGAAGCGGAAAGGGCGTTCTTCTCCCAGCAGACGGTCGACGGCATCGGCATATGCTTTACCGGCGTCAGCGTTGGTATCCAGAATCACAGGCTCACCCTGGTTCGACGCGCGCAGCACGGATTGATCTTCCGGGATCACGCCAACCAGTTTGATACGCAGAATTTCCAGCACATCTTCCATGCTCAGCATGTCGCCACGGTTCACACGACCGGGGTTATAGCGGGTCAGCAGCAGATGCTCTTTAATCGGCTCTTCACCATTTTCCGCGCGGCGCGACTTGGAAGCCAGAATGCCGAGGATACGGTCAGAGTCGCGTACAGACGAGACTTCCGGGTTGGTAGTAATAATTGCTTCATCGGCGAAATAGAGCGCCATCAGCGCACCGGTTTCGATGCCCGCCGGGGAGTCGCAGACAATAAAATCGAAGTCCATTTTCTTCAGATCTTCGAGCACCTTATCCACCCCATCGCGGGTGAGGGCGTCTTTGTCGCGAGTCTGCGACGCCGGGAGAATATAGAGATTTTCCGTGCGCTTATCTTTAATCAGCGCCTGGTTCAGCGTGGCATCGCCCTGAATGACGTTCACGAAATCGTACACGACGCGGCGCTCGCAACCCATGATCAGGTCAAGGTTACGCAGCCCAATATCGAAATCGATAACCACGGTCTTTTTGCCCTTCTGGGCTAAACCAGTAGCGATGGCCGCGCTGGAGGTGGTCTTGCCAACGCCCCCTTTACCCGAAGTAACAACAATAATGCGTGCCATAGGAGTTCCTTGTTAAAAGGGCTTAATTTAAGGGTTGAATTGTCAAAGCGTCGTTAATTAACTGCAAACGCGCTGCTTTGCCATAAAATTCGGCCGGGATTTTATCGCTCAGCCAGTATTCTCCCGCGATGGAGACCAGCTCCGGCGTGAGATGTGTGCAAAATATTTGTGCGTCTTTATCACCGCTGGCACCCGCCAGTGCGCGTCCGCGCATCATGCCGTAGACGTGGATATTGCCGTCGGCAATTAACTCAGCGCCTGCGCTAACGTGGCTGGTGACAATCAGATCACAGTGTGGTGCATAAATGCGCTGACCGGAACGAACGGGCATATCAATCAAGCGTGTTTTTGTGACCGGAGTAACAACCGGTACGGGTTCCGGGGCGCTGACCTGACGCGGCGCTTTCTCTTTGCCTTCTGTCAGTAAGGGAAGCCCGGCACGTTCGATTTCTGCTTTCAGTTCGGTATCTTTACAACCGCTGATGCCGACAACGCGTAGCCCGGTTGCGGCAATAGTCTTTTGTAACTGGGGCCAGTTAACGGGGCCTTCCAGCGCAGAGACATTAACAACCACGGGGGCATGTTGTAGAAAAGCAGGAGCCTGAGCGATTTTGTCTTCTAACGCCTGACGAATAACCTCGGGTTTTGCATCATGCAAGTGAACCACTGATAAGGTAAAACTACTGCCTTTTAGCTCGATGGGCGTGTTTGACATCCTGACCTTACTCATTTTGCTATTATCGCTCGCATACGGAGCAATATTCCGAAGACTATCAGGCATGTTATAGTCACTATTATATTCAGGCAAGTAACCACCCGCTAATTCCGAGTATAAAGTATGTTTTGTGTGATCTACCGAAGTACCCGACGCGATCAGACTTATCTGTATGTCGAAAAAAGAGACGATTTTTCCCGCGTGCCGGAAACTTTAATGCAAAGTTTTGGTCAACCGCAGCTGGCAATGATTTTACCCCTCGACGGGCGTAAAAAACTGGCCGGTGCCGATTTGGAAAAAGTAAAAGAGGCGCTGACCACTCAGGGCTATTATTTGCAATTACCGCCACCGCCGGAAAATTTACTCAAACAGCATCTTGCTGATAACGACAAACAATAATCTCCCCCCACAGCGGCAGAATTTTCTGCCGCTGCTTATTTTCCTTGCGGCAAAAGCCGTAACATATTGAGATTTGACAAACTGTCAGACGGCGCGGATAGTCATTTTTCGCTCATGTTCAATGTGTTACTTAGGGGAAAAACATGTATCAACATCATAACTGGCAGGGCGCACTGCTGGATTACCCGGTGAGTAAAGTGGTTTGCGTTGGCAGCAACTATGCGAAACATATTCAGGAGATGGGGAGCGCCACCCCTGAAGAGCCGGTGCTGTTTATCAAACCAGAAACCGCGCTGTGCGATATTCGCCAGCCGCTGGCTCTGCCGCAGGATTTTGGCTCTGTGCATCACGAAGTAGAGCTGGCCGTGCTGATTGGCGCGACATTGCGCCAGGCAACGGAAGAGCACGTCAAAAAAGCGATTGCCGGCTACGGCGTTGCGCTCGATCTTACGCTGCGCGATCTGCAAGGCAAAATGAAGAAAGCGGGGCAACCGTGGGAAAAAGCCAAAGGCTTTGACAACTCCTGCCCGATCTCCGGTTTCATTCCGGCGGCGGAATTTACCAGCGATCCGCAAAATACGCCGCTCGGGCTGAAAATCAACGGTGAAGTGCGCCAGCAGGGCACCACGGCGGATATGATCCACAAAATCGTACCGCTGATCGCTTATATGAGCCGCTTCTTTACGCTGAAAGCGGGAGATGTGATCCTGACCGGTACGCCGGACGGCGTTGGTCCGCTGCACAGCGGCGACGAGCTGGAAGTCAGTTTCAACGGTTTTTCCCTGTCGACCCGCGTTCTGTAAGGCAATTTGCCGCCTTAATCCGGCGGCAAAACTTGCATCCGCATGCCAGACTGGTTATAAGGTGCACCCTGGATTTCAATGGCGGATTTCATCATGAGCGACACTCCTTTCTGGCAAAGCAAAACTCTCGAACAAATGACGGACGCGGAGTGGGAATCGCTGTGCGACGGCTGCGGTCAGTGCTGCCTGCATAAACTGATGGATGAAGACACCGACGAGATCTACTTCACCAACGTTGCCTGCCGTCAGTTGAATATCAAAACCTGCCAGTGTCG
This sequence comes from Kosakonia radicincitans DSM 16656, assembly GCF_000280495.2. Taxonomy (NCBI): domain Bacteria; kingdom Pseudomonadati; phylum Pseudomonadota; class Gammaproteobacteria; order Enterobacterales; family Enterobacteriaceae; genus Kosakonia; species Kosakonia radicincitans. Next base: position 2,261,877 of record NZ_CP018016.1, read on the forward strand.
CAACTACGAGCGGCGCTTCGAATACGAACCGGACTGCATTAAGCTGACGCGCGAAAATCTGCCCACCTTCGAATGGCTGCCGCCGAGTTGCGCTTACCGCCTGCTGGCTGAAGGGAAATCGCTGCCGCTGTGGCACCCACTGCGTACAGGTTCGAAAGCGGCAATGCATGCGGAGCGTATCTCGGTACGGCATATTGCAGTGAAAGAGTCGGAAGTCCAGGACTGGCAGGACCATATCCTCAATAAACCTGAATGGGCGGATTGATCTGCCGAAGCCTCTGTCACGAAAATAAAGCGTTAATTTATTAAGCAGCAATTAATTGCTCTTCACCTTCACGTTTTATATATCGTCGAAATATCACCTGAGATTTTCAGTGAAATTAATGGTGTACGCAGTCAATTAAATCTGAAGCGAAGCGTCAGACGATCTTTAGCTGTTGAGGCTGGTAATGCAGTGAGTCATTGCCGCGCCTGAAAGCAGAATGGATACATTGACTGCCCGCCTCCACGGCTCTTTTTTATACTAAATCGCAAACAGTTCGCCGTTGTTTTTTCAACGACTGACGCTGATAACTGCCACGGTTTTGCGCCCGGTAGGTGAGGCATAAAAAAACGCTCCCGAAGGAGCGTTTTTTTAGCGACCGAACAGATCGCGTTTTTTCGGTTTGAACGGCTGGGCGATCAGCACCAGCAGAGCGACAATCAGATAAGCAACAAAAATACCCAGCAGCCATTGCGGCATGTCCAGCGTCAGAAACTCCCACTGACGTTCTGCACAATCACCTGTAGCAACAAACACTTGCGGTAGCCATTTATTGAGAGGTAGCCACTCAGGAAAACGCGCGGCGAAATCGCAGGTCATAAACGGCGAAGGGTGCAACTGAATCATCGTATGCTCCCAGGCGAGCTGGATACCGCGAAAAGCGCTGTAAATCCAGATAACCAGAGCGACATAGCGGAGCGGCGTTTTAGGTGCAATGGCTCCCACAATACCTGCGCCCATCACGCCAAATAGCGCACAACGTTCATAAATACAAAGCACGCAGGGTTTCAGCAGCATCACATGCTGGAACCACAGCGCGACCATTTCAAGTGCAAACGCAGTGAGTGCCATAAGAATCCAGGCACCGCGCCCACGCGAGCACTCATTTAAATATCGCAACATAATCTTTTCCCTGGAGATGCGTAGACAACGCAGTGTAAACGAAATCATTGTAGAGGCCACTAGCAGGCATCAAAATAATACGTAATCGAATGTTTATCATGCGGAATGTCAAATTGGGAATAAACTTGCTGCTATTTTGCGCGAAACAAAATATTGATAGATTCTGGTTTGTTTCAAATGAAAGGCCTGCTTAAAACAGGGTTAAGCCTTGTAAAATCACGAAAATGGAGATGCGATCCCTTTTTTTCTTCTTGCCGTACGCTACCTGCCCCGGACGGGGTCTGGTATGATGAGTGTCCTTTGCTTAGCTGTGTAATGGAAATTTGTCTATGGTCATTAAGGCGCAGAGCCCGGCGGGTTTCGCGGAAGAATACATTATCGAAAGTATCTGGAATAGTCGCTTTCCGCCAGGATCGATTCTTCCGGCTGAACGCGAACTCTCTGAACTGATCGGCGTCACTCGTACCACGTTGCGCGAAGTGTTGCAGCGTCTGGCACGTGATGGCTGGTTGACGATTCAGCACGGCAAACCCACGAAAGTGAATAATTTCTGGGAAACATCGGGGCTGAATATTCTCGAAACACTGGCGCGTCTGGATCACGAAAGCGTTCCTCAGTTGATCGATAATCTGCTGTCGGTGCGTACCAATATCTCAACGATTTTTATTCGTACGGCATTCCGCCTGCATCCGGATCAAGCGTTGCAGGTATTGGCCAAAGCGCGCGAGGTGGAAGATCACGCCGATGCGTTCGCCGATCTCGATTACAACGTTTTCCGTGGGCTGGCGTTTGCTTCCGGCAACCCGATCTATGGGCTGATCCTCAACGGCATGAAAGGGCTGTACACACGCATCGGGCGTCATTACTTCTCCAGCCCGGAAGCCCGCAGCCTGGCGCTGGGTTTTTATCACCAGCTTGCCGAAGTGTGTGAACAGGCGCAGTACGAAAAAGTCTATGAGCTGGTGCGTCGTTACGGCCATGAAAGCGGTGAAATCTGGCACCGTATGCAAAAAACGATGCCTGGCGATTTAGCATTGCAGGTCCGTTAAGCAAAAAAAACCCTCTGCGTACAGAGGGTTTTTTCGTTACAGGCTGCTCTGGCGGGGCGGGCATCTTTCCAGCAGTTCCACGCTGCCATCTTCATTTTGCTGTTCCAGCAGCACATCAAACCCCCACAGGCGATGCACGTGTTTCAGAACTTCGCGGCGGCTTTTATCCAGCGGCGCGCGGTTATGCGGAATATAACGCAGCGTTAATGAGCGATCGCCGCGCAGATCGACATTCCAGACCTGAATGTTGGGTTCCAGGTTGCTGAGGTTGTACTGCGACGACAGGCGCGAGCGAATTTCCCGGTATCCCTCTTCATTATGGATTGCCGCGATCTCCAGGTAGTTATTGCGATCGTCATCCAGCACGGTAAAGAAGCGGAAATCACGCATGATTTTCGGCGACATAAACTGGCTAATGAAGCTTTCATCTTTAAAATCGCGCATGGCGAAATGCAGCGTGTCCAGCCAGTCGGAACCGGCAATATCCGGGAACCAGTAGCGGTCTTCGTCCGTCGGTGACTGGCAAATACGCTTAATATCCTGGAACATGGCAAAGCCAAGTGCATACGGGTTAATCCCGCTGTACCACGGGCTGTTATAGGGGGGCTGGAACACAACGTTAGTGTGGCTGTGCAGGAATTCCAGCATAAAGCGGTCGGTCACTTTCCCTTCGTCATAGAGATGATTAAGGATGGTGTAATGCCAGAAAGTCGCCCAGCCTTCATTCATTACCTGCGTCTGTTTTTGCGGGTAGAAATACTGGCTGACTTTACGCACGATGCGCAGGATCTCACGCTGCCATGACTCCAGCAACGGCGCGTTCTTCTCCATAAAATAGAGCAGGTTTTCCTGCGGCTCAGACGGATAACGGCGCGCTTCGGCGATGGTTGGCTCCTCTTCGCGTTTCGGCAGCGTACGCCACAGCATATTCACCTGGCTTTGCAGATACTCCTCGCGGCTTTTCTGCCGGGCTTTCTCCTCCTGCAACGAGATTTTTTGCGGACGTTTATAGCGATCCACTCCGTAGTTCATCAACGCATGGCACGAGTCGAGCAGCTTTTCGACTTCATCGACGCCGTACCGCTCTTCGCAGTCGGTAATGTATTTCCGCGCGAAAATGAGGTAATCGACAATCGAACTGGCGTCGGTCCAGCTACGGAACAGGTAGTTATTCTTAAAGAAAGAGTTGTGCCCATAGCAGGCATGCGCCATCACCAGCGCTTGCATGGTGATGGTATTTTCTTCCATCAGATAAGCGATACACGGGTTGGAGTTAATGACAATCTCGTAAGCCAGCCCCTGTTGCCCGTGTTTATAGAGCCGTTCGGTTTCAATGAATTTCTTACCAAACGACCAGTGAGGGTAGTTGATTGGCATACCGACGCTGGAGTAGGCATCCATCATCTGTTCTGAAGTAATGACTTCAATTTGATGCGGATAAGTATCCAGGCGATAAAGTTTTGCCACCCGGTCGATTTCGGCCAGATAGACATCCAGTAGATCAAAAGTCCAGTCGGGTCCATCACTCAGACGAATAGAGTCCTTATTCATTGAGTCAATCGTAGCCATTAGCGCGCCCTCATTGTTAGAACACTCTCTGTATGGAGCGTCTCATTTCAAGCATAGAACACGCAATCAATTCTGTACGTCATGGCACTTTTTTTGTTCGCGATTTTTGATCCTGTCACCGGCCTTAATCGCTGCTTTTGCAAAATTTTATACTGCGGCGAAATGTCGCGCAGCAGGAGATGCTAAATAATCGCAGGCCTTGTGATACGGTGAGGCTGTGAGGAATGTCACCATAAAAAAGCCATATGTTGAATAATATTTTCATCTGGGTTATCAATTTGTAATTAGACGATTGTGCTTTACTCACAGGAGAGGGATATGCGAGTTGTTGTATTGGGAAGCGGCGTTGTGGGCGTCGCCAGTGCCTGGTATTTGCGTCAGGCGGGTCATGATGTCACGGTCATTGACCGCCAGCCTGGTCCGGCACAGGAAACCAGCGCCGGTAATGCCGGGCAGATTTCCCCCGGTTATGCCGCGCCCTGGGCCGCGCCGGGTGTGCCGCTGAAGGCCATCAAATGGATGTTCCAGCGCCATGCACCGCTTGCTATCAGCCTTGACGGCACCTCATCGCAGCTGAAATGGATGTGGCAGATGCTGCGTAACTGCGACGCCCGGCACTATGCAGAGAACAAAGGGCGTATGGTGCGGCTGGCAGAGTACAGCCGCGACTGCCTGAAGTTGCTACGTGAGACAACCGGTATTCAGTATGAAGGGCGGCAGGGCGGTACCTTGCAGCTCTTCCGCACCGCTGCACAGTATGAAAACGCCACCCGCGACATTGCCGTGTTGCAGGATGCAGGCGTTCCTTACCAGTTGCTGGAATCCGCACGTCTGGCTGAGGTAGAGCCTGCGCTGGCGGAAGTGGCGCACAAATTAACCGGCGGCCTGCGTTTGCCAAATGATGAAACCGGCGACTGCCAGCTTTTTACTCAGCAACTTGCCAGCATGGCAGAGCAGGCCGGGGTGGTCTTTCGTTTCAATACTCCGGTGGATCGTCTGCTGTATGAAGGCGAAAACATCTATGGCGTGAAGTGCGGCGAAGAAGTGGTAAAAGCCGATGCGTATGTGATGGCCTTCGGCTCCTGGTCAACCGGACTGCTGAAAGGCATCGTTGATATTCCGGTATACCCGCTGAAAGGCTACTCACTGACGATTCCTGTCGCGCAGGAAGACGGCGCGCCGGTTTCCACTATCCTCGATGAAACCTACAAAATCGCCATTACGCGCTTTGATAAGCGTATTCGTGTCGGCGGCATGGCGGAAATTGTCGGTTTCAACACCGAGCTGCTGCAACCGCGTCGCGAAACGCTGGAAATGGTGGTACGCGATCTCTTCCCGCGCGGTGGTCGCGTTGAAGATGCGACATTCTGGACCGGCCTGCGTCCGATGACGCCGGACGGTACGCCGGTTGTTGGCCGTACGCCGTATAAAAATCTGTGGCTCAACACTGGTCACGGTACGCTGGGCTGGACGATGGCCTGTGGTTCCGGCCAGTTGCTCAGTGATTTAATGTCCGGCAAAACGCCTGCTATTGCGGCTGACGATCTCTCCGTTGCCCGCTATTTACCCGGCTTTACCCCGGCACGCGCACAGCATCTGCATGGCGTTCATAACTGATAAATATAAGGAAAAATGATGTCTCGTCCGATTATGGCCTCGCTGGACTTGCAGGCGTTGGGCAATAACTTACAGGTCGTGCGTCGGGCTGCGCCAACAGCTAAGGTCTGGTCAGTGGTCAAGGCGAATGCATATGGTCACGGTATCGATCGTGTCTGGCGTTCGCTTGCCAGCACGGATGGTTTTGCGATGCTGAATCTCGAAGAGGCCATTTTGCTGCGTGAACGCGGCTGGAAAGGGCCGATTCTGATGCTGGAAGGTTTTTTTCACGCCGATGAATTACCGCTATTCGATAAATACCGGCTGACCACCAGCCTGCACAGCAACTGGCAGATTAAGGCGTTACAAAATGCGCAACTGCAAGCGCCGCTGGATATCTATCTGAAGATTAACAGCGGCATGAATCGCCTTGGCTTTATGCCGGATCGCGTGCATACCGTGTGGCAGCAACTGCGGGCGATTAACAACGTAAGCAGCATTACCCTGATGTCGCACTTTGCCGAAGCTGAACGCCCGGACGGCATCGCCGGGCCGATGGCGCGTATTGCGCAGGCGGCGGAAGGGCTGGATGCGCCGCGATCGTTGTCCAACTCTGCGGCGACGCTATGGCATCCTGAAGCGCATTTCGACTGGGTGCGTCCGGGTATTGTGCTGTATGGCGCATCGCCTTCCGGTCAATGGCAGGATGTCGCCAACAGCGGTATTCGGCCGGTGATGACGCTCAGCAGCGAAATTATCGCGGTGCAAACGTTAAAAGCGGGCGAAACGGTCGGTTATGGTTGCCGCTATCGCGCGAGCGAGGAGCAGCGTATCGGTGTGGTGGCCTGCGGTTATGCCGATGGTTATCCGCGCATTGCGCCTTCCGGCACGCCGGTACTGGTCGATGGAATTCGCACCGGCACGGTCGGCGCGATTTCGATGGATATGCTTACGGTCGATTTAACGCCTTGCCCGCAGGCCGGTATCGGTACGCCGGTTGAACTGTGGGGCAAGGAGATAAAAATCGATGAAGTCGCTGCGGCAGCAGGCACGGTTGGGTACGAACTGATGTGCGCACTGGCGCCGCGCGTGCCTGTTGTGACGGTGTAACTTACTGCGGGGCGGTTATTCCGCCTCGTCTTCTGCTACTCTGACGCCCACTTTTAACACCGCGTTGTCGGCTTTTTCGGCCACCGTCCAGATCATTCCGGCAAACTCAACCTGGTCGCCTACCACCGGTGCTGCACCCAACAGTTGCTGTACGATATCGCCCAGCGTTTGCTGATTATCGCGGTGCTCAAGCCCTTCCTCCAGGCCGTAAATAAGTGCCACGTCGGCGAATTTGGCATCGGCTTCGAGGATAAAATCGCCAAAGAAACGCTGATCCAGCGCGACCGGCGGCGACTGGCTAAACAGCTTGCCGAGCGCAGGGAGATCCCGCTCGCGCCCAATGACACACAGTACATCGCCTTCCCGCAACCGCGTGCTGCCGGTCGGATGCAACAGACTGTTACCGCGAAACAGCGCCGCAATACGCGTCTCTTCCGGCATGTGCAAATCACGCAACGCCGCGCCCACGCACCATTTATCGGCGCTGAGCTGGTAGACGAACTGCTCGAAGGGATTATCCGGATGAATATCCAGCCCCACGCGAGAAACAGGCCAGCCGACCGGCGGCACCACCACCTTGGCTTTTTTCGCTGCCCAGGTGAGCGAGGTCCCCTGGAACAGCAACGAGATCAGCACCACGAAGAAGGCAACGTTAAAGAACAGCCGCGCATTATCCAGCCCGGCCATCATCGGGAAGGTAGCGAGAATAATCGGCACGGCGCCGCGCAGCCCCACCCAACTGATAAACACGCGCTCACGCAGATTGAAACCGCGGAACGGCAGCAGGCTGGCGAACACCGACAGCGGACGGGCGATAAAAATCATCCATGCGGAGAGGATCAGGGCAGAGACGGCAATCGGCAGCAGATCGGACGGCGTGACCAGCAGGCCCAGCACGAGGAACATGGCGATTTGCGCCAGCCAGGCCAGACCATCGAAGTTTTGCAGAATCCCGTAACGATTGCGGATCGGCCGGTTGCCCAGCACAAAACCACATAAATAAACGGCCAGAATGCCGCTACCGTGCAGGGCCGTCGTCAGGGAAAAAACCAGAATACCACCGCTGAGCGCCAGTAGCGGGTAGAGACCTGGCGGCAGGGCGATACGGTTGATCATCTGTTGCAGCAGGTAGCCGCCCGCACCGCCCAGCAGAATGCCGAGACCAAACTCCTGCACGATATGCACCAGGAACATCACATCGAGATCGGCTTTGTGCTTCTGGATCATCTCAATCAGCGTGATGGTCAGGAAAACAGCCATCGGATCGTTACTGCCCGACTCGATCTCCAGCGTGGAGCCAACGCGTTCGTTCAGCCCTTTGCCTCCCAGCAGCGAGAACACCGCCGCCGCATCGGTGGAGCCGACAATCGCGCCAATCAGCAGCCCTTCCATCAGGTTGAGCTTGAACAACCACGCAGCCATCATACCGGTAAGGCTGGAGGTGACCAGCACACCAACAGTAGCGAGCGAAAGCGCAGGGCCGAGCGCAACACGAAAGGAACTGGCGCGGGTTCGCATGCCGCCATCCAGCAAAATGATCGCCAGCGCGAGGTTACTGACCATATAAGCCAGCGGGTAGTTATCGAACGGGATCCCGCCGATACCGTCAATGCCGGCTAACATACCGATGACCAGAAAAATGACCAGGATAGGAATACCAAGGCGGGAAGAGAAAGAACTCAATAAGATGCTACAGGTTACAAGAACAGAACCCAGAATAAACAGACTAATTATCGCCTCAGCGTCCAATGTGGTGCTTCTCCTTAATCCTCGCCAGTGGGAATCCCCCGGGCCGGAAACCCGGGGTTGGTAACTTCACTTCATAATAACGGCAGAAACAGTGTTTTAATAAGAACATTAAGCACTTTTTTTACCCGGAGATCACAGGATGACCGGTCAGCGTCAGGCGTGTTTTATCAGTATGTTGCAGCTGAGCAAACGCGCCTAACGGCAGGGTTACCGTTTGCGGCTCATGGCCGAAGGCCAGCCCGCTAATGACCGGGATAGTCAGCTGTGAACGCAGGTAATCCACCATCTTTGTAAGATTGTAGCCCGCATCATAATCGTTAGGTTGCGCGTGGGAGAAACTACCGAGAATGAGCGCCTGCTGCTGCGCCAGAATTCCGGCGTGCAGCAGTTGCAAAAGCATTCGCTCAACGCGGTAAGGATGCTCATTAATATCTTCCACCACCAGAATGCCGCCCGGCATTGACGGCAACCACGGCGTGCCGATAAGTGAAGTTAGCATCGCCAGATTCCCGCCCCACAGCGTGCCTTCAACATGGCATCGTGGGCCAACGCCGTTCCACTCGATGCTGAAGGTCGGGTTGGTCAGTGCGCGCCAGAAGTGCTCCTGCGTGAAGGCATCCAGCGTGTCTGCGCCGAAATTACCCGCCAGCATCGGCCCGCTAAAGGTAACCACCTTGCCGGTTGCCAGCAGACCAAGCTGGATAGCCGTAAAATCACTGTGGCCGCATATCAGCAGCGGTTGTTGTTGCTGACGCGCTGCGATGCCCTGCCAGTCGATATCAGCCAGCAAACGGCTGGCGCCATAGCCGCCGCGCACCGCCATCACAATCGTATTATTGCCCGCCAGGGTTGCCAGTGCGTTGATATCGGCCAGACGCTCTTCATCGCTGCCGGCAAACCGCTCGCTGCGCCGGGTGATGACGGATGGATTGGCAATGTGATGCCCCTGCTGCGTCAGACGTTCGACGGCAAGTGCCGCCGCGTGCTGATTAATGCAATAACCGGAAGGGGCAATCAAATGGATGGTGGACATGGCATTTCCTTGCTGACATCTATAGGGAAACAGTTATCATGCCGCTAACCTGTATCGTTGTCATCCGCAGTGATGAGCCCCTCGAAGAAGGATTTGTTGGCGTGAAATTAAGATGGTTTGCTTTTTTAGTGGTACTTTTGGCCGGATGTAGTTCAAGACAAGATTACCGCCAGCCGGACTGGAATCCGGAAGTGCCGGTGAAACGGGCGATGCAATGGATGCCGATCACCGAAAAGGCGGGCGCGGCGTGGGGTGTCAGCCCACGGCTGTTGACGGCGATGATTGCCGTGGAATCCGGGGGAAACCCGAACCTGGTGAGTAAATCCAATGCGGTGGGGCTGATGCAACTGAAAGCGTCAACCGCCGGACGTGAAGTCTACCGCTATATGGGATGGAGCGGTCAACCCTCCAGCAGTGAACTGAAAAATCCCGAACGCAATATTTCCATGGGCGCGGCCTATTTAAGCATTCTCGAACACGGGCCGCTGGCGGGGATCCGCAACCAGCAGGTGATGCAGTACGCGCTGGTGGTCTCCTACGTTAACGGCGCCGGGGCATTACTGCGGACGTTCTCGTCGGATCGCGACGAAGCGATTGATGAGATCAATGATTTGAGCGCTGACGCTTTTCTGAAACACGTGGCGGAAAAACACCCCGCGCCGCAAGCGCCGCGCTATATCTGGAAAGTTCAAAAAGCGATGGATGCGATGTAATCAGCGCACCCGGTTGGCGCGTTCGCGCGCCTCGCGCTCCAGGGCGAAGATAATGCGCTGGAGCTCGCGCTCAACGCCGGGGCTGACATTCAGAAAGCGGAAGCTCAGGCGTGGCGTAACGATGGTGCTGTTTTTCCCGTCCACCACTTTGCGCTCGCCGACCGCAATCAGCTGTGCGTCAAAATAAAATTGTCCCCAGGACGCCATGTCCAGTTCCACCTGCGAAAAGCGCATGCCCGGTTGCAGTGCTGCGGGTAATTCGCCATCCAGCAGGGCGCCCATCCCTCCCAATGAGAGATCGAACAGGCGAAAGCGGATCTCGCTTTTGTCCGGCATCAACGCTTTACAAAAATAAGCCGGATGGAGCGGGGCGCTAATGCGGAAATATTCACGGCGCTGAATAAACCACAGCGAATCCGGCAGCGAGGTAATAAATGCCGGCAGCGCCTGGAAATCACCGGCTGCGAGCCCGGGCAGTGTAAACTCAACCTTGGCGCCTTGTGTTTCAGCGGTAATGGTCACTTTCCCTGCACGCTGCACTGCGTTGTTCTCATACTCCTGGCTACCAAAATCCATCACCAGCTCTTCCGGATTGACTTCCAGTATCTTACTGATGAACTGACCGCTGCCCCAGGTAATGCAGACAGGCACCTGGTTTTTTTGCAGATCGCGCAAAACACCCAGTACGGCCAGAGGATTCTGTTTCAGGAACTGCTCACTGTAATTGCTCACGCCGAATGGCTCCTTGATGACTGACACACCGTCGTTGGGTTATCGGCAATTTCAGACAGAACTTAATACAAATATTGCGAAAAATTTTCCCTGAAGAGTGGGATTAAGTCTGTGAGATGAAAAAGTTTTGTCGCCGACAACTATACTGTAGCTAACGCGCCGCCATTGTGGTGCGTGCATGTAAACGAAACAAGCAGAAGGAGAGAGTAAAATGGGCATTCTCGCGTGGATTCTTTTTGGTTTGATTGCTGGCATTATTGCTAAATTAATCATGCCCGGACGGGATGGCGGCGGATTTATTCTGACTTGTATTCTGGGGATTGTGGGGGCGGTGGTTGGGGGCTGGCTGGCTACAACGTTTGGTTTTGGCGGCGATATTACCGGCTTTAATCTGCACAGCTTCCTTGTCGCGGTCGTCGGCGCTATTGTCGTGCTGGCAGTGTTCAGGCTGTTGCGCAGAGATTAAAACTTACGCTTCAGTAAAAAGGCCGCAATTGCTGCGGCCTTTTTCATGTTTACTGCGCGGCTTTTTGTTCGGCAGGCGCAGGTTGTTGTGAGGCGGATGCAGGTTGCGTTTGCGGCACGTTGTCGCAGGGTTTCTCTTTCGGGCACACCAGATCCAGCATTTTCAGCGTGACGCCGTTAGTCCAGCCAAAGCCGTCCTGCAGCGGATACTCTCCACCGCCGCCGCCTGTACCGGTGGTGCTGACATCATATTTTTCCACCAGTTTTTTCTCACGGTCGTAGGTGTGCTGAACATTGGTCAGGAAGCGCCAGCTCACTTCCTGCGAAAGTTTCTGCTGCTGGTAATTTTGCAGCCCCTCGGCGGCAACCCATTGCAGTGGTGCCCAGCCGTTAGGCGCATCCCATTGTTGCCCGCTATTCACGGTAGTTGTGGTGATACCGCCGGGTTTCAGCAGTCGCGCTTGCGTGGCGGCAGCGACTTTATCCGCACGATCCTTCGCCGCCGCGTTGACAAACAGCGGGAAGAGCGCCGCTGCCGTAAGCTGGTTTCTGACTTTATGGGTTTTCAGATCGTAATCGGCGTACCAGCCCTCTTTTTCATTCCACAGATTGGCTTCAATACCTTTCTGCCGAGCGGTGGCAAGGGCTTCATAGTGACTGGCCTTTGCGGCATCACCGGAAACCTGATAGCCGCGGGCAAGCATTTTTTCCATTTTGAACATCAACGCGTTCAGATCCACGGGCACAATGCTGGTGGTTCGAATGGTACCGAGCTGCTGCGGGTTATCCATCCAGCGCGAGCTGAAATCCCAGCCCGAGGCGGCAGCGGAACGCAAATCGCGATAGATCTCCGTGGCGGGGCGGTTAGGGTTATTTTTCGCCGTAGTGACATCATCAAGCCACGATTCCGGACGCGGCGTATCGCGGTCGTCCCAGTAACGGTTTAACACGGTTCCGTCATTCAGCTTTACCACGCGCTGGCTGGCCTGACCCGGTTGCAGGCTATCGACGCCTTCCATCCAGTAGCGATATTCTTTTTCCATCTGCGGCAGCCAGGTTTTCAGCGCCTCATCGCCATCATGGGTAGCCAGCAGTTCGACCATTAAGGCGAAAAACGGCGGCTGGGAGCGGCTCAGATAGTAGGTGCGGTTACCGTTGGGAATATGTCCCCAGGTATCAATTTCGTGCGCGAAGTTGGTCACCATATCGTTGATCTTGTCCCAGTGTCCGCTTTCAGCGAGGCCCAGCATCGTAAAGTAGCTGTCCCAGTAATAGACTTCGCGGAAACGACCGCCAGGCACAACATAAGGTTTTGGCAGCGGCAGCAGGGAATCCCATTTACCGGCGCTATCGGTTGTGCGTGTCAGCACGGGCCACAGGCCGTCGATATGCTCGCGCAGGCTTTGGCCTTCAGGCGGAACATAGGCTTCGCCTTCTTTCGGTAAGGTAAAGTTAACATCAACGAAGTGGCGCAAATCGAAACTGGTCTGGTTACGCTGCATACGATAATCCGCGAGGATCATCAGCGGATCGCCTTTGGGTACAGCATCTGCAAAGGTTTTTTGATCGGGAAAGAGTTTGGCGCTTTGCACATCATTAAACAGCGGGCCGAGCAGGATATCCGGTGATTGCTGCGCATTCGGGGCGTCTGCGGACAGCGCCTGAGGAACAACAGCAAGTAATGCTCCACCTAAAACGACGTGCATTGCCAGCAACAGCGAGCGCGGCTGGCGCATAACAGGTTTTATCATCAATCATTCTCCTTGAGCTGGCGCATCACGGCACCGCTGACATCAATCTTGTCCAAACCTTAGTCGAATATCAGATAAATCGCGTGCTCCGTTTGGCATTTTGTACGATTCCAGACTATTTCCCCGTCTGGTTACGACGAAAATGCGGTTTTTTTCCGCAGAAGTGTGACGAAGGTTGATCAATACGGCTGGGTTATTTTTAGCGATCAAATATGCAGAGAGCAAAAAATAGACAATATTGCGGCAAATCGACATGGCTGAAAGGTTTCATTTAATGTGGATTCAGAAGCGGTTAAGCACCGCTAAATAATTTCATACAAAGAATGTTCTCGCGCGAAACAACCCGCGGTACCGCTATGAAATAGTTTTGTACGTGACTATATATGCCCGGTAAATAGATGCTTTTTGCTCAATATATTTCGCCAATACTGACAAAAGAATCCGAAATAGGGCGTAAAAGCTCTTAAACCCTGCATTTAATCTGGAATTGAGACTACCAGATATTGTAGTATTTATTCGTGTATTTATGCTTTTAGGATTACTCTTATCACATTATTTTCAGTATATGCTAAGAAAAGAATCATAGGTATTATCTATTTAATTTCAGTTGGTTATGGATTTGCATTTTAATAAACTGGCGTTATGGACAGCTATCTTTAATAATTCTCTCCTCAAGTGAAATTTTTTCTTGAGAATTGTCCTAATTTGCAAAAAAATTAAATAATCCTATTTCAACAGGTCGGAGATCATATTGAATTGAATAATCCTATCTGTAAAATCGTGTCATGATAGTCAATGAAAAGTAATAATATTGCGGCCTTGCTTTGTGCAGGCTCGTGCGGTAGCTATGCCTTTTATTCATTATCACGGCGTTTTGTTGGAAAAGGATGAAGTTATTTAGAGCGATTTAACTGCTACTTTCCGAAACGCTCCAGGTCAACACAGTAATATATTTGCAATGGAAAAAACTCTATGAACATGCGAATGGTCTTGGCTCTTCTTTTTGTCTTTGGCGTTAGTGGGTGTAAAGCGCCACCGAAACCGGCTCCAGGCGACGACACCATTGTTACCAGTGAAGTGAATGGCGTTACCTTAACTCACCGTTATGCAGTGCTTGCTCCAACCGAATTTACTGCCATTAACCAAAACTATCGCGCGCTTTATCCGGCTTCCGTTATGAGCAAACCGGATTTCGGCGGCAAAGTGATCCGCCAACTTGAAGCCGGTAAAACCTATGTTGTTCTGGGACAGGTAGAGCACTTCTGGATGGCGCTGGCCGATGAAGGAAAGGAAGAACTGATTGGTTATGTGCCGATGCGTGCCGTAGTGAAAAGCGAGCTGTACGACAAAACGCTGCGTGAAGACCGTCGTCGCAGAGTCGCGCCGAAAAAACAGACCTGCGTGACGGTAGACGGCAGCGGCAAAGCCTGCAAAAACGCTAACTCAGGAACCTGGATCATCGATTAATCCAGCCGTGACGAGTGCCAGATATGAATAATAATGCTGTTGTGCGCCAGTTCTGTCTGGTGTTTTTCTTTGTGCTGGCCACCCTGGCCAGCGGTTGTGGATCTTCTTCACACAGCGTACCTACCAGCTATAACCTTCAGTTCAGGGCTCATCCGCAAATCAATGAGTCCGCTCCTCTTAAAGTCAGGGTTTTGCTGTTGAAATCGGACGCCACGTTTATGTCTGCCGATTTCTGGTCGCTGCAAAATAACGCTGACAGCGTGCTGGGTGCCAACCTGCTCAACAGTGATGAATTTTTCCTGATGCCCGGCCAGTTGTCGAAAACGCTGAGTGGCAAAAGCGCGCCGGAGGCGCGTTACATAGGCGTGATCGCGGAATATCAGGCTCTGGATGGCAAGAAATGGCGTATCTCCCTGCCGCTTCCGGTGCAGGGTGAGAGCCACTTCTACGAATTCTGGAAATCCTCTGCGGACGAACTGGAAGCGAATCTTTTCCTCGACATCAACGGAATTCGCGTCATTTCCAAATAGCGCCAGCCTAAACAGGAAAACAGTATGAATAAAGCAGAAAAGGTCATATGGACCGAAGGTATGTTTCTGCGTCCTCATCATTTTCAGCGTGCGGAAAGTTACCTGCAACATCACATTCGTGAGTGGGGGACACTGCAACGCCCGTACCTTTGGGGCTACCTGGATCTTGAACTGGATGACGCGATGTTGCGTCAGGGCTGTATCGCCCTGAGCTCTGCCAGTGGTTTACTGCCGGACGGCACTTTTTTCTCTTTCCACGATGCACGCCAGGCGCCAGCGCCGTTGGCTATCCCGGACAACACCAACAATGAGCGCGTGGTGCTGGCGTTACCGGTGCGGCGCGGCGGACGGGATGAAGTCATTTTCAGCGAAGAGAAAGATTCGCTGGCGCGTTACGTCACCTGGGAAAGCGAAGTGGATGATGACAACGCCATGTCCGTCGGACCGGCTGCCGTGCAGTTTGGTCGCTTGCGGCTAAAACTGATGCTGGAAAAAGATCTGAGCGCCGAATGGACGTCCATCGGCGTGGTGCACGTGCTGGAGAAGCGTAACGATAATCACGTTCGCCTCGATACGCGTTATATCCCGCCGGTACTCAATGCTATCAATAATCCGCTGCTGTATGGCGCGCTCAAAGATCTGCAAAGCTTGCTGGTGCAGCGTAGCCAGCAAATAGGTCAGCGTTTGCGTCAGCCGGGGCGTTTTAATACCTCGGAAATGGTGGAATTTACGCTGCTGGCGCTGATCAATCACCATCTTGGCGAGGTGGCGCATTTGAAAACACTGCCGATGATCCACCCGGAAGAGCTGTGGCGAAGCTGGCTGCCGTTCGCCACGGAGCTGACGACCTGGACCGCTACGCGTTCGCCGGAAGAGGCGCTGCCGGTTTATGACCATGACGATCTCGCGGGCTGCTTCAGCAAACTGCAATTGATGCTGCGCCAGGGGCTGTCGCTGGTGATGGAAGAGCACGCTATCCAGCTTCCGCTCACCGAACGCACTCACGGCCTGAATGTCGCCACGCTGCCGAATACCAGCATGGCGCGCGAGTTCGGCTTTGTGCTGGCGGTCAAGGCCAGCGTGCCGGGCGAAATCCTGCAAACCCATTTCCCGGCGCAGATGAAAGTCGCCCCGGTCACCAAAATCCGCGATCTGGTACAGCTCCAGTTGCCTGGCATGATGCTGCGCGCCATGCCGGTCGCGCCGCCGCAAATTCCGTGGCATGCCGGTTACAACTATTTCGAGCTGGAAAAAGGCGGCGAACTCTGGAACGAAATGGAGAAATCGGGGGCTTTCGCACTGCATCTGGCGGGCGAATTCCCGGGTCTTGATATGGAGTTTTGGGCCATCCGTAGCCCGACTGAATAAGAGAGCGAGCGCACAATATGCAGGAACAAAACGCCGCCGGCAGTGATGCCGCTCTGGCAGGAGCCAGTGGTAACAATCCTTTGGTCGCAGCGGCAAACCCGCTACTTAATGCGATACCGCAAATCCGCTATTCGGTCTCTCATGACGATCAAAGCGGTTTGCGTCAGCATTTAATTGATGAAATCCGCCGTTTTGAAGTGCGCTGTCAGCAATCCGGGCTGGCCTACGAGGTGATCGTGGGCGCGCGCTACTGCCTCTGTACCGCGCTGGATGAAGCCGCGGCGCTGACGCCCTGGGGTAGCCGTGGCGTCTGGTCCGGCAGCGGTCTGCTGGTGACATTCCACAACGAAACCTGGGGCGGAGAGAAGTTCTTCCAGCTGCTGGCGCGGCTGTCGCAAAACCCGCGCGAGCACATCGCGTTGCTGGAGCTGATCAACTTCTGCCTGCTGCTTGGCTTTGAAGGCCGCTACCGGGTGATGGACAACGGCCGTACGCAACTGGAAACCATCAAACAGCGCCTGTGGCAGATGATCCGTGGCGTGCGTGGTAACTATCCGCCGCCGCTTTCGCCGCACCCGGAAGATCAACCGGTGATGCGCAAACTTTGGCGTCCGGTGATCCCATTATGGGCCTGCGTCGGGCTGGCGGGCTTCCTCGCCTGTCTGTTCTATATTGTGCTTAACTGGCGGCTTGGCGATAACACCAGCCCGGTGCTGGCGAAAATCTATCAAACACAGCTGCCGGAAGCGGCTATTGCCCAGCCAGCAGTGAGTGCGCCGCCAGTGCTTAATCTGAGCGCCTTCCTGCGCCCGGAAATTCAGCAAGGGCTGGTGGCGGTGCGCGATGAAGCCGATCGCAGCGTGGTGACCTTAAAAGGCGACGGGCTGTTTGCTTCCGGTTCAACGGTGGCGCGTGACAGCTACGAACCGGTGATCGACCGCGTCGCCCAGGCGATGAACAACGTCAGCGGCCGCATTCTGGTGGTCGGCTTTAGCGATAACGTGCCGATCCGCAGCGCGCGATTCGCCTCTAACTACGAGCTCTCTCTGGAGCGCGCGCGCTCGGTACAGTCGCTGCTGCAAAAACATCTGTCGCAGCCGGAACGCGTGAAAGCGGAAGGGAGAGGGGAGATGAACCCGATCGCGCCGAATAACACGCCGGAAAACCGCGCCCGCAACCGCCGCGTAGAGATTACTTTGCTGGTGTCGCCGGAAAATACGGCCGCCGAGCTGAACGGACTGCCGCAAGGAAACTAAAGGATGAATATGTTGCTTTCATTGCTGACCAACCGCATTTTGTGGGGTTTCCTTGGCGTGACGGGGCTGGCTGCCGTGATCTGGATGATCGGCCCGCTGCTCTCCGTCGTCGACTCCCGCCCGCTTGAGTCAGAGCAAAACCGCATGATCACCATTGCGGTGATGTACCTGATTTGGGTTCACAGCCACATTGTGCCGCGCCTCTATAATGCCTGGCTCAACCGTAAGCTGATGGACAACCTGAAAAGCGAAGAAGCCAAAGATCCGGTCGAGCGCAAACGCCTGAACAGTGAAGAACAAGTGCTTAATGAGCGCTTTGAAGAGGCCGCACAGGTACTGAAAAAAGCCCACTTTAACCAGCCGGGCCAGCGCGGACAGTGGACGCAGCGCTTCAGCACTCAGTATCTGTATCAGTTACCGTGGTATGTGATCATTGGTGCGCCGGGTTCCGGGAAAACCACTGCGCTGGTGAACTCCGGCCTGCAATTTCCGCTGGCGGATCGCTTTGGTAAAACCGCGCTGCGCGGCATTGGCGGAACGCGTAACTGCGACTGGTGGTTCACCAACGAAGCGGTGCTGCTGGATACCGCCGGTCGTTACACCACGCAGGAGAGCGAGCAGGTTCAGGATGCCAGCGAATGGGCGAAATTCCTCGGTCTGCTGCAAAAATACCGCCGTCGCCAGCCGATTAACGGCGTGATTGTGACGATCAGCATCGCCGATCTGCTGACGCAATCCGCAGAAGCCTCCCGCGAACAGGCGCTCAATTTGCGCCAGCGGCTGACCGAGTTGCATGAGCAGTTGGGCATTCGTTTCCCGGTTTATGTACTGGTAACCAAAGCCGACTTGCTGAAAGGTTTTCGCGCCTATTTTGCCGGTTTTGATAAAGCGCAGCGCGACCAGATCTGGGGTTTCACCTTCCCGTGGGAAAAAGCCAGACTGGCGGATTTTGACTTGCAGGGCAGTTTTCTGCAGGAATTTGCCCTGTTACAGCAGCGGCTGGATGCGGCGCTGCCGGATACGCTGTTGCGGGAAAGCGATGCGCAGGCACGCGCGGAATGTTTCCTGTTTCCGCAGGAGTTCGCCGCACTTCGCCCGCTGCTGTCTGACTACCTGAACACGCTGTTTGCCCGCTCTAATTTCGAAACCGAATTCTCGCCGCGCGGTATCTACTTCGCCAGCGGTACGCAGGAAGGCCTGCCTTTCGACCGCGTGATGGGTGAACTCAGCCGGGCGCTCTCGCTACCGCAGGGTAAAGCCGGAGATAACTGGGATTCGGTGAGTAAAGATGAGCCGGTACCGGGCGGGAAAGGGCAGAGCTTCTTTATCAAGCATGTGCTGCAAAACGTCATCTTCCAGGAAGCGGGTATTGCCGGGCAAAACCGCTGGTGGGAGCTACGCAGCCGGGCGGTGATCTGGTCCGGTTATGCGGCATTGCTGGCGCTGCTGATTGTTATCAGCGCCTTGTGGCTGACCAGCTACGGCAATAACAAAGATTATCTTGATGAAGTGCAGGCCAAAGTGCCGGCGCTGGATCAGGAGATCAAAGCGCTGCGTAACCGCCAGCAGGGCGATCTGTTTGCCATGCTGCCGCTGCTGAACGGGCTTGCCGCGCTGCCGCAGAGTGACGCCTTCGACATCAACAATCCGCCGATCACCCGCCGTATGGGATTGTATCGCGGTAACGATGTGGCTGACGCCTCGCAGACGCTGTACCAGAAAGCGTTGCAACAGATGCTGTTACCGGAAGTGGCGATGCGCATTACCACCTGGCTGCGCAACGATAACGGCAGCGATGTGGAATACAGCTACGAAGCGCTGAAAGCCTACCAGATGCTCTATCAGCCGAAACATTACGACGGCAAATTCCTGCACTCGTGGGTGATGCTCAATCTGGAGCGCAATCTGCCGCAGAACGTCACCAAAGCGCAGATCCGCCAGCTTGAATGGCATCTGACGCAGTTGCTGGAGCCGCAAATTCAGTCGTCGCCGTACGCCAAAGATGAGGCGTTAATCAGCCGCGAGCAGGCAATGATTAACCAGCAGCCGCTCTCCACGCGCGTTTATGGTCGTCTGAAACGTCTGCTGGAACATGATGACAGCCTGAAGCCGGTTTCACTGGCTTCACTGGGCGGACCGCAAAGCGAGCTGGTCTTTTCGCGCAAAAGCGGCAAACCAGTGAGTGAAGGTCTACCGGGGCTGTACACGCCGGACGGCTACTGGAATACCTTCAACGCAAAGATCGCACCGGTCACCGCTTCCCTGCATGAAGATGATAGCTGGGTACTGGGCGCGACCACGCAGCCGGAAGATAAACAACAGACGGATAACGCGGTGCGCCAGCTCTACGCCCGCGACTTTATCGCTCTGTGGGACAGCTTTTTAAGCGACATTCAGCTTAATAACAGTGCCGATCTGAATCAGCGCATCAATACGGCGCGCTTGCTCTCCGGCAACAACTCACCGCTGCGTCGGCTGGTGCTCAACCTGAGCCAGCAACTGAAACTGACGCGGGATGAGCCGGAAGACGCTGAAAAAGCGAAAAACGCTGGTAGTACTAACCGTGGTACGCAGATGCTGGAAACCCTGTTCAGTAACCACGACGGCGCAGAGCAAACCACCAATGCTGCGGCCAGCCAGACGCCGGAACAGCGTGTAACCGAACACTTCGCGCCGATTATCGAACTGGCGCAGCCGCTGGAAAAAGGCGGGAAAACCATCGTCTTTGATGATTTTCTCAAGCAGGTTGATGAGCTGTACCGCTATCTGACCGCCGTTCAGGATGCTGCCAACAGCGGGATGCCCCCGCCGGGGGGGGAAGCGATCAGCCGTTTACAGGCCAGCGCCGGACGTCTGCCCGGCGGCCTGCAAACCATGTTCAGCAACATGGCCGTGGGAGCCAGCAGCGATACTCAGCGCCGGGATCTGGAAAATGTTCGCAAGCGTATCAGCGTTGAAGTGGGCAGCTTCTGCCGTCAGGCCATCGCCGGGCGTTATCCGCTGGTGCGCTCAGCCAGCAGCGAAGTGACGCCGGACGATCTGGCGCGCATGTTCGCGCCGGGCACCGGTCTGATGGATACCTTCTTTCGCGATAACCTGACCAATAAAGTCGACACCACGCAGTCCACCTGGCGCTTTATGCCAGGTATCGACGGCAAAACGCTGCCGGGCAGCGAAGGTTTGCTGGTGCCGTTCCAGCAGGCGCAGTCTATCCGCGATGCTTTCTTTGCCAATGGCAGCACCACGCCGTCGTTTCGCACAACCGTGCGCACGGTGCGTATGGATAACAGCATCCTGACCATGACGCTGGATGTGGACGGGCAAATTCTGCGTTACAGCCACGGGCCGCAGGCGGTACAAATCGTTAACTGGCCGGGATCGGGCGGAACCAACCAGGTACGGATGCAGCTCGGTCTGGCCAGCGGCACAACCGCGACGCTGGTCACCAACGGCGCGTGGGCACTGAATCGCTTTTTCGATAAAGCCCGCGTCAGCCCCGGCAGTAGCAGCCTTAGCCGCCAGGCGACATTCACCATTGACGGGCATCAGGTGACGCTGGAGTTTGCGCCGAACAGCATCCGCAACCCGTTCCAGCTTCCCCGTTTCGCATGTCCTTGAACTGCAAAGGAACGCCAATGACGATGACTTCAGCAATCAGCTGGTACGGAAAACTGCCGAGTGCCGGTGATTTTTTACAGCGCCGCTTTCCCGATGCGCTGCAACGGCAGTGGTCCCACTGGTTCCAGGTGGGGTTGATGAACTGGCAAAAAGAGGAACAGCGTGCCAGCGATCGCCAGTTCGGCAATGCGCCGGTATGGAATTTTGTTGTCCCGCCTATGCTTGGCGGGCAGCAAGTGCAGATGGGCTGTCTGCTGCCGGGGCGCGACAGCGTCGGGCGCCAGTACCCGATTTGCGCGCTGATGGCGATCAACCCGCTGGAGTGGACACCGCGCCATCTGGCGCAGGCGGGCGACTGGTATCAGCAACTGGGCCGCACGCTGCTGCACGCTATCCGCAATGGCTACTCGCCGGAACAGCTCGATCAGGCGCTGCTGTCGATTCCGCCCGTGCAGTTGGTTGCGCCGGAATCGCGCTCGGAAATTCTTGATGTGATCGGTTACGAAGGCGACGGCGAATCGACCATTGGCTGGAATCAGGCCGCCGAATGTTTCGACCCGCTGCGCCAGATCAGTTTCTGGTGGACCAACCGCAGCGACGGCTATCCGCTTTATACACACGTACATAGCGGCAATTTTACCGGGCAGCTCTTTACGCTGCTGTTTGACCCGGCGGGGGGCGCCAGACCCGGTCGCCACGGTCTTTACCCACCGATGTTTGAATAAGCAGGTTGCGGATGACGATTGACTCTTTACTGGCTCCGGTCACGCCGGAGCAACCGTGCGGCGAGAATCTGGAGTATGACGCCGACTTCCAGGCGATGGAACAGGCCAGCCTCGGTAAAGCCGAGCAGCAGTTCGGCAACACGATCATTCCTGCCGAACCCGCCGACTGGAACCGCGTGGAAAAACTGGCCACCTCGCTGCTGGAACGCACGAAAGATATTCGCGTCATGCTGGCGCTGACCCATGCATGGACGCGTCGTCGCGGGCTGGAAGGTTACGCCGACGGTTTGCTGCTGCTGGGCCAGGCGCTGGCGCTGTATTGGGATCATCTCTGGCCGTCGCTTACCGATGGCGGTGAATTCGATCCCTTCTACCGTATTAATGCGCTGGCTGCGCTGAGCGACAAATCCGCGCTCACCACCACGCTGCGCCAGTCGATACTGTTACGCAGCAATGGAGATGAGCTGAATGTGCGCGATGCACAGGCGCTGCTGGATGGCAGTAAAACCGAATGCGCGGGTTACCCGGGCGGTCGGGTGCGTTTGATAGATGAACTGGTACGCGGCGGCCAACCCGGTATTGAAGCTATCGGGCAGATTGAAGGGCGCCTGCAAACCATCCGTACATGGCTGCTGGAACAACTGGGCGAAAGCGGGGTGCCGGAAATGGAACAGTTACTGAAAACGGTCAGCATGATTGCCGGAGCGAGCCGCGCTTCCCGTGGCGATGAGCCGCCTGCGCCGTCCGCAGGGGAGGAGCAAAAAGCCCCTGCGCCACAGCCGGTTGCCGCACCGCTCGCAGCGCATACCGACTGGCGCACGGCGCAGGTAACGACGCGCGCCGACGCACAGTTGATGCTGGAGAAAGTGAAGCAATACTTTACTCAGCATGAACCGAGCCACCCGGCACCGCTGATGATCGATCGCGTACAGCGGTTAATCGAACTCGATTTTATGGAAATTATTCGCGATCTGGCGCCCGATGGCGTAAGCCAGTTGCAAAACATCTTTGGGCGTCAGGAGTGACGCGTACCGTGTTATGACGACAGGCGCGTCGCCAGTCGTCAAACCTTCACCGCGCATATTCGATGGAGAACATCATGCCAATAAGTAACAGTGGTCAAAAATTTATCGCCCGCAACCGCGCGCCGCGCGTACAGATTGAGTACGACGTGGAAGTTTATGGCGCAGAGCGCAAAATCCAGCTTCCGTTTGTGATGGGCGTTATGGCGGATCTGGTCGGGAAACCGGTGGAGAACTTACCGTCTATTGAGGAGCGTAAATTCCTCGAGATCGATGTCGACAACTTCGATGAGCGTATGAAAGCGCTGAAACCGCGCGTCGCCTTCAACGTGGACAACACGCTGACGGGCGAAGGCCGGTTGAACGTCGATCTTACCTTCGACAGCATGGATGATTTCCTGCCGGATGCCATCGCCCGCAAAGTCGAGCCGCTGAACAAACTGCTGGAAGCCCGCACGCAGCTTTCCAACCTGCTGACTTATATGGACGGAAAAAACGGCGCGGAAGAGCTGATCGCCAAAGTGTTGCAGGATCCGACACTGCTGAAATCCCTTAGCCAGTTGCCGAACAGCGACGAGAACGCGCAAGGTAAAGAGGAGTAAACCATGAGCAATCCTTCGCAACAACATGAACAGCAGGGCGCCCAGGCCTTCAGTCAGGATGAATTTAGCTCACTGCTGAACAAAGAGTTCCGCCCGAAAACCGACCAGGCGCGTTCGGCGGTAGAAAGCGCGGTGAAAACGCTGGCGCAGCAGGCGCTGGAAAATACCGTAACCTTCTCCAACGACACCTACCGCACCATTCAGAACCTGATTGCCGGTATCGATGAGAAGCTGTCGCAGCAGATTAACCAGATTATCCACCACGAAGAGTTTCAGAAACTGGAGAGTGCCTGGCGCGGCCTCAGCCATCTGGTGAATAACACCGAAACGGATGAGATGCTGAAAATTCGCTTTATGAGCATCTCCAAGCAGGAACTGGGCCGTAACCTGAAGCGTTTTAAAGGCGTCGGCTGGGATCAGAGCCCGATCTTCAAAAAAATCTACGAAGAAGAGTACGGTCAGTTCGGCGGCGAACCGTTTGGCTGCCTGGTGGGCGATTACTACTTCGACCACAGCCCGCAGGATGTTGAGCTGCTCGGCGAGATGGCGCGTATCGGCGCGGCGGCGCACTGTCCGTTTATCACCGGCACCGCACCAAGCGTGATGCAGATGGAGTCCTGGCAGGAGCTGGCGAATCCGCGCGATCTGACGAAAATCTTCCAGAACACCGAATACGCCGCCTGGCGTTCTCTGCGTGAATCGGAAGATGCTCGTTACTTAGGCCTCGTAATGCCGCGCTTCCTCTCCCGTCTGCCGTACGGCATTCGCACGAACCCGGTGGATAGCTTCGATTTTGAAGAAGAGACCGACGGCGCGAACCACAACAACTACACCTGGGCAAACGCCGCTTACGCGATGGCGACCAACATCAACCGCTCCTTTAAAGAGTACGGCTGGTGCACCTCGATTCGCGGCGTTGAATCCGGCGGGGCGGTGGAAAATCTGCCGTGCCACACCTTCCCGAGCGACGATGGCGGCGTGGACATGAAGTGCCCGACCGAGATTGCCATCAGCGATCGCCGTGAAGCGGAACTGGCGAAAAACGGCTTTATGCCGCTGATCCACCGTAAAAACTCTGACTTTGCCGCCTTTATCGGCGCGCAGTCGCTGCAAAAACCGACCGAGTACCACGATGCCGATGCCACCGCCAACGCGCGTCTGGCTTCCCGTCTGCCGTATCTCTTCGCCTGCTGCCGTTTTGCGCACTACCTGAAGTGCATTGTGCGCGACAAAATCGGTTCCTTCCGCGAGCGCGACGAAATGGAACGCTGGCTGAACGACTGGGTGATGAACTACGTCGACGGCGACCCGGCGAACTCCTCGCAGGAAACCAAAGCGCGTAAACCGCTGGCCGCGGCCGAAGTGCAGGTGCAGGAGATCGAAGACAACCCTGGCTACTACGCCGCGAAATTCTTCCTGCGTCCGCACTACCAGCTGGAAGGTTTGACCGTGTCGCTGCGTCTGGTGTCAAAACTGCCGTCACTGAAAACCAAAGAGGCGTAAGCAGAAGGTGCCGCAGGCGGGATGCGCCTGCGGCATGAAGGATTTCATAACAGAAGGATATGCGATGAATCTATATCGAATAGCTGTTAGCAGTCTGCTGGTTTTCTCAACCCTGGTTTTAGCAGAAACACAAACTTATCAATACCCTCGGGCCCAATCATTACCGGAAGATGATACCTCTGTATTTCCACGCGATCCGTCTCTGTTAACCGGGCACGATGTGAATTTGACTGCCGAACGTTTTTTTAATGCCTGGAGCAATAAAGATAACGAGCGAGAACGTATCAAAGCGGATATGTATTTTCTCGGGGTGTTGGATGCAACGGAAGGGAAAGCGTGGTGTGGGTATAAGAAGATACTGCCGGGTTCTGCCCATGAGCACGTTTTCTCGCGTCTGGCAAAGCTGAGTACTGAACAGCGTAAACAACCTGCCGCCAACTTTATTGTTGAGTCGATGAAGGAATTTCTGCCTTGCAAAAAAGGGAGCCAAAAATGAGACCGTTATACGAGCAATTAAAAAAGCAGCATTACTCATCAAATGATACCCGCGCAGGATATGTTGCTCCCGATGTTTTATTTTCGGAAATTGGCTATGACTATAACGATTTAATACGGCAAGGCGAGCAATATAAGAATACCTGTGCCGTAAGAATGAGTTTGGCTCTGCTGAAATGTAACATCGAATTTGCGGGGCGTTTTACAATAAAAAGTGGCCCATATAAAGGCAAAAAGTTTGAAATGGGCGCCAAATTGCTTGCTGATCAATTAAATCGGGCTGATGTTTTTGGTAAGGCAGAAATCTACACCGATAAAGTCCAGGGCGGGCGAGCACTGTTAAAACGCCGGGGTGTAGTATTCTTTAATAAAATTGAGGGGTACGGTGGGGGGCATATCGATATGCTGGAACCGCTGACCAGCAACTCTTTTCTCTGTAATTCGGACTGTTATCCGTATTGTCAGGAAATCTGGTTTTGGGAATTAAAATAGTTGCTATTATTGCCGCATCCATCGCGATTTACGCAGTCGCGGAAAAAATAAAATCGAAGATTTAATTTTTCCGGTAAAACTTAATATAAAAGGTAAAGGCAACAATCACGACGAGTAAAAATACCGCCTTGCCGAAGAGGGTTCCTGTGGCAGCAAGTGTGAAAGTTTCATAGCGGGCGACATTAAACACTGACTCAATAATATCAATAAAAGTGTAGATGCCGACGACCGCGAAAAGGCAGATCAATAATAGCGCAATACCCTTTTTCATTTTATGACCATCCAGGTTAATAGAAGACAAAAGGGGGATTTTAGGTAGCGCTGTCAGCATTGTCTAGTGCTATGCGGACAACAACAGTGACGAGTTTTCAATTTCCTGCAATACGCGGGAAAGTGAAAAACTGTACGGCTCCCGGCTGTACAGCAACGAGGCAGAGGTAAAATATGGACGGTTTTATTCGGCCCCATGCTTACCCGTTTGCCATATAAGCGCTTTTTCGAAAGCAATATTTATCATTAACGAAGAGTAAATATTATGGCTATTGATATGTTTCTGAAGGTCGATGGAGTTACGGGTGAATCTAAAGACTCTAACCACACCGGCTGGACTGATATCACATCTTTTTCCTGGGGTGCTTCACAGCCAGGGAATATGAGTGTTGGCGGTGGCGGCGGTGCCGGTAAAGTCAATTTCAACGACCTTCACGTAAATGCACTCATTGATAAATCCACGACGGCTATCCTGAAACACTGCGCCAGCGGTAAGCACCTGACCAAGGTTGAGCTTTCCGTCTGCAAAGCCGGTGGTCAGCAGGTTGAATACGCACGTATCACGCTGGAAGATGTGCTGGTGACGTCTGTTCAGTACACCGGTGCGGATAACGGCGACACCGTGGGTGTGACCTATGCATTCCAGGCTGCGAAAGTGAAACAGCAGTACTGGGAGCAGTCTTCTTCCGGCGGTAAAGGTGCTGAAACCAGCGCTGGCTGGAACATCAAGGAAAACAAAGAAGCGTAATGCTGCTCTCTTTTTGACGCGCATTACGGCAGGCACAGAGCAGCGGCTCTGTGCCTGTATCCGCAAAAAGACATTATTGAGCCTGATGGTAAACAGAAATATATTATCGTGCTTGAGTTAATTCTTAAGCGTTACCGGGGCAGGAAAGCCTGGTTATGAATAAAATAGGGTTGACGAGCCTGGTGTTAATCACGCTGAGCGGTTGTCAGAGCCATCCGCCGCAATATGCTTCTGCGGGGGTGGAAATAAAAGATAACCAGCCGTGCTTCAGTATGACCCCCTTGTCCTCCACGGCGCTTGTTGCCACAGCGCCCACCATTAATAAACTGAATGGCAGCGAATGGCAGACGATGACATCACCCGCGAACTGGCAACCAACACGCGTTATTTCTGCCAGCCATTGCACCGTCTGGCCTGACATCAACTGGCAGGCTGGTATTTACGATGTGGTGTTTAAAGTGAGTGATGGCAATAACGCAACGCGTTATGCAACCCGTTTTATGTTGACCCGCTCCGCGCAAGGTGAGCTTACGGTGCAAAAACAAGAATAAACGAGCGAAGTTTTGCTCCGGTGGGCTGCTCCGGGGCCACTGAAATCATATTCAGGTATTCAAACGCAGCCGCTTTATGGAAAACGGCGCCGTTTGAGTGCACATAACTCCAGCAGGAATATGCTATGCGATTCACGATTATTACCAGTAAACCCGGTCATCAGCCGCCGCAAAGCCGCTGCGACTTTTATCCGCCTGGCGGCACTATCGGCCGCGGCACTGATAACAACCTGGTGCTGCCGGATAACGACCGCTCCATCTCTCGCTTACAGGCGATTGTTCATATCGCTGGTAATGGCGAGTGTCGCATTACCAATCGCGGCAATGTGACCCGCGTAGTGCTGAATGATATTCCCCTGGAACGTGGCCGTCAGGTCGAATTGCAGGATGGCGATATTCTGGGCATTGATGAATACCGTATCGAAGTTACCGAGCTGATTCAGGATACGCAGCCGGTAAGCCGTATGGCGGAGGAGATGTATCCGAAGCACGTTCAGCCGCAAGTGGCCAAACCTGCGCCCGCGCCGACACCGAAAAGCGTAGCGGAAAACGCCCCGGCGTCAGTGCCAACGGAAATCTGGGACAGCCTGATGCAGGAGTTCTCCATCTCCGACAGCATCTCCAGCAACCGGGCGAAAACGCCGGAAGCGCAAAATCTGAACCCTTTTGCCGCGCCGAAAGAGCCGGAACGTAACCCGGAAGATCCGCTCTCGCTGTTGAATAACAACGAGCCGCTGGTGACGCCGAAAACGCTCGCTTCCGATCAGCTGTTTAACGATGAACAGCTCTTTAAAAATGACAGCATCTTTAACGACGTCACGCCATCCGCACTGGTGCCCCCGGTTGATCGGGCTGCGCAAAAACCTGCGCCGGAAGCGGATGAACTGGATCCGCTGGCGCTGTTTGGCGGCGGCAGCACGTCGGCGGCACGCAGCGACGATCCGCTTGGGCTGTTAAGCGGCGCAGTGCCGCTGGCGCATGCGGATGAGATTGTTCCGGCGAAACCCGCCGAGCCAATCATCACCGATCCGCACAGCGTGACGCCGCCGCAACAGCCGCAGCCGATCATCACCGAACTGCGCGCGGAAGATCTCAGCGGCACGCCGCTGTTCGTCGATGATGAGCCGGAACCGGTGTCGGAGCCGCAGGATTATGCGGGTATCACGCTGCCGACGCCGCAAGCGGTACAGCGCAGCGCGGCGCAAACGCCGAAAGGGCGTCTGCGTATCGATCCGCTCCAGAGCAACAACGAAGTGCGCAGCGCGCCAGCCGCTGGCAATGGCGACAGCAGCGATGTGCTGAAAGGCGAGCTGCTGGACGCGTTACTGGAAGGTATGGGGCTTGGCGATATGCAGCCGGTGCCGCAGTTCGATAAAGAGAACATGCGTCAGCTCGGCCAGATGCTGAGCATGTTTTCCCAGGGCACCGTTGCGCTGCTCTCCTCGCGCTCGATTCTGAAACGCGGCGTTAAAGCCGATATGACGATGGTGCTGGATGACGCCAACAACCCGTTCAAGCTGCTGCCGTCGGGCAAAACCGTGCTGATGCAGATGTTTGGTACGCGGATGCCTGGCTTTATGCCGCCGAAAAAATCGGTGCGCGATGCGTTGATCGACTTACAGGCGCACCAGTTAGGTATGATTTCCGGGATCCGCGCGATTATCGCCGCGATGTTGCAGTCGTTTAACCCGGAACAACTGGAAGATGACGCTAAACGCGACGGCGCCACCGCGCGTCTCGGCGTACTCTCGAACCGTAAAGCCGCTCTGTGGGACTACTTTGTGCGCACCTACGCGCAAACGGCGGGTGAAATTGACGATGACTTCCATACCCTGTTTGGCGAAGCGTTCCTCCACGCTTATGACATGGAGGTTAACCAGTACAAAGACTCACAAAGCGGATCGGAAGAATGAATATCAGCACGGCCTCCATATCCCGCCAGGGCGAACGTGCCAGTAATCAGGACCAGACCGGGGAGAACATCGGCGAGCGTGCCGCCTGCTTTGTGGTATGTGACGGCATCGCCGGGTTACCCGGCGGCGACGTAGCGGCCGCACTGGCGCGTAATACCATCATCAGCCGGTTTGATGGCGATGAGCACCTGAATGCCCAGTACATTCGTCAGTACGTCAACGATGCTAACCGCGCTATCCGCGAGGAGCAGAAAGCGGTACAGGATTATCACCGTATGGGCACGACCATGGTAAGCCTGTTTATCGACCGGGATTATCAGCTTGCCTACTGGGCACACGCGGGCGACAGCCGCCTGTATCTCTTTCGTCGCGGCTGGCTCTATCATGTCACCACCGATCACAGCCTGGTGCAGCAGATGAAAGATGCCGGGCATCAGACCGAAGGCATCAACGGCAACTTGCTCTACTTCGCGCTGGGTCTTGGCGAAGATGAACGCGAGCCAAGCTACAGCGATGTGGTGCCGATCGAAGATGGCGATGCCTTTTTGCTCTGTACCGATGGCTTCTGGCACGGTGTCAGTGAAGAGCAGATGCAACAGTCGCTGCATATGGTGAATACGCCGGACGAGTGGCTGACGTTGATGAATCAAATCCTGCTGAAAAACAGTGTCGGGGCGCAAACCCAGCAGGACAACTATAGCGCCGTAGCGGTGTGGATGGGCACACCTCAGGAGACGACGCTACTGCATACGCTCTCTGAAGCCGCCCAGTTTTTCCCTCTTCGTGATTGATACAGCTTACAAGGACTTTTATGAAACTTTGGCTACCGGGTTTGGCTCTGCTGGCGGTGTGTGGCAGCGTACAGGCAGAAAACTACCGCATCGTGCAGTCGCCTTCGCAAAAACTGGATGTCTGGATCGATAACATTGCGGATAACACGCCGAAAAGCTGGTGCAGCAAAACGTTGCCGCTGCGTATTGTTGCCAGCGGCGATAAAAAACCTGCCGTTCTGAACAACTTCTTACCGCGCCTTGGCGCGCTGCTGGAAAACCAGTGCGGTACGCTGACGCAGGTGCACTGGAAATTGACCGACCCGCAGGGCGCGACTCTGGCTGAAGGGACGGCCGATAAAGCGAAAGAGTGGGCACCGGTCGTCACCTCAACGGGCGCAACCGCGGCCGCTTCAACGTCCACCTCTGCCGCCCTGACGCCGCCAACCGAGCGTGCTGAAGATCTCTCCCCGGCCGCTAACCGTACGCCGTGGCAGGAATTTACCCTGCAGGACGGCTGCCATCTGCGCACCTTCTGGCAGGGCGATGCCAGCGCGCCAGCGCTGTTTATTCCGGCGAAAGAGGACGGCAAATGTGAAAAGGGCGGTTGGCTGAACGGGCGCAGCGAAGTGACGCAGATCAGCAACGGCAGCGAGAAAAAGATCACCATGACCTTTGTTCACGGTTTCCCGGTGAGCGGCCTGAGCGACAGCGTTGACGCCGATCGTCTGCTGATCACCACCGTTAACAACGAACGCATGGTCGTCAGCGAAGGCAGCCTGGCGCAAAGCTGGATGATCCTGCCCTACGTCAACAGCCTCAACGGCTGGCAGGCGAACGGCACGGTGGCGGTGGAAATCTCCCGCGATGTTGCCAGCGATGCCACCCGTTTGCAGGCGCGCCTTGATGAAGTGCGCAAAGCCTGGACGCCGTGGTTTGAACCGGGTACGCACCTTAATATTCTGCTGATCGATTCGTTGCACCCGCAGCTGCGCGATCCGGCGGTCGGGACTTACAAGACCCTGAACTAAGGAGCGGCGATGAACACCTTGTTGCAACAACTGGCAGGCGAATCCCTGCAGGAGAGCCTTGCCCGGCTGGAAAGCCGCATCCGTACCCAGCCAGGCGATGCCGATCTGCGTGCGGCTTTTGCCCAGTTTCTCTGCCTTGACGGTAACTGGCCGCGCGCGCTGGCGCAGCTGAAAAGCTGGCAGGCGCTGAAACCGCAGGCGCAACCGACGGTGACGCTGCTGGAGCAGGCGATCAACGGTGAACGCCAGCGTGCCGACGTGATGGCTGGTCGCGCCCGTCCGGTAACGCCAGATCGGCAGTGGCCGTGGCTGGCAGCGATGGTCAGCGCGCTGGACCCGGAATCCACCGAACCTGCCGCGCACCGTGAAGCCGCACTGGAGAACGCCGAGGCGAACCCCGGCCAGCTGACAACTCAGGATGGCGAAACGCACACTTTCGACTGGCTGATGGACGGTGATTGCCGCTTTGGTCCGGTCTGCGAAGCGATCGTCAATGGCCGCTATTTCTGGCTGCCGTTCAGCGCGATTGCCTCTATGCAGTTTCAGCCGCCGGCCAGCGTCACCGACCTGGTGTGGCGCCATACGCTGGTGCGTTTGCAGGATGGCAGCGAACAGGTGTGCCAGATCCCGGCGCGTTATCCGCTGGATAGCGAAGCCGAAGACCGCTTTAAACTCGCCCGCGTTACCGAGTGGCAGGCGTTACCGGGCGATGCGCCGCACTTCCTGGGCCACGGGCAAAAAGTCTGGCTCAACGACAGCGCCGAGTTCTCGCTGCTCGATCTGGTCACGCTGAGTTTCGATACGGCCGTTGCAGATGAGTAATTCCGCCCACGATGAAGAGAGCGATCTGCTGCGCAGCGGCTGGCGCTCGCGACGCGGCAAAGAGACCGTCGGCGCACGCGACAAAATGCAGCCGTCGCTACTCGATCGCCTTACCGATGACGCGCCGGACAAAGTTCAGGAGCCGCTGAACAGTAATCTGGTCTCCCATGCCACGCTGCGACGCCACGTACTGCGTGATCTGCAGTGGTTGTTCAACACCATCAACAACGAAGCGCAGCAGGATCTGAGCGGCTTTGACGAAGTGCGCCGCTCGGTCATCAATTTTGGCGTGTCGCCGCTGGCGGGCAAGCGGATGTCGGACATCGAATGGCAGGATATCCAGCGCAAGCTGACCAACGCGATTTTGCATTTTGAACCGCGCATTTTGCCGCAGGGCTTACAGGTTCGCTGCATTTCCGATACCCAGTCGCTGGATCTGCACAACGTGTTGTCGATTGAGATCAAAGGGCGTTTGTGGTGTGTGCCGTATCCGCTGGAGTTTCTGTTCCGCACGGATGTGGATCTGGAAAACGGGCATTTCGAGCTGAAAGACGCGGGGTAATCATGGACAGCAAATTACTGGAGTACTACAACCGCGAACTGGCCTGGCTGCGCGAAATGGGCCAGGAGTTTGCCGGGCGCTATCCGAAAGTGGCCGGACGCCTCGGTATGCGCGGCATGGACGTTGCCGATCCGTATGTCGAACGCCTGATGGAGGGCTTTGCCTTCCTGACCTCCCGCGTACAACTGAAAATGGACGCCGAATTTCCCCGCTTCTCCCAGCGTCTGCTGGAGATGGTGGCGCCCAACTATCTCGCGCCGACGCCGTCGATGGCGATTGCGGAGCTGACGCCGGACAGCGCGAAAGGGGATCTGAGCAATGGCTTTGTGGTGCCGCGCGGTACCATGATGGACAGCCAGGTGATGAAGAAGAATGGCGTTACCTGTAGCTATACCACCGCGCATGATGTCACGCTGTTACCGCTGAAAATCAGCCAGGTGGAACTGGGCGGCGTACCTGCCGATCTGCCGCTGGCGAAAGTTGGCCTGAGCCAGCGCGGGGCGCAAAGCGCGCTGCGTATTCGTGTGAGCTGCGATGGCCCGGTCAACCTCGGCCATCTCGATTTCGATCGCCTGGAACTGTTCCTCAGCGGCCCGGATATGCAGGCGCTGAAACTGCTGGAACTGCTGATGGGCCACCAGGTGGGCATTGTTTGCCAGTCCAATAGCGCCGGTGCGCCGTTGCAGGTGCTGGCCGATGACGCATTGCAGCAGGAAGGTTTTGCCGCCAGCCAGTCGTTGCTGCCGGACGATCTGCGCAACTTCGATGGCTACCGTCTGTTGCAGGAGTATTTCGCCTTCCCGCAACGCTTCCTGTTTATCAGCCTTCAGGGGCTGCGTTCAATGGTGGCGCAAAGCGGCGATGCCACCTCGTTCGATATCATCATTCTGCTGGATAAAGCCGATGGGCAACTGGAGCGGGTAGTGGATAAAAACCACCTTGCGCTGCACTGCACGCCGGTGATTAACCTGTTCCCGAAAGTGGCCGAAAGGCAAAAGTTGAGCGAAAACCAGCACGAATACCACCTGGTGGTGGATAACATTCGCCCGCTCGATTACGAAATCTACGCGGTGCGCAAAATCCACGCCAGCGTCGATGGTCAGCGCGATGAGCAGACGTTTCGCCCGTTCTGGAGTAGCTGGAGCC
Source organism: Kosakonia radicincitans DSM 16656 (assembly GCF_000280495.2). Lineage (NCBI taxonomy): Bacteria > Pseudomonadati > Pseudomonadota > Gammaproteobacteria > Enterobacterales > Enterobacteriaceae > Kosakonia > Kosakonia radicincitans. Next base: position 2,295,700 of record NZ_CP018016.1, read on the forward strand.
AGGATGAAGGCAACTACGGCGCTTACTTCTCCGTGCGCCGCGAGCAGCGTGCGTTATCGGAACATGCGCAGCGCTACGGTACCCGTACCGGTTATATCGGTTCCGAAGTGTTTGCTTCGCTGGTCGATGAGCAACATGCGCCGTGGCGCGAAGATTTACGCTATATCACCGCTGAAGTGCTGTGTACCAGCCGCGACTTACCGTTGATGTTGCAGCAGGATATGGGGCAGTTCGTGATGCCGGATTCGCTGCCGGTGAAATCCCTGCACCTGCGTAAAGGCCCGACGCCGCCGCGCCCGGCGCTGGCGGAGGGGCTAAGTACCTGGCGGTTGATCAGCCAGTTGCAGATGAACTATCTCAGCCTGATGGACGGTGATGATGGTGAAGGCGCGGCCGCGTTGCGCCAGCTTCTGGGCCTGTACACGCGACTGGCGGAAGCGCCGGTAGCGCGCCAGATCGACGGCGTGCGCCACTGCGTGCTGGAGCCGGTGCATCGTCGGGTGCCGGAGCCGGGGCCGATCGTCTTTGCTCGCGGTATTGGCATTACGCTGACGGTCGATGAGCAGGCGTTTTCCGGCTTCAGCCCGTGGCTGTTCGGCAGCGTGCTGGAGCGCGTTTTCGCCCGGCTGGTGGGTATGAACAGCTTTACCGAGTTCACCCTGAAAAGCCAGCAGCGCGGTGAAATCGGCTACTGGCCGCCGCGCATGGGCAAGAGGGCGCTGATATGAGCGAAGCCCTGACCAGCGCGCCGCAGATTGTCCGTGCCAGTTCGCTGCCGGAGACATTCTGGCAGAACGTGATGGCCACGCCGTGGCGCTACGATCTGTTCAGCCTGCTGCGGCGTATTGACGCCCGTGGCGGGGAACGTTACCCGCTCGGGCGCGCGCCGCTGCCGCGTTTTGAATCGGTGCGCATCGGGCAAAAACCGTCGCTGGGCTTTGCGCCGTCGACCCTTGCCGACGTGCGTAAGCGCGACGGTTCGCCGCTGTACGATATCTCCATTCTCAGCTTCGGGCTGTTCGGCCCGAACGGTCCGCTGCCGATCCATCTGACGGAATATGCCCGCGAACGCATCGATCACCACCAGGACGATAGCCTCAGCGCCTTTGCCGATCTGTTTCACCACCGGCTGTCGCTACTGTTTTATCGCGCATGGGCCGATGCGCAGCCGACGGTATCGCTCGACCGGGGCGACAACAAACGCTTTGAACAGTACATCGCCTCGCTAATCGGCATGGGCCTACCGGGGCAACTGGAAAAAGGCAGCCTCAGCCCGCATGCGCGTTTTGCGCTGGCCGGGCATCTGACGCGCAATGGACGCGATCCAGAAGGGCTGGAGAAGATCCTGCGCTGCTATTTCAATGTGCCGGTGTCCATTGTCGAAAACGTGCCGCAGTGGATGCCACTAAGCGAACGTGAACGTGCGCGTTTGCAGGGCGGTCGCCATGCGCCACGCCTTGGGCAGTCGGCCTTTTTGGGTAAAGCCGTGCGCGATGTGAGCCATAAGTTTCGCATCGAAATTGGCCCGCTGTCCGCCGATAGTTACCGGCGTTTCTTGCCCGGCGAAAAAGCCGTGACCGAGATGCGCGACTGGGTGCGCCAGTATCTTGGCATCGAATATGAGTGGGCGCTGCGCGTGATCCTGCGCCATGAAGATGTCGCTGGCGCCACGCTTGGCGGCACGGGTCGTCTTGGTTACAGCGCCTGGCTTGGCGCTCAGCCGCAGCCGCAGCCGCGCGGAGATTTGGTATTCAGCCCGGAAGGATAACCTTTCGTCTTATTCATCTGACGTGACAACTAACGGAATTTACAATGTCGGAAATTAGCCGCGCCGTCCTGTTCGGCAAACTCGATACGCTGTTATTTACCTCGCTGGAAAGCGCCACTGCGTTTTGCAAACTGCGTGGCAACCCCTACGTCGAGCTGGTTCACTGGCTGCACCAACTGATGCAACAGTCAGAGGGCGACCTGCAACAGGTGATCCGCCACTTTTCGCTGAATGAAGAGGCGCTGACGCGGGATATCGTCGCCGCGCTCGATAAACTGCCGCGCGGTGCAAGTTCAGTCTCCGATCTCTCGGAACATATCGATACCGCCGTTGAGCGGGCGTGGGTTTACGGTTCGCTGAAATTTGGCGTCACGCGCATTCGCGGCGGCCATCTGCTGGCGGGGATCCTGAAAACCTGGAGCCTGGCGACCGTGCTGAAAGGCATTTCGTCACAGTTTGAGCGGGTGAGTGCCGATGCGCTGCTCGACAACTTCGAGGCGATTTTCGCCAACAGTAAAGAGACGCAGCAGACGGCAACCGCCGTTGGCGATACCGCCGCCGCGCCGCAACAGCAGGGCACGCTGGCGCAATACGGACAGGATCTGACGGCCAGAGCGCGCGACGGCAAAATCGATCCGGTGGTGGGCCGCGACGAAGAGATCCGCCAGATGGTCGATATTTTGATGCGTCGCCGCCAGAACAACCCACTGTTAACCGGCGAAGCCGGGGTCGGAAAAACGGCGGTAGTGGAAGGGTTAGCGCTGCGCATTGCCGCAGGCGATGTGCCGGAACCGCTGGCGAACGTGCAACTGTGGTTGCTGGATATTGGCATGTTGCAGGCGGGCGCGGGCATGAAAGGCGAGTTCGAAGCGCGGCTGCAAGCGCTGATCAACGAAGTGCAATCCAGCCCGACGCCGATCATTCTGTTTATCGACGAAATTCACACCCTGATTGGCGCTGGCGGCCAGCAGGGCACTGGCGATGCCGCCAACCTGCTGAAACCGGCGCTGGCGCGCGGACAGTTGCGCACCATCGGCGCGACCACCTGGGCGGAATATAAGAAATACATTGAGAAAGATCCGGCATTAACCCGTCGCTTCCAGACCGTGCAGGTTGCCGAGCCGGATGAAGAGAAAGCGGTATTAATGCTGCGCAGCACGGTTTCCGCGCTGGAGAAGCACCATCGCGTGTTGCTGCTTGATGAAGCGGTTGTCGCCGCCGTGAAGCTCTCTCACCGCTACATTCCGGCGCGTCAATTGCCGGATAAAGCCGTGGCGCTGCTTGATACGGCCTGCGCTCGCGTCGCCGTCAGCCAGAGTGCGCCGCCGCCGCAACTGGAGGATTGCCTGCACCGCATTGCTGCGCTGGAGGTGGAGATTGAGATTGCCAACCGCGAAGCGAAAATGGCGGCTGGCGACAGCGGGCGGGTAGAGAAATTAACCGCCGCGCGTCAACAGCAGGAACAACTGCGCAATGAGCTGACGCAGCGTTGGCAGCAGGAGCAGGCGCTGGTTGATGCCATCATTGCGCTGCGCGCACAGTTGCATACCGCAGCGGAAGAGGAACTGACCGCTTTACGTGATTCGCTGGCGCAGCAGCAACAGGCGCTTAAAACATTGCAGGGCGACGCGCCGCTGCTGTTCACTTCGGTTGATGCCAACGTGGTAGCCGCGGTGGTCTCCGACTGGACCGGCATTCCGCTGGGACGGATGGTGAAAAATGAAATCGATGCGGTGCTGAAACTGGCGGATACGCTGAATGAACGCGTGATCGGCCAGCGCCACGGTCTGGAGTTGATCGCCAAACGCGTGCGCACCTCGCGCGCCCGCCTCGACGATCCGAACAAACCGGTCGGCGTGTTTATGCTCTGCGGTCCTTCCGGCGTAGGCAAAACCGAAACTGCGCTGGCGCTGGCGGAATCGCTGTATGGCGGCGAGCAGAACGTTATCACCATCAATATGAGCGAGTTCCAGGAAGCGCATACCGTCTCGACGCTGAAAGGCGCACCTCCGGGCTACGTCGGTTATGGCGAAGGCGGCGTGTTAACCGAAGCCGTGCGCCGTCGCCCTTACAGCGTGGTACTGCTGGATGAGATCGAAAAAGCGCATCCGGACGTGCATGAAATCTTCTTCCAGGTGTTTGATAAAGGCTGGATGGAAGATGGCGAAGGCCGCCATATCGATTTTCGCAATACCATCATCATTCTGACCTCGAATGTTGGCACCGAGTTGATTACCGGCATGTGCGCCGATCCGGAACTGATGCCGGAACCGGACGCGCTGCGTGATGCACTGCGTCCGCCGCTGCTGCAGGTTTTCCCGCCCGCGTTGCTTGGGCGATTGCTGGTGGTGCCTTATTTCCCGCTCAGCGACGAGATGCTGGCGCAGATTGTGCGTTTGCAGCTTAAGCGTATTCAGCGCCGTCTGGAGGAGAACCACGGTATTGTCTCGGAAATCGATGACAGCGTGGTCGGGCAGATTGTGGCACGCTGTACCGAAGTTGAATCAGGCGGCCGTATGGTGGACGCCATCCTTACGAACACTCTGCTGCCAATGATGAGCCAGCTATTACTCGACGCCAGTGCGCGGGACGAGCAATATAAGCGCTTACGTGTCACGCTCGAGCAGGGTGAGTTTCACTGTCAGTTTGCGGCGTAAAGCCATTATCAAGAGAGTTTTCCACTATGACGGATCACGATAACAACCGGAGTGTACCGAATGCACTGCCGCCAGGATATCGCTTCAACGAGTTCGAAATTAAAGAAGTGATTGGCGGTGGTGGTTTTGGCATCGTCTATCGCGCCTGGGATCATCAGCTTGAACGTACCATCGCGATTAAAGAGTTTATGCCCTCTTCACTGGCTGTACGCAACGACGACATGACGCTGGTGCTGCGCAGCGAGCGTTTTAGCAAAGCTTTTACCGCCGGGCTTAACAGTTTTATCCAGGAAGCACGTCTGCTGGCACGTTTTAACCACCCGAACCTGCTGCACGTGCTGCGTTTTTGGGTGCAGAACGATACCGCTTATATGGGCACGGTGTTCTACAGCGGCACCACGCTTTCCCGCCTGCGCGAGAAAAACCCAACGCTGATTAACGAAGCCTGGATCCGCCGCATGCTGCCGATGCTGCTGGGTGCCATCAAAACCATCCATGACGAAGGGTATCTGCATCGCGATATCTCGCTGGATAACATTCAGATCCAGGATAACGGTTTGCCGGTGCTGCTCGATTTCGGCTCCGCGCGTCGCAGTATTGGTTCTGTTTCGGACGAAACGGAAACCATGCTGCGTCCGGGCTATGCGCCGATCGAACAATACACCGACGACAACGAAAGCGAGCAGGGGCCGTGGACTGATATTTATGCCCTTGGTGCGGTGCTGCATACGCTGATTATCGGCTCGCCGCCGCCGGTCAGCGTGGTGCGCAGCATTCAGGACACCTATATGCCGCTGGTACAGCGCAACCTGCCGGGGTACACCCCTTCGCTGTTGCAGGCGGTGGATCGCGCGCTGGCGTTGAAGATGGAAGATCGTCCGCAGACTGTGGATGAATTCGCTGCGCTGATTGAGATGCCGGTTGCCGGGCTTGGCGATGTGATGAGCGTTAAACAGCCGGGCACCATGCTGGTACCGGTTGAAGAGGCAGACGAAAAACCGGCGGCACCGGGCTGGCAACGCTACAAATTGCCAGGCCTGGTGGCGGCAGGTGTGATTGTCGGGATAATCGCCGGGGCAATGTTGTTTGGCGGCAGTTCAGCGCCGGAAGACGCGGCGCAGACCGCCAGCGTGACGCCGGAAGAACAACCCGCACAGCCGGTACAGCAGCCTGCGCGGGAAGCACCTGCTGTGCAGACGCCGCCAGCGCAGACCGCAGCGCAAAGCGCCGAGCCGGTGGTCAGCCAGACGCCTGTCGCGCAACTTTTTGTGCGCATGAAAGAGGGCGAAAAACTGAGCCTTAATGGCGAAGCGCAGTCGGTTTCTCCGGCGACCAATGGTTTTGCCTCACTGAAACTGCAACCCGGTCGTTACGAAGTGCTCCTGCAGGGGAATGGTCAGAGCCGCAGTCAGACCATTACTATTGCTAAACCGGGTACCTGGTTAATTAATCCACAACCTTAACCAACACTATTTCGCCGGGTAATATTGTGCCCGGCAAAACGCGGGGAGAATTATCTCCCCCACATCTCTCTCGCATTACAAATAATGTGATGTCGTCCTGTTTCGATCGTTACGGTTGTATTGCCCGACATATTAAAAAAGACAGAGCCATGAATTTATTAACACACAGCAACAACGGTGACAGTGAATTTACGTTTGTCGTGTCTCGATCCAGTGCTCAACCCGATGATAAAGTTCATACCGTCGCCGCAAAAAAAGCACGTGAGCTGGAAATAACCCTCACAGATTTTCATCTTGAATCTTCACAAATGCTGGAAGTGGACGGTTATCCCGCCGTCGAACTTTTTTATCAATTCAAAAATGATAACCGCGTTATTTATCAGCGTCAGACGCTAATTTTACTGGATGATGCGGTTTCCGGGAAAAAGATGGTCAGCTATGTAGGCACCTGTCCAGGTGAATTCAGTGAATATCATCAAAAACAATACCAGGAAATTATCCAGAGCATTAAATTTCATCGCGCAAAATAAAACATATCAGTGATGCAGTTATTATCGCTGAGATAAACTTAATTACGGATGCAACGTTATGGTGAACAGAATATCGGTCAGGCTGCCCGTGGAGGGGCTGCTTTTCTGGAAACTCTCCGGGCGCGAGGCGCTGTCGGAGCCGTTTACGCTGGCGCTGACGGTCCTGGGGACGGATGCGCGTATCGACCGCAGTAAATTGCTGGGCCAGCCGGTGACGGTGACGGTCCCGACGCAGACGGGCACGCGTTACTTCAACGGGAAAGTGACCCGCGTGGCGGTGAGCGCGACGGAGCTGTCGGGCACGCGCTATGCGGTGTACCAGCTTACCGTCGAGCCGGATGTGTGGCCGATGAAGCGCGACCGCAACCTGCGCATCTTCCAGGGGCAGACGGTCCCGCAGATTGTCAAAACCCTGCTCGGTGAATACCAGGTCAGTCTGGAAGACCGGCTGACCGGCAGTTACCGCGTCTGGGATTACTGCGTGCAGTACCAGGAGAGCAGCTTCGACTTCATCAGCCGGCTGATGGAGCTGGAGGGGATTGCCTACCACTTCAGGCATGAGGCCGACAGACACACGCTGGTGCTGACCGACGACGCCTCCGGATTCAAACCCTTCCCCGGCTACGAAACCATTCCGTATCACCAGACGCCGTCCGGCGGCAGTACGGATGAAGAGGGCATCAGCCAGTGGGCGCTGGAAGACAGCGTCACGCCGGGCATCTACAGCCTCGACGACTATGATTTCCGCAAGCCGAATGCGTGGCTGTTCCAGGCGCGGCAGAACCCTTCATCGCCGCAGCCGGGGAGCATTGACGTGTATGACTGGCCGGGGCGTTTTGTCGAGCACGGCCACGGCGAGTTTTACGCGCGTATCCGCCAGGAGTGCTGGCAGGTGGAGCACCAGCAGATACAGGGCACGGCCACGGCAGTGGGCGTGGCACCGGGCAGCACCTTCACGCTGTATAACGCGCCGTTTTTCAGCGATAACGGCGACTACCTGACCACCGCCGCGACCTACTTTTTTGAAGAGAACCGCTACGCCAGCGGCAGCGACGGGGAAACGGAGCACCGCACCGACTTTACGGTCATTCCGTCGTCGGTGGTGTACCGGCCGGCGGCGGTGACGGCGTGGCCGCGCACCTACGGCCCGCAGACGGCGAAAGTGGTCGGCCCGCAGGGGGAGAGCATCTGGACGGACAAATATGGCCGGGTGAAGGTGAAGTTCCACTGGGACCGTCTGGCGAAGGGGGATGACACCAGTTCCTGCTGGGTGCGGGTCTCCAGCGCCTGGGCGGGCCAGGGCTTTGGCGGGGTACAAATCCCGCGCGTCGGCGACGAAGTGGTGATCGACTTCATCAACGGCGATCCGGACCGGCCAATCATCACCGGTCGCGTCTACAACGAGGCCAGCATGCCGCCGTGGGCGCTGCCGGATGACTCGACCCGCATGGGATTTATGACCCGCAGTAAAGATGGCAATAAAGATAACGCCAGCTACTTGTTCTTTGAGGATCGTCCAGGCAGCGAATCCGTTGAACTCCATTCTGAAAAAGACATGAAAGTGTCAGTCGAGAATGATAAGACGGTGAATGTCGATGGCAACCGCACCACTACGATCCTGAAAGAGCAGAAAGATGATGTCACCGGTGACGGCACGTTCTACTACCGCGCAAAACGCACCACCACGGTGGACGATGCAGAAACCACAACGTTCAATAATGGCCAGACAGAAACCATCAAGAATGGCCGCACGCTGGATATCACCAGCGGTGGTGATACCGTAACAATAAAAGGTGGACGCACGACCAATATTGAAGGAACTGAGTTGCACCATGTCACCGACAAGCTAACAGAAAAATATGATAGCGGTCAGGAGACAACCATTGCTGCGGGGGGAAGGAAAGAGACCATTGATGGTGGTGTGACGATTGACGTAAATAGCGGTAACTGGACACAAAATGTGAATGCGGGAACCATTACAATTAGTAGCCCTAATTTAATCAAAATCAGTAGTAAACAACAGATAGTTATGGAAGCTCCTGAGGCTGTTTTCAAACCGAAACTCCATACCCTTTCAGTTACAGGATTTAGTGAAAGCTTTGTTGGAACTTCGGTATCAGGCACTATTGCATCACTTGCTGCCGTAGGCGTCACAAATTCTATTAATGGATTGTCAAATTCTTTCAAACTCAAGGAGTTCTCTAAGACTGTATTCAAAAAGGAATCAAATGGTGCCGTGATAAACTTTGAAATAACTAACATAAGCAACAGAACAGTTAATATTACTAATAATTCATTATTTATAATTACCTAAGATTGAGGTTAGTTAATGGCTCTTGAAGATTATTCGAAATACTTTATGTATGGCGGAATTGTTTTGTTAGTCGCTGCAACTGCATTTTTTTATTATCTGGAGAAACAAGATAAGACTGATGTGGTAGGGATTAAAACTTATTTATCAAAGGATCGCTGGCAAGGGGAAGTAGTGAGTTCGAAGATAGAATCCTGGCAACAACTGAATGCCAGATATGGTAATGATTATTTTTATGACATTACTTTTTATCTGCCGGGTGATCCAAACATAAATACATCGAAAGCACTTGTGGCTCCTGGGCAGATGCACCTAATAAAAAAAGGGCTCAACATACAAGTAAAAGTAGGCAAGAAGGGAAAGATGGCAATTATAGGAATAGATTTCAATGACTAATGCTAAATAAAAGGTGGTTATGCATAGATATTAATCTTAAAATAGACATTGTCTCAATATATAATGCAGATCAATTAAGAGGCAGGTAACACTAGTTCTCCATATATACCGAGGTGTTAATTACCAAAGTCGCGCCTGATATACTTGCGCAAAATGGCATTTTCAATGTCACGCATTTAAGAATTAATAGGGTAGGCATTGTTTTTGATTTTCCTTCTGTGGAATATGTGTTTAAAGAAGAGGAAAGATCCTGAGGTGATGTTTATGGCACGAGATTATCATTCGAAACCTTCGTAACTTACCTGCGGTGTTAACGATTCCCCCATGAAGACGAGAGATAATATATGCTTGAGTTAATTATTGCCCTCCTGGTTTTTTTCCCCTTTTCATTGCATATGCTTTTTATGTGGCGAAACAGAGAGATAAACTGTTACAAGAAGGGGGTCCTGTAATGGCAAAAATTGTTAATATCAGGCCAATAAATACAGACGAATCTGGAAATACAACGGTTGTTTACGTATTGGATATAGAAGGGCATCTCTTGAAAGGCTGTGAAAAAATTGACACTTTTTACGTACCTCAACTTCAACCGGGGAAAAATATTAAAATAATATACAAAGATGATAAGAATTATATGTTCGTTTTTGATAAGTGATGTTAGTGGATGTAAGTGAGTTATTTCTACTTACTATCCAGGTTAACCAGAACTCTGGAAGACAATAAAATGTTTGAATGAGTATCGAAATGGATGCTGTTTTTATCATATTAATGGTCGTTATTACCCTTGTCTTTGGTGTCTTTCCCATTGGGAGATTTCTTTACACCACGCTTTATCCTTATCTCAAAGACGGTTTTTCGCAGGATGCCGTATTAAAAAATGGGATTGCTGTTAACGCTGATATTATTTATACCGAGCAAACAAGCAGTTGGGACGGTAATAAACCGGTGTATAAATTAACACTCAGATTTAAGACGGCAGAACACCAGGTGGTTGAAGCGACAACAATGAAGGCCTTGACCTTTAAAGAAATTGAGCAGTTTAAAGAAGGCAATGGCACAACAATAAAATATGACCCGAAGGATCCGAAGAAAATCGCTATTTACGACAAGCCGCTAGTACTTGGTCAATAAACGAAGATGCCAGTATGGATTGAGAGCCGGTTAATAGTGACTCAATTCACTCTGGCATTTTTACTGTATAGCACCGCCAGCAGTTTGCATGAGCCGCCGCCGACGCACATTAATTAAGAGACAGGCAACACTGCAAGCCCCCATTCAGACACAATCTTCCAGACGTACTAAATAAAAAAATTTACCACTCCAACACCATACTTAATCTTCCAAAGGATGTTTTATGAAGATTATTAAACCGCTACGACTGAGCGTATTAAATCGGCCATTTCGTTTGCAGGGACAAAATCACCTGGGTGTTTCTGTTATGGCGCTCGCCGATATGAGTGCCTCGCCGCAAGTGCGGCCCGAAGTTGAACTGTGGCAACTGGCCGCCAGCGAGTTACAAACCAGCGGCGGAGTAGTGGATATGGCCATTCCGAAAGCACGTGCGGAATTCCTCGCCACGGGATACGCCTACACGCAGCATCATCAGGACAAAACGACCTGCGCGGTACGCATCGAAGTCGATAAACTGGTTAAAACACTGGCTGTTACCGGCGATCGCTACTGGGCGGGTTCGCGGCCGACAGAGCCACAGCCGTTTGAACAGATGCGCCTCGACTGGAGCCGGGCTTTTGGCGGCGCAGGGTATGACGAAAATCCGCACGGCGTTGGGGCCGTGACGGAGACGCACAACGGCACGCAGTATCGCCGCCTGCCCAACATTGAAGCGTTGCATCAGCGCATGGTTTCACCCCGTGAAAAGCCTGAACCAGCAAGCTTTGGCCCGCTGGATTTGCTGTGGCCGCGCCGTTTTCGCCGGATGGGTAAAAACTATGATGCTCGCTGGCTGCAGCATGATTTCCCCGGTTTTGCTCCCGATATCGACTGGCGCGTATTTAACGCCGCCAGCCCCGATCAGTGGTGGGAAGATCGCGATTCGCTGCCGCCGCAGGCCACCTGGCGCATCTGGAATATGCATCCGCAAAAACCTGTGCAGGAAGGCACATTACCGCCCTGGCAGGCGCGCTGCTTTATCCAGCGTCAGCGGGGTGATGAGATCCTGTTTGAAGAGATTGCCCTGCGCGCTACCACCGTATGGTTTTTCCCGCATCTGGAGCAGATGGTGCTCATCTGGCAGGGCAATCAGCGAATAAATGAAGACGATGCCGCTGACGTGCTGCATCTGATGCCCGCGCTGGAGAAAAACGGCGCAACACGCTCTGTTAACCACTACCGCAAAGTGCTCAATCAGCGCCTCGACAAAGAAAAAGGTGCGCTGTTTGCCTTTCGCGAGAAAGATCTGCTGCCAGAAGAGGTCATCTGTGCCTGGATCGATAACGACGTGCAGGAAAATCACAGCCCGATGCGTGAAAACCAGAATGCTCGTGCGCTGCAGTTGCGCGAGCAGCACCGTGCGAGGATGGAAGCGCAGGGCAGTGATGTCAGTGACATCCTGAAAGAGAGTGACGAGCCTGCGCTGCCAAAGCTTGATGAACTGCCTGAGTTTATTGAAGAGATGGAGCGAAAAGCTGCCAACATGCAGCAGCAGGCCGAAGCGCGTAAAGCTGAGATGGAAGCACGCTACGCGGATGCCGCAGGCGGCAATAACGCCGTTCGCGGGCCGGAATCAATGCACCGAATGCAGGAGTTGCTGGCGCGTAACGCCTCCCAACTGAGTGAGAAGAAGCTGGCCGAAAGCCGGGAAGCGCTGCACCAGATGTATCTGATGTCCGCAGCCCAGCAACCGCCAGCCATCAAACTGACGGGCGACATTGCGATGATTATCCGCCAGCGTGCGGAACGCACCATGGCGCAGGGTGGCGATTTCAGCGGACTCGATCTGACCGGGGCGGATTTTTCCGGAATGGATCTCCGTGGCGCAAACTTTCATAAGGCGTTGCTCGAGTGCGCCAATCTCAGCGGTTGCCAGCTTGAGGGCGCGAACCTGACTCAGGCGATGCTGGCGCGTGCTGATTTGCAAAACGCATCGCTGCGCGGATGCCAACTGGATCATGCCTGCCTCGCGCTGGCGCAGTGCAAGCAGACGGATTTTCACGGGGCGCAATTTACGGAGACGGAAATGAGCGGCGCCCTGTTCGAGGCCTGTGATTTCAGCCATGCCCGCATCAGCAATGTGCTGCTGCGAGAGACGGGATTCAGCCAGTGCCTGTTTCAGCATGCAATGCTGGATAACTGTGTCTTTATGGAACTGGTGCTGCCGCAACCTGACTTTAGCCACGCGGCGATGACAAAAACCAGCTTTATCAAATGCGAACTTCTCAGCGCGACATTCGCTCATGCCCAGCTTGATAGCTGCTCCTGGGTGGAGAGCCAGCTTGAACACGCTCACTTTGCCCATGCCTCGCTGATTACCTGCGCCGTCGCATCGGGCGGCTCGCTGGCGGGGGCGGATTTCAGTGGCGCGCATCTGAAACAGAGTAACTTCCGTCAGGCGCTACTGACGCGGGCGCATTTTCGGCGGGCAACGCTGGATAACAGCGATTTCAGCGAAGCACAGTGTGAAAATGCCGACTTCAGCGGTGCGACGCTCACTGGCAGCCTGTTTATGCGCACCGATTTTCGCCAGGCGCGCTTTAACGAGGCCAATCTGATGGGGGCCATGCTGCAAAAGAGCCGCCTTGAAGGTGCCGATCTCAGCTATGCGAATCTGTTTCGTGCTGATTTATCGCAATCCATTACCAGTAAAGCAACACACTTTCACGGCGCTTATACCAAACGGGTAAAAACGCTGCCGAAGCGTGATGGAGAGGTGATATGAGCACATTAACTGCGGCGCAATTACAGCAGAAAGTGAAGGGCGGCGAAGCCATTATCGAACTTAGCCTCAATGGTATAGACCTGCGGGGATGCGATCTCTCTGGCGGTATCTTTCAGGAGGTTTCGCTACAGGGTGCGAATCTGCAAGGCGCGAACCTGAAGGAGAGCATCTTTACCGAATGTGAATTTCGCGGTGCGAACATAGCCGGGGCAAAACTGGATGAAACCATCTTTAACCAGTGTGCAATGCCGGGTATTAACGCCAGCGGTACGACCTTAACGCACTGTGTGTTTAATGAGTGCAATCTTGTTAACAGCGATTTTTCCAGCTCGACCAGTGACGCCAGTCAATTTATGCGCTGTTCCCTGATCAACAGCCTGCTCACCGGCTCGGCGCTGGAACGCTCCACTTTTTATGAAAGCCCGCTTGATGGCGCAGCTCTGGCCAATTGCCGCAATCTGATGACGACCTGGTTTTCTATCGATCTGCGTGAGACAGATATGCAGGGGAGCCAGTTTGAGCGGTCGGTCTTTTTTAACTGCGACCAGCGCGGGAAACGCTATGTGCAGCAGCAGTTTATCGGCTGCCAGTTTACCGATAACCAACTGGATGGCGTGGATTTTACCGGCGCGCAGCTTACGCAATGTAACTTTAAAGGCGCATCGCTAAAGCAGGCGCAACTGTGCAGTGTCAACGCGACTCAGGCGCTGTTTATGGAAGCTGACCTGAGCGGTGCGAACGCCCAAAGCAGCGTGTTTGATCAGGCTATTTTTGTCGGTGCGACACTCAATCAGGCAAGTTTTAAACAGAGCCGCTTTTTCCAGAGCATCCTGCAACAGATTGCAGCACGGCGAACGGAATTTACCTTGTGCGATTTTACCTACGCTGATTTTTCTTTTGCCGATGTGCGTGAAGCCGATTTTCGCGGCGCCGCGTTCTCCCGCACGCGCTTCCATCGCTCCCGGCAGGACAATGCGCGCTTTGCCGATCGCAAAGGCATCCTCGAATACGACGAAGAGTTACTGGCGGCGGAAGCCTGGAGCGCCGAACGCCACAGCAAAATCTACGGAGATCTCCTATGAACAATATCAACCATCAACTGCTTACGGCGGCGATCCCGGCCGGGCAATTCGCAGCGCTTGTGACCCACTGCTTCGATGACGGCAGCCTGATGGTCGAAAGTGAAGGGCGCGGCTGGCACTGCCGTCGGGCAGTTAGCTGCGTCATTGCGCCGCAGGCGGGCGATACCGTACTGATTAGCGCGGTCGAAAACCAGATGTGGTTGCTTGCTGTACTGGAGCGGCTCAACCCGAATAGTGCTGAACTTAGCGTGCCGGGCGATTTGCATATCACAAGCCAGGGCGCGTTAAGTCTGAGCAGCGAAGCCTTGAATATCAATGCGCTACAAAGCGATTGCCATATCAGCGAGATGAACTACAGCGGCGAAAAAATCTCGGCCTGGGTATCGCTGTCGCGCATTGTGGGGAAACGCGCGGAGTCGGTCTGGCAGACCGTCACGCAGCTCAGCCAGCAGCTTTTTCGCCACACGCGCCAGACCGAGCATGTCCGCGCCGGGCAACTCGATATGAAAGCGGAAGATTATCTGCGCCTGCATGCGCAAAATACCGTGATCACCTCGAAAGCGATCACCAAAGTCGATTCTGAACAGATCCATATGGGGTAAGGAGGGAATATGTTTGCCAATTGCCAGTTGATGGGGGTCGATCTTGCGTTCCCGGATGTTTGCCTGACCCCGATGCCTGCGCCCACACCGATTCCTTATCCGGATATTGCGCTGGGGCCGACCGCTATTCCGAACGCCCTTAACATTCTGTTTATGGGAATGCCCGCGCACAATATGGCGACGGTAACGCCGCTGACGAATGGCGATAATCCCGGTGTGGCAACCGGCGTTGCGTCCGGCACGGTAATGGGGCCATCGCGCCATCTGACCGGCGCATTCACCGTGCTGCTTAAAGGCACGCCAGCGACACGCTTAACCAGCGTGAGTCTGCAAAACTCGACCAATGCCATTGGTATGCGCATTGTTCCCAGCCAGTTCAAAGTGCTGATGTTGGCTCCGTAACGCACATCGCACGACACGCACTATTTCCAACTTAAAAAACGAACGCACAGCAAGTGCGATTTAAGGTATCAGCCTTTTTACGGACTCATTGTTTATGGTGAACAGAATATCGGTCAGGCTGCCCGTGGAGGGGCTGCTTTTCTGGAAACTCTCCGGGCGCGAGGCGCTGTCGGAGCCGTTTACGCTGGCGCTGACGGTCCTGGGGACGGATGCGCGTATCGACCGCAGCAAATTGCTGGGCCAGCCGGTGACGGTGACGGTCCCGACGCAGACAGGCACGCGTTACTTCAACGGGAAAGTGACCCGCGTGGCGGTGAGCGCGACGGAGCTGTCGGGCACGCGCTATGCGGTGTACCAGCTTACCGTCGAGCCGGATGTGTGGCCGATGAAACGCGACCGCAACCTGCGCATCTTCCAGGGGCAGACGGTGCCGCAGATTGTGAAAACGCTGCTCGGTGAATACCAGGTCAGTCTGGAAGACCGGCTGACCGGCAGTTACCGCGTCTGGGATTACTGCGTGCAGTACCAGGAGAGCAGCTTCGACTTCATCAGCCGGCTGATGGAGCTGGAGGGGATTGCCTACCACTTCAGGCATGAGGCCGACAGCCACACGCTGGTGCTGACCGACGACGCCTCCGGATTTAACCCTTTCCCTGGCTACGAAACCATTCCGTATCACCAGACGCCCTCCGGCGGCAGTACGGATGAAGAGGGCATCAGCCAGTGGGCGCTGGAAGACAGCGTCACGCCGGGTATCTACAGCCTCGACGACTATGATTTCCGCAAGCCGAATGCGTGGCTGTTCCAGGCGCGGCAGAACCCTTCATCGCCGCAGCCGGGGAGCATTGACGTGTATGACTGGCCGGGGCGTTTTGTCGAGCACGGCCACGGCGAGTTTTACGCGCGTATCCGCCAGGAGCGCTGGCAGGTGGAGCACCAGCAGATACAGGGCACGGCCACGGCAGTGGGCGTGGCACCGGGCAGCACCTTCACGCTGTATAACGCGCCGTTTTTCAGCGATAACGGCGACTACCTGACCACCGCCGCGACCTACTTTTTTGAAGAGAACCGCTACGCCAGCGGCAGCGACGGGGAAACGGAGCACCGCACCGACTTTACGGTCATTCCGTCGTCGGTGGTGTACCGCCCGGCGGCGGTGACGGCGTGGCCGCGCACCTACGGCCCGCAGACGGCGAAAGTGGTCGGCCCGCAGGGGGAGAGCATCTGGACGGACAAATATGGCCGGGTGAAGGTGAAATTCCACTGGGACCGTCTGGCAAAAGGGGATGACACCAGCTCCTGCTGGGTGCGCGTCTCCAGCGCCTGGGCGGGCCAGGGTTTTGGCGGGGTACAAATCCCGCGCGTCGGCGACGAAGTGGTGATCGACTTCATCAACGGCGATCCGGACAGGCCAATCATCACCGGTCGCGTCTACAACGAAGCCAGCATGCCGCCGTGGGCGTTGCCCGCCGCCGCCACGCAAATGGGCTTCCTCAGCCGCTCGAAAGATGGCTCAGTGGATAATGCCAACGCCCTGCGCTTTGAGGATAAAGCGGGGGAGGAGCAGGTGTGGATCCAGGCCGAACGTAATATGGATGTGCAGGTAAAAAATGATGCCTCGCGCTCGATTGGTAGCAATCACAGCCATTATGTGCGCAAAAATGAACTGTATCGCGTTGAAGCGAATCAGACGCAGGCGGTGAAAGGAGGAATGGAGATCCTGACCGGAAAAGGCAAGCTGGATGCGGTGGTTGAGCAGTATATCCTCGCTTCCGGCACGCAGTTGCGGCTGGTCTCGGGCGAAAGCGCTATTGAGCTTAATGCCAATGGCAAAATCAACCTGATCGGTAAATCCTTCAATTTCTTCGTGGAAGAAGATGGGCATATCACCACTGGCGGTAAGCTGCATCTCAATGCGGCTGGCACGAAAGCGCCGACGACTGCGCCAGGTTCTGGTCATAAAGGCGATATTGATGCTGCGGTACAGGCGAAATTTTCTCCACAAGGCGGCGTTAAACGTGCCGCACCCGTGGCGGCAGCACCGGCATACACCCAAAAATCGACCGCAAAATATCAAGCCCCGCCGCCATTGAAAGGGGATTATGTTTATAAGAATGATCCAACGTCATCCCAAATAATGCCTTTCGATGAAAACACGCTTAACCAAATCAATAAATCCCCAACGCTTCAGGCGCAGCTGAAAGAGTTAAAACAGAAGGACTGGGCGATCCAACCGGGTTCTGCAGGAGGAGGCAGTTACGCCAGCGGGGAGAATAAACTTATCGTCATTGATCCTGAGCATATGGCTGATGCCAATGAAACGGTACAAACGTTGGCACACGAAGCTGGCCATGCGATGTATCCGGTTACGCCAGATCTTTCCAGCCGTAAGAATTATATTAATAGCCAGTTGATGGATGAAGGTGGTGCCACGCTGAATAATATTAAGATTCAGCGAGAAATCCTCGGCAATGGCGGTAATGATATTGGTATCGCCGCAGGGAGTGATGCAACGGAGGCCGTCTATAATCAAACGTATGACAAAATGATTAATGGCGAAATTTCCAGGAATAGTGCCGCGCAATCCATTGGTAAGGTCATCGGCAAATATGAAACCGCTTCTGGAACCAATCAAAACTATAACGATTATTACGGGAGCTATTATGACCAATAGGATAACGAAAAGTCTGTCGGTACTTTTACTCTCTTCTTTTTTTACATTCACTACGCATGCGGAACAAAAAAATATGAACCATGACTCTCTGTGGCAGATGACAAAAGCATTAAAGACGGTGTGGGGCAAAAAAGTCGATGCTGTCAGTACCTTTTTAGACCAGCCACTGGTTCCTTTTACATCTACCGCGAAAGATCGTTTCACGTCCGCGCCTTTTACGCTGAGTGACGGAGTTACGATCAGTGAACTTGATGTTCGTCTCAAATCGAATGGTGATGGAACTGTCGCATTAATCTCTTTTTCCGTTGGCGAAGAATGCATCACGTTTGATGAAGTTAAACAACATTTTCCTGATATCACGTTGCGTTTTGTGCCGCGGGCAAAATTGCCGGGAACAACGTTTGGTTACCTGACGACGCTCGATGAAAAAAAGCTTGCCTGGGGATTCGGTTTTCCTGCATTGAACAGGGAATGCCTTAGAACAATCACCATGACCCACTACGACGCTTAATCTTTTCACCGCGTACTTACCGCCAGTTTATTTTTCTGGCGGTAGGTACTCTTTAATTATTTCCTCTTTTATTTCTATTTATTCTTATATCTCGGCATCGGGGTTTTATTATGCAATACACCCTCCCGGAAGGTTCTTTTTCTCTTTTTCCTGCCAACTGGCAGGATACCAGCATGACCATGTTACGTGACGAAGAGAGCGGGCTTTCGCTGATTGTCAGTCGTGGCGCGATCCCGGACGGCAGCGACTTCGAACAAGAGTTTTATCGTCAGTGGGATGTGCTGCGCACGCAAATGGGCGACATCGCGCAGAGTGAGTTTTCCCGCATCCTTATCGGCACAGAACAGAAAACCCGGGCGGTAGAAGTGGAAACCGTTTTTACGCGCAATGGTCAGCAAATATGGCAAAAGCAGTTTGCCGTAGCGGCCCCGGGCGGGGCGGTGGTGATGATTTTTACCCTCTCTGCTTTACGCGCATTCAACGATGAAGACGCAGAACGCTGGAACGCCATCAAGCAAAGTCTGACGCTGCACGCATAACGGAACCGGTGGCATGAGCGATAAACACGCGGCCCGTGAGGGCGACAAAATTATCCATTCCAGCATTTTCGCGGATATTACCAGCATTGTGGCGGAAGGCGTTGCTTATGCCGCCATCGGTTCGGCGGTGGCTTTCGCTGCCACCGCCGCCGCGCCGCTACTGGGAGTGGGAGCTGCGGCGGCTGGCGTCGCGGCCGTTGGCTCCAGTTGCCTGTTGAGCGGTATTATCGGCGGTATCCTCGCTAATGTGGCCGGTATTACCGACGACATCAGCAATGCTGCCAACACTCTTGGCGATGCGATTTTCCCACCGTCACCGGCCGGGGTGATCGTTACCGGTTCGGTTAATGTGCTGACCAATGACAAGCTGGCAGCAAGGGCCGCGGGCACCATTGCCACAGGCGATACCCCGCCAGCAGAACCTCAATCACCAGGCAGTTTTGCCGACTATGCGGGCATGTTGCTCGCCGGAGCAAAACACATTGGCAGCGAGATGTGGCAACCAACCGTCGGCTCGGCTGATGCCGGAACTTCGCCACTGGAAGAGGACAAAGTACTCTGCGATAAACATTCAGGGCCACAGTATCTCGCTCAGGGTTCGAAAAGCGTTTTTATCAATAACCAGCCTGCGGTGCGGGCAAAAGACAAAACCACCTGCGAAGGTACTGTCTCGGACGATGTTTCGCCAAACGTGATTATTGGCGGCGAGACGCTGACCGTCCGCGATATTAAAAGCGGCAAGTTGCCGGGGCTGGCAGTGGCAATGATCGCCCTGTCGCTGATCCGTGGCCGACCTGGAAAGATCCTCAAAAATATGCCCTGTGCGCTGGCGGCAGCCGGTGGCGGGATGCTGGCGGATATGGCGGTGAACGCCGTATTCGGGTCATCGCACCCGGTGCATGCGGCTACCGGCGTGAAGGTGCTCAACGATGAAAACGAGCTGGATTTCGCTTTGCCGGGGCGTTTTCCCCTGCAATTGCAGCGTAGTTACAATAGCCTGACCACCCGGGCCGGGTTGTTCGGCCCCGGCTGGGCCACGATTTTTGACAGCTATCTGACGCTGGAAAGCGACGAGGTCACCTGGTTTGATGAAACCGGGCGCGAACTGCGCTTCACTTTGCCGTCGGTCGATCACGCGCTGTACTGCATCAGCGAAGGGGTGATTATCCGCCGCAACGAGGAAGGTGATGTTGCTATTGCGGACGATGATGGAGCGGTCTGGCGGCTGTTTAAGCCAACTCGCACTAACCCTTCCCTATTGCGGCTTGCGTCGCTCAGTGATGAGTATGGTAATGCGCTGGAAACCGGCTGGGATGAGCAGGGAAGACTGGTGCGTATTCATGATGCGCCGTGCGCCATCGATGTGACGCTGGCGTACGATGATGCCCGGTTCCCGCAGCGCGCCACGTCGGCCAGCCATTTCGATGGTGAACGTCACTGGCCGCTGGCTCGCTGGGCTTACGATGCGCATGGACAGCTTGCCAGCGTTGCCGATGCCACCGATCTTGTGCGGCGTGAATTTCGTTACAACGACGATGGGCTGATGGTCTGGCACCGTGCGGCCAGCGGGCTGGAAAGCGAATACCGCTGGGCGATGTTTGATCACTGGCGGGTTGTGGAAAACCGCACCAACACCGGCGATGGCAGCCTCTTCAGCTACGATCTTGCGGCCGGGCTGACCACCGTAACCACCTATGACGGGCAAACTCGCCAGCACTACTGGAATGTGCAGGGGCTGATTGTCCGCTTCGTCGATGAGCGCGGCGAAAACTGGCGCTATGAATGGAATGACGACGAACAGCTTATCCGCCGCATCGATCCGCTCGGCAACGCGGTGACCTTTGTCTATGACGACATGGGCAATCGCGTAGAGGAGATCGACGCCGAAGGCAATTCCCGCGCCACGCAATGGCTGGAAAACCGCGCATTGCCTGCGGTAATCACCGAGTCTGGCGGTAGTGCGACGCGCTTTTATTACGACGAACACTTTGGTCTGGCGCGTACCGTTGATGCGCTGGGCAATACGACACTGTGGCGACGCGATGAGTTCGGTCAGATCATCGAAGAGGTGGATGCTGCCGGGAACAGCCGTCGTCAGGAGTATAACGAGGCCGGGCAGGTGATCCGCGAGACGGACTGTTCCGGGCAGATAACGCGTTATCACTATCATCCGCTCGGTTGGCTGCTGGCCGTACAGGCGGCGGATGGCGAAGAAACACGTTATCACTACGATGCGGCCGGGCGACCTCTCCAGCTTGAGCGGGCGGAAGGCTGGCAGGAAACGCTGGTCTGGAACGAACGGGGCTTGCCTGCACAACATGAAGCGTCAGACGGTAGCTGCAGCGAGTTCCATTACGACAACAGCGGGCGGCTGGTCACCACGCGCAACAGCATGGGCGAAACGCTACGCCGAAGCTGGGACAGCCGTGGGCGACTGATTGCTCTGCACAATGAAAACGGTGAAGCTTATCAGTTCCGCTGGGGCGCTGATTCACTGTTACTGGAGGAGCAGGGGCTGGACGGTGTGGTCAGCCGTTACACCTACGATGCGTGCGGGCGTACGCTATCGCGGACTTTTGCCGCCGGGCATCCCGAAGCGATCACCCACCGTTTTAGCTGGAGCACCACCGGGCAACTACTGGCGCGCATCACACCGGAAGGGCAGACGCGCTGGCACTGGTCAAGGGCAGGTTTCCCGGAACGCATTAGCGTGCATCCGCCGCTTGATGAAAATAGCTGGAGTACGGAGGCCGAGCAGGAGCTTTGCTTTACCTTCGACGCGCTGGGCAGAGTGACCGGAGAGCAGGGGGAAAACGGCACGCTTGGCTGGCGCTACGACGCGCTGGGTAACCGCACAGCCACGCAACTGCCCGATGGCCGAGAACTGAAACAGCTTTACTACGGTAGCGGACATCTGTTGAGCATCGCGCTCGACAATCTGCCGATCAGTGATTTCACCCGTGATACCTTGCACCGGGAAGTGAGCCGCACTCAGGGGCTGCTCACCAGCCGCAGTGAGTACGATCGGCTCGGGCGTTTACATCGCCGGGATGTCTTTACCGGCAATGCGCAACGTCCGGCGCCTCGCCGCTGGTCGCGCCGCTGGGATTATGACTACCGTAATAACCTGATCCGTGAAGAGCGCAACGACAATCCCTTCGACTGGTATCGCTGGAAATATGATGATGCAGGCCGCCTGATGACGCAGGACGGGACGTTGCCCGGCCAGGAGCAGTGGCGCTGGGATGCGGCAGGGAATCCGACGGATAATTCGTTGCAGCAGTCAGTGCGCCACAACCGTGTAACGCAACTGAACGGTATCCGCTGGCAGTACGACATCCACGGCCGCACCGTGGAAAAAGACAATGGGCAGACGCGCTGGCATTACCGTTACGATGGCGAACATCGTTTAACGGAGGTCATTAGCCAGCCGCGGGATCGCAATAAACCGCAGGTTCAGGTCAGTTTCCGCTACGATCCGCTGGGACGACGCATCAGTAAAACGCGCCGCCAGTTGCGCGCAGGCGAACCCAGTGGACGTACCGTTACCACGCGTTTTGTCTGGGATGGCTTGCGCTTATTGCAGGAAATCCACGACGATATACCGCTGACGTATGTCTACAGCGATCAGGATAGTTACGATCCGCTGGCGCGAATCGATGGCATCAGCGATCCGGAAATCTACTGGTTCCACAATCAGCCAAACGGTTTGCCGGAGCGACTGACGGATGCCGAAGGGGAGTTGCGCTGGGAAGCGCAAAATAGCGCCTGGGGCAAATTGTTGCGTGAGACGCCGCTCCAGGCACCGGAATATGCCCAGAACCTGCGCATGCAGGGGCAGTACCTGGATCGGGAAACCGGCTTGCACTACAATCTTTTCCGCTACTACGACCCGGACTGCGGGCGCTTTACCCAGCAGGACCCAATAGGTCTGGCGGGCGGGATAAACCTGTACCAGTATGCACCGAATGCGCTGGGGTGGGTGGATCCGTGGGGGTTGAGTCAGAGGAAATGCTCAAATACTAGTTCTAAGCAAGGACACGGCTCTCCGAAAATATCAAACCAACCAGGTACGGCTGTAATTCATTGGCACGATAATCGATCCCCTACCAATACTTTTGGACATTATTCTGTTGAAGTGAAAATTAATGGAATGAGTTTACATACCCATCAGGCTGGCGCACCAGGCGAAATCACAATGGTCACTTCTCGTGGTTTTGAACATCTACCTCCTGCTGCAAAATTGAAAGAAGTGCAATTGCCTAAAGCTGATGAAGCAATTAGATATTTAGGAGGGAAACTTGAGAAAGAAGGGCCACTTTATGATCTTAAAACACAAAGCTGTGTTACACATGTATGCGATGTTTTAAGAAGTGGGGGCGTGGATATCCCTACTGAGCCTGGGGCGCAAATGAAGTATATTTTAAAATTACTTAAGTAAGAGGTGGTTATGTTTTCACTTTGCCCAATACATTCAGTCGCTCGTGATGTGACCGTTTCAAAGACTATAAGTGAGGCATTGGAAAAGAATTTGCCCGTAAAAGATGTCGTAGAATTGATTATTGTACATCCCGATGAAAATATGCGTAGGCAGCATATTATTATAGATAGTGCATTATTAACGGGAATGGGCATTAATCATACTGAGGATGGTTTTATTTTATATGATAGAGATAGAGTAAATAAAAAAATGAATGACAGAATGATTATTAGAAAAATATCAAATCATCTTGCTGTAGTTTGTCCGGTATGTCTTTTTGAAAAGTTAGGGCTGAAAATAACCGAATGAATCACTATGAAGTAACTTTTTAAACATGTCGGGCAGTGATGTCATTGCTGGAAGATGGCTATTGTCTGGGATGGCTTGCGTCTGCTGCAGGAAATTCACGACGATGTACCGCTGACGTATGTCTACAGCGATCAGGATAGTTACGATCCGCTGGCGCGAATCGATGGCATCAGCGACCCGGAAATCTACTGGTTCCGCAATCAGCCAAACGGTTTGCCGGAGCGACTGACAGATGCCGAAGGGGAGTTGCGCTGGGAAGCGCAAAACAGCGCGTGGGGCAAACTGTTGCGTGAGACGCCGCTCCAGACACCGGAATATGCCCAGAACCTGCGCATGCAGGGGCAGTACCTGGATCGCGAAACCGGCTTGCACTACAATCTTTTCCGCTACTACGACCCGGACTGTGGACGCTTTGCCCAGCAGGACCCGATAGGGCTGGCGGGCGGGATAAACCTGCATCAGTAAGGCGCCGGATGCGCTTACCGGGATCGATCCGTCAGGCCTCGCGAGCTAAATCCAGGAAGCCCATCAAGAGGTAATAAATACTTTAAAGGTCCTGAACAGCATCTACCAGGAGGGCTCCTGAAATGGTTATTGACTCACAGTCAACCACAGACAACTCTGCTATTAATACTATATTGACTGTAAACGTAGGGAAATTGTGTTGACTAAGGATAATGCAACGAAAATCATCGGAGATGCTAATGGAGATCTAAAACTTATTGCTTCTAAACTAGGTATACCAGAGGAACAATTAAGCAATGATAGTCTGGTAATGGTTGAGTTTAAACCAACGGAACTATATTCTCCTCGAGTGCCATCAGGAAAAGAGTGGGGAGCGAATAGCGAGTGGTTACCTGGTGGAAAACTACCTAAGGGAGATTTAGAGGCTGTTGTTAATACAGAAGGCATGATTAACGGTAGGGATTTTATAGTTAAAGATATAGTTACAGGAGAAATATTATGACTAACCTAAAAAAATATCAGTAAACCCGTGGGATTTTACACTTTATCAAAAAAAAGATGACGAATTTATTTTAAAGGTAATGTTTACCGAAGGTGACTATAAAGTTGATGTGGCGAGATTTTTTTTGTTTTCGTTTGATGAGATAGTTAAACCGTTAGATGTTGATTACGTTAAAAGTATTTCTGAAAATATTCGCGCAAATTATAATTCTTTTCAATCAAGAGAATTAAGCAAAAAAGAATTTGACGATCTTGTCTGATGGTTTTTCGCGTCTGGTTAAATGACAATGCGATATTTACAACTGATACTTGGTATTGTTTTCTGGCGTAATAAGGAAGTTTAAGATGAAAGTATCTGTTGTCAGTTCACGACGAGGTGATTTTGAGTTGCTCAGGTCGGCTGACAAATAGATACTTTCAGTATTAATACCTAATTATTATCCAAATTCACATTTTGATGTTAGTAAAGACTTTTTATTAACAGATGATGAAGTTACTCATAAAGAGGATGTCGAATATTTAAAGAAACTTGCTGAGAACATCAGGAAAGACTGGAGTACATTTTTGAATCGGGAAGTTTCGGACGTTAAAATAGTGCGTTAACCATTTCAGACAAATAATCATCATCAAGGTTATATCCATCCATAAAAGCAGAATGGCCGGGATTGATGATGAATTACAACGTATTATCTTTAAGTTTCTGGCGTTGATATATCTCTTTTTATTTATACTATCTTATTTTTATAAAAAACTGGCTTATATGCTGGTTTTTCATGTCTGGATGTAAATCAGATCTCGCGAGCGGGAGATATTCACCGATTTTTGATATGCGGAGCAAAGCCCTGGGCCGATCTCCTAAAAAAACACCCGGCGGGTTTCCCGGCCGGGTGTTTTCACATCTTAACGCTGGCTACAGCCTGCGCACTGTTTGTTCTGGATCTGCTGGAAGAAGTCGTTACCTTTGTCATCCACCAGAATAAACGCCGGGAAGTTCTCCACTTCAATCTTCCAGATCGCTTCCATACCCAGTTCCGGGTAAGCCACGCATTCGAGGCTCTTAATGCTCTGCTGCGCCAGTACTGCAGCCGGGCCGCCAATACTTCCCAGATAGAAACCGCCGTGTTTGGCACAGGCATCGGTCACTTGCTGGCTGCGGTTGCCTTTCGCCAGCATGATCATGCTCGCGCCGTGGGATTGCAGCAGATCCACGTAGGAATCCATACGCCCTGCGGTGGTTGGGCCGAGGGAACCGGAAGCATAACCTTCAGGCGTTTTTGCCGGGCCTGCATAATAGATCGGGTGATCTTTCACGTACTGCGGCAGCTCTTCGCCGTTGTCGATCAGCTCTTTCAGTTTTGCATGGGCAATGTCACGCGCCACGATGATGGTGCCGTTCAGCGACAGACGAGTCGATACCGGGAACGCAGAAAGCTGTGCCAGGATATCTTTCATCGGCTGGTTCAGATTGATTTTCGCCACATCGCCTTCGCCCTGCTGGCGCAGCGCTTCCGGAATGTACTGCCCCGGATTGTGCTCCATTTTCTCAATCCAGATACCTTCGCGGTTGATCTTCGCTTTGATATTACGGTCCGCGGAGCAGGAGACACCCATGCCGATCGGGCAGGATGCGCCGTGACGCGGCAGACGGATCACGCGGATGTCGTGGGCGAAGTATTTACCGCCAAACTGTGCGCCGAGACCGAGATTCTGCGCTTCCTGCATCAGTTCCTGTTCCAGTTGCACATCGCGGAACGCCTGGCCGTGCTCGTTACCTTCGGTCGGCAGACCATCATAGTAACGGGTCGATGCCAGCTTCACGGTTTTCAGCGTGGATTCAGCGGACGTGCCGCCAATAACAAACGCAATGTGGTACGGCGGGCAGGCTGCCGTGCCGAGAGAGCGCATCTTCTCAACCAGGTAGTTTTTCAGTTTCGCCGGGGTGATCAGCGCCTTGGTTTCCTGGTAGAGATAGGTTTTGTTCGCTGAGCCGCCGCCTTTGGCGATGCAAAGGAACTTATACTCATTGCCATCCACGCTGTAGAGATCGATCTGTGCCGGCAGGTTGGTGCCGGTATTCACTTCTTTGTACATATCCAGCGGCGCGTTCTGTGAATAGCGCAGGTTATCTTCGGTGTAAGTGTTATACACACCGCGAGCCAGCGCCGCTTCATCGCCGCCTCCGGTCCATACGCGCTGGCCTTTTTTACCCATAATGATGGCCGTGCCGGTGTCCTGGCAGGTCGGCAGCACGCCCTTGGCGGCGATTTCGGAGTTACGCAGGAACTGCAACGCGACGTATTTGTCGTTTTCGCTCGCTTCCGGGTCAGTCAGAATGGCCGCAACCTGTTTCTGGTGGGAAGTGCGCAGCAGGAAAGAGGCATCGTGGAAAGCTTGTTGTGCCAGCAGCGTCAACGCTTCGGGTTCCACTTTTAAGACTTCCTGGCCGTCAAAGTCGGCGACAGAAACGTGTTCACGGCTCAGCAGATAATATTCCGTATTGTCTTTCGCCAGCGGGAACGGATCCTGATATACAAAAGGTTTGTTCGACATAGCTCATTACTCCATAAAAATAAACCGCCGGGAAAGCCCGGCGGTTGTGAATCAGAACATCATGGTAATCCACGGATAACCAATCAACAGCAGGGCGGCGAGGAAGATTGCACCGAAGATGGTGCCCAGACGCCAGTAGTCTTTGGTCGGCAGGTAGCCGCTACCGTAGTAAATCGGGCTCGGGCCAGTACCGTACGGAGTGATGATGCCCATCACACCCAGAGAGGTACACAGAACCAGCACAACCACTTCCATATTGATGCCCGGGATCGTGGCAGCAATGGTCAGCATCGCCGGCAGCAGGGCAGTGGTGTGCGCAGTGGTGCTGGCAAACAGATAGTGCAGTAAGTAGAACGCCAGCAACAGAGCAATGGTTGCCATTCCCGGAGAGATACCCGCCATCAGCAGGCCGCCTTCTTTACCCAGCCAGGCAATGAAACCGGTGGAGGAGAGGCCATCGGCCAGCGCAACCAGGGTGGCGAACCACACGAAGGTGTTCCAGGCCGGTTTGTTGCTGGTAATGTCGTTCCAGGTCAATACGCCGGTCCACAGCATCAGTACTACAACCAACAGCGCAGCCAGAGCCGGTTCAATAAAGTTGGCGGCGAAGATCCACATCAGCAGCGCGCAGCAAACAAACACCAGCAGCAGGATTTCGTTACGGGACATTTTGCCCAGTTTTTCCAGCTCGCGGCTCGCCCACAGCGGCACTTCATCATTCACTTTTACTTCTGGCGGGTAGAACAGGTAAGCCAGCAGCGGCATAGTCAGAATCAGCAGCACGCCGAGCGGCAGGAAGGCGATAAACCAGGTCCCCCAGGAGATGTTAATCCCGACGGTGCTTTTCACCAGCGCCAGCGCCAGCAGGTTCGGCGCAAGAGCGGAGAGGAACATAGAACTGGTGATACAGGCGGCGGTGATGGCAACCCACATCAGGTAGGAACCAATGCGGCGTGCGCTCGGATCGTTCGGTTTTGAACCGTACAGCGGCGGCAGGTTGGCAATAATCGGGTAGATAGTGCCCCCGCTGCGCGCGGTGTTAGACGGTGTGAACGGTGCCAGCAGCAGATCGGCGAAGGTGATAGCGTAACCGAGCGTCAGGCTGCGGCGGCCAAGGTATTTCACCAGAATCAGCGCCAGGCGGCGACCGAACTGCGTTTTATCGTAACCAGCGGCGAACATAAAGGCGCCGAAGATCAGCCAGACGGTTGAGTTACCGAAACCGCTCACCGCCCATTTAAAGGACTGGCCTGCGAGCTTGAATTTCGGATCGGCCAACTGCTCAGGGCTAAACAGCAGCCACTGACTGCACAGCGCGATGACCACCACGCCGGTCAAACCGATAACGGCGCCCGGCAGCGGTTCGAAGATCAAACCTACGATCACGCCGACAAAGATAGCGAAGTAGTGCCACGCGAAAGGCGGTAAGCCCTCCGGCACCGGAACAAATAGCAGGAGCACTGCGACGATAATCGGCAGCGCCATCATAATCAGGCGGTTTTTATTTCCGCCTTTCGCACTGGCTGCACTGGCAGACGGCGGTGTTGTCGTTTTCTCTTTCATAGTGAGCATCTACAAGTAGTTAAAAATTCGGGGTCGGTAGCAGATTTCAATGTCACTTTATTTACTTACATAAGTTACTTTAGTTCTTTATTGTGACTTTTCATATTCTGCCGGGTTTTTTCTAACGCATCTTTATCTGCATTAAATTAAGAAAGTTTCTGTTTTTATATATTGCGCTTCCACTCGCTAATGCTCTTGATTGAGATCAAAAAAACGCAAGCACTATAGGTTTTTTTTATATTTTTTAATACCCACATAGCAGTATGTGGTTATTCTGTGAGAAACATCTCAATTGTTAAATATTGGTGCTGATAATAAATCTCATTTGCCGTTTTTTGTTCGCTAACTAATTGATAGTTTTGTTTTTATTTGGCTTTGGGAAAACCTTTGCTACGTTGAACAGGTAATCGCAATGTTACCGGTAATTAATATGATGTGAATATATTATTTAAAATTGATAATACAGTAGAGGTAGTGCTGTTATTAAGGTGGTTAAATAGTTTTTTAACTAACGTAATTAATTTTGTAAATAGAATTAGAGGTATATTAAATACACGACAAATGGATTTCCAAACGAAAATAAAAAATAAATCCGTCACCGAATTCAAAGTTTATAAATTTAGATTTGGAGTTAAATATGACCAGCAACGAGCGCATCCTCAGCCCCTTTACATTACCAAACGGCGTAGAACTGAAAAACCGTTTGTTAATGGCTCCGATGACCACCTGCACCGGTTATTACGATGGTACTGTCACCAGTGAACTGGTTGAATATTATCGTGTACGTGCCGGTAGCATTGGGACAATTATCGTAGAGTGTTGTTTTGTTGACGATCTGGGTCTCGCATTCCCCGGCGCAATTGGTATTGATAACGACGAAAAAATTGCCGGTCTGGCAAAAATCGCCGAAGCCATCAAAGCTGAAGGCTCTAAAGCGATCCTGCAAATTTACCACGGCGGCCGCATGGTCGAGCCAAAACTGATTGGCGGTCGTACGCCGATTGCGCCAAGCGCGATTGCCGCTCCGCGTGACAGTGCAGCCACGCCGGTGGCGATGACCACAGCGGAAGTTGAAGCGATGGTGGTGAAATTTGGTGAAGCGGTACGCCGCGCCATTCAGGCCGGTTTTGACGGCGTGGAAATCCACGGCGCCAATACTTACCTGATCCAGCAATTCTTTTCACCGAACTCGAACCAGCGTGATGACGAGTGGGGCGGCAGCCGCGATAACCGCGCAAAATTCCCGCTGGCGGTGTTGGATATCACCCACAAAATGGCGCGTCAGTACGCGGATGATGCCTTTATTATTGGTTACCGCTTCTCGCCGGAAGAGCTGGAAGTTCCTGGAATCCGCTTTGATGACACCATGTTCCTGCTGGAAAAACTGGCGGCGCGCGGTGTCGATTACCTGCACTTCTCTGTTGGCGCGGCGCTGCGTCCTTCCATTAATGACACCAGCGATCCGACGCCGTTGATTGATAAATATTGCGCAATGCGCTCTGACGTCCTGGCGCAGGTTCCGGTGATGGGGGTGGGCGGCGTGGTTAACGCGGCTGACGCAGAGCAGGGGCTGGATCACGGTTACGATCTGATCGCCGTGGGCCGTGCCTGCATCGCTTATCCGGACTGGGCGGCACGCATCGCTAAGGGTGAAAACCTCGATTTGTTTATCGACAGCACCCAGCGTGAAGTGCTGAATATTCCGGAACCGCTGTGGCGCTTCTCGCTGGTGGAAGCGATGATTCGCGACATGAGCATGGGCGAAGCGAAATTTAAACCGGGCCTGTTCGTTGAAACGGTACAGGACGACACCAGCGAAATGGTGATTAACGTTAGCCTGGAAACCGACCGTATTGCCGGTATCGAACTGGCCTCTGCGCCGCAAAGCGTAGAGTTCACCAGCAGCTTTGAAGAGATCCGCGATCGCATCCTGGATGCCAATTCGCCGCATGTCGATGCTATCTCCGGCGCAACCAGCCAGAGTGAAGCAGTGAAAAAAGCGGTGTCGAAAGCGATGCTGAAATCCAGCAAAGCGCGCGTGGCCGAAGAGGGTGGTGATGTCCTGGCCGTGAAAAATTACGATGTCGTGGTTGTGGGTAGCGGCGGCGCTGGCCTGGCGGCAGCCATTCAGGCGCACGACGAAGGCGCAAGCGTGCTGATCGTTGAGAAAATGCCGACCATCGGTGGTAACACCATTAAAGCCTCTGCCGGGATGAACGCGGCAGAAACCCGCTTCCAGCGCGTAAAAGGCATCCAGGACAGCAAAGAGCTGTTCTTCGCTGAAACGCTGAAAGGCGGCGGTAACAAAAACAACCCGGAACTGCTGCGCCGCTTTGTGGAAAATGCGCCGGAAGCGATCGAATGGCTGGCGCGTCGCGGCATCATGCTGAACGACATTACCACAACTGGCGGCATGAGCATCGACCGTACGCACCGTCCGCGTGACGGATCGGCCGTCGGCGGTTACCTGATTAGCGGCCTGGTGCGTAACGTCACTAAACGCGGCATCGATGTGATGCTGGATACGTCCGTCGAAGAGATCCTGTTCACTGAGGGTGAAGTGCGCGGCGTACGTCTGCTGAATGACGAGCAGGAAACCCTGAATGTTCAGGCGAAAAGCGTAATTGTGGCGACCGGCGGCTTCAGCGCCAACAGCGCGATGGTCGTGAAATACCGTCCGGATCTGGAAGGTTTCGTCACCACCAACCATAAAGGCGCAACCGGCGGCGGTATCGCACTGCTGGAACGTCTGGGTGCTGGAACCGTGGATATGGGCGAAATCCAGATCCACCCGACCGTTGAGCAGAAAACCTCCTATCTGGTTTCTGAGTCCATTCGTGGCGGCGGTGCAATTCTGGTCAGTCAGCAGGGCAAACGCTTCTACAATGAGATGTCGACCCGCGATAAAGTCTCAGCGGCAATCATCGCGCTGCCGGAACATTACGCTTACATCGTGTTTGATGAGCATGTCAGAGCGAAAAACAAAGCGGCTGACGAGTACATTGCGAAAGGCCTGGTGACCAGCGCCAGCTCTCCGCGCGAACTGGCGGACAAACTGGGCATTGACTATCATGCGTTCCTTGCCACGCTTGAACGTTACAATGGCTTTGTGGAAAAACAGCACGATGAAGATTTCGGTCGTACCACCGCGCTGCGTGCTCCGATTAACGAAGGCCCGTTCCACGCCATTCAGATTGCGCCAGGTGTACACCACACCATGGGCGGCGTGACCATCAACACTGAAACGGAAGTGCTGAATACCGCGCATCAGGTCATTCCGGGCGCGTATGCAGCGGGTGAAGTGGTTGGCGGTATCCACGGCGGTAACCGTATCGGCGGTAACGCGGTTGCCGATATCATCATCTTCGGTTCGCTGGCGGGACATCAGGCGGCGGTTCGCGCCAAACGTAGTTAAACGCTGTAGCCGGGCAATCGGCTATTCACAGCACTGATAATCAGAGCCGTCATCAGGTACTATTGCCGGGTGGCGGCTTTGTTGCAGATGGATTGCGTAAATCTTCCGGACTCAATCCGCTGGCAAGCCTGTTAAGCAGGTATCCGTCAATGAAGGAGAGTGCGATGTCTGATAACCGTGTCTGGAGCTACTCTGCGGTGCTGATGGGCTCGCCCATACTGCTGAAACTCTTCTCCCACGACGAAGCGCTCGCGTCGCGCGTTTTTTCGCTGATCAAACAGTACGAAGATCTCTTTACCGTTAACCGTGCCGATTCGCAGGTAATGGACATCAACCACGCCGCCGGACATCATCCGGTTGTCGTCAGCCGTCCGGTGTATGAACTGATCAAATGCGCCAAAGCCGCCAGCCAACTACCCGACAGCGCGTTTAATCTGGCGATCGGCCCGCTGGTGAAACTGTGGCGCATCGGTTTTAAGGGTGATTCCGTTCCGCCCGCGGATGAGATTGCCGCGCGGCTGCGCATCACGCGCCCGCAGGATGTTATTCTTGATGATGCCGCCGCCAGTGTGTTTCTGGCGCAGCCTGGTATGGAGATCGATCTGGGGGCAATCGCTAAAGGATTTATCGCCGACCGGGTGCGCGACTACCTGCATCAACAGGGCGTCAGCGACGGGTTGATCAACCTGGGCGGCAATGTACAAACGCTGGGATCGCCACAGGGCGGGTGGACCATCGGCGTGAAAAAACCCTTCGCCGCTGCCGATGCGCTGGTGGGCTCGATTGAAGTCGTGAACAAATCGGTGGTGACATCCGGCACTTATGAGCGCTATTTCGAGCAGGATGGCAAGCTATGGCACCATATCCTCGATCCGCGCAGCGGCTATCCGCTGAATAACGAGCTCGACAGCGTGACCGTGATTTCCACCGACTCCCTCGATGGTGATATCTGGACCACGCTGCTGTTTGGGCTGGGTGTTGAAAAGGGCTGCTCATTGCTGCGCCAGCGGCAGGATATTGAAGCGATTTTTGTCAGCAAAAACCGCGAAATTACCCTCTCATCCCGGCGTCAGTTCCGCTTCACGCCGCTCGATGCCAGCTACCGGCTTACTGACTGTACTGCTTAAGCAGGCTGTACTGTTCAGCAATTAACTGATAGCGGTAAACCGGTCGCCCGGTGGCGCCATAGTGAATGGTGGTGTAGAGAATGTTAATCTGCGCCAGCCAAATCAGATACTTACGGCAGGAGACGCGAGAAATGTTGACTGCGTTTGCCAGTTCATCGGTTGAAAATTCAATACCCGGATGGGCGTCAATCCACTGACAAATGGTACGCAGGGTTTGCGCGGTCAGCCCTTTTGGCAGACGACGAGTGTCAGTCACTTCCGGTGCGCCGCCGTGCAGCAGGCGATCCACATCCGATTGCTCATAGTAAGGACGCGCATCCATCAGCTTGCGCTTTTCGCGCCACGTAGTGAGCGCCTCTTCGAAACGCGGGAACTGGAACGGTTTAATTAAGTAATCGACCACACCGTAGTGCAGTGAGGTCTGAATGGTAGCGGCATCGGCAGACGACGTAATCATAATGACGTCGATAGCGCGCCCGCTGGCGCGAATAATCGGCAGCAGATCCAGCCCGCTATCCTGTTGCATATACACGTCCAGCAGTACCAGATCGATATCGCGCAGCGGATCTTTAATCATCTCCTCAGCCTGATGCAGCGACGACGCAGTCCCGCAGCACTGAAAGCCAGCAATCTGCGTCACATACATGCGGTTCAGTTCTGCTACCATGGCATCATCGTCAACAATTAATACATTTATCACGCTGTCTTCCTTTCACTATCCCAGGGGAGATGGACAAAAAATTGGGTAAATACGCCGGGCTCGGATTCAACGGTCAGGGTTCCGCCCAGCTCGGTAAGCTGCTGACTGGCAAGAAATAGCCCAACGCCACGGTTATCGCCTTTGGTCGAAAAACCTTTGCGGAAAATAACATCAATGTTGTCCGGCGCAATGCCAGGACCATCGTCGCTGACCTCGCCGACAAGCCAGCCATCCTGATAGTGCAGCAGCAAGCTGACTTCGCCCTCCGCTTGCTGGCTTAACGCATCGAGCGCGTTTTCTATCAGGTTACCGAGCACCGTTACCAGCACGGTCACCTGCTTTTCGTTCGGATTATCAGGAACCAGGCTTTCATCGGCCAGCGTCAGGGTCACGCCGCGCTCTTTCGCCCGGTTGAGTTTACCTAACAGGAAACCGGCGACCACAGGCGATTTTATTCGATGCTGAATGGCGCCAATATCAGTCTGATGATTCTGCGCTGTTTGCAACACATAACCCTCCAGCTTGTCATAACGCTTCATATTCAGCAGGCCGAGGATCACATGCAATTTATTCATAAATTCATGGGAAGTGGTGCGCAGGGCGTCAACATAGTTCACCATCCCATCCAGCCTTTGCAACAACTGGCTGACTTCTGTTTTATCACGGAACGTGCTGATAGCACCGATAATCGTGTTCTGGCTGCGCACTGGCACGGTATTGCACAGCAACAGCAGGCCATTACAGCCCAGTTCGCGATCCTGAATCGGCACTCCGGTTTTCAACACCTCCAGCAGATCGGCCAGCAGAGGCCCGTGCCCGGCAGCGCCATCGGCCGCATTGGTCAACAGCATCTGCCGCGCGGCGTGATTAAGCAACGTGACGCGACCGTCGGCATCTACCGCAATCACCCCTTCTTTAAGCGACTGTAACATCGCCTGTCGCTGCTTAAATTGCGCGGAGATTTCGTACGGTTCCAGCCCCAGCAGAATGCGTTTCAGCACGCGCACCAGTTGCCAGATGCCGAGCGATCCAATCAGCGCGCTGAATAGCAGCGTCCACATCACCGCCCAGCGGCTGCGGTTTACCTGATCCTGCACTTTGCTGAGCGAAATGCCGACCACCACCACGCCAATTTGCTGATAGCGGTTGTCATAAACCGGTGTAAATACGCGCAGCGCCAGCCCCAACGTGCCGCGATTTATCGCCACATTCTCTTTGCCGCGCAGCGCGGGCTGCAGATCATCGCCGATAAACTTCTGCCCGATGATCGCGGCATTCGGATGCGAATAACGAATCCCTTGCATATTCGTGACGATGGCGTAAAGCAGATCATTGCGCGTGGTCACCGCCGCAGCTATCGGCTGAATCACGTTACTGTTCGGCGGCAACAGCAGACCGCGTTTGATCTCCGGCGCATCCGCCAGCGTGCGGGCCACTGCCAGCGCCGTCTCTTTCACCCCATCGCGCGTGGCGTTGCTGATTTGCCAAAACCACAGGGCACACGCCAGCAGC
The DNA here is from genome assembly GCF_000280495.2 of Kosakonia radicincitans DSM 16656. NCBI lineage: Bacteria > Pseudomonadati > Pseudomonadota > Gammaproteobacteria > Enterobacterales > Enterobacteriaceae > Kosakonia > Kosakonia radicincitans. The sequence continues at coordinate 2,331,152 of NZ_CP018016.1, forward strand.
AGCACGGAGCCGGTGACGCTGCACACCATTAATGTCACCGTGGTGCCGAGCTTCATTGGACGTTTGCGCGGTTTTATCGCCGCAGACGCTAAGTCATTCATGCCAGACCTGATTCTCTCTTAATAAGAAACCTATTATCACCGATGGCGACGATTTCATAAAGCCGTGTGAAAAAAGGAAAAGTACCCAATCCGGGGCGGGAAGCGTGACCTCATTCGCAGGTATAACAAATAAATAACCTTATAGTGTGTGTGGAACCATTCAGAAGGAGCAGGGTATGAGCAATAAGCCAAACGGTTCAGTAATGGAACGCCGTCACACAGAGACAGCCGATATCGACAGGCTGGCAACGCAGGATATGCTGGCGCTCATCAACCGCGAAGACCTGGCGGTCGCCAACGCAACAGGGGCCTGTTTACCGGAGATCGCCCGGCTGGTGGATAACGCCAGCGCCACGCTAAATCGCGGCGGTCGGGTGGTGATTGTGGGGGCAGGAGCGTCCGGGCGCGCCGCGCTACAGATGGTTGCGGATTTCGCGCCAGACGTGCACCCGCAGCTCATCGGGCTGATGGCGGGCGGCGCGGAGGCAAAAAGGCAGGATCAGGAAAAAGCGGCGGCGAACTACGCGCTGGGCGTTGCCGATCTCCAGGCGATCCGCTTTGGTCATCAGGATATGCTGGTGGCGCTGTCGGTCAGCGGGAAAACGCCGTGGATGTGGGGCGCGCTGCGCCATGCCTGGTCGGTTGGCGCGTGCATTGCGCTGCTCAGCCACGTTCGCGAGAGTGAAGCCGCGCAGATGGCGGATATCGTGATAGCGCCGGAAACGGGCGCTGAGGTGATTGCCGGTTTCAACGAACCGAAAGCGCGCCTGGCGCAGCAGCAGATCCTCAATATGCTGGCGAGCGGGCTGGCGATCCGTACCGGGCGAGTCTACAGCAATTTGCGCGTTGACCTTAAACCCGACAATACGCACTGGATCGAGCGGCAAATCGCGCTGGTGATGGCGGCGACGCAGTGTAACCGCGAGCAGGCGAAGAGCGCGCTTGCTGCCTGCAATAATGACTGCCGTACGGCGATCCTGATGCAACTGACCGGCCTGAACAATGCGAAGGCGCGGGATTTACTGGCGGAAAATCACCAGAGCCTGCGCATTGCCCTGCAGGAGGCGAAACCGCATCTGGCGGAAGCCTGATATTACTGCCCGCCAGACGCTGCGCTGGCGGGTTTTTCCGCATTTATTTTTCACAACACAATTTATTATCTGGCGAAAATCGGCTTGATATTTCTGTGCTTTAAAATAAATCTTCGAAATATTAATTCCACACACTTTATGCCACTGCTTTTTTTAATTTAAAAAACCAGTTAGCTATTAATGCGGGTATTTAACAAAGTTGTGAATGATATTTTAAAATAACGTAAAGATGCGTTAATATCCGTTTTCACAAATCACACTTGCTATGTAACCTAATCAATATGCCTGCAATTAAAAAGACAATTATATCGCTGAGCGCCGTTGCGCTGCTCGTCAGTTCCGCGACCAGTGCCTGGGCGGAAGAGAATCAGAAAACTGACTTCCTGCTGATTGGCGGCGGCATCATGAGCGCTTCTCTGGGAACCTGGCTGCAGGAATTACAGCCGGAGTGGAAACAGGTGATGGTCGAGAAACTCGACGCTGTCGCACTGGAGTCGTCGAACGGCTGGAATAACGCCGGTACGGGTCACTCCGCCAATATGGAACTGAACTATACGCCGCAACGTGCGGACGGTTCTATTGATGTCAGCAAAGCGCTGGAAATTAACGAGCAGTTTATGATTTCCCGCCAATTCTGGTCAGCGCAGATTAAACGCGGCGTATTAAATAACCCGCATAACTTTATTAATTCCACCCCGCACATGAGTTTTGTCTGGGGCGATAACGTCGATTATCTGGCAAAACGTTATGCAGCTTTACAGCAAACCACGTTATTCCAGGGCATGAAATTCTCCACCGACCATCAGCAAATTAAACAGTGGGCACCGCTGGTGATGGAAGGGCGCGATCCGAATCAGAAAGTGGCCGCCACCTGGACGCCAGTGGGTACGGATGTGAACTACGGCGAAATTACTCGCCAACTGGTAAGCAGCCTGAAAAAGAGCAGCAATTTCTCCCTGCAAACCTCCTCTGAGGTTACCGACTTTAAACGTAATGCCGACAACTCCTGGCATGTCACCATCAAAGATGTGAAAAGCGGCAACGAGCACACCATTGATGCGAAATATGTCTTTATCGGTGCTGGCGGCGGTGCGCTGAAATTGCTGCAAAAAACCGGTATTCCGGAAGCGGATAACTACGCAGGTTTCCCGGTCGGCGGTTCCTTCCTGATGACCGAAAACCCGGCGATCACCAGCCAGCATCTGCAAAAAGTGTACGGCCAGGCTTCTGTGGGCGCGCCGCCGATGTCAGTACCGCATATTGATGCCCGCTTTATCGATGGCAAACGCGTGGTGCTGTTCGGGCCATTTGCGACTTTCTCTACCAAATTCCTGAAAAACGGTTCGTTCTTCGACCTGCTGAGCACCACCACTACCAGCAACTTTATGCCGATGACCCATGTAGGTCTCGACAACTTTGATCTGGTGAAATACCTGGTCGGTCAGGTAATGCTGAGCGATGACGACCGTTTTGCGGCGCTGAAAGAGTACTATCCGCAGGCGCGTAAAGAGGACTGGAAACTGATTCAGGCTGGCCAGCGCGTACAGATCATCAAGAAAGATGAAGAGAAGGGCGGCGTGCTGAAGCTGGGCACTGAAGTGGTGGTCGATCAGCAGAAAACCATTTCTGCACTGCTGGGCGCGTCACCGGGCGCTTCTACCGCTGCGCCGATTACGCTGAACGTCATCAAGAAGATGTTCCCGCAGCAGTTCAATTCAGCGGAATGGCAGAGCAAAATCCGTGAAATCGTTCCGAGCTACGGCCAGGAGATGAACGGCAACGTGGCGCTGACGCAGAAAGTATGGGATGACACTGCCGCAACGCTGCAACTGGTGAAACCGCCGGTGATTCAGATGCCAGATAGCGCAACGCCGCAAGCCAAACCGGCCGCGCCAAAAACGGAAAACGCGCCGCAACACGACATGGCGCTGTAAATAAAAAAGCCCCTTGCGAGGGGCTTTTTTTTCGCGCAGCTTACTGCGCTTTCGCGTTGTTCAGTTCGATACGCTTAATAGGACCGACAATCACCACGAAGCTAAAAATGGCAATCAGCGCATGGACGGCCACGAACACCAGCGCCCACTCAAAATGGCCGGTCGCTTTCACGATGTAGCCAATCACCACCGGCGAGATAATCCCGGCGAAGTTACCGCACAGGTTAAAGAAACCGCCCGCCACGCCAGCCATCTCTTTTGGCGCGGTATCAGACATCACCGCCCAGCCCAACGCGCCAATGCCTTTCCCGAGGAAAGCCAGTGACATAAAGAAAACCACCAGGTAAATCGAGTCCACATAGTTACAGAACACCATCACCATGGAGAGCAGCATGCCGAGCACGATGGGCGTTTTACGGGCAATCGACAGTGATTTGGTGATACGCAGAATACGGTCAGAGATCACGCCGCCGGTCAGGCCGCCGAGGAAGCCGCAAATAGCCGGGATCGCGGCGATAAAGCCGACGGTTTTGATATCCAGCCCTTTTTCCATCGCCAGATAGAGCGGAAACCAGGTAATAAAGAAGAAGGTTAATACGTTAATGCAGTACTGGCCCAGATAGACGCCGAGTAACATGCGGTTGGTGATTAATTGTTTAAATGCACTAAAGTCAAATGTCGGGCCGGTTTTAACTTTGCTCTGATCCATATCCACCAGCGCGCCGCCCTGGCGAATGTACTCAATTTCTTCGCTATTAGCACGCGGATGATTTAATGGATTATGTACCACTTTCGCCGCGGCAAAAGTAATAACGATCCCCAGTGTACCCATAAAGATAAAAATAGATTGCCAGCCATAATTGAGCGTCAGCCAGCCCATAATTGGTGCGAAAATAGCCGTGGCGAAATATTGCGCGGAGTTAAATATTGCTGCGGCGGTGGCGCGCTCCTTTGACGGGAACCAGGCCGCAACAAAACGGCTGTTGCCTGGCATCACCGGCGCTTCAAACAAACCGACAAGAAACAGCAAAATGGTAAAGCAAATAATTGCGCCGAAGCCGTGGAAAATCTCCACACAGCCTTGCAGTAGCGTGAAAATTGACCACATGCAAAGGCCGCAAAGATAAACTTTTTTCGACCCAAAACGGTCAAGCAGCCAGCCACCAGGAATCTGCGCCAGTCAGTAGGCCCAGGCGAACGCGGAGAATACCCAACCCATCTGGCCGGGGTTAATGCCAAGCGCGGCAGACATATCTTTACCGGCAATCGCCAGCGTCGAACGGTCACCGACGCTCACTGCAGTAATAATAAAGAGGATAATAACGATATGCCATCTGACATTCGTTTTTTTGGCGTGAAGGACGCCCTCAAGATTATTAACTTGACTCATGAGAAACCACCTTAAACTTAAATGAAATCTAAAAATGTCAATATGAATTCATTCCAGCAGGTGTTACTGAAGTGCATTCACTATTAACATTGCAGAAACGTCTTATGCTATTTATTTACTCCGTCAGTGTGACAATGTTTTTACCGATCATTATTCATCAGGCAAAGATTAGGAGTATCACCAGGGACAGACAATGTGCATTTGCATAACAAAGCCGATTCTTTTTGCGTTTCTGTACGTTATATGTTTTTTTGTTTGAAGTTGATCACAAAAAATAGCGTATAAAAAATAAAAAACGCGACCGCTATTGCGTTTTTCCTTCATCAATAGCAACACCATCCGCATTGACAATCCTGGTGCTTCCGGCTGACGATGGTTTTCTTCCCGCCTTTAACCTGCAAGGAGTTGTAATGAAAACGGCCGTCGCTTTCCGTCATGTCCCCTTTGAAGATTTAGGCACGCTGGCCGATACGCTGCATTCTCTCGGTTATGAATGCCGCTATATCGACACCCCGGTTGAGTCATTTGCTCATCTTGATCCCCAGGCCGCCGATCTGCTGGTGGTGCTGGGTGGCCCGATCGGCGCGTATCAGCAAGCGATTTATCCATTTCTCAGCGAAGAGCTGCGCCATATTCGTGAGCGGCTGGCGCACGGCAAACCGGTGCTCGGTATTTGTCTCGGCGCGCAACTCATGGCGCGTGCGCTGGAGGCGGAGGTTGCGCCAATGGGCGTAACGGAAATTGGCTATTCGCCGCTGACCCTCACCCCCGGGGAGCACAGCGATTTGCTGGCACCGCTGGCGGATCTGCCGGTACTGCACTGGCACGGCGACCGGTTTGCCATCCCGCAAGGGGCGAGCCACCTGGCACGCAGCGCGGTCTGCGATAACCAGGCTTTTCTCTATGCGCCGCATGCGCTGGCGTTGCAGTTTCATCCGGAGGTGAGCGCCATCGGGCTTGAAGGCTGGCTGGTGGGGCACGCCAGTGAACTGAGTCATGCCGGTATCGATCCGCGCCAGCTTCGCGAGCAAGCCGCGCAATACAGCCCGGCGCTGGCCCGCGCGCTTTCGCAGGTGATTAGCCGCTGGTTAACACCGCTCGCAGGCTAGCTGAATTTCACTTCCGCGAACGTTTTACTGGCGGGAAAGTTCACAGCGGAACACTTTCTCCCGCCGATATTTCGCCCGTCACCCGGGCGAAAAATAAATAAGCGTAATACTTTCAGTTAATAACCCGATTTTTTTGTCGCTGGCGATAATCTGGCCTCCGCTTTGCAATTTCCTCCTGCCTGTTTGCAAACACACTTTCGCAATGTTGTTCATCAAGAGGAAATATCATGACACGTAAGCTGGCTATTTATGGCAAGGGCGGGATCGGCAAGTCGACCACCACGCAAAATACGGCGGCGGCTCTGGCCTGGTTCCACGGTAAAAAAGTATTTATTCATGGCTGCGATCCGAAAGCCGACTCCACGCGTCTTATTCTTGGCGGTAAACCGCAAGAGACATTAATGGATGTTCTGCGCGATCAGGGGGCCGAGAAAATAACCAATGATATGGTGGTAAAAACTGGCGTCTTTAATATCTGCTGCGTTGAATCCGGTGGCCCGGAGCCAGGCGTAGGATGCGCTGGCCGTGGGGTAATTACTGCCATCGATCTGATGGAGGATAATAAAGCCTACGCAGACGATCTTGATTTTATCTTTTTTGATGTACTCGGCGATGTGGTTTGTGGCGGTTTCGCTATGCCCATCCGCGACGGTAAGGCACAGGAAGTTTATATCGTTGCTTCCGGGGAAATGATGGCAATTTATGCGGCAAATAATATCTGTAAAGGCCTGGTGAAATATGCCAAACAGAGCGGCGTCCGTCTCGGCGGCATTATCTGTAACAGCCGTAATGTGGACGGTGAAAAAGAGTTTCTCGAAGAGTTTACCGCAGCGATCGGCACAAAAATGATCCACTTTGTGCCGCGGGACAACATCGTACAGAAAGCGGAATTCAACAAGAAAACCGTCACCGAATTTGACCCGGAAGCTAACCAGGCGCAGGAGTATCGCGAACTGGGACGCAAGATCATTGAAAATACCGACCTGGTGATCCCCCATCCGCTGACCATGGATCAGCTGGAAAAGATGGTCGTTAAATATGGTCTGAGCGATTAATTCGTCCGGTTATTTTACAGTCATTCCCGGAAGGGGGATTAACTATGCCGTATCATGAGTTTGATTGCAGTAAATGCATTCCCGAGCGTAAACAGCATGCCGTCGTTAAAGGGGCGGATGAAGATATCACCTCCGCACTGCCGCTGGGGTATTTAAATACCATTCCGGGAACGATTTCCGAACGCGGTTGCGCCTATTGTGGTGCCAAACATGTTATCGGCACGCCGATGAAAGACGTGATTCATATTAGCCACGGCCCGGTCGGTTGTACGTACGACACCTGGCAGACAAAACGTTATATCAGCGATAACGATAACTTCCAGCTTAAATATACCTTCGCGACCGATATGAAAGAGAAGCATATTGTTTTTGGTGCTGAGAAAGTCCTCAAGAACAATATCATTGAAGCATTTGACGCTCATCCAGATATTAAACGGATGACCATTTATCAAACCTGCGCTTCGGCATTAATCGGTGATGATATTGCCGCCATTGCGCAGGAAGTGATGGATGAGCGTCCGGAAGTGGATATTTTCGTCTGTAACTCGCCGGGATTTGCCGGCCCAAGCCAGTCGGGCGGGCACCATAAGATTAATATCGCATGGATAAACCAAAAAGTCGGTACGGTCGAACCGACGATCACCAGCGATTATGTCATCAACTATGTTGGCGAATATAACATTCAGGGTGACCAGGAAGTGATGGTCGATTATTTCAAACGTATGGGGATTCAGGTGCTGTCGACTTTTACCGGCAACGGCTCCTATGACGACCTGCGGGCGATGCATAAAGCCCATCTGAATGTGCTGGAGTGCGCACGTTCGGCGGAATACATCTGCAACGAATTGCGGGTGCGTTACGGCATTCCGCGTCTCGACATCGACGGTTTTGGCTTCGGGCCGCTCGCCGAATCACTGCGCAAAATCGGTTTGTTTTTCGGTATTGAAGATCGGGCGCAGGCGATTATTGATGAAGAGATTGCCCGCTGGAAACCGGAACTGGACTGGTACAAAGAACGCCTGAAAGGCAAGAAAGTGTGCCTGTGGCCGGGTGGCTCGAAACTCTGGCACTGGGCGCATGTGATCCACGCTGAGATGGGCGTGGAAGTGGTGTCGGTCTACACCAAGTTTGGTCATCAGGGCGACATGGAAAAAGGCATTGCCCGCTGCGAACCCGGCGCGCTGGCTATTGACGATCCCAATGAACTGGAGTCGCTGGAGGCGATGTACAAACTGAAGCCGGATGTCATTTTCACCGGTAAACGTCCCGGCGAAGTGGCGAAAAAAATCCGCGTGCCATACCTCAACGCCCATGCGTATCACAACGGGCCGTACAAAGGTTTTGAAGGCTGGGTGCGTTTCGCCCGCGATATTTACAACGCGATCTATTCACCGATCCATCAACTGGCGCAGCTCGATATCAGCCAGCAGGCGATTCCGGTTGGCCAGGGCTTCGCCACCGCCCGCATGCTGTCGGATGCCGGGCTTGATGATGCGATACGCAATAACAGCGAACTGCGCGAATACAGCGGTGGCTTCGACAGCGTCAGCAAGTTGCGCCAGCGCGAATACCCGGATTTTTCCGCCGATGCCGCCCGCCGTCAGGAGGCCGTATGACGCAGGATGAACAAGTAGAGCTGATGGTGGATTACATCATGAAGCACTGTCTGTGGCAGTTTCACTCCCGCACCTGGGATCGTGAGAAGCAGAACGCGGGCGTGCTGGGGAAAACTCGCCAGTTGTTATGTGGCGAGGAGGTCGAGCTGGCAAACCCTGCTGACCGTTGTTACTGGGCCGACGCCGTGGTGCTGGCCGATGCGTACCGAACCCGCTTTAGCTGGCTACAAAGCATGAAGACAGCGGAAATCGGCGCATTGCTTGAGGCGCTGCACCAGCGGCTGGATTATCTGACCATCACCGGTTCGCTGAATGCCGAACTGACCGACCAGCGTTACTGAAGGGGGTGAGCATGTCTTGTGAATTAAAAGCGAAAGATCGCACCGGGGTAATCAACCCGATTTTTACCTGCCAGCCCGCCGGGGCGCAGTATGTCAGCATCGGCATTAAAGATTGTATTGGTATTGTGCATGGCGGGCAGGGATGCGTGATGTTCGTGCGTCTGCTGATCTCCCAGCATCTGAAAGAGAGCTTTGAGATTGCCTCTTCCTCGGTGCATGAAGATGGCGCGGTATTTGGCGCGCTGGATCGCGTGGAACAGGCGGTAGATGTGCTGCTGATGCGTTACCCGCATGTCAAAGTGATCCCGATTATCACCACCTGTTCGACAGAGGTCATTGGTGATGATGTCGATGGTGTGGTGCGTAAGCTCAACAATGGCCTGCTGCAAGAGAAATACGCCGGGCGCGAAGTGCATCTGATCCCGATTCACACGCCGAGTTTTGTCGGCAGTATGATCAGCGGCTATGACGTGGCGGTGCGCGATATCGTTAAGTATTTCGCCCGTAAAAGCGAGCCGAACGGCAAGATCAACCTCATCACCGGCTGGGTGAACCCCGGCGACGTGACAGCGTTAAAACATCTGCTGGATGAGATGTCGATTGATGCCACGGTGCTGTTTGAAATCGAAGCCTTTGACTCGCCGCTGATGCCGTCCGGCAATACCGTTTCACACGGCAACACCACCATTGCCGATCTTACCGGTACGGCGAACGCCAGCGCCACGATTGCGCTTAACCGCTACGAAGGGGCGAAAGCGGCGCGTTATCTGGAAGAGAAGTTTGACGTCCCGGCGCTGATTGGCCCGACGCCAATTGGTATTCGCAACACCGATACTTTCCTGCACAACCTGAAAACGCTCACCGGTAAACCTATCCCTGAATCACTGGTGCGTGAACGCGGCATTGCCCTCGATGCGCTGACCGATCTGGTTCATATGTTCCTCGCCGATAAAAAGGTGGCGATCTACGGCAACCCGGATCTGGTGGTGGGGCTGGCGGAATTTTGCCTCGATCTGGAGATGAAACCGGTGCTGCTGTTGCTGGGTGATGATAACGCCACCTATGCCGATGACCCGCGCATTCAGGCGTTGCAGCAACAGGTGACGTACAAGATGGAGATTGTCACCAACGCCGACCTGTGGGAGATGGAAAAACGCATTACTGAAGGTGAGCTGGAGCTGGATCTGATTCTCGGTCACTCGAAAGGGCGTTTTACCGCCATTGATAACCAGATTCCGATGGTGCGCGTGGGCTTTCCCACCTACGACCGCGCCGGGCACTATCGCCATCCGGTGGTGGGTTACGCTGGTGCTATCTGGCTGGCGGAGCAGATGGCAAACACGCTGTTTACCGATATGGAATACAAGAAAAATAAAGAGTGGATCCTCAATGTCTGGTAATACCTGACCTGAACGCCGGGGTTTGCCCCGGCTGGAGAAAACCATGGCGCAACTCCTGTTTGAGACCGATAAACAGCGTTTTGTCCGCTGTTACGACTATGCGAAAGGTTACCATCGCCGCGCCAGTCTGCTGGCGGCGCAAAACCGTTCCGCCAGCCTGGTATTTAACGTCGCGGCCATTGCTGTTGAGTGCTATCTGATTGCGCTCTGCTCCTTGCACGGCGATATGCCCTTTAACCATAACTACCGCAGTCTGCTGGCGAGCGCCGCGCAAAAGAGCGTGTTTAGCGACTCCCTGCGCGACGGCATTTTGTCGCTGGACAGCATTTTCGGCATCTGCTCGGTGGATGACTATCACCACGGGACACCGGATGAGCACGACAAAGAACGCATTCTCAGCGTTTGCCAGTCGCTGGATGCGCTGATTGCCAGTGAACAACGACGCCTGCAGGAGGAAAAATCATGAGCCAGCAGACACTAATGCACCCGCACGGCGAGATGCGTCGCGATGAGCGTGAACTGACTGAACCTAAGGCGCTGGATGCAATTTTGCAGGCTGGAAGGGTGATGTATATCGCGCTGGCCAGCGCGGATATGCCATTTCTACTGCCGGTGTTTTATGTCTGGGATGGCACGGCGCTGTGGTTTCACTCGGCACGCGCCGGGAGCAAAATCGACATCATGCGGCAAAACGCCAACATCTGCTTTGCGGTGTCTGAATACGGCGGCATCATCGAAGATGACCTGGCCTGCAACTTTGAGGCGCGTCACCGCACGGTGATAGGCGTCGGTAAAACCCATTTTGTTGACGACGAGACGGAAAAGGTCACCATGCTGCACCGCCTGATGGCGCGTTTCAGCGATAAAACGTTCCACTTTTCCGCCGCCAATCTGAAAGCCACCCAGGTTATCCGCATTGACATTACTTCGATGAAGGGGAAACAACACGGCTATTAGTCCGGAGGAAAGATGAATATTGCGGTTTTTCTCGACCCGCAAGGTCAGGTGGCGCCGCTCACCGCGCCTGGCACAGTGACGCTGTTTTCTCGTGATTGCGGACGCTGGCAGATTGCGCAACAAATTGCGTTCGATTTGTCGTCCTGTACATCGCTTGAAGCTTTTCGTGAACGGACGCTGGCGATGCTGGCGCAGCTACCTGCCTGCCGCCATTTCGTCACGCGCGAGGTGCAGGGTGCGCCGCGCGCCTGGTTCGATGGGCTCGGGTTGACTTTGTGGCAGTGTACGGGCGCGCCGGAACCGGCGCTGGACACCATTGCGCGGCAGCCCATGGAGCCGGAAGCGGTGACGCTGCCGCCGCAGGCGTTTGTCCGTTCTGGCGCTGAACCCGGCGAATTTTATGTCGATCTGATCGCCGCGCGACAGGCCGGAGCTGATGACACGCATACTGCGAAGTTGCTGCTGGTACCGTTGCTCGCTCGCGCAGAGTTCACGCGGCTGGAACTGCGGTGTGACCATGTGCCGAAATGGTTTGTTCGCCTTGCGGACTACCACCTTCTGTATCACAGCACGCCGCTGGACGATGGCAACCTACGGGTGGTGGTGACAAAAACGGCGTCCTGATGTCGGTAACGCGACAAAAGTGTTCGCCGGGGAACACTTTTTGCCGGCATGGCGGTATGTGTGTTTTTTTTGGCCTGAATAATCAATAGATTGCATGTGAACTATACCATCTTGTGCTGGCGTTGATTTTGCACTGTTTACCTGCGGGCCTGTTCAGGAGGAGTTACCGGGAGATGCATCATGCGCCATGAAAAAAACGCTGTTGCTGCAAACACGTTGTCGCCGGTGCTGACAGGTGCGCTGTCATTCAGTTGCCGGTTGGGTGAGTGCCGCTCTGAACTGATGCCGCTGCTCTCTGAAGTGAGCAAAGTGGTCAGCGCAGGCGGCAGTTTAGCCAGCACGCTAAAGCTGGTGCTGGAGTTGATGCAAAAACATTTACAGGTGCAACGGGCGATGATCACCTTGTATGACGCCAGTTGCGATCAAATTTTTATTCATGAAAGTTATGGTTTGTCGCCGGAAGAGGCCGAAAAGGGCGTTTATGCGCCGGGCGAGGGGATCACCGGCAAAGTGATTGAAACACGTCAGCCGATTATCGTGCCGCACATTGCTGACGATCCGCTGTTTTTAAACCGCACCGGCAGTTGGGATCGCCAGCGTGACGGACAACACTCTTTTATCTGCGTGCCAATTATTCGCGGGCTGAAAGTGATGGGCACCATCGGCATTGAGCGGGTTTATCACAACGCGCAGCTCCGTTTTCTCGATCTTGAAGTGTTACGGGTGATTGCCGCCATTATTGCGCAGGCCGTGGAGCTGCATCTGCTTGAGCGCGCGCAGCAGAAAATAGTGCAGACGCATACGGCGCTGCACGGCGGAGAAAAATTCAAACCGGCCAATATTATTGGCAACTCCCGCACCATGCAGCAGGTTTACCGGCTGATTGAGAAAGTCAGCCATGCGCGCACCACCGTGTTGATCCTCGGTGAAAGCGGCGTCGGTAAAGAACGTGTTGCCACCGCCATTCACCAGAACAGCCACTGCGCGGGCGGGCCATTTATCCGTTTTAACTGCGCGTCGCTGCCGGAGAGTGTGATTGAAAGCGAACTATTCGGCCACGAAAAGGGCGCATTTACCGGTGCCATCTCCCGGCGCGCCGGGCGGTTTGAAGAAGCGGATGGCGGGACGTTGTTTCTTGATGAAGTGGGGGAGTTATCGTTATCTGCGCAATCCAAATTGTTGCGGGTGATTCAGGAGCGCAGTTTCGAGCGGGTAGGCAGCAATGAAACCCTGAGCGTCAATGTGCGCATTCTTGCGGCAACGCACCGGGATTTGAGTGAAATGGTGGAGCAGGGCACTTTTCGTGAGGATCTCTACTATCGCTTAAATGTCTTTCCCGTCACCATTCCGCCGTTGCGCGAAAGGGGCAGCGACATTTTGATCCTTGCCGATCATTTTAACGCCCGCTTTGCCAGCGAGCAGGGCGTAGACGTGCCGACCATCGCTACCCCTGCGTTGAATATGCTGCTCAACTATACGTGGCCGGGCAATGTGCGCGAGCTGGAAAATGTGATGGAACGGGCGGTATTGCTGGCGGATGAGGGGTTTATTCACAGTTATCATCTGCCCATTCATCTGCAACCGATTATTGACCATCTGACGGAGCAGGAAGGGCTGGAAGCGCGCCTGGCGCGGGTGGAATACGATCTCGCTGGTGAAATTTCAGGGCAATGTCTCGCGCGCAGCCAGCTATCTGAATATGACACGGCGCGCGCTGGGATTACGTCTTGAAAAATATCAGCTCAATTATAAACATTATCGTGGACAGTCCTGAGAATAACTATGTGGAATATTCCAGGATAGAAGGAAAAATGTCTTTATTTACTTTTAACTGGTCACTGAGTATATTTCATCCCGTGCCTATCTTTGTCTTTCTCTTTCTCTTTGAGAATATGCACAGTTTAGTACCTGCATTTTTTAACTTGCCGTACTGACGTTATTCATCCAGTCAGTACGGCTTTTTTTTGCTTTTCATCCCACTGATTACATACCGGTTTATCCTGCCGACAACCACACGTCCGAAGTCTCTTTCTGTTAAGCTGTGCATCATGCACAATGCCTAAAAATATTCTGGCTAGAGAATATTCCCGCAAATAAGAAAACTGTCTGTATTTACAGAAGGATTGTTGATTTATATATTCCCCGGACTGTGTTTTTCTTTGTTTATTTTTATTCGGGAATAAGCAGGCATTTTACACTGAATGATTTCAATTGATCGCGCTGATGGAATTACGGAAGCTGGCGCGGCTTTTTATCCTGGAGATTTAATAGTGAAAGCAAAACTGATTGCCGCTGCATTAGCGGCGGCGTTTATCGTGCCGATGGCGACCATGCAAACGGCTGCCGCCAGCGAGGCTGCTGCGCGTATCGTCAACGGATCGACGGCAATAGCCGGTGAATTCCCTGATTTTATTACCATCAGCAAAGGTACGACGGTAGCGGGTCATGTCTGCGGCGGCGTGCTGGTTAACTCCCGCTGGGCGGTTACGGCGGCGCACTGTGTTTCGCATTTTGATACCAGCACGGCGAGTATCATGGTCGGGATGGAAAGCTACACCCCGCTGGTGAAGAAAGACCAGGTTTCCATCGAGAAAGTGATTGTTCATCCTGACTATGACACGACCACGCTTGGCGGTACGGCGAAAAACGATCTTGCGCTGATTAAGCTGTCCCGTGCGGCGAACAGCAGCAACTTCGCCAGGCTGGCCGGTTTAAACCCGGAGCAGGATCCGCCTGCTGCACTGACCAATATTCCGCTGACGGCAGTGGGTTTTGGCGATAACGCAAATGGCGTGCGCCCGAATGTGCTGAATAAAAAAACGCTGGTCGCTCTGCCGGATAAGATGTGCACCGACGTTCCGGCGGGCTACCCGGCGACCAACCAGGATCCGGCTTTCCATGTCTGCGCAGGTAGCGGCACGGCGGGCGGTGATTCCGGCGGCCCGCTGTATGCCGATTACAACGGCAACCGCTATGTCGTGGGCCTGGTTTCCCGTAGCTTAATTGCCCCGGCTGAGCAGTTCACCCGCGTGAGCAAATTTGCCGAGTGGATCAAGGCGACGGCGGTAGAATAACTAACTGAATAGTATGGCTATTTTGGCCATACTATTTTGCCAGCCGTCGATACAGCGTGCTGCGCGAAATACCGAGTTTTTTCGCCGCAAGGCTCATATTTCCCTGCGCTTGCGCAATGGCGCTCTGTTCGTCGTTGGGCCGTTGCGGCGCTGGCACGGCGTGGATTTCGCCGGGCAGATCGGTAAGCCTAATCTGATCGCCATCTTCTGCCAGCGCCATTAATACCCGTAGCTGGCTCAACAACTGACGCACATTGCCCGGCCACGGCCGGTGCGCGAGCGTGTTCACCACCTCATCGCTTAACGTCAGCCCACGGCTGGCGGCACCCAGTTCGCGCCACAATTTCTGGATAAACCCCTCTTTATGCTGCCATTCACGCAGCGGCGGAATTCGCAGGTGAAACTCCTGAATGCGATACAGCAGATCCTCGCGAAACGTGCCTGCCTGCACCCGCGCGGCCAGATCCTGATGTGTTGCGCAGATCAAAGCAAAATTCACATCCCAACTGCTATTGGCACCCAGCGGCGTCACTTTTTTCTCCTGCAACACGCGCAGCAGGCGGGTTTGCAGCGCCAGCGGCATATCGCCGATTTCATCAAGAAACAGCACGCCGCCATCCGCTTCGCGGCATTTGCCGATATAGCCTTTCGGGCTGGCGCCGGTAAAAGCGCCGGGAACATAGCCGAACAGCTCTGATTCAATCAGATGTTCGGGTAACGCGGCACAGTTGATGGCGACGAAATTGCCCGCATGCCACTGGCTGCGGCTGTACAACTCGCGTGCCAGATACTCTTTGCCAGAGCCGGTTTCACCGGTAATGCACAACGCAATCCCGGCATTCACAATGCGCAGCGCTTTCTCTTTTTCGATACCGTGCTGTTCTGTCTGCTGCGCGCTGCCGCGTCCGCTAAAACGGCGGGCTGGCAGCGTCTGGCGGGCATAGAAACGTTGATGATTACCGGTTTCCAGCACTGTTTCACCGGCGCGTAGCTCAAGGCCGGGAAATAGCGCATCCAGCTCAAGTGCGCCAAAATGACCGCTGGTCAGGGCGAAAGCATCCATCGCCAGTTTATTGGCGCCGAGCAGCGTGCGATCGTCAAAAATCAGCAGTAACTCCTGCGCGGTGCCGAGGATTTTTTCATCATGATGCAGGCTTAATAACCAGCGATTAGCGCCCCGAGCGCTGGTGGCCCAGGCGTGTTCTATCTGGCATACCGTGCGGCGGATCAATGCGGCGGCATCATGGCGCGGCGTCATCGCCGGAGTGGAGAGATCCAGCACTCCGGCAACCTGGCCGTCGGGGCGAAACACCGGCGCGGCCGAGCAGAACAACCCGGCGTTACGGCTCAGATAGTGTTCGCCGCCAGCCACTTCACAATGTTGCTGGAGCGCCAGCGCAGTGCCGATAGCGTTGGTGCCGCGCGCATGTTCACCCCACAGATTGCCGGGCGACAACGCATAGCGCTGCGCTTTGTGCAGAAAATCGCTGTTGCCGTGCGTTTCCAGCACTAGCCCGGTCGCGTCGGACATCACCATAATCGACGGGTGTTTGTTCAGCTCCGGCCGCAGCCGCGCCAGTAAAGGAGCAACCAGGTGTTTCACCCAGCCATTTTCCGCACGCGCATCTTTCAGCATCGCGTTAGCCACCCAGGGCTGGGCGTCATCATCCCGTGTCAGCCCATAGTTAAGGCTACGTTGCCAGGAATCCTGCAACTGGCAAGGCAGACCGGAACGGGTTGTTGGCAAAGTGTCTACGCGTGTCGGCATGTTACTCTCCGGCAATTACAATGTTACATTTGTGTAGCATAAGAGTGTCTCGTGTGTAGCGACGTGCGACACAATTCCTGTACTCGCTTGCACATCATTTTTTGCCGTTTTGTACGATTAATCTTTAAACCCGCCTGTTATTCATTGTTTCTCAAAGAGAAAATCCATTTACCCTTATGTCAGCAGCAATCTGGCATAAGAAGTGCTTATGTTCCTTTGTCCGCCCTGGCGCGAGACGCCTCACCTGTACCGATAATAAAAGAGGAACATCTGATGAAATACGCTCACCCTGGCCTTGATGGCGCAAAAGTCTCTTTTAAACAGCGTTATGGCAACTATATCGACGGAAAATTTGTAGACCCGGTAGAGGGCGGCTGGTTTACCAATACCTCGCCGGTAACCGGACAGGTGATTGCCGAATTCCCGCGTTCGGGCGCGGTGGATATAGAGAAGGCTCTGGATGCAGCGCATGCTGCCGCCGACGCCTGGGGAAAAACCAGCGTGCAGGAACGTTCGAATGTGCTGCTGGCGATTGCAGACCGCATTGAAGCCAATCTGGAAGTGCTGGCGTTAACAGAAACATGGGACAACGGGAAACCTATCCGCGAAACGATGGGGGCGGATATTCCGCTGGCGGTTGATCACTTCCGCTACTTTGCCGGTTGCATCCGGGCGCAGGAAGGCACAGCCGCGGAAATCGACAGCAATACGGTGGCTTATCATATCTATGAACCGCTCGGTGTGGTCGGGCAGATCATTCCGTGGAACTTCCCGATTTTAATGGCGGCCTGGAAACTGGCGCCTGCGCTGGCGGCGGGTAACTGCGTGGTGCTGAAACCCGCAGAGCAAACGCCGCTCGGTATCTGCGTGCTGATGGAGCTGATTGGCGATCTGCTGCCAAAAGGCGTGCTCAATGTGGTTCATGGCTTTGGTACGGAAGCGGGCGAACCGCTGGCGCGCAGCAAACGCATTGAGAAAATTGCTTTTACCGGCTCGACGCCGATAGGTCGCCACATCCTCTCCTGCGCGGCGGAAAACATTATTCCCAGCACCGTCGAGCTGGGTGGTAAATCCCCCAATATTTACTTTGAAGATGTGCTGAATGGCGATGCTGAATTTATCGATAAAGCCGTCGAAGGCGTTGTGCTTGGCTTCTTCAATCAGGGCGAAGTCTGTACCTGTCCGTCCCGCGTGTTGGTGCAGGAGTCCATCTATCCGCAGTTCGTGGAAAAAGTGCTGGCGCGTATGGAAAACATCCGCAAAGGCGACCCCTTTGACACCGAGACAATGATCGGCGCGCAGGCTTCGCAGGAGCAGTACGACAAAATCCTTTCCTATATCAATATCGCCCGTGAAGAAGGGGGCGAAATCATCACCGGCGGCGAGCTGATCAAGCACGGGGATAGCCTGCAAAACGGCTTCTACATTCAGCCGACATTGATTAAAGGCCATAACGGCATGCGCTGTTTCCAGGAAGAAATTTTTGGGCCGGTGCTCGGGATCACCACTTTCAAAGATGAGGCTGAAGCGCTGCGTATTGCCAACGATACCGAATTCGGTCTTGGCGCCGGGGTGTGGACGCTGGATATCAACCGCGCATGGCGCATGGGGCGCGGCATTAAAGCCGGGCGCGTGTGGACTAACTGTTACCACCTCTATCCGGCACATGCGGCTTTTGGCGGGTACAAAAATTCGGGCGTTGGGCGCGAAACGCACAAGCTGGCGCTGAGTCATTATCAGCAGATTAAAAACCTGCTGGTCAGCTACAGCGGAACGCCACTGGGTCTGTATTAATCAATCTCATCAGGATGAGGTAATGATATGCAATTGAAAACGATGAAAGCGGCAGTGGTTAAAGCATTCGGGCAACCGCTGGTGATTGAAGAGGTAATGGTGCCTGCGGTAGCGCCGGGCAAAATTCTGGTCAAGATCGAGGCGACCGGCGTTTGCCATACCGATTTGCATGCCGCAGAAGGCGACTGGCCGGTGAAACCGAATCCGCCGTTTATTCCCGGCCACGAAGGCGTTGGTCACGTGGTTGCGGTGGGGCCGGGCGTGACGCATGTGAAAGAGGGCGATCGGGTTGGCGTGCCGTGGCTTTATTCTGCCTGCGGGCACTGCGAACACTGCCTGAGCGGCTGGGAGACCTTGTGCCACGGGCAACAGAACTCCGGTTATTCGGTAAACGGTACTTTTGCCGAATATTGCCTGGCGGACGCCAACTATGTCGGCATCCTGCCGGATAACGTCGAATTCCACACGATTGCGCCAATCCTCTGTGCCGGGGTAACGGTTTACAAAGGGCTGAAGATGACGGAAGCCCGCGCCGGTGAATGGGTGGTGATCTCCGGGATCGGCGGTCTGGGTCATCTGGCGATCCAGTATGCCGTGGCGATGGGGATGAATGTGGCGGCGGTGGACATTGACAACGACAAGCTCGAATTTGCTCGTCGGCTCGGCGCATCGGTGGTCGTCAATGGGCGCGAAGAGGATCCCGGCAAGCGCTTCCACGCCGAGTTTGGCGGCGCGCACGGCGTGCTGGTCACGGCGGTGTCACCAAAAGCGTTTGAACAGGCAACCACCATGATGCGCCGCGGCGGGACGATGGTGCTAAATGGGCTGCCGCCGGGTAAATTCGACCTCTCGATCTTCGACATGGTGCTGGATGGCATCACCGTGCGCGGCTCCATTGTGGGAACGCGCAAAGATCTGCAAGAGGCGCTGGATTTTGCCGGGCGCAATAAAGTGCATGCGGAAATTGCCGTTGAACCGCTGGAGAATATCAACAGCATCTTTGATCGGATGCGCGCCGGGAAAATCACCGGCCGCATCGTGGTGGATATGTCGTTGTGATAGTGTTGCGATAAAAAAACGGGGCGCTATGCCCCGTTTTGTTACTGGAGTGAGTCGGCAAATGCCGCCAGATCCCGGTTGAAACGCTGCGGTTCTTCTAAAAAGGGCGCGTGTCCCGAATCGGCGTACAGCAGCGTACGTATGTGCGGATTTACGCTTCTGGCCCGCGCCAGTGAAGCTTGTGGGTTCACCAGTTGATCTTTTTCCCCGTAAATAAACAGTACCGGTACTTTTGCTTTGCCCAGCCCCTGCGCGAGTGACACTTTCATTTGCGGCACCGCGCGTTGCATTGTCCACGAGGCCAGCGCAGCGTTAGCCAGCAGACGCTCAAACGTGGCGGTGTCGGGTTGCTGATGGAAGCACAGACGCAGGAAATCACGCTCACCTGCCAGATGGGTTTTCAGATCCGCTGACACCATATCCTGATAAACCTGCGGGTGAGCTGGTATTTGCTCTGGTGTGAGTTCGACCACGCCATCGACATACAACACGCCAGCAATCTGTTTATCGCCGTAGGCCGCCAGATAGTGGCTATTTACGGCGACACCCAGCGACCAGCCCACCAGAAGCGGCTTGTTTGCGCCGCTGCCTTTGATAACGGCTGCAACATCATCCGCCCAGCGACGGCTTTCCGTATAAGCTGTTGCTTGCTCCGGTTTGCCCGATAAGCCATGGCCGCGCAGGTCGAAACTGATCAGGCGAAAGCGCTGCAGGGCGGGATCCTGCCACTGTTTCTCCCAGTTAAGATGGCTGCCTAAAAGCCCATGAATAAAGATGATGGGCTGACCGTCCGCAGCGCCGGTTTCCTGTACAGCCAGCGGTACCCCGTCTGACGAGACAACGGTATAGTGTTTATCCTGCGCGTACAGTGAGGCGCAAAACAGCAGCAGGATGAAGGCAAGATTACGACCACGCGATAACAGCATAAAATGTTCCTCCGGTTAACGATTCGTGGCTATCCTCAACCTTTACACTGGTGTCACAGTCAAGCAGCAAACGAGGAGAAAAAATGCTATCGATTGGCGAACTCGCCCGGCAAACAGGCGTCAGCGTGCGCTCTATTCGTCACTATGATCGATATGGTCTGTTATGTTCTACGCGGGCCTGTAACGGCTATCGGTATTTTTCTGCACAGGTGGTCGGGCAGGTGCGTCAGATCCAACAATTGATTGCTACCGGGTTTAGTCTGGCGGAAATCGCCACCTTTCCGGAATGCATGCGCAGCACGGAAGGGGCCGCATTTTGCCCGCAAACCCGTGAACTGCAGCGTAAACGCCTCGGTCGTATTGAAGCGCAAATCGCCACCCTTGAGCAGCGCCGCGCACAGCTGCTCGCCGCGCTGAGCGGCAGCGACGAGCAATAAAAAACCACGCCGTAGCGTGGTTTGTTGGGGGGCGACGGATTATAAACCGCGCTGCGCCATCAGTTTCGTCAGATCCACCAGCCGGTTGGAGAAGCCCCACTCGTTATCGTACCAGGCGAGGATTTTCACCAGATTGCCGCCAATCACCAGCGTCGACAGGCCGTCGATAATGGAAGAGCGTGGATCGCCCTGATAATCACTGGACACCAGCGGCTCATCGCTGTAGCCGAGAATGCCTTTCAGCGGCCCGTTTGCGGCGGCTTTGCGGAAAGCGTCATTCACTTCTTCCACGGTCACATCGCGTTTCAGCGTTACCGTTAAGTCGACGATCGACACCACCGGTACCGGTACGCGTAGCGAATAACCGGTCAGCCGTCCGTCCAGTTCCGGGATCACTTTGCCGAGCGCTTTCGCCGCGCCGCTTGAGTAAGGCACGATGGAGAGCGCTGCGGCACGCGCGCCGCGCAGATCTTTTTCCGGCTGGTCGTGCAGCGCCTGGCTGTTGGTGTAGGCGTGGGTGGTATTCATCAACCCGTGTTCAATACCAAAGTTCTGGTGCAGTACCTGGGCAGCAGGCGCCAGCCCGTTAGTGGTGCAACTGCCGTTGCTGACCACGAAGTGGCGCGCCGGATCGTACTGCGTGTCGTTAACGCCGAGCACGATAGTCAGGTCATCATTTTTCCCCGGCGCGGAGATAATCACCCGTTTTGCGCCGCCGTGGCTGATATGCACCGCGGCTTTTTCGCGATCGGTAAAGAATCCGGTGGCTTCAATCACAATTTCCACGCCAACGTCGCGCCACGGAATGTTCGCCGGATCGCGTTCACTGAAAACGCGCACCGCGTTGCCATCGACAAACAACTGGCCTTCACCTGCTTCAACCGGAACCGGCAACGTGCCGAGCAGTGAATCGTGTTTCAGCAGATGGGCGAGGGTTTTGCTGTCCGTCAGATCGTTGATGGCGACGATCTGAATCTCTGGGTTACCGAGCGCGGCGCGCAGTACATTGCGCCCGATCCTGCCAAAACCGTTAATGCCGACCTTAACCATGATTGACTCCTTCTTTTTCGTGTCTGAAGTCACTTTAGGGCGGCAGCGTTTTGGCGTAAAGGACGGATAAGGATCACTTTACGCCATTTTGCGGCAGTGGAAGCGCTGGCGATACTCGCCGGGGGTAAGGTGCAGTTGACGCTCAAAGATGCGGCGTAAGTTGATGCTGTTGCCGAAACCTGTGGCGGCAGCCACGCTCTCCAGCGTTTCGCGGGTTTGCTCCAGGCGGTGTCTGGCAGCGGCAAGCCGCGCTTCAGCAACATAACGCGCCGGAGGGATGCCGGTTTCACGGGTAAAGACGCGGGTGAAATTGCGCGGACTCATCGCCACGCGTTCGGCAAGCTTTTCGACCGAGAGATCGCCGGTCAGGTTTTCCAGGATCCAGCTTTGCAACTCGCTGACCGGCCCGATACTCTCTGCCTGTTGCAGATGGTAGCGGCTAAACTGTAACTGGCCGCCGGGACGGCGCAAATACATCACCAGATCCTGCGCGACGTCGCGCGCGAGGGTGAAACCATAATCCTCTTCGACCAGCGCCAGCGTCAGGTCAAAACCAGAGCTGACGCCGCCGGAAGTCCATATTGGCCCATCCTGAATATAGAGCGGGCCGCTTTCGACTTTGACCAGTGGATAGCGCGTCTGCATGGTTTCGAGCAGCCGCCAGTGGGTGGTGGCACGCCGACCATCAAGCAACCCGGTTTCTGCCAGCAGCATCGCGCCGCCGCAGATGGAAGCCACTCTGTCGGCATGGGGGGCGGCAAGACGCAGCCAGTCAACGACGGCGGTGCCTTCTTCTTCATTGGTTCCGCGTCCGGTGATCATGATGGTATCCCATGGCTCGCGTGGGTCCAGTTCCGGCAAACGGAAATCGGCCAGCAGATTCAGGCCAGACTGGCCGTGGATCACCTGGTGCGGCTGCGTGGTGGCGATGCTCACCCGGTAACGGGGCTGTTGGGTTTCATCAGCATGCAGGCGATTGGCCTGCATCAGAATGTCGGCAATTCCGGCGGCTTCGAATAACATGCCGCCATCGGGAACGATAATCAGGAATCTCTTCATGTCCTGAAAAGTACACTTGTCACATTATAAGTCAAGATGCGAACAGAATTTTAAGCGTAAGGGCTGACCTGATCCAAATCTGAAAGGCCGTTAATGAGAAGCAAACGAATTTCCAAATCGCTACTATAACTAGAGTACAGGATTTTTATCGGTCGCATCTCACGCGAGGATTTATCCATGGCAATTGCAAAAGCGTATAACTTAAAGCAGGCATATCAAATGATTACCTCTGGTAAGCAGACGGAGGTGGAGCTGGCATTTGATGTCGATGCCGATGCCTTCTTCATGCTTTCTGCGAATTATGGCGACAGCGGCGCAAAAATCACCCGCCATAATAACCATTTTGTGCTCAGGCTCGATCAAGAAGAGGCCTCAGCATCTGACTGATTTTTAAACTATATTTTTTGAAGACCTGTTTTCAGGCGACAGGAATAATGATGTCGCCATGGTGCTTATTTTTCCTGAAATCCCGCCGTCATCTCTGCGTTACATTCCTGCCGTTTAATGGCGCAAGCCTGCCCCGAAGCGTACTTCTCGCGGTGTCTGGCTTCATCAGTTGTTACTCTTCGATCGCGGAGCGCGGTCAGCAAAACTCGTTATCAACGGTTTCCCGGCAGCCTCGTCGGGATTTTTTTGCTTGCAGACACATGTGACACTGTCACTAAATAGGCGACAGACATAAAAAAACCTGCGGGTTTGATCCCGCAGGTGTGTTGTTTGCCGCAGTGCAGTTTATTGCAGATCGAAGCGATCCAGATTCATCACTTTCGTCCACGCGGCAACGAAATCGATAACGAATTTCTGTTTCGCATCGCTGCTGGCGTAGACTTCTGCCAATGCGCGCAGTACCGAGTTGGAGCCGAAGACCAGATCGGCGCGTGTCGCCGTGTAGCGTACTTCTCCGCTCTGACGATCGCGGCCTTCAAACAGCTCCGCTTTTTCATCGGTTGCTTTCCACGCGGTGCGCATATCCAGCAGGTTGACGAAGAAGTCGGTGCTCAGCACCCCGACGCGATCGGTAAAGACGCCGTGTTTGCTGTCGTCGTAGTTAGCACCCAGAACACGCAGCCCGCCAACAAGCGCTGTCAGTTCTGGGGCGGTCAGCGTCAGTTGCTGTGCTTTATCAATCAGCAGGGTTTCGGTGCTCACACCATCCCACACGCGGCGGTAGTTACGGAAACCATCGGCCAGCGGCTCCATCAGATTGAAGGAGTCGACATCCGTTTGATCCTGACGTGCATCAACGCGTCCCGGTGTAAACGGCACATTCACCTGTACACCTGCCGATGCTGCCGCCTGCTCAACGCCAACCACACCGGCCAGCACAATGATATCGGCCAGCGAGGCTTTTGCCGACGCCTGCTGAATGCGTTGCAGTACCGGTAAGGCTTTCACTGCGCGGGCATTCACTTCCCAGCTGTTTTGCGGGGCAAGCGCAAGACGTGCGCCGTTAGCGCCGCCGCGTTTATCGCCGCCACGGAAGGTGGAAGCGGAAGCCCAGGCCACCGAAACCAGATCGCTGACCGACAGGCCTGATGCGGCGATATCCGCTTTCAGGTTGGCGATATCTGCGCCGTCAGGATGATAAGTGGCCGCCGGCAGCGGATCCTGCCAAATCAGATCTTCATGCGGAACTTCAGGTCCGATGTAACGGGATTTTGGCCCCATATCACGGTGCGTCAGTTTGAACCATGCGCGGGCAAAGGCTTCGTTAAATGCCTGCGGATCGTTAAGGAAACGGCGAGAAATTTTCTCGAATTCCGGATCAAAACGCAGCGTCAGGTCGGTAACCAGCATGGTGGGTTTACGTTTTTTCGCCGGATCAAACGGGTCCGGGATGATTTCCGGCGCATCGACGGCTTCAAACTGGATCGCGCCAGCCGGGCTGCGGGTCTGTACCCACTCATATTTGAACAGGTTCTCGAAGAAGTAGTTGCTCCACTGGGTTGGCGTTTGTGTCCACGCCACTTCCAGCCCGGAGGTAATTGCATCAGCGCCTGCGCCGCTGCCATAGCTGTTCATCCAGCCAAAGCCCTGCGCTTCCAGCGGCGCGGCTTCCGGTTCCGGGCCTACGTAGTCGTCCGGTTTTGCGGCACCGTGGGTTTTACCCAGCGTATGACCACCGGCGATCAGCGCGACGGTCTCTTCATCGTTCATCCCCATATTACCGAAGGTGGCGCGAATCGCCGAGGCTGCGGAAACGGGTTCACCGCTGGCATTCGGGCCTTCCGGGTTGACGTAAATCAGCCCCATTTCGGTGGCACCAATCGCTGCCTGCGCCAGGCTTTCCGGATGACGATGGCTCAGCCACTCTTTCTCGTTACCCCAGTCGACGTCGAAATCCGGTTCCCAGACATCTTCGCGGCCCGCGCCAAAACCGAAGGTGCGGAAACCGGCATTTTCCAGCGCCACGTTCCCCGCCAGAATGATCAAATCGGCCCAGGAGATTTTCTGGCCATATTTCTGTTTTACCGGCCACAGCAGGCGGCGCGCTTTATCAAGGCTGACGTTATCTGGCCAGGAGTTCAGCGGTGCAAAGCGCTGCTGGCCGCGTCCGGAACCGCCACGGCCATCAACGGTACGGTACGTTCCGGCACTGTGCCAGGCCATACGAATGAAAAGCCCGATGTAACTGCCCCAGTCGGCAGGCCACCAGGATTGTGAATCGGTCAACACGTTACGGATATCAGCTTTCAGTGCGGAGTAGTCGAGTTTTTTAAACTCTTCGCGGTAGTTAAAGGACTCACCCAGCGGATTGGAGCGGTTAGAGTGCTGGTTCAGCAGATCGACACGCAACTGATTCGGCCACCAGTCGCGGTTGCTGGTGGCGCCGGCAGTGCTCTGCTTGCTGGCTTTATCATGGAAAGGGCATTTCTCGACGGCTGAAGAGAGGGGTTGTTCGTCTGACGTGCTCATATCTGGCTCCATTTGCTTGTGTAATGCCGTTACGATATACACTGCTTCCAGTAAAAGGTACCTGAATAAATCTACAGATTTGATAGCTAATACCTTTCTTTTAATGCATAAAAAATCGACAAACGTCACATAAATTTATTGCTGTCTCATCAACCTTAGCAATCGCGCTACGCTTGTTCCGGTTTTTTTGTGCCTTGTTTGATCGTACCCATAAAAGCGGGGCGGATGAGCAAATCTTCGTCTGTTGGCGGGGGGAGAAAGAGAGGGAAAAGGGCGGAGAGACTCCGCCACTGGCCAGGAGAAAAGGTGGGATAAACGCCTTTACCACGAAAAAGCGGAAAGCTCACCCCCCCAGACGGAATGTTCGATGACAGGCAGGTCGGGGTTGTGCTGTTTTAATTTTTCAATTAATTCTCTGTTTTGTTGATACTGCGGAAGTTTATGGTTTTGGCCTCTTTCATAGTAAAAATAGATACCGCAAACTTTCACCCTGTCGGTGGGAGGAAAATCAGCATAGGTATTGATATCTTTTTTACCCACAATCAGCACTTCGTTATGATATACGCCGTCAGATTCGGAAATCAGCCTTTCCGGGCTCATCATGGAGGCATAGGTTTGGTCAGGCATAGCGCTTTTTATATATTTCCTCACCTTTGCATTATTGTAGCTCTTATTGATGCCCAAAAAATATCTGTCACTGAGCGAGTAGGAGTTTTTATTTTCCCAACTTTGATTTCCTGCATGGTTGGGAAACCAGACATCTTTGTGAAATGTGCCAATGATATTTTGCGGTGGAGCAGCAAGGATAAATCCCACATCAGCCCATTGGCTACGATCGTAGCAGGACGATTGCATACGAATAAGCGAACTGCTCACTATATCCCATGTGGCAATAATATCTTCTGCTCTGCCGTTAAAAAATGGTGAATTATCATCCTTTATATCACGGATTGTATGGATTAAAGCTAAATTGTCGCGATGAGCATTTTTTCTTGAGGGTGATGTTTGCGGTATTAAAAGTGTTTTTCGATAAACCTTTTTCCAGCTTTCAAGCTCAAAATATGAATCATTAAATATATTGGATTTGATCTTTTTCCCTAATATTCGCATGTGCGCCTCGAAAATTATTTGAGTTAAAGGAAGAACGCTGTAAGTCGCTGAAAGCGAAACACAGCATGAACAGTGTCTTGCTCGAGTCACCGTTTTTCAGTTGATTCGTAATAATGTTTATTAATCGTAGTTGTAGTTTATGAATATTTATGATCGAACGCCATAGTATCTGTCTTAATTAAGTGCTAAGGTTTATTCATAAGGCAGGAATTGATAGCGGAAGATTTAATAATGTAATAACAGGCTAGCATAAGCCGAAGGATTCAATAATATACTCTGCTTTGCGGATAAATCGCTTTCCTCGTTGAGGCGATTCAATGGCAGTGATGACCTGTAACTGGCCGGCAATGCGAGATCTGCTCCGCAACATTACCGACAAAGGAGTACACATCATGCGAAAAAACTCAAAAGTGAGACAGATGTAGTTAATTTAGAATAAGTGATGCGTTTGTTATTTTTTTAATGATCGAATTATGTCCTGTTTTTCATAGATAACCTTTTTGTAGTAAGAAGTTAAACGATCTCCACAGATGGCCTTCGGTTCATTTTAAAAAGTAGCCAGTGGGCGCCTTGCTTTCATGTTCCGTGCGGGTGAGTTTTTCAATAAAGCTAACCTTGTCGCATACATCCAGCAGAATCTGATGCAGCGTGTTAAGCTGAGCATGAATTTCAGATTCGTGGTTTGCTGTATGTAACGCAAATTTCAAATTTCTGGAGATGTATTTATCTGTGTGGGTTACTTTATATTCAAGCGGTTCGATTTTCACCGCTGGATTAAAGTAAAATCCTTCTCGTGGAAGCGTCAGAATGAATTGCTCTTTAGTGTTAAATGTCGTGGCAATAATACGTCTGATTTGGAATATGGTTTGATATAAGGTGTTGGGTGATGTCTCCTTGGTGCGCTTTTCCCACGCATAATCATAAAGTTCATTATGCGTGACAATCTCCCCGGGCTTTTTTGTTATTAAAAGCTCAAGGCATTTAGATGCAGGTTTAGTCAATAATGCTGGTGGCAAGTACATATCGCATCGGCACAGAGTGCGTTCAGTTATATTAAAGTCCACTTCATTGTTAATGCGATATATATGCGAGTTCATTTAATTCCCCTTTTGGTTATTTATTGAATTCACTTTCGACAAGCATAAGCATACATTGTAAGGGCAATAAATTTAAAAATATTTCCTCTTAATAAGATTCTTATCTCACATATTTATATGTTGGTGTAAATAAATATTCTATAAATCAATTACTTGTATTATTATGTAAGGTGTTTTTCACAATGTCAGTATGAATAATATAAATTGTATGAATGTTAACTCTGGATTATTTTGGTTGAATGATTTGTTTATTATTCTGAGTTTTTAATGATGATACCTTGTCTGGTTTTTTGTTTTTTCTTATCCAAGTTTGAAAGAATTAAATTATTTTTGATAAAATATTAAATGTATAATATTCCAATCCATTCACGATTTTTATGTTTTATTATATGAAGTTGTTACGCAAAGTTGCTGAATGGAATCAGTATAAACCATAAATCAAAAGCCAGCGACAAAACCTCAGCGAAACGATCCTGACGCTGGACTCTCATTACAGGGCGAAATAAATTTAACTTTAGTCTTTATACTTTCAACACCAGCTGATCTTTGAGGATATCAATTTTCACTTCATTTTTTGCCGCTGGGGTTAACGCATGGTTAGCCAGAACCGGTAATAAATGTGACGTCAATATCTGGTCAATATCGCGCGCGCCACTTTGCTGCACCTGACAGCGTTTTGCCACCCAGTTAACCACTTTATTTGTCCAGCCGGGGCGTGAGTCGCTTTCTGTCGCGGTTTGATAACGGCGGCACAGGTGCTGAAGCTTCAACTCGATGATCTGTGCCAGTTCCTGCGACTGCAAGGGCAGGTAAGGGATCAACGTCATGCGTCCCATCAACGCCGGGCTGAAAACGCGCTCAAACTCAGGGCGAATAATATTGCACAACGCCTCCGGCGACGTTTTGCCTTTTTCCCAGGCACTAATCAGCGCCGCGCTGGCCAGATTCGACGTCATAATAATCAGTGTGTTACGGAAGTTAATCATCTGTCCTTCTGCATCTTCGATGATGCCCTTATCGAAAATTTGATAGAACAGCTCCATGACGTCCGGATGCGCTTTTTCCACTTCATCCAGCAGTACCACACAGTAGGGATTACGGCGGACGGCTTCGGTAAGGACGCCACCCTGACCGTAACCCACATAGCCCGGCGGTGAACCTTTCAGCCCGGAAACGGAGTGCGCTTCCTGGTACTCGGACATATTAATGGTCACCATGCTCTTTTCCCCGCCATACAGCAGTTCTGCCAGCGCCAGCGACGTTTCGGTTTTGCCGATTCCGGAGGGACCGGCCAGCATGTAAACGCCGGTGGGTTTTTGCGGATCGGCAAGCCCGGCACGGCTGATACGAATTTGTTGCGTGATATGCTTGAGGGCATGTCTTTGCCCAATAATCCGCTGTTCAAGCCGTTCGCACAGGGTGTCCAGTTGCTGGTGCTCCTGTTCCAGCATGTGTCCGAGCGGGATACCGGTCCAGTCTGCAACCACGTCCGCCACGCAGGCGGCATCCACGCACTCAAACACCATTGCATGCTGTTGGTGACATGCAGCCAGCGCTTCACGCATCCGCGTAATTTCTTCGGCATCCTGGCTCTGCTGTAACTGTTGTACCAACAGCGTTTGCCGATCCCATTCCTGGCGCAATGAATCGAGAGCGCTCTGCAAGTTCGTGGCCTGCTGACGAAGTTTTTCCCGCCGCTCAGGCGCACTGTTTTCTCGTTTCAGTGCTGCTATCTCGCATTCAATGGCGCGCAGTTGCACACAGATCGCCTCAATCTCTTTCGGTTCCTGAGTTTGTGATATCGCCACGCGGGCGCAGGCGGTATCCAGTAAACTCACAGATTTGTCGGGAAGCTGCCGTTCGGCAATGTAACGGCTGGAGAGGGAGATAGCGGCATGGATGGCGCTTTCGAGGATGGGGATCCCGTGATGTCGGGACATGGCCGGTGCCATCGCGCGTAACATCGTCGTTGCCTTATCTGTATCCGGCTCCGCCACTTTAATGAGCTGAAAGCGGCGCGCCAGCGCGGCATCTTTCTCGAAGTATTTTTTATATTCCGCCCAGGTTGTGGCGGCAATAATTCGCAACTCGCCGCGCGCCAGCGCGGGTTTAAGTAAGTTAGCCGCATCGCTTTGTCCGGCGGATCCCCCAGCGCCAATCAGCGTGTGCGCTTCATCAATAAATAAAATAATTGGCGTGGGCGCGCGGGCGACCTCCTTCAGTAACTGCTGAAGCCGGTTTTCAAACTCACCTTTCACGCTCGCTCCGGCCTGCAATAAGCCCAGATCCAGCGTCAAAATCTCTGTCGATTCCAGCATCTGTGGAAAGGTGCCTGCGACAATGCGCATCGCCAGCGCTTCGGCAAGCGCCGTTTTCCCGACACCTGGCTCGCCGGTAAGAATTGGGTTGTTCTGGCGGCGGCGTAACAGAATATCCACCATCTGGCGCAGCTCGGATTCGCGGCCCAGAACTGGATCCAGTTCGCCTTTACGTGCCAGTTCACTGAGATTGCGCGTGTATTTTTGCAGCGCAGACGTGCTGGTCACAGGCTGTTCGTCGCGAGCAGGCGCGGGCGCATAGATGCTTTGTAGCAACGCCAGCGCTTTGGGGCGGTCGCATTGCAGTGCTTTTTCCACCGGGATGGCGAACCGTAACGCATTGCCGTCATCAAATAACGCACCCAGCAGGGCGGCGGGCGTCAGTTGGGTTTGTCCCCAGTGGCTACTTGCTAATAACCAGCCCGCAATAAACCACTCGGTCAGCGCGAGGGAAAAGTGGGGCGCGGCGTTTTGTTGCGGCCGCTCGTGCTGAAGCTCCTGCTGTAATGCATCAAACAACCGGCTGACCGGCAGCCCGCTCTGTAATCCCAGTTGCTCAATCAATGGGCTTTGCTGGCGCAGTATTGCCATCAGTAAATGTTCTGGCGTCACTTCTGTATGTTGCAGAGAAACCGCATGGCTGACGGCGGTGTCAAGTACCGCTCGTCCCTCAGCGGAAAGCTTATTAATTATTGGTTTTAAATGATGGCTCATAAAAGTACCTTCAATGGTGTTACTGACACTGTGTGATTTCGTCGGGCAAACCAGAGAGCGCGTGCACCGCTAACTCGTCAGGTTGCGGATACGCTGACTGCTCGTTGAGATCGCTGATTTGTTGGGTGAGGGAACTGATTTCATCGGCGTTCGTTTTCCAGCTTTGCCACGCCTCCTCAAGGGGGCGGGTGTTGGACATGGCAAAACGAACGAGGATCTGTTGGATGCCTAATCGCTTAAGCAACTCTGCGCTGTCACCGAAATCATGGCTGTCGATCAGCGTTTCTCCTGAAGAGAACAGGCTGACAAACCACGGCCAGGCATCGTCGCCATTAATCTGATCAACGGCGACAAAATCAGGGAACATAACGCTTAGCGTGACGCCGTGGCACTGTCCCGGCTGCCAGGTGAAATCGGCTTTGTCGGCAAAATTCATACTGCTGAGTAGCTGGTCGCCTTTCTGGCAGTTCAGTAATAGCTGTGTTCCGGTTGGGATAACCTGCGCGCCTTCGGCGATGGTTGCTGGCAGGCTGGTGACCGTTGTTTTCACAACCTGTTTTTCGAGTTTGCTTTGTTGCAACTCAAGCGCCGCGACTTTGGCCTGCAACGTTGCTTTCTGATCCTGGATTTTGGTGGTGGTGCGTTGCGGCAGATCCTGAAGAATATCCGCGGGGAAGGCGTTACGGAGAAACTGGCTAAATTCCGCCGTGAATGGCAACGTCATGCCGGCAAAACCGGCGGCGCGAAGACCATTATTGTCCACCGACAGCATGGGCTTCGCCGGGCCGCGCAGAAAATTGCCCACCAGTTGCTGGCTAAGCTCTTGTTGCTCTTCGTAGCTGCGTTTTTCGGCATTTTTCCCCAGCGGCCAGATCACGCTGCTTTTCCATTGCGCATTCAACCAACACGCGCTGCTGGCCATCGCGTTCGCCAGTAGCGCGCGGGCATCATCCTGATACAGCCGCCACACCGCCGCCACATCCGCATCGATCTCATCGGGCGAGACGCGTTCCTGCAACGTGGCAAGTGCCGGCAGGAGAGTGCCCAGCGGGTTGGTGTCCGGTTTTTGTTGCCCGGGGGTAAAAAGCCCACGCGTTAACGTATCGCCGGGTTTTTCCTGTGCTACGGCCGCATTAACGGCGCTGTTACGGGACTTTTGCCAGTCGAGCCATGCCTGTTGGGCAGATTGCGCCGTGGCGGCCGCGGCCGTTTGAGTTTTGCCCTGAAACCAGTCAGCAAGGGACAGGCGCAGTTGTTTGTTGAGCCGCTCGGTGCGTTGCAGCAGCGCGGCGCCATCGCCCGCACGGGCGAGCGTCTGAACGTCACGCAGCGTGGTCAGCCAGGGCTGCGCGTGTTCCGGCGGAATGGCCTCAAGCTCGTCAACGATGCGGGCGGCAAAGCGCATCGCCGGGCTTTGATTCTGGCTGATAGCAATCAACTGGCGGCGCGACGCCGTGCCGGTTTCATCCGGTGAAAGGTGCGCCGTCACGTCGATCAGATACTGACGCCATGCCTGCTGCCTCGCCTCCTGCCAGCTTTCACGCAATGGCTGAAAAATCGGTTCAGTACGATCGGCAGCGGCTTCAATCTCTGCCATCCATTGATTAACGGTGGCTTCACCGGCCTGTGTCCATTTCCCGTCAAGAGCAAGTGAATCGGGTAAGGCTGGCCAGAACGTTGCCGCGTGCAGCGGCGGAAATGCGGCGTCCGGAGCCTGTAACCAGCGTAGTGACAGATCGTGATTGACCAGATTTTCCAGCACCCGTTGTGCGTTCTGCAACCAGCGTTCGCCATAGGGACGCTGAATGTAATAACGCTCCAGCGCCAGCCGGGTCAGCGGCGATAGCGTCGGCGGATAGACATTTTGTATCAGCTCGTCGCTAATCGGCGCGGCTTCGGCGAGCGTATCCAGCGGCGTGCCGTGCTGCATTTGTCGCCAGCGCGTGACCGCCGCCGCCAGTTGCAGAATGTCGTGTCGCTGTTGTGCGGGCGACGCGCTAAGGGCGCGTTGCTGATACGCTTCCAGCGTCTGCCGGGCAGGGCGCGCCGTCACTGGAATGCGGGCAAGCAACGTTTCAGCCTCGCGTTGTTGCTGGTTGAATAAAGGCATAAACGGCAGCCAGGGCAGCGCCAGCGTTGCATGTTGCTCGTCTGCGGCAACAAACGCCGCCAGCTTATCCGGCGCTAATTCTGCCAGCCCGGATCGCAAGCGCATGGCGCTCATGCTGGCGCTTATCGCCAGCCAGAGGGCGCAGATACCGATTGCGGCGTAGCAGCAGGTTTTGCCGAATGAACGCTGATACCAACGCAGTCCGCTTCTTTTTAAACTCAATGCCGGAAGGTGGCGGGTCAGCAGATCCTGGATGAAATAGCTGGTGCGGCGACCCTGATTTTCCACCTGCGGTTCGGCGGAACAAAACCAGATGCTCTTCAGCGTGGCCGGGCTGAAATAGGCGTTGGCTTCGCACAGGGCGGCCAGCGTGTAGCGCAGGGCGGGTTCCAGACGGGCGAAGGCTTCCGGGAAATCCAACAGGGTATTGTACTCAGGCGCGCTGAGCGTGGCCGGGCGCGCCATACTCAGACGCACGAGAGAAAACCCTTCGTGCAGACGCGCGAATAGCGGTTGCAGCGTGGTGTCGTCCTGGCCATCAATATGCGGCGGCACGCTCCATGTGTAACCCAATGCCTGCTGGCGTTGGGCGTCAGAGAGCTGATGCTGCCACAAACTAAAACCGGGGAACTTATCGCACTGGGTGACTAAAACATAGAGGGGTAAACGTTCGCCATAGTGCCTGACCAGCGGTTCGACAAGGCTACGTTGCTGGCGGGCCAGCGCATGCAATTGGCTGAGATCGCCACGCATTAACTGGCTCATCGGCAACGCAATAATGATGCCGCCAGGCGCGGGAATGCGCGTGCACCAGCGGGCAAGTTTGCTCCAGGCCTGGCGGAAGGTGGCAGCACCGTTTAAAAAATTGCTCGACAGATCGAGCACGCACAGATCGCGAAAAAACCACCACTGCAGCGTGCGGGTCGGGGCGGTTGTGCCGTCGGCGTTATCACCATAAAAACGGGGCAGCCCTGCGCTGGCAAGCAGCGTACTTTTGCCACCACGTTCGCCGACCAGCAAATACCACGGAAGATGCGTACGCCGACGTTGAATGCGTTTGATGACCGAGGCACCCGCTTTCCAGTGATTAAACAGCACATATTCCCGGCGCGATAAGCGGTATTTGGTGAACCAGCGGCGGCCTTTTTTCCCTCTGACAAGCAGCAATATCTCGGGAAGCGAGTGCCACAACAGCGCGGTAAGCACCATCACCAGCAGCCATAGCAACAGGATCCCCGGGGTGCTCCATCCTTGCCACAGGCCGAGCATAAAACTGAATATCAGCGACAGGCACAGTACCGCCAGCCAGCCAGTAAAACAGGCTAATTTCTTAAACATAGGGGGTCAGTTTGTGTAGTGATAAAGAAGCAAAAGTAAAAAACCGTACAGCAGCAACAGGGTCACGGTTGCTCGCAGTAGCAGGTGTTTATACAGCGGTGTAGCGACGGTTTGTCCGCATGTCGCGGGCGTGATCGCGCTGTCGTTTGGCCAGCTTAACCATGATGCCGGCAGACACAGCGCACGCTGCTCTGTAATGATCTCCTGCAATGGCTCGTCATCCTCGGGCGTGCTGTACTGACCGTGAAAACCATTTTGCAGACAGAAGAGAAAGACCTTTCTCGCCTGATGCCAGGCAGGCTCAAGCTGCGCCAGACAGGTAAAAAAGCGCTCTCCGGCGACGGTGATATTCAGATACTTACGCTGCAATAATTCACTCTGCCAGCGCTCGCGCCACGGCAAGGATGAACAGAGCACCGTTTCATCGATCCAGGCGATAACCGCAAACTGCGCGGCCGCTTTCTCCTCTTCGCTGGCATCCTGTTGGCAGGCTCGCTGCATCGCCTGCTCCAGCCGGACAAGACACTCTTGCCGCGCTTCGGCGTAATCGGTAAACGATGTTGGTTCTGCAATCATCTCCAGTACCAGCCTGAAGACTGGCAGATAGCCATCAAGAAGCTCGCTCATGACACCCCCATAAAGACGGCCTGGACTTGTAGATCGTCGGGCGCGTCATCCCAGTAAAAAGCCAGGCTCTGCTCCTGGCCGATCTTCTTCCACAGATCGTCCTGCTGGTTCAGTTGGTAATAGACCGCGTTTTTGCTCTGTGGCACGCCACGCGGCGCAGGGTTCAGCGCCGTAGCGGCAATCCCCGGTAGCGCATGTTGAATCAGCTTGCCGATCGCCGAGCCCGGCGCCACTTTGAAACTGCTGCTCTCGGTTGTGCCGGGAAGTTGCTGCTCTGAACGCAGTCGCAGCAACACGCTGTCGCCCTGTTGTCCGGTGAGTGACGATAAATCGCCGATAAAGATGCGCTGGCTGGTTGGTATGAAGGTGATCCAGACGTTATCTTCCAGCGCCAGGTTATTCAGCAGTGACAGCAGAAGGGTTTTCGCGCTGGCGAAACAGGCATAAAGGTCATCGTGGTCATACGGCAACAGGCGCATCGTCTCACCGGCCCATTCACCATTAAATGAACAGCGATCGCTGAAACAGGAGAGTTCACCAATCAGTTGCGCCAGCAGACCGTAGACGGGCCACGGATGCATGCCCGGCGTGCGACAGTAGTGGTGCAGCAACGGCAGCGTCCGGTTCAGCGAGCGCATCACTAATAGTTGCGTCATATCGCCGCGCTGGGCGGTATTGCTCTGTTCCGGGCGTTTGTACTCTTCGAGTTTATAGGCGCGGTTTGCCAGCTCGGCATACAGACCGTCCAGCAGATTTTTCAGTACCGGCGTGCTGCCAAGGCTGACCAGCGGAGGACAAAAACTGGCGTCAGGGATCACCCGATCGGTGTCATAGCGCAGCCGCAGAAGGGAAATAAATTCACAATCCACCACCGCCTCTTTCTCGCTGTCGGTGAGGATCTGTACATTATAAAGAATGCGCGAGACGCTGCACTCCGGCCCGTCGAAGTAGACATCTTTCATCACGCCTTCTTCCGGCGCTTTAAACCAGCGGCTGTTTGGCGACTCGCCGACATTCACGTGGCCTGGGTCGAAACGGCGCAGCGCCAGCCACAGGGTTAACGGTTTCTCCAGCTGTTTCCATACCTGGCGAAACTGGCGCGGTTGCAGGCTACAGTTGCCGGGAAACTCCAGATAATCCCCGGAAGGTAACAGCGCCTTCAGGCGTTCAATTTTTAGCGTGAAATCAACCAGCGTTTCCGGGTTAAACACCAACTCAATCAGCCCAACGTTCCACGGCTGCGCCAGTTTGCGATGGCGCGACAGCATGTAGTGATGATGCAGATCGACAGACTGCAAATGTTGCGGCTGTAGATAAACACCCGAATACCAGTAAATTTGCTGAAGTTCCGGATACATATCAGCTTCCTTGGCTGGCAGGGGATGGCGCCGGTGCGGGCGCCGCATTTTGCAGGCGCAGCGGCTCGCGTTCAGCGCCGGTAAACTGCGTCATGCTGTTGCTACCGAGATGCAGGGTAAGCGTTAGCGGAGCCAGTTGCGCCAGCCAGCGCGGCGTCCACCAGCCGGAGCTTTCAGTGGCGACGGGAATACGGATGAGCGCCATATGCTGCTTTTGCGGGAACGGGTAATAACCGGCAACCACCGCGAGGTAACGGGTATTCTCGCTGCGATCGATATGCAGCGTCGTGTGCTGTCCCGGCATGGCGGCGTAACGGTCAACTTTTAAGATCTCATCCTGCGCGCCCGCGGCGCTGAACAGGTTCTTTAACGCGAAAGGGTTAGAGAGCAGTTTGCTTAGTGTATTGGCTTGTTGCGCCTGGATAACCAGTAACGTGCAGCTATTGGCAATACCATGCACCGCATTCAAATCCGGGTCGGTTTGAATAGCCAGCGTGATGGCGCCCTGGGCAAAGGGCGCGGCAACCTGGTCAATGGCCTGCTGTTTCGTGGCGGGAGCCGTGTTTTCCTCCGCGCACCCGCTGAGCAGCGCAGCGCAAAAAGCAATGATAAAGGTATGTTTTCCCGGCATTATTGGCTCTGTCCTGTTAATACATTATGAATGGCATGCAGGCTGGTATCGTCGGTAAGCATCTCTTCCAGCCATTCGGTTAGCGTCATGTTTGCCCAGCGGGCGGCGCGATCCATCAGAAAGGGCACCGGGCTTGAGGGTTCGGTCTGGCGAAACCAGGCACCGATAGCCAGCATCTGGCTGATGGCCAGCTCGCGGTTCATCATCTGTGAGGTGGCGAAGGGCGACGTCGTGGCGAGCGGTGCGCCTTCTGCGCTGTCAACTGGAGCGTCTGTAGCCAACGGCATTGCCCGTTGCGCCAGGCGTTGCAGATAGTCGGTCACTTCCGCTAACGTCTGGCGGATCAGAACAAAGACATCGCCTTCCTGATCCTCACTCAACGAGGCATAACATGCCTCGCATTGCCGCAGCGCAGCGGTCAGTTGTTCCGTAAGCGCAAGCTGCTGGCTGATGTCATGGGCAGAAAATTGCGTCGCCAGCCGATCGAAACTGCTCATCGACAGATCGCCTTTCTGCGCTATCAACTCCTCGCGGCTTTCCGGGTGAGCGGTGATTTTTTGTTCGAATGCCTGAATCTCCCGCCATGTCGCCAGCGAGGTCATCTCTTGCGCCAGCAACGGCTGGCGAAAAAGCTGCATACTGATGTCGCGATCGAGGCGCGACAGTCGGCTACGGCGCGCTAAAACGCCATCTTCCTCAAGCGAAGGCCAGCACTGAAACCAGAACTGTTGCAGGAAGGCGCAAAGAAAATCGATGCCTGAGCACAGCCCGGCAAGCCCCTGCAAATGGCAGCGCGACTCCACGAGCCAGCACGCCAGTTGCAGATCTTTGCTCTGCTCCATGAGGGCTTTTTCACTCAGCATCCGCACTTTATTCCAGTCCGCTTTGCGGGGTTCGCTCACCGACCAGTCGCCTTCGGGCAAGTAGTCCGGATCGCTTTCACGCGCGCTGCGGATGGTGTCAAACAGCAGTTCATATTCCAGATTTTCCCCGGCAGGATTTTCCGGGCTGATTGGCGCTAACAGCGGCGCAATATCGGCAACAAGGGTCATGTTCGCTTATCCGATCAGAACTTTGGGGCATCCGGCGACAATCACGCCGCCATGTGCGCAGCTATCTCCCATGCGTGCGGCCGGTTTTTTGCCGATCAGCACTTTGAAACTGCCCATTACGATGCTGTCGACAGGCCCGACGCAGGTCGCCATTGAGCCGACGGTCGCGGCGGGAAGACCGCCAATTAGCACCGTAGGGACGCCAGGTGGCATGATGGGGCCGCCGACATGCGGGATTGGCGGAACGCCGGGTGTCACCATCGGGCAGGTATGCATATCAGAGACACGGGCCGCAGGTTGAGCCATCACAGACCCCCGTCAGCAATGTGGGAAAACAGCAGGCGTACGCCCTCCGTCGGAGACTCAGAGAGCTGACAGGCCGACATCACCAGCGCACAATTCAGGATTTGCTGGCTCAGTTGCGGATCGGGATAAACCGGTTCGAGATCCGGCGGGCTCATACTTCCCTGCGACCAGAACAGCGACAAAGCAAGGGCACCAACTGGCGTGTTAAAACCCAGCTCCTTCGCCTGTTCAAAGATGCGCCAGCGCAGTGTTTCGT
Organism: Kosakonia radicincitans DSM 16656; assembly: GCF_000280495.2. Taxonomy (NCBI): domain Bacteria; kingdom Pseudomonadati; phylum Pseudomonadota; class Gammaproteobacteria; order Enterobacterales; family Enterobacteriaceae; genus Kosakonia; species Kosakonia radicincitans. Next base: position 2,369,770 of record NZ_CP018016.1, read on the forward strand.
CGGGTTGACGGCCGTAGCGGGCGATATCATCCAGCAGCGGCAGCGCATCCGTGCTGGCAAAGCGCCGAAGCAGGGCGGTCAATTGGCTGACGACCGTTTTGAAGTCATACTGCTGGCGCCACTGTTGCAGGGCTTCTTCCCAGTTGCCGCAGGCAAGTTGTTGGTGGTGGGATAATTCAACGGATGCCATGGTGCTCTCCTTAGCCGATGTTAATAATGCCGCCTGAAACCTGCGTCATCCCGCTGCCGGACACCGTGGTCATTGCGCCTTTAAGCTCTGCCGTAGCTTTCGCTTCAAGGGTGAGCAGGGTGCCGTTAATCGTAATGCCGCTGGGCGAAAGGCTGATTTTGTTGCTGCCCACTTTCAGTTCGATGCCTTGTGTGGATTCGAACGTCAGCGCTTTATCCGTTTTGATACCGCCGCTGCCGCCGCTCACGCTGAGCATGTAATTGCCGCTCTTCAGCTCGGTGGTGTTATTGCCCGCCACGCTGAGCTTGTAGTTACCGTCTTTCACTTCGGTGGTGGTATTACCGGCAACGCTGAGTTTGTACTCGCCGTCTTTCACTTCGGTGGTGGTATTGCCGGTGACGTTGAGCTTGTACTCGCCGTCTTTCACTTCAGTGGTGGCATTGCCGGTAACGCTGAGCGTGTAATTGCCGTCCTTTACCTCTGCGCTGGCATTGCCCGTCACGCGCTGTTGCCAGTTGCCTTTTTCCAGCGTGACGCTCATATCGCCTTCTTTCAGCACCAACAGATCGTTGCCTTTGGTCAACTCGGTGCTGCGGTTGGCGGCGATGGTGCTGGTGGCATCATTTTTTACCGTCAGCGCGAGATCCTTTTGCGCAATGATGGTCAGCAACTCTTCGCCTTTTTTATCGTTGAAACTCAGGCGATGGCCCTCATCGACGCTGCCTTTGGGCGTGCTGCGTGACATAAAACCGCTCTCGTTTTTCCCGGCGGGAAGGGCGAATGGCGGCTTATTCTGACCGTTATGCACCGTGCCGATAACCACCGGGAAATCGGGATGTCCCTGCACAAAGCTGACCAACACTTCACAGCCGACGCGCGGAAGAAATTGCGCGCCGAACTTCGCACCGCTCCACGGCTGGACCACCTGCACCCAGCAGGAGCAGGTATCGTCATTGGGGTTTTCTTTGTCCCACGGAAACTGGATTTTGATGCGGCCATATTCATCGGCGTGGATCTCTTCTGAAGCAGGTCCAACGACGGTTGCCGTCAGAACGCCAGGGATCTCCGGCAGTGGATGACTATCGGCTGGTACCCAGGGTTGATCGTTACTTATCGCCTGCAACTGGCAAAAGCAGACGCTGCTGTTGTCGTCGAAGTTATTAACCGCTTCCAGATCCAGACGCTGAATGTTGTATGCCTTGTCACCGGAAGGATGGCCGCTCAGCGTGAAAATTTCGCCGCAACTCAACCAGTGCGCATTCGCCGTCGCGGCAAAGTGGCGAATATTGGCTTCTTTCGCCGCCATCACCGTTTGGGCCTTGCGGGTGATCAATTCGCGATCGCCCTGCGGCGTGATATCGGTGAACGTCACTGATGAGATGGATTTATCAGCACTGCGGGCGCTTTTCAGATCATCAATCGCGGCGGTTTGCGGCATATTGAAGCCCTGAATCGCCACGCTTGCAGGCAGCAACGCCATGCTGGCTTCCCAGCTATCGATAGTGCCGCCGGTGATGATTTCACCCTGATGGTGCCAGGCGAGTTTCTCTCCGCCAATGGTGGCGTGGCTGGCGGGATGATCGGCCAGCACTAAGGTATGAGCCGCTGCGCTGTGGCGGAAAAAGTAGTAGATCCCTTCTTCCTGCAAAATTCGCTCGATAAAACGCAATGCCGACTCACGATACTGCACACAGTACTCTCGCTTCGGGTACGTGCCATGCAACTGCACCTCGACATCGTTGATGCCGTAATTTTTGAGCAGAGTACTGACCAGATCCGGCACGCTGGTGTTTTGCCAGATGCGCATCATGCGCCCCATGTGCAGCAGCGAGAGTGTCGGTTCGAGCGTGAAAATACATTCCGCCTCATCCCCGGTGCGCTGCGCATAACGAATGCGGGTCACGACACCGTGCAGATGGCGCTGCGGCAGCGACTGACTGCCGTCACCGATGCGGCAGGAGACCGCTTCGCCATGCCAGCGTGCCAGATCTGCCTCCTTCATTTTTGTCAGCGAACGCAGTTCGTATTGATATGGCGAGGAGAGTGATTCCTGCCCGCGAAGTGAGACGAGCAGCAGCGAACCGGCGAGATCGCCGTTCCAGCCGATAAAATGGTGTTGTTGCTCTTTGCTTTTTTCAATAATCGACATACCAATAATCCTGTTTAAAAGGCCGGGGCAGGCTTCTGCACTTTATGCAGATACGTCCCCGCGCTGCTGCCAAGACAAAAATCCACCCCTAAAGCGCGCATTCCCAGCGGGCTGGAACCGGGAGAGGAACGGCTGATCAGTAAGGAAACGGAGAAGTCCATTACCGGGCCGACGTAATCGCGGATACGCGCCCAGAGATCCTGCCAGGCTGCGCCCTGCGGAATAAAACGGCGGGAAGACTCCGCAGACATCGGGCCGAGCAAGACATCAAAATGCGCATGCACCTCCCGACGTGCGGCACCCAGCATTGGCGCGGTTTCCAGCCTGTGTTGAGGATTGCCGAGCTGGCAGCGCTCCTCATCGCTCACGCTGCGCCAGCCGCCGGTAAACGGGATCACCTGTGCCGGGACAGCAAACAGCTGACTCAGCCAGCGCTCCAGGTTGACCATTGAACGCACGGGGGCGGCAAATAACGCGGCGTGGTTCACCATCGCCGGGAAGGGCGCTTCATTCGTCAGGCCGGTAAGCGCGAGGATGGCCATGTTGAGCGGCGAGGAACCTGTAGATTCAGCGAGCGCGTATAAATGGTTTTTTTGCCAGGCGAGATAATCCAGGCAGTAGAGCCGGTGGCCAAAGAGATCGAAAAATGCTTTGGCGCTGCCGTCGCTGTAACGGTACTGGCGCTCAATCAGCCACTCGGTATACACCGAAGGCAGCGCGCCCATTGCACCGGTCAGACCGTGGTGAAACGCCGTCACCGTAAGCGGCTCACCGGGCGCTGCCTGGGATAGCGACTCCACGTCACCCTCTGGCGCATTAAGCGAAAGGGTTGATGTCAGATGCAGCGCTTCATCCAGTAATGTTTCATCGGTTTTTTCGCCATCCCGCAGCATGCGAAGCAACAGGCGAATTTGCTGATAAAAATTGAATTTGCTGATAAGCGGGATCAAAGCCATGACAGCCTCCCGGCGCGCACCGGCCACTGGTGCAGCGTTTCTGCTTCCTGCTCAATACAGGTGGCGAGCCGGATAAAACTGTTGACCGGGGCATACAGCGCCAGCAGGCGATCCAGCAGGGCGCAGAACAGGTAATAATCAGGTTCATTCAGCGCCTGATGGCGAAACGTCAGCAGCACATTGATGCCGCGTGCCAGCGAGTGCGGATCGTTTTTTACCAGCCGACGAGTAACCGGCTGGCACTCCAGCGACTGTATCAACATGAATAACGGTGTTTTCCCCGGCTGCACGTCGCGGTTATACAGCGACAGCATCTCTGCCAGCTGTTGTGCGCCGCGTTCGCCGGTCAGCAACTGATGATTGAGAGAGAGTTGTGCCAGAAAGCGCCAGTGTTGCGCGCTCTTTTCCGGGGGATTAAGCGGGCGTGTCGGATGGGTCAGCGCAATCGTCTTCAGCGCGGCAACTGCGGCGTCGGCATCAAAATCACCGTCAGGATGACCATACGACAACTGATGCGGCAACGTATGGTTGCTACAGCGCATGGTAATGGTCACCACCTCGGCATCCGGCGAAGCCGCACCAGGCTGGCTTTTACTGAAAGTAATAAAACAGGTTGGCTCCACGCCGCGTGGGCCATGCACTTCCCGGTGAGTGCTCTGCCAGCGCAGCCCGGCGTTGTCCGTCTTGTCCATGTGCAGGTGGCTTTCAAGCAGTGAACGTACCGGCCAGTGATCAATGCGCCCTTCGGTTTTACGCTGCACGGTAACGGTATCGATTGACCAGACGCTAATCAGCCCCGGATAGCGGTTGTCCGGAATGACCGGATGCTCGACGGTGGCGTCGTTGAGCGTGAGTGGCTCTGCACGCTGCGTAAACAAATTAACGGCGGGAGAACAGAACAGGCGGAAAAAACTGGCATCGACAATATCCGCCATTTTTTCCAGTTTTTTCGTCAAGCGGTTGCGCCTGATAACGGCCTGAATTTCAAAACTTTCATTACCGCTGGCGGTAAAACCTTCCGGCAATTGCAGGTCAATAAAAGAGAATTTCTGCGGAAAATAGAAGTAATCCAGCAACAGGATATGGATCGGCGCAATGCTGGGATCGCGCGTAAGCAGGGCATCTTCCACCTCAAAACCCACGGGGGAGATCGCCGTGGCGGACAGCGCTATGCTGTTATCCCCCTGCGACAGGCCAAGACTCTGAAGCTCAGAACAAAGCACCGTATAAAGCAGGTTGACCGCATTGTCCTGGCCGTGCAGATAGAGGCGGATCTTTTCGGCACCGATCGCGCCGCCCGGCCAGACGCGAAACTGCAAGCGTAACTTCCAGTTCAGGATATCGCTGTCAAAATGCAGACTTGCCGTCTCGATGCTGAGCGGCAGTAGCGTTACCGGGTAGATGGTTTGAAACTGGCAGGGCAGCGGGGCAGTGTTGCGAGTAAACAGCGCGGTTCCCGGCGCAAGAATATTTTTGCCGCTGATGCCACTGCGCGCGGGATCGGGTTCCATCATAACAATGCAGGTTGAGGGCAGCGGACGCAGGAACTGGGGAGCCAGCGAAGCAATGAGCGCCTCGACCACTTCTGGCATATCTTCATCCAGCCGCTGATGAATGCGCGACGTTAATAAGGCAAAAGATTCAATCAATCGGCTGACATGCGGATCGGCGGATTCCCCCTCGATCATGCCAAGCCGACGAGCTATTTTCGGAAAGCGTTCAGCGAAAACTCGGCCATGTTTTTTTAAGAAGTTCAGTTCTTTCTGATAATAAGAAAGTAAACTATTCATCGAAATAAAATACTCCCGTATCGTCATTCCAGATAAGCCTGATGGTTAACGGCTTATTTAAATAATTTGCCTGTAATTCGAATTTAATATGTTCCGGGTTGACCTGGGTGCTGATGATGGAAACCTGCGTCAGGCGTGGCTCGTAACGGGCAATGGTGGTTTGCAGCCGCTGTTCCATAATATTACGCCGGGGAGTCAGTTCGTTAGTTTTCTGGAATGACTCATCGATACCAAAATTCAATACCGAAGTATTAATAAGAGGAATCTCCTCAATACCGGGATAGCGCGTGCGGGAGCTTAAACACATGTTTAACTCTGCCAGTAATTGGTGATGCGAAAGCGCTTCGCACTGATAATCATCTTCTTCACGAAGAGGGTGATTATCACTGAGCGTTAAGAGTAATGAATATATCATCATTGCGCTTCCTGGAAAAAAACCGGCCACCTGCGGTAGCCGGTAGACGCTGTTATTTAAGCGCTTTTGTCGGGATGTCGTATTTGATCGGCCCAATTTTATCCAGGCCGGATTCTGCAGCATTCGGCACGTTAATGGTGAGATCAACTTCGCCTTCAAAGGTGAAAGTAATATCCATAAATAACTTGTCACGCATTTCGTAACGAAGACTCTGAATCTTACAGTCAGTGTAAGTGATACGCTGAATTTCATAGTTCGCTGAGTATTCGTCGGAGCCACGATGTACGACCGTGATAGTAATATTTTTATAGCCGCGTTTTAAATACTGCTCAAAAAAGTTACTGCTTTCCTTCGTCACTAATAAGGAAACGTGAGTTGAATCAAAATAGGTACCGTCAGGGCCGGAATACGTGATGATACCCATCGGAGCATACCCTTCGATCCAGTCTTTATAAGCCGCTTCCGTCGATGCGCCTTTAACGGGTTTGTTGTCAATTTTAATTTCGATGAATTGACAGTCCTGGAGTTTAGCCATATCTAATCCTTTATTAATAATGAAACGATGAAAAAATAAATTTACGCACCGGCAGCAGACGGTAAATCGGCTACAAGGCGTAAAGACATACTCAAACCCTCAAGTTGAAAATGAGGTTTTAACCATGCAATTGCGCGATAAGTCCCGGGGAAACCAGGAACTTCAACAACGTCTATTTGGGCTTCGCGGAGGGGATAGCGTGCTTTCGTTTCCGGGCCTGCGTTATCGGAGGCCACGACATATTGCATAATCCACTTCTGTAAATACTCTTCGCACTCGCTGCGCGACATAAAGCTGCCGACCTTATCGCGAACGATGGATTTCAAATAATGAGCAAACCGCGACGTGGCCAGAATATAGGGCAACTGGCTCGACAGGCGCGCATTCGCATTCGCCTGGTCGGAGTTATATAAACGCGGTTTGTTGGCTGACTGAACGGCGAAAAACGCCGCGTAGTCGGTTCCTTTGCAATGCACCAGCGGAATAAAACCGAGATCGGAAAGCTCTTTTTCCCTGCGATCTGAAATAGCGACCTGCGTAGGGCATTGCATGGTCCTTTCACCGCTGATTGAGGTGTAGTTATACGCCGGCAATGATTGCACCAGTCCACCCCCTTCGACGCCGCGAATGGAGGCGCACCAGCCATACTCTTCAAAGGATTCAACGATCTTGCCTGCCAGCTCCCAGGCGGAATTCATCCACAGATAATCGCTGCCGCTTTCGTTTTCATTGATCTGTTCTTCGAAGCAAAAGGTTTCCGCCGGGATGGTTTTACTGCCGTAGGGCATGCGACCCAGCACGCGGGGTAAGGTGAGGCCAATATAACGGCTATCATCGTTCTGGCGGAATGAACGCCAGCGCGCATAATCCGTGGTCTCAAACAATTTCGCCATATCCCGTGGGCGAGGCAGCTCGGAAAAATCCTGCATCGACAGCATGCCCGGCGCAATAGCGCTCAGGAAAGGGGCGTGGGCTGCTGCCGCGACGTGGGAAATCTGTTCCAGCAAATTAATATCTTGTGGCGTGTTATCAAATTCGAAATCGCCAATAAAGGACGAAAATGGCGTACCGCCAAAAGTACCGTATTCGCTTTCATAGACGCATTTAAACAACATTGACTGATCGAAATCGCTGGCCGATTTAAAATCTTTTATCAATTCTTGTTTAGTACATTGCAGAACCCGGACTTGCGTATTTTCCGTTACGCTGGTCTGCACCAGTTTATGCAGGCCGCGCCATGAAGACTCTTTTTTCTGAAATTCAGGGGCATGAATAATTAAACTTACCTGACTGGAAAGCAGTTCATCAATGGCTGAAATACGCTGTTCGATACTGCCAATCAGATCGCTTGAGACAATTACTGTTCCTGCCGTTACTTCAGCGAGAAAATTATTAAGCTGTGTTTTCATCCGGTCGCGATCTGATTCACGACGAATTGCTTTTGTATTATCGATTACCTGATTGAGAAAATCATCACTGAATGATGTTTCAGCAACAGTGCCTACAGCCAGTTCACTATCCATTTTTATTCCTCTGCCGGGTTATCTGTCTGCTCTGTTTGTTTGTTCTGCTGCATTGCTATTTCTGCCAGCTGTGTTTTTAAACGTTCATTACTGGCGGCGCGATTGCGTAAATCTGATAATTGTTCACGCAGTTCCATCAATTTGCGCAGCGGTTCTACTTGTTGAACAATATTATCTGGCGAAAAGTCATCCATATTCTGGAAGGTTAATGATACGGCCATTTTCCCTTCCTGATCGGGTAATGCGCTATCGACTAAAAATTCAGCGACCGGTTTCATCGATGACATGATTTCATTGAAATTATCTTTATCAACGTGCAGGAATTTACGATCGCGCAGTTCAGTTTCGGTATTGGTAAAATCGCCCATAACGCCAAGAACTAAAGGTAATTCTTTTGCCGTCTGGGCATCACCAATCTCGACATCATAGGTTATTTGTACCCGTGGTGGACGGGCTTTATCTAATTTGTGTTGAGTGTTGCTCATGTTGTCCTCCAAATAATGACGTATAACTTAATTGGCCATGCAATTAAGCTGTCACTGGTGCTGTGCTCAAACATACGTTTATAAGTTACTTCAGGTTGTAGTTTGCCGCTATATTTATGCTCTTAATTAAGAGTGAATGGGAATATTCAAGGAATACATTTTTTGAATAATATTTGAGATGTTTTTATGCAGCGAGACGGAAGCTTATTATTGTTTGCAGCATGCGGATTACATTATCACAAATTGAGCGATTGGCAGTGTTTTTAATTTCGCTTATGGAGAAACATAATATATGTAATTCAGCGAAAAACTTTAAATAAACGTTCCAATTACAGGTTGAAATAATCATCCTGGCAATTGAACCGTTATTACGCTTGATACTGCCTGGCCGATGTCAGAGGTATGAGTGTGAAAACCTCGGCACAGCAGGTTGTCCGTCGCCGACGGACTGACAAAATGTGCGCTTATCTTGACAATCCATTGACAGTTAGTTGCCTGGTCAGTAGTTTCATTTGTAATTACTGACCAGGCAAATATCATGACGAACACGACAGAGACCCCCATTCCCAAACTGCATCTTGCTTTACTGATTCATCTGGCGAACCAGTTTAAAGACCAGCTCATTAGTCAGTATTTTTCGTCGACAGATATCACTGCCGCTCAGTTCAAGGTGCTGATCAGTATCTACAAAGGTTTTAACAGCCCGGTTGAAGTGAGCAAAAACTTGCTGATGGATGCCGGGGCAATGAGCCGCATGCTGGAACGAATGGTGAAACGCGATCTGATCGTGCGCAACACTAATCCGGAGGATAAACGCCAGGTGATCCTGGCCCTGACCGAAAAAGGGCAGCAGATCTGCGAACGTTTCCAGAATGAGGCGCTGGCTTCGATTCTCCGTTCGCTGACCTGCCGCCTGACAGCCGAAGAGTCCCGGTTGCTGGTCGATTTACTGATAAAAATGTTGCCGGACGAGGCAACTCGCCCACATCGCTAAGCTGTCCAACAAGGTATTTACGATGCAAACTTCATCTGCACAAGCCGAACGCGCGCCGGGCAAACGTAAGCGCAACTTCGCTATTCTGTTTCTCATTCTGCTGGCGATCGCCGCAGGATGTCTGGCCTGGTACTTTTTGTATGCCCGCTATTACGAAACGACCGACGATGCCTACGTCAACGCCAACCTGGTGACGCTGACGCCACAAATCGCCGGTACCGTCACGCAAGTTGCCGTTGATGAAGGCGATTACGTAGAAAAAGGGCAACCATTGGTGCTGCTCGATCCGAGCGATACGGAAATCGCCCTGCAACAGGCGGAAGCCAACCTTGCCAGCACCGTGCGTCAGGTGCGCGGGCTTTACAGCACCGCCGATAACTATCGCGCACAGGTCGAAGCGAAACAGGTGGCGCTGCAAACCGCGCAAAATGACTATGCGCGTCGGCAAAAGATCTTCGCCAGCGGAGCGATTGCCGCTGAAGATCTGGCGCATTATCGCGATGCGGTGACCACCGCGAAAAGCGATTTGGCGGCAGCGCAACAGGCGTTAACCACCAATCTGGCGATGGTCGATGACACGGTGGTCGACAGCCACCCGGAAATCAAAAGTGCGGTCGCCACGCTGCGCCAGCGCTACCTCGATAATGCCCGTAGCACCATTGTCGCGCCGGTGAGCGGTTTTGTTGCCAAACGTGCGGTGCAGCTTGGCATGCGGGTTGATTCCGGCACCACGTTGATGTCGATTGTGCCGCTGGATCAGGTCTGGGTGGATGCCAACTTTAAAGAGAGCCAGATGGAGACGATGCGGCTGGGGCAGAAAGTGACGCTGACCGCCGATCTCTATGGCGATAACGTTGAATACCACGGTGTGATTGAGAGCCTTGGCATTGGGACTGGCAGCGCCTTCTCGCTGTTGCCCGCGCAGAACGCCAGCGGTAACTGGATCAAAATTGTCCAGCGTCTGCCGGTGCGCATCACGCTCGATCCGCACGATATGCAGAAACACCCGCTGCGCGTGGGGTTGTCGATGTTTGCCCGCGTGGATATCCGTGATACGGATGGTCATCTGTTGCCACAGCAAACCGTTGCCGTGCCGCGCTTTACCACCGACGTGTACCAGAACGCGCTGCAAAATGCCGATCAACTGGTGGCGAAAATTCTTCATGACAACAGCCAGGCGGTAGCATCCAGCGCCCGCTAAGAGAGACGTTATGCAAGATAAGTCGGCGTTTACGCCTCCCAGCCTGCTGCTGGCGACGATTGCGCTGTCGCTGGCAACGTTTATGCAGGTGCTGGACACCACCATCGCCAACGTGGCGCTGCCGACCATCGCCGGTAACCTCGGCGTCAGTTCGGATCAGGGCACCTGGGTGATCACCTCGTTTGCGGTGTGCAACGCGATTGCGCTGCCGCTAACCGGGTGGTTCACCCGACGCTTCGGCCAGCTTAAGCTGTTTGTCGGCTCGGTGGCGCTCTTTACTCTGACCTCGTTCCTCTGTGGCTTTGCCCACAGCATGACCGAGCTGATTATTTTCCGCGCCCTGCAGGGCTTTTTCGCCGGGCCGATGTTCCCAATGTGTCAGACGCTATTGCTGGTCATTTTCCCGACCAGCAAACGCAGTATGGCGCTGGCGCTGCTGTCGATGGTGACCGTCGTGGCACCGATTGTCGGCCCGATCACCGGTGGCTGGATAACCGATAACTACTCGTGGCCGTGGATTTTTTACATCAACGTGCCGATCGGCATTTTCGCCGCTATTACCGTCTGGAGCCAGCTCCGCACGAGGGAAGAGAACACCACCGCCGCGCCGATTGATTACATTGGCATTGCGTTGCTGGTTCTCGGCGTTGGGCTGTTGCAGGTGGTGCTCGACAAAGGCAACGATCTTGACTGGTTCAACGCGCCGGAAATCATCGTCATGTCGGTTATCTCCGCGATTGCGCTGGTCTCGTTTGTGATTTGGGAGCTGGGGGAAAGCCACCCGATTGTGAACCTGCGGCTGTTTAAGGATCGTAACTTCGCCATCGGTACGGCAACGCTGACGCTTGGCTATGCGGCGTTTTTTGCCATCAACATTATTCTGCCGCAGTGGCTGCAAACCCAGATGGGCTATACCGCCATCTGGGCCGGGCTGGCCGCAGCGCCAATGGGTTTTTTACCGCTGTTGCTGACGCCATTTATCGGCCGCTATGCGCACAAAGTGGATCTGCGATTCCTCGCCACGCTGTCATTCCTGACGATGGGCATATCGTGTTTGCTTCGCGCACAGTTCAATACCAGCGTCGATTTTCGCACCATTGCCGAAGTGCAGATGTTTATGGGCATCGGCGTGGCCTTTTTCTTTATGCCAATCACCACCATTGTGCTGTCGAATTTGAGCGGCGTTGAAGTGGCGGAAGGCTCCGGGCTGGCGACCTTTTTCCGCGTGCTCGGCGGTTCCTTCGCCTCGTCGCTCACCACCTGGATTTGGTCGCGGCGTGAGGTTTATCACCATGCTAACCTCACCGAGAGTGTCACCACCTATAACCCGGCGGCAATGGACTATCTGAATAAGATGGGCGGTGTGACGCAGCAGCACCTGGCGGCCGTGGATAACACCATTGAGCAGCAGGCCTATATGATGTCAACCATCGACTATTTCTGGCTACTGGGCTGGGGGTTCATGGTGCTGATGGTGTTAATTTGGTTTGCCCGCCCGCCGTTTGTGCGTTCCGGCGCGTCTGGCGCGCCACCCGCGGCAGGGCATTAATACAGTACCCAAAATAATTCGAGTTGCAGGACAAAACGCTTTTCGTATTGAACAGCGCTAGCGCTGGCCCCGAAAGGGGGGAGGCTCAGGGATGCACCGAACAGGAAAGCCAACGCACATGCAACTTGAAATATGGCGGGGATAAGATGAGATAAACTATGGCACCCGTATTACCCGGCAGTGATGGTCGTTTATTGCAGCACCGTTCGTTTGTGGCGTTCTGGCTGGCGCGAACCAGTTCCAGCTTTGGTTTCCAGATGTTGTCCATCATTGTCGGCTGGCAGATCTATTCCCAGACGCAAAGCGCCTTCTGGCTGGGGATGATTGGTCTGGTGCAGTTTGTTCCTTCGGTTACGCTGGCGCTGCCTGCCGGGCATATCGCCGATCAGTTTGACCGGCGCCGCGTGGTGCTGATCGGGCAGATTTGCGAATGGCTGGCGATTGCGGCGCTGGCCTGGCTGACGTGGCAAGGCGACGCCAGCGTCTGGGTGATTCTGCTGCTGATTTTTATTATCTCCTGCGCCAAAACCGTCGAATCACCGTCGATGATTTCGATGCTACCGGCGCTGGTTCCGGCCTCGATTTTACCCCGCGCCACCGCCGCCAATGCGGTTTCCGGCCAGGCCGCGCAGATTGTCGGCCCGGCGCTGGGCGGCTTTCTCTATGCGGCAGGCGCGGATGTGGTGTATACCGCCACGGCGGGGCTATATCTGGTGTCGCTTCTTTTGGTGAGCACGCTGCGCTATGAACAGGCGCAGCCGAAACGTACCCCGGCCACGCTTTCATCGCTGTTCGCCGGGGTGAATTTTATCCGCAACCGCCCGGATGTGCTGGGCGTGATCTCCCTCGATCTGTTTGCCGTGTTATTGGGCGGGGCGACGGCGCTGCTGCCCATTTTCGCTCACGATGTCCTGCATACCGGGCCGCTGGGGCTGGGTTTGCTGCGCAGTGCGCCTGCGGTCGGGGCGCTGCTGGTGGGCTTCTGGCTCAGCCACCGAACGCTTACGCGCAACGTCGGCATGATCATGTTTATGAGCGTCGCCGGGTTTGGCGTGGCGACGCTGGTGTTTGCGTTTTCAAACCTGATGTGGCTGTCGCTGCTGGCGCTGTTCGCCCTCGGCGGCTGCGATATGGTGAGTATGGTGATCCGCGGTTCGCTGGTGCAACTGGATACCCCGGATGAGATGCGCGGGCGGGTCAATGCGGTTAACTCGATCTTTATCAACACCTCGAACCAGCTTGGCGAATTTGAATCCGGGATGCTCGCCGCGTGGCTCGGCGCTGTGCCCGCTGCGGCGTTGGGCGGTATCGGCACGCTGTTGGTGGTGGCGCTATGGATGAAGATGTTCCCCGGCCTGCGGCATCGTCAGCGGCTGGAGAGCAACGCAGCGTAGCCGGGCGCATTTGCCCACGCCGGGCGAAAGCAGGCTATGCTTTCTTTTTGCGCTCTATTCAAGGAGGAACCCTCATGCCATCTGGAATGAAAAAATGTTTGCCGCTGATGCTGCTCGCGGCGCTGTATACCGGGTATGCCAGCGCGGACGACACGCCGTCGTACGGCGCGCAACTGGAAGGTTTTGCCTATCCGTATCCTAAGCAAACGTTCGCTTTTACCTCACAGGGCGAGAACCTGCAAATGGGCTATATGGATGTTGCGCCGGTCGGCAAAAGCAACGGCAGGGCGGTGGTGCTGCTGCATGGCAAAAATTTCTGCGGCGCTACCTGGGAGAGCACGATTGCGGCGTTGAGCCAGCAGGGTTACCGGGTTATCGCGCCGGATCAGGTCGGTTTTTGCACCTCCAGCAAACCCGCGCATTATCAGTACACTTTTCAGCAATTAGCCGACAATACCCACGCTTTACTGCAAAGACTGGGTATTTCCCGTGCGGTGATCGTTGGCCATTCTACCGGGGGAATGCTGGCGACGCGCTATGCGCTGATGTATCCGCAAGCCGTTGAACAACTGGTGCTGGTGAACCCGATCGGTCTGGAAGACTGGAAAGCGCTCGGCGTGCCGTATCGCACGGTGGACCAATGGTACCAGCGGGAGCTGAAACTCTCGGCGGCGAGTATCCGCGAATATGAACTGAAAACTTACTACGTCGGGCGCTGGAAAGCGGAATACGAGCGCTGGGTAACGATGCTGGCAGGGCTGAATAAAGGGCCGGGGCATGAGCGGGTGGCATGGAACTCGGCGCTGATCTACGACATGATCTTTACCCAGCCGGTGTTCTACGAGTTTAAGGATTTGCAAACGCCAACCACGTTAATGATCGGCACGGCGGATACCACGGCAATAGGCAGCGACATTGCGCCACCGGCGGTGAAAGCGAAGCTGGGCCACTATGCACAGCTGGGTAAAGCAGCGGCGAAAGCGATTCCTGGCGCGAAGCTGATTGAGTTTGCCGGGCTGGGCCACGCGCCGCAGATGGAAGAACCGACGCGTTTTAATCAGGCGTTGCTGAAAGCCCTTCGCCAGTAGTCAGCGTAACAGTTGTTGTTTACGCGCCTGATTGACCGCCTGAATGCGCCCCTTCACCTGCAACTTTTCATATAGTTGTTTCAGGTGCCATTTGACGGTTTCCACAGAAATCCCCAGCGAGCGGGCGATCTGTTTGTTGGAATGGCCGTCGGCAATTAAGCACAACGTTTGCTGTTCGCGCTCCGTTAACCGCAGGCTTGCGGTTGCGGAGGCGGGCAGCATCGCGCTCAACTGGCTAAGCAGCGTATGGATGACAACATCCCGCGCGGGCTGCTTATTCAAGTGAGCCAGCCACAGCGCAAGATCCGGGCCGAGGTCTTGCAGGCTGCGACGCAGATTTTTCCCCACCGCGCTTTGCAGTGCCGGTAAGCCCACCGTAGCCGCCTGCGCGATTTCTCCGCCGCGGAACAGGGCAATGGCTTCCAGCAAGCGCAAGCGCACAGCGCTAAGCCATTCGCCGCACTCCTCAAGCGCATCTACCTGCGCGTGCAGTAACCTTGCTGCTATCAGCGGTTCGCCGCGCGCCATCTGCATCCGGCACTGGCTGATGGCGCTGTACCTGTCGATAAGCGTTTGTTGATGAGGATCCGCCGCGCGAATCTGCAGCAACTGCGCCAGCGCACTGTCGGCTGCATCGTGTTGACCCGCCAACAGGTAAAGCGCCAGCCGCTCAGCGAGCAAAAAAGCGCGGATGCGCAACCAGCCGCGTCGCTCAGCCAGCTGTTCAGCATGCTGTAACAGCGCCTGCGCTTCGTGGGGCTGACTGTTTTGCTGCGCTTGATGTGCCAGTACACGGTAGCAACTGCTCAGACCGTCCGGCGGGCAGACGTCATCAATGGTTTGCAGCCGCAGGGTCAACAGCGCTTCGATACGCTCATCGCTTCCCTGTTCCCAGGCGATTTCTGCCAGCACCGGTGCCAGCGTTGCGCTGCTGCTGGAATTTGCGCCGGTATGCTGTTCCGCATGACTCAGCGCGCGGGAAGCCAGCTGTTCAGCCTGTGTTAAATCCCCCTGGCGCAGGCAGGCTTGCGCCATCACGAAAGCGCGATAAACCTCCACAAACAGGTTGCGCAGCGGCGCTTGCGCAATGGCGATACGCTGATGAACAGCCAGCGCCTGCTGCGGGCGTGAGGCGACAAGGTAGCCGTAGCTGAGAATATTGCACACCAGGCCATCTACCCAGATATCGCCGCAGGGCACCGCCTGCAACAGCGGCTCCACAATGGCGAGACTGGCAGCAATATTTTCGGCGAAGGCTTCGCAAATCGCCCGCACCACGCGTAGTTTGATGCGGGCAGGGCGTGCCAGCTCCGGGTTTTTTGCCGCCAGCGCGTCGAGCTCATCCAGCAGTTGACGCGCATCGTCAAACCGGAAATAGTGCGCCAGCGCCCATGCGAGGTTGATTTGCAGTTCGATACGCGCGGGCGTCACGTCCGCAGGCAGATAGCGCATCCAGCGCACCATGGTATCGATATCGCCCTCTTCAGCCAGCGATTGTGCCCCGGCAACGGCATGGCTGGTCATCGGTTTACCGGCGGCGAGCGTATGGCGGATGGCTTCAGCCCACAGCTGTTGGGCGGCAAACCAGGTGCTGGCTCGTTCATGTAGCAAACTCACGG
Organism: Kosakonia radicincitans DSM 16656; assembly: GCF_000280495.2. Lineage (NCBI taxonomy): Bacteria > Pseudomonadati > Pseudomonadota > Gammaproteobacteria > Enterobacterales > Enterobacteriaceae > Kosakonia > Kosakonia radicincitans. The sequence goes on from NZ_CP018016.1 coordinate 2,385,658, forward strand.
CTTCCTGCCCATGACGCTGTAAACGCGTTAATAATGCATCGCGCATCAGCGGGTGGTAACGAAACCAGAATCCTTCGTCGTCGAGCGTGGAGAGAAACAGGTTGCGCCCGGCTATCCAGGCGAGCATCTCCTCGCCGTTATGCAGACCGGTTACGGCATCGCACAATGCCGGATGGAGACGATTGAGCAGGGACGTTCGCAGCAGAAAATCAAACACATCAGCCGGTAGCGGGGCGAAGACGACCTCATCCAGATAGCGCGAAACCGATCGGGAACTGGCCCGCAGGCTCCCCTCGTTATCGGTGCGACCGTGCGGGGCAAGGGCGGCCATTTTCATGCCCGCAATCCAGCCTTCAGTGACCGAAATTAACCGGTGAAGCCTCTCTTTTTTTACCGGTGCCGCGGTGGTCGCGGAAAACCAGGTGTGGGCTTCATCGTGAGTGAAGCGCAGCGCGTCATCATCGATCTCCAGCAGTTGATCCTCGATTTGCAGGCGGCTGAGCGCCCATGGCGGCGGACTCCGGCTGCCTAAAACCAGATGCAGGCAGGCGGGCGCATGCGCCAACAGCCAGCTTATCCCGGCATGGATCTCCGGGTGTTGAATATTCTGGTAATCATCAAGAATGAGGTACAGCGGGCGCGGGTGCGTGTGCAACAGGTTAATCAGCGTGGCGCAGAAGAGAGCAAAATCACCCGCAAGTTCGCCGCTGGACAATGCCGATGATGGATTTTTTTCCTGCTGGCTGAGCGGGCGTAACGCCTCCTGCAAGTAACGCATAAACAGCAGCGGCGAGTTGTCATCCTCTTCAAGGCTCAGCCAGGCGATGCTGTCGCCCTGTTGTTGGCGGTGATGATACCACTGCGCCAGCAGCGTCGTTTTGCCAAACCCGGCGGCGGCGCACACCAGCGTCAGGTTACGGGATGCGGCGCCGTCAAGCTGCTGTAACAGCCGGTCACGGTGTACTAATGCGCCCGGCGAGCGCGGCGGCGTGAGCTTGGTGAGGATCAGCGGTAACGCGCGGGCGAAACGGAACGGTTCATCGTGCGTCTGCACTGCGGGTACATCCCTGATTGAGGATAAAAACGCCATGTCGCCACTCTCTCGCCCTGTGCTTTCCCCCCCATCAGAGGGGGTAGGCCATCTCTGTTCGTGTCTATAGAGTAAATCACCATCCACCGTCGGTGCATAGTCAGGCTGTTTTGCCCAAAAGACTGTGCGCCAGCGGGCAGAATAACCGTTAATCAGGATGAGGTAAGTAGAGATTATGGCTATCGAAAATAAAGTTGCTCTGGTCACCGGCGCGGGTCAGGGAATTGGCCGGGGTATTGCTTTGCGTCTGGCAAAGGATGGTGCGTCGCTGATGCTGGTTGATGTTAAACGCGAAGGGCTGGACGCGGTTGCCGCAGAGGTAAAAGCACTGGGACGTCAGGTTGCCACTTTCGTGGCTGATATCGCCGATCGCGAGCAGGTGTATGAGGCCGTCAACCAGGCGGAAAGCCAGCTTGGCGGCTTCGATATTATCGTCAACAACGCCGGTATCGCGCAGGTGCAGGCACTGGCCGATGTGACGCCGGAAGAGGTCGATCGCATTATGCGGATCAACGTGCAGGGAACGCTGTGGGGCATCCAGGCGGCGGCGAAAAAATTTATCGACCGCAAACAGAAAGGGAAAATTATCAATGCCTGTTCTATTGCCGGGCATGATGGCTTTGCCCTGCTCGGCATCTACTCCGCAACGAAATTTGCTGTGCGTGCGCTGACGCAAACGGCGGCGAAAGAGTACGCCAGCCGTGGGATCACGGTAAATGCTTATTGCCCGGGGATTGTCGGCACGGGCATGTGGACAGAAATCGATAAACGCTTCTCAGAAATCACCGGCGCCGCGATTGGCGAAACCTGGAACAAATACGTTGGCGGTATCGCACTTGGCCGCGCCGAAACACCGGATGATGTCGCAAGCCTGGTCTCTTATCTGGCTGGCCCGGATTCCGATTATGTCACCGGGCAGTCAATTCTGATTGATGGCGGTATTGTTTACCGTTAAGTCAAAGAGCCGGAACGGGTGATACTTAGTTCCGGCTCGTTTCCAGCCGGTTGCGCCCGTGGCTTTTAGCCGCGTACAGCGCGCGGTCCGCTTTCTCAATTAACCGTTTGTAATCCGGATGATAATCAAATTCCGCAAGGCCGATGCTGACGGTGACGGAAATGGGTTTACCGGGTGCGACTTCAATCGCCAGCCCGGCGATTTTTGCGCGTAAGGTTTCCAGCATAATGCGCGCCTGCGACAGATCCGATTCCACCAGCAGCACCATAAACTCCTCGCCGCCATAGCGGAACACATAATCGCTGCTGCGGAAGTGGTCAAAAATCACCGTCGCCACGCTTTTCAGCGTAATATCGCCCGCATTGTGGCCAAAGCTGTCATTGATTTTCTTGAAATAATCAATGTCGATCATCGCCAGCACAAACGGTTTACGCACATTTAGCGCCAGCGAAATTTCCCGCCGCATAATGGTCGGAATAAAGCGGCGGTTAAACAGTTGCGTCAGCGGATCTTTGCCGTTCTCCAGCTCCACCAGTGCGTCAAACATCGCCGCAAGGAGACGATGGATCTGCCCGGTAAGCTGCCGGATGGCCTGTAACAGGCTCAGGCGCGACTCCGCAGTCAGTACCTCTTCGCTGGCCCGCATCCGTACCAGCCGATCGTCCGCCTGTTTAATCAGCTCATCAATGCTGGCCAGCATCTCCTGATTACCCAGCAAATAACGGCCCTTATGCGCCAGCCACATACCGAATTCCGACGCCGACAGAGTGATAATGTCCGCCGCCGGTAAGCCAGTAGCGATATTGTAGATAAACTGATTTTCCCAGCTGGTCAGCGCGTTAATCTGTCGTTCGCGCTCAACGTTCACGTCGTCATAAATGGATAACAGGCGATACTGCTCCTGCGCCTGCATGGAGTTTTGATAGCCCGGCGACCAGGAGACCGTCATCGCTTCGATTGCGGTATCCATCGCCAGGCTACTGAAACAGAGGGTATCGCTGAGCAGCGAGGCGGGAATGGTCGCTTTGGCCTGAAGCAGATGATAAAGCTCATTCTTGAGCTTGCGCGCGCCGCGCGCCACCAGATCCAGCGGTAAGCCAATGCGCGCATGCACAATGCCAATTGCCCGCTGATTCTCTAACAGTTGCGGCAGATCTTCACTGGCGCTGCCGAGCACGCTGCGCAACCAGTGGAACATACTGTGGCTAAGCCGCGAGCTGACCTGATCGGTATTTAAAAACAGTTCACTTTCAGGATGTGAAAGCATGTAGTCATAAAAAGCGGTCACCAGATGACGGATTTCCTCATCACTGAGTGCAGTCAAAATGTCGTGAACCTGCGGCGAAGTCTGGTTCAGCAAATCCTGCCACTCGCTCAGCAGCAACGCATTATCACCGTGTTCAACCTGTTCCATGTGTACGCCAACCATTAATTTTGATGATATATGGCGCTGATAGTACGGGCAGGCACCGGGGCAAGGTCAAGCAAAAAGCGGTCCGGCGGCGCGCTGATTGTTGGCGGAAGAGGGCTGTGTTTTTTGCGCGGGGGCGGTGACGGGGAGAAAAACATCCACGCCGTAGCGTGGATGTTGTCGTGCAAACTTCCTTAATTGGCGTTAGCCAGCGCCATTCCCTGCGGTCCGGCGTGGCGGCCATTTCCTGACTGCTGCGATGCGTCATCGACCAGGAAACGTGTGACAGACTGCTGCAAATTCACCACCTGCTGTTGCAGGGAACTGGCCGCGGTCGCGACTTCGGAAACCAGCGAGGCGTTCTGCTGAGTGACGCCGTCCATTTGATGAATGGCGATATTCATCTGTGAAATACCGCGCGTCTGCTCGCCGGAAGCCAGCATCACGTCATCCATGATCTCGACCACTTTTTTCACATCGACCATCACTTCGTTCATTGTCGCGCCAGCTTCTTTCACCAGCCCGGAACCCTGTTCGATGCGGCTGAGCGAATCACTGATCATCGTGCCAATCTCTTTTGCTGCCGTGGCGCTGCGCTGTGCCAGCACGCGCACTTCCGATGCCACCACCGCGAAGCCGCGTCCGGCTTCCCCGGCACGGGCTGCTTCGACGGCGGCGTTCAGCGCCAGCAGGTTGGTCTGGAAGGCAATTCCATCAATCACACCGACAATATCGCCAATTTGCGCAGAGCTTTTTTCGATAGCATTCATGGTAGAAACCACTTCCGAAACCACGGTTGCGCCACGCGAAGCGGTGTTCGAGGCTTTTTGCGACAGTTCGTTCGCTTTACGCGTGTTGTCTTCGTTATTTTTTACCGTCGCCATAATCTGCTCCATGCTGGAGGCGGTTTCATCCAGCGAGGCGGCCTGTTGCTCGGTACGGCTGGAGAGATCGATATTGCCGGAAGTAATCTCTTCCACGCCGGAGCCGATGGCATCCGTACCGTTACGCACCATGCGTACCATATTCTCCAGACCATCACGCATACGCCGTACGGCGGCGAAGAGTTGGGCGATTTCGTTTTTCCCGGCAACATCAATGCGTGCGCGCAAATCGCCCTCGGCAATACGGTCAAACACGGTAATCACGTTATTGAGCGGTTTGACAATCAGGTTGGTCATCACCGACCAGGCCAGGCCCGCCAGTACCAGCGCACAGGCAATAGAGAAGTAGAGAACAAACTCCATGCGTTTAACGCGGTTGTTGGAGTCATCATAGGCGTGGTCAATGCTTTTAATTTTAAACGCGACCAGCGATTTGGAAGCCTTATCAAATGCCGCATACAGCGCGGTTGATTTCCCGGCGCGCTGGCGATATTCGTCAAGTTTGCCCGCTTTCAGCGCCGCAAAGGCCGGATCGATAAATTCATTCATCAGCGCGGCGCGGGTGGTGGCCATTTCATTGGCAATAACTTGCTCTTCAGCCGATTGCGGATATTTCAGGTACTCCTGCCATTTGCCGCTGGCGCTATCAATTTTGCCGCGCGCGCGTTCCAGCGCCACGTTGGCTTTCTCGGTTTCGCCGTTACCGACCAGCGATTCATACAAGCGTAAATCCAGACGACCACGCAGTAATAGCTCGGAACTTTCATTTAAGGCAACCAGACCGGGTAAGACTTCCGTATCGACGCGGGCAAAGGATTTATTCCCGGACTGTACCGCCACCAATCCCAGAATACCCACGAACAGTAATAAGGCCGTCAGTGAAAATATCATCATGCTAAGAGCAGTACGGATCTTTATTCGACGAAACATAGCGTTTTCCCTGTTACCGATTAATGAAGAAAGAAAAGAGGGGTGAAAATAACGTTGTTATGCGAAAAATCAGGAAGCAACGTGCGTCACTTCCTGGGTAAAGAAATTACTTTTTATCCTGCCGTTGAGGTGTGGCGGCCAAAAAAGCGCGCAGTTTGTCGCGGTAAAATTTTGCCAACATCATGGTGCCGTGGCCGCTGGTTTCCACGCTGGCCGGAATAAGAAAAAGCTCAGCCTGTTTTATTTTGTGGAGTTCGCCACTGAGGATCCCGGTTTCTACCGGATTACGCTCGTCATCGGCGGAGTTAATGATCAGCATCGGCGCGGTAATACGGTTTAACGCTGGTAAAGCGTTATAGTTCGCCGAGGAGCCCCAGATATAAATAAAGTCGTTGGCATCCGCAGTGACCGGTGCGGCCAGACGCTCATCCACCAGTTTATCGGCCAGGGCGCGGGTTGGCGCTTTATGCTGGTAATTCAGCGTGCCGCCGGTGGTGGCAATACTGAACATAATATTGGCGGTCTTCAGCGCAGGCGGTTGCTGCTGGTAATTGCCCTGCGCCCAGGCCGGATCGGCTTTGATCGACTCAATTAACATGCGCCGCATCATCCAGTTACGGCCAGAAAGCTCGTTAGGCTGCGAGGCCATCGGCACCAGCGCATCCATCATCGTCGGGTATTTTTCTCCCCACAGCCAGGTCTGCATACCGCCCATTGAATAACCCATCACCAGGCGCAAATGCGAAATACCGAGTCCTTCTTTAATTAAGCGATATTGTGCGGTCACCATATCGTCATAATCGTAGTGCGGAAAGTTCATGCGCAAACCATCTGACGGTTTGGAGGATTTCCCCGAGCCAATACTTTCCGGGATGATGATGAAATATTTACTGCTATCGAGCGCTGCGCCGGGGGCAAATAACTCACCGGCAAATCCTGGCGCCAGCAACGCTTTAATCGGCTGGTTCGTTCCGTGCAGGAGTAATACCGCAGGTTTGCTGCGATCGCCGAGCGTGTAGTAATGAATACGCAGATCGTTGAGTTTTTCACCGCTATTAAAGGTAAATTCGTTGGCGACCCAGTCGCCTTCCTGAACAGTGGGTGCTGAATTTGCTGCGTGAGATAAAGGTGATAAAGCTAACAGAATGGCGAGTGTCGTTCCTGATATTATGCGAAAGAACATAAAGTAACTCTTTAGTATGTGCAGGTTCCGGGAATTCGATAGTAATTTCAATTCAGATAAATCCCAATTAATATCAAAAACATCACCAGAAAATAATATTCTGTCCTCCTTTTTTGCGTTTTAACGAGACGTTTTTAATACAGTTTCTCTTATGTAAGATGCATCGGGTTCATATCTTAATCCTGCTCCCGTTTGCGGCGCAGCGTCAGTAACGGGGTGACCGATATGCCATGGATCAGTACGCTGAAGGTCACTATCGTAATGGCGATATCGGCCAGTTCGCCCGCGCGGGCGCTGTCCAGCCCGTGCATATACGCATACGCAATATAATTCAGGCTGCCGATGCCGCGGATCCCCAGCCATCCGAGGCTCAGACGGTGAAACAGCGACTCTCCCGAACGCCAGGTCAGCAGCAGCACCGACAGCGGTCGAATAATGACGAACAGCATGAAAGCCAGCACCAGGGCGGGCATATCCCAGTGTTGTGCCAGCGTGACGCCCAGAATAATCACCAGCACCGCCGCAAATATCCGCTCAACCGTATCGCCAAAGGAGAGCGCATCGCCAATCACCAGCCCCACCGATTTGATCGGGTTATGTTCTGCCAGCGCGTGACGCGCGTGGGGATTGACCTGCATTTCTGCCGGTAAGTCGTGCTCAACCTCTTTCTGATCCGGATGCTTTTTTTGCACGCTAACTTCGGCGCTACGCAGCCCAACCCCGGCGGCAAACGCGGCAAGAAAACCGGAGGCGCTGACGGCCATGGCAAGGGAAAAACTGAGACAGATCAGCGATAGCGCGACAAAATCGCTGGGGGCCACTTCACCCTGAGCATGTCGGGAGCGGGTGGCGATAAGCCCGATGCTGCGCCCCAGCAAAAAACCGATAGCCAGCCCGCCCACCAGTGCCCAGAGCAGATCGATGCTCAGCCAGCTAAGCCACTCATCGGTGCTGATACTGCCGCCTGCCCGATGCCAGATCAGCGCCAGCATCAAAAATGGCAGAGCGGTGCCGTCATTCAGCCCGGCTTCGCTGGAGAGGGCGATTCGCAGCTGGTCGCCATCTCTGGCATCGTTGATGGAGACCAGGCTTGCCAGCACCGGATCGGTTGGGGCGAGGATCGCGGCAAGCGCCAGCGACAGCGGCCAGGAGAGATCGGTCATGAAATGGGCGGCCAGCATCATTCCGCCGATAGTGAGCAACATACCGGGCAGCGCCAGTTTGATCCCCATCTTCCAGTAAGGTGACGTCAGCGGCAGGCGAATTTTTAGCCCGGTAATAAACAGCGAAGCCGCCATGGCGATTTCCGTAACCCGGCTGGTCAGCGTGGCGTGCGCGGCAATATCAATATTGAGAATATTAAATACCCAGGGGCCGCAGGCAATACCCACCAAAAGATAAAGGCCAAAAACCGACACCGGTGCACGGTTTATCCAGCCATAAGAGAGTGACATCAATAATAATAAACAGCCGGTTGCTGCCGTCCACGCCAAATATCCCATATCTCTCCACTGTGTCGTTTAGCTATTTAAAAGGGTATAGACGCTGCAGAGACTATATTCCACAATATTGCAAAGCGAGGCGGTAAATTAGGTGCCGTAAGCGGTGAGATATTATTTCAGCTTCGTTATTTTCATTCATCGCTATTTTTGTTCTACCCTTTATGTTCGTGGTAATTAAACATTGAGAGGTAAGCGAATGGATAGCATAAATAACCCGAAGCACACCACAAATCAGACTAATACCGAAAACTACCCGGTTCCGCCATTTCCACATCAAAAACAGCCGTTCCCTGGCCTGGCCGGGAAAATGGAGCCGCGTCCCGATCACGGTGAAAAAAGTTACCAGGGCAGCGGTCGGCTGAATGGCCGTAAGGCGCTGATCACCGGCGGGGATTCCGGTATTGGTCGCGCTGTTGCCATTGCCTTTGCCCGCGAAGGGGCCGATGTGGCTATCAACTATCTGCCAGCGGAAGAGGACGATGCGCGGGAAGTGATTGCCCTGATCAAAGAAGCCGGGCGCAAGGCGGTGGCGATCCCTGGCGATATCCGCGACGAAACGTTCTGCCAGCAATTAGTGGAGCAGGCCAGCGAAGCGTTAGGTGGGCTGGATCTGCTGGTGAATAACGCCGGGCGTCAGCAGTTCTGTGAATCGATAGAAGATCTCACCACTGAAGCGTTTGACGCCACGTTCAAAACCAACGTCTACGCCATGTTCTGGATAACGAAAGCCGCGCTGAAAAAGATGTCGCGCGGGGCGGCAATTATTAATACCACCTCCGTTCAGGCGTACGAACCGAGCGAAATACTGCTTGATTACGCCCAGACCAAAGCGGCTATTGCGACGTTTACCAAATCCCTCGCCAAACAACTGGGGCCGAAAGGGATCCGCGTGAACGCCGTTGCGCCAGGCCCATACTGGACGGTACTGCAGTGTTGCGGCGGGCAGCCGCAGGAAAAAATCGAGCAATTTGGTGCCTCCGCGCCGCTCGGCCGTCCAGGCCAGCCAGCAGAGATTGCACCGCTGTATGTCACCCTGGCTTCGTCTGAAAACAGCTATGCGTCAGGACAGGTCTGGTGTTCTGACGGTGGTACTGGAACCGTGTAACGCGCAGCTCTCTTTTATCAACGTCAGGAGAATCGCCTGTGAAAGCATTAACGTATCACGGACCTCATAGCGTCAAAGTCGAGAACGTCGACGATCCGGGGTTAGCCGCCCCGGACGACATCATTCTGCGCGTGACCGCGACGGCGATTTGTGGCTCCGATTTGCATCTGTACCGCGGCAAAATTCCGGGTACGCATCATGGCGATATCTTCGGCCACGAATTTATGGGCGAGGTTGTCGAAGCCGGGCCGGAAGTGAAAAACGTCAGCAAGGGCGATCGGGTGGTGATCCCGTTTGTGATCGCCTGCGGCGACTGTTTTTTCTGTCGGTTGCAGCAATATTCGGCCTGTGAAAGCACCAACAGCGGGCAGGGCGCGGCGCTGAATCGCAAGAGTATCACGCCGCCCGCCGCGCTGTTTGGCTACAGCAGCCTGTACGGCGGTGTTCCGGGCGGGCAGGCGGAGTATGTCCGCGTGCCGAAAGCCAACACCGGGCCTTTTAAAGTCCCGGACATTCTGCCGGATGAGAAGGTGCTGTTCCTCTCCGATATTCTGCCGACGGCCTGGCAGGCGGTGATCAATGCGGAAGTGAAACCGGGCTCGCGGGTGGCCATTTACGGTGCCGGGCCGGTGGGGTTGCTGACGGCGGCCTGCGCGCGCTTTAAAGGCGCTGAGCAGATTTTTATCGTCGATCACAACGATTACCGGCTGGAGTTTGCCCGGCAACGCTATGGCGCGATCCCGATTAATTTCGATAAAAACGACGATCCCGCAGCGTGGATTATCGAAAATACACCGGGTAACCGGGGCGTTGATGCGGTGATAGATGCTGTGGGCTTTGAAGCGAAAGGCAGCATCACGGAAACCGTGCTGAGTACGCTCAAAATTGAGGGCAGCAGCGGGAAAGCGCTGCGGCAATGTATCGCCGCAGTGCGGCGTGGCGGCGTCGTCAGCGTGCCGGGCGTCTACGCCGGGTTTATCCACGGCTTTATGTTCGGCGACGCTTTCGATAAAGGGCTGACCTTCAAAATGGGGCAGACACATGTTCATGCCTGGCTGCCGGAATTGCTGGCGCTTGTCGAACAGGGACACCTGAAGCCGGAGGAGATTATTACCCACCACATGCCACTGGAAGAGGCGGCGCGCGGGTATGAAATCTTCGAAAAACGCCAGGAAGAGTGCCGCAAAGTGATCCTCGTGCCCGGCATGAATGCGGAAAAAGCCACCGTCTGATCCAGGCGCAGGCGCTGCGGCGTCTGTGCCTTTACTCTGGAGAGCGATTTGATGACCACACCTTCGTTATCTATTGCCAATGAACTGGGGCGGTTGTTAACGGAAAAGAAGCTGCAACTGGCGACGGCGGAGTCCTGCACCGGCGGGATGATCGCCTCGTCGTTGTGCGCAGCGGAGAATACCCCGTCGTTCTATGGCAGCGGGTTTGTGACCTTTACCGACGAAGCCAAGATGATCATGCTTGGCGTCAGTCGCGAAACCCTTACCGCGCACACGGCGGTAAGCGAACAGGCCGTTATCGAGATGGCGGCGGGCGCAGTGCGCCAGTCGCAGGCGCATATCGGCATTGCGGTCAGCGGCTACGCCGGGCCGGACGGTGGCGAAGATGGCACGCCAGCGGGCACGATCTGGTTTGCCTGGCAGCTAGCCGACAACAGCGTGCATACCCGGGTGAAACAGTTTACCGGCGACAGCGAAGCGAATATCAAAGAGGCCACTAATTATGCCCTCGGTCGATTAATTCGCTTATTAGCTGAATCGGACTAAATGCTGAAGAGCGCATACTGAAATAAAACAAGCGCAGCGGGAAATATAATCTGCCTGCTGCCGCCTGGCTGTTTTTTCCCGTACCTGGCTATAGTGAAAAATCTGCGTAAATAATGAGGAGGTAACAATGTTACAGGTTGAAAAAGACGATCCCCATGAAGCACCGGAATCCGGCGATAAAAAACCCGTTCCGCCAAAAAAATAATCGTGAACAGGGCCACACGCGTGGCCTTTTTTAACGGCATAAGAAAATACCTAAATATCTCTGGATAAGGCGATGACCGCCTGACATTTTGGCCGCCATGTTGTAGCGGCTATTTTTAAACATCATCGATACGTCATGTAAAAAAACTCGCTGCGTACACACGCGGAAGGTGAACATTTCCCCGCAGACGGGAACGGGCGTAGAGGATGGGTCTGAGGAAGCAAAATGAGCCTGCAAAAATGTACCGTAATTTACGACGGCCAGGCCCTTGTTGGCCCGGCGGACATCCCCCTGATCGATTTTCTCGATGCCTGCAACAGGACCTTACCCCATGTCTGCTACCACCCGGCGCTGGAGCCGCTGCAAACCTGCGATGTGTGCTGGGTGGAACAGGCGGGGAAACTGGTGCGCGGCTGTACGCTACGCAGCCACGAAGGCCTGGTGATCAACAGCGCCAACCCGCACGCCAGCGCTGCCCGCGAAGAGGGAATGGATCGCCTGCTGGCGAAACATGAGCTCTACTGCACGGTCTGCGAACACAACACCGGCGACTGTACGTTGCACAACACCATGGTGGACATGCATCTGCCGATCCAGCGCTATGCGTGGCAGCGTAAACCCTACGTGAAGGACGAATCCAACCCGTTTTACACCTACGATCCCGATCAGTGCATCCTGTGCGGGCGCTGCGTGGAAGCCTGCCAGAATGTGGAAGTGAACGAAACGCTGAGCATTGATTACACGCAGGAGCATCCGCGCGTTTTGTGGGATGGCGGCACGCGGATTGCGGGTTCCAGTTGCGTCAGTTGCGGCCATTGCGTCACGGTTTGCCCCTGTAACGCGCTGCTGGAAAAAACCATGCAGCCTGATGCCGGGCCGTTTACCTCGATGCGCCAGTCGCTGAAACGCCCGTTAATTAATGTGGTGAAGGCGCTGGAAAATACCATCGGCGCGGAGATCGTTTCCGGGGTGTCTGTGATCGATACCCAACTGCGCCAGCAGGAGATTAAACGCACCAAAACGGTCTGCACCTACTGCGGCGTGGGATGCAGCTTTGAGATGTGGACGCGCGATCGCCATCTGCTGAAAGTCCAGCCCGTCACCGACGCGCCCGTCAACGGCATCTCCACCTGCGTGAAGGGGAAATTCGCCTGGGATTTTATTAACAGCCCGGAGCGGCTGACCACGCCGCTGATCCGCGAAAACGACCACTTCCGGCCTGCTTCCTGGGAGGAGGCGCTGGATCTGGTCGCCAGACGGCTGCTGGCGATCCGCGATGAAACCGGGCCGGACAGTATCGGTTTTATTGGCTCCAGCAAAGGCAGTAATGAAGAAGCCTACCTGACGCAAAAAATCGCCCGGCTGATTATCGGCACCAATAGCGTCGATAACTCCTCGCGCTACTGCCAGAACCCGGCCACCGAAGGGCTGTTTCGTACCGTGGGTTATGGCGGCGATGCGGGCACCATTGCGGATCTGGCGCAGGCGGAGCTGGTGGTGATTGTCGGCAGCAATACGGCAGAAAACCATCCGGTGATTGCTTCACGGCTGAAGGCCGCGAAAAAACAGCGCGGCCAACAGTGGCTGGTGGTCGATCCGCGCCGCCATGAAATGGCCGAACGCGCCGATCAGCATCTGCGTATTCACCCCGGTACCGATCTGGTCTGGGCCTCGGCAATGTCCCGCTATATGTTTGACCATGGCTACGCCGACGAGGCGTTTCTCTCGCAGCGCGTTAACAATGTCGAGGCGTACCGCCGCTCGCTTGAGCCCTTCACCCTCGATTATGCCGCGCAAATTACCGGCATTCAGGAAGCGGATCTGCGCGCAGCGGCGGAGCGGATTGGCCGCGCGGGCAGCGTCTGCATCATGTGGGCGATGGGCATCACCCAGCACAGCCACGGCGCAGATACCAGCACCGCGCTCTCCAACCTGCTGCTGGTGACCGGCAACTACGGGCGGCCGGGCACCGGCGGTTATCCGATGCGCGGGCATAACAATGTGCAGGGAGCCAGCGATTTTGGCTGTCTGAAAAATTTCTATCCGGGATATGAATCGGTCAGCGATCCGCAAGTGCGCGAAAAGTGGGCACGCGCCTGGGGCGTAGACCCGCAGCGGCTTTCGCTGGAGGTGGGCGAAGACAATTTCATGATGGTCAAACTCGCCAGAAGCGACCAGCTTCGCGCGATGTATGTGATTGGCGAGGAGACGGCCTTTTCCGATGCCGATACCACCAATGTGCACCAGGGATTTAGCGAGCTGGATTTTCTGGTGGTGCAGGATCTGTTTCTCAGCCGCACCGCGCAGTTCGCTGACGTGGTGCTGCCAGGCTGTCCCAGCGTGGAGAAAGAGGGTTCGTTTGTTAACACTGAACGGCGCATTCAGCGTTTCTACCCGGTGATGCCACCGCTCGGCGACAGCCGCCCGGACTGGCTGATCCTGACTCAGCTTGCCGCGCGGATGGGCTTCGACTGGGGCTATACCCATCCAGGGCAAATTATGGCCGAGGTGGCAAGCATCGCCGGGAGTTTTGCGGGTGTCAGCTATGAGCGGCTGGAGGGCTGGAAATCGCAACTCTGGCCGGTGAAGGCGGATGGCAGCAGCACGCCGCTGCTTTATACCAACACATTCAAAAGCGCGGATGGCCGCGCCACGCTCTATCCGGTGAGCTGGCAGCCCCCGGCGGAAGAGGCGGATGCCGACTACGATCTGCTGCTGAATAATGGCCGCATGCTGGAGCACTTTCAGTCCACCAACCAGAGCGGCAGAGGCGGGCGCACCACCAGCCTTTCCCCCGAATGGTATGTTGAAATCAGCCCCGAACTGGCGGCTGGCCGCAGCCTGAACACCGGCGACTGGGTCAGGCTGAGTTCCCGCCGTGGCGCGCTGGAGGTTCCGGTGGTGGTCACCGAACGGGTGCAGGGCAAGGTGCTGTTTATCTCGATTCACCAGGGTAAAGAGGGCATCAATCAGTTGACTGGTGAACATCACGATCCGGCGGTGAATACGCCAGCCTATAAAGAGATCGCTATCCGCCTCGACGCGCTCGACAGAACGCCCCATCCCAATCCTTTACCGGAACATAACTTCCGCCACGGTAAGCGTACCCCCATCACCGGGGTGCCGGTGGAAGCGAAATGGCGTCGCGACGATTACCGCGAGCCGCCGGAACATGAACCTCATCCGGAGAAATTTTAATGGCGAAATCGATTGAGTATCAGCCGGAACCGGCAAAAATCGGGCCGGACGCCCACGAAGAACTGGATCGCCTGCTGGAAACCCTGCACCAGCACGGCGTGCTGCGGTTACTGAACGATCTGGTCGCGGCGAACAACGAAGTCGCGCAGATCCTCGTCAACGGCTTGCAGCGCCAGGGTACGCTGAATGCCATCCAGAATATCTCGCTGATGCTGATGGCGCTCTCTTCACTGCCGCCGGATCGCGTCTATAAACTGGCCTTTGGCCTGCGTGATTTGGCAGAGGTGATAAGCCAGCCAAAAGCGGATGATGAGGAAAAAGCGCCCGGCGTACACGGGGCGTGGAAGATGTTGCAGGATGACGATCTGTGGCGTGCGTTACGGCCGCTGCTCCATGGGCTGGCGGCGTTTTCCCGGCGGATGGAGGAGTCGGTAGACAAGCCGATATCCGCCTTTACCGGTAAGCCCAGCGATGCCTGACATCAGCCCGGAAACGGCCCTGCTGCTGGCGCGTACGCAATTTGCTTTTACCATCGGCTTTCATATCGTGCTGGCGGCGTTCACCATTGGCCTCGCGCAGTTTCTGATGCTACTGGAAGGGATGTGGCTTTGGCGCAGGCAGCAGGTCTGGCTCAGCCTGTGGCGCTACTGGAGCAAAATCTTCGCCCTTAATGTTGCCGTCGGCGTGGTGACCGGCGTGGTGATGGAGTTTGCTTTTGGTACCAACTGGAGCGGGCTGGCGAGCCGGACAGGCGCGGTGCTCGGACCGATGCTCTATATGGAAGTGCTGGTGGCGTTCTTTCTTGAAGCCGGTTTTATGGGCGTGATGCTGTTCGGCATGGGCAAGGTGCGGCCGTGGGTCCATTTTATGGCGACCTGCATTGTGGCGCTGGGATCGTTTTTCAGTGCTTTCTGGATCCTCGCGGCGAATTCGTGGATGCAAACGCCGGACGGTTTTGCCATCGGCGCGGATGGACGCTTTCGTCCCGTGGACTGGTGGGCAGTCATTTTTAACCCGTCGTTTCCGTGGCGGATGGCGCACATGGTGGCGGCCGCGCTGCTCGGCACCGCCTGCCTGGTGGCGGCCAGCGGCGCATGGCATTTACTGCGCGATGCGCGTCATCCGGCGGCGCGCAAAATGTTCTCTCTCGGCATGTGGATGCTGGTGGTAATGGCACCGCTGCAAATCGTGCTCGGCGATCTGCATGGCGAAAACACCCGCGATCACCAGCCGGTAAAACTGGCGGCGATGGAAGGGAGCTGGAACCCGCCGCCGCCGGGCGAAGGCGAGCCGATGCGGCTGTTTGCGCTGCCGGATATGGCCGAACAGCGTAACCGTTATGAAGTCGCCATCCCCAATATCGGTTCGCTCTATCTGCGCCATAACCTGAGCGGTACCATTCATAGCCTCAATCAATACCCCGCCGACGAGCGACCATGGGTACCGCTGGTGTTCTGGTCTTTTCGCCTGATGGTCGGCCTTGGTCTGTTGATGGCCACGGCGGGTATTGCCGGGCTGGTGGTGCGCCTGCGCGGCCGTCTGTGGCGCGCGCGCTGGCTGCATAAACTGATGGTGCTGATGGCACCCGCCGGGTTTATCGCCATGCTGGCGGGCTGGGTGGTGACGGAAGCCGGACGCCAGCCGTGGACGGTATATGGCCTGCTGCGCACCGACGAAAGCGCATCGCCGATAGCCCCGGGTTTACTGCTGGGTTCTCTGGCGACGACCGTCACCGTTTATCTGCTGCTGTTCAGCCTCGGGCTGTGGTTTCTGCTGCGTTTGCTCGCGCACCCGCCGCAGCCGGACGAAGAGAGCGCAATGCCAGAAGTGGCGCAACGCACGGGAAGAGGAACCGATGAATGAGTGACGTGTTGGGTTTACCCTGGCTGCAAACGCTGTCGGCGGCGGCGCTGGTGCTGAGCGTGTGGATCTACGTGCTGCTTGATGGCACCGATCTCGGCACCGGTATGCTGTGTGGATTGCAGCGCGATGCCGCTTCCCGTAAGACGATTAATCTCTCATTGCTGCCGGTGTGGGACGGTAACGAAACCTGGCTGGTGCTGGCGGCAGGCGGGCTGCTCGGGCTGTTCCCGCTGGCGTACGCCATTATTCTCAGCGCGCTGTATGTCCCGGTTTTTGCCATGCTGCTGGCGCTGGTCGTGCGTGGGATGGCGATCGAGTATCGTCACCACGTCCCGCGCCTGTTCGATGCGATGCTGGTGGGCGGCTCATTACTGGCGAGCCTCGCGCAAGGCACCATTGTTGGCTGTCTGATCGAGGGTATTCCGAATGACGGCCAGCAGTTTAACGGCACCGGCGGCGAGTGGTTCAGCCCGTTTCCTCTGTATTGTGCGCTGGCACTGGTGGTCGGTTACTGCCTGATGGGGGCCGGCTGGTTGAACTGGCGCTGCACTGGAGCATTGCAACAGTGGGGCAGGCGCGCGATCCTGCCGCTTGGCGTGCTCGCCGCGTTACTGGTGGCGGGATTACTCTTCTGGACGGGGCACTTACAGGAAACCTGGCGTCGCCATCTGCTGAACCCGTGGCTGTGGCTGCCGATGCTCAGCGTGGCGGTAATCGCCGCCGCCGGGTTAGGGTTCAGCCTTGCGCGGCGCTACGCGTTTATGCCGCTGGCGGCGATCCTCGTGCTGGTGAGCTGTGCGTTGGGCGCGCTGGTGTTTACCCTGTTTCCGTTTATCGTTCCGGTTAATGTGATGATTCACCAGGCGGCCGCGCCGCCAGAAACGCAAAAATTTCTGTTGATCAGTTTTGCGTTACTGGCGCCCATTACGCTGCTTTATAACAGCTGGGGATTTCGCGTTTTCAGCGGCAAGATTGAGTAAACCTTCCCGCGTTGCCTTACGCGCGTAGCCCGGCCATTGACATCAGCAGCCTGAGCACAGAGCTGACGAGAAACAGGGCCAGCACGCTGGCAAACCACAGCCCAACAAACCACATGATTTTCGGTGCGCTACGTTTAAATGACATCAGTGATACCCCGCGCCATGCTGGATTTTTCCGCGAAACACGTAGTAGCTCCAGAAGGTATAAACCAGGATCACCGGAATAATCAGCAGGGCACCAACCAGCATAAAGCCCTGGCTTTGCGGCGGCGCGGCGGCCTGCCACAGCGTGATATCCGGTGGAATAATATGCGGCCAGATACTGATGCCCAGCCCGCTAAAGCCGAGGAAAACCAGCCCCAGCGTCAAAACGAACGGCAAAATATGGTATTGCACGTTGCTCAGCGTATGCCATAACCAGACGCTGAAGAGGATCACCAGCAGCGGAACCGGGGCAAAAAACCAGATATTCGGCTGGCTGAACCAGCGTTCGGCGATCGCCGCATGGGAAAGCGGCGTCCACAGGCTGATCGCGGCCATCGCCACCAGCAGCGCCAGCAACAGCGTTCTGGCGACAACACGCATTTTCTGTTGCAGGTTTCCTTCACTTTTCATTACCAGCCAGCTGGCGCCCAGCAGGCCATAAGTGATGATCAGCCCAATGCCGCAGAACAGGTTAAAGGGCGTCAGCCAGTCGAGCGAACTGCCGCTGAAGGTGCGGCCGGTGACGGCAAAACCGTTGATCACCGCGCCGACCACCACGCCCTGCATAAAGGTCGCCAGCAGCGATCCGGCGAGAAAGGACTTATCCCAGAATGGTTTGTGATTCGGCGTGGCTTTAAAACGAAACTCAAACGCCACGCCGCGAAAAATAAGACCGATCAACATTAATGTCAGCGGAATAGCCAGCGCATCGGCGATCACCGCATAAGCAAGAGGAAACGCGCCAAAAAGCCCGGCGCCGCCGAGCACCAGCCAGGTTTCGTTACCATCCCACACCGGCGCGACGCTGTTCACCATAACGTCCCGTTCGCCGCCGTCCTGAATCGCCGGGAAAAGAATACCGATGCCCAGATCGAAGCCGTCCATCACGATATACATCAGCGTGGCAAAGACGATGATGACAAACCAGATAAGCGATAAATCGATGCCCATTATTTTTTCTCCTCCGCCTGCAAACTTTCACCCGCCGCAGAGAGCGGGCGCGCCGGTCTGCCGTCGGTTGCGTGTTCATCCCAGGGCTGCGGTCCTTTCTTAATCAACCGCACCATATAGCTGTAGCCGACGCCGAAGACTGAGGTGTACACCACGATAAAGGCCAGCAGGCTCAGGCTCATCTGTAAGGTGCTATGCAGGGAAACCGCATCCGCCGTGCGCAGCAGCCCATAGACGACCCAGGGTTGCCGACCGACTTCGGTGGTCACCCAACCGGCAAGAATGGCAATCAACCCCGCCGGGCCCATGCACAGCGCGAAGTACAGGAAGGGGCGCGATGCATACAGCCGCTGGCGAAAACGTAACCACAACGCGGCAACGCCGAGCGCAATCATCAATAGCCCCATCCCGACCATCAGACGAAATGACCAGAAGACAATGGTGGAGTTGGGCCGATCCGCTTTCGGGAAATCTTTCAGCGCAGGCACTTGTTCATGCAGCGAGTGGGTGAGGATCAGGCTGCCGAGAGAAGGGATTTCTACCGCGTATCGGGTGCGCTCTTGTTCCATATCCGGCAAGCCAAACAACAACAACGGCGTGGCTTCACCGGGCGGATTTTCCCAGTGCCCCTCAATGGCGGCGATCTTCGCGGGCTGATGCTTCAGTGTGTTCAGGCCATGCATATCGCCAATAAAGGCCTGCAGTGGCGCAACGGCCAGCGCCATCCACATCGCCATCGACAACATTTTGCGGATTGCCGGTGTGTCATTGCGGTGCAGCAAGTGCCAGGCAGCGGAAGCGCCAACGAAGAGGGCAGTGCTGAGGAACGCGGCAATGGTCATATGCAGTAAACGGTACGGGAACGAGGGGTTAAAAATGACCGCAAACCAGTCGACAGGGATCACCTGACCATTTTCAATGGCAAACCCTTGCGGCGTATGCATCCAGCTATTAGATGCAAGGATCCAGAACGTGGACATCAGCGTGCCCAGCGCCACCATGCAGGTAGCGAAAAAGTGCAGCCCCGGCCCCACTTTATTCCAGCCAAACAGCATGACGCCGAGAAAACCCGCCTCAAGGAAGAAGGCGGTCAGCACCTCATAGGTGAGCAATGGCCCGGTAATACTGCCGGCAAACTGGGAAAAGCCGCTCCAGTTGGTACCAAACTGATAAGCCATTACCAGCCCGGAGACCACGCCCATGCCGAAGTTGACGGCGAAGATCTTCAACCAGAAGTGATACATCGCGCGCCAGTCGGGATTTTTGGTTTTCAGCCATAACCCTTCAAGCACCACCAGATAGCTGGCGAGCCCGATGGTGATAGCAGGAAAAATAATGTGAAACGAGACCGTAAAGGCGAACTGAAGCCTTGCCAGATGGAATGCATCGAATTCGAACATGCCCGGTTACCCCACAAAAAAAAACACCCCTAAGCTAAGGGGTGAATACGACAGGTTATCAGTAAGTATTATTTCTCTTGCGGCTCTCCGCTACCCAGCTCTGCACCGGTCAGCGGATCAACGCCGGGATCGGATTGCGTACGCTTCGCCATCGCTTTCACCAGCGCGCGCTGTTTATCGTTAAGTTGTACTGTGGCGAGGCCATCGCCACCATCCACGGCAGGTTGCGGATCGGCCACGTAGTCGAAGTTCTCGTCGCTGTTCCAGCTTCCGCGCGGATCGTCGCCCTCGGACATGTTGTAGTACACATTGCTGTACTGTTCGATGGGCGGCAATTTACCTGGCGGAAAGTTATTACGGATGGAATAGAGCGCTTTCTCGAAGGAGAGCTGATGCGCCGCTTCTCGCGTCATCAGGAAACTCAGCGCATCTTTAACACCCGGATCGTCCGTGACATTAATCAGCCGCTCGTAAATAATTTTCGCGCGTGCTTCCGCCGCAATATTGGAGCGCATATCCGCCGTGACTTCGCCAATGGTATCAATATAAGCCGCCGTCCACGGCACGCCGCCGGAATTCGTCAGGGCAGGGCCGCCGCCATATAACAGTGAGGTAATATGGCTGTCATTGCCATTGGCGGTTAAAGAGCGATAAAGTTCCGCCTCTTTTTCTGTCCCTTCGGCCAGTTCGCCTTTCGCGCCTTTATTCAGCATGCCGACCAGAGTTCCAATAATTTCCAGATGGCTTAATTCTTCGGTGGCAATATCCATCAACATCTCTTTGCGGCCCACATCGTCATCACCCAGACCCTGAGTGAAATAACGGCAGGCGGCCGCCAGCTCGCCTTGCGGGCCGCCGAACTGTTCCAGTAAGAGGTTCGCCAGCCCTGGGTTTGGCTCGCTGACGCGTACGGTGTACTGTAGTTGTTTTACGTGTCGAAACATAAATTCTCCTGATGCTTTAGTTTATTTTTTAGCTTCCACACCGGCAGCGGTATCGCGAAGTAAAAATTGTTCGGTAACGTCGGGTAAATGATTAAACGCCCATTCAGCCATCGCTTTCTCTTCGGCAAGAATTTGTTTGAAAATATCGATGCTGGCAATATCACCGACTTTTTCTGCCGCCGTAATTAATGACGTATAACAGGCAATTTCAAATTGCTCGAATACGTAGCTGCTAATTGAGCCTTTGACAACTTCATCAGAAGCAAACATGCCTCCAACGGCCTGACCCATCGCGCTCATTTTACTGGTGGCATCTTTCATTAATGAGCGATTAATATTGTTGCGATCGAGAACCTCTTCCAGAAGTTTAATTTGCCCTTTAGTTTCAGTTAAGTGTTGATCAATTCTTGCACGCAGGTCGGGATAATTATCGATGCGGCTGCTCATTGCGCTAAGCATCGATTCCGCTTGTTTTTCCATGGCGTGCGCGTCGCGTAGCCAGTCATGATAATTTTCTTGCGGCGTCATAGTACATTCCTCTTTTTTGGGGCTGTCTCATTGACCCTGAAGAATAATATTATCAGGGATGACATCTGCTGGCGGTTATTAGCTTCCAGCTTTTTGATTAATATTTGAAGTGGCTATTTTGGTAAGTAATGTATCGGTGGTTTTTTCTTCTTCTAAGGTTTCAGCAAGTAATTGCTGTGCCTTTTTCAGACCTAACTGACTGGCGAGGGTACAAAGCGTGCCGTAAGAGGCAATTTCGTAATGTTCGACTTTTTGTGCTGCTGCAATCAGCCCGGCATCGCGTACGCTGCCTTTTTCCGTGGCTTCAATGACTTCATTAGCTTCATCGATCAACCCTTCCATGGCGTGACATTTCATACGCTTAAGCTTGATATTTGGCTCAGCTTCTACCAACTGATCGAGGCGCTCAATCTGCCCCTGGGTTTCTTCATAGTGCTTTTTGAAAGCTTCAGACAGCTCGCTGCTTGAAGATTCGCGCGCCAGTTTGGAGAGTGCGCGGGTCAGTTGCTTTTCCGCGCTGTAAATATCAGAGAGCGAATGAATAAATAGATCAGTAACGGAATTAATCTGCATAGTGAATTACCTTTCATGCAAGAGAAAATAATGGCGAGCCATTTTGACTCGCCGTAAAATACTAATAACTAAATTGCTTGAAGCGAGGTGGTAAAAAATCACTCACCAGATTTACGGCCGCCGCCATGGCTATTTTGACCGCCTTTTTTCCCGGCTTCAGATGCACGCTGCGGATCATTTTTAAAATTACCGCCGCTATGTTGACCACCTTTACGACCTGCTTCGGATGCTTTTTCACGATCTTCTGCGAAATTTCCAGAACCGCCACGATGTTCAGCCATGTTATTTCTCCAGTTTCGTTGGTTAAAATAAAACGACATATTTTGCATCTCAATGTCGTCGGTGTTCGTGATTAAAGTTAGTCGCTATCGATAATTAGTCAAACCGAAGCGGGAAAAATTGCTTTGTTGAAAAATTAGTCACTGAGTTTATATTCCAGATTTGTTGTATCGGTCATATATCTTTGCAGATAAAGAAGTTATAGCTTGTTTTTATAGATATTGAATAATAACCATAGTTACAAAATGCCTGAAATGACGGAAAAATAGCCGAAATACTGACTTTTGTTTACTCATCTGCATTATCCTGAAATGCAGGTACATAAGTTTTATTAATCATTTTAAGACAAATCTTACAGGGGAGAGAGAGGAAGCGGTGAGGTGTGGTGCAGTTAACTTCTTTTGCTGCCGGGAAGAAGAGTTGAACCTTTAGCAGCAATAAAAAAACCTTCAGGAACAGGAAATCCGGACCGATCCTGAAGGCATGCAAATGCATATTCGCTACCAGGATTAGTCTGCTAACAATTAAGAAAAGCGCCCTCAGAATAGTCCTGGTTAAGTTGTATCGTCAATGAATGTTACTATTTCATAGCGTGAATAATCATTTGGTTTAATTTTTAATGAATTGATTTTAAATGTTTTTTATTTATTTTTAGTGCCTGATGTTTCTGACGGAAAATATTTCCGCTGTCGCTGAATGCTATTTTTCTGTACAGATAAATTAATAATTCGCGTAAATGCAGCCTTCGTTCACACTTAATACCTTCGACAACAGAAGGAGGAATTTATGCAAACCGAACATAAAACCTGTAGCGATGCCTGCTATCAATGTGCCATTGCCTGTGAGCATTGCGCCGCGAGTTGTCTCAATGAAGAGGACATGGCAATGATGCGCGATTGCATCAAGCTGGATCTCCAGTGCGCGGCGCTCTGTCGGCTGGTGGGGCAGTTTATGGCGCTGGAGAATGCTTACCTGCAGCCGCTGTGCCGGGTGTGCGTGGATGTCTGCAAATCCTGCGCTGAAGAGTGCAGCAAGCACCCGCATGATCACTGCCAGCAGTGCGCGCAGGCGTGTCGAACCTGCGCGCAAGCCTGCCTGCAAATGGCCGCCTGATGCGGGCATAAGCGCGGCGGCGTTGCCCCGGTATCACTATTCCGGCGCAGCGTCGCTGCCTTGCTGTGACGGCCATTTCCAGTTTTGCACTTCCGGCAGATCTTCACCGTATTCGCGGACATAACGATGATGGGCGGCGATTTTCTCCTGTAACACATCAAGGATTGCGTCCGCTTTCCCCTGGAGCGATGGCACACGCAATATCGCTTCCTGCGCCAGATGAAAACGATCCAGTTCATTCAGCACGGTCATATCAAACGGCGTGGTGGTGGTGCCTTCCTCCATAAAGCCACGTACGTGGAAATTGCCGTGGTTATTGCGCAGGTAGGTCAACCGGTGGATCAAACTGGGGTAGCCGTGGAAGGCGAAAACGACCGGTTTATCAACGGTGAAAAGGGCGTCAAACGCCTGCTCGCTCAGGCCATGCGGGTGCTGATCGTGGGTCTGTAAAGCCATTAAATCGACGACGTTCACCACCTGAATGCGTAACGCTGGCAGGAATTCGCGCAGCAGATCGACCGCCGCGAGCGTCTCCATGGTGGGCACGTCACCGGCACAGGCCATCACCACATCCGGCGTTTCGCCTTCCTCAACCGTGCCCGCCCAGTACCAGATCCCCATTCCGTCCGCACAGTGCTTCGCTGCGTCATCCAGCGTCAGCCACTGCGGCGCAGGCTGTTTCCCGGCGACAATCACATTGATGCGATCCCAGGTCTTCAGGCAGTGATCCGCCACGCAGAGCAGCGTGTTCGCATCCGGCGGCAGATAAATGCGCACAATATCGGCCTTCTTGTTGGCAACGTGATCGATAAAGCCGGGATCCTGATGGCTATAACCGTTGTGATCCTGGCGCCAGACATGAGACGAGAGCAGGTAATTCAGCGAGGAGATGGGCGCCCGCCACGGCAATTTTCGCGTCACTTTCAGCCACTTGGCATGCTGGTTAAACATCGAATCGACAATATGAATAAACGCTTCGTAGCAGTTAAACAGACCATGCCGCCCGGTGAGCAGATACCCTTCCAGCCAGCCCTGACATTGATGCTCGCTGAGGATCTCCATCACCCGGCCATCGGGCGCAAGCTGTTCATCCCACGGTTTTTGCGCCGCCTGCCACGTGCGGCTGGTCACATCAAACACCTTACTCAGGCGATTAGACGCCGTTTCATCCGGGCCAAAAAGACGAAAATTATCCGCATTTTCCTGGAAGATGCCTGCCAGATATGCGCCAAGTGCCGCAGTGGATTCCGCCTGGGTTTCGCCGGGCGAGGTGACTTCCACGGCGTACGATTGCAGTGCCGGTGTCACCAGTTCGCGGCGTAAGCGACCGCCGTTTGCCCACGGCGACGCGCCCATGCGTTTATCACCGGTCGGTGCCAGCGCGCGCAGTTCCGCCTTTAACTGACCGCGTTCATCAAAGAGATCCTCCGGCTGGTAGCTTTGCATCCAGCGTTGCAGGATCTGACGATGGTCATCGTTTTCCCGGCATGAAGAGACCGGCACCTGATGCGCGCGCCAGAAATCTTCCACCTTTTTGCCGTCCACGGTCTGTGGACCGGTCCAGCCTTTCGGGCTACGCAACAGAATGAGCGGCCAGCGCGGTAAGCGCTCTGCTGTCTGATGGCTGCGCGCCTGCTGCTGAAAATCCGCAATGTGGTCAAGGGCGATGTCCAGCGCCTGCGCCATATCGCGATGCATTTGCTCCGGCTCATGGCCGCTGACCAGCAGGGGTTCATACCCGTAGCCGCGAAACAGTTGAAACAGATCTTCATCGCTGGCGCGCCCGAGGATAGTCGGGTTAGCAATCTTGTAACCGTTAAGATGCAAAATTGGCAGCACCGCGCCGTCGCGCGCGGCATTGAGGAATTTAATCCCGTGCCAGCTTGAGGCCAGCGGGCCGGTTTCCGCTTCGCCATCGCCAATCACGCAGGCGGCAATCAGCGACGGGTTATCAAATACCGCGCCAAAGGCATGCGCCAGTGAGTAACCCAGCTCGCCGCCTTCATTAATGGAGCCGGGCGTTTCCGGCGCGGCGTGGCTGGGGATGCCGCCGGGAAAAGAGAACTGGCGGAACAATTTTTTCATCCCCTGCGCATCCTGGCTTACTTGCGGGTAAATCTCGCTGTAGGAGCCTTCAAGCCACGTATTCGCTACCATGCCAGGCCCGCCATGCCCTGGACCGCAGATATAGATCATATCGAGATTGCGCTGGCATATCACGCGGTTGAGATGGGCATAAATAAAGTTAAGGCCGGGCGTGGTTCCCCAGTGCCCCAGCAGGCGCGGCTTGATGTGTTCCGGCTTGAGAGGTTCGCGCAGTAAGGGGTTATCCATCAGGTAAATTTGTCCGACGGAGAGGTAATTCGCGGCCCGCCAGTAGCGATCGATCAGCTGAATGTCATGGTCAGAAAGGGAAGATGCCGTCATGCGTTCTCCTTTTGTATGGTTGCGATGAGGTCAGAAGAGGGAACTCCTGTAAAAGTGGGTTCCCCCTAAGCCTGGCATAGATGTTAAGGAGGAGCGTCGTGACGCGATTTCTGGCCTATGTTGTAAGCTTGATAAATGTTCACCCGGTGGAGAAGGTCAATGGCGAAAACAGTGATGCAGGAATATCTGGTTCTGGGCGGCGAGCACCATGGCGAAGTCTGGCGCGGCGTTTACCCGGCGCTCTGGTTAACGCTGCCGGATAACGATAAACGCGGCGGGCAGTTTTATACGCGCGACAGCGGAGAGAAGATCGAGTTACGCCCGGACGCGCAGCTTTTTATTACCGAATGGAAATCGCCACAGGGTTCGACCTGGCTACTGATTGCCGAAGAAAATTTAACCGAATTTGATGTTGCCGATGAAATTGCCCGTATTTTCCCGCCTTTGCGCCCGCTGGATGGGCCGTCCGACGATTTCGCCTGAATCTGATACTGAAAGCGAGCCAGGCTGCCAGGCTTCTGGATAGTGCTCTTCATCTGTGGAAACCGAAACGGCGAGGAACATAATGAAACACGATGAGACATTGCCCGGCGTGGCTGAAAGGGCCTGGGCGCTGAATTTCGAAGCCGGGTTTCGGCGGGCCGGGGCTTTTGTGTTACTGACGATTATTGTCGCCGCGCTGAGCGGCGTTTTTTCCGGCGGCTATTTTAGCCCGGCAGACAAAAGTAATGCTCAGCAGACGCTGAAAATCCACTATGAACGATTCGGGCGTCTGCAAAACGCCCAGACGCTAAAAATCACCCTGCAAACTCAGGCGGCGAAGAGGTATGTCATCAGCCTTGGTGGCGCATTTAATGAGAATTATCAACACGGCAATGTCTGGCCCCAGCCCGACAGCATGTACAGCCGGGGAGAAACGCTGTATCTGGTTTATAACAACATCACCGGCAGCGGCGCTTTTACGGTGTGGCTGAATACCACGCCGGGCACACCGGGAAAATCGATTAACACCGTCGCCGTTAACGATGAACCGGGCATCCGGTTCTGGCAGTTCATTTATCCGTAGGAGAATAAAATGGAAATGGTGCTGCGGGCGTTGGCGATCTATTTAATCCTGTTACTGGTTTTTAAAGTGGTGGGACGCCGCGCGTTATTAGAGATGACCAGTTTTGACCTGATCCTGCTGTTGATCATCAGCGAGGCCACGCAACAGGCGCTCCTCGGCAACGACTTTTCCGTTACCGGTGCAATGCTGACCATTGTTACGCTGGTAGCGGTCGATATTTTGTTCGGGCTGGTGAAAAAATATCTCTCCGGGGCGGAGTCGGTCATTGATGGTTCGCCGGTTATCCTGGTTGAAAATGGCATTCCTCTTGTCGATAAACTGCAAAAAGTGGATGTCTCTTGTGATGATATTCTGGTCGCAGCGCGACAGAATCAGGGCATTACCGAGTTGAGTAAAATCCGTTATGCCATTCTCGAACGCAACGGGCATATCTCCATTATTCCCGTTGAGGGGTAGACACAATCCTTCTTAATTCTTTCGGGCTTCGCCGCGTTTTGGATTTTTATGCTATTCGGCCTGTTTGCCCGGCCCGCCAGCGCGGCGTGTCTTGCCGGGCAAAAAAACACCAGTACAATGATCAGACGCTGAATTCTCCCTTCTGATAGCAGGCCGCCATGATCGTCATAAAAACCTTTTTCCTGAGCCTGCTGTGCATCACGCTGCTCTCCCTTGCCGTCAGCCTCGCCCAGGCGATGCACCAGCGGGACACGCGCACGCAGCAAGGGTGGTGGGATGCCCGGCGTGATTCAGCCGGTATTGCGCCTGATGCGCGTAAAAATGCCCAACTCGCCATCGTGCAGGTTTATGCCGCACCCACCTGGGGCTGGAAAGGCGCGGTGGCGGTGCATCCGTGGATCATTTTCAAACGCGCCGGTGAAACGCACTATAACCGCTACGAAGTGATTAGCTGGGGCGCAGGCGATAAAGTGCGGCGTAACAGTAATATTCCTGATGGCTACTGGTACGGCGCACAGCCGCGCTTGCTGGTCGATCACCGTGGCCCGCAGGCCGAAGCGATGATCCCGCAGATTGAAGCGGCGATTGCTTCTTACCCGTGGCCGCAGACCTACCACGCCTGGCCTGGGCCAAACAGCAATACGTTTCTCGCACATATCGGGCGCGAAGTCCCGGCGCTGAAGCTGGATCTGCCCGCCAATGCGGTCGGCAAAGATTTCCGCTCGCTGCGCAATCCGATTGGCCTGCCACCCTCCGGCCGCGGCGTGCAGGTCTCCCTGCTCGGTGTTGCGGGCGTAACGCTGGGGGCGGAAGAGGGGTTTGAACTCAATCTACTGGGGCTGAATGTCGGGCTGGGTTTCACGCCGCTGCGCCTGCGTTTGCCGTTTATCGGCGGCCTTGGCAGCAATAATTTGCAGAAAGAGACCGCGGAACGCGCTCAGTGAGCAGGGCGTTCCGCTGCCGCGGTTGAGCTTGTTCTGGCTTAGCGTCAGCCTGCAATAACGGCCTTCAGGGGCGCAGAATAATGCGCCCCAGCACGCGGTTCTCTTCGGCGTAACGGTGGGCTTCCACCACCTCCTGTAGCGCAAACTCGCGATCAATAAGCACCCATAACGTGCCATCACGCGCCTGCGCCAGCAGCGTGTCGACGGAGGCTCTGGCCTGTTCGTTAGCCAGTTCGCGCCCCCAGAACAGCCCGCTCAGCGTCTGATTGGCCTGCTGTAACGCCGCTAAATCGGCGCGGGTACTGCCCCCAGCGTTACCGGCCAGCACCACCGTTCCGCCTTCACGCAGGCAGGCGAAGGACTGTTCAAGCGTGGAGCCTGCCAGATCCAGCACGCTGTCCACGCCGCGCTGTTGGGTGAGCGTTTGCACCTCGGCCACAATATCCTGCTGGCGGTAATCGAGCGCCACATCAAGACCCAGTTCGTGAAGTTTTGCCACGCGGGCTCTGCCGGAAAGTGTCGCCAGCACGCGCGCGCCGCGCGCTTTCGCCAGTTGAATGGCGGCCACGCCAACGCCGCCCGCACCGCCCTGGATCAGCAGCGTTTCGCCAGCCTGAAGATGAAGACGGGAAGAGAGCGCCCAGGCGGCGGTACCAAAGCTAACCGGGATCACGGCGGCGGTCACCACATCCAGTCCATCAGGGATAACCCAGCTCCATGCGGCGGGCACAGCGCGGTATTGGGCATGTGAACCGCTAAGCGCAATGGTGGCAACGCGCTGGCTGGGCTGGCGGTTTTGCACATTTTTACCCACCGCCACAATGGTGCCCGCCGCCGAATAGCCGGGGACAGTGCCCTGCGAAGAAGGGGCGGCGGTGGCGCGATTAATCACATCGCCGCCTTCAAGGGCGATTGCTTCAACCTTAATCAACACCTCATCTGCGCCGCAAATGGGTTGCGGCACATCGATATAGCGCAATACGTCCGGTTTTCCGGGCTGAAAATAGACAGCGGCTTTCATCTTTTCTCCTCGCTATAACGCGAAGGGTTCGCGCAGGTTAATGTTCTGGTCAGGCAAAGAATAGCCGCATACAGCCATAATTGAATATTCTGATGTTGGTTATAGATATCTGTTTTTCCAATAATAATTGCACTGCTATTGCGCGCATATGTTCAGAAAGAGTGCAGGTGGTTTTTGAAAAAACACCCGGCAAATAGCATTTTTGTTTAAAAAACAACATATTGAATTTCTGGCATGCCGCTTGCTGATTGAATTCCATCTTGTATACCAGCAGGAATTCAACGATGGCGTTAATGACAGGAAAAACACTGGCTGCATGGCAGCAGCGCATCCGGCAGGAGAGTGAGTCGGTTTATTCGCTTTTAAAAGCGCATATTGATGCTTTATCCCTTGAGGATAATGCCTGGCTGGTGATCGCCAGCGACGCGCAGTTGCAGGCGCAAATTAATGCGTTACTGCCGCTGTACCGCAATAATCCCGATGCGTTTCCGCTGTTCGGCGTGCCTTTCGCCGTCAAAGACAATGTGGATGTGGCGGGCTGGCCGACCACGGCGGCGTGCCCGGCGCTCAAATTTATCGCTGAAAGAGATGCCACCGCCGTTGCCCGGTTGAAAGCGGCCGGGGCGATTGTGATTGGTAAAACCAACCTCGATCAGTTCGCCACCGGGCTGGTCGGCACGCGTTCCCCCTACGGCGCAGTGCCGAACACCTTTGATCCCGCGTATGTCAGCGGCGGCTCCAGTTCGGGGTCGGCTTCCGTAGTGGCGCGCGGCCTGGTGCCGTTTGCCTTTGGCACTGACACCGCCGGTTCGGGGCGCGTGCCTGCCGGGTTTAACAATATTGTCGGACTGAAGCCGACCAAAGGCTGGCTCTCGGCAACCGGCGTGCTGCCCGCCTGCCGTCTGAATGACACGCTGTCGGTGTTTGCCCTGACGGTGGAAGATGCGTTTTACATCGCGACGCTGGCGGGCGGCGCAGACAGTGAAGATGCCTACTCGCGGGTTAACCCGGCAACAGCACCAGCGGCCATCCCGCAAAACCCGGTTTTCGCCATCCCGGCAGAGCTGCGTTTCTTTGGCGATACGCAGGCTGAAGCCGCCTGGCTGAGCGCGCTGGAGGCATTGCGCACCAGCGGCGCGACGTTGCAGCCGATTGATTTCTCGCCGTTCTACCAGCTTGCCGAGCAGCTTTATCAGGGGCCGTGGGTGGCGGAACGTACCGCCTCTGTCGGCGAGATGCTGCACCATCCGGAGCAGATGGACCCCACGGTGCACACTATTATTTCCGCCGGGTTGAACTACAGCGCGGTGGATGCCTTTAACGCGGAGTACCTGCGTGCAGAGCTGGCGCAAAAAATCCAGCACGCCCTGAGCGAGGTTGATGCGCTGGTAGTACCGACATCGCCCACCATCCGTACGCTGGAAGAGATAAAGCAGGAACCGATTCTCTTCAACTCGCAGTTTGGCACCTACACCAACTTTACCAATCTGGCGGATCTCTGTGCGCTGGCCTTGCCTGCGCCGTTTCGCGCCGACGGTTTACCGGCCGGGATCACGCTGATCGCTCCGGCCTGGTATGACCGCGCGCTGGCGGATTTCGGCCTGCGCTGGCAACAGCAACTGGCACTGCCGCTTGGTGCGACCGGCCAGCCATTCACCCCACCAGCGGCGGCATTACCGGTTTCTCAACACCATGTTCGCGTTGCCGTGGTGGGCGCGCATCTGCGCGGCATGCCGCTGAATTTCCAGCTCACCACCCGTGATGCCGCGTTTGTCGAAGCCACCGAAACCGCGCCGTGCTACCGGCTGTATGCGCTGGCAAACACCACACCACCCAAGCCGGGTATTGCCCGCCAGGCGCAGGGCGCAGCCATTGCGGTGGAGCTATGGGATATCCCACTGGCGCGCTTTGGTGAGTTTGTCGCAGAGATCCCCGCGCCGCTCGGTATCGGTTCGCTGGAGCTGGCCGATGGACGCTGGGTGAAAGGGTTTATCTGCGAACCGGCAGCGCTGCACGATGCCACCGACATTACTGAATTTAAAGGCTGGCGTAACTGGATTGCCCGCCAGGAGAGCAAACATGTTTAACACTGTACTGATTGCCAACCGGGGCGAAATTGCCTGTCGCGCCATCCGCACACTGCAACGTCTGGGTATCAAAAGCGTGGCGGTCTATTCCGGCGCGGATAAAAATGCAGAACATGTTAAACAGGCCGATATTGCCGTGGCACTCGGCGGCGAAAAGGCCAGCGACAGTTACCTGCGTATCGACAAAATTATCGCCGTAGCGCAGGAAACGGGCGCGCAGGCTATCTGGCCGGGCTACGGATTTTTGTCGGAAAGCCTGCCGTTTGCCGCCGCCTGCGAACAGGCGGGCATTGTTTTTGTCGGCCCGACTGCACAGCAGATTGGCGAGTTTGGGCTGAAACACCGGGCGCGCGAGCTGGCCGCCGAGGCGGGCGTGCCGATGACGCCGGGCACCGGTCTGCTCGACTCGCTGGACGCAGCGCTTGCAGCCGCAGCGAATATTGGCTATCCGGTGATGCTGAAAAGCACGGCGGGCGGCGGCGGTATTGGTCTGACGCGCTGCGCCGATGCGCAGGCGCTCCATGATGCCTGGGAGAGCGTGCGGCGGCTTGGCGAACAGTTTTTTAGCGACGCCGGCGTGTTTGTCGAGCGCTGCA
Source organism: Kosakonia radicincitans DSM 16656 (assembly GCF_000280495.2). Lineage (NCBI taxonomy): Bacteria > Pseudomonadati > Pseudomonadota > Gammaproteobacteria > Enterobacterales > Enterobacteriaceae > Kosakonia > Kosakonia radicincitans. Next base: position 2,417,331 of record NZ_CP018016.1, read on the forward strand.
TCGATCGCGCACGGCATATTGAAGTGCAGATCTTTGGCGACGGCAAAGGCAATGTCGTGGCGCTCGGCGAGCGCGACTGCTCATTGCAGCGCCGCAACCAGAAAGTGGTGGAAGAAACCCCGGCGCCGAACCTGCCAGCCACTACCCGTGAAGCGCTGCTCAGCGCGGCGGTGCAGCTTGGCAAACTGGTCAATTACCGCAGCGCGGGCACCGTGGAATTTATCTACGACGCGCAGCGGGATGCGTTCTACTTTCTGGAGGTCAACACCCGTTTGCAGGTGGAGCATCCGGTCACCGAGTGCGTTACCGGGCTGGATCTGGTCGAGTGCATGCTGCGCGTGGCGGCGGATGAAGCGATTGACTGGGCGCGTCTGCAACAGGCACCGCAGGGCGCGGCCATCGAAGTGCGTATCTACGCCGAAAACCCGCTGAAAAACTTCCAGCCCAGCCCCGGTGTTTTAACCGAAGTCGCTTTCCCGCCGGATGTGCGTGTGGATACCGGGGTGACCACCGGCAGTGAAGTGTCGGCATTTTACGACCCGATGATCGCCAAACTGATTGTACAGGGTGCCAGCCGCGAAGAGGCGCTGGCAAAACTGCAGGCTGCGCTCGACACCACTCGCCTGCATGGCATTACCACGAACCTGGATTATCTGCGCCAGATCACCGCCAGCGAAGCCTTCCGTAATGGCAGCATGTGGACGCGGATGCTCGACAGTTTTGAAGCGCACGCGGCGGTGATTGAGGTGCTGCAACCGGGCACCTGGAGCAGCGTTCAGGATTATCCGGGTCGCCTTGGTTACTGGGATATCGGCGTGCCGCCTTCCGGCCCGATGGACGATTTTGCTTTCCGCCTGGCCAACCGCATTGTCGGTAACCACGACGCGGCGGCGGGGCTGGAGTTCACCCTGCAAGGCCCGGTGCTGCAATTTCACAGCGCAGCGGTGATCGCTCTGACCGGGGCGGATTGCCAGGCGACGCTGGATGGCGAAGCGGTGCCATTATGGCAACCGATCACCGTTAACGCCGGACAGATTCTGGCGTATGGGCGCGCGCAGGTCGGCTGCCGCGCGTATCTCGCGGTACGTAACGGCATTGATGTGCCGCAATACCTTGGTAGCCGCTCCACCTTTGCGCTCGGGCAGTTTGGCGGCCACGCCGGACGCACGCTGAAAGTCGCCGATTTGCTGCCGATTTCACGCCCGCAACTGGCCGCCTGCACCACGCCCGCGCCGGTGAGCGAACCCCAGGCGATAAGCCCGTCGCTGATCCCGGAGTATGGCGAACTGTGGCGCATCGGCGTGCTGTACGGGCCGCACGGCGCGCCGGATTTCTTTACCCAGGACGCGATCGACGAGTTCTTCGCCAGCGACTGGCAAGTGCATTACAACTCTAACCGCCTCGGCGTGCGGCTGGTCGGGCCGAAACCAGGCTGGACGCGGCCAAACGGCGGCGAGGCCGGTCTGCACCCCTCTAACGTTCACGACTGCGAATACGCCATCGGCGCGATTAACTTTACCGGCGACTTCCCGGTGATCCTCACCCGCGATGGCCCAAGCCTCGGCGGTTTTGTCTGCCCGGTGACCATCGCTAAAGCAGAGTTGTGGAAAGTCGGGCAGGTCAAACCGGGCGATCGCATCCGCTTCTACCCGATCAGCGTGGAAGAGGCGGTGGCGCGGGAAAAAGCGCAGGAGCGCAGCATTGAGACGCTGCATGCCAGCCATCTGGCGGAATTCGCCACGCCATCCCTTGCCGATCGCGACGGGGTTTCCGCCACCGCGCTGGTGTCGCTGCCCGCTGCTGCTGGCGCGCCTGCGATTGTCTATCGCCAGGCCGGGGATAACTACATTCTGATTGAGTATGGCGACAACGTGCTGGATCTGGCGCTGCGTCTGCGCGTTCACCTGTTGATGGAACAACTGCGCAAACGGGCGCATCCGGGCGTGAAAGAGCTGTCGCCAGGCGTGCGCTCTTTGCAGGTGCGTTATGACAGTCTCGCTATTAGCCAGCAGGAACTGGTGGCGCTGCTGCTGGAGCTGGAGTCGCACATTGGCGATGTCAGCCAGATGAAAGTGCCGTCACGCATTGTGCATCTGCCGATGGCGTTTGAAGACAACGCCACGCTGGATGCGGTCAGCCGCTACAAAGACACGGTGCGCGCGACAGCGCCGTGGTTGCCCAACAATGTGGACTTTATTCAGCGCATCAACGGTCTGGCGAGCCGCGAAGCGGTGAAGGCGACGATTTTTGACGCCAGCTATCTGATCCTGGGCCTTGGCGATGTCTATCTCGGCGCGCCCTGCGCGGTGCCGATTGATCCACGCCATCGTCTGCTGAGTTCCAAATATAACCCGGCGCGCACCTTTACCGCCGAAGGCACCGTCGGGATCGGCGGGATGTACATGTGCATCTACGGCATGGATTCCCCCGGCGGCTATCAACTGGTGGGCCGCACGCTGCCTATCTGGAACAAGTTCCTCAAAAACGCGCAATTTGCCGCCAACGAGCCGTGGCTGCTGCACTTCTTCGACCAGGTGCGTTTCTACCCGGTAAGTGAAGCGGAACTCACCCAGTTGCGTGACGATTTCCGTGAAGGCCGCGCCACCATCCGCATTGAAGAGACGGTGTTTGATTTCCCGCAGCATTTGCAGTTCCTGCGTGATAACGCCGCCGACATTGCCGAATTCCGCACCCGCCAGGCGGAAGCCTTCGAGGCGGAAGTGGAGCGCTGGCAACTGGACGATCAGGCCAGCGTAGCGGAAAGCCTGCCGCCGGAAGCGATCGCCGAGGATGACGACGCATTGCCGGTGTGCGCCGATATGAGCGGCAACATCTGGAAAGTGCTGGTTAATCCCGGCGATGCGGTGACAGAAGGCCAGCCGCTGGTGATCGTCGAAGCGATGAAGATGGAGCTGGCCATCAACGCGCCACAGAGCGGCAAGGTTAAACGCATAGCCTGCCAGCCGGGGCGTCCGGTCAGCCCTGGCGACACGCTGCTGTGGCTGGAATAAGGGAGACGGATGATGAGCGAAAAGGGCAGTAAAAAACGCGCCGTCGGTCTGGCGGAGCGCATTTATCACGAACTGAAAAACGACATCTTTGATTTTCGCTTAATGCCGGGCGCGCATTTCAGCGAAAACGAGATTTCCGAGCGGATGTCCGCCAGCCGTACCCCGGTACGGCAGGCGCTGTTCTGGCTTGAACATGAAGGGTATGTGCAGGTTTACTCGCGCAGCGGCTGGCAGGTGAAACCTTTTGATTTCAATTATTTCGAGGCGCTGTACGACTTTCGTATCGTGCTGGAAAGGGAAGCGGTGCGTCGCCTGTGCGGCATGCCGCCGGGCATCTGTTCAGAACATCTGGCGCCGCTGGTCAGCTTCTGGATCGACGCGCCGCGCATGGAGCCGAGCAAAGCGTTATCGCTGCAGGATGAGCAATTTCACACCACGCTGGTACGCGCCAGCGGCAACAGTGAAATGGTACGGGTACATGTGGAGTTGACCGAGAAGATGCGCATCATTCGCCATCTTGATTTCACCCGCAATGACCGTGTGGATGCGACCTACAACGAACATGCCCGTGTTTTACAGGCGATCCTGAAACAGCAAACCGAGGAGGCGCAGCGCATTCTGACCGAGCACATTTCTCAGAGCAAAGCCGAGGTCAGGAAAATCACCTTACACATGCTCCAGCAGGCAAGTTTACAACCCGTTTCACCGTAGCCGTGGTTCCGCCCCTTCGTCCGGCGGGGAATTTTAATCACTCAATATCATTTAGGGGTTTTGTAATGAAAAGACGTTCTTTACTGAAAGCTTTTGCCCTGTCAGCCACTTTTTTGAGCATGGGCTTGTCGTTACAGGCATACGCAGCAGACACCATCAAAGTGGGGATCATGCACTCTCTCTCCGGCACCATGGCCATTTCAGAAACGCCGTTGAAAGACATGGCGCTGATGACCATTGATGAAATTAACGCCAAAGGCGGCGTGCTGGGTAAAAAGCTGGAGCCGGTGGTGGTCGATCCCGCCTCTAACTGGCCGCTGTTTGCAGAAAAAGCGCGTCAACTGTTGACCCAGGATAAAGCCGCGGTGGTTTTTGGCTGCTGGACCTCGGTTTCGCGCAAATCGGTGCTGCCAGTGTTTGAAGAGCTGAACGGCCTGCTGTTCTACCCGGTGCAATATGAAGGGGAAGAGATGTCGCCGAACGTGTTCTACACCGGCGCGGCGCCAAACCAGCAGGCGATCCCGGCGGTGGAATACATGATGAGTGAAGACGGCGGCAGCGCAAAACGCTTCTTCCTGCTCGGCACCGACTATGTCTACCCGCGCACCACCAACAAAATTCTGCGCGCCTTCCTGCACTCCAAAGGCGTACAGGATAAAGACATTGAAGAAGTCTATACCCCGTTTGGTTACAGCGATTACCAGACTATCGTTGCCAATATCAAGAAATTCTCCGCAGGCGGCAAAACGGCTGTGATTTCCACCATCAACGGTGACTCCAACGTGCCGTTCTATAAAGAGCTGGCGAACCAGGGCATCAAAGCGACCGATGTGCCGGTGGTGGCCTTCTCGGTCGGCGAAGAGGAACTGCGCGGTATCGACACCAAACCGCTGGTCGGCCATCTGGCGGCGTGGAACTACTTTGAGTCGGTCAGCAACCCGGTGAACACCAAATTTGTGGCGGATTACCGTGCCTATGCCAAAGCGCACAAACTGCCGAACGCCGATACCGTAGTGACCAACGATCCAATGGAAGCAACCTATGTCGGCATCCATATGTGGGCGCAGGCGGTTGAGAAAGCGGGAACCACCGACGTGGATAAAGTCCGTGCGGCGATGGCTGGCCAGACGTTTGCCGCGCCAAGTGGCTTTACGTTGACCATGGATGCCACCAATCACCACTTACACAAACCAGTGATGATTGGCGAAATCGAAGAGAACGGTCAGTTCAATGTGGTGTGGAATACCGATAAGCCGATCCGCGCCCAGCCGTGGAGCCCGTACATTGCGGGCAACGATAAAAAACCGGATTACCCGGTAAAAACCGGCGGTAAATAAGCCCGTGCGGTACGTGTCAGGGGCAGGCGTACTGCCCCTGACAGTGGTTGAATGTTCCGGCCTGGCCGGATAACCATCAAAAGACGCTGACACATGAAAATATTCCCGGCTTTGGGCTTTCTCCTTTTCGGCTGCCTGCTGATGACCGCGACGGCGCAGGCCGGGCCTGCCGCTGATTATGGCAAGGCCAGCCGCACGCAGCAGGCGCAACTGCTTCAGCAGTGGTCTGCCGCGCCGGAGGCATCGCGTTTGCCGTTGTTGCAGGCGCTGAATGACGAAACGGTGGTCACCGATGCGAATGGTCAACTCTTCAGCGAGCAGAACGGCAAACTAACGGCGCTGGAAGGCGACGCAGCGCCTGCGGGTGCGACGAAAAAAGTGTTTATGAATAACCGCATTCGCGGCCTGGTGGCCAGCGCGCTGGCAACGCACCAACTGGTCAGCCCGGACGACAGCGTCCGCCTGCGCGCGGCATTGACGTTGCAAAACAGCGCGCAGGCCGATCAACTGCCGTTTCTCAGCGCACGGCTGGCGGCGGAAAAAAACGACGGCGTACATACTGCGCTCGCCATTGCGGTGGCGAACCTGCAACTTGCTGATAGCCGCGCCGAACGGCGTTTGCAGGCGGTGAAACTATTGGGCGAAGCCAGCGATCCGCAGGTGCAGGCCAGCCTGCAACGTCTGATGCAGCCGCAAAATGAGCCGGACTCCGCGGTGCGTGAAGCCGCCGCTGACAGCCTGAAGCAGGTACAGCAACGCCTGAGATGGGGCGACTGGCTCGGACAAGCGTTCAGCGGGATTTCGCTCGGATCGATCCTGCTGCTGGCGGCGCTGGGGCTGGCGATCACTTACGGTTTGCTCGGCGTGATTAATATGGCGCACGGCGAAATGTTGATGCTGGGCGCGTACTCCACCTGGCTGGTGCAGGATCTGTTTCAGCGCTTTGCCCCCGACTGGCTGGCGATTTACCCGCTGGTGGCGCTGCCGGTGGCATTTTTTATCACCGCCATCATTGGCATGCTGCTGGAGCGCACCATTATTCGTCATCTCTACGGACGGCCGCTGGAAACCCTGCTCGCCACCTGGGGAATTAGCCTGATGCTGATTCAACTGGTGCGCGTGCTGTTTGGCACGCAGAACCTGGAAGTCGCCAACCCGGCATGGCTCTCCGGCGGCTGGTCGGTACTGCCGAACCTGGTGCTGCCCTGGAACCGTATCGCGGTGATTGTGTTTGTTATCGGCGTGCTGATCCTCACCTGGCTGCTGCTGAACAAAACCCGCCTCGGCATGAACGTGCGGGCGGTGACGCAAAACCGCCGCATGGCGGATTGCTGCGGTGTACCGACCGGGCGCGTCGATATGCTGGCTTTCGGTTTAGGTTCCGGTATTGCCGGGTTGGGCGGGGTGGCGCTGTCGCAACTCGGTAACGTCGGCCCGGAACTGGGACAGGGCTACATTATTGACTCTTTCCTCGTGGTGGTAACCGGCGGCGTCGGACAACTGGCGGGCACGGTCGTGGCGGCGCTGGGCCTCGGCGTGCTGAACAAAGTCCTTGAGCCGCAAATCGGCGCGGTGCTGGGCAAGATCGCGATCCTGGTATTGATCGTGCTGTTTATTCAGAAACGACCGCAAGGGTTGTTTGCATTCAAAGGGCGGGTAATTGACTGATGAGCCAACCTATTACGTTAACTATCGCCCGACGCGCGCCGCGCCTGACCTGCATGCTCGCTTCACTGCTGCTGGCCGCGTTGCTGATCCTGCCCTTTTTCGCGCTGCTTCCGGCGGAAAATCCGCTGGCGATTTCCACCTATACGCTGACGCTGATTGGCAAAATTCTCTGCTACGCCATTGTCGCGGTGGCGCTGGATCTGGTGTGGGGCTACGCGGGGCTGCTGTCGCTGGGGCACGGGTTGTTTTTCGCCCTCGGCGGTTATGCGATGGGAATGTATCTGATGCGCCAGGCCGCCGGTGACGGGCTGCCGGCGTTTATGTCGTTTCTCTCGTGGACGGAATTACCGTGGTTCTGGGCCGGAACGCAGTACTTTGCCTGGGCGCTGTGCCTGGTGATCCTGGTGCCGGGCCTGCTGGCACTGGTGTTCGGCTATTTCGCCTTTCGCTCGCGCATTAAAGATGTCTACTTCTCGATCATGACCCAGGCGCTGACCTACGCCGGGATGCTGCTGTTTTTTCGCAACGAAACCGGCTTTGGCGGCAACAACGGCTTTACCGGTTTTACCACGCTGCTCGGCTTTCCGGTATCGGCAACCGGTACGCGCATCGCGCTGTTTGTGGCAACGGTGCTGCTGCTGGCAGGATCGCTGGCGATTGGCGTGATGCTGACGCGCAGCAAGTTCGGCCGGGTGCTCACTGCCGTGCGCGACGCGGAAAACCGGCTGATGTTCTGCGGCTACGATCCGAAAGGCTACAAGCTTTTCGTCTGGACGCTCTCCGCCGTGCTGTGCGGGCTGGCGGGCGCGCTGTATGTGCCGCAGGTGGGGATTATCAACCCCAGCGAAATGTCGCCGACCAACTCGATTGAAGCGGCGATTTGGGTGGCGCTCGGCGGGCGCGGTTCGCTGATTGGGCCGATCCTCGGTGCCGGGATCGTGAACGGCGCGAAGAGCTGGTTTACCGTTGCTTTCCCGGATGTGTGGCTCTTTTTCCTTGGGTTGATGTTTATTCTTGTGACGCTGTTCCTGCCGCGCGGCGTGATTGGCCTGCTCAAACGGAGGAAGCATGACTGATTCCCTTTTTACCCAGCCGCAGTTGCAGGACCGCTACCGCGAAACTACCGATCCGGTGCTGCAACTGGAAAAAATCAACGTCACCTTTGATTCGTTTCGCGCATTGACGGATTTGTCACTGTCGATTGGCGTGGGGGAACTGCGCTGCGTGATCGGGCCAAATGGCGCAGGCAAAACCACGCTGATGGATATCATTACCGGTAAAACACGGCCGGACAGCGGCACGATAACCTACGATCAGAACATCGATCTTACCGGGATGTCGCCGGTGGACATTAGCCGTGCGGGCATTGGGCGTAAGTTCCAGAAACCCACGGTGTTTGAAGCGTTAAGCGTGACGGAAAACCTCGAAATTGCGCTGAAAATGGATAAGTCGGTGTGGACCAGCCTGCGCGCCAGGCTCAGCGGCGAGCAGCGGGATCGCATTGATGAAGTGCTGCTGTTGTTGCGGCTGACCGAGCATCGACATCGCCCGTCCGGGCTGCTTTCCCACGGGCAAAAACAGTTTCTGGAAATTGGCATGCTGCTGGTTCAGGAACCGCATTTGCTGTTGCTGGATGAGCCCGCCGCCGGTCTGACGGATGCCGAAACGGATTATATTGCCGAGCTGTTTCGCACGCTGGCGGGCAAACACTCGCTGATGGTGGTGGAGCATGATATGGGCTTTGTCGAAACCATTGCCGACTATGTGACCGTGCTGCATCAGGGGCAAGTGCTGGCAGAAGGTTCGCTGCGCGAAGTACAGGCCAACGAGCAGGTTATCGACGTTTATCTGGGGCGCTAATATGTTGCAGGTGAAAGAGTTAAACCAGTATTACGGCGGCAGCCACATTTTGCGTGGCTTGTCGTTCGAGACCACGCCGGGTGAAATTACCTGCCTGCTGGGGCGCAATGGTGTGGGAAAAACCACGCTGCTGAAGTGCCTGATGGGGCTGATCCCGGCGAAATCCGGCACGGTTCACTGGCAGGGCAAACTGATCAATAACAGCAAGCCGCACCAGCGGGTGCAGCAGGGGATCGCCTACGTTCCGCAGGGGCGGGAGATTTTCCCCCGTCTGACCGTCGAAGAGAATCTGCTGATGGGGCTGTCGCGCTTTTCGGGACGCCAGGCGAAAACTGTTCCCGACGAGATTTACGATCTCTTCCCGGTGCTGCGCGAGATGAAGCAGCGGCGGGGCGGCGATCTCTCCGGCGGGCAACAGCAGCAGCTTGCCATCGGGCGGGCGCTGGCCTGCAAGCCACAGTTGTTGCTCCTCGACGAGCCGACGGAAGGTATTCAGCCCTCGGTTATCAAGGAGATTGGCGCGGTGATCCGCAGCCTGGCGAATCGCGGCGATATGGCCATTCTGCTGGTGGAGCAGTTTTACGATTTTGCCGCCGAGCTGGCCGATCAGTATCTGGTGATGTCGCGCGGCACCATTATCCAGCGTGGGCGCGGCGATGAGATGGAAGCGCAGGGCGTGAGACAACTGGTGGCGATTTAAAGGGTAGGCGTTCCTGCCGGTTATTCCGTCGGCAGGAACGGTTTACTCAGACTTTGACCAGCTTCAGCCGCTGGTTCTGCCCCTGGAGCTGGATATAGCGTTCGAAAAGGTGGTGTTCCACTTGCTGGCCGCCATTCAACTGGGCGAGAAAATATTCTGCGTCCGCTTTAGTGGCGAAGTTTTCATGTCGCCAGTCACCTTCAAGGTTGTACAGCAGGCCAAAAGCTTCGCTGCACGGTAGCCGTATCTGGAATGTGGCTGCCAGCTCGCCCTGCATATAGCCGGTGAGCTGAAGCATTGCCGTTTCGCTGTGATAAAACGCGATACCGTCCCGGGCTTTGTTGTTATGCCACTGGCACTCGGGCATTAAATAACAGCTCCCGCCGACAGGCACATTTCCGTCGCTGGAGGGCGTCATATGACCGCCGACGGAAAAATCGGGATGGCTGGTGCCAACCGGAACAGCATTGGTAATATAGCAAGGGCTGCCTGACGGAATGCCTTTCGCAATGAGTAAATCCTTCCAGCTTTTATCTTTATATCCCGGCACTCTTTTGGGATCCGCTGTACTGCCATCAACGTTATAAAGTGTGCCGCTAATATTGACGACACTGGCACCGGTAGAGGTAATGACTTCATCCTCATTGCTCACCAACTGGATAAATTCATTAATTTTCTGCCTGTCATATTGTTCTTTGTCCATTTCATTCCCCTTCTGAAAGGAATTATAAAGAGGGAAGGGCGTGCGGGATAAAATAATGGCCTCACACCTTTCCCCGCTGTTGTTAACGCTTAACTGTTGCTGGCGACAACCCAGCTATTATTTCTTTGCAGCGTCACATCAAGTTCATAACTGCCCATCGGGAACGTTAATTGCTGCGCATTGCTGATATCGCTGATCTGAATAACCTGGCCGGGGATATAATTACCATAAGTGATCCAGTACGTCGGCGTAACAGAAAATACCAGATCCATATTCGGCTGCGCTGGCTGGACAAATGTTCCTGCGCCCGACATGGCGATCCCGACTGCGGCGCTATTAACGGGGTTAATACTTTCATGGCCGGTAATAAATAATGTGCCATTACGCCCGCCATTATTCAGCCCGGTAAAATTGTAAGCGCCGTTGCTGTACATCAGCGTGATATTATTATTGCCGGAGGGATCGCACGGAACGCTTTGCGATGCTGTGAATACGCTGCCCACATTCAGCGGCCCTGAATCATCCCAGACAAAGCTGTAGTCAATTCCCCACTCGAAAGAGAGCAACGTGCCGGGAAAGGCCGATTTTGTCAGCCAGGCCAATGACATAATATTCGGATTACTGATGTCCGGTAATGACTGATAGATACAGAAAGAGCCAAAAATCGTTGAATTATTGGTAACATTGACAGTGTATTGCTGAGACATAATATCCACCTTGTTTATTGAGTGAAAATAAAACGTGATGACAACTGCCTGCTTACAGATAGGTATTTCGTGATTTTATGAGCCTTATACTCCTCATGGTGACGCCAAACGTTTTCACTAACGATTTTGGTGAAACCTGGTCCTGCATCGCTATCTGCATGGCCGCGCGACGAATGGCCACGAATACGCCCCATGCTGATGGCATTTCGATGTTCCCGGCCGAATCCGCATATTTGCATAACCGGGAATACTGTTTTTTGGGAATGTCAATCTCGTATAATTTATAAAATTTTGATGCATCCTTGGGGATATATATTTTTCGCCCGCCATGATGAGAAATGAGCTGAAAAAGGGATTTAAACCCGCAGGTACCTGCAATCTCTGAAGCCGCCCATGGCATCGCAGATAAAACATGTTCCTTATGCTGTTCGCAGAACTGCACTAACTCCCTTTCGTTTTCAGAGCTTATTGCTGGCAAGCCGGAAAATAGCAAAGGATAATCCTGTAATAAAACATCGTGTATTGTATTATTCACATTTACCTCATGCCGATGGTCTTATTTCGTAAGGGCTACCACAGTTGTGAGATAAAGTATTAACCGCGAATATCCATGGCAGCACGGAGGAAGTGTTCCCCCGCAAAGCGCGCGGGTACAACAAGAGTAGTTGCACGATTACCCGATATATAATATGTGCGTGCTGAAAACGTTTATCGCGAATGCGCACACCGCGTAATGTATTACACGAGGGCTGTGGATTGCTGCGTGAATGAAGGCGAGAGGCGCGCAGTGATGAAGGGCGCGGCGTTATTAATTCGGAATTATCATGCGAAAAAGTCGCCGTTCGATATTAACCGATCTGCCTCTCGCGTTCATTTTTGCAAGGCAACGATCAATATCGTGACGCTTTTTAAGCAAAGGGGAAGTCAATGCGCTTTTCGAACGCTGGAATGCGCATTGGGGGAATATGCCAGCGCGAATGGCACCGATTTTGGGCTGGCCGGGGGATAACCGACCGCATTCAGGGCGTTGTCTGGCACACAACTTCGATATTATTGCCATCAGGATCAAAAACATAGGCTGCGTAGTACGACTCATGGTAGTGGCAACGTATTCCGGGAGAACCGTTGCTTTTCCCACCAGCCTGTAATGCAGCCTCCCAGAATTTATCCACTGTAGAACGGTCTTGAGCGGTGAACGCGATATGTACTGCTGCACCCGGTTTGTCATTATCATGCAGCCACAGGCGTGGATAGTACCCTGGGCCGAGCCCGTAACGTAAACCTCCCGTACGCGTCTGGCTCTGCGCGACGGCGATGATGAGCCGGAATTTCAGCGGCGCGAGTGCTTGTTCGTAGAAATGCCGGGATATAGTGGCATCGTTGACGGCTATTTCAATGTGATCAATAACGGACACGGTTCTCTCCTGCGCGTGTAAAAGGGGGAATAAGTCGCCTGCCGCGCCACCCATTATGCGTGCTGCCAACTTTTGTAGACAAATTCGAGGCTGTAGCCATCGGGATCGCGAACCTGCGCGGCGTAATAGCGTGGGTCATAGTGATGTTGTGCGCCAGGTGGGTGGATCTCCGTCGCCCCGGCAGCCAGCGCTTCACCCCAGGCCTGGTTAACCTGCGCCTGAGAGTTGGCAACAAAACCGACATGGACAGCGCCGGGGGAGGGCTCACCCTGGCGTAACCAGAAAAACATACGGCCATTCGCACCAAAGCCCTTCAGGTCGGGATGGCCCTGCGGGCCCTCTTTTCCGTCATAATCATGGCGAAGGTTAATGTCCAGAACAGGGAGTACCCTTTCATAAAAGTCTACCGATCGCGCGATGTCGCTGACGGTAATAAACAGATGATCCAGCATGCTGTGCTCCTGTTGTCAGATGATATAACTGCCCACAACCTGAAGGCGATTGACGGTTTTAGCGGCTGCTTGCTCGCTGTTACGCAGAGTAAAAATGACGCCGTACTCACGACTAGCCCACCTGGCTGTCGGATAACCAGACAAAGCGTACGCGGAGCAGGTGTTGCATGCTGATGCGATCCTCTTTAAACGTTGCCTGATACTGCTTTTATCTTGTTGCTCATCTGATGGCATGCTATTTATCGGCGATGGAAAATCAATTACACGAATTGCGCGAACTGGCATCGGTGGCGGGAAATCAACGCACTGAAACCGGCATTCCACGCCTTGCGATGGTGCAGGGTGAGATCCCTGAGCACCGGTTGTCTGCCGTTTATGAACCAATGATCAACCTGATTCTGACCGGCTCGAAAAGCATGTCAGTAGGGGACAGAACCTACCGCTATGACCCCGCAACCTATTTTGTGATGTCGGTGGATTTGCCTGCCATTGGCCGCGTTTACCCGGATGAGCAGACCGGGGCGCCTTATCTGGCTGTCAGCCTGACGCCGGATCCGGGGATCCTTGCTGATTTGCAGAACTGTTTGCCTGATTCTGGCTCCGCTGCGCTCTTTCATTCGGGATTTTCCGTTGCGCCAGTGACTGTGGAATTGCTGGATGCCTGGGTGCGCATGCTACGTCTGATGCGTACCCCGGAGGCGATCCCGGCTCTGGCTCCCGCCTATGAAAGGGAAATACTGTTCCGTGTGTTGCAGGGACCGCTTGGCTGGATGCTGCGTGATATTGCGCGACCAGAGTCGCATCTGTCGCGTATTTATACGGTGATTAACTGGATAAAACAGAACTATATGCAGGCCGTGCGGGTGGAAGCGCTGGCCGAAATGGCGGCACTCAGCGTTTCCGCGTTTCATCGCCATTTCCTGACGATTACGGCCCTCAGCCCGGTTCAGTATCAAAAACGGATAAGGCTGATGCAGGCGCGTGAAAAAATGCGTACAACAAACGCGAGTATCATGACAATTGCATTAGCGGTCGGTTATCAAAGCCATACGCAATTCAGTCGGGAATATGCCCGGCTGTTTGGTTTACCGCCTTCTGTCGATCGCCGACAAATACTGAAAAGGTAAGATCTCCAATAATCTGTGCCGGGAAAGGCGCTTTTATTTCAATCCACCATGTTGTGCACATCCTCTTTCTTCCGCGCTGTATCAACAACCACCTTCACTTTGGGTTTTGACAGCAGAATTTTGATCAGATCCTGGAAGTTGACCGGCTTATAGAAGTAGTAACCCTGCAGGAAAGTGATGTTGTTTTGATTCAGGTAATCGAGCTGTTCTTTCGTTTCGACGCCTTCGGCGACAATGCTTAAAGAGAGTTTGCGCGCCAGATCCAGCACGCAGTCTAAAATCCGCGTCGAGTCCTGCTCGGCATTCACTCTGGCAACGAAACTCTGGTCGATTTTAATGTAATCGATATGCAGATCGTGCAGGTAAGAAAGCCCTGAGTAGCCAGTACCGAAATCATCCAGCGCGATAACAAATCCATTTTCATGCAGGACATTTAGCCGTTGTACAAGATCTTCATCCACGTTTAAGGGTTCGCGTTCGGTGACTTCAATCACCAGATTGAGCGCAGGGTGTCTGAAACTCTCTTTGAATTTCAGACACTCCGCGACAAAATCGGGCGAAGTGATATGGGACGCACTGAAGTTAATACCGATGTGAAAACCTTCCGGCAACCGGTGGGCAATGGCGTTCATATGGGCCACGACCTGCCGCATCAGGCTTTGCGTAAGCGGTATGATCAGATCTGATTTTTCGGCTAAAGGGATAAAGGATGCGGGCGGAATATAGCCGGATCGCGGGTGTTTCCAGCGCGCCAGCACCTCGACACCGCGCAGGGTTCCCTCTCTGCCATTCACCACTGGCTGGTAAAAAGGCACGATCTCACCGTTGGTAATGGCCCGGCGCAATGTCTCTGCCGGCGTGGCATTTTTATTCAGGTACTTAATCAGCGCGTAGGCCGTCGCGCAGGAGATTAACAGGATGAAAATCAGGATGCCCGGCCCCAGCGAGACGAGCCGGAACAAGCTAAACAGCGGCGGTTGATTGTAGATGATACTGAAGGGATAGGCTTTCGAATTGGCTTGTCCCGAAGGGGGCGTTTTTTCGCTAAGCGCGGCAATATCCCCCGACAGACCGATAACATGATTCCCGACGCGCAATCTGTAGATAACACCCTCTAACGGTGCATTCAGCGCCTCGCGAATATGCTGATCGCTGATGGTGACCAGCACGCGGCTCGCGGCAAATCGCGTTTGATAGACGAGGAATGGCTGTTCGTTTGCTGCGTCCTCTGCCGGTGCGAGAAACAGACTGGCCGCAGACATTCTGGGAATACGCGCCAGCAGCCCGCGATTTCCCGGTAGCGATGAGCACCAGACTTCCCCGCCTTTAACAATCAGGATTGTGCGCAGATGTGGTTGCAGGGCAGCTTCAGTGCCGAGCTGAAATTGTCCCTCCGGATCGCATCCTTTACCCGCGATGTCAACGGCGAGACGGGTAGCATGGGACGCTTCATCAAGAATGTTGTTGATGTTATTCACCGCGTATCTGGCTCCTTCAAGGCGATCTGCCCGGGTGGAGAACCAAAGCTGCATATTAAGAATAAAAACGCCGGTAATAAAAAGAAGCACAGCCGCGATTAGAGGAATAAGGGCATTGCGCATCATCGTGTCCTGGGGCGAAGGGAGTGATTTCTCTTGTCAAAATGTCAGTACAAAAAGCATGGTCGAGAGACGCTGAAATCGCCAGCGCACGGCGGGTATCGCTATGGCTGAAATGGTGTTGCTGCGCTATTACGTTATGGTAAACACCGGAGAATTTACGCCTCTTTTTTGCTGACAACCCAACAACGTCGGCAATTAGCTTTGACGGCGAGTGAATAGTCTCAACAATTAATGCTGGCACCTGAAAATCGCCTGTCAGAATCTGCATGAATGATAAAATAAAATTAACGCTAACGCAGATAAGATAATTTGCTGAGGCATTCATGAATGAGCATGATAGCTATTATCATTTCAACGCCAGGGTATATAAAAATCAGTAGATCCTGGATTTTACTCATTCACTCTTAATGTGGCGTTAAGGCTGACAGAATAAATTAACACCTGCTCAACGCGATTTTTTTAATATCAGCAATGCCGGGCAGATTCATTCACGGATAAAAGGAAAACATCATCATGCATCTGGAACTACACAGCATTGGAAGAGTGGGGTGGCTCCGGGCGGCAGTGCTGGGTGCCAATGATGGCATTGTGTCGACGGCCAGCCTTGTTCTCGGTGTTGCGTCTGCAGGGAGCTCCTCCTCTGGGGTGTTGCTGGCGGGCGTTGCCGGGCTGGTTGCAGGCGCCATGTCAATGGCGACCGGAGAATATGTTTCCGTCTCATCACAAGCTGATACCGAAAAGGCCGCGCTGGCACAGGAAAGGAGGGAGCTGGCGACGGATTATGAGGGGGAGGTACAGGAACTGACGTCACTGTATAGGCAACGAGGGCTGGCGCCTTCGCTTGCCCGCGAGGTTGCGGAACAACTGATGGCAAAGGATGCGCTCGACGCGCATGCCCGGGAAGAACTGGGCCTGACGGAGACGAATTCAGCACAGCCGCTGCAGGCTGCAATTTTTTCAGCCATCAGTTTTTCTGCCGGCGCGGTGTTGCCGGTTCTGGTGGCGTGGTTAACGCCGGCACCGCTGGTTTTGCTGTTCGTCATCCTTTCCACGCTTTTTTCACTGGCGCTCCTCGGCTATATCTCGTCGGTCGCAGGCAAAGCGCCGCCGGTGAAAGCCATTATTCGAATCACCTTCTGGAGCGCCATGGCGATGGCTTTGTCGATGGGTGCGGGTTCGCTCGCCGGACAGGCGCTGGCTTAGATAATCGTTTCATTCTCAGGACAGAAAAAAATGAAGAAATACTCAGGTGGGCAGATAGCACTACACTGGCTGGTTTTATTGCTAATCGTGATCGCATATGCCGCGATGGAATTCAGGGATATTTTCCCAAAAGATTCTGTCGGTCGTTACTGGATGGCAATAACTCATTACACTTGTGGTGTCAGTGTATTTATTCTGATGTTAATCAGAATGGTATTTAGATTTATTTTCCCGGAACCGCCGGTTGTTCCCGCGCTGCCACAATGGCAAAAGCTCAGCGCCACCGTTGTACATTTTGTTTTATATGCGCTGTTTATTTTTCTTCCGCTGCTGGGGGTGGTGTCGCTCTATTACGGCCAGAAAGAGTGGAGTTTTCTGTTTATTAACATGCCGATTGCGGCGGAAAAAAATAGTGTACTGCAACATAGCCTGAAAGAGGTTCATGAATTACTGGCTAATACGGGCTATTTTATCATCGGCTTGCATGCGGCGGCGGCGCTGCTGCACCACTATATACTGCGGGATAATACCTTGCTGAGAATGATGCCTGGCAAGCGCCCGGATTAACCGGGTTTTCTCAGGACGGAAAAGAAGCAACATTCTGCGCGCTTCTTACTCATCACCCGCGCTGGCTGCCGGTACGCCAGCGCGTGGTGCTGAAAGTTACCTGAAGGAGCAGGGCAACGGCGCTGCTCAGACTTTGAGCATTTTCACCGTCGTATCAATGTCGATTTCATCTTCTGAGAAAATGGAGGTTGTGCCCTGAAAAGTGGTGATCGCCAGTTTTTTCACTGAGCGCATTTCACCCGGTTTCGTGGTGGTTTTCGGCCGGATGTTTCCCATTAGCAGACCCACAGACAACACGGCATTTTCTTTATCGATGCGGGCATCAGCGGGGACTTCTTCGCTGTACACCAGATACGATTTGATCGACGCAAGCTTAAAACGTTCGCCTGCGATATAGATGTATTTGCTGTCAGGGATGACTTTCACGGCGTAAGCCGATAACCCTTTGTTATTGGTGGTGGGTTCGAAAGTCACCGCGGCATCTTTCTTAATTAGTTCAGGGTTAGCGACCTTAATCACATGAAAATAGCGGTTATCGCCGTTTTCATCTTTGATAAAGCCAAAACCTTTATCTTTAAACCACGTTGTGATCGTTCCGTTCATCGCTGTACCGCCTGGTTAATCGTTTATCTACTCAGTTTTTTGCAGCGCGCAGTGTAAAGCACAATGCCTGCGCAGGCCATGCCTGGTTAAGTGTGAATGATAAATTTCTGCTCTGCGAGTGAGGAAAGCCTCGGAACGCGAAGCTGCAGGGGGAAAACGCCGATCGCGTCCGTTTAAACCAACGGACGGATTCGCCAGTGCGGTGAAAATCCGTTATTATCCGCAGCCATTCTCCACTCGGGCAGCCGGATGTCTACGATCGATACTTTTATTGCCCCGCCGTGTCACGACAACATTGAAACGCTCTATCAGGACGAGCACCTGGTGCTGATCAATAAACCCAGCGGATTACTCAGCCTGTCGGGGAAAAACCCGCAAAATCTCGATTCGGTGCATTATCGGCTGGTGCAGATATTCCCCGGCTGCACGCTGGTGCACCGCCTCGATTTTGGCACATCCGGGTTGATGGTGGTTGCCCGCAATAAGGCCATTAATGCCGCGCTCTGCCAGCAGTTCAGCCAGCGCACCGTCACTAAGGTTTACAGCGCATTGCTCTGCGGACACGTGCACGACGACGAAGGGGTGATCGCTGCGGCGATCGTCAAAGACCCGGCGTGCTTCCCGCTGATGTCGATTTGTGCGACCGGCGGCAAGCCAGCGCGTTCCCGTTTTCGGGTCATTGAGCGTTTTTACCAGACGCAGGAAGACGGTAATTTACTGCCGTTGTCACGCGTTGAGCTGATTCCTGAAACCGGGCGCACGCACCAGCTACGCATTCACTGCCAGCATTTGGGACATCCGATTCTGGGATGCGATCTGTATGGCGGTCGCCTGATGCCTGGTGCTGAACGGGCGTCGCGGCTGATGCTGCATGCCAGCGCGTTGCATTTTGTTCATCCCATCAGCAACACGTGGATCAACGCCCGTCATGACAGCCCATTCTGAAACGCGAATTACCACATCAAATCATCGGGCACTTTGAAGTCCGCATATGGGTCATCTTCATCCTGTGCTTCCTGCGTGAGCGCGCTGTGCAGCACAATACAGTTGGCATCGCGCTGGGCAATTTTATCGGCAACAGCCGCCGGGATAATGGCGTATGGGTTATCACCGTTGTTGTCGGACACCAGGCGGGCAATGGCGAGACGGCCATTGATCAGCTGCGCCTGAGTCACTTTATCGACCTCTATTTTTTTAATCAGGTTATTGTCGGTGAAGTTAAAACTGATATTGCCTTTCGTTATTGTGATGCGGTTCATCTCAATAAGCTGCTTGATCTGCGCTTTATACTCTTTCGATAACGCAGCCTGTTTTTGCTGTTCGCTAAGCTGCTTATCACGCTCAAGTTGCGCTTTCTTATTTTCTTCTACCGCTTCTCTGGCCTCACGCGCCTGAACGCGGGACTTTTTCGCCGTTCTCTGGACTTTGGCCATCTTCTTGCTGGTGACTAATCCAGCTTTTAACATCTGCTCTTGCAAGGTAAGTTTTGTCATCGTCGTCGTTAAACCCGTTGGAGTGTTAGCGGGATTATAACAGCCAAATCGGGCAAGTCAGTCAAACAACCTGCGCCGCAGGATCCCTGCATCAATCGCAGCAACATGGGTCTTGCCGCAAAAAGCCATCGACAAATCGAATTCATTACGAATGATATTCAGCGCCATGGTGACACCTGCTTCGCCCATCGCCCCTAATCCATACAGCATACTGCGCCCGATATAGGTTCCTTTAGCCCCCAGCGCAATCGCTTTCAGCACATCCTGCCCGGAACGTATCCCGCCGTCGAAATGGACTTCAATATCATTACCCACTGCGGCGACAATCTCTGGTAATAAAGTACTTGAGGACGACACTCCATCCAGCTGACGGCCGCCGTGATTGGAGACAATGAGCGCATCTGCGCCTGCCGCCACCGCCTGGCGTGCATCTTCCACGTCCATAATGCCTTTAACGATCAGCTTGCCGCCCCAGCGCCGTTTAATCCACTCAATATCCTGCCAGGAGAGGTGCGGGTCGAACTGCTGCGCTGTCCATTCCACCATGGCATCAATGTTATTAACACCGCTGGCGTGACCGATAATATTGCCAAAGTTACGGTTGCGTGTGGCGAGCATATTGCGGCACCAGCGTGGTTTGCTGGCAATATTCAGCAGGTTGCGCAGCGTCATTTTCGGCGGGGTCGACAGGCCATTTTTAATGTCTTTATGGCGCTGCCCAAACACCTGGAGATCCATGGTGACGACCAGCGCACCGCAGTGGGCGGCTTTCGCGCGATCGATAAGATTCGCGACAAACTGGCGATCGCGCATGACATAGAGCTGGAACCAGAAGGGATGGTAATCCGTGGCCTGCGCTACGGTTTCAATGGAGCAAATGCTCATGGTCGAAAGTGTAAAGGGGATGCCGAACGTTTTCGCTGCCCGCGCCGCAAGGATTTCGCCGTCGGGATGGATCATGCCGGTTAACCCCGTGGGGGCAATGGCTACAGGCATTGTTACGGGCTGTCCGAGCATCACGCTGGCGGTGCTGCGGGCGGCAATATCGACCGCCACGCGCTGGCGAAACTCAAGGCGACGTAAATCCGCTTCATTGGCACGATAGCTATATTCGCTCCAGGAGCCGGCATCCACATAGTCATAAAACATTTTGGGCACCCGCTTACGCGCCAGTTGCCGTAGATCTTCAATGCAGGTGATGATCATGTCGTTATCCAGGACGGTGTGGCTAAATAACGATGATTTAGCCACCGGTGACGATCAGAATACGTAGACAATTATGATTTAACGTAGTCGGTATAAGCGTTCTGCAAAACAATATGATCGGCAATATATTTCGCATCGTGCCATACACCATAAATAAACGATGAGGCACGGTTTACTAAATTAGGCAGACCGAGAAAATAAATACCGCGCTCGGCGGAAATACCGCGTTTATGGAATGGCAGGCCTTTTTCGTCGAAGGCATCCACTTGCAGCCAGCTAAAATCAAATTTAAAACCCGTCGCCCAGATAATAGTGGTAATACCCGCTGCGGCAATATCTAATTGCGCCAGCGGATTGAGCAGACATTGCGGATCCGGCAGCAGTTCCCACGCCTGCGGCTCGGGCGGCAGATCCAGCCCGTTGCGTTCGATATAAGCATCGGCATCGCGCAGCACGTCAAAGTAGGCGTTATCGCCCGCAGCGATATTCTCCGCCAGGCCGTCGGCAAAGCTCAGGACGCCGTTATCCCAGCTTTGGGTGATGCCTACCAGCGTAATGCCCATATGCGCCAGACGACGGAAATCCACGGTTTTACCGCCTTCATAACCGCTTACCGCAAAGGCAACGTGCTCTTTCTTCGGTTTTATTTTCACTTCATCCCACAGACCCAGCGCGCCGAGCCACCAGCAGTAATCGCGGTCGCGGTAGGCGCGCGGCGGGCGATAATGTTCGCCAACCGACAGATAAACGTCCCGACCCGCTTTACGCAGCTCTTCGGCAATTTGTGTACCAGAAGCGCCAGCACCCACCACCAGCACGCCGCCTGCGGGCAACTGCTGCGGATTTTTGTAGACCGAAGAGTGAATCTGCTGCACGCCTGCGCTTTCTGGCACGATCTGCGGGAATGAGGGTTTCTGAAACGGGCCGGTGGCGGCCACCACATTCGCGGCCTCAAATTCACCGGCGGAGGTCACCACTTTAAAGCCGCTGCGCCCTGCCAGGCGCACAACCTGATGCACGTCAACGCCGGTCCGTACGGGAGCGTTAATCATGCTGGCATACTCTTCAAAATATTGCGCCATGCGCTCTTTCGGCGGAAAAGCTTCCTGGGAAATATTGTCGAATTTCAGCGACGGGAAGCGGTCGTGCCACGCAGGACCGTTTGCCACCAGCGAATCCCAACGTTCCGAGCGCCAGCGTTCAGCGATGCGGCTACGTTCCAGTACGACGTGAGGCACGCCCATCAATGCCAGATGTTCGCTCATGGCAATACCGGCCTGACCAGCGCCGACAATGACGGTATTAATTTTTTCTACTGACATGTTGAATCCCTAAATTCAGGCGACCCTCGATAATTTTATCGCGAAGCGTAATCGGGTGTCGTATTAATGATAATCAGGCGTCTTAAAGGCAGCGCACGGGAAAATCCAGTGCGCCTTCATTCACGGTTAATTAATGTCTGGTCTCAATATTCAATATTTTCCCCAGGCCTAAAAACTTATTGGCGATAATTAATAACGTGGCGGTGACGGCAATATAAATGACCGACAGGGCTGCCAGTGTTGGGTCAGCAAATTCACGCACATAGTTGTACATTGCCACCGGTAAGGTCTGTGTTGCCTGGGTAGTAATAAACAACGACGCGGTAAATTCGTTAAACGAGAGGATCGCGGCAAACAGCCAGCCGCCAAACAGGCCCGGCAAAATCAGCGGCACGGTGATGGTCCACACCACGCGCAACGGCGATGCGCCAAGGCTTGCCGCCGCCAGTTCAATGCGCTGTTCAAGGTTTTTTATCGACACATAAACGCTGCGCAGCACAAACGGCAGGACCAGCACGATGTGGCAGAAAATCACCAGCGGATAACCGCGCCCCAGGTTGAGTTGCGACACCAGCATCAGCAGGCCCAGGCCAATGGTGAAGTGCGGGATAAACAGCGGTGACAGCAAAATCCCTTCCAGCACCTGTTTGCAGGGAAACGAATAGCGTTCGATAGCAATCGCCAGCGTGGTGCCGATGATCACCGCCAGTGACGATGCCCATGCGGTAACAATTAACCCGGAGTAGAAGCCGTGACGGAAATCATCGTAATTCACCGCGCGCTCGAACCAGCGCAGCGACCAGCCTTTCGGCGGAAAGAACAACACGGCGGTACTGCTGAACGAGGAGATCAATACCACGATAGTCGGCAGCATCACGAAGAGCAGAATAGCGGCAACCAGCAGGCGGCCCGCCAGTACACTCAGTTTGTCGTTGAGCGAACGGGTCATATCAATGCTCTCCCATCGTGCGCAGGAATCGGGTCATGCGTTTGAGCGCCAGCAACAGCAGGATGGTCAGGATCAAACCGGCGATGCTCAGCGCGGCAGCAAACGGGAAGTTCATCGACGAGAAACCCAACTGATAGACCATGGTCGCCACGGTGCTGACGCGTCCGCCGCCAATAAGTTGCGGTGTGGCAAAGGCGCTAAAGGTCCAGGCAAACGCGGTAGTGAGGCTGGAGACAATGCCGGGAATTGAGAGGGGAATCGTCACGGTCAGCAAGGTGCGGATCGGCCCTGCGCCCAGGCTGGCGGCGGCTTTCTCATAATCCGGGTTGATGTGCGACAAGGCGGTCGCCAGCATCAGCACCATGATTGGCATGGTAACGTGCACCAGCGCCAGCACCACGCCGGTTTGCGTAAACATAAACTGAATCGGCGTGGAGATAACGCCCAGCGCCAGCAGCAGACTATTAAGGAAGCCGCTGTTACCCAGCACGATAATCCAGGAATAGGTGCGCACCACTTCGCCGAGAAACATCGGCGTAATCGCAATAATCAAAATCGCGGATTTGATCCACGTAGTACGGGTGCGCACCAGCGCATACGCCAGCGGATAACTCATCAGCAGGCCAAAAATAGCGGTTTTCGCGCTCAGTATGACGGTGTTAATAAACGCATCGGCATAGATGCTTTTGAACAGGCCTTTGAAGTTCGCCAGCGTAAATCCGCCCACGTCGAGCGAACCGGGAATATAAGCGCGCACGCTGAACTGCATCACCGCGAACATCGCGACAACCAGTCCGACTGCGGCGAGCGTCGCGGGGATTATGAACCAGGGTAAAAATGTTGGTTTTCTCGTCATAGACCTTGCTGCCTGAGTAATGTGCTGCCGGTAGAACCCGGGCGGCCCGCAAGCCGCCCGATAAATCAATGAGACATGATGTTTTCAGAGAACCACTGACGCCACTCTGCGGTTTTCTCGGCACGCAGCTGCGGATCGGTATTGATGGTGGCATTCCACTGCGCAGGCGTGGTGAGCATGCCCGGCAGTTTCGCCAGTTCAGGATCGATATGCGCGTTGGTTACCGTTGGGCTGCCGTGATAAATCTTTGCCACTTGCTCCTGAATTTCGGGCTTCAGGGCAATATTCATGAACTTATATGCAAGATCGCTATGTTTGGTGCCTTTGTTGATACCAATGGTATCGACGCCCAAAATCGCCCCCTCTTTGGGGATCGCCAGTTTGACGTCCACCCCTTCAGCCATCATGTTGTAGGCGTTCATCGACAGCATCACCTGTACCGGGGTTTCGCCAGTGGAGATCAATTGCTGGCTGTTGGCATCATCGGTATAGAAAGATTTGATATTCGGGATCAGCGCTTTCAGCTTCGCCTGGCCTTGCTGCCAGTGCGCCGCATCGGTGCCGGAGAGTTTGGCGGCCACCGCAATGATATGGCTCGGGTCCCAGTCCGGCAGCGCCAGCGTGCCTTTCAGCTCGGGCTTCCACAGATCGTTCCAGCTGGTAAAGGTTTCACCTTTGGGCACCAGGTCCGGGCGATAGCCGATGGTGTAAACGTAGCCCCACACGCCGAGGTGATAAGGGCTGACTTTCGCCTGTTGCACCAGGTTTGCTGCGTTCGGGATTTTGCTCATATCGAGTTTTTCAAACAGGCCTGAGTTGGCGTACAGATAGCCCACATGCGCGGTGGTAAAGGTCACGTCAGTTTCAGGTGAACCGCCCGCCAGCTTGGCTTTGTTGAGGCGATCAATGGTGCCGCCGGTGACAAATTGCACTTCTACGCCGGTCTCTTTGGTGAACTCTTTGGCAATGGTTTCATCGATCAGATCTTTAAAACCGCCGCCCCAGGTGCTGACAATCAGCTTGTCAGCGGCCATCGCATTGCCCGCGCTGAGCACGCATGTGGTCAACAACGTTAAGGCACAAATCTTACGCAACATATTCTCATCCCCACTTATGAAATGGCTGTTGTAGCAATCTGAAACCCGACGCGCCGGAACGGTGCAAACGGTGTTCCCTGGTGTGAAATCGATAATGACGTTGCGAGTTGATTCCGTAAAACAGCCTTTTCCTCGTCGTTGCATCAGGATTTCTGACGCTAAAAAAGGCGCTGCTTTGCAACGGATTTTCTTAACCAGTGATAAGGCTGAAGGAATGGTGGCACAACAAAACCAGGGAATTATGCTGTTATTTAGCGTTTGGCATGATAAATGCATGAAAATAAGCACTATTAGAATGACTGACGCGACATGATCGCGTCGGCGATCTCAGGAGAACCTGCATGCTCAGTCGCATTACCCAGCGTCAGCTGGAATATTTTGTCGCCTCCGGAGAGGCTGGCAGCATTATTGGCGCTTCAGAACGTATCCACGTTTCGTCGCCGTCGATCTCTGCTGCTATCACCCATATCGAATCTGAACTGGGCGTACAGCTTTTTGTGCGCCATCACGCGCAGGGCGTTTCGCTCACGGCGATCGGTCATCAGGTTCTGAAAGAGGCGAAGCTCATTCTGGAGCAGATGTTGAACCTCTATACTATCGCGTCGGAATCCATGAACAATGTACGCGGCCCGCTGCGCGTGGGCTGTCTGGATACGCTGGCGCCCATGCTGACCCCCGAACTGGTGTTCGGCTTTGGCCGCGCGTTTCCCGGTGTGCGCATTACGCTTGTCGAAGGCAACCATGAACAGTTGCTGAAACAGTTACGCACCGCCGATATTGATATCGCGCTGACCTACGATTTAGTCCCCGCCAGCGACATCGCATTTACATCGCTGGCACAGTTGCCACCGTATGTGATGGTGGGTGAACATCATCCGCTGGCGACGCAATCGGCGGTGACCATTCAGGATCTGGCGACGATGCCGATGGTGTTGCTGGATATGCCGTGGAGCCGTGAATACTTCCTTGGCCTGTTTAGCGAGGCGGGCGTGACGCCGAATGTGGTAATGCGCTCCAGCAATATGGAAGTGGTGCGTGCGATGGTGGCGAACGGCGTGGGGTTTGGTATCGCCAACGTGCGGCCGAAAGCGCATCTCTCCCAGGATGGCAAACGCCTGATTCGCGTACGGCTGGCGGGGACCAACAGGGCGATGCAACTCGGTTATGCGACCGCCGCCCACACCCAGCACTCGATGGTGGTTAACGCCTTCGCTGAGCGCTGCCGCGTTTTTATCTCCGACCAGTATATTCCTGGCATGGCGGCACCAAGCTATTTCGATCCGCAGGTGGTGCGGGTGGCGTGACTGATGCCTGGCAGCGCAATTTAACGCGTACAGCAATGTCGGCAGCATGGCTGCCAGACATTGCGCCATAAATTGCGTGGTTTTCCGTTAATACCCGCGCTCCGGGAACACCTGATTGGTCACCGATTCACCGCGTGCGGCGCGCTGGATGTTTTCTGCCACCTGCTGTGCGGCGCTGGCAGGGATGGCGACCGAGGCCAGATGCGGCGTGATCAGCACGTTGTCCATCCGCCACAGCGGATCGCAGGAAGGCAGCGGTTCGCGGTCAAACACATCCAGCGTAGCTTCAGCGATCTGCCCTGAGCGCAGCGCGTCAGTCAGCGCCGCCTGATCGACAATCGCCCCGCGCGAAACATTAATGAACGCCGCGCCATACGGCAGGCGCGACAGCCGCTCAGCACTGAGCAAGCCAGCCGTGTGTGGTGTAAGTGGCAGCATGACCACCAGAATGTCGCTCTGGCTGAGAAAATCATTCAGCGACGCCAGCCCACTGCTGCACTTCATACCCGTCATCGCTTTTGGCGAACGCGACCAGCCGCGCACGTCGAACCCCTGTCGTACCAGTTCCCGCGCCGTATATGCGCCCAACTCTCCCAGGCCCAGCACACCGACCCGGATGTCGGAAGGTTTGCGTGGATGCAGGTAATGCCAGCGCTGTTCACGCTGCGCGCGTTCAAAGGCCGGGATATCGCGCGCGTAGCGCAGCACGGCAAACAGCACGTAACCGGCCATCATGCGCGCCATATCCGGATCGGAGAGACGAATTATCGGAATATCCGGCAGATCGTCGCGTCCCACCAGCGAATCAACGCCCGCGCCAAGATTCACCAACAGTTTGAGATTGCGGTACGGCGCAAAGAAGCCATGAGGCGGCTTCCATGCCAGCGCATAGTGCACCTCATCGGGGTTTTGCACCGTTTCGGCGCGGCAAATTGTCACGCCGGGCAAATGTGGGGCAAGTAAATGGGACCACTCTTCGAAGCTGTCGAATTCGCTGTAAAACACTAATGTACTCATGCAGCGCGCGTTCCCACCAGGTTGACCACCGCATCGATCGCCAGCTCGTAACCGACTGCACCCAGCCCGGCAATCACACCGGTTGCCGCTTTCGACACCAGAGAGTGATGGCGGAACGGCTCGCGCTTCCAGATGTTGCTCATATGCGTTTCAATGATTGGACCATCAAACATCAGTAACGCATCAAGAATGGGTACCGAACTGTAGGTCAAACCCGCGGCGTTGATAATTAATCCCACCGCGTTCTGGCGCGCTTCCTGAATCCAGTCAACCAGCACACCTTCATGGTTGCTCTGGCGGAAATGCAATATCACACCGTGTGACGCGGCGCGGCGCTGACAGCGCGCTTCGATGCTGACAAAGCTTTCGCTGCCGTAGGTGCCGTTTTTATCCAGCCCATACAAGTTGGCGTTCGGCCCATTGAGAAAATAGATCTGCTGTGACATGCACACTCCTGATTAATACGGACGCGTCGCGGCCATTGCCGGATGCGCATCGAAGAGGGCGAACCAGGCGGCGGTAAGCGGGTGGCCAGCGCGCCAGTTGAGCCCGGCAAAGCGAAAGTCGAGATAACCGAGCGCACAGCCAATGGCAATCAGCCCGATATCGTTGGGATGAGCGCTGAAACTGCTGACCTGGCCTTCGATCTCTGCCAGTGCGGCGGCGACTTTTTTCAGTTGCGCGTCAGCCCAGTTCTGCCACTGTTTCTCCGGTGGACGCGCACTGAATTCGTAGCGCGCCAGTAATGCGGCATCGATCATCCCGTCGCCCAGCGCCTGGCGTGCCAGACTTCTCCAGCGCGCATCGCCTTGTGCCGGGTATAAATCGCCCCCGGCCCGCGCGTTGAGGTATTCGCAGATGACCCGGCTGTCATAAAGACAGAGCCCGTTTTCGGTGCGCAGCGCCGGTACTTTTGCCAGAGGATTAAACACGGCAATACGTTCGTCACGTTCGATCGGATGGGCGGCAGAATCCAGCCGTTCTATCTCATCAGCAAGACCCAGTACGCTTGCGCACACCATCACTTTGCGTACATAAGCGGACGTGGTGGCAAAAAAGAGTTGCATCATGACGCCACCTGCAGCAGCACTTTGCCGATGTTGGCGTTGGCTTCAAGGATACGATGAGCGTCAGCCGCTTGCGCTAGCGGCAAGGTTTGATACAGCGTCGGCGCGACTTTGCCTGCGGCGATCAGCGGCAGCAGATGCTTGCTGATGCACTGCGCCAGCCGCATTTTCTCGGCCACGCTTTTGGGGCGCAGGGTAGAAGAGGTGATGCTCAGCCCTTTGCGCATCACCAGTTGCAGATCGAGTTCAATCTTCGCACCCTGCATAAATGAAAGACTGATATGACGTCCGCCCGGCGCTAACACGCTCAGGTTGCGCGCCACGTAATCGCCACCGACATTATCCAGCACCACATCGACACCGCGTCCTTCGGTTGCGGCAAGCACGACGGCGACGAAATCTTCGTTGTGGCGGTTGATGGCGCGCCATACACCGAGTTGTCGCAGCGCCGCAATCTTTTCACTCCCGCCAGCCGTCGCAATCACTCGCGCCCCGCATGCCTGCGCACACTGAATAGCAAAGGTGCCAACGCCGCTCGCCGCACCGTGAATCAGTACGGTTTCGCCCGGCTGCAAACGCCCCAGTTCAAACAGGTTATGCCACACGGTAAATGCTGCTTCCGGCACGCCTGCGGCCTGCGCGAGCGGCAGCGTTTCTGGCACGGATAAACAGAGTTCAGCGCGCGCTACGCAGTAGTCCGCATAACCGCCGCCATTGAGCAGCGCCATGACCGGCGAGCCAACAGCGGGGAATTCAACGCCTGCGCCCAGCGCTACCACGGTGCCGGAGACTTCCAGCCCCAGCACATCGGTTACCCCTGGCGGCAGCGGCATACCGTTGCGCTGCAGGATATCGGGGCGATTGACCCCCGCACTGGCAACACGAATCAGCACCTCACCGGCGCCAGGCAGCGGGACAGGGCGCTGTACGCGCTCTAATACCTCAGGGCCTCCAGGCCGGCACGCAATCACGGCATTCATCATTTCAGGTATCATCGCGGCTTACCCCTGGTTTGCCGTGCTAAAGGCGCACACGCCTTCGTCATCGACACTCACGCCAACCAGACTACCGACTGGCCAGCGCGTCAGCGAATTCAGGCCGGACTGGCGGGCAAACAGCGCGGCGTTGCCCAGTGCAGGCACATCAAGATGGACATCAACATGATCGCCCTGAAAGACATGGGCGATAACCGTGGCGCTAAACAGTGAATGCGGGCCAAGCGCGGCCAGTTGAATATTTTCCGGACGGACGTAGACATCAAGGCGCTCGCCAATCGTGGCATGAACGCGCTCTGCTGGCAGACGCAGCACATTACCGCCCAGATCGAGTATTGCATCGCCATCGCGACCGGCGTAGCGCCCCGGCAGAATGTTTACATCACCGACAAAACCTGCGACAAACGGATCCTGCGGACGGCGATAAATCTCATCCGGTGTGCCGATCTGGCGTACATGGCCTGCCGACATCACCACCACGCGATCGCTCATGCTCAGCGCTTCCCCCTGATCGTGCGTCACGAAGACGGTGGTGACGCCAAGTTTGCGCTGAATCGCTTTCAACTCAACCTGCATTGACAGGCGCAGGTTTTTATCCAGCGCGGAGAAAGGCTCATCCAGCAGCAGCACTTTGGGGCGAATGACCAGCGCGCGGGCCAGCGCCACACGCTGCTGCTGGCCACCAGACAGTTCACGTGGCTTACGGTGGCCGTAACCAGCAAGCTTCACCAGCGCCAGCGCCTGCTCAACGCGTTCAGCAATCTCGGCTTTGGGCACACCGCGCATACGCAGGCCGTAACCCACATTCTTCTCGACTGTCATATGCGGAAACAGCGCGTAGTTCTGAAAGACAATGCCGATTTCCCGCTGCCAGGGCGGTATATCGGTCACCAGATCGCCATCAATAAAGATCTCGCCGCCATCCGCTTCGGCGAAACCCGCCATCAGATTCAGCAGCGTGGTTTTACCGCAGCCTGAAGGGCCGAGCAGCGTAATAAATTCCCCTTCCTCAATCATCAGGGAAATTTTATGTAGGGCGATGGCGTCGCCAAAGCGTTTCAGTACGCCATCAAGCCGTACGGCAACGTTAGCGTTGCGCGCGACGGGGGGCAGCGTGTCGGGCTGCGGGAATGTGGTGATTTCTGCACTGACCATGGAATCTCCAGAAACGGGGCTATCAAATACTGTCCACCAGCATACGGCTTAAGCGTGCATCACGCGGTTAGTGCTTCCTGAAGCTGGCATTTGGAAAAGTTAAAGCAGTAAAGAGTGGGGGATAAATGCCGGGCGGCCAGGATGCGCCCTGCATTTACGGTGCGATGGTGTTGGACGGCAACGTCATGCTTTCTGGCACATCCACGTCGCAAGACGACGTAGCAGGGCATCGCAGGCCTCCATCTGTTCGATGGTGATAAATTCATCCGGTTTATGGCCCTGCGCCATACTACCCGGCCCGCAGACCACGCTGGGAATACCTGCCTGATGGAACAACCCGCCTTCCGTACCGAATGCGACGGTGCTGAACGCGTCAGAACCGGTGAGATGGGCAAGCAGCCGGGCCGCGGCGCTTTGCGCGTCGGTGTACAAACCGGGATAACCGCTAATGGGATAAAAGCGGATCGCTGCCTCGCCATTCACGGCGTGCATTTGCGGCAGGAGTTCGCGCTGCGCGTAATTCTCCAGTTCCCGTGCCACTTCCTGCGCATCATCCTGCGGCAATGTGCGTACCTCGAAGTCAAACGTACATTCGGCAGGCACAATATTGAGCGCCCGGCCGCCCAGGATGACGCCCGTTTGTACGGTGGTAAACGGCGGATCAAAACGCGCATCCTGATGTTCCGGCGCGGCCAGCCGCTGGCCTATCACCGTAAGCTTATGGATAAGCTTTGCGGCATATTCGATGGCATTCACGCCCTGTGGTGCGTAAGCCGAATGGCAGGCGGCACCCTGTACTTCACAACGCACGCCGAGCTTGCCTTTGTGGCCGAGCACGGGTTGCAGTTCGGTGGGTTCGCCAATCAGGCAGATATCGGGCTTTTCCGGGCGCCGGGAGAGGGCATCCAGCAGGGTTCGCACGCCAAGGCATCCCACTTCCTCATCATAGGAAATGGCCAGATGCAGCGGTTGCGCCAGCGGCTGCGTAAGAAAATAGGGGACGGCAGCCAGCACGCAGGCGATAAAGCCTTTCATGTCCGCCGTGCCGCGACCGTACAGTTTGCCTTCTCGTTCAGTCAGTACAAAAGGGGGAACGCTCCAGCTCTGCCCGTCAACGGGCACCACGTCGCTGTGGCCCGAAAGCATCACGCCGCCGCTACCCGCCGGGCCAAGCCGGGCATACAGATTCGCTTTGCTGCCTTCGGCGTTGTGAATCAGTTCGCACTCGACACCAAGCCCGGTTAAGTAGCGACGAACAAAGTCGATCAGCGCCAGATTAGATTCGCGGCTGGTGGTGTTAAACGCCACCAGTTGTTCCAGCAGTTTGCGGCTGCTCATCATCGGATCTCCTTGCGGTTACTCGTCGCCCGGCACGCCATAACCCGGCGCACTGCGGGGATCGAGTGCGCGGGTTAAATAGTCCTGCATCTGCGGTTTATAGGCGTGCCAGAGGTTACTAAGTTCAGCAATCGGATCGGCATCGGTCCAGTCAACGCGCAAATCAACAATCGGCCAGACTGGCGAATCGACAATCGACAGCGCCGCCGAATGCACCGGACCGGCTTCCCCGCCCGCTTGCAGGCCCACCTGCATCGCGGCAATGAGCCTGTCAGCAAGATGCCCGGACTGCTGTTCGAAGGCGTTGACCATCGCGGTAATAACATCAGTATTTGCCAGCAGATTACCCGCCGCCACGCAGTTCTCCCCGCGCAGTGCGTGGTTGACGCCCAGCGTCTTTTCGCCGCTGTAGAACGCGCTTTCACCGCTGGCTGTCAACACGGTAACCTGTCGGTACATGAAGTAGTCATCCGTGTCGAGCCCGAATTGCAGTGCGGTTTCGGCAGCATCGCCTTGCTGTAACCGATCAAGAATGCGCGGCCCCAGCGCCGGTAAGGTGATGTTTTGCGTTGATACCGCGCCAACCTTGCTGCGCAGCCAGGGGCAGCGCGCGCCGACCGCGATGCTGGAAGAGCTAATAGCAATGCCGATCTGGCCGGTTTGCGCGCAGCGTCCGATAATCGATAACGTCATGATTTTAGGCTCCTGATTGCGGCTGCCAGTCGTCCGGAATCACCGCGATAACATCAATTTCCATCAGCCATTGCGGCTGACCAAGCGCAGAAATGACCAGCCCGGTTGAGATCGGAAATACACCCTTCAGCCATTTGCCAACCACTTGATAAACCGGTTCGCGGTAGCGGGGGTCGATGATATAGGTGGTGGTTTTAACGATGTGTGACAGATCGCTGCCCGCTTCTTCCAGCAGTTGTTTTACGTTCTTCATCGCTTGCTCGGCCTGCGCTGCTGGATCGCCAAGCCCCACCAGGTTGCCTTCGAAATCGGTACCAATCTGGCCGCGAACGTACACGGTATTGCCTGCGCGCACGGCCTGGCAAAGATCGTTATCAAGTGACTGATTTGGATAAGTGTCTTTGGTGTTGAATTTACGAATGCGGGTATGTGTGCTCATGTCTGCCTGCCTGGAAATGGATTCCCGGCAAGGTATACCTTCTCAGGCATAACAAACAAAACAGAATAATCCGAGGCGTTAGTTTAGAAAATGCGAACACCCCTCCAGACCTGCACCGCTTTTGTCATCATCAAACGACGGAGCGCCCCGGCGCAAAAGGCCTGATAACGTTTTTTCCACATTTCAATCGCCGCCTCGTAAAAGTCTTGCGGGTCGCTGATGAATCTACATGGATATCAGCGCGTTACATTTCCTTACCTAAAGCCGCTTTGATGAAATAATAACGTAATTAAATTAATGAAAAGTGAATGATGTGTTCAGGCGCCTGGTTTGCCGCTTATTCCCGCAGGTGCCTTTGTTCAGCCAGTGTCAATCACGTAATTGTGTATCTGAAACAGAGAGCTTGTTAGCCGCCAGCGCGGGAGCCATAAGCGTTGCGGGGTAACGAGCGCGAGGAAAAGCTGGCTTTGCTTATAACAAAGCTCTTACATCCAGAAACGAAATAGTAATCTTTAGTTATATTTGCGCGGGTAAATTAAATGTCTCACCTTTCTTTGAGGAATGGTTATGAAGAATTTCGCATCAACTCTACTCATGTCCGGAAGCGTTTTTGCGGGAGCATCAGCTTCCATCTGTCTTAATGCCCTTTCGTTAATCCTGACCGAACGCATGCAGATAATGAGAGACGTTGCGGCTTACAAGGCGAAGTATGATTTACCCGTGGAGGATTTAGCGCGGGAAGAAAAAGTGCTGTCGGCGGCGCGGAACACGGCGCAAGAAGCCGGGCTGGAACCTCAGTCAGTGGAGTCGTTCATCAGTGCGTTGATGACTGCGGGTAAAACGATACAGTATCGCTATCTGGCAGATGGGTTTGCGCCAGCAGATTTATCTGTCACCCAACGGGATCTTGAGGGAATCAGACAGCGTATCAATGAACTGGACAAGCATTTGCTCATGACCATCAGCCAGCGGCTTCGCACAGGTCAACTCTCTTATTCTGAGCGGGCCTGGCTGGCTGAGAGAACAGCGTCTCCGAATCTGACTGTAGCCGAGAAGGATAATCTACTGGACACCATGCGCTATATTCAGCGCGCCGGGTAGGAGAGCGCTACTGCGCTGCCAGGCGATTCAGCGTCCGGGCTGGTAAGTGTTTTCGGGCCACTGATCATTCAGACCGATTCGATTAACGCTTTGGATGCATATGCGGTACGGAAGAAATATTTCATCACGATTATTCAATCCGACAGGGTCGGCTGGCGGCAATATCAAACCCGATAATTCAGGCGCTGGAAATTAACGATAATTCATCATTATCTGATTCCTCTTACAGCGCTTCTGTTTTCTCATTTGCAAAACGAATTGACGCAATTCCGTCATATTTCAGATTTACCGATATCTTCAGGTTCACGTGATACCCGGTTTTTATGTCGCTGAAAGCCTTTTATCGTTATACCACTGGCGATATTTAAAAGCGTTATTGCAGTAAAGTTTAATTTTATAATGTTAAATTTGTCTAATGAAAATGAGAACCTCCGCGGGTAACGTCCCGACGGTGTTTTTACAGATATTGCAATACAGTTTACTTTTGTATGCCTCCGGAGAATAACATCAACGATACCGGGTGACAGTGTTGGCATTAATGACTTTTTACGGAGTGAACATGGCATCTGAAACGCGTAATTTTATTAACTCTATCATTAAAAATTTTAAAGAAGCCATTGGGTTGATTAACGTGTTGATCCTGGAACCCGAGGAGCCTGACACCTTGCGGTTGCTGCACTTTAAACTGGATGTTATCAAGGCGGGTATTGAACAGGATATTCGCCTGTTAAGCAGGGCCAGCCTGGACAGCAACGCGATGCTTTGTCTTTACCCGATACACAATGCACTAAACGCGCTGAACTATTGTCTTGGGATCCTGAAACATATGCCGATAAATAATCAGTTTTATCATGACTTCGAAGAGGTTAAGCATGCTGTCAATGCCCTTGATGCCATATCCGGACGGGTTTTTACAAATCCGGGAAGTGATGAATAATCATAAATTTCCCTTTTACATGAAATAAAAAACCGTACGAGTTGCTAAAGCCAGCGCGATTTAATCAATGAACGCCTGTTCACTGACTGTTGTAAAAATGAAGAGGCGAAAAATTATATCTTTTTTTTCGCAACAAACATAAACGCCACTTCAACTGAACACCTGTTTGCTACATTTTTTTATCGCGGCGACGCTACAATACGTTAATAATTCTGATGTCGGGATCATTATGTTTATTCTTCGCTGTCATTTGAAAGTAATAATCGCTGGCATGTTAGCCGTCCTGGTATCAGGGTTCAGCGCGACGATATTGGCCCAGGATAGCCCTGATTTACCTGAGCCTGTACTGCCCGCGCATATCTGCGCAAAACTGGCTCCCCGGCAGACTTATTCAGCAGGCGACGATACCCAACGGCTTCAGTCGGCGATTAATCACTGCCCCCGGGGTGAGGCTTTACAACTCCTTGCCGGTCGTTTCTCCAGTGGACCTTTGACCATGAAATCTGGCGTTACACTCTGGATTTCACATGGCGCAATGCTCACAGCAAATACTGACCCACGTGTTTACGACAAAAATGGGCGCTGTGGAACCCTTGATCATAAGGGGAATGGCTGTCGGCCCTTTATTCTTTTTAAGAACAGCGACGGTGGAGGTATTGTCGGGGAGGGGATTATTGATGGGCAGGGCGGTGAGCTGATGAAAGGCGAGGATGAATCATGGTGGCAGCTGGCTCGCCGCGCGCAGACTGAAGGTGCGGCGCAGAATGTGCCTCGCCTGATTGAAATAGATGATGGCTCAAATATTATTTTTCACGGCATTACGCTGCGAAATTCACCTGGATTCCATGTCACCCTGAAGAATGTGCGCAATGCGACTTTCTGGGGCGTACGTATTGATACACCCGCAAATGCCCGTAATACCGACGGCATTGATCCTGTTTCGTCGCAGAATATCGTTATTGCTCACAGCTTCATCAGAACCGGTGACGACAATGTGGCGATTAAAGCTGGCGCCGCTGGACCCACGCGCCATGTACTGTTAGTGGACAACCATTTTTATTGGGGACACGGCATGTCGATTGGTAGCGAGACGGTGGGCGGTGTCAGCGACATTCGGGTGCGTGATTTGACGCTTGACGGTACGACTTCAGGGCTTCGTATCAAAAGTGATATCAGCCGGGGCGGAATGGTCAGTGATATCCGCTACGACAATGTTTGTATGCGGGGGAACCGGCGGCCGCTCGACTTTGATACGCATTATGATGCACACGCGATCGGGAACAACATTCCCGTCTACCGTGATATCTCGCTGAGTCATATTTCCGGCGAAACCGGCCAGTTGGTGTTACGCGGTTATGATGCCGTTCATCCTTTGTATTTTGCCTTGAACGGTGTCTCTTTCAGCAATGCGGCTCGTTGGCTAATTGAATCGGCGCAGATCCGCATTGGCCCAGGCGGTGTCTCGCCTGTTCCGCCGGGAGAAGCATCGGTACAGCGATCGGTTGTTTCTGCTGATTGCGCAAAAAACTGGATCTCTTTTCCCGTGACGGATGCGCCATCCGTAAAATGAATGCCGCAGAAAGCGGCTATTTTAATGAAACATCAGATCGGACACGCCGGGTGGCCTGCGGTTGTCAGGCCGACGATTTCTCTCAACTTTCACGGCGAAAACCACGACGCACTATGCTGATTGCTGGCGCAAATGCTGCGTTTTAGGGGAGCCGATACTGCGACGCCACGCGCCGGGTGCCTGGCCATACTGACGCTTGAAGCTGCGGTTGAAGGACTGCTGGGAGTCAAAGCCTAACGCCATCGCCACGTTCAGAATCGGTTCGTCGCTGTGGGCTAAGCGTTCGACCGATTTTTTCAGCTTTTGTGCTCGAATATACTCGGCGAGACGATAGCCGGTATGTTCTTTGAATATCCGCTGGAGGTGCCATTTCGAATAGCCGGCTCGCCTGGAAACGGTGGCAATGTCCAGACGGTTTTCCAGGTTGTTGTCGATCCAGTCGAGTAAATCGTGAATAAATGCGCCAGTGTTCATCTTGTTTCCTCACGCAGGCTATTAAAAGCATCTTTGTCTGTTGCATTTAAAGTGACCCGCTTTTGCATTAATTGCAAGTTTTATTGTTGCATTTAAATCCCTGTCCGAAACGGGGCATTTGCCGATGACTCAAATAGCACATAAAGTGCAACAATTATTCTTGCACTTAATTAAGCGCCTTCCTACAATCGCCGCGATAGTGTATTCGAAACTGTTACAGTTTTGTGGCGATGAACGACACAAATGGCCTTAAGCCAGCCCGGACAAAGGAAGTGGCGCGGCATCTCCTGCTGCGTCTTGCCCGGCGGCTACAATTAGCGGAATAAAAATAATGAGCCTGCAAAAACCTTGGGTTAATTTTCATCTGAATGCGCTGGGAGCGATGTTTCTCTCCGTACTGCTCGTCGGGTGTGATGAGGGTGTTGCGCAAAATGCCGTTCCACAAGCTCCCGCCGTCAGCGCAGCTAACGTGGTGGTGAAATCCATTAGTCAGTGGGATAGCTTTAATGGTCGGATTGAAGCGGTGGAAAGCGTTCAGCTACGCCCCCGTGTCTCCGGCTACATTGATAAAGTGAATTACACGGACGGCCAGGAGGTGAAAAAGGGCGAGGTGCTGTTCACGATTGATGACAGAACCTATCGCGCCGCGCTGGAACAGGCGCAGGCGACGTTGGCGAGAGCCAAAACGCAGGCCAGCCTGGCACAAAGCGAGGCTAACCGTACCGATAAACTGATCAATACCAACCTGGTATCCCGTGAAGAGTGGGAGCAGCGCCGTTCGGCCGCCGTCCAGGCACAGGCCGACATTCGCGCCGCGCAGGCGGCGGTTGATGCCGCGCAACTTAACCTGGATTTCACCAAAGTGACCGCGCCTATCGATGGCCGCGCCAGTCGTGCGTTGATCACCAGCGGTAATCTGGTCACTGCGGGTGACAGCGCCAGCGTGCTTACCACGCTGGTATCGCAGAAGACGGTTTACGTCTACTTTGACGTAGATGAGTCGACTTATCTTCACTATCAAAATCTCGCCCGCAGCGGGCAGGGGGCGTCCAGTAATCACCTGGCGCTACCGGTTGAGATTGGCCTTGTTGGCGAAGAGGGCTATCCCCATCAGGGCAAAGTGGATTTTCTTGATAATCAGTTAACGCCGAGTACCGGCACGATCCGTATGCGCGCACTGTTGGATAACGCTCAGCGTCAGTTCACGCCGGGACTGTTTGCCCGCGTACGCCTGCCTGGCAGCGCTGAATTCAAAGCCACACTTATCGACGACAAAGCGGTACTGACCGATCAGGATCGCAAATATGTTTATATCGTTGATAAAGATGGTAAAGCACAGCGTCGCGATATTACTCCAGGTCGTCTGGCAGACGGTTTACGCATCGTGCAGCAGGGGCTGACCCCTGGCGACAGAGTCATCGTCGACGGTTTACAAAAAGTGTTTATGCCGGGTATGCCGGTTAATGCGAAAACCGTTGCCATGACCGCCAGCACTGCCCTCAACTGATCCCTTACCTGAGAATCCGAAACATGGACTTTTCCCGCTTTTTTATCGACAGGCCGATTTTTGCCGCGGTGCTGTCGATTCTGATTTTTATTACAGGATTAATCGCCATCCCGCTGTTGCCGGTCAGCGAATATCCTGACGTCGTACCGCCAAGCGTGCAGGTACGAGCGGAGTATCCAGGTGCCAACCCGAAAGTGATTGCAGAGACCGTGGCGACGCCGCTGGAAGAAGCGATCAACGGTGTTGAGAACATGATGTACATGAAATCCGTCGCAGGCTCCGACGGCGTACTGGTGACCACCGTAACGTTCCGTCCGGGTACAGACCCCGATCAGGCGCAGGTTCAGGTGCAAAACCGGGTATCACAGGCTGAAGCGCGTCTGCCGGAAGATGTGCGGCGTTTGGGCATTACTACCCAGAAACAATCGCCGACGCTCACGCTGGTGGTGCATCTGTTTTCGCCTGGCGGTAAATACGATTCACTGTATATGCGTAACTACGCCACGCTGAAAGTGAAGGATGAGCTGGCGCGTCTGCCCGGCGTTGGTCAAATTCAGATTTTTGGCGCGGGCGAATACGCGATGCGCATCTGGCTGGATCCCAATAAGGTGGCGGCACGCGGGTTGACTGCCTCGGATGTGGTGACAGCGATGCAGGAGCAAAACGTCCAGGTTTCCGCAGGGCAGCTTGGCGCCGAGCCGCTGCCGAAAGAGAGCGATTTCCTGATCTCGATTAATGCCCAGGGGCGTCTGCACACCGAAGAAGAGTTTGGCAATATTATTCTGAAAACGTCGGAAGACGGCTCGCTGGTACGCCTGCGCGACGTGGCACGTATAGAAATGGGTTCCGGCAGCTATGCGCTGCGTTCCCAGTTGAATAATAAAGACGCGGTCGGGATTGGTATCTTCCAGTCTCCAGGGGCGAACGCCATCGATTTGTCGAATGCGGTGCGCGCCAAAATGAACGAACTGGCCACGCGTTTCCCGGAAGATATGAAATGGGCGGCACCTTACGATCCGACGGTTTTTGTTCGCGATTCCATTCGCGCGGTCGTACAAACGCTGCTGGAAGCGGTGGTGCTGGTGGTACTGGTGGTGATTCTGTTTCTGCAAACCTGGCGCGCGTCGATTATTCCGCTGATCGCGGTGCCGGTATCGGTCGTGGGAACGTTCAGTATTCTCTACCTGCTTGGCTTCTCGCTTAATACCCTGAGTTTGTTCGGGCTGGTATTGGCTATCGGTATCGTTGTGGATGACGCCATCGTGGTGGTGGAAAACGTTGAGCGTAATATTGAAGAGGGGCTGGCTCCTCTTCAGGCGGCGCATCAGGCGATGCGGGAAGTTTCCGGGCCGATTATCGCCATTGCGCTGGTGCTGTGCGCGGTGTTCGTGCCGATGGCATTTCTCTCCGGGGTGACCGGTCAGTTCTACAAACAGTTTGCGGTGACTATCGCGATTTCGACGGTGATCTCCGCCATCAACTCGCTGACGCTCTCTCCGGCACTGGCTGCTCTGTTGTTAAAGCCGCACGGCGCACCGAAAGACTTCCCGACCAGGCTTATTGATCGTCTGTTCGGTTGGATTTTCCGTCCGTTTAACCGCTTTTTCCACCGTAGCTCAAACGGCTATCAGGGGCTGGTTGGCAAAACGCTCGGACGACGTGGTGCGGTGTTTGTGGTTTATGTGCTGCTGCTCTGCGCCGCTGGCGTTATGTTTAAAGCCGTCCCCGGCGGGTTTATTCCTACTCAGGATAAGCTCTATTTAATTGGCGGTGTGAAAATGCCGGAAGGCTCTTCGCTGGCGCGCACCGATGCGGTGATCCGCAAAATGAGCGAAATCGGTATGAATACCGAAGGCGTGGATTATGCGGTCGCCTTTCCAGGGCTTAATGCGTTGCAGTTCACCAATACGCCGAATACCGGGACGGTCTTTTTTGGTCTGAAACCGTTCGACCAGCGTAAACATACTGCGGCGGAAATTAACGCTGAGATCAACGCGAAAATCGCACAAATCCAGCAGGGCTTTGGTTTCTCCATTTTGCCGCCGCCGATTTTAGGGCTGGGTCAGGGTTCTGGCTATTCGCTCTACATCCAGGATCGCGCCGGTCTTGGTTATGGCGCGCTGCAAAACGCGGTGAATACGATGTCCGGTGCGATTATGCAGACGCCGGGGATGCATTTCCCGATCTCAACCTACCAGGCCAACGTTCCGCAACTGGATGTGCAGGTCGATCGTGATAAAGCGAAAGCGCAGGGTGTGTCGCTGACCGACCTTTTCGGTACGCTGCAAACTTATCTGGGCTCGTCTTATGTGAACGATTTTAACCAGTTCGGGCGCACCTGGCGCGTGATGGCGCAGGCCGACGGGCCATTCCGTGACAGCGTGGAAAATATTGCTAATTTGCGCACCCGTAATAATCAGGGCGAAATGGTGCCGATCGGCAGTATGGTGCATATCACTACCACGTACGGGCCTGATCCGGTGATTCGCTACAATGGTTATCCGGCGGCAGATCTTATTGGCGATGCCGATCCTCGCGTACTCTCTTCCGCACAGGCGATGACGCAACTTGCCGGGATGTCTAAGCAGATATTGCCGAATGGGATGAATATTGAGTGGACGGATCTGAGCTTCCAGCAGGCCACGCAGGGCAACACTGCGCTGATCGTCTTCCCGGTCGCGGTTCTGCTGGCTTTCCTGGTGCTGGCGGCACTGTATGAAAGCTGGACGCTGCCGCTGGCGGTGATCCTTATCGTCCCGATGACGATGCTGTCCGCGCTGTTTGGTGTCTGGCTGACCGGCGGTGATAACAACGTGTTTGTGCAGGTTGGTCTGGTGGTACTGATGGGGCTGGCCTGTAAAAACGCGATTCTTATCGTCGAGTTTGCCCGCGAGCTGGAAATTCAGGGGAAAGGTATCATGGAAGCGGCGCTGGAAGCTTGCCGCCTGCGTTTACGCCCGATTGTGATGACCTCCATCGCTTTTATTGCCGGGACGATTCCGCTGATCCTCGGCCACGGCGCGGGTGCAGAAGTGCGCGGCGTCACCGGGATCACGGTGTTTTCCGGTATGCTGGGAGTAACGCTGTTTGGTCTGTTCCTGACGCCGGTGTTTTACGTTACGCTGCGTAAATTTGTTACGCGCGGCAAACCGGTAAGCGACGTTCTGCCTGCGTAGGATGTTGCAAATAACAAAAAACCGCCTTCACTGTGAAGGCGGTTTTTTTTCGCGATAAGGAAATAGTTAATGCGCTTTTTTATACCAGGTATCAATTTCAGGCACCGGAACGCATCCGCTGGTATCGGCTTTTTTGACCTCTTCCAGCGCGCTTGCCACGGTATGCTGCGCTAATACCTCTAATGAAGCCCGCTCCGCTTCATCAGCAATAGATTTGAAGTACCAGCAAGCGTTGGCGCTGACCACGCAGCGGGCCGGAATATCGGGACGCGACGCCCACAGCTTTTTATCTTCTGTGACGGAAACGTAGATATCGCGCAGGGTGATCTGTTCCGCCGGGCGACCAAGATGAATAGAACCGTTGCGGCCAAGCGTTGAGACAATAATGCCGTCACGCGTAAGTGGAACCATTAATTTGCGGATAAAGCTCGGATTAGCTTCCAGGCCGTAGGCCAGAATCGCACTTGTCGAACGTTCACCTAATTGCTCCGCCATCGCTACGCTGAGAACCATCTGCAAAGCTGTCGGGAAGCGGTAATCTAACATTTTATTGTCCTGGGTTGCGGTGAATCTTGTTCTTTTTGGCACCGCAGAGGTGAAAAATCAATAAACAACAATATAACAAATACGGGATTTTTTTTGAAGACGTCCACGATTGACCTGGCTCGTAAAAAAGAGTTTCCAGCGCGCGCCGGATGTGAGCAAAGTATCAATCTGTGTACTTTTTTCTTGCCGCGTTGCAGGGAGATCATGTGAGACTGAATCGTTACAGATTTGAGCGGTAAATGTTATCCCGAAGAGTTTGAAATTGAAGCAGTCAAACGAGTCGTTGATTGTGGCCATTCTGTTTCCAGCGTTGTAACCGCTCTTGATATCACCACCCACACTCTTTTTTCTTCTTCCAGTTATAAAGAGTGGCCTCAGAAATGCCCATCTTTTTGCAGAGTGCTCCAACGCTATCTGTTCTTCGGCATAGCGGGTCTTTTTCATGGCTGATATGCCTCCCCCGGTAAAGTGGAAAAGAACCGAATACTCCGGTTTAGCCTGGCACTGTTTCAGGAGATCGCCTGTTCAGCCAAGTACTTAAGGCCGGACGTGTGCCGTCCCCCACGCTCTGGCAGTGACAGTGCATGCCTGGGCTGCGCGTCTATATGGATAAACACCAAATCAATTACACAATAAAAAAACAGGCTAATAGATGACTTGTCATTGATTTTAGATGATGCGTCATCTATTTTAGATGACGCATCATCTATTTCATTAACTGAACCACTGCAAAAGTTGAAGGCAACTGCCCGTGAATTAACCCTGTCATGTTTTAAACAACCACAGGAAAACAAATTAATGGCGAGTGATAAAAGAAAAGGCTTTGGTCGCCTGCTTCTGGCCGTAAGCCAGTCCTGGCGAAGAGCCCTGACCCAGCACCTGAGCAAGGAGGGGGTATCCGGAACCGCCGCATTACTGGTACTGGAAATGCTTCATCTGGGAAGCAGACAATTAAGACAGTATGAACTGGCCCGGCGACTGGGGCTGGAAAACTCGGCAGTTGTCCGCCTGCTTGACGGACTTGAAAACAGCGGGTTTGTATGCAGGCAGGAAGATCCCGTTGACCGGCGGGCAAAATTGCTGAGTCTGACGGAAAAGGGGATTGATCTCGGAAACCGGCTGGATCACCTTGCCGGTAGCCTGCGGCTGCAAATTCTCAGCAATATTCCGCAGGAAGACCTCGAAATCGTTGAAAAAACCCTGAGCTGTATGCTGGAAAACCTGGATTCCTGCAATGAACGGGGTCGACGTCCATGAAAGCCCAGGTATCTGATATCTGGACGACGGAAGCGGTGATTTTTTCACTTAAAACATTCGCTGCCGCCATGCTGGCATACTGGATCGCAGTAAAGTTTAATCTTAACAATCCCTACTGGTCTTTGGGCACCGTTTACATTGTCGCGCATCCCTTAATGGGTGCCACCACCTCTAAGGCGGTGTACCGGATGGGAGGAACCATTCTGGGCGCGATTGCCATCATAATTCTGGTTCCTAACCTGGTCTCATCGCCTGAGCTTCTTTCTGTCGGCATGGCATTATGGACGGCTGGCTGCCTTTTCATCAGCATGCTCGATCGTTCCCCGAAAAGTTATCTCTTCATGCTTGCCGGTTATACCGCCGTGCTCACGGGATCCACTATTGTGGACACGCCGGGCACCACGTTCGATGTAGCAGTCTCACGGGTTGAAGAAATCTTCGTGGGTATTCTCTGTATAGCATTGTTCAGCCGCGGCATTCTTCCCCAGAAAGCGAGCCAGGTACTGTCACGAAGGGTGGATTTGTGGCTTGAAAATGCGAATGCGCTGACCCGGGATGTGTTGTCAGGGAGTGTGAATTCCCCCCGTACTTTACAGTTACGACAGACGCTGGCTACCGATGCCGTTGATCTTCGCAATTTCGCCACGCACGTGGGGTACGAAAGCCACGATGACAGAAGACTGGCTGAAAGAATGACCATCTTACTGGAGAGGATGGTCACCCTGCTGCCCTTACTGTCTGAAGTGTATGACCTCAGAAT
Source organism: Kosakonia radicincitans DSM 16656 (assembly GCF_000280495.2). NCBI lineage: Bacteria > Pseudomonadati > Pseudomonadota > Gammaproteobacteria > Enterobacterales > Enterobacteriaceae > Kosakonia > Kosakonia radicincitans. Next base: position 2,461,255 of record NZ_CP018016.1, read on the forward strand.
GAGGACAATATCGGACAATCAGGCAAAAGAGTGGTTTTCCAGGGTTTCCGGCTGGCTGGAAGAGCCTGCTGATAACCACAATGAAAAAGAAAATCTGCTGTCCTTGTTCAGCCAGGCACAAAATCACCCGCATGATAAAGAACCGACCTGGGATACGTTGTACCGTAACCGTCTTGCAGGGCAACTGCATGAATTGACGGAAGTCTGGAGCGACTGCCTTACCCTCCGGCGCGATATTACCAGCGGAGAGGTTCATGAAACCGACTACAAACCCAGGCGTAAAGTCGGAATGCTTCCGGACTATGGCATGGCCTTTCTCTCTGCTGCCGCTGTTTGTGTTTCCATCATACTGGCCTGTTCACTGTGGGTTTTAACCGGATGGAGCTATGGCAGCGCTGCCGTACAGATGGTGAGCGTTATATGCTGTACCATGGCCACCCTGGATGATGCTGTTCCTGTAGTCAGAAAAATGCTTGAACTGACCCTGGCCACCGTGGGCATTTCTTTCGTCTATCAGTTCGGGATATTCCCTTTTATAGAGAGTCTGGGATTCATTCCCCTTATATCATCGCTGGGGTTATTTCTGATACCGGTTGGCGTTTTACTTGCCACCCCCTCAAAGTGGTTTACCGGGTTTGTGCTGAGTGTGAACCTGGTCTTCATGCTTCAGTTACGCCAGAAATTAACGCTGGATTTACCGACATTCCTGAATGCAAACATTGCGACAGTTGCCGGTATTGTCATAGCCATAATGACATTGTCCACATTTCGAACCATCGGCGCAGAGACAAGTGTAAGGCGACTACTGAAAGCCAGCTGGAGAATGATCGTACAGTTCATCAGTTCGGAGAGACGCGCCAGTGATGAGAGGATGACCCATCACATACTGAACCAATTGGGGCTGCTTGTTCCACGGATGGCGGCAGTACCACCCGAATCAGATATATACGCCACTGATTTACTGAGGGATCTCAGAGCAGGTTTATGCGTAATGGATATACAGAATAATAAAATCTCTGTGACGGTTGCACAAAGGGACAGCCTCGAACAGCTGCTTCTCTGTGTTGCGGCTTATTACAAGGGAAAGATTAACGGACAGACCAGCATTCAGACACAGTTGGAATATCACCTTAATAACTGCCTTCAGGTCATGTCAGGATCAAATGACGGACAACCTGTGTCCGGTCCTCTTATCCGCAATGCCCTGGCTGGCCTTCATACGGCTTTATTACCACTCCAGAACAACGCCGAGGTAAATAAATGAACACTGATATTGATGTTTATGGTGTTTATGTCCCGTCTCTCCTGTTCATCATGATCGCCTGTTATCTGTTATTCCGTACCCTGCACTGGGTTTTGTCTGTAGCCGGTTTTTACCGGTATGTATGGCACCGTCCGCTATTTGATATAGCCACATATTTCGTTCTCTTTTTCGGTTGCACATTATTGTCAGGGACATTCAAATGAAACCATTTAATCTACGGTGGGGTCAGATCCTGTTAACGATGGCAATGCTGGCATGTGCTGCATTACTCGGCTGGCATGTCTGGGACTATTATATGTACGCGCCATGGACCCGCGATGGCAAGGTCAGTGCAGATGTGGTGCAGATAGCACCGGAAGTGTCCGGTACCGTTCTGAAAGTGAATGTGGCAGACAATCAGTTTGTGCATCGTGGTGAAATCCTTTACCAGATAGATCCTGAGCGCTTTCAGCTTGCCCTGCAGGAGGCTGAGGCCACCCTGGATTCCAAAAACTTTTCCATGAATCTCAAGAAATCAATGGCAAATCGTCGAACGCTTCTTGGTACGGCATCGGAATCCAGAGAAACGATTGAGCAGGCGGCCAGCGACGCGAAGGTCGCGCTGGCGGACTTTCAGAGTGCGCAGACCGAGGTTAATATCGCCAGGCTGAATCTGGAGAAAACGACAGTACGGGCTCCGGCCGACGGTTATGTAACTAATCTGAGTCTGCGGACAGGGGATTTTGCCACCTCTGGTGTCACCAGTGTTTCGATCCTTGAAACGGACAGCTTCCGTGTTATTGGTTATTTTCAGGAGACACAACTCGGACGCATTAAAGTGGGTGATAAAGTGAAGATAAAACTGATGGGCAGTAACAGGCAACTGGCCGGACATGTGGAAAGCTTCGGAAGAGGCATCTCAGACAGTAACACAGCGGCAGACCACTTAGGGCTTCCAAACGTGGAGCCGGTGTTTAACTGGGTCAGGCTGGCGCAGCGCATTCCGGTCCGTATTAAAATTGATAATATTCCCCCGGAAACCAGACTTTCGTCAGGAATGACGGCGAGTGTTTCTGTCATTTATCAGTGATATTTCCCGGACGTGTTGCATGCAGTAAAAAAGATTAAATCAGTAAATATGTGAGTGGACGGAACATTCATTTCAGTCAACTCACTATTTTTAATGACGGGTTTTATTTCCTGCGGGAATTGTCTGACGGGTAAAGCTGGTGCGCTAATGAAGAGAGGAGAAATAAACCCTCCTGAAAATATGAGCTCCCTTTATAAAAGTCTGCTATGAGCGAAAAGGGACGCTCTGCCGCTTGCGCAGAACGTCCGCAACAGAATCTGCTCAGTGAAGGACCATCCCAAAATGGGCTGGTCAAGAATTTACAAACCCGAATTAAGCGCTTTCTGGCGTACCAGTAATCGCACCTGCTTGCCACGGTAGTTAACATAATTTTGAAACTGAAATCCAAAGCGCTCAGCTAAATAATTTGAACGTTTATTTTCTTCATCAATAATACAGCACACCGGGGAGGAAAATGTCTTATCGGCCCACAGCAGAATTGCGGTCAGCGCTTCAGTTGCATAACCTTTGCCACGCGCTTCTGGCATTAACGCCCATCCCGCTTCAGGATATTCCAGAGCAGGCGTGATATCCCGATGAGCATCCTGAAAGCCAAACGAACCAGCATAACGGTTTGTTGATTTTTCAAATACTGCCCAGTAACCATAACCCAACATCTGCCAGTGCCCGATATCGCGTAATAAACGGGTCCAGACCATATCTGTAGTCGGCATTTCGCCGCCATTGATCTTAACCATTTCCGGAGTCGCCCAGCATTCCTTGAGCGCCGGGAAATCTTCGAGTGTAAATTGCTTTAAAATCAGGCGTTCTGTTTCAAGCTGCGGCGCTTGCTGTGTAATCATTGTTTCCCCCATTATTCTTAGCTCTATGTTTGGTTAAATTTACCATCATGAGCGGTTCATCTCCGAAAAAATCCATAAAAAGAGGGCCATATTCGCTTCACGCCCTCAAACATCCGACAAACTTTTTATGACATCTGTAAGGGTGGGGCACTCCGGTCAGGCACTGATTTCAGCCCAGGCCTCTGCAGGATAGTGATCGCCGATTGTTCACACTGTCATAAAACATAGCCGGATGACTGACATAGCCAGTTCAGAATACAGGGCTGCAGGTTATTACGGTGCTGGCTTGCCGGCGGCGCGATGCTGGACTGCAGACAGGAGCCGTCCATCCAGAATCATTAGTCCGGCAGCCAGAATACTCATCCCGATGAGCTTATCAGCAGTCAGGGATTCGCCCAGCAACGCAAAGCCAGCCAGCACAGCCGTGACGGGGATAAGAAAGGTCACCAGCATCAGGTTGGTTGCTCCGGCGCTCGCTAGCAGACGGAAAAAAATCAGATACGCCACGGCGGTGGAGAAAATTGCCAGACCTGCAAGAGCCATCCAGCAGATGGCGTCTGCGTGCAGTAATGTATTGATATTACCGTTCAGGAAAGCCACAGGTAACGTCAGCAACGCGGAGGCTGTCAGTTGTCCTGCAGCGGGTACCAGCGGTGACAGACCTGCCCGCATAAACCGCCGTCCCCAGAGGCTGGCAATGGCATAGCTGAGGGCGGCAGCCAGCACGGCAAGTTCTGCGGCCAGGCTGTGATCCTCACCGGCAAGATTTTCATGGCCCAGCATGTATGCAACGCCGCCAAAGCCGGTTAACAGGCCAACGCAACGACTCCAGGAAAGACGGTCATCTGATGTAAAACGGTGCGCCAGCAGTATGGTAAAAAGCGGCGTGGTGGCGTTAAGTATGGCTGCCGTGCCGCTGGCAATGTGCGACTGTCCCCAGGCGATAAGCAGGAACGGCAGAACATTATTAAGCAATCCCATAACCATGAAACTACCCCAGAGTTTTGCGCTGTGCTGCACAGGTGTCCGGGAGATTAACAACACGCTCCACAGTACGGCTGCTGCAAGCGTGACTCGTGCCGCCACCAGTGGCAACGGAGGGATATATCTCACCAGAATGCCGTTGAAGAAAAAAGAACCGCCCCAAAGCAATGAGAGCAGGAAAAGCAGACTCCAGTCGGAGTATTTCATGTGTTTTGCGTTCACAACAGCGTTGCTCCAGAGTGATCCCGTTGTCATACGGTATTAATAACTCTGGGATATTGGCAGTAAAAACGATTTATATTCAGCCCCGTTTTTAGAAAAACTCAACGATGCGGGACAATCTTCCTTCTCACAGGGTTCCGAGAGTGTTTGAATCCGTTGCCAGGTATCTCAATATGACCCGGACCGGAACCCCAACGGGGCCGTGAGTCTGCACATCAGAGACTTTGAGAGTCAGCCTGGCATTGTCTTTCTGGTAAATGGCTGTGGACTGGCTCCTTCCGCGGCTTGCTTCGGCGCTTACTCGCATTTCTCTCGCGCTTCGGCGAGTTTTACTGCTGGATACTCATCTAATGCGAACTTGCTGGATTTGCCGTTGTGCTTCACTTCAGGGCCGGGGCCGTTGAAGTCATTAAGTCGATAGAGTTTTTCTTTCAACCCGGCAGTGTGTGTCAGTGAGCATGGCGAGTCCTTGTCAGCTATTGCATTCACTTAAAGTGAAGATGGAAACTGAGTGTTCTCATTTCTGTCTGCGTCGTGGCGAGATTATGTGTGAAGCCATGAAAAGAAAAAATCCACGCAGCTGCGTGGATTTTCGGGGGATTGTTGATGAACATGCGATGCGTGAGATCGCATGAGACAACAGAAACGATTAGACGTTGAACAGGAAGTTCATCACATCGCCATCTTTAACGATGTACTCTTTGCCTTCTGCACGCATTTTGCCGGCTTCTTTCGCGCCTTGCTCGCCTTTGTAAGCAATAAAGTCTTCATAAGCGATGGTTTGCGCGCGGATAAAGCCTTTTTCAAAGTCGGTGTGGATTTTACCGGCGGCCTGCGGAGCCGTTGCGCCAACCGGGATTGTCCAGGCGCGAACTTCTTTCACACCGGCGGTGAAGTAGGTTTGCAGGTTCAGCAGGGCATAACCTGCGCGGATCACGCGGTTCAGGCCCGGTTCTTCAAGACCCAGTTCGGCCATGAACTCATCACGCTCTTCGTCATCCAGCTCGGCGATATCCGATTCAACCGCGGCACAAACCGGCACGACTACAGAGCCTTCTTTTTCCGCGATGGCGCGAACCTGGTCCAGATACGGGTTGTTTTCGAAACCGTCTTCATTGACGTTAGCGATGTACATGGTTGGTTTCAGCGTCAGGAAGCTCAGATAACGAATGGCTTCTTTCTCTTCTTTGCTCAGATCCAGCGCGCGCAGCATACCGGCGTTTTCCAGCTGCGGCAGGCATTTCTCCAGCGCGGCCAGTTCAACTTTCGCATCTTTATCGCCGCCTTTTGCTTTCTTGGACACGCGATGAATCGCGCGCTCGCAGGTTTCCAGATCGGACAGCGCCAGTTCGGTATTGATAACGTCGATATCTTCCGCCGGGTCAACTTTACCGGCAACGTGGATGATATTGTCGTTTTCAAAGCAGCGTACAACGTGGCCGATGGCTTCGGTTTCGCGGATGTTGGTCAGGAACTGGTTGCCCAGGCCTTCACCTTTGGACGCGCCTTTTACCAGGCCGGCGATATCAACAAATTCCATCGTGGTCGGCAGAATGCGCTGAGGCTTAACGATTTCCGCGAGTTTGTCCAGACGCGGATCGGGCATCGGTACGACACCGGTGTTCGGCTCAATAGTACAGAAGGGGAAGTTTGCCGCTTCAATACCTGCTTTGGTGAGCGCGTTGAACAGGGTGGATTTACCTACGTTGGGCAGACCAACGATACCGCATTTGAATCCCATGATGTAATTACCTTAATCTCTTGATAATCAACCCGTTGAGTAAAACGGATTGTAGAAAAGTGAATAACTTTGCCTATTATACACGTAACCGATGTAACGCGCGGCAAAATTGCCGTTGCAGTGGGGTTACTGTGCCTTAAAGGCGTGCAGGCGGTTGGTGGCTTTGGTTAAACCGTCCTTCAGCCAGATCTCTGTACAACGTGCCGCTTCGTCAACGGCTTCATCGATCAGCTTCTGTTCAGAAACCGGCGGTTTGCCCAGTACAAAACCGACAACTTTGTTTTTATCCCCCGGATGACCGATACCCACGCGCAAACGGTGAAAATTGGGGTTATTCCCCAGTTTACTGATGATGTCTTTCAGGCCGTTATGGCCGCCGTGTCCACCGCCTAGTTTGAACTTCGCCACGCCAGGCGGCAGATCCAGCTCGTCATGCGCGACAAGGATTTCATCCGGATTGATGCGATAAAAAGTCGCCATCGCCGCCACCGCTTTGCCGCTCAGGTTCATAAAGGTGGTCGGCACCAGCAGACGTACATCTTCGCCCGCCAGATTAATGCGCGAGGTATAACCGAAAAATTTCGGTTCATCGCGCAGCGGAGCGCGCGCGCGCTCTGCCAGTAAATCGACATACCAGGCGCCCGCATTGTGGCGTGTCGCAGCGTATTCAGCGCCAGGGTTCGCCAGCCCGACAATCAGTTTAATCGTCACTTTTTATTCCTGACCAGGTCAATATCCGGCGCGTAGTTTACGTTGTGCGGGGCGCGATGACAAAATTCTCACGGTATCAGGTGGAAAATGATAATGATTGCTCACCTCAATCATTCGAAATTCAAGTAGTTCAATCGCTTATTTGTAAATTTCTGTTAGTCAAACATATGTAATTGTGATCGTGCCCGCAACCGCCAAAAAGAGCACTGTCTATACTTTATTCACAAGGATTGGGGTTTTCCCATCCAACCCGTCGTTCCGGAGGTGACATATGAAACGCAAAAACGCTTCGTTACTCGGTAATGTGCTCATGGGGTTGGGGTTGGTAGTGATGGTTGTCGGTGTTGGTTACTCTATTCTAAACCAGCTTCCACAGCTTAACCTGCCGCAATTTTTTGCGCACGGCGCGGTACTCAGTATCTTCCTCGGAGCTGTTCTCTGGCTCGCAGGCGCCCGCGTAGGAGGCCATGAGCAGGTGTGCGATAAATACTGGTGGGTTCGCCACTATGACAAACGCTGCCGCCGTGACCGGCAACATCACAGCTAAAGATGAATTTTTCAATAACGGCTCCTGAGCGAGCCGTTTTTTTTTGTGTTCTGCTTGACCCTCACGTAACGTCAGGCCCGAAAGTCCGGTCTGTGGAGAAGAAGGGGGAAGCCATGTTGATTCAGGTTGGAGAGTTGTCGCGGCGGGCGGGAATCAGTGTGCGCACGCTGCATCACTATGAACATATTGGTTTGCTGCTGCCTTCTGCCCGAAGTGCCGCCGGTTATCGGCTCTATAACCTTGCTGATGTGAAACGCCTGCATATGATTCAGGCGCTGGCGAAATCAGGAATGGAACTGGCGGCAATTAATGATTATCTGGCGCAGGAGACGCGTCCGCTGGCGGAATTGCTGGATCAGCAAATTACAATGCTTGATAAGCAAATGCGTGACATTGTCACATTACGTCATCAGCTCATAGCTTTGCGTGACGGTCTTGCCAGCGGTGCGGAGCCTGACCTGGAGTCATGGCTACAGACACTGGAGATGATGAAAATGTACGATTGTTGGTTTACCCCGCAAGAGCTACAGGAATTGCCGTTTGCCACACCAGACGAGACGCGGGAGCAGGCCTGGGCCGAAATGGTGAGTGAAGCGCAGAAATTGTTGTCAGAAAATTGCCCGCCGGACGATACGCGTGCGATGGATCTGGCGACGCGCTGGATGAGCCGTCTTGAAGACGATACGGCGAATAAGCCGGAGTTTCTTACCCGCTTAAACGAGATGCACAGCGTCGAACCACAGATGCGCGAGCAAACCGGCATTACGCAAAGCATCGTCGATTTTATTACCCGCAGTTTCGCAGAAAGTAAACTCGCTATCTGGCAGCGTTATCTGTCGCCAGAAGAGATGGCCTTCACACGGGCCCACTATTTTGACCGCATGATGGAGTGGCCGCCGCTGGTGGCAAAACTGCATCTCGCCCAGCGACAATCACTGGATCCGCAGTCGGAAGAGGCGCAGGCGTTGGCGCAAAACTGGCTGGCGCTGTTCCAGTCTTACGCCGGAACGGATGCGCAGACGCAACAAAAGTTTCGCACTGCGATGCAGCAGGAACCACACCTGATGAAGGGGACATGGATGACGCCCGAAGTGCTGCAATGGCTACAACGGGCGATAGAGGTGATGATGCGGAATCGTTATTCCGCATCCGGTTCACAGATCGGCTAATGCCGCGTCGCGATTAGGGAAGAAAGACAGTCGGCCAGGGATGGGCTGCACACCGGCGCGCGCCAGCGTGCGTAACGGCTGAAACTCCAGATTGCTGACACGCAGCTCGGTACCTTCCGGCAGGCGGGCAACAAAACGGCGGAAAGCATCCAGCCCGCCAGCATCGAGCACCGGCACGGCATCCCACTTCAGCACGACAATTCGCTTACCGGCGATGCGGGTTTCCAGATCGCTGAACACACCTTCCGCAGCGGCAAAGAACAGCGGGCCAATAACGCGCAGCACCAGCACGTCATCCGGCACGCTGACATTCACTGCCGCCAGGTGCGTCATCCGCGCAATGCGGCGCATAAACAGCAGCGAGGCCAGCACAATCCCGACGCTAATGGCGATAACCATATCGAACAACACCGTCAGCGACATACACATCAACATCACCACAATGTCATCGGCGGGCGCGCGACGCAGCAGATCGATCACTTTGTGCGCTTCACTCATATTCCACGCCACCATTAACAGCAGCGCGGCCATCGCCGACAGCGGCAGCCAGGAGAGCAGAGGCGCCAGCGCCAGTAATGCCAGGATCACCAGCAGTGCGTGTATCACGGCCGAAATGGGCGAAGTGGCACCCGCGCGCACGTTGGCGGCAGAGCGGGCAATCGCTGCCGTCGCGGTGATACCGCCAAAGAACGGCGCGATAATATTCCCCATGCCCTGGCCAATCAGTTCGCTGTTGGCTTTGTGTTTGGTGCCGGTCATTCCGTCCAGCACCACCGCGCAGAGCAGCGATTCAATGGCGCCCAGCATGGCCATCGAAAACGCGGCGGGCAGCATCGCCTGGAGTGAGTTCCAACTGAGGGTGAAATTCGAACCCGGCAGATCCCATGGCAATACCAGTTGCGGCAGAAGCTGAGGGATACCGTTGCCCTGTGTGCCATCTGCCAGCGTGTACTGGAACTGGGAACCGATAGTAGCAACATGACCGCCGAGCAGGTTCACCACCAGCATAACCGCACAGCCAGCCAGCAGCGCAGGCAAGTGGCCGGGCAAACGTAAGCGTAAGCGCGGCCAGAGAACCAGCGTTGCCAGTGTTGTCACACCGATTGCAGCATCACCAAAATTAATGGTGGGCAGCGCCATCACCAGTGCGCCAACTTTTTGCAGGTAATGTTCCGGGACATGCGTCATATGCAGCCCGAGAAAATCTTTAAGCTGCATTGTGGCGATGGTGATACCAATACCGGAGGTAAAACCGAGCGTCACGGAAAGCGGAATATATTCAATCAACCGGCCAAAACGCGCCAGCCCGAAGAGGATCAGGAACACCCCGGACATCAACGTGGCAACCAGCAGGCCCGCAAGGCCAAACTGTTGTGACACCGGGTAGAGGATCACCACAAACGCAGCGGTCGGGCCGGAAACGCTGTAGCGTGAACCACCGCTCAGGGCGATAACGATACCGGCAATCGCCGAGGTATACAGGCCATATTGTGGCGCGACACCGCTGCCAATCGCCAGCGCCATCGACAGGGGAATGGCGATAATCCCGACGGTGATACCGGCGATGAGATCGCGGGTAAAGCGAGCCATCGTGTATTTTTCTTTCCAGCACGCCTCAATTAACGCGCGGAAAGGCAGAACATGTGGAGTGAAAAATTTATTCACGATGTTATTTCATCCTGGAGGTGGAAATTAATAACGACTTAATAAATCATACAAATGACATTCAAAGATAAAAAAACCCGCCGCAGCGGGTTTTCTATTTAGCAGCGATTAATGTTCGAACATCGCAGAAATAGATTCTTCGTTGCTGATACGACGGATAGCTTCGGCCAGCATGCCAGACAGCGTCAGCGTACGTACGTTCGGCAGCGCTTTGATCTCTTCGCTCAGCGGAATGGTGTCGCAGACTACCACTTCGTCGATCACGGAGTTGCGCAGGTTATTCACCGCATTACCAGAGAAAATCGGGTGCGTCGCGTAAGCAAATACGCGTTTTGCGCCACGCTCTTTCAGCGCTTCTGCCGCTTTGCACAGCGTACCACCGGTATCGATCATATCGTCAACCAGTACGCAGTCGCGGTTAGCCACGTCACCGATGATGTGCATCACCTGAGAGACGTTAGCACGCGGACGGCGTTTGTCGATGATCGCCATATCGGTATCGTTCAGCAGTTTGGCGATAGCACGGGCGCGAACCACGCCGCCAATGTCCGGAGAAACCACGATAGGGTTGTCCAGGTTCAGTTGCAGCATATCTTCGAGCAGGATCGGGCTACCGAATACGTTATCAACCGGCACATCGAAGAAGCCCTGAATCTGTTCAGCATGCAGGTCAACGGTCAACACGCGGTCAACGCCAACGCTGGAAAGGAAATCAGCAACGACTTTTGCGGTAATTGGCACACGGGCAGAACGTACGCGACGGTCCTGGCGGGCGTAGCCGAAATAAGGAATGACCGCGGTGATACGGCCTGCGGAAGCACGACGCAGCGCATCAACCATGACAACCAGTTCCATCAGGTTGTCGTTTGTGGGAGCACAAGTGGACTGGATGATGAAAATATCACCACCGCGTACGTTTTCATTAATTTGTACGCTGACTTCGCCGTCGCTAAAGCGACCTACAGCGGCGTCGCCGAGAGAAGTGTACAGGCGGTTGGCAATACGTTGTGCTAGTTCCGGGGTAGCGTTACCAGCAAAAAGCTTCATATCAGGCACGAGAAGAACCTCAGGCATGCGTCCAGTGGTGGATAGAATACGCCAGAATGTGCGGTCAGGGCGAAATTCTATCCATGCGGTGTATTAAAGAGCGCGATGCAACGTCTGGAACATGTGACGTTGTCACCGGAGCTCAGCTTGCCCGGCGATGGTTTGTGCTAGCGGCGAGAGGTTGACGCCTCGCGCGACAAAACCGTGCAGCCATTCCGGGGCTTGCTCAAGCACCTGACGAGCGGCGGATTCGGTGTCAAATTCGGAAAAGACACAGGCTCCTGTGCCAGTCAGGCGCGACGGCGCGTATTCTAACAGCCAGGAAAGCGCGGCATCAACCTCGCGAAAACGTTTTCTTGCGATAACCTCGCAATCGTTGCCGAATTCACAATTTAGCAACGTTTCGATTGACCGCTTCGGTGTCGCTCTTGGTAACTCGGGATCTTTGAAAATGACCGGCGTGGGAATGCTGACGCCCGGATGCGCCACCAGATACCATTTCTCTGGTGGATTAACCGGCGTCAGGATCTCGCCAATTCCTTCAGCAAAGGCCGCATGCCCGCGCACAAATACCGGGACATCCGCACCCAGTTGCAGGCCAAGCGCTGCCAGCTCATCAACGCTCAGTTGGCAGCCCCATAAATGATTCAAGGCAACCAGCACGGTCGCGGCATTTGATGAACCGCCGCCAAGGCCGCCGCCCATTGGCAGACGCTTATCAATCGCAATATCGGCGCCGCTGCCCTCAGGATAACGCCCGGTTTCGCGGGCGCGTTTAATCAGCAAACGTGCAGCGCGCACGATCAGATTCTCTTCGTCAGGCACCCCGGCAACGGGGGTTAACAGACGGATTTCACCGTCGCTGCGCGGTTCGATGGTCAGCGTATCGCCATAATCGAGAAACTGAAAAAGCGTCTGTAAGGTGTGATAGCCGTCAGCTCGCTGGCCGGTAATGTATAAAAACAGGTTAAGTTTCGCCGGAGCGGGCCAGGTTGTCATTTTACAATCCAGTTATCCATCTTTAGCTTGATACGCTGGCTGCCGTCGCTCAGCTCCATATTTGCAGGCATTGCCGGCTGGGTTTTGCTGTCATATCCGCCATAAACGACTTTCCAGCTTTTACCGCCCTGGCTGTAGTTCAGCTCGCTCAGGCGATACTGATCGTCAAGTTTGTAATCGGTGGCATTACCCGGCAGACCGAGGATCCATTGGCGCAGGCTATTGAGCGGGATAGGCATGCCGGTCAGCTTGCCGATCATCTCTTCGGCATCGTCAGCGGTATAGCGCTGGCCTTTATTATCGACCAGTTGCACATTGCCCGGCTGCGCATTCAGCTCCAGTTCGGTGCTGCCCAGCGGGTTGGTCAGCAGCAAACGGTAACGATCTTCGCCTGTCTGCTGCCAGAAGAAGCGGGCGTAGACTTTTTGCTGATCGGACAGGTAAGCGAAGGCACCGCGCGTCTGATACTGACTTAATGCGCGCACCTGCTGCTGATGCTGACGCCACTGCGGCGAATCCGGGCTTTGCCCCGGTCCTTTGGGCGCGTTGAGCGTACAGGCGGTCAAAACGAGGCTGGCCAGCGGCAGCAGGCGAATAAAGCGGAAGTCCGACAGAGTCATAACGATGACAAATCCTTGAGAGAGGTTGCGGTGATTAGGCTTAATGCTAGCGCCGCACTGTAACAGCGTCTACGTTCAAGTTGTCTTAAATCATTAAAATACCAATTACTCCGAAAGGAGAGTCTCTCTTTTATTGACCGTGCGCATCCTGTATGATGCGTGCAGTCTAACCTTATCAACGTTGGTACTATTCCCGCGCTCATGACCCTTTTAGCTCTTGGCATCAACCACAAAACGGCACCCGTTTCGCTGCGAGAACGCATTGCATTTTCGCCGGATACGCTTGACCAGGCGCTGGAAAGCCTGCTCTCGCAGCCGATGGTGCAGGGTGGAGTGGTGCTTTCAACCTGTAACCGCACCGAGCTTTATTTGAGCGTCGAAGAGCGGGAAAACCTGCGCGAAGCGCTGGTTCGCTGGTTGTGTGATTACCATCACCTGAGCGAAGAGGAAGTGCGCCAGAGTCTTTACTGGCATCAGGATAATGACGCCGTCAGCCATTTAATGCGCGTAGCGAGCGGGCTGGATTCTCTGGTGCTTGGCGAGCCGCAAATTCTCGGTCAGGTGAAAAAAGCCTACGCCGATTCGCAGCGCGGGCATGACAATGCCAGCGATCTGGAACGCATGTTCCAGAAATCTTTCTCCGTGGCTAAACGGGTGCGTACGGAAACCGATATAGGCGCCAGCGCCGTGTCGGTCGCCTTTGCCGCCTGTACGCTGGCGCGGCAGATCTTTGAATCCCTCTCGACGGTCACCGTATTGCTGGTTGGCGCGGGCGAAACCATTGAGCTGGTTGCCCGCCATCTGCGCGAACACAAAGTGCAGAAGATGATCATTGCTAACCGTACGCGTGAACGCGCGCAGGTGCTGGCGGAAGAAGTCGGCGCGGACGTTATCTCCCTGAGCGAAATCGACGAGCGTCTGAAAGACGCTGATATTGTTATCAGTTCTACCGCCAGCCCGCTGCCGATCATCGGTAAAGGGATGGTGGAACGCGCAATGAAAGCGCGACGCAACCAGCCGATGCTGCTGGTGGATATCGCCGTGCCGCGCGACGTTGAGCCGGAAGTGGGGAAAGTGGCCAACGCTTATCTCTACAGCGTCGACGATCTGCAAAGCATCATTCAGCATAATCTGGCGCAACGTAAAGCCGCTGCGGTGCAGGCGGAAACCATCGTCGCCCAGGAAACCAGCGAATTTATGTCATGGCTGCGCGCGCAAAGCGCCAGCGAGACTATCCGTGAATACCGCAGCCATTCCGAAGCCGTGCGCGATGAGCTGACCGCTAAAGCGCTGGCTGCGCTGGAGCAGGGCGGCGATCCGCAGGTTATCATGCAGGACCTCGCGTGGAAGCTGACTAACCGGCTGATCCACGCCCCAACCAAATCTCTTCAGCAGGCCGCCCGTGACGGGGATGATGAGCGCCTGCATACTTTGCGCAACAGCCTCGGGCTGGATTAGCACAACACCACTCTCTGATTATTAAAAGGTGCATTTACGCCTATGAAGCCTTCTATCGTTGCCAAACTGGAAGCCCTGCATGAACGCCATGAAGAAGTTCAGGCGCTGCTGGGTGATGCGCAAACTATTGCCGACCAGGATCGTTTCCGTGCGCTGTCGCGGGAATATGCGCAGCTAAGCGATGTGTCGCGCTGTTTTACTGACTGGCAAAAGGTTCAGGAAGATATTGAAACGGCACAGATGATGCTCGACGACCCGGAAATGCGTGAAATGGCGCAGGAAGAGTTGCGCGATGCGAAAGAGAAAAGTGAGCAACTGGAGCAGCATTTACAGGTTTTACTCTTGCCGAAAGATCCGGATGACGAACGCAATGCCTTCGTTGAAGTGCGCGCGGGTACGGGCGGTGACGAAGCAGCATTATTTGCCGGCGATCTGTTCCGCATGTACAGCCGCTACGCGGAAGCCCGCCGCTGGCGCGTGGAGATCATGAGCGCTAACGAAGGCGAACATGGCGGCTATAAAGAAGTGATCGCCAAAATCAGCGGCGAAGGCGTCTACGGGCGTCTGAAGTTTGAATCGGGCGGCCATCGCGTGCAGCGCGTCCCGGCGACCGAATCACAGGGGCGTATTCACACTTCGGCCTGTACTGTTGCCGTCATGCCGGAGTTGCCTGAAGCTGAGCTACCGGATATCAACCCGGCGGATCTGCGTATTGATACTTTCCGCTCCTCCGGGGCTGGCGGCCAGCACGTTAACACCACCGACTCGGCAATCCGTATTACCCACCTGCCGACGGGGATTGTGGTCGAATGCCAGGACGAACGTTCACAGCATAAAAACAAAGCCAAAGCGATGTCGGTGCTGGGCGCGCGTATCCACGCGGCAGAGATGGCGAAACGCCAGCAGGCGGAAGCATCAACCCGCCGCAATCTGCTGGGCAGCGGCGATCGCAGCGATCGCAACCGCACATACAATTTTCCGCAGGGGCGCGTTACCGATCACCGCATCAACTTGACGCTCTACCGTCTTGATGAGGTGATGGAAGGCAAGCTCGATATGCTGATCGAGCCGATTGTGCAGGAATACCAGGCCGATCAACTGGCGGCGCTTTCCGAGCAGGAATAATGGACTATCAACAGTGGTTGCGTACGACGATAAGCCAGTTGCAGACGAGCGAAAGCCCGCGCCGCGACGCTGAAATTCTGCTGGGGTTTGTAACCGGCAAAACGCGCACCTTCATTCTCGCTTTTGGTGAAACGGTGCTTACGGCGGAACAGCAGCAGCAACTGGATGCGCTGCTGGCGCGACGTGCGCTTGGCGAACCGGTGGCGCATCTGGTCGGTGAGCGCGAATTCTGGTCGCTGCCGCTGTTTGTTTCTCCGGCGACGCTGATCCCGCGCCCGGACACGGAGTGCCTGGTTGAGCAGGCGTTAAACCGTCTTCCCGCTTCGCCGTGTCGCATTCTCGATCTGGGTACCGGCACCGGCGCGATCGCGCTGGCGCTGGCCAGCGAACGGCCGGATTGCCACGTTACTGCCGTCGATGTGGTTGCTGAAGCGGTAGCACTGGCGCAACGCAATGCGGAACACCTGGCGATTACCAATGTCAATATCCTGCAAAGTCGTTGGTTCAGTGCGCTTGCAGGGCAGCAGTTCGCCATGATTGTCAGCAATCCTCCCTATATTGACGAGCAGGATCCGCATCTCGCGCAGGGCGATGTCCGCTTTGAACCGCTGAGCGCGCTGGTGGCGGCCGATCATGGTCTCGCCGATTTACAGACCATCATTTGCGACGCGCGACGCTTTCTGCAGCCGGGTGGCTGGCTGCTGCTGGAACATGGCTGGCAGCAGGGCGCGGCGGTGCGTGCGCTGTTTTCACAATATGGCTGGCAGGAAGTGGAAACCTGCCGGGATTATGGCGGTAATGAGCGGCTGACGCTGGGAAAGCGGCCTTTACAGGAGTAATGCGCGATGCACGCCTTTAACATACTGATTACATTGCATTTGACCTGCGTTGCGTTGACCATTAGCCTGTTCGTTTTACGCTACTGGTGGCGCTGGGCGAACAACCCACGCGCGCAGGCCCGCTGGGTGCGGGTGGTGCCGCATGTGGTCGACAGCCTATTGCTGTTAAGCGGTGGCGGGTTGATGTGGGTAACGGGCTATTTACCTTTTACTGTTAAAGGCGCTTGGCTGACTGAAAAGCTGTTTGGCGTTATCATCTACATCGTTTTGGGTTTTATCGCGCTTGGACGACATCGTCCGCGCAGCCAGCAAACGGGTTTTATCGCCTTTATGCTGGGGCTGGTGGTGCTGTACATCATCATTAAACTCGCCGCCACAAAAGTACCGATACTGGGGTAAGAAATGAGGTCGTTAGCTGATTTCGAATTTAACAACGCGCCATTATGCGACGGGATGATCCTTGTTTCAGAGCTGATTCGCGATGATTTTCCTTCATTGTACGTGCATGAAGAGCTGGAGCGTCTGCTGAGCCTGGCGCGAGAGGAAATAAGTCAGGCGAAGCCTCAGGACTGGCAGCTGGAAAAGCTCATTGAGTTGTTTTACGGCGAATGGGGTTTTAAAGACACGCGTGGGGTTTACCGTCTGTCTGATGCACTGTGGCTGGATAAAGTGCTGGAAAATCGTCAGGGAAGCGCCGTCTCTCTGGGGGCGATTTTATTGTGGGTCGCCGGGCGTCTCGACATTCCGCTGACGCCGGTCATTTTCCCGACGCAGCTGATCCTGCGTGCCGAGTGGCTGGACGGCGAAATGTGGCTCATTAACCCGTTTAATGGCGACACGCTGGACGAGCATACGCTCGAAGTCTGGCTGAAGGGCAATATCAGCCCGGTCGCCGAGCTGTTTAACGAAGATCTGGATGAAGCCGACAACGCTGAAGTGATCCGCAAGCTGCTGGATACCTTAAAGTCAGCGCTGATGGAAGAGCAACAGATGGAGCTGGCATTGCGCGCCAGTGAAGCGCTGTTACAGTTTAATCCGGAAGATCCCTATGAAATCCGTGACCGCGGGCTGATTTACGCCCAGCTTGATTGCGATCATGTGGCGCTGCACGACCTGAGTTACTTCGTCGAGCAGTGTCCGGAGGATCCGATTAGCGAGATGATCCGCGCGCAAATCAACACGATTTCGCACAAACAGATTACCCTGCATTAAAAGTAAGTTCCGATTCACACTTGATAAGGCGATTTTATGAAACAAAAAGTGGTCAGCATTGGCGACATTAACGTTGCGAACGACCTGCCGTTTGTGCTGTTTGGTGGTATGAACGTGCTGGAATCCCGCGATCTGGCGATGCGCATTTGCGAACACTACGTGACTGTGACCCAGAAACTGGGCATTCCGTATGTGTTCAAAGCCTCTTTTGATAAAGCCAACCGTTCTTCCATCAAGTCCTATCGCGGGCCGGGTCTGGAAGAGGGGATGAAAATTTTCCAGGAACTGAAACAGACCTTTGGCGTAAAAGTGATCACCGACGTGCATGAAGCTTCCCAGGCGCAGCCGGTGGCCGATGTGGTCGACGTGATTCAGCTTCCGGCATTCCTCGCCCGCCAGACCGACCTGGTGGAAGCGATGGCGAAAACCGGCGCGGTAATTAACGTGAAAAAACCGCAGTTCGTCAGCCCTGGCCAGATGGGCAATATCGTGGATAAATTCCATGAAGGCGGTAATGACAAAGTGATCCTCTGCGACCGCGGCGCCAACTTTGGTTATGACAACCTGGTTGTGGATATGCTCGGTTTCGGCGTGATGAAGAAAGTCTCCAATAACTCGCCGGTGATTTTTGACGTCACCCACGCACTGCAATGCCGCGACCCGTTTGGCGCGGCTTCCGGCGGCCGCCGTGCGCAGGTCACTGAACTGGCTCGCGCAGGGATGGCAACCGGACTGGCTGGCCTGTTTATTGAAGCGCACCCGGATCCGGACAACGCAAAATGCGATGGCCCGTCCGCGCTGCCGCTGGACAAACTCGAACCGTTCCTCAGGCAGATCAAAGCGATTGACGATCTGGTGAAAAGCTTCGACGAACTCGACACCGAGTAAAAAAATAAAACCCCGCAAATGCGGGGTTTTTTATCGGCCAGGTAAAAGGGCGTCAGGCAAATATCGTCATCAGGTAAGCCGCAAACAGCGCCATATGCGCCGCGCCGTTCAGCACATTAGTACGGCCGGTCGAGAAGGAGAGCTGGCACAGCAGCAGGGAGGACACCATCACAATCATCTCGGGCGCGCCAAGGCCAAAAACCAGGTGATTACCAGTGAGCCACGCAATCAGCGTAACGACCGGGACCGTCAGGGAAATGGTTGCCAGCACCGAACCAAAAAACAGATTCATGGCGCGCTGAACCTGATTATTCAGCACCGCTTTCAGCGCCCCAAGGCCTTCCGGCGACAGGATCAGCAGCGCCACCAGGAAACCGGTAAACGCGACGGGCGCATTCATCTCTGTCAGCAGTGCCTCCAGCGGTTTCGCGTTCATTTTGGTCACCGCGATCACTGCAATCAGATGCACGATCAGCCATACGGTATGCCACAAATTCCCGTGTGCAGACGGTTTGCCGTGATGCGGATCGTCGTCGTCGCTCTCGTCTTCATGCTCGTAAACAAACAGACTCTGGTGCGTTTTGGTCTGAATCAGCAAAAACACGCCGTACATCGCTGCCGAGATTAATGCCACCAGCAGCGACTGACCAATAGTGAAATTGGCCTCCGGCAGCGCCATCGGGAACACCAGCACAATAACCGCCAACGGGAACAGGGCGATGAGATACTGTTTGATGCCGAACAGATTCATATACTGGGTGGCGAATTTACGCCCGCCGAGCAGCAGAGAGAACCCTACCAGCCCGCCGGTAACAATCATGATGATAGAGTAAAGCGTGTCGCGCATCAGCGTTGGCGCCGCATCGCCTGTCGCCATCAGCGCGGAAATCAGGCTCACTTCGAGGATCACCACCGAGAGACTCAGAATCAGCGAACCATAGGGCTCGCCCAGGCGGTGTGCGAGTACGTCAGCATGGCGAACCACGCTAAAGGCGCTGGAAAGAATACCGACCAGCGCCAGAATATTGATGCCAATCACCACTGGCAATGACTGCGAACTTCCCCAGAAAAGCAGCACGGCCAGCGCCAGCACCGGGAAAATGAGGGATGTCTCCTTGTGGCGGGTTTTAACCGCTTCGTGCGTTGTTGTCATTATGATGCTCCGTCATAGTGCAGGTGTATGTGGATTATAGATAAAATTATCAGCGGCCTAAGATAGCAAAAAATCGCCAGTTTCAGTCGGGTTTTTACTTAGTTTTACTATCTCGATATCATTTTTATTCTAATGCCTGAAAAAATGATATCTCATGAAAATTATATTTATATAACAATGTGATGTGATTTTTTATTCGCAATAAATCATGGTGTGGTGGCAGTCGGCGGGATTATCAACCAGGCTTATTCATTTAGCCCAAAAGGAGCCAAAACATGCCCTATAAAGAGAAATCCGATCTTCCTGACAGCGTCCAGCATGTACTGCCTGCTCATGCGCAGGAAATTTATAAAGAGGCGTTTAATAGCGCCTGGGAGCAGTATAAAGACAAAGCCGATCGGCGCGATGACGCCAGCCGCGAAGAGACTGCGCATCGCGTGGCCTGGGCGGCCGTTAAACAGGATTATGAAAAAGGCGATGACGATCGCTGGCACAAAAAGAAGTAACACAATGAAATAATTACACTTCGCCATTTATAGCCATATTCAATGTGTTGGTGCTATTGCAAGCGGCCTGCGAATTGCATATGGTGCGTAGTAAGCTGCGCTTAAAGCAGCATTTGTCGGGAAGACAGCAGTAGAGCAGTCGCAGGGAAGCAGGCAGTGGCGGAGGTAAAAGATGTTAACACGTGATTTCTTGCGAACAGCCGATTGTAAAACGGCGTTTGGCGACATTGAGGAGTCGCTGTTATGGTCAGCGGAACAACGGGCCGCATCGCTGGCAGCGACGCTCGCTTGTCGTCCGGATGAGGGGCCAGTGTGGATTTTCGGCTACGGTTCGCTGATGTGGAACCCGGCGCTGGAATTTGAAGAGTCATGCACCGGAACGCTGGTTGGCTGGCATCGCGCATTTTGCCTGCGTTTAACCGCAGGGCGCGGAACGGCCTGTCAGCCTGGCCGCATGCTGGCGCTGAAAGAGGGCGGCCGTACGACCGGTGTCGCTTACCGTCTGCCGCAGGAAACGCTTACGGAAGAACTGTCGCTGCTGTGGAAACGCGAAATGATCACCGGCTGCTATATGCCGAGCTGGTGCAAGCTGGCGCTGGACGATGGCCGTGTTATTAACGCGCTGGTGTTTATTATGGATCCACGCCATCCACTCTACGAATCCGATACCCGCACGCAAACTATCGCCCCGTTGATTGCCTCTGCCAGCGGCCCGCTTGGCACCAATGCGCAGTATCTTTTCTCGCTTGAACAGGAACTGATTAAACTCGGCATGCACGATGACTGCCTGAATGAGCTGGTGGGGAGAGTGCGTGGCTTGCTGGAGGGAGAAAAACCAGGCCCGGACCTGCAACCTGGTTTTGTCTGTTGAGCGATTACGCTGCAACGTAGCTGATTGAGTGCTCCAGCGACTGGCTGTGGCTATCGATCAGCACGTTCCAGATCCCGCTGTAAGGCACCGCCAGATAGGCGCTTGCGCGGTTCTGGACGCTTAAAATATCGGTCTCCGCGTTAGCCGCGCTGCTCTTCTCGCTCATCAGATGAATATGACAATTTGCTGAACAACGAACGACAATCGTATCCCCGCCAAATAATTTCAAACTTGCTTTTACCACCGCCATTTTCCAACCCCGTAGTTTTATAACAACGCTTTCCGCCACGAAAACTTCTCGCGCGTGATTCTGTTCACAATTCACTCAGTCAATAACACCAAAGTGAAGGATAACTAATGCTGATTTTGATCAAATAATGACGTAGCGATTAAACAAAAATTACATTATCTGGCGAGGGGGGATGTCGGCGCATAAAACCGTGGGTGAAATGCGCCGAAAGAAGATTAAATGCGGAAATGTCCGGCAGTTTCAGCAAGCTCCCCGGCTTGTGAGCGCAGCGCGCCTGCGGCGGAAGCGGACTGGATCACCAGTTCGGCGTTTTGCTGCACCATCCGGTCAAGATCGATAACCGCATGATTGATTTCCTGAATGCCCTTCATCTGCTCGCTGGTGGCGACGGTGATCTCACGCATGATCACCGACACACTGTCGATGCTGGAAACAATGTCGGTCATACTGTCGCCCGCCAGCCGAACAAAGCGTGAACCGGTGGCGACGCTTTCGGTGGTCGAATCAATCAGCGTTTTGATCTCCTTCGCCGCCTGCGCACTGCGGCTGGCCAGGTTGCGTACTTCACCGGCGACCACGGCAAACCCGCGTCCCTGTTCGCCTGCGCGTGCCGCTTCGACGGAGGCATTCAGCGCCAGAATATTCGTCTGGAAGGCGATACCGTCAATCACACTGGTGATGTCGCCGATTTTCGCAGAAGCGGTTTCAATGGATTGCATGGTGGTGATCGCCTGCGTCACTACCTGACCGCCGCGGGATGCCGCTGCAGATGCCGCATGTGCCTGCTGATTAGCCTGAGCGGCAGCATCGGTGGACTGGGCGACCGACGCGGTGATCTGCTCAACGGCGCTGGCCGTTTCTCGCAGACTGGAAGCCGCCTGTTCAGTCCTTCCTGAGAGATCCTGGTTACCCGCAGCAATCTCTTGCGCTGCTTGCTGCACGGATTGACTGGAATCACGCAGTTTAACCATCACCACCGACAATTTATCGCTGAAAGCGTTAAAGGCATGGGCGATTTGCGTCACTTCATCATGGCCATCCACCGGTAAACGCTGGGAAAGATCGTCGGTGCCGTTACTGATGGCATTCATCGCATCGCGAATCGTCAGCAGTCGTTTAAGCATGGTCGACACGATCCAGTGCATGACCCCACCGGCAACCAGTACCAGCACGACCAGCGACAGGGCGGACGCTTTGAGCTGTGCCTGCAAACCAGCCGTGGAATCTGCGCTGTCCAGCGCCACGGTCAGCAGCCAGTGGGTGCCTTTGACCGGGGTGGCTTGCAGTATCTTCTGTGCGCCAGCGTACTGGCCTTCGACGGTTTTCCCGGCGCGCAACTCGGCGAAACTCACCCCGCTGAGCGCTTCTGCAAAGGGTTTGAGCGTCAGTTTATCGCTGTTCGCGGCAATCACCGTGCCGTCGCTATCCAGCAGCAAACCGCTGCTGTTAGGCGATGGATTGATGCCGCGTACGTTAGCGACCACGCTGTCCATCGAAACATCACCGGCGACCACGCCTTTCAGCGTACCGTTCTCTTTCACCGGTACGGCAAATGTGACCACCAGTTTCCCGCTACCTGCATCGACATACGGTGCGGTCACTACCGGTGCATCCGCTTTCAGCACCTGCTGATACCACGGACGAATCGTCGGATCATAATCGGCGGGTACGCCGGTCGGATCGGAGAATTTCGCCGTTTTGCTGGCGTAACCGATATACACATTGGTGAAGCCACCGGCATGCGCCATCTGCGTGAAAATGGGCACCGGATCGTCAGTTAAGGCAACGCTTTGCAGCGAGTTGATGATCTCCATTTTACTGGCGACCCAGTCGGCAATGGCAATACTGTGGCTGACGCTGGTGCTGGAAAGGATATCCTGTTGAATTTCTTGATTATGCTGGCGAGTGACCTGATAGTTAATAATGGTGTTAAGAAGCAAAGCGATAGCGAGACATCCCGCCGTGGCCGCAATAATGCGGGATTTAATCGATCTAAACATAATTATCTTACCTGCTGTGTTGTCTTAAGTGGCTATCGGCAACACAACAGGCAAACTTGATGACGGAACGTCATTCATAAGAAAATTGTATTGAACTCGCGGAGGTATTAAAAAGTTAATACCTTATCCGCGGCCACCGTCCAGTGCGCCAGTTCCACCAACGTGCCGATTTCCACGCCATCTGCCAGCGGCAGGGCGGTGATACCGCGTCCATCGGTGCAGGTTTTGCATAATTTCACCACCACGCCCTGGGCGGTCAAAATTTCCAGCATCTGTTGCAGGTTATAACCTTCCGCCGGGTTTTGCCCGCGCAGACCAGCCGTAACCGCGTCGGACATTAAAAACACTTTCAACTGCTTCGCGCTTTCTTCTTCGCAGAGGGCGATTGCCAGCCGCAAACTACTGAACAGCGATTCGCTACCATAAGCCGCGCCGGTGGCGACAATGACGATCTTTTGCATTTTCACTCCTTCGATAACATTGTGCGGACGGGGCTTATGCTACTGCGCCGCCGTCCCCGGTGAAAGGACGACGGCGCAGAATCAGTGGTTTACCAGGAAATTATTGTCCGAAGCGGCCGATCAATCCGCTGGCGGCCAGCGCGTGTCCTTTGAGTTTATCTAACAGCGCCTCGCGGGTTAGCCCTTCCGGCAATGTTGGTGGCAGTGAAGTGGCAATCAGCGTGAAGGTGTAATGGTGCGCGCCGCTGCCAGGCGGTGGGCAGGGGCCATGCCAGCGCAGATTACCGGGGCTATTTTTCCCGCCGGTATAATGTTTGCCGTCGCGCAGATCGTTTGGCGCAAAACCGGTCGTTGACGGCGAAATATTGTAAGCCACCAGATGCGTCACCCCCAGCCCGTTCGCGCCTTCCGGATCGTGAACCAACAGGGCGAAGCTTTTTGTATTGGCTGGCGGGTTACTCCACACCAGTGCGGGGGACTGATTTTCACCGGTACAGTTGGGATTATTGCTGGCGTTACCGGCGAATTTTTTCTCCATCAACGCATTGTCGGCGAAAGCCGGGGATTGCAGGTTAAACAGTTCATTGG
Source organism: Kosakonia radicincitans DSM 16656 (assembly GCF_000280495.2). NCBI lineage: Bacteria > Pseudomonadati > Pseudomonadota > Gammaproteobacteria > Enterobacterales > Enterobacteriaceae > Kosakonia > Kosakonia radicincitans. Next base: position 2,485,486 of record NZ_CP018016.1, read on the forward strand.
CGTCTACCTGTACGCCGTACAACAGCAGCGCGCTACAGAGCACTCCGCGCAGTTTACAATTCATGGCGATTCTCTTTCAGCATTGGTGCATTAACTGTAGTTGCACCGCAGCGGGTGGGTAAGGATTTTCCTGGTATTTTGCCGCTCCCTGCACAGCAGAGGCAAAACCGTTAAACTTACTGGTTCATGTCAACAAAACTGGGCGGATTATTATCAGCAAAGTGCTGTACGGTGTTATGAATTATAAGGTCTCATCTCTCCTGATATTGCTGCTGGCGGGCGATGTTGTCGATGCCGCACAAAATAGCTTCGTTCAGCAAGCGGAAAACCCCTTCGATAATGACGGCGATGGTTTGCCGGATCTCGGCATGGCGCCAGAAAATGGCGCGCAGGAAAAACACGTCGCGGAAATGGTCAAAGCCTTCGGTGAAGCCAGTATGACCGATAACGGGCTAACTGCGGGAGAGCAGGCGCGCCAGTTTGCCTTCGGGCAATTGCGGGATGTGGTGAGCGATGAGGTGAACCAGAAAGTGGAATCCTGGCTGTCGCCCTGGGGCAGCGCCAATATCGATTTTAAGGTCGATAACGAGGGCAGTTTTACCGGCAGCCACGGCGACTGGTTTGTGCCTCTGCAGGATAATAACCGCTACCTCAGTTGGGGGCAGCTCGGGGTGACGCAACAGGACCAGGGGCTGGTGGGCAATGTCGGGCTCGGTCAGCGCTGGATAGCAGGCGACTGGTTGCTCGGCTATAACACTTTTTACGACACGCTGCTGGATGACAACTATAGCCGCGCCGGGTTAGGCGCCGAGGCGTGGGGGGAGTATCTGCGTTTCTCCGCCAACTACTACCAGCCTGTGAGCAGCTGGAATTATCAAACCGCCACGCAGCAACAGCGGATGGCGCGGGGCTACGACGTGACGGCGCAGGCGCGATTGCCGTTCTGGCAGCCGCTCAATACCAGCCTTAGCGTCGAACAATACTTCGGTGAGAATGTGGATCTGTTTGATACCGGCACCGGTTATCACAATCCGGTAGCGGTGAAAGTGGGCCTCAACTATACCCCGGTTCCACTGGTAACGCTGACCGCCGAACACCGCCAGGGCGAAAGCGGTCTGAGCCAGAATGACTTAGGTCTGAAGCTCAACTACCGCTTTGGCGTTCCGTTGTGGAAGCAACTTTCAGCCAGCGAAGTGGCCGCCAGCCGTTCGCTGCGTGGCAGCCGTTACGACAGCCCAACGCGCAACAGTACCCCGGTGTATGAGTATCGTCAGCGCAAAACGTTGTCGGTGTTTCTCGCTACGCCGCCGTGGGATTTACAGCCTGGCGAAACCGTGGCGCTGAAGCTGCAAATCAACAGTACGCATGGCGTGCGTTCGATTAGCTGGCAGGGCGATACGCAGGCGCTTAGCCTGACGCCGCCAGCGAATGGCCGCAGTGCCGATGGCTGGACGCTGATTATGCCGCGCTGGGATAGCGATGAAGGGGCGAGCAATCACTGGACGCTCACCGCGCTGGTGGAAGATGACAAAGGGCAACGCGTGGCGTCAAATACCATTGAACTGAAACTGACCGAGCCGGTGGTACCGCCGATGACGGACGATAACGCTAACGCAGGCTGGTCGCTGCCAGCCCCGTAACGATCAGAAAATGCGTTCCTGATGAACCCACACCGCGGCTTCAACGCGGGATTTCAGCTTCATTTTCTTCAGCATATGTTTAACGTGGACTTTGACCGTGCTCTCGGTGATATCGAGACGGCGGGCAATCATTTTATTCGGCAAGCCCTGCGCAATCAGCTTGAGAATATCGCGCTCGCTGGTCGCGCGATTGGCGCGCAGGCTTGCTGCCAGCACCGGGGTGAGCGCTTCGCTGAGTACCATCTCTCCCGCGGCTGCTTGCTGCAACGCTTTCAGCAAATCTTCCGGCTCCATATCTTTCAACAGGTAGCCATCCGCGCCGCGTTTCAGTGCGGTCACCACATCTTCTTCGTGGTTGGAAACGCTGAAGACCACCACCCGACCGGAAAGCGATTTCTCGCGCAGTTTATCGAGCGTTTCCAGGCCGTTCATGCCAGGCATATTGAGATCCAGCAGTATCAGGTCTGGATCGAGCGCATCCGCCAGTTCAATCCCTTGCTCGCCGTTGCTGGCTTCGCCGACCACGGTGATGTCGGGCGCCATGCCGATCAACTGCTTCACACCGGTTCGCAGCATCGGATGGTCGTCGATCAGCAAAATAGTGGCCGGTTGCGGGTTACTCATGGGTATCTCCTTGCATGGGTGAGAGAAACGTCTCAGGGATGAACGTAACGATAACCTCCGTCCCGCCGGAGGCAACGGGGCGTACCTGGCAATCGCCGTGCAGGCTTTGCGCGCGGTCACGCATAATGATCAATCCATAATGATTTGTCCTTTCAGCATTGACCTGAATACCGCGCCCATTATCGCTAACGCGCAGTATCACCCGGTTTTCTTGCTGTTCTACGGCGACGCTGACCGCGGTTGCGCCGGAGTGTTTCAGTGCATTGCTCAGCGCTTCGCGGGCAATTTGCAACAGATGGATCGCCTGATGCGGCGGCACCAGGCGAGGGGGAAGCTGATAGTCGAGCCGCACCTGGAAACCGAAACGATCGCTGTACTCCTGGCAACTGGCTTCCAGCGCCGGGCGCAGCCCCGGCTCGGTTAATTGTAAGCGGAAGGTGGTCAGCAATTCGCGTAACTGCGCCCAGGAGGTATTCAGCTCGTTACGGATCTGGCCCAGCAACTGCTGGCTGTTCTGCGGTAACGCATCGCCCTGCATTTGCAGGCAACTGACCTGCATCTTCATACAGGAGAGGGATTGCGCGATTGAATCGTGCAGTTCACGGGCAATGGTGGCGCGTTCTTCCATTACCAGGAGCTGCTGCTGTTTGTCCTGGTGTCTGTCGAGCGCCAGCGTCGCGGTTATTTGTTCCACCAGCGTATCAACCAGTTGCTGCTGGTCATGGCTTAAATGCCGGCCTGGGGGCAATTGCGCCAGCAGCAAACCGTACTGCATATGGGCATCCGCCAGCCGCCATTTTAACGTGGAACCAGAACCTGGATGCGGCGTTGTGACACCGCGCGGGCACAAATGGCAGCCTTTATCATCGCAGCTGGCATCCGACTGGCAGGTAAATTCCTGATGGTTGTTCTCATCTTCTGTGTCGTAGACGCGCAGTTCGATATCGTGCAGCAGGGTTAAATCCTGCAAGCCATTAAGCACCGGTGAAAGGCGTTCGCATAGCGGAATGCGCGAGTGCAGACGGTGGTTAGCCTGCCATAAAAACGACAGGATCTGGTTTTTCTGCTCGAGCCCGGCAGTCTTCTCTTTGACGCGCTGCTCAAGCACCGCGTAACTTTCCGCCAGCTCAGCGGACATGTTATTCAACGCCTCACCAAGTGTTGCCATTTCATTGCGTCCGCTAATCGAGGCGCGGCGGGTAAAGTCACGCTGGCTGACGGCGCGCGCCATTTGCAGCAGTTGGTGCCACGGGCGCAGCAGTTTTGAACGCAGCCAGATGACGGCAAACAGCAGCAGCAGAGCCATCAACAGCGCCATCAGATGTTGCATGATGATGACCTGTTCAATCCGCTGTTCTGTGCTGCGATCGAACGACGTCACCAGTTTATCAATCCTGCCAACGAAGATGGCGATAATGTCTGCGGCTTCACTGGGTTGTTGCGCCTGGCGGATGGCGGGGATCACAATGCTGTGCCAGTAGTTTTGTAGCCCGGCAAGCTGCGCCTGTTGGCCATCACGCTGCGCGGCCAGCGCCAGCTCCGGGCTGAATGCGGTATGTTCCATTTCATCAAACAGATACTGCTTGTCTTCGTGCAGCGGAATCGCTGACAGCAGGCGATAGCTCTGCATGCGCAGAGAACCGGCTTTATTGATAGCGTGCGCGCTGCCCTGAACGCCCTGTACCAGCCAGCCGGAGATCGCCATGCCTGCCACGCCGATAACGGTGGACAGCAACATCAGCAGCGCCAGTTGGTTAACCAGCGAAATAGGAGAAAAGAGGCGTTTTAGCATAAGTGATGAAAGCTCCTTGACCGCATGCGCTGCGGGTGGCGGTATTGTCAGCTATCGCCTGGGGTATACCCATACCTCTAAAGGATTACCTCTTTATTGCCAGCGTGTCGACCAACGTGGGAACAATCTGCGTGGTAGCGGCGATGGCCGTGAAAAACCACACCTTTTTTGTATGTTATGCCTACTCACTAATGAGCATGGTGAATTTTCGGGCGTAGAAAGCGCTGCTTTTCCTTTGATTTATATCAACTTACCTGGCGCTGCAAAAACTATGGTGGCAGGCATCAAACCGATCAACAGAGGTGTATATGCAGCACTCATCCATCCCGGAAAAAGGTTCGTCATCACGGGTTATTACCGAATGGCGCCCGGAAGATCCGGTTTTCTGGCAACAGCAGGGACATGCGATTGCAAGCCGTAACTTGTGGATTTCCGTTCCTTGCCTGCTTCTGGCGTTTTGCGTCTGGATGCTGTTCAGCGCCGTCGCTGTTAACCTGCCAAAAGTGGGCTTCAAGTTTACCACCGACCAGCTCTTTATGCTGACGGCGCTGCCCTCTGTTTCCGGCGCGCTGCTCCGTGTTCCGTACTCTTTTATGGTACCGGTGTTCGGCGGTCGTCGCTGGACGGCCTTCAGTACCGGGATTTTGATTATTCCTTGTGTATGGCTCGGTTTTGCCGTGCAGGATCCGACCACGTCTTTTAGTACGTTTATTATTATCTCGCTGCTGTGCGGTTTCGCCGGAGCAAACTTTGCTTCCAGCATGGCGAACATCAGCTTCTTCTTCCCGAAACAGAAGCAGGGCGGCGCGCTGGGGATCAACGGTGGGTTGGGCAATCTGGGCGTCAGCGTGATGCAATTGATTGCGCCGCTGGCCGTCTCTTTTTCCATTTTTGCCGCTTTTGGTGGTGCGGGCGCGGCTCAGCCGGACGGCTCAATACTGTATCTGGAAAACGCGGCCTGGGTCTGGGTTCCGCTGCTGGCCTTCTTTACGCTGGCGGCCTGGTTCGGCATGAACGAACTGGCAACCTCTAAGGCCTCACTGCGCGCGCAATTGCCGGTACTGAAACGCAGCCACTTGTGGATCATGAGCTTTCTCTATCTGGCAACCTTCGGCTCGTTTATCGGTTTTTCAGCCGGTTTCGCCATGCTGTCGAAAACGCAGTTTCCGGATGTACAGATCCTGCATTTTGCTTTCTTCGGCCCATTGATTGGCGCGCTGGCGCGTTCGGCTGGCGGCGCGATCTCCGATCGCCTCGGCGGCACGCTAGTCACGCTGGTGAACTTTGTGGTGATGGCCATTTTCAGCGCGGCGCTGTTCCTGACCTTACCCACAGAAGGGACTGGCGGTAACTTTATTGCCTTTTTCTGCGTCTTCCTGGTGCTGTTCCTGACGGCGGGTCTCGGCAGTGGTTCTACTTTCCAGATGATCTCGGTTATTTTCCGCAAAATGACCATGGAACGCGTCCAAAAACGCGGCGGCAACGAGAGTGAAGCCATGCGTGAAGCGGCGACAGAAACGGCAGCGGCGCTTGGGTTTATCTCCGCAATTGGTGCGATTGGCGGCTTTTTCATTCCGAAAGCGTTTGGGACTTCACTGGCATTAACCGGCTCTCCGGCTGGCGCAATGAAAGTATTTCTCGTGTTCTATATTGCCTGCGTTGTGATCACCTGGGCGATATACGGGCGTAAAAAACAATAAAATGAAAACTTGTTGATTATCTTGCGCGGTGAAAGCCGCGCTTTTTTTTATTCAGAATATAGTTACAACATACTATTCAATTTACTTCAGCCTGCTACGGGAGCTTTCGTGCGCAAGGGGTCAACCAGGACATCTACCCCTTAATACCTGGCACTCTGGAAAAGTAGAGACAATTCTGCACTTCTTTCATAAAAACTCTTATTTATCAGTTGATTAAAAAACAGAAATTACTAACCCTTTGGGAGTAATTCTCTTTTTTGCTGCTTTTGTGAAGCCCTGAGGGCTTGATCGCCATCAATTCTCTTTGTCTTTGCGAGGGTTACCGTCGCGGCAAATGCAGCAATGTCGATTTAGCAAGAGAGCCATACAGGCTCCAACAGGAGAACCCCGATGAGTAAATTCCTGGACCGGTTTCGCTACTTCAAACAGAAAGGCGAAACCTTTGCCGACGGGCACGGCCAGTTCTTAAACACCAACCGGGACTGGGAGGATGGATACCGTAGCCGCTGGCAGCACGACAAAATCGTTCGCTCTACCCACGGCGTGAACTGTACTGGTTCCTGTAGCTGGCAGATCTTTGTTAAAAACGGGCTGGTCACATGGTAAACCCAACAGACAGACTACCCGCGCACTCGCCCGGATATGCCTAACCATGAACCGCGTGGTTGCCCGCGTGGCGCGAGTTACTCCTGGTATCTCTACAGCGCTAACCGCCTGAAATATCCGCTGATGCGTAAACGCCTGATTAAACTGTGGCGTGAAGCGAAAGCGCAACATGCCGATCCGGTGAATGCCTGGGCTTCCATCATTGAAGATGCCGATAAAGCGAAAAGCTTTAAACAGGCGCGCGGCCGCGGTGGTTTTGTGCGTTCTTCCTGGCAGGAAGTGAACGAGCTGATTGCGGCATCCAACGTTTATACCGTTAAAACCTACGGCCCGGACCGCGTGGCAGGCTTTTCGCCGATCCCGGCGATGTCGATGGTCTCTTATGCTTCCGGTGCGCGTTACCTTTCATTGCTCGGCGGCACCTGCCTCAGCTTCTACGACTGGTATTGCGATTTACCGCCAGCCTCGCCGCAAACCTGGGGCGAACAGACTGACGTACCGGAATCCGCTGACTGGTACAACTCCAGCTACATCATCGCCTGGGGTTCTAACGTGCCGCAAACCCGTACTCCGGATGCGCACTTCTTTACCGAAGTTCGTTACAAAGGCACCAAAACCGTTGCTGTAACGCCGGATTACGCTGAAATCGCCAAGCTGTGCGATTTGTGGCTGGCGCCGAAACAGGGCACCGATGCCGCGATGGCGCTGGCAATGGGCCATGTCATGCTGCGTGAATTCCATCTGGACAAACCGAGCCAGTATTTCACCGATTATGTGCGTCGCTATACCGACATGCCGATGCTGGTGATGCTCGAGGAGCGCGACGGTTATTACGCTGCAGGACGTATGTTGCGCGCCGCCGATCTGGTGGATGCGCTGGGCCAGCAAAATAACCCGGAATGGAAAACCGTCGCCCTTGATAACGATGGCAACCTGGTTGCGCCGAACGGCTCCATTGGCTTCCGCTGGGGGGAGAAAGGGAAATGGAACCTTGAACAACGCGACGGCGGCAATGGCGCTGACGTAGAGTTGAATCTGAGCCTGCTCGGTAAACACGACGATGTGGCGCAGGTTGGTTTTCCGTATTTCGGCGGCGAAAGCAGCGAGCATGTTAGCGGCGTTTCGCTGGAGAATATCCTGCTGCACAAACTGCCGGTAAAACGCATTCAACTGGCAGATGGTTCTACCGCGCGGGTGGCGACCGTCTACGATCTGACGCTCGCCAACTACGGCCTGGATCGCGGTCTGGATGATGAAAACTGCGCGACCCGTTACGACGAAATTAAAGCCTATACGCCAGCGTGGGCAGAGAAAATCACCGGTGTGTCGCAGGCGCAAATTATCCGCATCGCCCGCGAGTTCGCCGATAATGCCGACAAAACCCATGGTCGTTCGATGGTGATTATCGGTGCCGGGATGAACCACTGGTATCACCTCGATATGAACTATCGCGGCATTATCAATATGCTGATCTTCTGCGGCTGCGTGGGGCAGAGCGGTGGCGGCTGGGCCCACTATGTTGGCCAGGAAAAACTACGTCCACAAACCGGCTGGCAGCCGCTGGCGTTTGCTCTCGACTGGCAGCGTCCGGCGCGCCATATGAACAGCACCTCTTATTTCTATAATCACTCCAGTCAGTGGCGTTATGAGACGGTAACAGCACAGGAATTCCTGTCGCCGCTGGCGGATAAATCCCGCTATACCGGCCATCTGATCGATTTTAACGTGCGTGCTGAACGCATGGGCTGGCTGCCGTCTGCCCCGCAGTTAGGCACTAACCCGCTGCGCATCGCCGCTGAAGCGGAAAAAGCCGGGATGAGCGCCGTGGATTACACGGTGAAATCCCTGAAAGAAGGTTCTTTGCGCTTTGCGGCGGAACAGCCGGAAAACGGTAAAAACCATCCGCGTAACCTCTTTATCTGGCGCTCCAACCTGCTCGGTTCTTCCGGTAAAGGTCATGAGTTTATGCTCAAGTATTTGCTGGGCACCGAACACGGTATTCAGGGCAAAGATCTTGGCAAGCAGGGCGGCGTGAAGCCGGAAGAGGTGGAATGGCGTGATAACGGCCTCGACGGCAAACTGGATCTGGTGGTGACGCTGGATTTCCGCCTGTCGAGCACCTGCCTCTATTCCGATATCGTGCTGCCAACGGCAACCTGGTATGAAAAAGACGATATGAATACCTCGGATATGCATCCGTTTATTCATCCGCTTTCAGCCGCTGTCGATCCGGCGTGGGAATCCAAAAGCGACTGGGAGATATACAAAGGTATCGCCAAATCTTTTTCCGCGCTGTGCGTCGGCCACCTGGGCAAAGAGACGGACGTGGTGACGCTGCCGATCCAGCACGATTCTGCCGCAGAGCTGGCGCAGCCGCTGGGCGTGCAGGACTGGAAAAAAGGCGAATGCGATCTAATCCCGGGTAAAACCGCGCCGCATATCATTCCGGTCGAACGTGATTATCCGGCAACCTATGAACGCTTTACCTCGATTGGCCCGTTAATGGAAAAAATCGGTAACGGCGGCAAAGGTATCGCCTGGAATACCCAGAGCGAAATGGATCTGCTGCGTAAGCTCAACTACACCAAAGCGGATGGCCCGGCGAAAGGCCAGCCGATGTTGAATACGGCGATTGATGCGGCAGAGATGATCCTGACGCTGGCACCGGAAACTAACGGCAACGTGGCCGTGAAAGCGTGGGCAGCGCTCAGTGAATTTACCGGTCGCGACCATACGCACCTGGCGCTGAATAAAGAAGACGAAAAGATTCGTTTCCGCGATATCCAGGCGCAGCCGCGCAAAATTATCTCCAGCCCGACCTGGTCCGGCCTCGAAGATGAGCATGTCTCTTACAACGCGGGTTATACCAACGTACATGAGCTGATCCCATGGCGTACGCTCTCCGGCCGCCAGCAGTTGTATCAGGATCATCAATGGATGCGCGACTTCGGCGAAAGCCTGCTGGTGTACCGTCCGCCGATTGACACCCGTTCGGTGAAAGAGGTGATGGGCGTGAAACCTAATGGTTACAAGGAAAAAGCGCTCAACTTCCTGACGCCGCACCAGAAATGGGGCATTCACTCCACTTACAGCGATAACTTGCTGATGCTGACGCTGGGTCGCGGCGGCCCGGTGGTATGGCTCAGCGATGTTGATGCCAAAGAGATGGGTATTGCGGATAACGACTGGATCGAAGTGTTCAACAGCAACGGTGCGCTGACAGCGCGTGCGGTGGTGAGCCAGCGTGTGCCATCCGGTATGACCATGATGTACCACGCGCAGGAACGTATCGTGAACCTGCCGGGGTCAGAAATTACCGGGCAGCGCGGCGGTATCCATAACTCGGTTACCCGTATTACCCCGAAACCGACGCATATGATCGGCGGCTATGCCCAGCTGGCTTATGGCTTCAACTACTACGGGACAGTGGGTTCCAACCGCGATGAGTTTGTGGTGGTGCGTAAGATGAAAAATATCAACTGGTTGGATGGCGAAGGCAATGACCAGGTACAGGAGAGCGCAAAATGAAAATTCGTTCACAAGTCGGCATGGTGCTGAACCTCGATAAATGCATCGGCTGTCATACCTGTTCTGTGACCTGTAAAAACGTCTGGACCAGCCGTGAAGGCGTGGAATACGCGTGGTTCAATAACGTTGAAACCAAGCCGGGCACCGGTTTCCCGACCGACTGGGAAAACCAGGAAAAATGGAAGGGCGGCTGGATCCGCAAAATCAACGGCAAACTGCAACCGCGTATGGGCAACCGTGCGCTGCTGCTCGGTAAGATCTTCGCCAACCCGCATCTGCCGGAGATTGATGATTATTACGAGCCGTTCGATTTCGACTATCAGCGCCTGCATAACGCGCCGGAAAGCAAACATCAGCCGATTGCACGTCCGCGCTCGTTGATTACTGGCCAGCGGATGAACAAAATCACCGCCGGTCCGAACTGGGAAGACGATCTGGGCGGTGAGTTTGATAAGTTGAGCAAAGACCAGAACTTCGCCAACCTGCAAAAAGCGATGTACGGCCAGTTCGAAAACACCTTCATGATGTATTTGCCGCGTCTGTGCGAGCACTGCCTGAACCCGGCGTGCGTTGCGACCTGTCCGAGCGGCGCGATCTACAAACGTGAAGAAGACGGCATTGTGCTAATCGATCAGGATAAATGTCGCGGCTGGCGTATGTGCGTCACCGGTTGCCCGTACAAAAAAATCTACTTCAACTGGAAGAGCGGCAAATCCGAGAAGTGCATTTTCTGTTATCCGCGTATTGAAGCGGGTATGCCGACCGTTTGTTCGGAAACCTGCGTTGGGCGTATTCGTTATCTTGGCGTGCTGCTGTATGACGCGGATGCGATTGAAAACGCCGCCAGCACCGAAAGCGAAAAAGACCTGTACCAGCGCCAGCTTGATGTGTTCCTCGATCCGCATGATCCGGCGGTGATCGCGCAGGCGCTGGCCGATGGCGTGCCGCAAAGCGTGATTGACGCGGCGCAGAAATCACCGGTCTACAAAATGGCGATGGACTGGAAACTGGCGCTGCCGCTGCATCCGGAATATCGCACGCTGCCGATGGTGTGGTACGTACCGCCTCTGTCGCCGATCCAGTCCGCAGCGGATGCGGGGGAACTGGGCAGCAATGGCATTCTGCCGAACGTCGAGAGCCTGCGCATTCCGGTGCAGTACCTGGCGAACCTGTTGACGGCCGGAGACACCGAACCGGTGCTGCTGGCGCTGAAACGCATGCTGGCGATGCGCCACTTTAAACGTGCAGAAACGGTTGAAGGCATCGAAGATACCCGCGCGCTGGAAGAAGTCGGGCTGTCGAAAGAGCAGGCGCAGGAGATGTATCGTTACCTGGCAATCGCCAACTACGAAGACCGTTTCGTTGTGCCGTCCAGCCATCGCGAGCTGGCGCGTGAAGCGTTCCCGGAGAAAAGCGGTTGTGGCTTCAGCTTTGGCGATGGTTGCCACGGTTCAGACAGCAAATTCAACCTGTTCAACAGTCGCCGCATTGATGCGGTGGATGTCACAGTTAAAACGGAGCCGCACCCATGATTGAACTGGTGGTTATTTCCCGTTTGCTGGAGTACCCGGATGCTGCCTTGTGGCAGCATCAGCAGGAGCTGTTTGATGCGCTGGCCTCCGGCGAAAATCTGGCGAAAGCCGATGCGCAGCAGGTCGGGATCTTTTTACGCGATTTAACGGCGCAGGATCTGCTGGACGCGCAGTCCACTTACAGCGAGCTGTTTGATCGCGGTCGCGCAACGTCGTTGCTGCTGTTTGAACATGTCCACGGCGAATCCCGCGATCGCGGCCAGGCGATGGTCGATCTGCTGGCACAGTATGAGCGCCACGGTTTGCTGCTCGACAGCCGCGAATTGCCGGATCATCTGCCGCTCTACCTGGAGTATCTGGCGCAGCTTCCCCCGGCGGAAGCGATTGGCGGTTTGCAGGATATCGCGCCGATCCTGGCGCTGTTACAGGCACGTTTGCAGCAGCGTGAAAGCCATTACGCCACGCTGTTTGAGGCACTGCTTTCGCTGAGCAAAACGGCGGTGGATAACGCGCAAGTGGCGGAAAAAATCGCCGCTGAAGCGCGCGACGATACGCCGCAGGCGCTGGATGCCGTGTGGGAAGAGGAGCAGGTGAAATTCTTTGCTGAACAGGGCTGCGGCGACTCTGACATTACTGCTCATCAGCGCCGATTTGCCGGGGCTGTCGCACCGCAATATCTGAATATCACAACAGGAGGAGAGCGCTAATGCACTTCCTTAATATGTTCTTCTTTGACATCTATCCCTATCTGGCTGGTGCGATTTTCCTGATTGGTAGCTGGCTGCGTTATGACTATGGGCAATACAGCTGGCGCGCAGGCTCCAGCCAGATGCTGGATCGCAAAGGGATGAACCTCGCCTCGAACCTGTTCCACCTGGGTATTCTGGGTATCTTCGCGGGCCATTTTCTCGGGATGCTAACGCCGCACTGGATGTATGAATCATTCCTGCCGATCGAAGTGAAACAGAAGATGGCGATGATTGGTGGCGGTGCCAGCGGTGTGATGTGCCTGGTGGGTGGTTTGTTGCTGCTGAAACGCCGCCTGTTCAATCCGCGCATCCGTGCGACGTCGACTACGGCAGATATCCTGATCATGACGCTGCTGATGGTGCAGTGTACGCTGGGTTTATTGACTATTCCGTTCTCTGCTCAGCATATGGATGGCAGCGAAATGATGAAACTGGTCGGCTGGGCGCAGGCTGTGGTTACTTTCCATGGTGGAGCCTCTGCGCATCTTGACGGTGTTGCCTTTATTTACCGCATGCATTTAGTGCTGGGAATGACGCTGTTTGTGCTGTTCCCGTTCTCCCGCCTGGTGCATATCTGGAGCGCGCCGGTAGAGTATCTGACGCGGAAATACCAGATCGTTCGCGCTCGTCGCTAATGAAAAAACCCCGCGTTGCGGGGTTTTTTATTAGCGTGAGGTGAGTGTCGCCGGGGCATTTCGACGCTCACCCCAGCCAAGATTATTCCCTGCGGCCGCCAGCAGAATGAGCACGCCACCTGCCATTTGCACGAGACTGAGCGAATGGCCAAACAGCAGGTTATCAATAACAATCGCAACCAGCGGATAAATAAACGACAGGGAACCAATTAACGGCGTGGGTAATTTCTGAATCGCGCTATAAAGCAACTGATACATTACGCCGGTATGCAGGATCCCCAGCGTCAATACCATGGCCCATGAAAAAGGCTGGGCAGGGGCTGAAATATGCGCCAGCGGCAGCAGCATCACTACGCCGGTCAGTACCTGGATCAGAGCAATATGTTGCGGCGGTAACTGACGCAAACGGCGGGCAACCATTGCCGTCAGGGCATAGAAAAACGCGGCGCCTAACGCCATCGCCATCCCGCTCAGCCATTGCGCATTCGGATGGCGCAGTTCGCTAAGCAGCAATAGCACCACGCCGGAAAAGGCCAGCAGCAACCATCCCCATTTTGTCAGCGTGACGCGTTCGCCGAGCAACATACTCATCAGCACCAGCATAAAGGGTTGCGTGTTGTAGACCACTGTCGCCAGCCCCATTGAAATTCGGCTGTAAGCGGCGAACAGCAGCAACCAGTTAATGACCAGCGCAACTCCCCCGGCAATGGCCAGAAGTAATATTGTGCGGGGGATGCGGCGCAGCGGTTGTTTGCTGAAGCGGATAAACAGAAAAAGGGTAAATGCGCCTATCAGGCAGCGCCAGAAAACCACATCAATCACCGCCATCCCGCTGAGCAGGACAAATGCACCAATCGATCCGGAAATCAGCATCGCCAGGCTCATTTGCCAGGCACCCTCTGGAATAGTTTTCATCGATTACCTCCTGAAGTTGATGCGCTTATTGTCGAAAATCAGCGGCCAGCTTTACAGAGAGGATATAAGGTAAGATATTGTTAATGCCTTTATAAATTAGGTGAAATTATGGATTACATTATTGATGACATCGACCGCGCCATTCTTGCCTCTCTGGCGGAAGATGCACGCCAGTCGTTAAAAGTGCTTAGCGCACGCGTAGGGCTCACTTCACCCAGCACGGCGGAACGGGTTAAACGGCTGGAGGAGCGGGGCGTAATAGAGGGATATGGCGCGCGGGTAAATCTCGCGGCGCTGGATTATCGCATACAGGCGCTGGTACGTGTCAGGCCATTGCCCGGGATGCTGCAGAAAGTGGATAAGCTGATTCAGGCGTTGCCCGAGTGTATAGAAAATGACAAGGTCACCGGAGAAGACTGTTTCGTTATGCGGTTGGTTGTGCACTCTATCGAGCAACTGGATGCACTGCTCGACACGATTTCCGAGTATGCGCAATGTAATACGTCAATAGTGAAGAGTTCACCGGTTAAACGGCGGTTACCGCCAATCTAAATGGTGGTGGGGGAAGGATTATTCGGCGCTAAAGCGCCTCACCCTTCGGGTCGTTGCCTGCGGCAACGCGCTCTCGCGTTGCTCGAGTCGAACCTTAATCGAAGATTCTCGACCTTCCCCGATCGGCAAAATATGCGGGTATTGAACTGGATAAAAGCTGGGAAAGTGTTTTTGAAGATGGTGGTGGGGGAAGGATTACTCGGCGCTAAAGCGCCTCACCCTTCGGGTCGTTGCCTGCGGCAACGCGCTCTCGCGTTGCTCGAGTCGAACCTTAATCGAAGGTTCTCGACCTTCCCCGATCGGCAAAATATGCGGGTATTGAACTGGATAAAAGCTGGGAAAGTGTTTTTGAAGATGGTGGTGGGGGAAGGATTACTCGGCGCTAAAGCGCCTCACCCTTCGGGTCGTTGCCTGCGGCAACGCGCTCTCGCGTTGCTCGAGTCGAACCTTAATCGAAGGTTCTCGACCTTCCCCGATCGACAAAATATGCGGGTATTGAGCTGGATAGAAGCTGGGAAAGTGTTTTTGAAGATGGTGGTGGGGGAAGGATTCGAACCTTCGAAGTCGATGACGGCAGATTTACAGTCTGCTCCCTTTGGCCGCTCGGGAACCCCACCAGGGGTAATACTTATTGTTGATGCATGTGCAGTAGATGGTGGTGGGGGAAGGATTCGAACCTTCGAAGTCGATGACGGCAGATTTACAGTCTGCTCCCTTTGGCCGCTCGGGAACCCCACCACGGGGTAAAGCTAGTTTCGTACTGGCCTGCTTCCATCTCGGGAAGCGCGGCGCATCATATCAAATGACGCGCCGCTGTAAAGCGTTGAAATACTAAAACTGAATCGGTTGCCTGCTTTTTGCACGTAATGGCGTAAACGCAGGCAATTCATTTTATTAATGATTAAAGAATAATCGTCCGGTTACCGTATACAAATACGCGTTGCGCCAGAACCTGGTACAGCGCACGGCTCAGCACATTTTTCTCGACGTCACGACCGGCGCGCATCATATCTTCTGCTGTATAGGTGTGATCCACATGAATGACGTCCTGCATAATGATTGGGCCTTCGTCCAGATTGTCATTCACATAGTGAGCAGTTGCCCCGATGATCTTCACGCCGCGCTCATAAGCCTGATGATAAGGACGGGCACCGATAAAGGCGGGCAGGAACGAGTGGTGAATATTGATGATTTTGTTCGGGAAGCGGGAAACAAACTCCGGAGTCAACACTCGCATGTATTTCGCCAGCACCACGTAATCGGGTTGGTGGGCTTCAATCGCCTGCACCATCAGTGCATCGTGCGCTTCACGCGTCAGCCCTTCATGGCTGACCAGTTCGAACGGAATATCGAAGCGCTCTACCAGGGAACGCAGCGTATCATGGTTACCAATAACGGCGGCAATCTCCACATCCAGCCCGCCATAGTTGGCTTTCATCAGCAGATCGCCGAGGCAATGCGCCTCTTTTGTCACCAGAATGACCACGCGGCGACGACCAGCAGGGTTCAGCTCGCGAATGGAGCCTTCCGGCAGCGCACTATCAAGATCGGCTAACAGCGTGGCGTCATTAAAAATACCTTCCAG
This sequence comes from Kosakonia radicincitans DSM 16656, assembly GCF_000280495.2. Lineage (NCBI taxonomy): Bacteria > Pseudomonadati > Pseudomonadota > Gammaproteobacteria > Enterobacterales > Enterobacteriaceae > Kosakonia > Kosakonia radicincitans. The sequence continues at coordinate 2,501,344 of NZ_CP018016.1, forward strand.
CTCGGTACGCATAAAAAAGCGTCCGGTGCGGTGATCAACGAACTCATTGTTTTGCACAATGTTCAGTTCGTGCTTGTAACAAATGTTAGTGATCCGCGCGATAAGGCCTTTCTGGTCAGGGCAAATGGTGCGCAAAATTTTACGTTGTAATGAATGCATTGCCGGGTAAATCCTGTTGATAATGTTTGCTATAAGGTGATGCCCGGCTTATTGCCCGCAGCACTTTTTGAATTTTTTACCTGACCCGCAAGGGCAGGGATCGTTACGGCCAAACTGAGGACGCGTACCGTCAATATAATACCACTGGCCGTTCTCCTTTAAGAATCGGGAACGTTCGATTATCGCGCCGCTTTTACCCTTTTCCTGAAAGCGTGCCGCAAAAATGACATAGCCTTCGTTGTCATTAACGCCATCAGCATGCTCAAATACTGTCAGACCCAGCCAGTGTGTATCGGCAAAAGCGGCTTCAATTTGCTGTCGGAACGCATGAGCTTCGCAAGAGGGATGCCAGGTTTTGATCAGGTATTCGGTCTGATGAAGAACAAAAGCGGTGTAACGCGAGCGCATCAGGCGTGACGGATCCGGCGCAACCTGCGTACCAGACAGATAAGGCTGACAACATAGGCTATAATCGAGAGCGCTACCGCATGGGCAAGATTGAGACAAAATAGCATTCCAGGAACAATAAAAGCGGCGCGTTTGCGCCAGGGTAGCAATATGTTAACTGAGCCGTAGCGTTGTGGCTACAGTAAGCCGGGGGAAGTAGAACAAGCGTAATGAGAACGATAAAAATAGGACTGGCGCTCGGTTCAGGCGCAGCCCGGGGCTGGTCGCATATTGGTGTCATTAATGCCCTGGAACGTGCCGGCATTGAGATCGATATTGTGGCAGGGTGTTCCATCGGATCTCTGGTAGGTGCGGCGTATTCCTGTGGGCGACTGTCGGCGCTGGAATCGTGGGTGCGTGCCTTTAGCTACTGGGATGTGCTGCGGTTGATGGATGTCTCATGGCAGCGCGGCGGTTTGCTCCGTGGAGAACGCGTATTCAATCAATATCGCCAGATTTTACCGTTTACTGAATTCAGCCAGTGCGAAAAGCGATTTGGCGCAGTGGCGACCAACCTGAGTACCGGGCGTGAACTCTGGTTCACCAGCGGCAATCTGCATCATGCAGTACGTGCTTCCTGTAGTATGCCTGGCCTTATGTCGCCGGTCGCGCATAATGGCTACTGGCTGGTTGATGGTGCGGTAGTTAACCCGGTTCCCATTTCATTGACCCGTGCGTTAGGTGCGGATGTCGTGATTGCTGTTGATTTACAGCACGATGCGCATTTGATGCAACAGGATCTGATGTCATTAAATCTCACGCAAAATGAAACAGAAAGCGCCGTCGGAGCGACGTTAGCGTGGCATGAGCGTCTGCGCGTGCGGCTGGGCCGCATTACGCCCAAACGTCCGGCAGCGCCAACTGCGATGGAGATCATGAGTACCTCTATTCAAGTGCTGGAGAACCGGCTTAAGCGCAACCGTATGGCAGGCGATCCCCCTGATATTTTGCTACAGCCTGTTTGCCCGCAAATATCGACGCTAGACTTTCACCGTGCGGACGTTGCCATTGCTGCTGGTCAGTTGGCGGTTGAAAAGAAAATCGATGAATTGATGCCTCTGGTGCGGACATCAGTGTGACTATTTTTACAAGAGTTCAGCAAATTCTGACAGGCGATTCCTGGCGAAGCATGCCACTATTAGTCTATCGTCAGGCAGGGGAGAAAAGATGACGCAGCCGTTAACCGGAAAACAAATACTGATCGTTGAAGACGAGCCCGTTTTCCGCTCGCTGCTGGATTCATGGCTTCTGTCATTAGGTGCGACGACGCTGCTGGCTGGTGATGGCGTGGACGCTCTGGAGTTGATGACGACAAATAAGCCTGATTTGATGATTTGCGATCTTGCGATGCCGCGCATGAATGGTTTGATGCTGATCGAATCCTTACGTAATCAGGGCGATCAGACCCCGGTGCTGGTGATCTCCGCAACAGAAAATATGGCTGACATCGCTAAAGCGCTGCGTCTTGGTGTGCAGGACGTGGTGCTAAAACCGGTGAAAGATTTCAACCGCCTTAAAGAAACTATCTTCGCCTGTATTTATCCCAATATGTTTAACTCACGCGTAGAAGAAGAGGAACGCTTGTTCCAGGACTGGGACGCGCTGGTAGGTAATCCGCAGGCGGCAGCCAATCTGTTGCAGGAACTTCAGCCGCCAGTACAGCAGGTGCTTTCCGGGTGTCGGGTAAATTATCGCCAGTTAGTTTCAGCGGAAAATCCAGGGCTGGTACTGGATATTGCGCCTATTTCTTCTCAGGATCTCGCGTTTTACTGCCTGGATGTTACCCGTGCGGGGAATAACGGCGTACTGGCTGCACTATTATTGCGGGCGTTATTTAACGGCCTGCTGCAGGAGCAACTGTCGCATCAGCGTCAGCGTTTGCCTGAAATGGGAGCGTTACTTAAACAGGTGAATCAGCTTTTGCGCCAGGCGAATTTGCCGGGGCAATTTCCGCTGCTGGTGGGCTATTACCACAGCGATCTTAAAAACCTGATATTAGTTTCAGCTGGACTTAATGCATCGTTAAATACTGGCGATCACCATATTCAAATTAGCAGCGGTGTTCCGCTTGGCACATTGGGTAATACTTATCTTAACCAGTTGAGCCAGCGTTGCGACTCCTGGCAATGTCAGGTGTGGGGCGCTGGAGGAAGGCTGCGCTTAATGTTGAGTGCGGAATGAGCGATCGCGTCATCCATTGCAGATACATTTACCCGTCGGATTAAACGGGTGGTACTATCGCCGCAGAATATGCGTATTTGTCCTAATTAGATGTAAGCGCGTCCTTTTCAGACCTGGTTGATGGGTGGGTGCTGATATACTCAGGCGCGAGTTAATTCATGAACATGTTCATAGTTTGAACAGTCCAGGAGATTTCAATGGCTGCAATAAATTCGAAAGTGACTAAAGCAGTAATCCCGGTAGCGGGATTGGGAACCAGGATGTTACCAGCGACCAAGGCAATTCCTAAAGAAATGTTGCCGCTGGTGGATAAGCCATTAATTCAGTATGTCGTTAATGAATGTATCGCTGCAGGTATTACGGAAATCGTTCTGGTCACACATTCATCCAAAAACTCTATTGAAAACCATTTCGATACCAGTTTCGAACTGGAAGCAATGCTGGAAAAACGCGTTAAGCGTCAGTTGCTGGAAGAAGTTCAGTCCATCTGCCCGCCGCATGTCACTATTATGCAGGTTCGTCAGGGGTTGGCGAAAGGGTTGGGGCACGCGGTACTGTGCGCGCATCCGGTGGTTGGCAATGAGCCAGTTGCGGTAATTCTTCCGGACGTGATTCTGGATGAATTTGAATCCGATCTTTCCCAGGATAACCTGGCTGAAATGATTAAACGTTTTGACGAAACGGGTGCCAGTCAGATTATGGTTGAGCCGGTTGCCGATGTGACCGCCTATGGTGTTGTTGACTGCAAAGGCGCTACGTTAAATCCAGGCGACAGCGTGCCGATGGTTGGCGTGGTGGAAAAACCGAAAGCCGACGTTGCACCGTCCAATCTGGCCGTGGTAGGTCGTTACGTGCTGAGCGAGCAAATTTGGCCTCTGCTGGCGAAAACGCCTCCGGGAGCCGGTGATGAGATTCAGCTTACCGATGCGATTGATATGTTAATCGAAAAAGAAACGGTTGAAGCTTATCATATGAAAGGCAAAAGCCACGATTGTGGTAATAAGCTGGGATATATGCAGGCGTTCGTAGAATACGGTCTCCGTCACAATTCGCTGGGGGCAGAATTTAAAACCTGGCTGGAAGATACTGTAGGCGCCGGAAAAGCATAATCTTCTTCCTGTTGCCCAAATAAGGCCGGAGACAATAGTGCAATGCACTGATTATCTCCGGCCTTTTTATTTTTGTGTTTCCAGGTGAAACATCCGCTAACTTCTTCTCGTAAGAACAAAGCGCACAAAAAGAATAATGTGATGCTGAGAATTTAAACAAAAGGCAAGCGGTAAGTATGGAGCGGCGATGGCAATACACTATATTTGTGAAGATATTGTGTGGTTCATCAAAAAAAATCCCGCCGATGGCGGGATTTTTTTTGAAGCGGGTTGATTACTCGTTGATCAGAAAATCATCGAGTTGTTTACCTTGTTCGTCCATCGCTTTTTTGATAACAGCAGGAGTACGACCCTGGCCAGTCCATGTTTTAGTTTCGCCGTTTTCATCAACGTAGCTATATTTAGCCGGACGTGCTGCGCGTTTAGCTTTTGTGCCGGATTTAGCAGCAGAAAGACTATTCAGCAATTCATTCGGGTCAATACCGTCAGCCATCAGCATGTCACGGTATTGCTGCAGTTTACGCGTACGTTCTTCAACTTCAGCTGCGGCGGCGCTTTCTTCCTCGCGACGTTCATTTACCACAACTTCTAATTTTTCCAGCATTTCTTCGAGCGTTTCCAGAGTGCATTCTCTTGCCTGCGCACGAAGAGTACGGATGTTGTTCAGAATTTTAAGTGCTTCGCTCATTGTAGTAATCTCAAACTTATATTGGGGTGGTTTGTTGGGCTAATAATAGAGCGTTAATTTGACCAGTGCAATAGCTGAGAATGTAAGGAATTCAAAATACCCATTTATTTCGATGATTTTTAAATATCGCTAACTTAAATTTAGCTTGAAGAATCGCACAAAACAGCGCTTATACGATGACAAACTTCACCGTCAGGATCACGGCTGCTTTCGATTAATCCAGAAAGGGTAATAGGCACAATGGATAAATAACAGCCTTGTGTATTACGGTATCAGGCGGGGGTTTTCTTCTAAATTATTAATAATTTCCGAACCATAAGCTCAGAATGTTCTGATTAAAAATAGTATGTATGCGGTCCGGTTTCTAATTGCTGTTTCTTTGGCAGTAACAAACCACTGCATAAAGTTGCCTTATATCTATGAGTCCATAACCGGGTCCGATTTACTCAGGATCAGCGCTGGCTCAGGGTTAGCCGGATAAAATATGGTACAATCGCTGCCGGAATAACACACTTTGATTGGGGTTTTGCACGCAATGGCACAGCTTTATTTCTACTATTCAGCAATGAATGCAGGGAAATCTACAGCGTTACTACAGTCTTCATACAATTATCAGGAACGCGGTATGCGTTCAGTAGTCTACACCGCTGAAATTGACGATCGCTTCGGAGCGGGGAAGGTAAGTTCACGTATTGGATTATCCTCACCTGCGCGTTTGTTTAATCAACACACTGCATTATTTGAAGAGATAAAAGCTGAACATGCGCGTGAAGCGGTGCATTGCGTGCTGGTGGATGAGAGCCAGTTTTTAACGCGTGAGCAGGTCTATGCATTGTCTGAAGTTGTTGATCAACTGGATATTCCGGTACTGTGCTATGGGCTGCGTACTGATTTTCGCGGTGAGCTGTTCGTGGGAAGCCAATATTTACTCGCCTGGTCAGATAAACTGGTCGAACTGAAAACCATCTGTTTCTGCGGACGTAAAGCCAGCATGGTACTGCGTCTGGATCAGGCCGGACGTCCCTACAATGAAGGGGAGCAGGTCGTGATAGGCGGTAATGAGCGTTATGTCTCCGTGTGCCGTAAACACTACAAAGAAGCTCTTGCGGAAGGCTCGTTAACGGCGATACAGCAACGTGTACGCGGAACAACGTCCGATTGTTGAGTTTAATGTGTCAGATATAAAAAAACCCGCCGAAGCGGGTTTTTTTATTAGCAGAGATAATTAAGCGGTTTTCTTCGCTTTTTTATCTGCTTTTACAGCCGGTACTACCACTTCAACTTTCGCTGATGTCGTATCACCTTCTTTGAACTCACGACCATAGAACGTATCCAGCAGGATTTGTTTCAGTTCGGAGATCAGCGGGTAACGTGGGTTAGCACCGGTGCACTGGTCATCAAATGCATCTTCGGACAGTTTATCCACGTTCGCAAGGAAGTCTGCTTCCTGCACGCCAGCTTCACGGATAGATTTCGGAATACCCAGTTCAGCTTTCATGCTTTCCAGCCATGCCAGCAGTTTTTCAATTTTCGCTGCGGTACGGTCGCCAGGAGCACTCAGACCCAGGTGATCGGCGATCTCTGCATAGCGACGACGCGCCTGCGGACGATCGTACTGGCTGAAAGCCGTCTGCTTGGTCGGGTTGTCATTCGCGTTGTAGCGGATAACGTTACAGATCAGCAGGGCGTTAGCCAGTCCGTGCGGAATGTGGAACTGCGAGCCCAGTTTGTGCGCCATGGAGTGACACACGCCGAGGAAGGCGTTTGCAAACGCGATACCGGCGATGGTCGCTGCACTGTGAACACGTTCACGCGCTACCGGGTTTTTCGAGCCTTCGTTGTAAGACGCTGGCAGGTTTTCTTTCAACAGTTTCAGCGCTTGCAGCGCCTGACCATCGGAGAACTCAGAAGCCAGTACAGAAACATAAGCTTCCAGTGCGTGCGTCACTGCGTCCAGACCACCGAAAGCACACAGCGATTTCGGCATTTCCATTACGAGGTTGGCGTCGACAATTGCCATATCCGGAGTCAGTGCATAATCCGCCAGCGGGTATTTCTGACCGGTTGCATCATCGGTCACTACGGCAAACGGCGTCACTTCAGAACCGGTACCGGAAGTCGTGGTGATAGCGACCATTTTCGCTTTCACGCCCATTTTCGGGAACTTGTAGATACGTTTACGGATGTCCATAAAGCGCAGTGCCAGCTCTTCGAAATGGGTTTCCGGGTGTTCATACATAACCCACATGATTTTCGCGGCGTCCATCGGGGAACCACCACCAAGCGCGATGATGATGTCCGGTTTGAAGGAGTTCGCCAGTTCCGCACCTTTACGCACGATGGTCAGTGTCGGGTCAGCTTCAACTTCGAAGAACACTTCAGTTTCCACGCCAGCAGCTTTCAGCACAGAGGTGATCTGGTCTGCGTAGCCATTATTGAAGAGGAAACGGTCGGTCACGATAAGCGCGCGTTTGTGACCATCAGTAATCACTTCATCCAGCGCAATTGGCAGTGAGCCACGGCGGAAGTAGATAGATTTCGGAAGTTTATGCCACAACATGTTTTCAGCTCGCTTAGCAACGGTTTTCTTGTTGATCAGGTGTTTCGGACCAACGTTTTCGGAGATGGAGTTACCACCCCAGGAACCACAACCCAGAGTCAGGGAAGGCGCGAGTTTAAAGTTATACAGGTCACCGATACCACCCTGTGATGCCGGGGTGTTGATCAGGATACGTGCGGTTTTCATCTTCTGACCGAAGAAGGCAACACGATCCGGCTGGTTATCCTGGTCGGTATACAGGCAGGAGGTATGACCGATACCACCCATGGCGACCAGTTTCTCCGCTTTTTCTACCGCGTCTTCGAAGTCTTTCGCACGGTACATTGCCAGCGTCGGGGAGAGTTTTTCATGTGCAAAAGGTTCACTTTCATCAACTACTTTCACTTCACCAATCAGGATTTTGGTTGTAGCCGGAACGGTGAAGCCAGCAAGCTCAGCAATTTTATAGGCTGGCTGACCAACGATAGCGGCGTTCAGCGCGCCATTTTTCAGGATAATGTCCTGAACGGCTTTCAGCTCTTTACCCTGCAACATGTAGCCGCCATGGCTGGCGAAACGTTCGCGAACGGCGTCATACGCAGAATCGACAACAACGACAGATTGTTCAGATGCGCAGATTACGCCGTTATCGAAGGTTTTGGACATCAATACGGATGCGACAGCACGCTTGATATCGGCAGTTTCGTCGATAACAACCGGGGTGTTACCAGCGCCTACACCAATTGCTGGTTTACCGGAACTGTACGCCGCTTTAACCATACCCGGGCCACCGGTGGCCAGAATCAGGTTAATGTCAGGGTGGTGCATCAGCGCGTTGGATAACTCAACAGATGGTTGGTCAATCCAGCCGATCAAATCTTTCGGCGCGCCAGCGGCAATCGCAGCTTGCAGAACGATGTCTGCGGCTTTGTTAGTGGCATCTTTAGCGCGCGGATGTGGAGAGAAGATAATCGCGTTACGGGTCTTCAGGCTAATCAGCGATTTGAAGATAGCAGTAGAGGTTGGGTTCGTGGTTGGAACGATACCACAAATGATGCCGATAGGTTCCGCGATGGTGATGGTGCCGAAGGTATCATCTTCAGACAGCACACCACAGGTTTTCTCATCTTTATAGGCGTTGTAGATATACTCAGAAGCGAAGTGGTTTTTAATCACTTTATCTTCGACGATACCCATACCGGATTCGGCAACGGCCATTTTAGCGAGAGGGATTCGAGCATCTGCGGCTGCCAGGGCGGCGGCACGGAAGATTTTATCTACTTGCTCTTGAGTAAAGTTGGCATATTCACGCTGGGCTTTCTTCACGCGTTCAACGAGTGCGTTAAGTTCAGCGACATTAGTAACAGCCATAATGCTCTCCTGATAATGTTAAACTCTTTTAGTAAACCAGCTGTCCAGGGTGAAATTATAGACAGGCCGGGTGCAGGTTGCATAAAGTTCAGAAAAACAAAAACTTAACGCCAACCCAATACTACTGGTTTACTGAAAGAGCCTTAACAGAAAAGTCGCATTTATTGACGATTTTGCTCTCTTTTCGTGGCTTCAAGATTACCCACTTCTGAGTAAGTAATGCGTGATCTGTGTCAAGTTTCAGCGAAGCTGACACCTTTCAGCAGGCCGTTTTTGGGCGTTTGTATCAAATGTTAATGGCATTTGGCCTGGCGCGCCGTAAGATTATCACAATTACAACAACTGAGTAACGCACTGTATTGCATGATTTTTCTGCAAATCTTAATGAACGTCGGTATGAAAACGCGTATCTTCTGCATGGATTTTCCTGCCACGCCGATATAGTTGATATAGGGTGACATTACGGAGCTTACAGCGGTGCAAACATTGATAGATTTACCTCTTTATTTTAAATTTTTTATTGGCCTTTTTGCGCTGGTGAACCCGGTCGGCATCATTCCGGTTTTTATCAGCATGACCAGTTATCAGATGGTTGGGGCGCGAAATAAAACCAACCTTACAGCAAACGTCTCAGTGGCCATTATCCTCTGGACTTCTTTATTTCTCGGTAATGGCATTTTGCAGTTATTCGGCATCTCGATTGATTCGTTCCGCATTGCTGGCGGCATTCTGGTTGTCACCATAGCTATGTCGATGATCAGCGGCAAACTCGGCGAGGATAAACAGAATAAACAAGAGAAGTCAGAAACCGCGATTCGCGAAAGTATCGGCGTGGTGCCGCTGGCATTACCTTTGATGGCGGGGCCTGGTGCCATCAGTTCCACGATTGTGTGGGGGACGCGCTATCACAACCTGGTGCATTTAATCGGTTTTACTGTGGCAATTGCACTATTTGCTTTCTGTTCGTGGGGATTGTTCCGCATCGCGCCATGGTTAGTGCGTTTACTGGGTCAAACCGGCATCAACGTTATCACCCGTATTATGGGGTTATTACTGATGGCGCTGGGCATTGAGTTTATTGTCGGCGGTATAAGATCCTTGTTCCCCGGCCTGCTGAACTGATTCACCTTTTTACTAAGTACGGCTGAGCTTGTTATCTCTTCCTTTATATAACAGGTAAATTCAGCCGCTACGAACCCGCCTGAGAAAGTCAAAAATTAGTAAAAGATATGAAGAATGCGCAAAGCGGCGCGAAATATAACAATTTACACTCATCAGAAAATCTGTTCTCAATCAGTGAATTATAAGTAATGTGAATCGATCCTGCGCGTATTTCGCGCAATTGAAGCTGTTATTTCTTTCACACCATACTATTGGGCTTGCCGTGACATAATTGAAATGATATTAGTACTTTCAGACTTCCTGCAGATGAATGTGCTAAAAAGTAGTCAATTGTTGATTATTTGTGCAAAATAATGTGGCGTCTGCTAAAAAGCATTACATGGCGGTAATGCTCTCTTATCTTCTTGATTTAAAGAGATAAAAAACTCAGAGGGAGGCTGTGCACGCAGCGCTTCATGGCTGATGCTGTGTCGCAAAAGAGAAATGGTTAACAAATTTGCAAATTGTATTGGCGGCAGTGTGAGGCATTTGATATTTTCCGCCCTTATATTTAGCTCCTTATAATTTGCAAGATAAACAATATAGATGAGAATCGTTTTCATATAACGACCATCGCCAGAATCAGAACTGCCTCGACAGGGGAGGTGGTTTCCCGAATCGACGTAAGATTGCCGTTTGAGCGATCCGTAATAAAAAAAGTCGGTGATAGCAGCAGTAAAAAAAGATGTCTGATAGCGCCAAAAAGCTCCTGCGCTCTTCAGGCCCCCACAGGGGATGAAACACGCTGACGTCAACGTCAGTAATTATAATGAGTGGAGTATCAACACAATGTCCATCATCACAAAGAAAAGTCTGGTAGCAGCAGGAGTTCTGGCTGCGCTAATTACCGGCAACGCGGCAATGGCTGCCGACGTTCCGGCAGGTGTTCAACTGGCGGATAATCAGACGCTGGTCCGTAATAATGGTTCTGAAGTGCAATCTCTCGACCCGCATAAAATTGAAGGGGTTCCTGAATCCAACGTCAGCCGCGATCTGTTCGAAGGTCTGCTGATCTCTGATGTTGAAGGCCACCCGACCGCCGGTGTCGCAGAGAAGTGGGAAAACAAAGATTTTAAAGTCTGGACCTTCCATCTGCGCAAAAACGCAAAATGGTCCGACGGTACGCCGGTAACGGCGCAAGATTTCGTCTACAGCTGGCAGCGTCTGGCGGATCCGAAAACGGCTTCTCCGTATGCGAGCTACCTGCAATACGGTCATATCGCTAACATCGACGACATTATCGCCGGTAAAAAACCCGTCACCGATCTCGGCGTAAAAGCTATCGATGACAACACGTTTGAAGTGACGCTTAGCGAGCCGGTTCCTTATTTCTATAAACTGCTGGTTCACCCATCAGTTTCTGCTGTGCCTAAAGCCGCTATTGAGAAATACGGTGAAAAATGGACTCAGCCAGCCAACATCGTCACCAACGGTGCTTACAAACTGAAAGACTGGGTGGTCAACGAACGTATCGTTCTTGAGCGTAACACCAACTATTGGGATAACGCTAAAACAGTTATCAACCAGGTTACCTACCTGCCGATCTCTTCTGAAGTGACAGACGTTAACCGCTATCGCAGCGGTGAAATCGACATGACTTACAACAACATGCCGATTGAACTGTTCCAGAAGCTGAAAAAAGAGATTCCTAAAGAAGTACACGTCGATCCGTACCTGTGTACTTACTACTACGAAATTAACAACCAAAAAGCGCCATTCACTGACGTTCGTGTTCGTACCGCCCTGAAACTGGCGCTGGACCGCGACATTATCGTCAATAAAGTGAAAAACCAGGGCGATCTGCCGGCATACAGCTACACGCCGCCGTATACCGATGGTGCAAAACTGACTGAACCAGCCTGGTTCAAAATGACCCAGGAACAGCGTAACGCCGAAGCGAAAAAACTGCTGGCCGAAGCAGGTTATACTGCGGATAAACCGCTCTCCTTCAGCCTGCTGTACAACACGTCTGACCTGCATAAGAAACTGGCGATTGCCGTGGCTTCCATCTGGAAGAAAAACCTTGGCGCTAACGTAACGCTGGAAAACCAGGAGTGGAAAACCTTCCTCGACACGCGTCATCAGGGCACCTTTGATGTGGCGCGCGCGGGCTGGTGTGCGGACTACAACGAGCCGACCTCCTTCCTGAATACCATGCTGTCCGACAGCTCTAACAACACCGCGCACTATAAGAGCCCGGCGTTTGATAAGCTGATTGGTGACACGCTGAAAGTCACTGACGAAGCGCAGCGTACTGAGCTTTACTCCAAAGCTGAACAGCAGCTGGATAAAGACTCGGCGATCGTTCCGGTGTACTACTACGTGAACGCCCGTCTGGTGAAAACCTGGGTTGGCGGCTACACCGGTAAAGACCCGATGGATAATATCTACGTTAAAAACTTGTATATTATCAAGCATTAATGGCAATGAGTGGGGCAGGGTGACCTGCCCCACAGTGTCTTATTTTTTTCGCAACAGAATACACATCATGCACGGACGGCTAAATTGCTGTCTTGAAGCGAATGTGTAAAAGGCACAGGCCAGAAGGTACGGGCAATGTTGAAATTTATCCTACGTCGCTGTCTTGAAGCGATCCCAACGCTTTTCATCCTTATCACGATTTCGTTCTTTATGATGCGTCTCGCGCCGGGCAGTCCTTTTACCGGTGAACGCGCGCTTGCGCCGGAAGTGATGGCGAATATTGAAGCGAAATACCATTTAAACGATCCGATCACTACGCAGTATTTCAGCTATCTGAAACAGTTGGCGCATTTCGATTTCGGACCGTCATTTAAATACAAAGACTACACCGTAAACGATCTGGTTGCGGCCAGCTTCCCGGTTTCAGCGAAATTAGGGGCGGCAGCCTTTATTCTTGCGATTGTCTTTGGCGTTACCGCAGGCGTTGTTGCTGCGTTAAACCAGAACACGAAGTGGGATTATACGGTGATGGGGCTGGCAATGACCGGGGTAGTGATCCCCAGTTTTGTTGTCGCACCGTTATTAGTGATGATCTTCGCCATTATATTGAAATGGCTGCCAGCCGGTGGCTGGAATGGCGGTGCACTGAAATTCATGATCCTGCCGATGGTTGCGCTCTCTCTGGCCTATATTGCCAGTATCGCCCGTATTACGCGCGGTTCAATGATTGAGGTATTACACTCAAACTTTATTCGTACAGCCCGCGCGAAAGGTTTGCCGATGCGCCGCATTATCTTCCGCCATGCGCTGAAACCTGCGCTGCTGCCGGTACTCTCTTACATGGGGCCTGCGTTTGTCGGCATTATTACCGGCTCAATGGTTATCGAGACCATTTATGGTCTGCCGGGTATCGGCCAGCTGTTTGTGAACGGCGCGCTGAACCGTGACTATTCGCTGGTACTGAGCCTGACTATCCTTGTGGGGGCGCTGACCATTATCTTTAACGCGATCGTTGATGTGCTGTATGCCGTTATCGATCCGAAGATCCGTTATTAACACTGGAGTTCGCCATGATGTTAAGTAAGAAAAACAGCGAGGCGCTGGAAAACTTCAGTGAGAAACTCGAAGTCGAAGGACGTAGTCTGTGGCAGGATGCGCGTCGCCGCTTTATGCATAACCGCGCGGCGGTTGCCAGCCTGGTTGTGCTGTTGCTGATCGCATTGTTTGTGACGCTGGCGCCAATGGTTTCACAATTTACCTATTTCGATACCGACTGGGGCATGATGTCGAGCCAGCCGGATATGGAGTCCGGTCACTATTTTGGTACTGACTCCTCCGGACGCGATCTACTGGTGCGTGTGGCGATCGGCGGGCGTATCTCGCTGATGGTTGGTATTGCTGCGGCGCTGGTGGCGGTCGTGGTCGGTACGCTTTACGGATCGCTTTCCGGCTACCTCGGCGGCAAGACCGATTCCGTCATGATGCGTCTGCTGGAAATCCTCAACTCCTTCCCGTTTATGTTCTTCGTTATCCTGCTGGTGACCTTCTTTGGGCAAAATATTCTGCTCATTTTTGTGGCGATCGGTATGGTCTCCTGGCTGGATATGGCGCGTATCGTTCGCGGTCAGACCTTAAGCCTGAAGCGTAAAGAGTTTATCGAAGCGGCGCAGGTTGGTGGTGTTTCTACGGCGAATATCGTGGTGCGTCACATCGTACCGAACGTTCTGGGCGTGGTGGTGGTGTACGCGTCGCTGCTGGTACCGAGCATGATCCTGTTCGAATCCTTCCTCAGCTTCCTGGGGCTGGGTACGCAGGAGCCGCTGAGCAGTTGGGGCGCGTTGTTAAGCGATGGCGCCAACTCGATGGAAGTGTCTCCGTGGCTGCTGCTGTTTCCGGCAGGTTTCCTCGTTGTCACTCTGTTCTGTTTTAACTTTATCGGCGATGGCCTGCGTGATGCCCTCGACCCGAAAGATCGTTAAGGAGTGCTGTCATGAGCATTACTGAAACCTCATTAGCGTCCACGACGCGGCAGCAATCGGACCTTCTGCTGGATGTCAAAGATTTGCGGGTCACCTTCCAGACGCCGGATGGCGATGTTACGGCGGTCAACGATCTCAATTTCTCGCTGCGTGCGGGTGAAACACTGGGTATCGTTGGTGAGTCCGGCTCCGGCAAATCGCAGACTGCATTTGCGCTGATGGGGCTGCTGGCGGCTAACGGTCGCATTGGCGGTTCTGCGACGTTTAACGGTAAAGAGATCCTCAATTTGCCGGAACAGGCGTTGAACAAACTGCGCGCCGAACAGATCTCCATGATTTTCCAGGATCCAATGACCTCGTTGAACCCGTATATGCGGGTTGGCGAGCAGTTAATGGAAGTCCTGATGTTGCATAAAGGCATAGGCAAAGCGGAAGCGTTTGAAGAATCCGTTAAAATGCTCGATGCGGTGAAAATGCCGGAAGCGCGTAAGCGCATGCGTATGTATCCGCATGAGTTTTCCGGTGGTATGCGTCAGCGTGTGATGATCGCGATGGCGTTGCTGTGCCGGCCGAAACTGCTGATTGCCGACGAGCCGACCACCGCGCTGGATGTGACCGTACAGGCGCAGATCATGACTTTGCTGAATGAACTGAAACGTGAATTCAACACCGCGATTATCATGATCACCCATGACCTCGGCGTGGTTGCCGGGATTTGCGATAAAGTGCTGGTGATGTATGCCGGGCGCACCATGGAATATGGCAACGCGCGCGATGTGTTCTACCATCCGTCTCATCCTTACTCTATCGGTCTGTTAAGTGCTGTACCGCGTCTGGACGCTGAAGGTGAAGCGCTGTTGACCATTCCGGGCAATCCGCCGAACTTGCTGCGTCTGCCGAAAGGCTGTCCGTTCCAGCCTCGCTGCCCGCATGCGATGGAAATCTGTAACAGTGCTCCACCGCTGGAGCAGTTTGCCCCGGGCCGCCTGCGCGCCTGCTTTAAGTCGGTAGAGGAACTGGTATGAACGCGATGACCGAAGAGAGAAAAGTGCTGCTGGAAATCGCCGATCTGAAGGTGCATTTCGATATCAAAGACGGCAAACAGTGGTTCTGGCAACCGGCAAAAACCCTGAAAGCAGTCGATGGCGTCACCCTGCGTCTGTACGAAGGGGAAACCCTCGGCGTGGTCGGTGAGTCCGGCTGCGGTAAATCGACCTTTGCCCGCGCCATTATCGGGCTGGTAAAAGCTACCGACGGTAAAGTTGCCTGGCTGGGTAAAGATCTGCTGGGCATGAAACCGGAAGAGTGGCGCGATGTGCGCAGTGATATCCAGATGATTTTCCAGGATCCGCTGGCGTCGCTGAACCCGCGTATGACTATCGGGGAAATCATTGCCGAGCCGTTGCGCACCTATCACCCGAAAATGTCGCGTCAGGAAGTGCGCGATCGCGTGAAAACGATGATGATGAAGGTCGGTTTGTTGCCGAACCTGATCAACCGCTACCCGCATGAGTTTTCCGGCGGTCAGTGTCAGCGTATTGGTATTGCCCGCGCGCTGATTCTTGAACCCAAGCTGATTATCTGCGATGAGCCGGTATCCGCACTGGATGTGTCGATTCAGGCGCAGGTGGTGAACCTGCTGCAACAACTGCAACGTGAAATGGGGCTGTCACTGATTTTTATCGCCCATGACCTGGCCGTTGTGAAGCACATCTCCGATCGCGTGCTGGTGATGTACCTCGGACACGCCGTTGAGTTAGGTACTTACGATGAGGTGTATCAGAACCCGCTACACCCGTACACCAAAGCGCTGATGTCTGCCGTGCCGGTTCCCGATCCGGATCTGGAAAAGAATAAAACTATCCAGTTACTGGAAGGGGATTTACCGTCGCCGATTAACCCACCGTCAGGTTGTGTCTTCCGTACCCGTTGTCCGATTGCCGGGCCGGAATGCGCGCAGACGCGTCCGGTACTGGAGGGCAGTTTCCGCCATGCGGTCTCTTGCCTGAAAGTCGACCCGTTATAAGCGATGCATAAAAAAGGGCTGACATTTGTCAGCCCTTTTTACTTCCACGGCAGCTTATTCGCGCCACAGAATATGGCAAAGTTTATGATCTTTCTCACGGCACAGCAAAACACGCGCGAAGATGTCATTGAGTTCGCCACCGTCGGTGTCTGCCAGCCCGATCACCACTTCAGCAAAGAAATCCGGGTTTAAATCGTAGTCGACATGCTCCGCCCAATCTTCGCCTGGATCAAACAGCTCTGCGCCGCCACGCTCTTCAAATTGCAGGTTGAAAAGAATGATGTCCGCCGGGTCAAGGTTGTCCGCCGCCAGTTCGAGGAAGATGTCATAAGCCTGTTCGAGCGTTTCGTCTTCGGTCAGGCGGTTGTTCAGATCCATTTCCATGATTTACCTCTTCATGTCTGTTGGGCACGTTTTACAGCAACGGACTAAAGAAGTAAAACAGTCGTTCAGCAATCCGGTGCCAGAATGGACGTTTTACCCACAACCGCGCATCAAGTAACCGGGAACGGGAGATATAATCGTCCTGCACCGCCGCCAGATCGCCGCCAAAACCGGCATCATCAATAACCAACGTGATCTCAAAATTCAGCCATAAACTGCGCATATCGAGGTTCACGGTGCCAATAAGGCTCAATTCGCCGTCAACCAGCACGCTTTTGGTGTGCAACAGACCGCCTTCAAACTGATAAATCTTCACCCCGGCCGCCAGCAACTCAGTGAAGAAGGCGCGGCTGGCCCAACCGACCAGCACCGAGTCGTTTTTGCGCGGCAGAATAATGCTCACATCGACACCGCGCTGCGCCGCCGTGCAAATGGCGTGCAGCAAGTCGTCACTGGGTACGAAATAGGGCGTGGTCATGATCAGGTATTCACGTGAGGCGTAAACGGCGGTCAGTAATGCCTGGTGAATCAAATCTTCGGGAAACCCTGGCCCCGAGGCAATTGTGTGAATCGTATGCCCGCTGGCTTCTTCAAACGGCATGATATTGGCATCCGGCGGCGGTGGCAGAATGCGCTTGCCGGTCTCAATCTCCCAGTCGCAGGAGTAAACGATGCCCATCGCCGTGGCAACCGGGCCTTCCATTCGCGCCATCAAATCGACCCACTGGCCGACGCCGGCGTCCTGTTTGAAGAAGCGCGGGTCGACCATATTCATGCTGCCGGTGTAAGCAATATAGTTATCGATGAGCACAATCTTGCGGTGCTGGCGTAAATCCATACGACGTAAAAAAACGCGCATCAGATTCACCTTCAGCGCCTCGACCACCTCGATGCCCGCATTGCGCATCATCGCAGCCCAGGGGCTACGGAAGAATGCCACGCTACCCGCAGAGTCGAGTAACAGACGGCAGTGCACGCCGCGTCGTGCTGCGGCCATCAGCGATTCTGCCACCTGATCGGCCATTCCGCCGGGTTGCCAGATGTAGAACACCATCTCAATATTGTGCCTGGCGAGCTGAATATCGCGGATCAGCGCCTGCATCACATCATCGCTGGATGTCAGCAGTTGCAACTGGTTGCCTTTAACGCCCGCGATGCCCTGGCGCCGTTCGCACAATTTAAATAATGAGGAAGCAACGCTGCTGTTTTCCTGTGCGAAGATGTGTTTAAAGTTTTTTAAATCGTTGAGCCATTTGGCGGTAGAAGGCCACATGGCGCGGGCGCGTTCGGCGCGGCGTTTGCCGAGATGCAATTCGCCCAGCGAGAGATAGGCGATAATCCCAACCAGTGGCAGAATATAGATAATTAACAGCCAGGCCATCGCCGATGTTACCGCCCGCCGTTTCATTAAAATACGCAGGGTTACACCAGCAATCAGTAGCCAGTAACCTAAGACGATCAGCCAACTCATTACGGTGTAAAAAGCGGACATAGATAAAAATCCTTTTAAAAACCACATCTCATGAGTTTACGCATCCGCATTCATCTGGCAAATAAAAACGCGGAAAAGCACTGGTCTGGGAAAAACGACGGACTATAATGGCCTCTCTGTTTTGTTCAGAGTTGTAAAAATGAAGCGTAGTCGAACGGAAGTGGGGCGCTGGCGTATGCTTCGGCAGATGAGCCGCCGTAAAGCCCGCTGGCTGGAAGCGCAATCACGCCGCAATATGCGCATCCACGCCATCAGAAAATGCGGCGTAAATCGCCATCGTAATGTGCTGTTGTTCGCCATTTACGATCTTTGATACCCGGGCACCGATAAGGTGCCCGCGGTCGTTTTAGGGCTTTCTTTTATCTACAGGAGAGGCAGCATGTCGGTTCTTGATAGTCTTCTTGCATTCACTTTTGCGGCAACGCTGCTGACGTTAACACCCGGGCTTGATACCGCGCTGATACTGCGTACGGCGGCGGTGGAAGGGCGTAAGCAGGCATTCAAAGCCGCGCTTGGTATCAATACCGGATGCCTGATTTGGGGGGCGATGGTTGCCTTCGGCCTTGGCGCGCTGATTGCGGTTTCTGAACTCGCTTATAACATCCTGAAATATTGCGGCGCCGCTTATCTCTGCTGGCTGGGGCTGAATATGCTGTTACGTCCCCGCGGTTCACTGGCTACAGACAATGGGACGCAAACTAAAGCACAAAACTGGTTTATAAAAGGCATGCTGGGTAATGTGCTGAATCCTAAAGTCGGCATCTTTTACGTCTCTTTTTTGCCGCAATTTATTCCGCACGGGCAGCCGCTGATTGCCTGGACATTCGGCCTGGTCATGATTCATGTTGTGCTGGGCTCCTGCTGGTCAACGGTATTAATTTCGGCGACCCGCCCGCTGTCGTCATTCTTGCGTAAAGAGAGAGTGATACGCTGGATGGATCGCAGTACCGGCATGGTGTTCCTGCTGTTTGCTACCCGCCTGGCCATGAGCAAGCGTTAACGGATATAAGTTGGACAAAATGAATAAAGAAGCGCTTATTTTCCTTGGTATCGCCATTGTTGTTGAAGTGATTGCCACCACCGCACTGAAATCATCGGACAGCTTTACCCGGCTGCTGCCCAGTATCATTAGCATTGCGGGGTATTGCATCGCGTTCTGGTGCCTGACGATTCCGATGCGCACCATCCCGACGGGAATTATTTACGCCATCTGGTCTGGCGCCGGGATCGTATTGATTGGGATTGTTGGCTGGTTGGTTCACGGTCAGAAACTGGATCTTCCGGCAATGTTGGGGATGGGGTTGATTATTGCCGGTGTGGTTATCATTAATCTTTTTTCCAAAAGTGTTGCTCATTAATCGTTGTAACCAGAAGGACCCGCCATCTTTGGCGGGTCTTAAGTTTTAAAAAACCTTTTTGAACGGCTTAACAATAACGTTCTGGTACACGCCAGCGGCAACATAGGGATCGGCATCCGCCCAGGCTTTTGCCACCTCAAGCGATTCAAACTCTGCAATCACCGTTGAACCGGTAAAACCTGCGGCACCAGGGTCGTTACTGTCCACCGCTGGCATCGGTCCAGCAGTCAGCAAACGGCCTTCGTCACGCAGCAGCTGCAGTCGCGCCAGATGGGCAGGGCGCACGGATAAACGTTTCTCAAGCGAGTCAGCAACATCTTCAGCAAAAATCACATAAAGCACGGGAAGAGCTCCTTACTTATCAGAAAGGCATACCGTATGTGAAAGGGAATGCGACTGCAATGTAAAGATGCACTGACATTAATATGCGTGTAAAAAGTGCGGTTTTTTACCCTATCAGAGAGAAAATAACCAGTGAATGCGATGGCTTGTTGAATATGATTGCTATTTGCATTTAAAATTGAGCCCTGGTTTTTTAACTGACACGATTATGACTTCAATGACCCTTGATTTACCTCGCCGCTTTCCCTGGCCGACGCTGTTGTCCGTCGGTATTCACGGAGCCGTCGTGGCGGGTCTGCTCTATACATCGGTACATCAGGTTGTTGAATTGCCCGCACCCGCACAGCCTATCTCTGTGACGATGGTAACGCCAGCTGAACTCGAACCGCCGCAGGTAGTGCAACCGCCACAACCTGTCGTCGAACCGGAACCAGAACCCGAACCGGAACCGGTAGTGGAGCCGCCGAAAGAAGCCCCGGTAGTGATTGAAAAGCCAAAACCGAAACCTAAGCCGAAGCCAAAACCGAAACCGGAGAAAAAGGTCGAGCAGCCGAAGCCGGAGGTGAAACCGGCACAGTCGCGTCCGGCATCACCGTTTAACAACAACGCGCCAGCGCGTCCGGTGGCTAATCCGACACCGTCGGCGTCCTCCACGCCAGCGCCGTCTGTGCCTGCTGGTCCCCGCGCGCTGAGTCGTAACCAGCCGCAATATCCGGCGCGTGCGCAGGCGCTGCGTATTGAAGGTCGTGTGCGGGTGAAATTTGACGTTACGGCCGATGGCCGCGTCGAGAATGTTGAAGTTCTGTCTGCACAGCCAGCAAACATGTTCGAACGTGAAGTGAAAGCGGCTATGCGGAAATGGCGCTACGAAGCCGGTAAGCCCGGTTCAGGACTGATAGTTAATGTGGTATTCCGCCTGAATGGCGGGGCGTCAATGGAATAAGAAAAAGCCTCCGTCAGGAGGCTTTTTTTATGACTGTTGCGGTAACGGGCGAGGTTTCCCTTCTTTATCAACCGCGACATAGATAAACAGCGCCTCGGTGGCTTTGTAACGCTGGCCAATGGGCTCAGAAGAGACTTTTTTTACCCACACTTCCATATTGATACTGACGGAAGTATTCCCGCGTTTCACGCAGCGCGCATAGCAGCACACCACGTCGCCGACGGCAACCGGCCGGAGGAAGGTCATGCCATCCACCCGCACGGTGACCACGCGTCCGTGCGCAATCTCTTTTGCCAGGATTGCGCCCCCCATATCCATTTGTGACATCAACCAGCCGCCGAAGATATCTCCGTTAGCATTGGTATCTGCTGGCATTGCTAATGTGCGTAAAACAAGTTCTCCCTGAGGAGTTTCCTGAATGGTGGTCATTATTATCTCTTCTGTGATGAGGGATTTCTGGCGCGATGCTACTACGAATACGGGGCGTTCGGGAAGAAAAAAGCCAGGCGCTGGCCTGGCTTCAGTTTTCAGGAATTATCATCCTGCTGCGGCATATGGCGGTAGATGTAAATACCGCTGAGCACGGTAAACACCAGCGTCAGAATCGTCAGGCCAAACACTTTGAAATTGACCCAAACATCAAACGGCAGCCAGAAAGCAATGTAGATATTCGCCAGCCCGCAAACGATAAAGAATAGTGCCCAGGCGATGTTCAGCCGTGACCAGACGGCTGCGGGCAGCGTCAGCTCTTTCCCGAGCATGCTCTGGATCAGGGTTTTCTTCATCACCCACTGGCTGAACAACAGCGCGACAGCAAACAAACCGTAAATCACCGTTACTTTCCACTTAATAAACTCAACGTCGTGGAATTTGATGGTTAATCCGCCAAACACGGCAACCAGCACAAACGTGATTAACGCTACTTTTTCCACTTTGCGGTAACGGATCCAGCAATAAATCAGCACGATGGCTGAGGCGATAATCAATACTTTGGTCGCGGCGAAAATATCGTAAAGTTTGTAAACTGCGAAAAAGAGCGCCAGCGGAAGAAAATCAAGAAACTGCTTCATTCTACGATTCCATAAACAGGGGCAACCCTGAGCGGGCTGCCGGAACAATCATTAGCGCATCAGCATATAGAGGCGGAACAGATAAATAAGCAGCGCCGCCGAGATCAAATTGCTGATTGTATTCGCGATAACTGCGCCTACTTCCGGGGTGAAAACCGCGAAATTGTGCGCGAACATTAACAGAACTGTTTTTGCCAGCAGCCAGCTTATGACCGCCGGAGCTACCAGACGCATATTGCGCCAGCTCAGACGCATACTGCTGCGCATGGCGGCGAAAATCCCCACTTTATCCTGTACCAGCATGACGGGGGCGAAGGAGAGCAGAATAGCCAGAATCACGCCCGGAACAATGATAAACATGATGCCGATCTGCACCATAAAGGTGGTCAACAGGATCAATAAAAACAGCTTTGGCAGCACCGGCGCGCTGGCACCAATCGCGCGCAGCGCACTGACGCGTTGACCGGCTGAAACCATCTGGATCAGCAGCAAAACGCCGCCTGCCAGAATCGCGTTGCCGATAAGCCCGGAGAAGGTCGATGCTGCCGAGGCGCGCAGCAGCACCTGCTGTTGCTCTGGCGTCATGTTTTGCACCAGTTCAAACAAGCCGACGCTGCCCGCCAGGTTATCCCCTTGCGTTAAAATGGAGAGTTGTTCGTCAGTGGGTGAAAACGCGTGCCCAATGACTGCGGTGATAAATGCGCACAGCAGCGCAATCAGCAAAATGGTAATCAACTGATTACGAAAAAAATTCCCCGTGTCACGGTAAACGGACTTCGCCGTGATAGACATGCACTCTCCTTGAGTATTGCGGTATCAAATTGTCGGCGATTGTACCCCGAATAGTGGCTCAGTGGCAGCATCATGGCTTGTATGGAAAAGCATATCTTTGTAAAGAGGCGCTAATCCGTAACGTGCGCGGGCGCGATCGCAGGCTTCATTCACTTCGCCATTCTCGCCAGACATCGCAAATTCCCGGCAAGGTGATGGTCTTCCTTCATAGATACTGCAACGGGCCGATTCGCCGGGGGTCCCCTCCAGCGCCACGCAGCGGCTCTGTTTCTGATTAGTGCCGCTCATACAGCGTAAAAAGGGGGTTAGTGGCTCTGTAAGTTGAGCCGGGACAGGGCCGCCAGCGTCATCCGCTTCAGCCCAGTAAAAAGAGACACGAAAATACGCACAACATGCTCCGCACGACATGCACGGATTGAGATCGCTCATAGCACACCTGCACTTCACAACGTATCAAGACGAATTGTCAGGCCACTAAATTATCTCTGCGCTTACTGGCGTACAAGATGGCTAAGGTGGAAAATTTTCATGCCTGAAAAAGTGAAAATTGATTTAAATACAAAAATTAAGGGGGTGGCATGAGGATGAAAATTAACTCAGATCAATGAATGTTAAATTATGGGATTAAGTGTGATCTGGGTTGGATCACTTTGTACTCAGTTATGGGTATATTCACGTCGCGATAAAAACCACAATTACGGAGTGGATATGAAAAAATTAGCTGTGGCAGCATTAGTCCTGAGTTCGCTTTCCGGCGGCGCGTATGCGCATGACGCGGGCGAATTCTTTATTCGTGCCGGTTCCGCGACTGTCCGTCCAACGGCAGGTTCGGATAATGTTCTGGGTAGTCTTGGTAGTTTTAATGTCAGCAATAACACCCAGTTGGGTGTGACGATGACATGGATGGCAACGGACAATGTGGGTATTGAACTGCTGGCTGCGACGCCGTTCCGCCACCGCGTAGGCACTGGCCCTACGGGCGATATCGCAACCGTGCATCATTTGCCGCCTTCGCTGATGGCGCAGTGGTACTTTGGTGATCCGAAAAGCAAATTCCGTCCGTATATTGGCGCGGGTATCAACTACACCACTTTCTTTGACGAAAAATTTAACGACACCGGTAAAGCAGCCGGGCTTTCCGATCTGAGCCTGAAAGATTCATGGGGCGCGGCAGGGCAAGTAGGGCTGGACTATCTGATCAATAGCAACTGGTTAATCAACATGTCGGTCTGGTATATGGATATTGATACGGATGTGCGTTTCAAGGCCAATGGCGCTCAGCAGAGTGTCAGCACTCGCCTGGATCCGTGGGTATTTATGTTCTCTGCGGGTTATCGTTTTTGAGTCCGGCTGGAAACTGGCCCAGCTTGCGGCCAGTTTCCCCGTTTATCTCTGCGTTCGTGGCTTTTACACCGCCAAATCCATTTAATCACTGCACGGTAATTAGTCGTCGGGATCACTCCACGTAGCGGCAGGTCATATACGCGCCAGCCACGCACAAGGTGAGAGGGACAAAAAAGCTGAAGTCCATGCCGGTAAATTCCATCAGCAGGACAATGGCGGTCAGCGGCATCTGCATGGATGACGCCAGAAACGCGGCACCGCCGGTGAGAGCAAATTCTCCCATACTGCCCCCAGGGAAGAAGGGGCCGACAAGTAGATACATCAGCGCGCCCAGCAGTGCGCCAATCGCCAGGCCGGGCGTCAGCAGGCCGCCCTCCGCGCCGCCGCGTAGCACCATCCAGATACTCACTACTTTCAGGCCAATCAGCATGGCGGCCAGCGGCAGAGTGACACCGCCGCCAAAACTGAGCTGCACCGGCCCGCGGCCGTTGCCCGGCAGTTGCGGAAACCAGATGGAGAACAAACCGAGGCAGGCAAAGGCGAGTAAACAGAATAGCGGCATCTGCCAGTTGCTTTTCACCTGGCCGCGCGCTTGTCGCGTCATGCGGCGAAACTGGCAAGCGGCATAACCGAACAGCGGGCCGGAGAGCGCCGCCCAAACGATTAATGACACTGGTGCAGGTGGCGCAATAAATTGGTACTGACGTTCGTTGCCCAGCACCAGAGAGGCGACAAACGCCGCCAGCGCGGAACTGACCGTTGCGGCAATCACCGCATCCCAGGCGATGGTCACCAGCAACACTTCCAGCGTGAAAATCGCACCGGCCAGCGGGACGTTATAAACCGCAGCCAGCCCGGCTCCTGCACCACAGGCGATCACCATCCGGGTTTCCTGTGCATTGAGGCCGCTACGCCGGGCAATGTTGCCGCCAAACAGCGCGCCCACTTCTCGCGGCGCGCTTTCACGTCCCAGCGGCGAGCCCATCGCCACCGTCACCACCTGTA
This sequence comes from Kosakonia radicincitans DSM 16656, assembly GCF_000280495.2. Taxonomy (NCBI): domain Bacteria; kingdom Pseudomonadati; phylum Pseudomonadota; class Gammaproteobacteria; order Enterobacterales; family Enterobacteriaceae; genus Kosakonia; species Kosakonia radicincitans. The sequence goes on from NZ_CP018016.1 coordinate 2,526,155, forward strand.
AAAGGGCATGGCAGATTGTGGTACCCGCTGGCATCTGGCGACCCTTTTCGCCGAGCGCCGCCGTAACGCTTACCCGGGGCTTACCATATCTCGCCAGCAACCACCAGCCGCAGCCGGCAATTGCACCGGCACCGGTCAGTGCGGCAAAACGGCGCAGGTTACTGGCATCGGTAACGCCTTGCAGAAACGGCGCGCCGCCAATCAGTGATTGCTGACTGTAACCAAACACCAGATGCTGGATTTCATGCAGCAGTAGCGCAATTAGCATGCCTGACGCGCCGGAAAGCAGGCCAGTCAGCAGCAGCGCTATCCAGCGCCGCGGCCAGGGGGAAGGTGTGTCACTCATCGATTCACTCTCTGTATAACCAGCGTCACGGTCATTATTCCACAGAAAATATGAACCTTTTAACAATGGGTTACCATTAGCTGATAACAAAAACGGTTCTTTTCTGGCTGTCATCACGCAGCCAGGCAGTTTCAACGTCACTCAGAGGCGCAGGCGTAGTGGCAATACGCAGTTGCGCCGGTAGCGCCACGGCGAACATCTCTGCGGTAGCTTGCAGCAGCTGAGGTAACGATAAACTACCGATGCCGCTGCCCATCAACTGGATCGGCGCTGCGCGCAGCCAGGCGCCGGACAAACGGATATCCTGCCCGGAAAGCGCACCCACCTGAACAAAGCGGGTTGGCGATTTTGCCTTCGCGGCGGCGGTGAGGATCAGTTCTGCGCTACTACCCCACAAATAATCCACCACCACATCGACAGGAGTCGCGAAGGCGCCAGCGAATTGCTGGCGCAGCGCTTCGCTCTCATCCGTCAGATTGATCGCGTGATCTGCGCCAAGACTGTGCAAAACGGCGGCGTTACGCCCGGTGACGATAATTTTCCCCGCGCCGAGGTAGCGGGCAATCTGCACCGCAAGTTGTCCGGCGCTGCCTGTTGCGCCATTGATCAACACCGTTTCACCGCGACGGAGGCCCGCGCGGCTTACCAGTGCGGCCCAGGCTGACATGCCCGGATTTGCCATCGCCGCGGCACTGATGCTGTCCAGCCCATCCACCAGAGGGATGCAGTGCTGTTCCGCAACTGGCGCAAACTCTGCCATGCTGCCCCATGGCGCGCGCGGAAAAGCAAACCAGACACGCTGGCCATCTGGTCGTGTGCCGACGCCATCAATACCCGGCACAAAGGGTAGCGCACCATCAAAACTGTAATGCTGGCCTGATGCGCGGCTTTTCACCACATGACTTATCGCGGCGGCGTTAACGGTGATCAGACACTCGCCCTGTCGGGCTTCAGGCATGGCGAAGCTGGCATAACTTGGGGGCTGGTTGGTCTGGTGGACAATGGCTGCGTACATAGAATTCTCTCCGTCAGGGTTTATGTGTAAAATGCACATATTGAGATTGCCACTCTACACCATCAGGAATTTATATGCAAAATGCACATATTAATTATGACATCGATGACTTCCATCGCGCGTTACTCACTATTATTGGCGTGATGAATCATCCGTTACGTGATATGGCGCTGATGCGCGCGGCAGATATCACCCTTGATCAGGTATTGTTTCCGCTGCTGGTGACGGTTGAACGTTTTGGCCCCATTGGCGTGGTTGAACTGGCTAACCGTGTCGGACGGGATTACACCACGGTAAGCCGCCAGGTGAAAAAACTGGAGCAGGCCGGGCTGGTGGTGAAAAAAAGTCAGCCGCAGGACAAACGGGTGAGCGAACTCACCATCAGCGAAGAGGGCAAAGCGATGACAATGAAAATTGATGCAGCGCGGCAGCGGCTGATGAATGCGACATTCGACGGCTGGGAACCCGATGATGTTCAGTCGCTGTTCCGGCTGGTCCAGAAGTATGCGCAGACACTACTGAAGCAAGAAGAAGCCGCCTGAGCGAACAGGCGGCAACAGAATTAACGCGGCAGCGTAGCGGCTTTCAGACTCTGAACAAACTCTTTCAGCTCAGCCAGCATCGCTGTAGGGTTTTGCAGATTTTTTTCGATGATTTTGACAATCGCCGAGCCGGAAATCGCGCCCGCTGCGCCTGCGTTCACCGCAGCGGCAACCTGATCCGGCGCAGAGATACCAAAGCCCTGCAACGGCGGCGCAGCGTGGTATTCCTTCAGTTTTTCCACCAGGTGATGCAACGGCAGCGCCGCACGGTTTTCCGCACCGGTTACGCCAGCCCGCGACAGCAGATAGGTATAACCGCGGCCATAAGAGGCAATCTGGCGCAGTAGTTCATCATCGGCATTCGGCGGGCAGATAAAGATTGGCGCAACATTGTGGCGCATCGCCGCCTGACGGAAGGGGGCAGACTCTTCAATGGGCACATCGGCCACCAGCACGGAATCGACACCGACTTTTTCGCATTTGGCATAAAACTCATCAATGCCGCCGCTGAACACCAGGTTGGCGTACATCAGCAGGCCAATTGGAATGGTCGGATGCTTCTGACGGATAGTTGCCAGTATTTCAAAGCACTGAGTCGGCGTAACGCCTGCGGCGAAAGCGCGCAGCGTCGCGCTCTGGATCGTCGGGCCGTCGGCCAGCGGATCGGAGAAGGGGATCCCCAGTTCCAGCGCGTCCGCGCCAGCTTCGATCAGCGTATCGATAATTTTCAGCGACTGTTCCGGCGACGGATCGCCCAGCGTAACGAAGGGAACGAAAGCGCCTTCTTTCCGGTCGGCGAGCCGTTTAAACAGGTTGTCGTAGCGTTCCATCAGATTTCCCCTCGCGCTTTCAGGATGTCATGTACGGTGAAGATGTCTTTATCGCCGCGGCCGGAGAGGTTAACCACCAGCAGCTGCTCTTTATCCGGGTTTTCGCGCATCATTTTCAGCGCATGGGCGAGGGCGTGCGAAGATTCCAGCGCCGGAATAATCCCTTCATGGCGGCTCAGCACCTGGAAAGCGTCCAGCGCTTCGTCGTCAGTAATCGACACATAATCAGCGCGACCAATGCTGTTGAGATACGCATGTTGCGGCCCGACAGACGGGAAATCCAGCCCGGCGGAGATGGAGTAAGACTCTTCAATCTGGCCTTCATCGGTCTGCATCATCGGCGATTTCATGCCGAAATAGATACCCACGCGGCCGTGCTTCAGCGGCGCGCCATGTTCGCCGGTTTCAATACCGTGACCGGCCGGTTCAACGCCAATCAGACCAACGCTGGTTTCATCGATAAAATCGGCAAACATGCCAATAGCATTTGAGCCGCCGCCGACGCAGGCAATCACGGCATCCGGCAGGCGTCCCTCTTTTTCGAGGATCTGCGCTTTGGTCTCTTCGCCGATCATGCGCTGGAATTCACGCACAATGGTCGGGAACGGGTGTGGGCCAGCGGCAGTACCGAGCATATAGTGCGCGGTTTCGTAGCTGCCGGACCAGTCGCGCAGCGCTTCATTACAGGCGTCTTTCAGCGTGGCGGAGCCGCTGTGTACCGGGATCACTTCTGCACCCATCAGACGCATACGGAAGACGTTCGGCGACTGGCGCTCAACATCTTTTGCGCCCATATAGATGCGGCACTTCAGACCGAGCAGAGCACTGGCAAGCGCCGATGCAACACCATGTTGCCCCGCGCCAGTTTCTGCAATGATTTCGGTTTTGCCCATCCGTTTTGCCAGCAGCGCCTGACCGAGAACCTGGTTGGTTTTGTGCGCGCCGCCGTGCAGCAGATCTTCACGTTTCAGGTACAGCGTGGTGCGGGTACCGGCAGTCAGGTTCTGGCATTTCGTCAGCGCAGTCGGACGTCCGGCGTAGTTTTTCAGCAGATCGTTAAACTGGCGCTGAAAATCCGCATCGCTCTGGGCGCTGACAAACGCTTCTTCCAGTTGGCGCAGCGCGGGCATCAGGATCTGTGGAACAAACATGCCGCCAAACTCGCCAAACCATGGGTTCAATAGTGTTGTCATTCTCTTCTTTCCTTAATAAGCACGCAGTGTACGGAAAACCGAAGCCAGTTTGCTGGCATCTTTAACACCCGGTTCCGACTCCACGCCTGAATTAAAATCGAGTCCGGCACAGCCGGTTTTCGCCGCCTGCACACAATTATCTGCGCTCAGGCCGCCAGCCAGCAGCACATTATCGAGCGGTTCGCCGGCCAGCAGTGACCAGTCGAAGCTTTGGCCGCTGCCGCCCTGGCCGTTGTCGAAGAGATATTTATCGACCTGCTGTAAGTTACGTGGCGGCAGGGTGTCGCTGACGCTTAGCGCTTTCCAGATTTGCGTCTGTGCAGGCAATACCGCGCGCAGAGCGTCAATATAGGCCTGATCTTCGCTGCCGTGTAACTGCACCGCAGAAAGTGCCAGCGCTTTTGCTTTCGCCACCACATCGTCAACCGGGGCGTTACGGAACACGCCGACATATTGCAGCGGCGCGCCCTGCATTACTGCCTGCGCCTGTTCATCGGAGACGGCGCGCGGCGAGGAGGCGACAAAAATCAATCCACCGTAAATCGCGCCCGCTTCATGGGCGGCGCGGGCATCTTCGGCGCGAGTCAATCCGCAAACTTTGTTCTCGCCGAGCAGCACGCGTTTCACGGCGGCATCGAGATCGTCATGCGACATCAGCGCCGAACCAATCAGGAAACCATTGGCAAAGTGGCTTAGTTCGCGAACCTGGGCGTAAGTATTAATGCCGGACTCGCTGATCACCGTGACGCCTTTACCCAGAAGCGGTGCAAGCTGGCGAGTACGGTTGAGATCAATCGACAGATCGCGCAGATCGCGGTTATTAATGCCAACCACTTTCGCTTCCAGCGCAATGGCACGTTGCAATTCTTCCTTGTTACTCACTTCAGTCAGCACGCCCATCTTCAGGCTGTGGGCCACGGCAGCAAGCTGGCGATACTGTTCGTCATTCAGCACTGACAGCATCAGCAGGCAGGCATCGGCCTGATAGTGACGCGCCAGATAGATCTGATATGGGTCGATAATAAAATCTTTGCACAGGATCGGCTGTGGCGCGATGGCGCTAACAATGGGCAGAAAATCGAAACTGCCCTGGAAATATTTCTCATCGGTCAGTACGGAAATCGCCGAAGCGTGATGTTTATAAACGCCGGCGATGCGCGCCGGATCGAAATCGTCACGGATAACGCCTTTGGACGGCGACGCTTTTTTGCATTCCAGAATAAAGGCGGTCCGTGTTCCTTGCAGGGCATCGTAGAAGCTGCGTGTACTCGGCACGACGTCGTTCTGGAAGCTGGCCAGCGGTTGTTGCTCCTTGCGCGCCGCAACCCATATGGCTTTATCGGCGACGATTTTCGCTAAAACGGTCTGCATCTTTTATCCTCTTGCCGCAAGTGCGGTGACTTTGTCGTAGGCTGCTCCGCTGTGCAGCACATCCAGTACTTTCTGCGCGTTGGCCCGCAAATCTTCGTTGCCGTGCAGACGCATCAGCACCGCGACGTTGGCGGCCACAGCGGCTTCATGAGCAGTTTCGCCTTTACCTTGTAATAAGCGCGTCAGAATGTCACGGTTTTCTTCCGGCGTGCCGCCCGCAAGCTGTTCCTGATGATAAGGCGTCAGGCCGAAGTCTTCGGCAGTCAACTGGTAACTTTTAATTTCACCGTTATTGAGCTCCGCAACCAGCGTCGGCGCATGTAATGACACTTCATCCATCCCGCCGCTATGCACGACGGCAGCGCGCTGATAACCGAGAACACGCAAGGTTTCCGCAATCGGCAGCACCAACTCCGGGCTGTAAACGCCAATTAATGCCAGCGGCGGATGCGCCGGGTTGATGAGCGGCCCCAGCACGTTAAACAGGGTGCGGGTTTTCAACTGCTGACGTACCGGCATTGCGTGGCGGAAACCGGTGTGGTATTTCGGCGCAAACAGGAAGCAGACGCCAAGTTCATCCAGCGCGTTGCGCGATTTGTCGGCATTCATATCCAGATTAATACCAAATGCGGCCAGCAGATCGGATGAACCTGAACGGCTGGAAACGCTGCGGTTGCCGTGTTTAGCGACCTTCAGCCCGCACGCGGCAGCGACAAACGCGCTGGCGGTGGAAATATTGATGCTGTTGCTGCCATCGCCGCCGGTACCGACGATATCCGCGAACGGATAATCCGGGCGCGGGAAGGGCGCGGCATTTTCCAGCAGCGCCGTAGCGGCACCGGCAATTTCGTTCGGGTGCTCACCGCGGATCTTCATGCTGACCAGCGCTGCGGCCAGTTGTTCAGGTTTCAGCTCGCCGCGCACCACCGCCGAGAAGAGCTGGTGGCTCTCTTGCTGGCTGAGGGTTTGCGCCTGGTAAAGTTTCTCCAGAATCGGTTGCAGTGTGTTGCTCTGCTCCAGTTTCTGCAACGCCCAGGCCAGCGTCTGCTCCAGCAGGCGTGCGCCCTGCGTGGTGAGGATCGATTCCGGATGGAACTGGAAGCCGCAGACGCGATCCGCATCGTGACGTACCGCCATCACCATGCCGTTGAAATGCGCATTGATGGTCAACCCTGCGGGAATATTGCTGCCAACCAACGAATGGTAACGCGCCACCGGCAATGGATTGCTTAAACCGGCAAACATCGCCTGGCCATCATGTTCAATACTGGAGGCTTTGCCGTGCAGGATTTCACCGGCCTGGCCGACATAGCCACCGTAGGCCTCGACAATCGCCTGGTGCCCAAGGCAGATACCAATAATCGGTAACTTGCCGCGCAGACGCGTCAACATTTCCGGCATACAGCCTGCTTCAGACGGCGCGCCCGGGCCTGGTGACAGCATCAGCACCGGGTTTTGCATCGTTGCCAGACGGTCAATTAAAGTTTGTGCGGGTACATGGTTGCGATAAATCACCACATTATGTCCGCTTGCACGCAGCTGATCCGCCAGGTTGTAAGTAAAAGAGTCGATATTATCGAGCAGCAGAATGTCAGCCATCAGAACGTCTCCTGTGCGTGGTGTGCAGTGGCAATAGCGCGCAGAACCGCGCGAGCTTTATTACGGGTTTCATCGGCTTCAGACTGCGGTACAGAATCCAGTACCACGCCGGCGCCGGCCTGAACGGTGGCAATACCGTCCTCAACCCACGCGGAACGAATGACAATGCAGGTATCCAGATCGCCGTGAGCAGTGAAGTAACCGACAGCGCCGCCATAGCTGCCGCGTCGTGCGCCTTCGGCCCGGGCAATCAGTTGCATAGCGCGGACTTTCGGTGCGCCGCTAAGCGTTCCCATGTTCATGCAGGCGCGATAAGCGTGCAGCACATCCAGATCCTGACGCAGTTCGCCCACCACGCGGGAAACCAGGTGCATAACGTATGAATAACGATCCACTTTTGTCAGGTCGGCAACATAACGGCTGCCAGGCGTACAGATGCGAGCCAGATCGTTACGCGCCAGATCGACCAGCATCAGGTGCTCAGAAAGTTCTTTATGGTCGGTACGCATATCGAGTTCGATACGGCTGTCGAGATCGCGATCCAGAGAACCATCCGGGCGACGACCGCGCGGGCGCGTTCCGGCGATGGGGTAGATCTCAATCTGGCGGTTGCTGGCGTCATATTTCAGTGAGCTTTCCGGCGAGGCGCCGAACAGGGCAAAATCATCGTCCTGCATGAAAAACATATACGGGCTGGGGTTGCTCTTTTTCAGCACTTCATAAGCGGCCAGCGGCGAGGGGCAAGGCAGCGTAAAACGGCGCGACGGGACAACCTGGAAAATTTCGCCGCTGCGAATCGCTTTCTGCATCTCCCGTACAACGGCACCGTACTCTTCGTCGCTCTGATTGGTCTCGCAACGCATATGCGTCACGGTCTGCACCGGCAGCGGCTCTGCGGGCAGATCCAGTTGTTGGCGCAGGACGTTAACACGCTCAAGCAGGCGTGCTTTTTCGCTGGCGTCCTGGCTGAACAGGCTCGCCTGGATACGCGTTTGCTTTTTCTGGTGGTCGATCACCAGTAATGTTTCCGCGAGATAGAAGCAGTAGTCCGGGCAGCGACGATCGTGGGCAAGCTGCGGTAAATCTTCAAAACCGGCGACCAGGTCATAGGCAAACAAGCCGCCAAAAAACATCGCTTCGCGTTCGTCTGCCGGGACGTCCACCAGCGTTTGCAGCAGGCGGAAAGCGTCAAATACCGAGAGCGAGCACAGGCGGGCATCTTCATCCAGTAGCGTGCTGACCGACGGGAAACGCAATTCGCGGCCATCCGTCAGCACGGTGTTTTCAACCCCGGCGGTCAGCGCCGCATCGAGCAGATTTAGCAGGGAAGCGCCGTTGGCGGTGAGCGCCTTAATAGTGACAGTGTCACCCAGCGCGGTAATGCGCAGCGCGCTATCGACCAGCAGCAGGCTTTTTAAATCATTCTTGCTGTCGATATCGGCGGATTCCAGCAGCAACGTGGCCGGGCGATCGCCGCATAATTGGTGGAACAGCGCCGTCGGATTGTCGCGGTATGCGGCGTTGCTGGTCAGAAGTTCGAGTGCTGGTTTTTGCGTTTGCATAGTCGCTCTCATAAATTTGTTCAAAAAAAAGCCCGCTGAGTGAGCGGGCCGGGTATCGGTATGCTGAATGCGCACGTGATCTCACAGCCCTGTTCAGGGAGTGCGCCACCAGCGAGTAACAGAGAAATGTGCATTCATTGTTGCGATACCTTGTCGTGTGAACTTGCGTACTAGTTAACTGGTTCACGGAAAGAAAGTCAACCCTCGATTTCAGAAAAAGTTGGCTAACCGTTATGATAGGGCGCAAACAGATGTCCTGATAAATCTACGGAGCCGCTTTGAGCGACACGAACTACGCCATAATTTATGACCTGCATAGCCACACCAGCGCCTCTGACGGCTTGCTTTCTCCGGAACAACTGGTACATCGCGCGGTAGAAATGCGCGTGGGCACGCTGGCCATTACCGATCACGATACCACAGCCGCGATCCCTGCGGCACGGGCTGAAATTGTCCGTGCCGGGCTGGCGCTGGAATTAATTAGTGGCGTGGAAATCTCCACCGTCTGGGAAAATCATGAAATCCATATCGTGGGTCTGAACATTGATATCGAAAACCCGGCGATGTGCGAATTTTTGCAGCAGCAGTCCGCGCGTCGTATTCAGCGCGCGCAACTGATTGCCGGGCGTCTGGAAAAAGCGCATATTCCCGGCGCGTGGGAAGGCGCACAGCGACTGGCGCAGGGCGCGAGCGTGACGCGTGGTCACTTTGCACGCTTTCTGGTGGAGCAGGGTAAGGCCAGTAACATCGCCGATGTTTTTAAAAAATATCTTGCGCGCGGGAAAACGGGATATGTTCCGCCGCAGTGGTGTACAATAGAACAAGCTATTGAAGTGATTCATCATTCTGGCGGAACGGCGGTGCTGGCCCATCCTGGTCGTTATAACCTTTCCGCTAAATGGCTGAAAAGACTGCTGGCGCATTTTGCTGACCGCGGCGGGGAGGCGATGGAAGTTGCCCAATGCCAGCAGGCTCCCAATGAACGAGCGCAGCTCGCCGGGTATGCCCGCCAGTATGGTTTGCTGGCGTCGCAAGGATCGGATTTCCATCAGCCCTGCCCGTGGATTGAACTGGGGCGAAAACTCTGGCTACCGGCCGGTGTTGAAGGCGTCTGGCTGAAATGGGAGCAGCCGCAGTAAAACGTAAGAGAGGGAAGTATGAGTCAGTTTTTTTATATTCATCCGGAAAACCCACAACCGCGATTGATTAATCAGGCGGTGGAGATCGTGCGTAAGGGCGGTGTGATTGTTTATCCCACCGATTCCGGGTATGCGCTGGGGTGCAAAATCGAGGATAAAGGCGCGATGGAGCGGATTTGCCGCATCCGTCATCTGCCGGATGGCCACAACTTCACGCTGATGTGTCGCGATCTGTCCGAGCTGTCGACCTATTCGTTCGTTGATAACGTGGCGTTTCGTCTGATTAAAAACAATACACCCGGTAATTACACTTTTATCCTGAAAGGGACAAAAGAGGTGCCGCGTCGTTTATTGCAGGAAAAACGCAAAACCATTGGGCTGCGTGTGCCGTCGAATCCAATTGCGCTGGCCCTGCTGGAAGCGCTCAATGAGCCGATGCTCTCGACGTCATTAATGCTGCCGGGTAGCGATTTTACCGAATCCGATCCGGATGAAATCAAAGACCGACTGGAGAAGGTCGTCGATTTGATCATTCACGGCGGCTATCTCGGGCAGCAACCAACGACCGTAATAGACTTAACCGATGACTCGCCGGTCGTGCTTCGCGAAGGCGTCGGTGACGTTAAACCTTTCTTATAGCGGCGCAAGCCGCTATACTACGCGGCCATTTCAGCAGCGGCTTCGCCGGACTGATAACCCTATTCGACGCCTGTGAAGGCGACACCTAAGGATGCTCTATGAGCGAAAAACTACAGAAAGTGCTGGCGCGAGCTGGCCACGGCTCCCGCCGTGAGATCGAATCTATTATTGAAGCTGGCCGCGTCAGCGTGGACGGTAAAATCGCTACCCTGGGCGACCGCGTTGAGGTGACGCCGGGGCTGAAAATTCGCATCGATGGTCATCTCATTTCGGTGAAAGAGTCCGTTGAGCAGATTTGTCGTGTGCTGGCGTACTACAAACCAGAAGGCGAGCTCTGTACCCGCAACGATCCTGAAGGCCGCCCGACGGTGTTCGATCGTCTGCCAAAACTGCGCGGTGCGCGCTGGATTGCTGTTGGTCGTCTCGACGTCAATACCTGCGGTCTGTTGCTGTTCACCACCGACGGTGAGCTGGCGAACCGCCTGATGCATCCGAGCCGTGAAGTTGAGCGTGAATACGCCGTGCGCGTATTTGGTGAAGTGGATGATGCGAAGCTGCGCGATCTCGCGCGCGGTGTGCAACTGGAAGACGGTCCGGCGGCATTTAAAACCATCAAATTCAGCGGTGGTGAAGGGATTAACCAGTGGTACAACGTGACTCTGACCGAAGGGCGTAACCGCGAAGTGCGTCGCCTGTGGGAAGCGGTGGGTGTCCAGGTTAGCCGCCTGATCCGCGTACGTTACGGCGATATCCCGCTGCCGAAAGGCCTGCCTCGCGGCGGCTGGACCGAGCTGGATCTGGCGCAGACCAACTATCTGCGCGAGCTGGTTGGTCTGGACGTTGAAACGCAATCAAAAGTGGCGGTGGAGAAAGATCGTCGCCGCATGAAAGCAAACCAGATCCGTCGTGCCGTGAAGCGCCACAGCCAGCCTGGCGGCACTCGCCGTCCTGGCAGCACGCGTAACAAAAACGATTAACAGAAAAGGGGCGAAAGCCCCTTTTTTATCGCCTGCGTTGGCGTTGCTCGTCAACGGGCCTGCATCATCGGCAGGCCAGAATTGCCATCAATAATCAATACCAATCTGCGCTTTGATACCTGCTTCGAAAGCATGTTTTACCGGGCGTAGTTCACTGACCGTGTCCGCCAGTTCCAGAATATCCCGGTGGCAGCCGCGTCCCGTAACGATCACCGTTTGCATCGGCGGACGGTTGCGCAGCGCGTTCAGCACTGTTTCCAGCGGCAAATAATCATACGCCACCATATAGGTCAGCTCATCGAGCAGCACCATGTCCAGAGAAGGGTCTGCCAGCATCCTCTCCGCGTGTTGCCACACCGCCAGACAAGCCGCGGTGTCGCTTTCACGGTTTTGCGTGTCCCAGGTAAAACCAGTCGCCATGACCTGAAATTCCACGCCCAATGGCTCCAGCAGGTTACGCTCGCCATTAGGCCAGGTTCCTTTAATAAACTGGATCACGCCAACCTTTTTCCCATGGCCGACAGCGCGCGTGGCGGTGCCGAATGCCGCGGTGGTTTTGCCTTTGCCGTTGCCGGTGAAGACAATAATAATCCCACGTTCGTCCTGCGCGGCGGCCACGCGGGCATCAACGCGTTCTTTTACGCGCTGTTGGCGTTGCTGATAACGTTCTTCACTCATTGTGCAATCCCTGGTTTACGGCCGGGTTGTGCATCAAAGCTCATCCCGGTTTTGCGTCGGCTGTCATCGCCCATCAGCCACAAATAGAGCGGCATAATATCGGCGGGGGTTTTCAGTTTTTGCGGATCTTCTGTCGGGAAGGCGCTGGCACGCATTTTGGTACGCGTGCCGCCCGGGTTGATACAGTTGACCCGCAGGCGGTTCTGGTACTCTTCGGCCAGCACCTGCATCATTCCCTCGGTGGCGAATTTTGACGCTGCGTAAGCGCCCCAGTTGGCGCGCCCCTGACGTCCCACGCTGGAAGAGGTAAACACCAGCGAACCGCTGTCTGATTTAAGTAATAAAGGAAGAAGCGCCTGCGTAAGATAGAACGTTGCGCTGACGTTGACCTGCATAACGGCATCCCAGGTTGCGGGATCCTGTTCGCTCATCGGGCAGACATCGCCCAGTAAACCGGCGTTGTGCAGCACGCCATCAAGGCGTGGTGTGGTGGCAGCGATCGTTGCCGCCAGTTGCTGGCACTCTTCCGGCGTGCAGGTTGCCATATCCAGAGTAAACCATTGTGCCTGCTGACCTTCGTCATTTATTGCCTGCGTGACCTGGCGTAATTTCGCTTCCTGGCGTCCGAGCAAAATCAGGCTCGCGCCGTGGCGAGCGTAGGTCAGGGCGGCCTCTTTACCGATGCCGTCACTGGCACCGGTAACAAGAATTATGCGGTCGTTTAGCAGATCGCGTTGCGGCTGATAATGCATACTGCCTCCTCAGGCCGGGCCGGTATTCACCTTCATATGTTGGCTTTATGCCTTAAATGACAGGCTATTTCAATCGGCCTCGCGGAGAGTTGCGCAACCTTTAAGCCAAAGAGTGTTAAAAAATTCAGCAACATGGCACATTTGGTGCACGGCTTGCGCGAGACGCGCCCGGATGGCTCATGTACACTGGAGCCATGATTATTGGTGTAACCGAGGTGGTACGCGTGGAATTACTGTCTGAATATGGTCTGTTTTTGGCCAAGATCGCGACCGTGGTAGTGGCGATTGCGGTGATAGCGGTACTGATTGTCAATCTGACGCAGCGCAAGCGTCAGCGGGGCGAGCTGAAAATTACCCGTTTGAGCGAGCAGTATAAAGAGATGCAGGAAGAGATGTCCGCTTCGTTGCTGGACGATCATCAGCAGAAACAGTGGCATAAAGCGCAGAAGAAAAAGCTCAAGCAGGAGGCAAAGGAAGCCAAGGCGAAAGCAAAAGCAGGGAAAAGCGTTGACTCAGGAAAATCACGCGTTTATGTGCTGGATTTCAAAGGCAGTATGGACGCCGGAGAAGTCAGCGGGTTGCGCGAGGAAATTACCGCCGTGCTGACCGTGGCAAAACCGCAGGATCAGGTTGTTCTGCGGCTTGAAAGCCCCGGCGGAGTGGTGCACGGCTACGGTCTCGCGGCTTCTCAATTACAGCGCCTGCGTGACAGACATATCCCACTGACGATCGCCGTTGATAAAGTGGCAGCCAGCGGTGGCTATATGATGGCTTGCGTGGCGGATAAAATTGTTGCCGCGCCCTTCGCCATTATTGGCTCTATCGGCGTGGTGGCGCAGATCCCTAACTTCAACCGTTTCCTGAAAGGCAAAGAGATCGATATTGAGTTGCACACTGCCGGACAGTTTAAACGTACGCTAACGCTACTGGGTGAAAACACCGAAGAAGGGCGACAGAAATTCCGCGAAAGCCTGAATGAAACCCATGACTTATTTAAAGATTTTGTTCATCAGATGCGCCCGGCGCTGGATATTGAAAGCGTGGCGACCGGTGAACACTGGTACGGCTCCCAAGCGCTGGAGAAGGGTCTGATTGATCAGATTGGCACCAGCGACGAATTGCTACTCAGCCTGTATGAGAATCATGAAGTTATCGGCGTCCGCTACCAGCAACGGAAGAAAATGATGGAGCGGTTTACCGGCAGTGCGACAGAGAGTATTGACCATCTGCTGATGCGCTGGTGGCAGCGCGGGCAAAAACCCCTGATGTAAACAAAACGCGAGGCCAGAAGCCTCGCGTTTTTACTTAGTCGATAAGATGATACTTTTCAGAAAGTTCATGTGCTAAGTATTTGAACATATTGAATACTGCCGTGCTTTTCGGCGTCGGCAGACCTTGCTCATCCAGGTAGTACTCACCGCTGAACACCAGCACGCCATTGCGCTGGGTAACATCGGTGGCGGCAATACCTGCCAGCGTATCTTCATGCTCACGGATCAGTTTGTTAGCCAGCTCCAGCAATGTCTGGCGATCGATGGGTTGAGATGTACCGGTCATTTTTCTACTCCTCAAAATTTTCTGAAGTTTACCGCTGGCCCGGACAGGGAGCAAATTTTCCCTGTTTTTGCAAAGGGTTTGAGCTGTTGTTGTGCTGGCGCGTTTCGTTTTTGCGTGCTAATAAAGTTGCGTAACAAATTTTATCAGGTACAGTGTGACGCTTTCGTCAACCTGGCAACAGAATTGCTTGACATTCGACCATAACACCGTCGTACTACATCACCCTGACGCGAAAAAGCTTGTAAACTCAGCCACCTGAATGCTCCGTTTGACGCGCCTGGCCAGATATGGGGGTTGATATCCCCGGTTGTCGCCGCAATAGTGAAGGTTCGTCGCTGGTGGTGTTAAGCAATGTCGACGTATTCCTGGAAGAATTAAATTAGGTAAAGGTGAATATGGGTAAAGCTCTCGTTATCGTTGAGTCCCCGGCAAAAGCCAAAACGATCAATAAATATCTGGGTAATGACTATGTGGTTAAATCCAGTGTTGGTCATATCCGTGATTTGCCGACCAGTGGCTCAGCACCCAAAAAGAGCGCAGACTCAGCCTCCACCAAAACGGCTAAGAAGCCTAAAAAGGATGAACGCGGCGCTCTTGTCAATCGCATGGGGATCGACCCATGGCACAACTGGGATGCACATTATGAAGTGCTGCCAGGCAAAGAGAAGGTGGTTTCTGAACTGAAATCGCTGGCTGAAAAAGCCGACCACATCTATCTCGCAACCGACCTTGACCGCGAAGGGGAAGCCATTGCATGGCACCTGCGGGAAGTGATCGGCGGTGATGAAAAACGCTACAGCCGCGTAGTGTTTAACGAAATCACCAAGAATGCCATTCGCCAGGCCTTTGAAACGCCGGGTGAACTGAATATTGACCGTGTGAATGCCCAGCAGGCGCGCCGCTTTATGGATCGCGTTGTGGGCTACATGGTTTCTCCGCTGCTGTGGAAGAAAATTGCCCGTGGCCTTTCTGCTGGTCGCGTGCAGTCTGTTGCTGTCCGTCTGGTGGTTGAACGCGAACGCGAAATCAAAGCCTTTGTACCGGAAGAGTTCTGGGAAATTGATGCCGCTACCGCGACGCCCGGCGGCGACGCATTGCCGCTGCAGGTGACGCATCAAGGCGACAAAGCGTTCCGTCCGGTCAACCGCGAACAGACAATGGCCGCCGTTAGCCTGCTGGAGAAAGCGCGTTACACCGTACTGGAGCGGGAAGATAAACCGACCAGCAGCAAGCCGGGCGCGCCGTTTATTACCTCCACGTTGCAGCAGGCCGCCAGTACGCGTCTCGGCTTTGGCGTGAAGAAAACCATGATGATGGCGCAGCGTCTGTACGAAGCCGGTTACATCACCTACATGCGTACTGACTCAACCAACCTGAGCCAGGACGCGGTCAGCATGGTTCGCGGCTATATTACTGACAATTTCGGGAAGAAATACCTGCCGGAATCTGCCAACCAGTACGCCAGTAAAGAGAATTCCCAGGAAGCGCACGAAGCGATTCGTCCTTCCGATGTTGCGGTGCAGGCTGAGTCGCTGAAGGATATGGAAACCGATGCGCAGAAGCTGTATCAGCTTATCTGGCGTCAGTTTGTCGCCTGTCAGATGACGCCAGCGCAGTACGATTCCACGACGCTGACCGTTGGCGCGGGTGATTTCCGCCTTAAAGCGCGCGGGCGTATTTTGCGTTTCGATGGCTGGACAAAAGTGATGCCGGCACTGCGCAAGGGCGATGAAGATCGCACTCTGCCGTCGGTGAATAAAGGTGATGTGCTGTCGCTCGTCGAACTGACTCCGGCGCAACACTTTACCAAGCCGCCAGCGCGTTTCAGCGAAGCTTCGCTGGTTAAAGAGCTTGAAAAACGCGGCATTGGCCGTCCGTCCACTTATGCGTCGATCATTTCGACCATTCAGGACAGGGGCTATGTGCGCGTGGAAAACCGTCGCTTCTACGCGGAAAAAATGGGTGAAATCGTTACCGATCGCCTGGAAGAGAACTTCCGCGAGCTGATGAACTACGACTTTACCGCGCAGATGGAAGACAGCCTTGACCGTGTCGCAAACCATGAAGCCGAGTGGCGGAAGGTGCTGGACAGCTTCTTTGGCGATTTTTCTCGCCAGCTTGAGCAAGCTGAACAGGATCCGGAAGCTGGCGGGATGCGACCGAACCAGATGGTGCTGACCAGCATCGACTGCCCGACCTGCGGCCGTAAAATGGGGATTCGTACTGCCAGTACCGGCGTATTCCTCGGTTGTTCCGGCTATGCGCTGCCGCCAAAAGAGCGCTGTAAAACCACCATTAACCTGGTGCCGGAAAACGAAGTGCTCAATGTGCTGGAAGGCGATGACGCGGAAACCAACGCGCTGCGTGCCAAACGTCGTTGCCAGAAGTGTGGCACGGCGATGGACAGCTACCTCATTGATCCGAAGCGCAAATTGCATGTTTGCGGTAATAACCCGACCTGTGATGGCTACGAAATCGAAGAGGGCGAGTTCCGCATCAAGGGGTATGACGGTCCGATCGTTGAATGTGAGAAGTGCGGTTCTGAAATGCACCTGAAAATGGGGCGTTTTGGTAAGTACATGGCATGTACCAACGACGAATGCAAAAACACGCGTAAAATTCTGCGTAACGGCGACGTAGCACCGCCGAAGGAAGATCCGGTGCCATTGCCGGAGCTGCCTTGCGAGAAATCCGACGCTTATTTCGTGTTGCGTGATGGTGCTGCCGGGGTGTTCCTCGCCGCCAATACCTTCCCGAAATCGCGTGAAACGCGTGCACCGCTGGTGGAGGAACTGTACCGTTTCCGTGATCGTCTGCCGGAAAAACTGCGTTACCTGGCCGATGCACCACAGCAGGATCCGGAAGGTAATAAAACGATTGTCCGCTTTAGCCGTAAAACCAAACAGCAGTACGTGGCATCGGAAAAAGAGGGCAAAGCAACCGGATGGTCGGCTTTCTACATTGATAACAAATGGACTGAAGCTAAAAAATAAGCGACTTCAGTTACCTATCCCCAAAGGGCCGCTCTGTCGGCCCTTTTTTATGCCTGCATTATTATTCTTTGTTAGCTGCTATACACAGAAGCTATAAATGATATAGTTGTTATAGTAACCCGCTTTTTTATTATGAAATCGTCTTAAGCGATAACCCATTTGCGTACTTCGGATGGTCTGTCATGAAACTACAGCAGCTTCGTTATATCGTCGAGGTGGTGAATCACAACCTCAATGTCTCCTCGACGGCGGAAGGGCTTTATACTTCCCAGCCAGGTATCAGTAAGCAAGTCCGCATGCTTGAAGATGAGTTGGGGATCCAAATTTTTGCCCGCAGCGGCAAGCATCTTACTCAGGTAACGCCCGCCGGGCAGGAAATTATCCGCATTGCGCGTGAAGTCCTGTCAAAAGTGGACGCGATTAAATCGGTGGCGGGGGAACATACCTGGCCCGATAAAGGCTCGCTGTATGTCGCCACCACGCACACCCAGGCGCGCTATGCGCTGCCTAACGTGATCAAAGGCTTTATTGAGCGCTATCCGCGTGTTTCCCTGCATATGCATCAGGGCTCGCCCACGCAGATTGCCGAAGCGGTTTCGAAGGGTAATGCGGACTTCGCCATTGCCACCGAGGCGTTACATCTGTATGACGATCTGGTGATGCTGCCGTGCTATCACTGGAATCGTTCCATCGTGGTCACGCCGGACCATCCGCTCGCCTCAAAGCAATCGGTCACGATTGACGAGCTGGCGCAGTATCCGCTGGTAACGTACACCTTTGGTTTTACGGGCCGTTCTGAGCTGGATACTGCGTTTAATCGCGCAGGGTTAACGCCGCGTATTGTCTTTACCGCCACCGATGCAGACGTAATTAAAACTTATGTAAGACTTGGCCTGGGAGTTGGTGTTATCGCCAGTATGGCGGTCGATCCAGTCTCCGATCCAGACCTGGTTAAGCTGGATGCGCATGAGATTTTCAGCCACAGCACAACCAAAATTGGCTTCCGTCGCAGCACCTTCTTACGCAGCTATATGTATGATTTTATTCAGCGCTTTGCACCGCATTTAACCCGCGATGTGGTCGACACTGCCGTGGCATTGCGTTCTAATGAAGATATAGAAGCGATGTTTAAAGATATTAAGTTGCCGCAAAAATAATGTCAGAGGGTATCTTTTCGACTGAAAAGATACCCTTAACTCTGACTAAAGCTAAATCACTATTATCATCATCTGACTTATCGAAAATCCGCCTCAGTGATTGAAATCACATCCTCAAAGCAGACACTGTCACTAATTAGCGACAAAAATAGAAACTAAATTGCTGGTCTGCAAATTTATTACTTCAATAATTTATTTGTGGTCAAAAGATTAAATATTTCTTTGGAAATGGTGAGTAAATTCACTGGATTTTCGGCTAAAGTTCTTTTAGGATTTGTCTCATCTCATGATTAATTGTACCTATTGTTGGTGCCTAAAATGATAAGTGATGTCGATTGTACGAGGTTAGCAATGCCATCAGGAAGTGAAGAGCCAAAAAGGGATCCTGAGCTCAAGCGTAAAGCCTGGCTGGCGGTATTTCTTGGTTCTGCCTTATTTTGGGCGGTTATCGCGTTATTGATCTGGAAATTCTGGGGTTAAAATGGCTATAGCGGGTCGATTAGAACCAGTTAAGCAAGTATGTCAGCTTCGTGACACACCACAGAAAGCGAAAACCAAAACTGTGACCTCTATTCCAGCATGCTGGAAACTGACGCCACAGCAGCAAGCTTTTATTGATGCCTTCGCGGAAGACGACACCAAAAAACAATAAATATATCATCAGAATAATTGTGGGAAATTATCTGCGCTATTCATTGATATGTTCTTATGTACTCTTTAATTAATACACAGCATAAATGAATTGAGTAAAGACTCAGTTTTAATGAATAGTTTTTCTGGTAATTTATTGATGAATAATGATTGTCGAATGAAATACTGGTCGTGGATCACCGTGTTTTCTGTTTCCATCCTCTTTTGGACTCAGATTGTCTGGATGCTCTTCCGGTAATGAATTGAAAAGCCTCGCAACTGCGGGGCTTTTTTAATTTCCTCGCCTGCAAATTTGTCCATTTGTAGCAATTGGGGTTGTTATCAAATCGTTACGATATGTTTGTGTTATCTTTAATACAGACCCTGAAGATCCTCAGGGTATCGCAATCCCTGTAAGTAAGGAGGAGCACATGTCGTTGACCCTACGCGAAGCCAGTAAGGACACGTTGCAGGCAGAGAATAAAACTTACCACTACTACAGCTTGCCGCTGGCCGCCAGACAACTTGGGGATATTGCGCGTCTACCCAAGTCACTCAAAGTACTACTCGAAAACCTTCTGCGCTGGCAGGATGAGGAATCCGTTACTGAAGAGGATATCCGTGCGCTGGCGGGCTGGCTAAGTACCGCCCATGCCGACAGAGAAATTGCCTATCGCCCGGCCAGGGTACTGATGCAGGATTTCACAGGTGTTCCCGCAGTCGTTGATTTGGCTGCCATGCGCGAAGCGGTAAAACGTCTCGGTGGTGATACCGCCAAAGTAAACCCGCTGTCACCGGTTGATTTGGTTATCGACCACTCTGTCACCGTTGACCATTTTGGCGACGATGACGCATTCGAAGAGAACGTCCGGCTGGAGATGGAGCGTAACCATGAGCGTTACGTCTTTCTGCGCTGGGGCCAGCAAGCCTTCAGCCGCTTCAGCGTCGTACCGCCGGGCACCGGTATCTGTCATCAGGTCAACCTTGAATACCTCGGCAAAGCCGTATGGAGTGAACTCCAGGACAAAGAGTGGGTTGCTTATCCGGACACGCTGGTCGGTACCGATTCTCACACTACGATGATCAATGGCCTGGGCGTGCTGGGCTGGGGTGTTGGGGGTATTGAAGCGGAAGCCGCTATGCTCGGCCAGCCGGTATCAATGCTCATTCCTGACGTCGTCGGTTTTAAACTGACCGGCAAACTGCGTGAAGGCATTACCGCCACCGACCTGGTGTTGACGGTGACGCAGATGTTGCGTAAACACGGCGTGGTGGGAAAATTCGTCGAATTTTATGGTGACGGACTCGATTCGCTGCCGCTCGCCGATCGTGCCACTATCGCCAACATGGCGCCGGAGTATGGTGCTACCTGCGGTTTTTTCCCTATTGATGGCGTAACGCTTGAATATATGCGCCTGAGCGGGCGTAGCGAAGAGCAGGTTGCGCTGGTTGAAGCCTACGCGAAAGCGCAGGGCATGTGGCGTAACCCGGGTGATGAACCGGTATTTACCAGCACACTCGAACTGAATATGCATGATGT
The DNA here is from genome assembly GCF_000280495.2 of Kosakonia radicincitans DSM 16656. Taxonomy (NCBI): domain Bacteria; kingdom Pseudomonadati; phylum Pseudomonadota; class Gammaproteobacteria; order Enterobacterales; family Enterobacteriaceae; genus Kosakonia; species Kosakonia radicincitans. The sequence goes on from NZ_CP018016.1 coordinate 2,546,675, forward strand.
CGAGGCAAGCCTTGCTGGCCCAAAACGTCCACAGGATCGTGTAGCGCTTGGCGATGTGCCTAAAGTTTTTGCTGCCAGCTCTGAACTGGAACTGAATACGGCGCAGAAAGACCGCAAACCGGTCGACTACGTGCTCAATGGACATTCATATCAGTTGCCGGATGGCGCAGTGGTCATTGCGGCCATTACTTCCTGTACGAATACCTCAAACCCCAGCGTGCTGATGGCCGCCGGTTTACTGGCGAAGAAAGCCGTCACACTTGGGTTGAAACGTCAGCCGTGGGTAAAAGCTTCACTGGCGCCGGGTTCGAAAGTGGTTTCCGATTACCTGGCGCAGGCTCGCCTGACGCCTTATCTTGATGAGCTGGGTTTTAACCTGGTCGGTTATGGCTGTACGACCTGTATCGGTAACTCCGGCCCGTTGCCGGAACCGATTGAGCAGGCGATACGTGCGGGCGACCTGACTGTTGGTGCGGTGCTTTCGGGGAACCGTAACTTTGAAGGCCGCATTCATCCGCTGGTAAAAACCAACTGGCTGGCGTCTCCGCCGCTGGTGGTGGCCTACGCGCTGGCGGGGAACATGAATATCAACCTCGCAACCGATCCTCTGGGCCACGATCGGAAAGGTGATCCGGTCTACCTGAAAGATATCTGGCCCTCCAGCAACGAAATCGCGCGGGCCGTTGAGCAGGTCTCGACAGAGATGTTCCGCAAAGAGTATGCCGAAGTGTTTGAAGGTACGCCGGAATGGAAAGCCATCCAGGTTGAGCGTTCGGACACTTACGGCTGGCAGAACGATTCGACCTATATCCGGTTGTCCCCGTTCTTTGATGATATGGCGGCGCAACCGAAGCCGGTGGAGGATATTCACGGCGCGCGGATCCTTGCCATGCTGGGGGATTCTGTCACCACCGACCATATTTCGCCGGCAGGCAGTATCAAAGCGGACAGCCCGGCTGGACGTTATCTGCAAAGCCACGGCGTTGAGCGTCGCGATTTTAACTCGTACGGATCGCGGCGTGGCAACCATGAAGTCATGATGCGCGGCACATTTGCCAATATTCGTATTCGTAATGAAATGGTGCCCGGCGTGGAGGGGGGCATGACTCGCCATTTACCGGGCAGTGAAGTGATCTCTATCTATGATGCCGCGATGCGCTATCAGCAGGAGAAAACGCCGTTAGCGGTGATTGCCGGTAAGGAGTATGGTTCAGGCTCCAGCCGCGACTGGGCCGCCAAGGGGCCGCGTCTGTTGGGGATTCGCGTGGTGATCGCCGAATCGTTCGAGCGTATTCACCGTTCGAATCTGATTGGTATGGGGATCCTGCCGCTGGAATTCCCGCAAGGCGTCACGCGCAAAACGCTGGGACTTACTGGCGAGGAAAAACTGGACGTTGTGGATCTGGAGCATATCAAACCGGGCGGAACATTAGCGGTAACGCTAACCCGCGCTGATGGTAAGCAGGAAATGCTGGAGTGCCGCTGCCGCATTGATACAGCGACAGAGCTGACTTACTACCGCAATGACGGCATTTTGCACTATGTGATACGCAACATGCTGAACTAAACAAAAAGGCCTGCAGATGCGGGCCTTTTTACTTTCATCGGGCAGCTTATTTCAGCAGATGCCCCATTTTTTCGGCTTTGGTATCCAGATAATGTTCGTTTTTCGGGTTGCGGCCGACAATCAGCGGTACGCGTTCCACGATGTTGATCCCGGCTTCGGTCAGGATTTCCACTTTCTTTGGGTTATTGGTCAGCAGGCGGACTTCATCGACGCCCAGCAGTTTGAACATATCGGCGCACAGGGTGAAATCGCGTTCATCGGCGGCGAAACCCAGTTGATGGTTGGCCTCAACGGTGTCGTAGCCCTGATCCTGCAACGCATAAGCGCGAATTTTATTCAGTAGACCAATGTTACGGCCTTCCTGGCGATGATAAAGCAACACTCCACGGCCTTCCTCGGCGATATGATTCAGGGCCGCTTCAAGCTGAAAACCGCAGTCACAACGCAAACTGAAAAGTGCGTCACCGGTCAGACACTCCGAGTGCACGCGCGCCAGGACAGGCAACTGCCCGGAAATATCGCCGAAAACAAGAGCAACGTGATCTTGCCCGGTAGCCAGTTCTTCAAAACCCACCATCAGGAAGTCGCCCCATGGGGTTGGCAGCTTGGCTTCTGCCACACGTTTAAGTTGCATGTGAATCTCCGAATTATATTGGCGCACTGCGCGCCTTTAGCCTGTTGGCCTTCTGTATAGGTGTATTTTGCCACAATGCACTGAATAACACCTACAAGTGACCATTCCATTGCTGGTTAAACGCACAAATACGGCGCTTTTAGCGTGAATGTTATATTTCGGTTATGATTGAGTCGCTTATCAGAAAGGAGAGGACATGCTGTCAATTGTAAAGCGTACAACTGTGGGAGCGGCGATTTTATTGGTGATGCCGCTGACCGTGTGGGTTTCCGGCTGGAGTTGGCAGCCCGGACAATCCCGATGGTGGCTCCATTTTCTCTTCTGGCTAACCGAAACGGTTACGCAACCGTGGGGGATTATTACGCACGTGGCGCTGTGCGGCTGGTTTCTCTGGTGCCTGCGTTTTCGCCTGAAAGCGGCGCTGATGCTGTTTGCTATTCTTGGATGCGCAATCCTGGTCGGGCAGGGGGTAAAATCCTTCGTCAAAGAGCGGGTGCAGGAGCCGCGTCCTTTCGTGTTATGGCTGGAAAAAACGCACAATATCCCGGCGGATGAGTTCTACACTTTAAAGCGTAAGGCACGGGGAGAACTGGTAAAATCGCAACTCTCCGGACAGCATGATATTCCTGGTTTTTTACGTAAACATTGGCAAAAAGGGACCGGTTTTGCCTTTCCTTCCGGGCACACTATGTTTGCTGCCAGCTGGGCGCTGCTGGGTGTGGGGTTATTGTGGCCGCGCAGACGGACATGGACCATTGTTTTCCTGCTAGTATGGGCAACCGGGGTAATGGGTAGCCGTTTATTGCTGGGTATGCACTGGCCGCGCGATTTGGTGGTCGCAACGCTGATCTCCTGGCTGCTGGTTACGCTGGCAACCTGGCTGGCGCAATGCCTGTGTGGGCCATTAACGCCGCCTGCGCAAGAGGTGCCAGAAATTGTCGCCAGAGATCGCGAGACTTGATTTTCGATATTTCGCCCGCAAATCGGAATTTGGCATTATGTAATTTCATTCCACGATGGGCGCTAAAATGATAGGTTATAAGGCTGCGTGCAGTCATTTGCATAGAAATTCGTCGCCTGAACCACATAACGGGATGTAATGTGAAATATTTACTCATTTTCTTACTGGTATTAGCGATTTTTGTCGTGTCGATTACGCTTGGTGCGCAAAACGATCAGCAAGTGACATTCAATTATTTACTCGCGCAGGGCGAATATCGCATTTCTACGCTGTTGGCTGTGCTGTTTGCAGCCGGGTTTATCATCGGCTGGCTGATTTGCGGCCTGTTCTGGCTACGCGTGCGTGTCTCTCTGGTTCGCGCGGAACGTAAGATCAAACGACTTGAGCACCAGCTTGCTCCCGCCTCAGATGTACCGGTTGTCTCCGGCACAGCGGCGGTGAAGGAATAATATTTTATGCTGGAGTTGCTGTTTCTGTTGTTACCTGTCGCCGCTGCCTACGGCTGGTATATGGGGCGCAGAAATGCTCAACAAACAAAGCAGGATGAAGCTAACCGGCTCTCACGTGAATATGTGGCTGGGGTTAACCTGTTACTCAGCAACCAGCAAGATAAGGCTGTAGATCTGTTCCTCGAGATGTTGAAAGAGGATACCGGCACCGTCGAAGCTCATCTCACCCTTGGTAACCTGTTCCGCTCGCGCGGCGAAGTGGATCGCGCTATTCGCATACACCAGACGCTGATGGAAAGCGCTTCGCTCACCTATGACCAGCGTCTGCTGGCCGTGCAGCAACTGGGTCGTGACTATATGGCGGCGGGTCTGTATGACCGGGCCGAAGATATGTTCAAGCAATTGGTCGATGAGACGGATTTCCGCGTCAACGCACTGCAGCAATTGCTGCAAATTTTTCAGGCCACCAGTGAATGGCAGAAAGCGATTGATGTGGCTGAGCGGCTGGTGAAACTCGGCAAAGAGAAGCAACTCGTCGAGATCGCCCATTTCTACTGTGAGCTGGCGCTGCAACAGATGGGCAATGAAGATATGGATCGTGCGATGGGGCTGCTGAAAAAAGGTGCCGCCGCCGATCGTAATAGCCCACGCGTCTCCATCATGATGGGGCGGGTGTTTATGACCAACGGGGAGTACAGTAAAGCGGTCGAAACATTGTTGCGGGTTATCGAGCAGGATAAGGAGCTGGTATGCGAAACGCTGGATATGCTCCAGACCTGCTATCAGCAACTGGGCAAAAATGACGAGTGGGCAGCTTTTCTACAACGTTGTGTTGAAGAGAACGTTGGCGCCACCGCGGAACTGATGCTGGCGGAAATCATTGAGCAGCGTGATGGGGCAGATGCTGCGCAGAGCTACGTGACCCGACAGGTACAGCGTCATCCGACCATGCGTGTGTTCCACAAACTTATTGATTATCATTTGAATGATGCAGAGGAAGGGCGTGCGAAAGAGAGCCTGATGGTACTGCGCGACATGGTGGGTGAGCAGGTGCGCAGTAAACCGCGCTACCGCTGCCATAAATGCGGTTTTACGGCATTTACCATTTACTGGCACTGTCCGTCGTGCCGGGCGTGGTCAACGGTTAAGCCTATTCGCGGCCTCGATGGGCAGTGATTTTTTAAAAGCCCTTATTTTAGTTACAACATACTGATAGATTTGAACACCCATTTGTCAGACCTGCGCAGTAACATCGCTTTGCAGGCGAAAAATGGAAACTGTTATTTCCAGGCTCCCGCAGGTAGAATGCACGCCGTTTATTCACTTCGCGCCTGTGCGGGTGCCTCATTTCAGAAGGTCTGATCATGACATCTACTCCTTTATCGACTTCCCGCGCTGTGACTGCTTCCCCGGTGGTAGTGGCACTTGATTACGATAACCGCGACAAAGCACTGGCGTTTGTCGACCGCATCGATCCCCGCGATTGCCGCCTGAAAGTGGGCAAAGAGATGTTTACGTTGTTCGGGCCGCAACTGGTGCGCGATCTGCAACAGCGTGGTTTTGATATTTTCCTCGACCTGAAATTTCATGATATCCCTAACACCACGGCGCATGCGGTGAAAGCAGCGGCAGAACTCGGTGTGTGGATGGTTAACGTTCACGCCTCGGGTGGGGCGCGGATGATGACGGCGGCGAAAGAGGCGCTATCGTCTTTTGGCTCCGATGCGCCGCTGCTGATCGCTGTGACCGTATTAACCAGCATGGAAGCCAGCGATTTACAGGATCTGGGCATCAACACCTCACCGGCAGAGCATGCTGAGCGTCTGGCGCGCCTGACGCAGCAGTGCGGCCTTGATGGCGTAGTCTGCTCTGCTCAGGAAGCCGTACGTTTCAAAAGCGAACTGGGTAAGGCGTTTAAACTGGTGACGCCGGGCATTCGTCCCAAGGGCAGTGCAGCGGGCGATCAACGCCGTATTATGACGCCGGAAGAGGCGCAGCTTGCAGGCGTAGACTATATGGTAATTGGACGCCCGGTTACGCAATCGGAAGATCCGGCCGCAACCCTGAAAGCCATCAACGCTTCGCTGGGTAAGGGGGCTTAATGAGCGACAACAACAGCCGTCTGGTTTATTCGACGGAAACCGGGCGTATTGACGAGCCCAAAGAGGCTGCCGTACGCCCGAAAGGCGATGGCATTGTACGTATTCAACGTCAGACCAGCGGACGCAAAGGCAAAGGCGTGTGCCTGATCACCGGTATCGATTCTGATGATGAAACACTAGCGAAACTGGCCGCTGAATTGAAGAAAAAATGTGGATGCGGCGGTGCGGTAAAAAACGGTGTAATTGAGATCCAGGGGGACAAGCGTGATTTATTAAAATCGCTGCTGGAAGCCAAAGGAATGAAAGTCAAACTTGCCGGTGGATAAAACAGAAAGGCCGCGATATAAATCGCGGCCTTATTTTTACACTGCGTAACTCAGACCTGAAAAGAAAGTATATTTATTTTCTTGTTGTCGCCGTTTCAATGACCAATTATTTACCAACCTGGTGGCCAATAATACCGCCGACAGCCGCGCCACCTAATGTACCCAGCGTGCTACCATCAGTCAGTACAGCACCACCCAGCGCGCCCGCACCTGCGCCGATGGCAGTATTACGAGAACGTTTATCCCAGTGACCGCAGGCGCTCAGAGACATTGCCAGGGTTACGGTGAGAAGTGCGGTGGCCATTTTTTTACTTGTTAACATCATCATACTTTCTCCTGAATTATCGATTCACGGAAAAATGTTCTCTTTAAGTATAGAAGCTGTAGCCCACCTTAAAGCACTTCCGTGAAACCTTGCTGCGCAGGTGTAATACAATCACGCGAGTGATAGTCACTTCCTGTTATATCGCTAATATTAATTTTACTCGCGGGCAGAAAGTCAGACAGGTAAAAACTCTTAATCAACGCGTCGGAATATTCCCAGATATAAGTAAGATAGCCCGCTTTCGCGGGCGGAGAATTAATCAGTAATACCGGGTTTAACAATATCAACGATCAGGCCTGCCTGGCGAAGTTGTTGATGTGCTTCGGAAGAGAGTTTTTCATCGGTAATCACCCGCTGGAAGCGTTCAGCCGGGCCTAGCGTATAAGGATGCATCACACCAAATTTGGAGCTATCGGTAAGCACAATCGCCTCGCTGCCTTTTTCCAGCACCGCATTAACGACATCAGTACGCATCATATCCCGACCGGTAAAACCCGTTTCCGGCTGCCAGCCATCGATACCGATAAACGCTTTACTGAAGTGCACCTGCTGGATGTACTGCCGCGTCAGCGGGCCGACCATGCTTTCACTCTTTTTCTGGTAGATGCCGCCAAGCAGGATCACATCGCACAGCGACTCCTTCAGCAGGTGCGCGATATAGCTGCTGACAGTAATAATGGTGATGTCGCTCTGTTCGCCTAACTTGCGGGCGAGCAGCGCATTACTGCTGCCGTTTTCAATAAATACAGTTTCGCCTGGGCTAACCAGAGAGGCGGCAAAATCCGCCAGCGCGCGCTTGACGGTGTAGTTACTCATCATGCGCGTTTCAACATCATCGCTATCCAGCGGCACGGCAAAACCGTGTGTGCGGCGCAGATAGCTCTGTTTCTCCAGCGTATTCAGATCCTGGCGAATCGTGACTTCAGAAACGCCGGTCATGCGAGCCAGATCGGCGACGCTCATCTGGCCTTTATCAATCACCGTTTGCAGAATAATTTGTTGTCGGGAATTCATAGTCGTGTCGTTTTAATCAGGTATTGAATTCGGACATCACCACTGCGGCTATCGCATCCTGCTGCCGCGTGATGGTGAAAATGAAAGATCAAATTTCCCAGGGCGTTTTAGGCGCGCCAGAAGAGGAGGCCTTGTCGTTGTTGTCGAGATCCAATAATTCCGCCTTCAGAATCTCCAGATTGCGAATTGCAGATTGTGTGTCTCCGGCAACCAGTATGTCCAGAACGGTATCGATCCGGCCCGCAAGGAGTTTAAGGTCAATGTCTGCCATACCTTCACCTTTATATCGAAAAATGAATAAATTAATGATGCAGAAAAGAGTGTAAAAAGAGAAGAAAAAAAACGAAATCTCAAATTCTTATAAGCACTCAGCATATATTCATTATGTCACAGGCAGCCCGGTTCTGGCGTGGATTAGTCTTGCAGTGCGCGCAATGCGCTTTTTTTACCGGAGGATAAAGCAATGACTGTTATCAACCAGGCTACGTGCAAACTGTTTACTGATAATGAACGTTTTACGCAACTTTCTGGATACTATGAGGAGGAGCGACGTACCGTGTGGATGATGTTGCGCGCCAGGCCGCGCCCTTGCTTCAACCACGCATTGATTGAAGAGATCATGAATATCTCCTGGCTCGTCAAACGGGCAGGGTTCGCAGTGGATTTCTGGGTAACAGGTTCGCTGGTTCCCGGTATGTACAACACAGGCGGAGATCTACAATTCTTTGTTGAATGCATTAAAAATGGACGACGCGAAGCGCTACGTGCCTACGCCCGTGCCTGCGTGGACTGTGTCCATGCCGCGTCACGCGGCTTTGACACCGGTGCGATTTCACTGGCGATGGTCGAAGGCAGCGCGCTCGGTGGTGGTTTCGAAGCGGCGCTGGCGCACCACTTTCTGTTAGCGCAACGTGATGCCCGTATGGGGTTCCCGGAAATAGCCTTTAACCTCTTTCCCGGTATGGGAGCCTATTCGCTGGTCGTTCGCCGTTCTGGTATGAAACTGGCGGAAGACCTGATCTACAAAGGCGAGTCGCATACCGCAGAGTGGTACGAACAGCAGGGGCTGGTGGATCAGACCTTTGATGTCGGGCAGGGGTTTATGGCGGTACGTACTTTTATCGATACGCTCCAGCCCCGCCTGAACGGTGTTCGCGCAATGCTACGTGCACGGCAGCGGGTACTGCAACTGCCGCGCAGCGAGTTGATGGATATTACGGAAGATTGGGTGGATGCGGCGTTTTGCGTCCAGCCAAAAGATATTGCTTATATGGAACGCCTGGTGTTGCTGCAAAACCGGCACACTGCGGTGAGCTTACGTAATGCCAGCTAACGCATCTTTCGCGCCTGATAGCGCTTAAACCAGCGCTCAAACGCGGCAGCGGGCATCGGTCTGGCAAACAGAAACCCCTGCCGCTCATTGACGCCATTCTTGGTCAGAAAGGCGTCTTCTTTTGCACTCTCTACTCCTTCGGCAATCACCTGCAAATTCAGCGCCTGCGCCACGGCGACGATGGCGCGCACCAGTGATTGCGAAACGGATTGTTTATGAATTTCACGGACAAAAGATTGGTCGAGCTTGATGGCGTCCAGGGGAAAACGTGCCAACTGCGACAGAGACGAATAGCCGGTACCGAAATCATCCAGATGCACCTGCGCGCCTAATGCGCTGAATTGCTGAATAACCGACAGCGCCAGTTCAGCGTTTTCAATCAGGCAACTCTCTGTCAGTTCGACATCAATAGGGCAGTGTTCAAAATTGAGGTCGTGAAGCGCCTGTTTCAGGTCGCTAAAAATCGTCTGGTCGGCGAGCTGGCGTGCTGAAACGTTGACCGCAACGCGCAAATTGATCTCTTTGTCTCGCCATTTCGCGAGCTGACGCACCACCTCCAGCATGACCCATCGTCCGAGCGGAACAATCAGCCCCGACTCTTCCGCATAAGCAATGAAATCCATCGGCGGGATCAATCCGCGCTCCGGTGATTGCCAGCGCACCAGCGCTTCCAGGCTGCGAACTTCGCCGCGCCAGGTCACTTTGGGTTGATAGTGAATGACGAGCTGGTTTTTTTCCAGCGCTCTGCGCAGGTTGGTATCCAGCCAGATATATTCAAAAACACGTTGATTCATCTCCGGCGAGAAGACGCAAAATTTCCCACGGCCATTCTCTTTGGCGGTATACATCGCCGTGTCGGCATTGCGGATCACGCTTTCGCGATCGGCACCGTGCTGCGGTGCAAGCGCAATACCCAATGAACACCCCGTATAAATTTCGATAAGCCCGATACGGAAGGGCTGACGCAGGCGTGTCAGTATACGGGAAGCCATTGCTTCGAGAGTGCTCTGAGAAGTATTCGTCCCCAGCACAATAAACTCATCGCCGCCGAGCCTTGCCAGCACCTGGCCTTCTTCAAGGCAGCTCAAAATAGCCAGTGCAACCGCCTGTAACAGTTGATCGCCGAACATGTGGCCATACGCGTCGTTGACCTTTTTGAAGTTATCTAAATCGAGATACACAATCCCGACCTGCGTATCGCCCCGGTTGGCAATGGCGTCGCTGATCATCTCGTGAATGGCATTGCGGTTAGGTAAACCGGTGATGGTGTCAGTATTAGCCAGCACCCGCAATCGTTCCTGTGCCCGGCGCTCTTCGGTAATATCCGTGCCCGAGCAAATCAGGAAGATCTCGTTTTTACCGCTGCCGCTGTGGACGAACTTATTGCGAAACAGAAACAGGCGCTGGCCTTTGCGCGTTTTGATCCAGCGCTCCACCTCATAGGATGAACCTTCCCTAAAAAATTGCGTGATATTGCGCTTTGAGGCGGCGGCTTCGCTGCGACTCATAAACAGCTTAAAGACATTTTGCCCGATCACTTCCTGCTCTTTCATGCCGGTATATTCTTCGCTCAATCGGTTAAAGCGCTGAATATTGCCGAGGCGGTCGAGGATCACGATCACTGAATTAGCTTCCGAAACCACCTGTTCAGCAAAAGAGAGCCCCTGAACCAGGTCGCGGGCGACAGACTGAGTATCGTCCCATGCCGAAGCGGTACCAGCCCATTCCCGGCGGGAAATTTTGCGCCCGACCAGATGGATGGACATCTCTTCACCGTAAACGGAAATATGCATAGTTAAGCTGGAAGTGATCACCGTCATTTCGCGGATCTGTTCCGCCTGCTCATCAGTCAGAGGCACTACCTGGCTGATATCGGCAGTTTCATCGGGGGCAAAGTGCAGGGCGTTGCTATCGGCGCTCAATCGCCAGAATGGGCTATTCGAACCCAGGTAACGAAACAGCAGATTCTGTTCCTGCGAGTCTTTCATGCTATCTCCCAACCCACCTAAAAGCGCAACGGGTACTCATTTTACGGGCGTAACACCGCCCAGGTTAAAGGGCCATCAGGACGAACGCGTTGTATTTCTTAGAATATGCCATTAACGCGAGTCCGGGTATCAGCAGAGCTGGCGCGAAAAATGTATAAATCGGGGCGAAACAGTAAGTTGACCTGGTTTTATTGTGGCTGTTTTTACCGGGTTGTGGGAGGAATTGAAAAAAAATGCGGGAGGGATCGCAGCGAAAAACGGCTCCTTCGACGGGGAAGGAGCCGCTGGTGAGTTTTTTACAGGGCCGGACGCGCGATAATGCTGCGGGTTTCCATGCGCACTTCGGCGATCGTGACATCAATAACATCCGTCACTTTAAACGCTGTTTCGCCTTTGATTTGCACCGTGCCGTTTTCCTGGCTGCAAACCAGCTCATCACGCACAGCGTGAATGAAGGGGGCCGGAATAAACGCGACGGCGCCGTTATCGACTAGGCGCACGCGCATACCACCACGGCTGACATCGATAATCTCGGCTGCAAAACGGGTGTCTGTACCGGCTTTGTTTTGCAGGAAACGGGCGTACAGCCAGTCACCGACATCGCGTTCAGCCATGCGATTCAGACGGCGACGTTCAGCCATCTGCACGGTGGTTTCGTCCTGCGGACGCTTCGGCGTTTCACCTTTAATAATCGCTTTCAGCAGACGATGGTTAACCATATCGCCGTACTTACGGATTGGTGAAGTCCAGGTGGCATACGCTTCGAGGCCAAGACCGAAGTGCGGGCCTGGCGCAACGCTGATCTCGGCAAACGACTGGAAGCGGCGAATACGGCTGTCGAGGAAGCCTGACGGTTGAGCATCCAGTTCGCGACGCAGTTTGCAGAAACCTTCCAGCGTCAGCACTTCTTCCGCATCAACATGCATGCCATGGGTTTTCAGCATGGCGGCCAGCTGCTCGCTGTTCGCCGGATCAAAACCAAGGTGCACGTTATAAATACCGAAGCCCAGCTTGTCGCGCAGAACGCGAGCGGCGCAGATATTGGCGGCGATCATCGCCTCTTCAACAATGCGGTTCGCAATGCGGCGCGGTTCGGCCACGATATCCAGCACTTCGCCTTTTTCACCCAGCACAAAGCGGTAATCCGGGCGATCTTTGAACACCAGCGCGTGGGTCTGACGCCACTGTGAACGAAGCTGGCTTACGCGATGCAGCAGACGGATCTGCGCGGCAATCGCTTCATTCGCCGGTTGCCATGAGCCGGTATTTTCCAGCCAGTCGGAGACCTCGTCGTAAACCAGTTTGGCTTTCGATTCGATGGTGGCGGCAAAGAATTCGATATTCTCTTCGATGCTACCTTCGTCATCCAGCGTCATGCGGCAAACCAGCGCAGGGCGGATTTCGTTCGCGCGCAGAGAGCAGAGATCGTCGGAGAGTTCGCGCGGCAGCATCGGGATATTAAAGCCCGGCAGATAGTTGGTGAAGGCGCGCACTTTGGCGGAATCATCCAGCTTGCTGCCTTCAGCAATCCACGCGGTAGGATCGGCGATAGCAACGGTCAGTTGCAGTTTGCCGTCGGCGGTCTCTTCCACAAACAACGCATCGTCCATATCTTCAGTGCTGGCGCTGTCGATAGTGACGAAATCCAGCGCGGTCAGATCGACGCGTTGCAGACCGTCATCAAGCATTTCCGTCGCCACGCCGTTCGGCGCTTCTTTTTCCAGATTATGGCGCGCCAGGGTAACCCACCACGGAACAAAATGGTCTTCCGCAAAGGTAATAAACTGCGTCAGTTCGGCATAGAAGCCGCGATCGCCTTTGAGTGGATGGCGACGCATTTCCGCAACGGCCCAGTCGCCTTCTTTAAAATCATGTTCCACGCCGCGAGCCGCGCGGCAGGGAATGGCGTCTTTTAGCAACGGATGATCCGGTACGATGGAAAGACGATCGTCTTTCTTCTGCACTTTACCGACAAAACGGGTCAGAAACGGCTCGACCAGCTCTTCAGGTTCTGCGCTTTCGCGATCTTTGTCGCTGTGAATGACGGCGATGATTTTGTCACCGTGCATCACTTTCTTCATCTGCGGCGGCGGAATGAAGTAGCTTTTTTGCGCATCGACTTCCAGAAATCCGAAGCCTTTTTCCGTGCCTTTTACAACACCTTCCGCGCGTGGTGTCTGGGAATGAAGTTGCTGTTTAAGCTGCGCTAGCAGCGGGTTGTCCTGAAACATAGTTATGTATTTTCGTGGCTAAAAGAGCGGCTGACAGTTTTACGCGATTCTGCTGGTTGCGGCAAGCGCTGTTTCAGCAAAATCTGTGTGGGCAAGCGGCGGCGAAGCCGCTTGCCGCTGCGTTATTCCGTCTCAGGGAAGGTAGTTTGCCCGAGGGCGATTTTCAGGCGGTTAAGCCAGCCGTTCAGGGCGCAGCCCATCAGCAGGCTCACCGCTGCCTGGCGACTGAAACCTTGCTCAACAAGCAGTGAAAAGTGCAGTGGGCTGAAGCGATCGGCGGCGCAGGTAAGCAATTGCACGGACTGCAGCAATGCCCTGATTTGCGGATTGTCGGCCGTTTCGCGATTAACCTCGCGCTCGCCGCCGCGCAAGGCGTGTTCCATCGATCTCTCCTGCGGCGCACGTTGTAGCGCTTCGGCGAAACAACCGACGCTGCCATTAATGCGGGCAGTATAGAGCGCGGTAAGCCCGGCGAGCTGTTTATTCGGCGTCGCTCTGGTCAGCTTGTCGCAAATCTCGCCCAGCGCATTTAATTGCAAATGTTCATGTGCCAGCAGCGGGGCGAGCAGGCGCAGTTCCGGTAGCGGTTGCCAGTGAGCCAGCGACTCCATCTGCGGCGCGTTAGCAATGCGCAAATCCACGGCATCAATGGCGGGTTCCCATATGATATCGGCGTGAGCGAACAGTGAGGCATCGGCTTCCTGTTGTACCTCCATGCCAGGGATCACGCGCACAGGCTGGCCGAGAACGGCCTGCAATATCGCCAGAACACGGGCCTGGAAAGCGACAAAGCCGATAATTTGCGTGATAACCACCACGTCATACTGGGTTAAACCGACATCTTCCAGTTGCTGCCGCGCGCGGGCGTCAATCACTGACGGTGAAGCCGCAAGCTGGCGGGCATATTGCGTGATTTGCGCCAGCCGGTAGTTACTCTCCCGCGAAGAATCCGGGCCTGGCAGCGGTGCTAGTCGCGCTGCATAGTGGTTGCATAACCGCTGAATACCAAAAACCTGCGCTACGGTAAGCGCAGTGCTGAGACGATCGTAGGTGCTGAAGGTGCGCAGGCGATTAACCGTCACGCGCTGCGGAAAGAGCAGGGCGTAGAGCTTGCGGGCGGGTGTCACAATACCGTCAAGATTGGCAGCCTGGTCTTCAGGCAGGGCGATATCGAGCAGGAAAGGGTCATTTACCGTGGCGGCTTCGGGAACCAGCGGTAGCGCCTGCGCACGGCTGGCACTCGACTGGGTCTCATGGTACCAGTGGTTTTTGCCTTCTGTCCGGCGTCGTTCCATGGTCGTTCCTTGGTCTGAAAGTGGCGATCCGGATTCGACGTCAGGTCTATACGCCGGATCTTTTTTGCTGCTTTATCCTGGCGCATGGCAAGTTTGGGATGAAAGATTGTTAGGTGATAATAAATATCAGAATGGCATATCGAAGGAAAAGCCCCTTCAGAGAAGGGGCGAGGGGAAATTATTTGATTTCCAGTTCGTTCATCGCAGCGATGTTAAAGCCACCATCTACGTGAACCACTTCACCGGAGATACCGGCGGAGAGATCGGAGCACAGGAACGCAGCGGAGTTGCCCACGTCCTCAATGGTCACAGTGCGGCGAATCGGGGTAACCGCTTCGCAGTGCGCCAGCATTTTACGGAAGTCTTTAATACCGGACGCCGCCAGCGTACGGATCGGACCTGCGGAAATACCGTTAACACGCACGCCTTCCGGGCCCATGGCATTCGCCATGTAACGCACGTTCGCTTCCAGAGAGGCTTTAGCCAGACCCATTACGTTGTAGTTCGGGATCGCACGCTCAGCGCCCAGGTAGGAGAGCGTCAGCAGCGCGGAGCCAGGATTCAGCATCTGGCGGCAGGCTTTAGCCATTGCCACGAAGCTGTAGGAGCTGATGTCGTGTGCGATTTTAAAACCTTCGCGGGTTACCGCGTTGACGTAGTCGCCGTCCAGCTGATCGCCCGGAGCGAAGCCGATGGAGTGAACGAAACCGTCAAATTTCGGCCAGACTTTCGCCAGGTCCGCAAACAGCGCGTCGATGCTCTCATCCTTAGCAACATCACATTCCAGAACAATACTGGAACCCAGCTGGGCGGCAAACTCTTCAACACGGCCTTTCAGCTTGTCGTTCTGGTAGGTGAATGCCAGCTCAGCGCCTTCGCGATGCATTGCCTGTGCGATGCCGTATGCGATGGAGAGTTTGCTGGCGACGCCAGTAACCAGAATGCGCTTACCGGAAAGAAAACCCATAGCTTTAATCCTTATATTCATTGTTGTGGCGAGCGTCCTCTTCATGGGGCGCTCGTCGTTAAAACGCGGCGATTCTATCATGAGTCGCCGAATGAGTTAATCCGACCACTGAATCTCGTCAATCAGCGGTCTTTACGCCAGGCATCAGCGGTTAATGCTTCGCCAAAATGCCCGGCGATCAAACGTTTTGTTAAATCATGCAGCGGAGAGGCCAGCACATCGGCAGTGCTACCGCGCTCCACCACTTCGCCCTGATGCATAACCAGCACCTGGTCGCTAATGTGCTTCATCATCCCGATATGCTGGGTGACATAGATATAAGAGATACCCTGTTTTTCCTGCAATTCCAGCATCAGGTTAATTAACTGCGAACGCATCGACATATCCAGCGAGGCCAGCGCTTCATCGGCGATGATCACCTTCGGCCGCAGGATCAGCGCGCGCGCCAGACCAAGGCGCTGTTTTTGTCCTGGCGCCAGCATGTGCGGGTAGTAGCTGACATGATCCGGCAACAACCCCACCATGCGCAGCGTCTCCAGGATGCGTTTTCGTCGTGCTTCCGGCTCCAGATCCGTGTTCAGACGCAGCGGAAAATCAAGAATTTGCGACAAACGTTGACGCGGGTTGAGCGATGTCGTGGGATCCTGAAAAATCATGCGAATGCGCTGGCTGCGGAAAGTATAGTCGCCATAATGCAGCGGCTGATCGTCAATCACCAGCTCGCCGGAAGAGGGTTCGACCATGCCCGCCAGCATTTTCGCCAGCGTCGATTTCCCGGAACCGTTCTCGCCGATAATCGCCAGCGTCTGCTTTTCGCGCAGGGTAAAACTTAACGGTTTAACTGCCTCCACGGTTTGACGACGGAACCAGCCTGTGCGGTAGCGGAAGGTTTTGCTCAGGTTACGCACTTCAAGCAAGGTCTCAACCATCATTCGCTCTCCATATTCAGCGGGAAGTGGCAGGCATAAAGATGGTTTCTCGCGCCGGTCAGACGCGGTGTTTCGACGCATTTGCGCTGCGCATACGGACAGCGCGGCCCGAGGCGGCAACCAATCGGCAGTTGCTCAAGCAGTGGAATGGCGCCAGGCATTGTGTTGAGGCGGCTTTTATGCGGCATCGCACTGCCAAAATCCGGAATCGCGCGGATCAGCGCCTGCGTATACGGATGGTGCGGCGTAACCACCAGCTCTTCGCTGGGCGCGGTTTCCACCGTTTGCCCGCAATACATCACATTAATGCGGTCGGCCCATTTGCTGAGCATTTGTAAATCGTGGCTGATCAGCATAATGGTAGTGTTGTTGTTCTGGTTAAGACGGTCGAGCAGACGGAAAATCTGCGCCTGGGTTGTCGGCTCCATCGCGTTCGTCGGTTCGTCAGCAATCAGCAGGCGCGGCTGGTTAGCCAGCGCGATGGCGATCATCACTTTCTGACATTCGCCTTCAGTCAGCTCGTAGGGGAAACTGCGCATCGCATCTTTGTGATCTTTAATCCCGACGCGGTGCAGAAGCTCAATAGCCCGGCGTTTACGCCAGCCAAAGCGCTGCCACCAGCGGCCTTTCCACGTCCAGCCGGGAATGTTTTGCATCAACTGCTTACCGACGCGCTCCGAGGGATCGAGACAGGATTGCGGCTCCTGGAAAATCATCGACACGTTATGGCCGAGCAGCTTGCGGCGTTCGCGCGCCGAGAGACGCAGCAGGTCAATATCGTCAAAGCGCATGCGATCGGCGGTGACGCGCCAGTTATCTTTGGTGACGCCGCAAATCGCTTTTGCGATCAGGCTCTTACCCGAACCAGATTCGCCCACCAGCCCGCGAATTTCACCTTCTGCAAGCGTCAGGCTGATGCGATCGACGGCTTTAACCCAATCATCGCCGGTCTTCACTTCAATGGTCAGATTGCGGATATCAAGAAGTGGCATTATTCGACTCCCGCCGCGATCGCACGACGGATCCCGTCGCCGAGGATATTAACCAGCAGCACGCTAATCATAATGGCCGCGCCCGGTAGCATCACGGTCCACGGCGCGACATAAATCAGTTCCAGCGCATCGCCGAGCATTGCGCCCCATTCAGGGGAGGGAAGCTGCGCGCCGAGATCGAGAAAGCCCAGCGCAGCGATATCCAGAATCGCCATCGACAGCGCACGGGTGATTTCCGTCACCATCCCGGCGGTAATATTAGGCAGCACGGCGTACCAGAGGATATTGCTCGTTGACGCGCCATCAAGCCGGGCGGCGACCACATACTCTTTCTCCAGCTCGTCATGCACCATGCTGTAGACCGAACGCACCATGCGCGGCAACAGCGCCAGCCAGACGGCGAACATCGCATGAGTAAGATGCGGACCAGCAAATGCCACCACAATAATCGCCAGCAGCAGTGTCGGCAGCGATAACAGCGTATCGAGAATATGGTTCAGCACAGCTGAGCGCAGCCCGTGGGTGGCGCCCGCAAAAATGCCGAGCGCCAGCCCGCACAGCGTGGCAGCCAGCGTGACGATAAATGCACCGCCTACTGTTGGCGCTGCGCCGCTTAACAGACGGCTCAGCACATCACGCCCCAGATCATCCGTGCCGAGGAAAAATGACACATCGCCATAGCGCGACCATGATGGCGGTAAAAGCTGATAACCGAGGAACTGTTGGTCGATACCGTAAGGCGCGAACCAGTGGCCAAAAATACACAGCAACGCCAGCGCGCCGCAGCCGTACAGACCGATCATCGCGGTGGTATCGCCATAAAATTTACGCCAGGCTGTGCGCAGCGTGCCGGGCGGGCGTTTTTCGCTATAAACGCTATCGTAAGGCATACCATTCCTTATGTTTCAACGGGTTCGCCAGCGCACCCAGAATATCCGACAGCACGTTGACAATAATGACCAGCGAGCCAATTACCATCACACCGGCCGAAATCACCGCGTAATCCTGCTGGCGAATGGCATTAATCAACCAGCGCCCAAGGCCCGGCCAGCTGAATACCATTTCAGTGATCATCGCCAGCGTCAGCATGGTGGAAAATTGCAGCCCAAGGCGCGGGATCACCGGCGGCAGGGCATTATGCAGCACATGGCGGCGCAAAATCGTAACGCGTGAAAGACCGCGCGTCGCCGCCGCTTTAATGTAATTTTTGTCGAATACATCAATGGTGCTGATTCGCATCAGGCGGATCACTTCCGTCGTTGGCGCTACCGCCAGCGTCATTACCGGCAATATCAGATGGCGCAAAGCGCTGGCCATCATCTCATCGCGCCACGGCGAGTCCGAAAGCCAGGCATCAATCAGCGAGAATCCGGTGACTGTTTTTACCTGATAGAGCAGGTCGAAGCGCCCGGACACCGGCAGCCAGCCAAGATTGAGCGAAAAGAAAAGCGTCAGCAGCAGCGCCAGCCAGAACACCGGGATGGAAAAGCCGAGCAGCGCAATGGCGCTAATCAGTGAATCCTGCCACTTACTGCGCATTACCCCGGCGAGCATCCCGACCGGGATACCGATCACCAGCGCGGAACCAAAAGCCAGCAGGCAGAGTTCCATCGTGGCGGGGAATACCTCTTTTAACTGTTCTGAAATAAGCTGGCCGTTAATGCTGGATACGCCAAAATCCCAGTGCAGCAGGCCATTAAACCAGAACACCCACGCGTTCCACAGCGAGGCGCCCTGGAGTGGCGCGTGTGGCGTGAAATAGCTCAGGCTGAAGCCGACAAACGTCAGCAAAAAGAGGGTCACCAACAGAAGCAACAGACGACGCAAAGTAAAGATAATCATGGCTTCGACACCTCTTGTTTATCCCGCGAGACCCCGGCAAAAGAGGCGCTGCCGAACGGACTCAGCACCAGCCCTTTAATATCATAGCGATACGCCTGCAAACGCAGCGAGGAGGCCAGCGGCAGCACCGGCAATTCGCGAGCGAGGATTTGCTGGGCTTCGTCATAATCATCAATTCGCGCAGCAAGTTGCTGTGAAGCGAGCGCTTTTTGCAACACATCGTCGAATTCATGGTCGCACCAGTGCGCAAAGTTGGTCTGCGAGTTTATCGCCGCGCAACTCAGCAGCGGGCGGAAGAAACTGTCCGGATCGTTACTGTCCGTCGCCCAGCCCGTGAGTGTCAAATCATGGTTCATGTCCATCAATCGCGCTTCCTGGAAACGGCCTTCCACCGGTACGATCACCACTTTAACGCCGACCTGCGCCATATCGGCCTGGATAAGCTCGGCGGTTTTCAGCGGGCTGGGGTTCCAGGGCTGTGAGCTGGTCGGCACCCACAGTTGTAATGTGAGATTCTCCAGCCCCAGCGCTTTCAGCCGTTCGCGCGCCTGATCCGGATCGTATTCGGTGATTTTGGCTTCATTATCATAAGCCCAGGAGGCGCGGGGCAGAATTGACGCCGCCGTTTCCGCTGTGCCGTAGTAGATCGACTGCATCAGGCGCTGGTTATTGATCGACAGTGCCAGCGCATGGCGCACTTGCGGGTTATTCAGCGGCGGTTTGTTGGTATTAAATGCCAGATAGGCGATGTTCATCCCCGGACGCAGCGTCAGGCGCAGGCGCGGGTCGTCACGCAGAATGGTCAACTGGCTGGCGGCTGGCCACGCCAGGACATCGCACTCGCCGGTCAGTAATTTTGATAAACGGCCCGTACCGCCGGAGCCTAAATCGACAACCACCTGCTGCATCAGTGGTTTACCGCGCCAGAATTTTTCGTGACGTTGTAACCGAATATATTGCCCGGCGCGATACTCATCAAGCTGATAGGGGCCGGTGCCGACCGGCTGGCGATCGATCAGTTCCTGCCGATCTTTGTTCGCCAGTTCGCCTGCGTATTCCGCCGACATCACCGAGGCATAATGTGTTGCCAGATGCCATAAAAATGAGGCATCCGGTTTTTTCAGGCGAAACTCGACGGTGCGGTTGTCCAGCTTGCGCACGCTGTCGACGGAATCGGCAAACTGCAAACTGTCGAAGTACGGGAAACTATCGCCGTTGACGTTATGCCAGGGATGATTGCGGTTGAAAATGCGCTGAAAAGTAAATACCACGTCGTCGGCATTTAATGCGCGGTGCGGAGTGAACCAGGGCGTGGTCTGAAAGGCAACGTTATCGCGCAGACGAAAACGGTAAGTTGCACCGTTATCCAGCACTTCCCAGCTTTCCGCCAGTTCCGGCACCAGCCGGTAAGTGTAGGGATCGACGTCCAGCAAGCGATCGTAGAGTTGCGCGGCCAGCGTATCAACAATCAAACCGCTGCTGGTTTTCTGCGGGTTAAAAGTATCGACCTGGCCGTTGACGCAATAAACAAAACCGCTGTCGCGAATATCCGCCAGCGGAGCAGGCGTGACTGCCGCCTGGGCGATGCCTGCGATCAGGCTTGCGGTCAACAGCAGAGAGGAGAGAACCGGACGCATGATTTATTCAACATGTTTAAATTCATGAACAAAGTGTATCGCACTTGCTATGGCTTCGTACAAATGTCTGCAAGCGACTGCTGTTATTGTCGACGATTTCAGCTTATTTGATGCTTTTTCAGCAGTGCCCGTAGCTGGTGATAGGTCAGTCCCAGCAATTCCGCGGCGCGTTTTTGGCTAAATTTCGCCTGTTGCAGACTCTGCTGCAGCAGTTGCTTTTCCTGCTGGTGCTGAAACTGACGCAAATCCAGCGGCAGGGAAATTGAGGTATTCTCTTCAGCCTTCGGTGCAGTCAATGTACGGTTAAACGGGTCAAGAATGATGGTATCAAGCGGCTCATCACTGCGCCCATGGCGATAAACTGAACGTTCCACCACGTTTTTTAGCTCGCGAATATTTCCGGGCCAGGCGTAATTCATCAGCACATCGCGGGCACGTTCGGTAAAGCCGGGGAACAGCGGCAATTTAAGTTCCCGGCACATCTGAATGGCAAAGTGATCGGCCATCAGCATGATATCGCTCTGGCGCTGGCGCAGCGGTGGCAACAACACCACGTCAAAGGCCAGCCTGTCGAGCAGATCGGCGCGGAAGGTGCCGTCCAGCACCATCTGTGGCAGGTCGGCATTGGTCGCGCAGACCAGCCGCACATTCACCTGCAAAGGCTGGCTGCCACCCACGCGTTCGAGTTCGCCATATTCAATGACCCGCAGGAGTTTTTCCTGTACCAGCATTGGCGCGGTGGCCAGCTCGTCGAGAAACAGTGTTCCGCCGTCGGCACGCTCAAAGCGGCCTGGATGGCGCTTCTGCGCGCCGGTAAAGGCGCCGGCTTCGTGGCCGAACAATTCGGAATCCAGCAGATTTTCATTCAGCGCCGCGCAGTTAAGCGAGATAAATGGCCCTTGCCAGCGCGAGGAGAGGAAGTGCAGACGGTTTGCAATCAACTCTTTACCGGTGCCGCGCTCGCCGATGATCAGTACCGGTTTATCGATCGGCGCAAGGCGCGAAACCTGTTCCAGCACCTCGATAAAGCTATTGGCCTCACCGAGCAGGTTATCCTTATATTCTGACATGATGAAATTCGCCATTAGTTGGTCTTATTAACCACTCTAAATGAAAACGTCGCTGCGGTAAAATTATTCAATTTCTTAAAAATCAATTAAATAAAAACCTGGCACGAAGATTGTAATAGCAGGGCTATGTAGTCATGTAGCAGGGCCACGCCCGATAACAGAAACAGGAAGAGGAACAGATTATGGGTATTTTTTCTCGTTTTGCCGACATCGTGAACGCCAACATTAACTCGCTGCTGGAAAAGGCGGAAGATCCGCAGAAACTGGTGCGCCTGATGATTCAGGAGATGGAAGATACGCTGGTTGAGGTGCGTTCAACTTCAGCGCGTGCGCTGGCGGAAAAAAAACAGCTGACGCGCCGTATTGAGCAGGCCACGGCCCAGCAAGAAGAGTGGCAGGAGAAAGCTGAACTGGCGCTGCGTAAAGATAAAGACGATCTGGCGCGTGCGGCGCTGATCGAAAAACAGAAAGTCACCGCGCTGATTGATACTCTGGGCCAGGAAGTCACGCTGGTGGATGAAAGTCTGGCGCGGATGAAAAAAGAGATTGGCGAGCTGGAAAATAAACTCAGCGAAACCCGTGCTCGTCAGCAGGCGTTGACCCTGCGCCACCAGGCGGCCAGCTCCTCGCGCGATGTGCGCCGTCAACTGGATAGCGGCAAACTGGATGAGGCGATGGCGCGTTTTGAATCTTTCGAACGTCGTATCGATCAGATGGAAGCGGAAGCCGAAAGCCACGGCTTTGGTAAACAAAAATCGCTGGATCAGCAATTTGCCGAACTGCGTGCGGATGACGAAATCAGCGAGCAACTGGCGCAACTGAAAGCCAAAATGAAACAGGACAACCAATAATAATAAGGCGGTATCAGAAGATGCCGCCTCACTTGCTGTAAGGAGTACACATGAGCACGCTTTTTCTGGCTATACCCCTGACGCTATTCATCCTGTTTGTTCTGCCCGTCTGGTTATGGCTGCATTACAACAATCGCCAGCGCGGCGATCTGAATCAGAACGAGCAGCAGCGGCTCCAGCAACTTTCCGCCGATGCCGCTCGGATGCGCGAACGTATTCAGGCGCTGGAAGATATTCTTGATGCTGAGCATCCGAACTGGAGGGATCGCTGATGGCAACGTTAGATCTGAATAAGAAATTATGGCGTATCCCGCAGCGCGGCAAACTGGGCGGCGTCTGCGCCGGTATTGCGCAGTATCTGGATATCAAAGTCAAAGTGGTGCGTATTCTGGCGATCCTGGCAATGTTTTTCGGCCTGTTTTTCTTTGTCGTCGCCGCCTATATCGTGCTGTTTTTTGTCCTCGATCCGCTGCCGGATAATTACGCGGAAGGGGAAAGCGTTCCCTCCAGCAGCGAATTGCTCGATATCGTCGATGCGCAGTTGGCTGAAGGGGAACATCGCCTGCGCCAGATGGAACGCTATGTCACTTCCGACAGCTTCTCGCTGCGCAGCCGTTTCCGTCAGCTTTAAGAGGTAAATCATGAATCGTCACTGGCAACAGGCACGGCAGCATGTCAAACCGGGGTTAAAATTCGCCGGTAAGCTGGTTTTGCTCACCGCGCTGCGTTATGGCCCGGCGGGCGTCGCCGGTTGGGCGGTTAAATCCGTGGCCCGCCGTCCGGCCAGAGTACTGCTGGCATTTGCACTGGAACCGTTACTGAAGCGTGCAGCAGATAAATTTTCTCGCCGCTTTATGGCCGAGAGGCATGTAAAATAAGTGATTTACGGCTTCACCCTAAGGGCAATGCAGCATGGCGATGGACCGATTTAAGAACGAACTGAATGCGCTGGTGAACCGCGGCATGGACAGGCATTTACGCCTCGCGGTCACCGGCCTGAGCCGCAGTGGAAAAACCGCGTTTATCACGGCGCTGGTCAATCAACTTCTTACCCTGCATGCTGGCGCGCGATTGCCGTTGCTGAGCGCCGTGCGCGAAGAGCGGTTACTGGGTGTGAAACGCGTTCCCCAGCGCGATTTTGGCATTCCCCGTTTCACCTACGATGAAGGGCTGGCCCAGCTTTATGGAACGCCGCCCGCCTGGCCGACGCCAACGCGCGGCGTCAGCGAAATTCGTCTGGCGCTGCGTTTCCGCTCGAATGATTCGCTGCTGCGCCATTTCAAAGAGACCTCCACGCTCTATCTGGAGATTGTCGATTATCCCGGCGAGTGGCTGCTGGATTTACCAATGCTGGCGCAGGACTACCTGAGCTGGTCGCGGCAGATGACCGGGCTTTTGCAAGGGCAACGCCAGGCGTGGTCGCAAAAATGGCACGTGTTGTGCGCCGATCTCGATCCGCTTGCACCAGCCGATGAGAACCGTCTGGCGGAAATTGCTGCCGCGTGGACAGACTACCTGCATCAGTGCAAACGTGAAGGTCTGCACTTTATTCAGCCTGGGCGCTTTGTGCTGCCGGGCGATATGGCGGGTGCGCCCGCGCTGCAATTCTTCCCGTGGCCGGATGTCGATAGCGGCGGCGAGACGAAACTGGCACAGGCCGATAAACACACCAATGCCGGGATGCTGCGCGAGCGCTACAACTATTACTGCGAACATGTGGTGAAGGGCTTCTACAAACATCACTTTTTGAAGTTCGATCGCCAGATTGTGCTGGTGGATTGTCTGCAACCGCTGAACAACGGTCCGCAGGCGTTCAATGATATGCGGCTGGCACTGACCCAACTGATGCAAAGTTTCCATTATGGTCAGCGCACGTTGTTTCGGCGTCTGTTTTCGCCAGTGATCGATAAATTGCTGTTTGCCGCCACCAAAGCTGATCATGTGACGCTCGATCAGCACGCCAATATGGTGTCGTTGCTGCAACAACTTATCCAGGATGCCTGGCAGAATGCGGCCTTTGAAGGTATTAGCATGGATTGCATGGGGCTGGCCTCGGTACAGGCGACGCAGAGCGGCATCATTGAGGTGAATGGCGAGAAAATCCCGGCCTTGCGCGGGCATCGTCTGAGTGACGGTACGCCATTGACCTTTTATCCGGGTGAAGTGCCCGCGCGTCTGCCGGGGCAGGCGTTCTGGGATAAACAGGGTTTCAGCTTTGAAGCTTTTCGCCCACAGGCGATGGATGTGGATACGCCGCTACCGCATATCCGCCTCGATGCCGCGCTGGAGTTTTTAATTGGAGATAAATTGCGATGAGCGAGCCGCTAAAACCAAGAATCGATTTCGCCGGGCCGCTGGATGCGGAAACCGACGCGCAGTTTAAAGGCGCGCAAACTTTTGACGCACAGCAGGCGGAGAAATTCTCGCCGCTCGTCACTGACAATTTGCCAACCGACGGGCAGGCGGAAGCCGTAGTGGAATCCGCGCTGCGTCCGAAGCGCAGTCTGTGGCGCAAAATGGTTAGCGCCGGGCTGGCGCTGTTTGGCGTGAGCGTTATCGGTCAGGGTGTGCAGTGGACGATGAACGCCTGGCAGACCCAGGACTGGGTCGCGCTCGGTGGCTGTGCGGCCGGCGCGTTGATCATCGGCGCTGGCGTCGGTTCGGTCGCCAGCGAATGGCGGCGGCTCTGGCGTTTGCGGCAGCGAGCGCAGGAGCGTGATGAAGCCCGTGATTTGCTGCACAGCCATGGTACTGGCAAAGGCCGCGCGTTTTGCGAAAAGCTGGCGCAGCAGGCAGGCATCGATCATGCACACCCGGCAATGCAGCGCTGGTATGCAGCCATTCACGAAACGCAAAGCGATCGTGAAATTGTCAGCCTCTACGCTCACCTGGTGCAACCGGTGCTGGATGCGCAGGCGCGGCGTGAAATCAGCCGTTCGGCGGCCGAATCCACATTAATGATCGCAGTCAGTCCGCTGGCGCTGGTGGATATGGCGTTTATCGCCTGGCGCAACCTGCGGCTGATCAATCGTATCGCCACGCTTTATGGTATTGAACTGGGCTATTACAGCCGCTTGCGATTATTCCGCCTGGTCTTGCTGAATATTGCCTTTGCTGGTGCCAGTGAACTGGTGCGCGAAGTGGGAATGGACTGGGTATCGCAGGATCTCGCTGCGCGGCTTTCTGCTCGCGCCGCACAGGGAATTGGCGCCGGGTTGCTGACGGCGCGTCTGGGAATTAAGGCCATGGAATTGTGCCGCCCTTTGCCGTGGCTGGATGATGATAAACCCCGACTCGGCGATTTCCGTCTCCAGCTGATTGGTCAGCTTAAAGAGAGCCTGCAAAAGCGGCCGGCGGAGTAACAACGGCACTGCGCGCTTATCTTTACAGCGCTATGCCGCTTTTTCCGGCAGGCTGTCAATATTTGTTGACAGACATCTTCCTGCCAGCCGGGAAGTGGCTTATCATCCTTTTATTACGTGAATGAAAAAAGGGTGGTTATTCCCATGCGTCTTGAAGTTTTTTGCGAGGATCGTCTTGGTCTGACACGTGAATTGCTCGATTTACTGGTGCTGCGCGGCATTGATTTGCGCGGCATCGAAATTGATCCAGTCGGGCGTATTTACCTCAATTTCGCCGCGCTTCAGTTCGATACATTCAGTAGCCTGATGGCTGAAATTCGCCGCATTCCCGGCGTTACCGACGTTCGCACCGTATCGTGGATGCCGTCTGAGCGCGAGCACCGCGCCCTGAGTGCGCTGCTGGAAGCGCTGCCTGAGCCGGTACTGTCGCTGGACATGAAAAGTAAAATTGAGCTGGCAAACCCGGCCAGTTGCCAGCTTTTCACGCAGGATATCGACAAATTACGCAACCACAATGCCGCACAACTGATCCCTGGTTTTAACTTCCAGCGCTGGCTGGAGGGGAACCCGCATAACTCCCATAGCGAACATGTGGTGATCGGCGGACAAAACTTCCTGATGGAAATTACCCCGGTGCACCTGGAAGGGGAAACCGGCGAACCGATGCTGACAGGCGCCGTTGTTATGCTGCGTTCCACCGTGCGCATGGGACGGCAGTTACAGAATATCAGCCCGCAGGATATCAGCGCCTTCAGCCAGATTGTCGCTGCCAGCCAGAAGATGAAGCATGTGGTCGAGCAAGCGCGCAAACTGGCGACGCTGACCGCACCGCTGTTGATTACCGGCGATACCGGTACAGGAAAAGATCTGCTGGCGCATGCCTGCCACCTTGCCAGCCCGCGAGCGGCGAAGCCGTATCTGGCGCTGAACTGTGCCTCGATCCCGGAAGAATCGGTCGAGAGCGAACTTTTCGGTCATGCGCCGGAAGGAAAAAAAGGTTTTTTTGAACAGGCTAACGGCGGCTCGGTGCTGCTGGATGAAATTGGCGAAATGTCGCCGCGTATGCAGGTCAAACTGCTGCGTTTCCTCAACGACGGGACTTTCCGCCGCGTTGGCGAAGATCATGAAGTGCATGTTGATGTCAGAGTGATTTGCGCCACGCAACGTAACCTGGTGGAGCTGGTACAGAAGGGGCTGTTTCGCGAGGATCTCTATTATCGTCTGAATGTCCTGACGCTGAATTTGCCGCCGCTGCGCGAACGTCCGCAGGACATCATGCCGCTGACGGAACTGTTTGTTGCCCGTTTCGCCGATGAGCAGGGCGTACCACGGCCAAAATTATCGCAGGATCTGCCGCCATTGCTGAACCGCTATAGCTGGCCGGGCAACGTCCGTCAGCTGAAAAACGCCATTTACCGGGCGTTAACGCAACTGGAAGGTTATGAACTGCGCGCGCAGGATATTTTGTTGCCGGATTACGACGCAGCTACTGTTGCAGTGGGTGAAGATGCAATGGAAGGTTCACTGGATGAGATCACCAGCCGGTTTGAACGTTCGCTGCTGACCCAGCTTTATCGCAACTATCCCAGTACGCGTAAACTGGCGCGTAGGCTTGGCGTATCGCACACGGCGATTGCCAATAAGTTGCGGGAATATGGTTTAAGCCAGAAGAAAAGCGAAGAGTAGAGAAAACCCGGCAGCGTTCGCTGCCGGGCTGAAATATCAGGCTTTCAGCACGTCAAGTGCCGCAGTGTAATCCGGCTCAGTAGTAATTTCATTGACCAACTGGCTGAAAATAACCTTATCGTTTTCATCAAGTACCACGACAGCGCGTGCCGCCAGGCCTTTCAGTGCGCCTTCAGAAATGCTCACGCCGTAGTTTTCCAGGAAATCAGCGCTGCGCAGCGTTGACAGCGTAATCACATTGCTCAGGCCTTCCGCGCCGCAGAAGCGGGATTGCGCAAACGGCAGATCGGCAGAAATGCACAGTACCACTGTGTTGCTAATTTCAGTGGCTAACTGGTTGAATTTGCGGACAGAAGCTGCGCAAACACCGGTATCAATACTCGGGAAAATGTTCAGTACTTTGCGTTTGCCCGCGAACTGCGCGAGAGAGACGTCAGACAGGTCTTTAGCCACAAGCGTAAACGGTTTGGCTTGTGCGCCAACCTGCGGGATTGCGCCTGCAACGGGAACCGGGTTGCCCTGAAAATGAACGAGTTGTGACATAATATCTTCCTGTTTACATATAGTTAACGTCGGGGCTAGTGTATGCCATCCGCCGAGACCACGGCAAACCAATTTTCATATCTATACTGGTTTACATTGCGGCAGAGGAGAGAGGAATGCGCAACGTTAAAGTTTATGAGGAAACCTGGCCGCTGCACACTCCGTTCGTGATCTCGCGCGGCGCCCGCAGCGAAGCGCGCGTGGTGGTCGTTGAACTGGAAGAAGATGGCATTAAAGCCTCCGGTGAATGTACGCCTTATCCGCGTTACGGTGAGAGCGAAGCGTCAGTCATGGCGCAGATACTGACCATTGTGCCGCAACTGGAAACCCGGCTCAGCCGCGAGGAGTTGCAAACGCTCTTGCCGCCCGGCGCTGCGCGAAACGCCGTGGATTCTGCACTCTGGGACCTGGCGGCGCGCAAAGCAAACCAGACCCTGACACACTATGCAGGCGTTACATTGCCGCAAAATGTCATCACGGCGCAGACCGTGGTGATCGGCACGCCGGAGCAGATGGCGGCCAGCGCGGCGGCGCTCAGCGAGAAGGGCGCTCAGTTACTGAAAGTGAAGCTTGACGATCACTTGATCAGTGAGCGGCTGGTGGCGATCCGCGCCGCAGCGCCCGAAGCGACACTGATTGTCGATGCCAATGAGTCGTGGCATGCCGAAGGCCTTGCGGCGCGTTGCCAGCTGCTGGCGGATTTAGGTGTGGCGATGCTGGAACAACCGCTTCCGGCCGGGAACGACGAGATGCTGGCCAACTTTATCCACCCGTTGCCCATTTGCGCTGATGAGAGTTGCCATACGCGGGAAAGCCTGGCGTCCTTGCACGGGCGTTACGAGATGGTCAACATCAAGCTCGATAAAACCGGCGGTCTGACGGAAGCGCTGGCGCTGGCCGACGAGGCCGCAAAGCAGGGTTTTGCGCTGATGCTGGGCTGCATGATCTGCACGTCGCGCGCCATCAGCGCGGCATTACCGCTGGCAAACCGTGTGCGCTTCGCCGATCTGGATGGCCCGACGTGGCTGGCGGTGGACGTCGAACCGGCGCTGCACTTTACCACCGGCACGCTTCATCTTTGAGGATCCCAGTGCAGTAATTCTGTCACTGCCGCGAGGTATTTTTCGCTCGCTTCGTCGGCGGAGATCGGCGGAAACTCAACGGTGATGCAGTGCAGACCGATATCCGCGCACCAGCTTCCAAAAGAGCCGGGTGTTTCGTAACCAACACTGGTGACCAGCGGCAGGGAGAGCTGGCTGGACAACCATTGGCCAAGCACACTTTCCTGCGGATCTTCCACACATGCCAGCGGATCATGGAACGTCACCACCCATGCCGGGTGAATGCGATGAATCAACTGGCACAGCGCTTGCGTTTCCGGTTCAGAACCGGGCGCGTCACCGGTCAGCAACACCACATCCCGTTCATCCGCGGCGCTGTTCCAGCGATAAACCGTTTCACCTGCTTTCCAGTTGGCGGCGGGGAAATTCCGGTTGAGATCGACGCCATTGGCGTTCGCGCGCAGGCCAAGCTGGCAACCGTCCGGATTGACCGCGAGGACCACATGATGATGGCGCAGATCGGACTTCAGCGTGCGCAGGGCGCAGGAAAGCGTGACGACCGAGGAGTTTTCGTCACCGTGAGTCCCGGCGATGATCAAACCGCTTTCGCGCGTGGCGACTGGTGCCGGGAACCAGATCAGCGGCGCGCCAAGCTGTGAGCGGCCAAACTCTTCGCTTCCGGGGGCAAAACGGCCCCGCTGCGGACGTGGTCGTGTGACAGGCATAAATTTCCTTTGTTCTGGCGTTTGCTTACAGCAAGTGTTGAGCAAAAATCGGTGTGACGCAAATCTTGCCATGGAGGTTAAATTACTGTCCATCATCAATTTTTTGACTGACCAGGTTTGCATTCCGGTATGTTAAAACAAATAATTACACTTCTATTGCCGGGAAATGACACATCAAAAGGGGATCCCATGACGCATCGAGTTTCCACGCTGTGCTGCGCGCTCTGGCTGTGCGGTTTTTCTTCTGTATCGTTTGCTGCTGATGTTCCTCCAGGTACGCAACTGGCGGCAACGCAGGAAGTTGTGCGTCATCTGAAAGATGAACCCGCCTCGCTGGATCCTGCGAAAGCCGTGGGTCTGCCGGAGATTCAGGTGCTGCGCGACCTGTTCGAAGGGCTGGTGAATCAGGACGAGAAGGGCAACATTATTCCCGGCGTCGCCAGCAAATGGCAGAGCAATGATAATCGCATCTGGATTTTTACCCTGCGTGACAATGCCCGCTGGTCTGATGGTTCGCCGGTAACCGCAGAGGATTTCGTTTATAGCTGGCAGCGTCTGGTGGATCCGAAAACGACCTCGCCTTTTGCCAGCTTTGCGGCGCTGGCGGGTCTGGCCAATGCGCAGGATATTACCGAGGGTAAAGCGACGCCGGATAAGCTCGGCGTCAGCGCGATGGATGCGCGCACGTTGCGCGTGCAACTTTCCCGTCCCGTACCGTGGTTCCCGAGTCTTGCGGCCAGTTTCGCGCTCTACCCGGTACAAAAAGCGAATGTTGAAAGCGGCGCAGACTGGACGCGTCCGGGTCATCTGATCGGTAACGGCGCGTTTGTGCTGAGCGATCGTGTGGTGAACGAAAAGCTGGTGCTCAACCGCAACAAGCACTACTGGGATGACGGCAAAACCGTGATCGATAAGGTGACGTTTATGCCCATCAATCAGGAGTCCGCTGCCACCAAGCGTTACCTGGCGAATGGCGTCGACATTACCGAATCTTTCCCGAAAAACCTCTATCAGAAATTGTTGAAAGATATCCCGGGGCAGGTTTACACGCCGCCGCAACTGGGCACTTATTACTACGCATTTAATACGCAAAAAGGTCCAACGTCCGATCCCCGCGTGCGTCTGGCGCTGAGTATGACGATCGACCGTCGTGTGATCGCGCAAAAAGTGCTGGGCACTGGCGAGAAACCCGCATGGCGTTTAACGCCGGACGTGACGGCAGGTTTCACCCCGGAACGTTCACAATTTGAATCGATGAGTCAGGCAGAGCTGAACGCGCAGGCGAAAACGTTATTGCAGGCGGCAGGTTACGGCCCGCAGCGGCCGCTTAAACTCCGGTTGCTGTATAACAGTTCTGAAAGTCACCAGAAGATTGCTATCGCAGTGGCCTCAATGTGGCGACAGAGTCTGGGCGCGGATGTGACGCTGCAAAACCAGGAGTGGAAAACCTATATCGACAGCCGTAACAGCGGCAATTTTGATGTGATCCGCGCGTCATGGGTGGGGGATTACAACGAACCGTCCACGTTCCTGTCGATACTGACGTCGGGAAGCAGCAGCAATATTTCGCGTTTCAATGATGAAAGCTATGACAAAGTGATTGCACAGGCGGCGCAGGAAACCAGCGCCAAAGCGCGTAACGTGGACTACAACGCGGCGGAGCATCTTATTGCCGAAAAAGCGCCGATTGCGCCGATTTATCAGTACACCAATGGGCGCTTAATTAAGCCGTGGCTGAAGGGATACCCGATTAACAACCCGGAAGATGTGGCATACAGCCGCACGCTATACATTATTAAGCATTAATAAAAAAATCCCCTTACGTCACGGGAAGTAAGGGGAAACTCATTGATTACGGAATGATTCCTGTCTTAGCAGGAGTGTTAAGAATTTTACTTAAGGAATGTGAAGGGACAATGGAGGAAATAAGGAGCGTTGCGGGAATGTGAATGACCGTTCTCGGGTACTGGCCAAAAAAAGCCCGCTACATTGAGCGGGCGAAAAATACTGGAAGCAATGTGAGCAATGTCGTACTGAATACCTGAGTGTTTAACTCAACTATTCAGTATTGAGAAAGATAATCTTTATCATTTATTGGCGCAACCCCTTTTTTTGTAAGGTCGTTCGGAGCGGCATTTTCCGCGGATAAACCCAGCTCTTTTACGATTATGGTCAAAAAACAGACAGCATTCGGTGGTATAATAGAAGGGTGTTTACTACCTCAGAGGACGTTATGGAGACTGAATTAGACCCAACCCAACTGGCTATCGAATATCTGCGTCGCGATCGCAGTGCGATGACACCGGCCGAGTACCTCAAAAAACTCAAACGACTCCGGCTGGAGTTTGCGGATCTGCTGACCCTTTCGCATACAGAATTAAAAGAAGAGATCGATTTTGCCTGGCGGTTGGGCATTCATTAATGCCGTGATAACGCCATAGCGCCCGAAAGCGGGCGCTTTTTTTTGCCTTCATTCAGGCGGCAAGCACCTGGTTACGACCGTTATTTTTTGCGCGATAAAGCGCTTCATCGACGCGACGGAACAGGGCATCGAGGCTTTCATTTTGCAAATGACGCGCGACGCCGATACTGACGGTAAAGTCAGGCAGACCGGGCGTGGCGATATTCACTACCGCCAGGCGGATGGCTTCCGCCACGTCCAGCGCGGTATCTATGCGGGTATGCGGCAACAACAGTAAAAATTCTTCGCCACCCCAGCGAAAGACATAATCACCACTACGGCTGTTGGCTTCCAGCGTGCGTGCAAGTTCGATCAGCACTTCGTCCCCGCA
Organism: Kosakonia radicincitans DSM 16656; assembly: GCF_000280495.2. Taxonomy (NCBI): domain Bacteria; kingdom Pseudomonadati; phylum Pseudomonadota; class Gammaproteobacteria; order Enterobacterales; family Enterobacteriaceae; genus Kosakonia; species Kosakonia radicincitans. Next base: position 2,579,357 of record NZ_CP018016.1, read on the forward strand.
CTGATGGCCGAATTGATCGTTAATATGTTTGAAATGATCTGCATCGACCAGCATGACGCAAAAATCGAGCACGGTCGGCAGAACATGCTCTGTCAGGTGATAAAACTGACGGCGGTTCAAAAGCCCGGTGAGGGCATCGCGGTGTGCAGCGTATTCCAGCTCCTGCTCAAGCCGCTTCTGTTCGGTAATATCATGAATAATGCATAACATCAGCCGTTCGCCGTATATCTCAATTGGCCCGGCGTAGGTTTGCACATGTCGCGTTGAGCCATCGGCCAACTGATGAATAAAATTGAGCGGCTTATGTCCACCAGGCAGCCTGGCGATTTCTGACATCACCGGCAAGACGCTGCGCCCCATGGTGTTAATTTCCCATGTGTGCTTCTGGCACATTTCTTCATGATCGTAACCATAAAAGCGCAGAGCAGCGAGATTGGCATCCACGATCAGGCCATCGCGGACGGGATCGATAAGCAGCATTGGGGCTGACGTGGTATAGAAAAAACGGGCGTAGAACCCTTGCTTACTCGGCCGGTAAGAGGAGGAGTGGTTGGCCTTGAGCGCGGCGGCTGCAGCGCCACCGGAAATGCCTTCGAAAATGAGCACTTCACCGACAGTTTCAAGTTCGCGCAGCACGGCGCGGCAACTGATCGTACACTCTTCACCGGAAGGGCAAATACTCCAGATTTCGACCACATCTTCGTGATTTTGCAGGCAGGGTAAATACATTGAGAGGCTGGTCTGCGCAATGGCAGAAAAGAGGCCACTGCGCATTTCACGCAATGAACGACCCGCCGCCAGCTTCTGCGCCTGTGTGTTAGAAAATAACAACGTTTCCGTGTCAGGGGCGACCACCCAAACCGGCGTGGAGAGGACATTCAGCGCATCCAGGTGATATTTAAGCATGGCTACTCCACTTATTGCGCAGGTTGCAATGTCGCCGCTGGCCAGATGTTGCGGCAATTTACTAACTTTATTGCAACACACATGAAATGTAGAGCCTTATGCAGGTTTTTTTTGTGACGGCTCTGAACATTCCAGTGACAACGCGAAAGGTTTATGTTTAAGCAACGCTGAAATCTTCTCGACGGGTTGTGGACGGGCAAACAGGAAACCTTGTAAAAAAGCACAGCCCATATTGGTGAGCAATGCATGTTGTTCTGCCGTTTCGATTCCTTCGGCGACCACACGCATATTCATCGAGTGGGCAATGTCGATTATCGTCGAGACAATTTTCACGTTGCGGCTATTTTCGCGAATATCTTTCACAAAACTTTTATCAATTTTGAGTTCAGTGGCAGGCAATTTTTTCAGCATCAACATATTGGAATAACCGGTACCAAAATCATCAATCGCCACCGTGATCCCCAACTGCGCAAACTGGGTCAGCAGATGAACGCTACGCTCAAGGTTTTTCAGCGCGGTGTTCTCGGTGATTTCCAGTGTCAGGCGCGTCGGGTCGACACGGTAACGGGTCAAGGCATCAGTGACCTGTTCATAAATATCATGCTGTTCAAACTGGCTGGGCGAGAGGTTAATCGCCAATGTCAGGTGGGGAAAACCCTGGGTATTCCAGTAATGTAACTGGCGACAGGCAGATTCGATCACCCACTGACCAACAGAGAGAATCAGTCCGGTTTTTTCCAGCATCGGCAGAAACGTTGCCGGCTGCAAAACTCCCTGCTGCGGGTGACGCCAGCGCAGCAGGGCTTCAAATCCGGCAAGGGTTTGTTCGGGCGCGGTATATTGCGGCTGATACCAGAGTTCAAACTGATTACGCGTCAGCGCCTGCGATAAATCCTGCAAGAACTGTGGCGCATCGGCGGTTTTCTGCGCCATTCCGGCGTGATAAATCGCCCAGCCATTGCGACCTTCCTGCTTAACGCTGTACATGGCGGTATCGGCTTTCAGCTTCAGCTCATGGGCGTTTTCACCGTGCTCAGGATAAAAACTCACCCCGGCGCTAAGCGATACATTGATGACATGGCTTAATTCATAAAAAGGGTGCTGAATGGTCGCGATCAGGCGGCGAATCAGGGCGTCAACTTCTTCCTCGCTGGTCTGCGGCACCAGCAGCGTAAATTCGTCACCACCGAGCCTGGCCAGCGACATTTTGTCATTAATACAGGCGGAAAGCCGTTCTGCCACCACGACCAGCAACCGGTCGCCAATATGGTGTCCCCAGGCATCATTCACCAGCTTGAAGCGATCCAGATCCATATAAATCAGCGCGAAGGTCGTCTGCTCTTCCGCTGCGCGATTCAGGCAGGAGTCCAGCAAAATATCGAGCTGAATACGGTTTGCCAGCCCGGTGAGGGGATCATAATGCGCCTGTTTCTCCAGTTGCAGGTTTAGCTGACGCAGACTATCGGTCAGGCGTGCTGTCCGCAATTGTGAATCGATCATCGAGATAAAAAGCATGATGCCAAAAATCACCAGCGTTGTAGTGGCGACCCACAGTGACAGCCCTTGCTCGCCGACGCCGCGGCTCATGATATGTATGGCATCGCTACGCACGATAATGCCGAGCCCATCATTACTGAAGGTCGCGGCGCTCATGCCGGTATAGTGCATGGCGCAAATGGCAATGCCCATCACCAGCGAGGCAAAAACGCGATTAATAAAGACGCCGTGCGTATTTTGCCGCAGGCTGAACGCCAGCCACAGCGCGACCCAGGCGCTGGCGATGGCAATCACGATCGACAGCGCCACCAGCGGGATATTCCAGTAAATGCTGACGAAGCTCATCATCGCTGCCATGCCGATATAATGCATCGACACCACGCCGCTGCCGAGGACAAGGGTGGCGAAAATCAGGCGCTTTATCGGCAAGGTATGGCTGCTGACGGCGATATTGAGCGACAGCGTCGAGGCCAGTAAAGCAATAACAAATGAGAGGATGGTTAATTCAAAATCATAATGCATCATTATCGGCATTTTCATCGCTAGCATACCGACAAAGTGCATTGACCAGATGCCCATGCCCAATGTGGCTCCACCAGAAATCCGCCAGAACAGGGCGCTACGAGGTTCTGAGTTCAGCACTTTACCTGCACTATCGAGTGCGACAAATGAGGCAATGAATGCCACCAAAAAAGAGATGCCGACCAGAATAGGGTCCCACGAAACATAAAGCATATGTCATCCACGCAGGCAAAAGAGTTGATATGTAATCCTGGCACTAATTTTAGCAAGTAACCTGATGAATTTAATGGTTGCGCTGAGTTTATTATTGCGAGGACAAATTAATAAACATGGAGCATCTTTTATTTATCGACATTAACAGCAGGAACTTAAAAAAAGTGGATGATTTAAGCGAGGCTAAAACTAAATTAAGAAGGAAATATGCTGTGAGGCTCACTGAGTGAGGCTGTTTTTTATATGATATATTTTGATGCTGAATTCTGGGTTTATCGCATTACCTGGCTGTTTGTGTTGGGGTTGCGGCTTATGTTCAGATGAATAACCTGACTTAATCTGAATTGTAGTTACTTAACCGTGAACATTGCGCAGTATCAATTTAGCCGTGTAAAAGTATATTTCGAATGCTATAACGATCTTACCTTCTTCTGCTGTTTGGTGGGTATCACTATGTTAAGGCATATTAGTGTAAGGACTTTTATTATTTTATTTTTGCTTTTCTCTTTTATTCTCATGGAAGCTTTGGTGATCATTCTCTCAAAAAATGCCACCCTGATTATGACTACCTCAGTTGTTTCCATTACTTCGCTGGCATTACTTTGGCTGTATATGACGCAATATTTAGTGACGCCGATTAATACTGTTAAAAAAAGTATAGAAGAGGTAACCTCAGGAAATCTTTCTATTGTTATTCCTGAATTTGGAAATAACTGCGCCGGTCGCTTAATACCCGGAATCAACTCACTTTCTGCCAGCATTGCTACCTTAGTCAGAGAAATTCGCTCCTCTTCGGATTCTGCCCTCAATCTTTCGGCTGAACTGGCCACGCGTAGCGCTGACCTCTCCGTTAAAACCGAGGAGCAATCTGCTGCACTGGTACAGACCGCCTCCAGCATGGAACAAATGGCTTCCAGCACCAAAAATAATGCCGACAATACGCGCATCGCCAGCACCCGCGCTAAAGATGCGACCAGCTGTGCGTTAAAAGGCGGGGATTTAATGGGGCTGGTAGCGAAAAATATGCAGTCAATTACCGAATGCGCCAATCAGATGACGGAGATTATTTCGATTATTGACGGTATCGCTTTCCAGACCAATATTCTGGCGCTCAATGCGGCGGTAGAGGCAGCGCGAGCAGGCGATCACGGGAAGGGGTTCTCCGTAGTGGCCGGTGAGGTGCGTAGCCTTGCGCATCGCAGCGCTGAGGCGGCGAAAAATATCAAATCCCTGATTGCCGAAACGACAGATAACGTGACGCAGGGTGCGACAGTGGTGAACGAAGCAGAACAAAACATGCATGATATTGTTTCTGGCGCGAGCGTGGTCAGTAAGTTGATGGATGAAATTGCCGTCACGACGTTGCAACAGGAAAAAGGCATTTCGCAGATCACCCTGGCGTTAGCAGAGTTAGAAAAAGTGACACAGAGCAACGTCACCACGGTTGATGAACTTGCCGGTTCCTCTGACGTACTGAAACATCAGGTCGAGGAGTTACAAAAACGGACCGGTAAATTCCGTTTGATCGAGGGCGCTCCGGCAGCACGCGTGGCAGCGGAGACCGCGTTGCCGCCGGAAAAACAGCGCCAGCGCGTCAAAACGCCGGTTTTGCAGAATCAGGAAAATTACTGGCACTCCTTCTGAAGATCTCTGTACTGAACAACAAGGCCCGGGAAACCGGGTTTTTTATTTGCAGTTTGCGTGAATTTGTTAACAAATTCAGCGTGATGATTGCTTAAGATTCTCATCCGGCTAGACTGACAGCAATACCTTGCTGATTTTGGAGGCGCTGTGGAAGCATTAAAAGGCTCCGGGGTGAATGTCCCGGATGCGGTTTTTGCGTGGCGGCTGGATGGAAAAGGGGGCGTTAAGCCGCTCGAAGATGATGACATTATTACTGAACAAACACCGTGCTGGGTGCATCTGAATTATACCAATCAGGAGAGTGCACAGTGGCTGGCCTCAACGCCGTTGCTGCCGAACAGTGCGCGTGATGCGCTTTCCGGAGAAAGTACGCGTCCACGCGTTAACCGGTTGGGTGAGGGGACGCTCATTACGCTGCGCTGCATTAACGGCAGCACTGATGAACGACCCGACCAGCTCGTGGCCGTGCGGTTATACATGGATTCGCGGATGATTGTCTCCACGCGTCAGCGTAAAGTTATGGCGCTGGATGATGTGGTCAGGGATCTGGAAGAGGGTTCCGGCCCAACGGATAGCGGCGCCTGGCTGGTGGATGTTTGCGATGCGTTGACCGATCATGCCAGCGAATTTATTGAATCCTTGCACGACAGGATTATCGATCTGGAAGATAACCTGCTCGATCAGCAAATTCCTCCGCGGGGAATTCTGGCGTTGCTGCGCAAACAGTTAATTGTTATGCGCCGCTATATGGCGCCGCAGCGTGATGTCTTTTCACGGCTGGCCAGTGAACGTCTGGCGTGGATGAGTGACGATCAGCGCCGTCGGATGCAGGATATCGCCGATCGCCTCGGGCGTGGCCTGGATGAGATCGATGCCTGCATTGCACGTACGGCAGTGATGACGGATGAGATTACGCAGGTGATGCAGGAGTCGCTGGCGCGACGCACGTATACCATGTCGTTGATGGCAATGGTGTTTTTGCCGAGTACCTTTCTTACTGGCTTGTTTGGCGTCAATCTGGGCGGCATTCCGGGAGGCGGTTGGCAATTCGGCTTTTCGATCTTCTGCGTGATGTTGGTGGTACTGATCGGCGGTGTTACCTGGTGGTTGCATCGTAGTAACTGGCTGTAAAATTTCACTTTTTTAACATTTTTTGAACATAAAAACGCCAGATAGTTTGAGCGAGGTCAATAAATACAATACCTATTCAGGGCAATATTTCTCTCGCAGGTGAATGCAACGTCAAGCGATGGGCGTTGCGCTCCATATTGTCTTACTTCCTTTTTTGAATTACTGCATAGCACAATTGATTCGTACGACGCCGACTTAATGAGTCGGCTTTTTTTTGCCTCTTTTTTACCTGCGACTACCCTTAACAAGGTATCTCACGTAAAGGAGGCGATGATGAATACACGCAATTCCTCATATCCCAGCGATCCGGTTCCGACCGATCCGATCCCGATTCCCGATCCCATTCCCCATCCGCAACCGATGCCGGACCCGCCGCCGGATGAAGAACCCATTAAGATGTCGCGTAAACAGGGCAGATCTGAGAGGATACGCGCCTGCTGATCTCAGCCCTTTTATCGCGAGACTTTATTGTGACCGCTTTTTCAACCTTAAATGCTTTGCCCGCCGCCCAGATCGAGAATCTTAACGATCTGGGCTATCTCTCTATGACTCCAGTCCAGGCCGCTGCGCTGCCTGCCATTCTCGCCGGAAAAGATGTCCGCGTGCAGGCAAAAACAGGCAGTGGCAAAACGGCGGCGTTTGGGCTGGGCTTATTGCAACATATTGATGCCAGCCGATTTCAGACGCAGTCATTGATTTTATGCCCGACGCGTGAGCTGGCCGATCAGGTCGCCAGCGAGTTACGCCGCCTGGCGCGCTATATGCCCAATATCAAAGTGCTGACTCTCTGCGGCGGCCAGCCATTTGGTGCGCAGCGCGATTCATTACAACATGCGCCGCACATTATTGTTGCCACGCCGGGGCGTTTGCTCGATCACCTGCAAAAAAACACCGTTACCCTGGATAACCTGCAAACGCTGGTCATGGACGAAGCCGATCGCATGCTCGACATGGGATTCAGCGAGGCGATTGATGACGTTATCCGTTTTGCGCCTGCCTCACGGCAGACCCTGCTGTTTTCAGCCACCTGGCCGGAAGCGATTGCCGCCATCAGTGGCCGCGTCCAGCGCGACCCGGAAACCATTGAAATCGATAGCGTCGATGCGCTGCCCGCCGTTGAACAGCAGTTCTTCGAGGTTTCCCGTCAGGGCAAAGCCGCACTGTTGCAAAAGCTCTTAAGCGAGCACCGTCCGGCTTCCTGTGTGGTGTTCTGTAATACCAAAAAAGATTGTCAGGAAGTGTGCGATGCGCTGAACGCCGCGGGGCAGAACGCACTGGCGCTGCATGGCGATCTGGAGCAGCGCGACCGCGATCAAACACTGGTGCGTTTTGCCAACGGTAGCGCGCGCGTGCTGGTGGCGACCGATGTCGCTGCGCGTGGTCTCGACATTAAATCGCTCGAGCTGGTGGTGAACTACGAACTGGCATGGGATCCGGAAGTACACGTACACCGTATCGGACGTACTGCGCGCGCGGGTAATAGCGGCCTGGCAATCAGTTTCTGTGCGCCGGAAGAGGCACAGCGCGCCAATATTCTCGCGGAAATGCTGCAACTGAAGCTGAACTGGTGCAACGCACCAGCTAACGTCAAAGTGGTGCCGCTGGAAGCGGAAATGGCCACGCTGTGCATTGATGGCGGTAAAAAAGCCAAAATGCGTCCCGGCGATGTGCTGGGCGCGCTGACCGGCGATATGGGGCTGGATGGCGCGGACATCGGTAAAATCACCGTGCATCCGGCGCATGTTTATGTGGCTGTTCGCCAGAGTGTGGCGCGTCAGGCGTGGAAGCAGTTGCAGAACGGGAAGATTAAAGGCAAGAGCTGCCGCGTACGGCTGTTGTAAAATCCGCCTCTCTGCATGCAGCAGAGAGGCTGGGATTTATTTCACTTCAATGACGTTAAGACGCAGTTCATCGAGCTGCGCGTCATCTTCTTCCGGCTGCCAGCCAGCCGGTTGCAACGGGATCTCTTCGCGGTCAAACGCCAGGTCGCCGCCGTTGACCACTTCCGAACCGTGTGTAATACCTTTGAAATCAAACAGATTGACGTCACTGAGATGCGATGGCACCACGTTCTGCATGGCGCTGAACATGGTCTCGATGCGCCCTGGATAACGTTTGTCCCAGTCACGCAGCATATCGGCAATCACCTGGCGTTGCAGGTTCGGCTGCGAACCACACAGGTTGCACGGAATGATCGGGAAACCTTTCGCTTGTGAAAAACGCTCAATATCTTTTTCGCGGCAGTAAGCCAGCGGGCGGATCACAATGTGTTTGCCGTCATCGCTCATCAGCTTCGGCGGCATGCCCTTCATTTTCCCGCCATAGAACATATTCAAAAACAGCGTTTGCAGAATGTCATCGCGGTGGTGGCCAAGGGCAATCTTGGTCGCGCCCAGTTCGCTCGCCGTACGGTAGAGGATCCCGCGACGCAGGCGGGAACAGAGAGAACAGGTGGTTTTGCCTTCCGGGATCTTCTCTTTCACGATGCCGTAAGTGTTCTCTTCCACGATTTTGTACTCAACGCCGAGCGCATCCAGATACTGCGGCAGAATATGTTCCGGGAAACCCGGTTGCTTCTGATCGAGATTGACCGCCACCAGCGAAAAATTGACCGGCGCGCTCTGTTGCAGGTTGCGCAGAATTTCCAGCATCGTGTAGCTATCTTTGCCGCCGGAAAGGCAGACCATGATGCGGTCGCCTTCTTCAATCATGTTGAAGTCGGCAATGGCTTCGCCGACGTTACGGCGCAGACGTTTTTGCAGTTTGTTCAGGTTGTACTGCTCTTTCTTTGTAATCTCTTGTTTCTCGGTCATTATTTCTTTTCTCTGGATGCGTCGGGAGCACGACGTGGGCAAACCAAATCCGCAAGGGACAGCCGATTATTCCCTGTGACAGTGCGATTCTGGTTCATTACCTCTGTCCATGCGCCATAAGCCATTTGCGCGTTTTTATGCCCCTTCAGGTTGGCAATAAAATACAGATTAGCGCCGGCACTCAAAAGTCAGCAGGCAAAAGTATGCGCGTATGGTACGGATTCCGGCGACGAATGCCAGCGCGTTTTACGAGCGCATTTCATCTTGCCCCTGCAAAGGATAAAGAATAGTGTGGTTTTCGTTCGCTTTTGCGCATTCGCTGAATATAAACATCATGCATTTTACCGTCTTCTGTCCGTAGGATCTTCCTCAAACCTGTATCGCCTGGTAGGGAGAAATATCCTGTTATCTCTATAACAGCAAGGGAGATGTAAGCAATGAACACCTTGATTGTTCGTTTCATTTTTTTAACGCTGATATTCGGTTCGGTTCCAGCGCTTGCTTCGGGAAAGAGCGAAATGAAGCTGGAACGCGTGGTCATTCTCAGCCGCCATGGCGTAAGGGCACCGACAAAATCCACCGCGCTCATGCAAGCCGTCACACCTTATCAGTGGCCACAATGGGACGTGCCTTTAGGCTGGCTGACGCCGCGTGGAGGGCAGCTTATTTCTGAGTTGGGGAAGTATCAGCGTTTGCGGCTGGCGGAGAAAGGTCTGCAAGGCGATAAAACGTGTCCGTTTGCGCAGGTCGCTGTCGTTGCCGATACGGATCAACGAACGCGTAAAACAGGTGAAGCATTTCTTGCCGGGTTTGCGCCAGAATGCCATATCCCGGTGCACTATCAACAACAGCAAACCCGAACAGATCCTGTTTTTAACCCCATAAAAGCGGGTAAATGTTCATTCAACCCTGTAAAAGTGAAAGAGGCGATTCTGAACCAGGCCGGAGGCGATATCGGGCACTACGCGCAACGATACCAACCAGCCTTTCAGACTCTGGAAAAGGTTTTAAATTTCTCTCAGTCAGAAAAATGCAAAGCAACCGGGCAGAATAATGGCTGCTCATTAACCCAGGTCTTACCCACGAAACTCAACGCCACGCCGGATAATGTTTCGTTAACCGGCGCATGGGGGCTTTCTTCAATGCTGACAGAGATATTCCTGCTCCAGCAGGCTCAGGGTATGCCACAAGTGGCCTGGGGACGGATAGCGGGGGAGAAAGAATGGGGCGAGTTATTAAGTCTGCACAACGCGCAGTTTGACCTTTTGCAAAAAACGCCAGAAGTGGCACGTAGCAAGGCAACGCCCTTACTCGATTTGATTCGCACTGCGCTGGTAACGAAAGGGTCAGCCGAAAATAGCTATGGCATTAACTTGCCGGTTTCTTTGTTATTTATTGCCGGGCACGATACCAATCTGGCCAATATCAGCGGGGCATTAGGTATTAACTGGTTGCTCCCCGCTCAGCCCGATAATACTCCGCCGGGCGGTGAGCTGGTTTTCGAAAGATGGAAGCGGCTCAGTGATAATAGCGACTGGATTCAGGTTTCGTTCGTTTATCAGACATTGCAGGAGATGCGGGAAATGCAGCCTTTATCGCTGGAAAATCCACCCGGACAAGTGGATCTGAAGCTCACGGCATGCAACGAAAAAAATGCGCAGGGAATGTGTTCGCTGGCAAGTTTTTCAGCGCTGATTGAATCAGTGCGTGTACCTGCTTGCGGTTTATAAACAAGCGTCTGTTAGCGAAAAATATTCTCACCGTACATGCCCGGAACTCCGGCAGTTTTTCACTCCGGGCATGTTTCCAGGCAGTAAAATCGATGGATTATTCCTGTGGCGCAGCAAACGAATACTCTTTTTCAACCCGGCAGATGCGCGTGGTGAAGGAGTGATACCACTTTTCCCGTCCGGTTTTCTGCGCTATCGCGTGCTCAGCGTTTGCTTTCCAGTTTTTAATCGCGTCAAGTGATTCCCAGTATGAGACGGTAATTCCCACTTCCTCACGCGCGGAATCGACACCGAGAAAACCCGGCTGGTTAATCGCCAGTTCCATCATACGATCGGACATTGCGCCATAACCGTCATCAACCGCTGTGCGCACGGAGGTAAAAATCACGGCGTAATAGGGCGTGGAAGGACTGTTTTTTGACATTGCGGTTTCCGTTATAAGAGTGAAAAAACTTATCCTGACAGATTATAAGAACGGCGGGCAGCTACCTGTTCAGGCGACTTTTTTTTCGGGGAATTTTCCTTTGACCACGCCATCGTAAAAGCGGCCTTTCGAGACAACGGTCAGAAAAACCGTGAAGATCCGCTCCGGAACGTTCTGATACTGATAAATGCTTTTATCGTGAAAACAGATTTCGAGCGTGAGGCTGCGGCTGTCATAACCAATGGAAGAAATGCGTGATGAGGTTACGGGATGATGTCGCATGCTGTTCGCTCCTTGCTGCCCGGGAAAACTGATTATTAACGCAGCTTGCGGATGGTGTCATGCGAAATCCGTGCGTTAAAAAAGCCACCGGCGTTAACCGGTGGCTTTTTAGGCAGCTCGTTTACTCGGTCGGGCTTTTCTCTGCTTTTCCGGCCAGTTGCGCGAGGAAGTCATAGCGTTTTTGCAGGTCGGCGGCGGCATCTTTCCACAGTTGCTCTGCCACTTCCGGCTGCTGCGCATTCAGACGACGGAAACGCTGCTCATTGAGCAGCGTTTCCGCCAGCGCGTCAGATGGCGGACGTGAATCCAGCGCCAGCGGGATTTTGCCTTCCTCTTCGCGGCGTGGATCGTAACGATAGAGCGGCCAGAAGCCGGTGGCGGTCAACTGACGCATCTGATCGTGGCTCAGCGCCAGGTCGTAACCGTGCTCTTCGCATGGGCTGTAAGCGATGATCAGCGATGGCCCCGGATAGGATTCCGCTTCCTGAATAGCTTTCACGGTCTGGTTCAACTGTGCGCCAAGGGAAATCTGCGCCACATAAACATGTCCGTACATCATCATGCTGACACCCAGATCCTTGCGCGCTTTACGTTTACCGTGTTCGCCAAATTTGGTCACCGCACCCAGCGGTGTGGCTTTTGATGCCTGGCCGCCGGTGTTGGAGTAGCACTGGGTATCAAGCACCAGAATATTGACGTTTTCGGTCAGACTCATCACATGATCCAGCCCGCCGAAACCAATGTCATAGGCCCAGCCATCGCCGCCAATCAGCCAGATCGATTTCTCAACCAGCGCATCGGCATCGGTCAGAAGTTGCTGTGCACCTTCAACATTGGCCAGTGCGTTACGCAGTTCAGCAACCTGTGCACGGCGAACGTCCGGCGTGGCCTCCTGCTGAAGAGCGGCAAACAGTTCCGCCGGAATATGGTCGGCAAATTGATTCACCAGACGCATCACACGCTGGCGATGTTGATCGACGCTGAGACGGAAGCCCAGACCAAACTCGGCGTTATCCTCAAACAGCGAGTTCGCCCACGCCGGACCGCGCCCGTTGGCGTCTGTGGTATACGGCGTTGAAGGCAGATTACCGCCGTAAATGGATGAGCACCCGGTAGCGTTGGCAATCATCATCCGGTCGCCATACAACTGGGTCAGGAGCTTGATGTACGGCGTTTCACCGCAGCCGGAACACGCGCCGGAATATTCAAACAGCGGGGTGATCAGTTGCGAAGTACGGATATCAATGCGTTCCAGCGTGCTGCGGTCGATCTCCGGCAGACCGAGGAAGAAGTCATAATTCACTTTCTCTTCTTCCACATGTTCAAGGCGCGACATCATATTGATGGCCTTGATATCCGGGTTCTGACGATCTTTCGCCGGGCAGACCTCAACACACAGATTACAGCCGGTGCAATCCTCCGGCGCGACCTGCAAGACATATTTCTGACCCCGCATATCGCGCGATTTTACGTCCAGTGAATGGAGCGTATCGGGAGCCTCTTCCATCGCTGCCGGAGAAACTACTTTCGCGCGGATCGCCGAATGCGGGCAGGCGGCGACACAGTGGTTACACTGGGTACAGAGATCTTCTTTCCAGATGGGGATCTCTTCCGCGATATTGCGTTTCTCCCAGCGGGTGGTGCCGACCGGCCAGGTGCCGTCCGGCGGCAGGGCTGAGACCGGCAGCGCATCGCCAAGGCCCGCCAGCATAGCGGCGGTGACGGTTTTGACAAAATCCGGCGCCGCATCGGAAACCACCGGCGGGCGGTGTGCGCTCAGCGGGTTGACAGGCTCCAGCGATACTTCGAACAGTGATTCACGCGCCAGCGCCAGTGCCTGCCAGTTGCGCTCAACCAGCTCCTGACCTTTGCTGCTGTAGCTTTTGGCGATCGCGCCCTGCAATTCAGCCAGCGCGCTGTCGCCCGGCAATATATTTGTCAGATGGAAGAACGCCATCTGCATTACGGTGTTAATACGTGCGCCGAGGCTGCATTCGCGGGCGATTTTCGCCGCGTTGACCACGAAGAAACGGGCTTTTTTCTGATTCAGCACCGCCTGAACTTCCTGCGGCAGCCGCGACCACACTTCCTCTGCGCTGTAGGGCGTATTGAGCAGGAAAATACCGCCCGGCTTCAGCCGTTCGGCCATTTGGTATTTATCGATAAACTGCAACTGATGGCAACCGACAAAATCCGCCTGCGAAACCAGATAGGCGGAGTTTATTGGTCTTTCGCTGACGCGCAAATGCGAAACCGTCAGGCCGCCCGCTTTTTTCGAGTCATAGACAAAATAACCCTGCGCATACCACGGCGTGGAGTTACCAATAATCTTGATATTGTTTTTGGTCGCCGAGACGCTGCCATCGCTGCCCAGCCCGTAAAATAGCGCTTCCAGTTTCGCGTGCGATGGCAGGGTGTTTTCCGGCAGCGGCAGCGAGAGATTGGTAACGTCGTCGTAGATACCGACGGTAAAACGCGGTCTGGGCTTTGCCGCGCGCAGCTCGTTAAACACCGCCAGCACGCATTCCGGGCCAAACTCTTTGGAGGATAAACCATAGCGCCCGCCAATCACTCGCGGCAGGGTTTCGCGTTCACCGTGATTAAAGGCTTCCGCCAGCGCGGTCATCACATCAAGATAAAGTGGTTCCGCCAGCGCGCCTGGTTCTTTGGTGCGATCGAGCACAGCGACAGTACGCGCGCTTTCCGGCAAGACCGCCAGCAGATGCGCGGCGCTAAACGGGCGATAGAGGCGAACTTTCAGCACGCCGACTTTCTCACCCCGCGTCAGCAACTCATCAACCACCTCTTCGCAGGTACCTATTGCTGAACCCATCAGTACAATCACGCGATCGGCCTGCGGATGTCCGTAGTATTCGAACGGCTTGTAGCTGCGGCCGGTGGCTTCGGCTAAATCGTTCATTGCCTGTTCGACGTGAGCGTAAACCGCGTTGTACCACGGGTTGGTCGCCTCGCGGGACTGGAAGTAAGTGTCCGGGTTAGCCGATGTGCCGCGAATGACCGGATGCTCCGGGTTCAACGCACGGGCGCGATGGTCGTCAATCTCCTGTTGTGGTAGCAGATTGCGGATAGTGTCGTCCGCCAGCGGCGTAATCTTGTTGATTTCGTGCGAGGTACGGAAACCATCAAAAAAGTGAATGAACGGCACGCGGCTTTTCAGCGTGGCAATATGCGAAATCAGCGCAAAATCCTGCGCTTCCTGCACGCTACCCGCAGCGAGCATGGCGCAGCCAGTCTGGCGCACCGCCATCACATCGGAGTGATCGCCAAAAATGGAGAGGGCATGGGTAGCCACTGTACGTGCTGCGACGTGCAGTACAAAGGGGGTCAGTTGCCCAGCCAGTTTGTACAGCGTCGGGATCATCAGCAGCAGCCCCTGCGATGAGGTAAATGAGGTTGAGAGCGCCCCGGTTTGCAGTGCGCCGTGGACAGTTGCAATAGCCCCGGCTTCCGACTGCATTTCAACAACGCGGGGCGTGTCGCCCCAGACATTCTTCAGACCGTTACCGGCCCAGGCATCAGCCTGCTCAGCCATCGTTGAACTGGGCGTTATGGGATATATGGCGATAACTTCACTGGTACGAAAGGCCACCGAGGCCACGGCGCCATTACCGTCAATAGTGATCATATGAATGCTCTCATTACTTAATTATATTCAGTATAAACAGCCAGCGAAGATAGATATTTGATCTGATGTGCCTGGCCGGTATTTAGCATGTGAATGAATTCGTTGCGTTCTGTCAGATCGGGCTCAGGAGTTTCTTTTTTCATCAGCCTGTGCGTTCTGAACGATTTTTTATTTTATTTTTTAATGCATTGCACTCCATCAACCGCTTCCTTCGAACAGAAAGCGTATCAGGTATGTTTCTGGTAACCGATTCACAGCTACGTCGCGCTATCGTGGAAAAATACACTGAAATGCAGCCAGTTATTTTCCCGTAAGTAGCACTCATTGACTTTGCTGGTGCTAATCCTGCGTAAAACGTCCTGTAACTCTGGCGCAAAGGTGGGGGAATCGCCAGCCAACCCTGCCCGCGAACGCACGGTTGCGCCGACGCGAGCAGGGCGCGGGTCAACAGGCACTTGCAGGAGGAAGCATTCACACAGCCCATTTACAGGGCGTGACAAGATAGCAGCATAGTGTTGGATTTTAGCACCATGATGTCTGACATATTTGATAAAATCGCCTGGGTTTGCTCTAACATTGGACGTCATTTTACTAATAATACCAATTGCCTGACATCTCGCGTCGTGGGTCATCAATCTAAAATAAAGCTTGCTATAAGTTGGTATATGTGTGACTAATGAGTGGTAGGTTTGTTCCACAGATGTAATAAAGCGGTTTAGTAAAGCAGTCCTCATCACAAGTGTTATCTGTAGATAATTCTTCTTTTTGAGCCTCCTTATCGTTAATAATTTAATTCTGTGCGAAAACCCTTTTTCGCCGAAAGGCTCTATGTATATTGAGGAAATATTTATGTCTAACAAAATGACTGGTTTAGTAAAATGGTTTAATGAGTCCAAAGGGTTTGGTTTCATCACGCCTGACAATGGCAGCAAAGACGTATTCGTGCATTTTTCGGCTATCCAGAGCGGCGGTTTTAAAACGCTGAATGAAGGTCAGAAAGTAGAATTCACGATTGAAGATGGGCAAAAAGGCCCGTCAGCCGGGAATGTTTCCGCAATATAAATAGCATTCCCGGTCCGCTATTAGCTCAGCACGGTTAGAGCGTTGCTTTATTTACAGAAAGCAGAGTCGGGGTTTGAGTCCTCGATAGCGGCCCGATTTTAACAAGATAACCCTGCCTCTCTGGCGGGGTTATTTATTTTCAGTATTGGTAACCTCTGTTTGCATTGCTCCTGCTTCCGGCTTTCTTTATTTAAGAATTCCCCCTCGGAAACTGACAAAACAACTTTTCAACATGTGTTCCCTTGTATGCGCTGTTGCACCGCACCGCTGATGTAAATCAAAAATAAGAGCAAAATAAAAGAAGAAATAGCGGAGTTACGTTCTGTCGGCCAATCGTGTAAGCAACAATTTCGCTTCGAAGTACACATAGTCATGAACGTTAATAATGTGAAGCATCTGGTAGTACATCCTGCGAATTTATTATTGCATTTCAACCCACGTAATTTTTCATAGCTTCCTGGATACGTTTAAGTATCGCATACAGCATTTTACTTTCATTACGCCACTATGTTTTCGAATGCCAACAACATACGGGTTATGAATGATGGGTAAGACGTTGAGAACTGCATGGTTTCTACTGTTTCTGTCATTTTGTTCAGTTGCAGGCTATGCAGGTTCTTCTCCTGCCTTGCTTCACGGGCAAAAAAGTAGCTACGTTCGACATTCGTCAGGAGAGGGGGATATTGCCGAGAACCCTGATGAGCACGTCCGGGAATCGACTGAGCAATTCTTCCGCAGGATCCAAAGTTGAATTCTTCCTGTTTATAAAAAACACGTTATCAGCAACCTGCTCACCGGGCAGGTTTTTTTATTTCAGGCTGCGGGGATCCACTTCATGAATTCTTACAACCGGAGCCGATACCACCGCCATCAAGGAGCCAGCCCGTAGTGCTTCGAAAAGGGCGTACCGTGAGGACAGAAAATCTCTGGTGAAGTGTGGGCAAGCCAGTTATTACCTGCGTCAGGCGATAAAAACGCAAAAAAATGTTTCTGCGGTGCATAAAGATGACTTTCAGCTCTCGACGTATTGCGCTGTGCTGCCTATTATGCTTGGGTTTCGCTTTAATAAAGGGAGAGAAGAGATGCGTTCTGCGTTTTGGGTGGGGTGCGCCGTTTTATTATTGTCGGCATGCAGTAGTGAACCTGTGCAACAGGCTACGGCTGCTCACGTTGTGCCAGGCATAAAGGCCGCGATGTCTAACAGCGGTCAGGCAAATTGTGCAATGATTGGCGGATCGTTATCTGTCGCGCGTCAGCTTGACGGTTCGATGGTGGGAATGTGTGCATTGCCGAATGGCAAACGCTGTAGCGAACAGTCGCTTGCCACCGGAAGCTGCGGTAATTATTGAGCGTTATTCGCGCGGGTATAAATCAACGTCTGCGAAGCGGTTGCCAGCGTTAGCTGGTCGCCGGTCAAATCGATCTGCGCGCCGTCACTCAGCATGCCCTGAATAGTATGATCCAGCTCGTTACGCTGCGGATCTGCGCACATCATCATGGTCATGCCCATGTGCTTCACGGTTAATGCGCCGTCAGAAAGTTTGCCCTGGCCCATAAAGCCGTTGCACATTTTGCCTGAGACGCGCAGATCCTTGTCGAAACGGATTTCCGGAGCCGGGCTCTGGTCTGATGTCGTCAGTGCTTTGCCGTTAAAGGTAGTCAGTACAAAACGCTGGTTAGCCAACTGTTCCGGTTTAAGGGTATCAGTGCGGGAACTGACACAGGCGGAAAGCGCAATGCTCAGCGCAATTAAAGGGATAATTTTTTTCATCTCTTCCTCTAAGAATTTTCCATTCAGGGCGGGGATTTTAACAGGGTTAACCTGGGTGTCACTGGCCGTTAATCTTAAAACGGCTCCCCTGGCCGGGGAACCGCACAAACCGCTTAGAACAGCGCGTTCGGGCAACTTTCACCGTCACGTAACTGGCGCAGGTTTTCCAGCGTGGTCTCAGAAATGCTGGTCAACGCCTCGGCGGTCAGAAATGCTTGGTGGCCGGTGAACAGCACGTTATGGCATGCCGACAGGCGACGGAACACATCGTCTTGAATCACATCATTGGATTTGTCTTCAAAGAACAGATCGCGTTCGTTTTCATACACGTCCATGCCGAGCGCGCCAATTTTCTGTGTCTTCAGCGCATCAATCGCCGCCTGTGAATCGATCAAACCGCCACGGCTGGTATTGATGATCATCACGCCGTCTTTCATGCGCTCAAACGCGGTACGGTTCAGCAAATGGAAGTTTTCCGGCGTCAGCGGACAGTGCAGGGAGATAACGTCGGCCTGGGAAAACAGCGTATCAAGATCCACATACTCTACGCCCAGTTCCAGCGCAGCCGCGCTCGGGTAGGGATCAAACGCCAGCAGGCGCATACCGAACCCCTTCAGGATACGCAGCGCCGCAACACCGATTTTGCCGGTACCAATCACGCCAGCCGTTTTACCGTACATCGTAAAGCCGGTCAGACCTTCGAGCGAGAAGTTGGCGTCACGGGTGCGCTGATAAGCACGGTGAATACGACGGTTGAGTGTCATCATCATGCCAATCGCATGTTCCGCCACCGCTTCCGGTGAGTAGGCAGGCACACGCACCACCTGCAGCCCAAGCTCTTTGGCCGCATCAAGATCGACGTTATTGAACCCGGCACAGCGCAGCGCGATAAATTTCACGCCCAGCTTTTTCAACTCTTCCAGTACCGGGCGGCTACCGTCATCATTGACGAAAATACAGACCCCTTCACAGCCGTTGGCGGTTTTGGCGGTCTTCTCCGTTAACAAAAAGTCGAAAAATTCAAGATCGTAGCCATAATGCTCGTTTACCTGCTGCAAATACTTTTTATCGTATTGCTTTGTGCTATATATCGCGAGTTTCATAAGGCTTTCTCCAACGGTTTCCTGCCTACATTATCACTGTTTAAAATTATTATGTAAACCTTCAAATTTTATTGATAATCATAGGCCTGATGAATGTGTCTACTCTCAGTATAACTGCCTGCACTGCCGACAGTATTAGCGCAGTTGCTTGAGAGTGCTGTTAGCGCTCCAGTTAATGATGAAGGCCAGCAGCACGCTGATAACCCATGGGATTTTCGAGTCGTGAAACACATTTGCACTGAGATAATCACCAAACGTGAAACAGGTGAAAATAGTGGCGCCCGCGAACCAACCGCGGATCAGAGAACCTTTAGTGAACATTCCTTAAACCTATAGCGTAATGATTTCGCAGCAATATCGTCCTCTGCTACTGAAAATGCAACAGCCAGACTATGATTAAAGCGGCTCGCGCTTTTAACAGGGCGGTTAAACATGTCACAATATCCGGCAGAATTGGCTTAATCACACGATAAATCAGGATATTAGCTGCCCATGAAGGGTAAATACAAAGCCGCCATCGCACTGGTTTTATTATTTATACTGCTGCCGCTAACGTTACTGATGACGCTGGCGCAATGGGTGCCGACCCTTGCCGGGATCTGGCTGCCTGCCGGTACGCGCATCGCAATGGAAGAGCGCCCGCGCTTTACCCGCCATTCACTGAAAATTCCCGATCTGCGCTACTGGGTTGACGATTGCCAACTGGCGTGGCTCCAGAACGCTGAGCTTACCCATCCCAGCCGCTGGCAATTACACGCGGGCGCATTGACGATCAATAGCGCCTGTCTCAATAAGCTGCCAGCAAACGACACGCCATCAACCGCGCCGCGAACGCTGAGCGAATGGCAAGCGATGCTGCCTTACACCTGGCTTACGGTGGATCGGTTAACCATTTCGCCGTGGCAATCATGGGGCGGCAAACTGTCGCTGGCGTTGACACCTCAAATTCAGCAACTGAGTTACAACGGTGAGCGCGTGCAGCTTGAGGCCCGTCTGCACGGGCAGGCGCTGAGCGTTAACCGACTCGCGCTGCAACTGTTTGATAACCAGCCGCCATTCACGCTTGGCGGTGAATTTACGCTGCCCGCCGTCCCGGATGGATGGCCCGTCAATGGCCATATGCAAAGCACGCTTACTCTGCCACAGCAACCCGGTCTGGTGGATGTTGATATGGAGTGGCGCGATAACGAAGGGCAGACGATTGTTATGTCGCGCGACAGCAGCGATCCGCTGCTCGACTTACCCTGGCAGGTGACCGGCGAGCAGCTCGCCATCAGCGATGGCCGCTGGAACTGGCCATATGCCGGTTTTCCGCTGAGCGGTCGCGTAGGGCTGAAGATCGACAACTGGCAGCAGGGGCTGGATAAGGCGCAGATAAGCGGTCGGCTGAACGTGCTGACGCAGGGGGAAGCCGGTAAAGGCAATGCCGTGCTGACGATTGGTCCGGGTCGGCTAAGCATGACCGACAACGCCATGCCGCTGCAACTGACCGGCGAAGCGAAGCAGGGCGATCTGGTGCTTTACGCCGTATTACCGGCACAACTGAGCGGCAGCTTTGATGAACCGCAACTGGCCTTTACGCCCGGCGCGCTGCTGCGTTCGCGCGGACGGGTGATCGATTCACTGAATATTGATGAGGTGCGCTGGCCGCTGGCGGGCGTAAAACTGACCCGGCAGGGCATCGACGGCCGTTTGCAGGCAATTCTTCGTGCGCACGAGAATGTGATGGGCGATTTTCGCCTGCATCTCGATGGGCAGGCGCAGAATTTTTTGCCAGATAATGGCGAGTGGCGCTGGCGTTACTGGGGGGATGGCAATTTTACGCCGATGAACGCGCGCTGGGACGTTGCCGGTCGCGGCGAGTGGCAGGACAACACCATCACGCTGACCGATCTTTCAACCGGTTTTGATCAACTTCAGTACGGCACCATGCAAATCAGTACGCCCCGGCTGGTGCTGGATGAACCGGTGAAATGGGTGCGGGATGAGGAGAAGCCACAGTTCAGCGGCGCACTGACGCTGGATGCCGGGCAAACGACCTTTAGCGGCGGTAGCCATTTGCCCGCCTCGCAACTCAAGTTCAGCGTTGACGGCGCCAATCCCACCGATTTTCAGTTTAAAGGCGCCCTGAGTGCCAATGCTATCGGCCCTGTGCAGGTGAATGGCCGCTGGGATGGCGAAAGATTGCGCGGGCAGGCCTGGTGGCCGCGTCAGTCGCTCAGTGTTTTCCAGCCGTTGATCCCGCCAGACTGGAAGATGAAGCTGCTCAATGGCTCGCTCTACGCTCAGGTGGCGTTTTCTGCGGCGGCCGGGCAAGGTTTTGAAGCCGGTGGGCACGGCGTGCTGAAAAGCGGCAGCGTCTGGACGCCGGATAATGAAATCAGCGGTGTCGATTTTGTATTGCCTTTCCGCTACCGCAATGCTGCCTGGCAACTGGGTACCCGCAGGCCGGTATCGCTGCGCATTGGCGAAATTGTTAACCAGGTGACAGCCAAAAATATCACCGCTGATTTGCAGGGGGCCTGGCCGTGGAGCGAAGAAAACCCGCTCATTCTGAGCGATGTCAGCGTCGATATGCTCGGCGGTAAAGTGACCATGCAGCAACTGCGCATGCCGCAGCACGATCCGGCACTGGTGCGCATTAATCATATTTCATCCAGCGAGCTGGTCAGCGCGGTCAATCCGAAGCAGTTTGCGCTTTCCGGGCCTTTTGACGGCGCGCTGCCGCTGTGGCTGGATAATCCGCAATGGATAATTAAGGACGGCTGGTTGCACAACCCGGGTCCGATGACGCTGCGTATCGACAAAGATACCGCGGATGCGGTGGTGAACGACAACATGGCGGCAGGCGCGGCTATCAACTGGTTGCGCTATATGGAAATTTCCCGTTCCTGGACAAAGATAGATCTGGATAATCTTGGCGTGTTAAAAATGCAGGCTACCATTCGCGGCACCAGCTATGTTGAAGGCAAGAGCAGCACCGTGAATTTGAACTATACCCATGAGGAAAACGTCTTTACCTTATGGCGCAGTTTACGTTTTGGCGACAATTTGCAGTCATGGCTTGAGCAACATGCCGCGCTTCCCCAGGCGCGCTGTGCGAAGGGCGAAAAGTGTGAGGAAAAACAATGAAAACCCCGATAGCCGTGCCGGTGCTGGCAATAACTACCTTGCTGGCTGGCTGTACGCCGCGCATCGAGGTGGCGGCGCCAAAAGAGCCGATCACCATCAATATGAATGTGAAGATCGAGCATGAAATCCACATCAAAGTGGATAAAGATGTCGAAACCCTGCTGAAATCGCGCAGCGATCTGTTCTGAGGCCATCATGATGAAAAAACGACTGCTGATGGCATTGTTGGTGCTGAGCCTCGCCAGTGCAACCGCGCAGGCATTGACGCTGGACGAAGCCCGTTCACAAGGGCGGGTGGGGGAAACCTTAACCGGCTACATTGCGCCGGTAAGCCACGATAAAGAGACGATGGCGCTGGTGGATCGCATTAACAAAGCGCGTGCCGAAAGCTACCAGCAACTGGCCGATAGCAACAACATCCCCGTTGATGATGTGGCGAAGATGGCGGGGCAGAAACTGGTGGATCGCGCCCGGCCCGGTGAATATGTGCAGGGCATTAACGGTAAATGGCTGAAGAAATCGTCAGCGGCGCATTGATTTCATCACTAAGATGCTGGCGTAACCACGCCAGCGCCTGTTCCGCCCGCCGCGTTATCGGCCACTCCGCGCGGTGAATCAGCCACAGCGTATCGACAACGTTGACCGGATGGTTGTCAACCTGCAACAGTGCCTGGCGCGGAAAGGCCAGCCGCGCATAGCGCGGTAACACCGTAAAACCCAGCCCGCGTGAAACGGGTTCCGGTATCAGACCAATATGGTTAATAAAACCGCTCACCCGTATGCTTTGCATTCCCGGATTGCCGGGAAAACGGCGGCTGAGCAGCCGCGTCGCCATCGCATGTCCATCCGGGTGGCTGATAAACCCCAGCTTTTGCAGATCCTGCCAGCTACTGGCAGTACAGCCAGCGGGAAGCACTAATTCTAGCGGCTCCTCGGTGAATTTATGCGCCGTCAGACGCGTGTCATCTGGTTGTTGCGTGACCAACCCTAACTCGTAGCGGCTGGCCAGCACTTCAGCAATCACCGAGTGATTGGGCGATACGCGCAGGCGGATGGTCAGTTCAGGTTGCTGCTGCTGCAAATTGAGCAGCAGCGGGTAGATGCGCAACCCGATGCTGCCCGGGCATATGACGCTGATTTCACCGCCTGCTTTATCCTTATCTTCCAGACGATTTTGTAAACGCTTATCCGCCTGTTCCAGCTCCTGGCAATAATCGCGTAATGCGTTGCCTTGCGGCGTTAGCTCCAGCGTCCGTTTCCCGCGCAAAATCAGCGGGCCGGTTTGTTGCTCCAGTTGGCGAATATGCTGGCTGACCGCCGCCTGGGTAATGCCAAGCTTATCCGCTGCGCGGGTAAACGATCCGGCTTCAATCAGGGCGCTAAATGATCGTAAAAGCTGCGGGTTAAACATAATGAATATTTATAGAGTTCATAAGGAAATGCCTATTTTCATTATAATTAGCCCGGTATAGGCTTGTCCATCTGCTGAGCGTACAGCCCTGATTAACGTGGTGAATCCCCCTATGCGGCGGGGCGCTTTTGATCATGAAGAACATTGCTGCGCAGGCTACGGGATCAAACGTAGCTTACCGGGAGGCACCCGGCACCACTCCTCAGTTCTGCTTTTTCAGGATCCCCTATGGACAATGCCGGGCTTTTATCGCGTGTACACATGTTGTACCTGGCGTCGCATAATTTGCGTCTGCTGATTGATCAAAAAATTAAAGACAACCACATCGGTTTTAATGGCTGGATGCTTCTCGTCTGTATTCGTAACGAATCGCAGATTGTGACGCAACGGGAAATCGCGCTGCGCATGGGGCTTAAGGAGCCCAGCGTCGGCGAGCTGATCAAACAGCTTATGAAACAGAAATTGCTGGTGCGCGCGGTCAATATCAGCGACCGGCGTAAATACGCCATCAAAATCACCGATCAAGGTGTGGCGATGTATAACGAGATCCAGCAGGCGCTACAGCCGCTGTTTCACACTATTTTTCCCGGGCAAATGGAACAGTTGGATGGGTTACTGCAAACGATCCTGACAGCGACAAAGCGCTATACGGCAGAGTAGAGCGGGGAGAAACCCTCCCACCGGATGGTGAGAGGGGGAATATCTTATGCAGCGACCAGGCTGTCGATAGCCGCTTTGGCGTCGGTCTGCGCTTTAGTAGCCACTTCCGGGCCGTAAGCGATGCCTTCAGCGAACACGAAGTTCACATCGGTAATGCCGATAAAGCCGAGGAACAGCTTCAGGTACGGTGCAACCAGGTCAGACGGGGTGTCTTTGTGGATGCCGCCACGGCTGGAGAGGATCACCGCGCGTTTACCTTTCACCAGGCCTTCCGGGCCTGCTTCGGTGTAACGGAAGGTCACGCCAGCGCGAGCGACCAGGTCGAAGTAGTTTTTCAACTGCGTCGGGATGTTGAAGTTGTACATCGGGGCATTAATTACGATCACATCATGAGCCTGCAATTCAGCAATCAACTCATCGGAGAGTTTCAGCGCTTCCTGCTGGCGCGGCGTCAGCGGAGCATCGCTCGGACGCAGAGCGCCAACCAGCTCGCCATCCAGCACCGGAATCGGGTTTGCAGCCAGATCGCGAACGGTGATTTGATCGCCGGCGTGTTTCGCGCTCCACTGTTCAACGAAATAGTCAGCCAACTGACCAGACTGTGAGTACCCTGCCAAAATACTGGATTTAAGAACTAACACTTTACTCATGGGTGGTTCCTTTTTGTATTGATATGGGGTCGCCCCGTAATTCGTGACACTGTATGCACAAAATTCTGCGATGAATAGCGCAATATATCGAATCCTATGTTCGAATTTCTTGAACAAGGCAAGCCGTGCCACGATGTGATATTCTACGTCCATTAAGAACTTACGCAGTTTCCCGGCAGTGCTCTGCCCAATAACGTTATGACAGAACAACATACCTTAACGATTTCCGATCTATTGCCGCGTCTCGACACCCTGATGTTACGCGACAGACAACGCTTCGCTCGCCGTCTGCATGGCAGCAAGAAAGTTAAAAATCCTGAATCTCAGCAGGCACTGCTGCGGCAACTGGCGCAGGAGATTGCGGACGCGGCGGGAAAAGTAGCGCTGCGCGAAGCGGCGCGTCCGCAGATTGATTACCCGGATAACCTGCCGGTCAGCCAGAAGAAACAGGTCATTCTCGAAGCGGTGCGCGATAACCAGGTGGTCATCGTCGCCGGTGAGACCGGTTCCGGTAAAACGACCCAGTTACCGAAAATTTGCATGGAGCTGGGGCGCGGCGTGAAAGGCCTGATTGGCCACACACAGCCGCGTCGTCTGGCGGCGCGCACCGTGGCGAACCGTATTGCTGAAGAGTTGAAAACGGAACCGGGCGGCTGCAGCGGTTACAAAGTCCGTTTTAGCGATCATGTCAGCGATAACACGATGGTTAAACTGATGACCGACGGTATCCTGCTGGCGGAAATCCAGCAGGATCGTCTGCTGATGCAGTACGACACCATCATCATCGATGAAGCGCACGAACGCAGCCTGAACATCGATTTCCTGCTCGGTTACCTGCGTGAGCTGCTGCCGAAGCGCCCGGATCTGAAAATCATCATCACTTCTGCGACGATCGATCCGGAACGTTTTTCGCGCCATTTCAATAATGCGCCAATCATTGAAGTTTCCGGCCGTACGTATCCGGTGGAAGTGCGCTATCGCCCGATTGTTGAAGAAGCGGATGACACGGAACGCGATCAGTTACAGGCGATTTTTGATGCGGTCGATGAGCTCGGCCGTGAAAGCGCGGGCGATATTCTGATCTTTATGAGCGGCGAGCGTGAAATTCGTGATACCGCTGATGCGCTGAGCAAACGCGATCTGCGCCATACCGAGATTCTGCCGCTGTATGCGCGTTTGTCGAACAGCGAGCAGAACCGTGTTTTCCAGCCGCACAGCGGGCGGCGTATCGTGCTGGCGACCAACGTGGCAGAAACCTCGCTGACCGTGCCGGGCATCAAATATGTGATCGATCCAGGCACGGCGCGCATCAGTCGTTACAGCTATCGCACTAAAGTGCAGCGTTTGCCGATCGAGCCGGTTTCGCAGGCTTCAGCTAACCAGCGTAAAGGCCGCTGCGGTCGCGTTTCGGAAGGGATCTGTATTCGTCTCTATTCGGAAGATGATTTTCTGTCGCGCCCGGAATTTACCGACCCGGAAATTCTGCGCACCAACCTGGCGTCGGTCATTTTGCAAATGACCGCGCTGGGGCTGGGCGATATCGCCGCATTCCCGTTTGTTGAAGCGCCGGATAAACGCAATATTCAGGATGGCGTGCGCCTGCTGGAAGAGCTTGGGGCCATTACGACCGATGAGCAGCAAACAGCCTATAAACTGACGCCGCTGGGCCGCCAGCTTTCACAACTGCCGGTGGATCCGCGTCTGGCGCGGATGGTGCTGGAAGCGCAGAAACATGGCTGCGTGCGTGAAGCGATGATCATCACGTCGGCGTTGTCGATTCAGGATCCGCGCGAACGTCCGCTGGATAAAAAGCAAGCGTCGGATGAAAAACATCAGCGCTTCCACGACAAAGAGTCTGATTTCCTTGCCTTTGTGAACCTGTGGAACTACCTCGGCGAGCAGCAAAAAGCGCTCTCTTCGAATCAGTTCCGCCGTCAGTGCCGGGTGGATTACCTCAACTATCTGCGCGTGCGCGAATGGCAGGATATCTACACCCAACTGCGCCAGGTGGTAAAAGAGTTAGGCATTCCGGTGAACAGCGAGCCGGCAGAGTACCGCGAAATTCATATCGCGCTGCTGACCGGGCTGTTGTCGCATATCGGCATGAAAGATGCGGAAAAGCAGGAATATACCGGCGCGCGCAATGCCCGTTTCGCCATCTTCCCCGGTTCGGGTTTATTTAAAAAGCCGCCAAAATGGACCATGGTCGCGGAGCTGGTGGAAACCAGCCGTCTGTGGGGGCGTATTGCTGCCCGCATCGATCCGGAGTGGGTGGAGCCGGTTGCGCAGCATCTGATCAAACGTTCGTACAGCGAGCCGCACTGGGAGCGGGCGCAGGGCGCGGTGATGGCGACAGAAAAAGTCACCGTTTACGGGCTGCCGATTGTCGCCGCGCGCAAGGTGAACTACAGCCAGATCGATCCGGCGCTGTGCCGCGAGTTGTTTATTCGTCATGCGCTGGTGGAAGGCGACTGGCAAACCCGTCACGCTTTTTTCCGCGAGAACCTGAAACTGCGCGCTGAAGTGGAAGAGTTGGAACATAAATCCCGCCGTCGCGACATTCTGGTGGATGATGAGACGCTGTTTGAGTTCTACGACCAGCGCATCAGCCTTGAGGTGATTTCGGCCCGTCATTTTGATAGCTGGTGGAAAAAGGCCAGCCGCGAAACGCCGGATTTGCTCAACTTTGAAAAGAGCATGTTGATTAAAGAGGGTGCGGAAAACGTCAGCAAACTCGACTATCCGAACTTCTGGCATCAGGGCAACCTTAAGCTGCGGCTGAGCTACCAGTTTGAGCCGGGCGCGGATGCTGACGGCGTGACGGTACATATCCCGCTGCCGTTGCTGAATCAGGTGAACGAGAGTGGCTTTGAATGGCAGATCCCCGGCCTGCGCCGCGAGCTGGTGATTGCGCTCATCAAATCACTGCCAAAACCGACGCGCCGCAATTTTGTTCCGGCGCCGAATTATGCCGAAGCCTTTCTTGGTCGCGTTACGCCGCTGGAGCTGCCGCTGCTGGATGCGCTGGAGCGCGAATTACGCCGTATGACCGGTGTGATCGTTGACCGCGATGACTGGCACTGGGATCAGGTGCCCGATCACCTGAAAATCAGCTTCCGCGTGGTGGATGACAAAAACAAGAAGCTGCTGGAAGGGCGCTCGCTGGCGGAACTGAAAGAGAGCCTGAAAGGTAAAGTGCAGGAAACGCTGTCTGCGGTTGCCGATGACGGCATCGAGCAGAGCGGGCTGCATATCTGGAGTTTCGGCACACTGGCGGAAAGCTACGAACAGAAGCGCGGTAACTATAAGGTGAAAGCCTGGCCAGCGCTGGTGGATGAACGTGACAGTGTCGCGATCAAGCTGTTCGATAATCCGCAGGAGCAACAACAGGCAATGTGGCGCGGTATCCGCCGTCTGCTGCTGTTGAATATTCCGTCGCCCATAAAATATCTGCACGAAAAATTGCCGAATAAGGCCAAGCTGGGCCTCTACTTTAACCCGTACGGCAAAGTGCTGGACCTGATTGATGACTGTATCTCCTGCGGCGTCGACAAGCTGATCGATGAAGCGGGCGGCCCGGTATGGACGGAAGAGGGTTTTGCCGCGCTGCATGAAAAAGTGCGCGCCGAACTGAACGAAACGGTGGTTGAGATCGCCAAACAGGTCGAGCAGATCCTCACTGCGGTGTTCAATATCAACAAGCGTCTGAAAGGGCGCGTCGATATGACCATGGCGCTGGGGCTGTCGGATATCAAAGCGCAGATGGGCGGGCTGGTTTACCGCGGTTTTGTGACCGGCAACGGTTTCCGCCGTCTGGGTGATACGCTGCGCTATTTACAGGCGATCGAAAAACGGCTGGAGAAACTGGCGGTCGATCCGCATCGTGATCGCGCGCAGATGCTGAAAGTGGAGCAGACGCAGCAGGCGTGGCAGCAGTGGCTGAATAAGCTGCCGCCCGCTCGCCGCGATGATGATGATGTGAAAGAGATCCGCTGGATGATAGAAGAGCTGCGCGTCAGCTATTTCGCCCAGCAGCTCGGAACACCTTATCCCATCTCCGATAAGCGCATTTTGCAGGCAATGGAACAAATCAGCGCCTGAGCGCATTCGGAAATAGCCTGATGGCGCTGCGCTTCTCAGGTCTACGGTTTGTTTTTGTAGGTCTGAGGCGTTAGCCGCCATCCGGTATTTTTAGATGGCGTTAACCCACGCCAGCGTAAAACCGTCCCAACCCTTCACGCCGACGGTCTGCATGGCCGTCACCGTCAGGCGCGGATCATTGCCCAACATATCAATAAATTTACGCACGCCCTGCACGCTGGCGTCGGTGGTGGTTGGATTGGTCACTTCCCCGTTGCGCACCACGTTATCGCCAATAATCAATGTACCGGGACGAGAATAGTGCAGCGCCCATTTCAGGTAGCTGGGGTTATTGGGCTTATCGGCATCAATAAAGATCAAATCGAACGGCGGGCGCTCGCCGAGATTTTCCAGCGTCTGCAATGCCGGGCCTTCCGCGACGGTAACCAGGTTCGCCACTCCGGCAAAATGCAGATTTTCGCGGGCAATCGCCGCATGCAGCGGTTCAGCTTCCAGGGTTAACAGTTCGCCGTTTACCGGCAGTTCGCGCGCCATCCATAGCGTGCTGTAGCCGCCAAGCGTACCGATTTCCAGGATTCGCCTTGCCCGTACCATGCGGACTAACAGCGCCAGTAATTGCCCCTGCATGGGCGAGACATCAATCGCCGGAAGCCCGGCGCGCTGGTTGTTCGCCAGCACCTGCTCTAATACCTCATCTTCCGGGATCAGTTTTTGCGCTAAGTATTCATCAACTGCGGACCACTTTTGCTGCATAACATCACTCCTGATTATCAAAATTCACTCAATTCCGGACCAGCCACCTCCCAGTGCCCGGTAGAGATCCACCTGCGCCAGCAGCAGGTTGTTTTTCACCTGTACCGCACTTAGTTGTGCAGAATATAAGGTGCGCTGGGCATCCAGCACATCCAGATAGGCGGAATACCCATTGTTGTAACGGTTTTGCGCAATGCGCAGCGTCTCCTGCGCGACCTGCTGTTGCCCCTCAAGTTCGCTCAGTTGCTCGCCAAGGCGGGTGATGGCGTCGAGACTGTCATTCACCTCTTTAAAGGCGTTACGCACGGTTTTCTCGTAGTTGTACAGCGCCTGATTCCGCTGCGACATGGAGACATCCACCTGCGCGTTCAGCGCCTGGCGGTTAAGCAGCGGGGCGAGAATACTGCCGCCAAGGCTCCACAAACGTAATGGATTATTGAGCAGGCCCGGCAGGGTTCTGTCCTGCATACTGCCAGTCGCCGTCAGATTGAGCGACGGCAGCAGTTGCGCCTGCTTTGATGCCAGTGAGGCATCCGCCGCGACGAGCTGGCGCTGTGCCTGTACAATATCCGGACGCCGGTTTAACAGCGAAGAGGGTAATTGCGACGGCAACTTCAGCGGCGTCAGTTGCGCAAAAGTGTTGCGGCTGACCGCGCCAGGGTTGCTGCCGAGCAACAGACTCAGAGCATTTTCCTGCTGGTTTATCTGGTGCTGTAGCACCGGCACCTGTGCACGGGTGGCGCGCAGTTCGGAATCCGCCTGCATCAACTCCAGTTGAGAAGTATAGCCAGTCTCATACTGGCGACGGGCAAGATCCCACGCTTCTTGCCGGGCTTTGAGTGTTTCTTGCGTGACGCGTAACTGTTCATCCAGCGACAACAGGGTGAGATAACCGGAAGCCACATTGGTGGCGACGGTCAAATCAGCGGCAGCGGCCGCCGCTTTTTGTGCCTCCAGCGAGGCATCCGCCGCGCGCGCCGCGCTGCGGTTCGCACCCCAGATATCGACATCGTAGCTGGCCGTCAGGCTGCCTTTATAGAGGGTACTGTGAATCGGCAAACCGGTCGCTGCCGATTGCGAACGTGCGCGCGTGCCGGAAAGCCCGGCATCAAGTTCCGGGAACAGCGCGCTGTTAGCGGCATAAACCTGTGCCTGGTACTCATTGACCCGTTCGCGGGCAATCAGCACGTCGCTGTTATAGCGCAGCGCCTGATCAACATAGCGGTTAAGCTGGCTGTCATGAAAACTGCGCCACCAGACGCTATCCGTTTTACCGAACGGGCCGCTGGCGCTGCGCCAGGCGGCCGGGATTTGCAGCGTCGGTTGGGCCTGTTGCACATCAGCAGACTGGCAGCCCGCCAGCGTAAAGGCGAGGGCAAGAAAGAGCGGGTGACACCTCATTTCTGCGGCTCCCCGGTATCAATGTACACCTGTACCGACATTCCCGGACGCAGGCGGGCAATGTCATCATCGTTACCCTCAACCTGAATGCGCACCGGAATACGCTGGGCGATTTTAACAAAATTACCGGTAGCGTTATCCGGGCTGATGGCGCTGAACTCAACGCCCGTTGCTGGCGAGAGGCTCTCGACACGTCCGTGATAACTGCGGCCATCGAGCGCATCCACGGTAAAACGTACCGGTTGGCCGACAACGACATCCGCCAGTTGCGTCTCTTTCAGATTGGCGATCACCCAGCGCTGCGATGGAACCAGCGAGGTAAGGTGCGTACCGGCAGTCACATACGCGCCAAGCCGCACGCTGATCTGCCCCAGTTGCCCGTCGCGCGGAGCGACAATGCGGGTGTTTTGCAGGTCGATTTGCGCCAGTTCCAGCGCTGCCTCGGCGTTTTCCACATCCGCTTGCAGCGACGCGCGGTTGACGATCGTGGTTTGCAGATCCTGGCGCGACATCTCCAGCGTCGCTTCAGCCTGCGCAATGCTGGCGGTGTTTTGCGCCGCCGTCGCAAGGGCGGCATCGCGCTCGCGAATCGACAGCGAACCGTCGGCGGTCAACGCTTTGACGCGTTTTAAATCCGCCTGCGATTTCAGATCCTGCGCTTTGGCGCTGGCCAGCGCCGCTTTGTTGCGTTCAATCACGGCTTCTGCGCTTTTACGTTGCTGAAGATTATTGGCCAACGCGGCTTTTTTCATCGCCAGCGTCGCTTTTGCCTGATCCACCCGCTGGTGATAAATACGATCGTCGATCTGCATAATCAGATCGCCTTTCTTCACCCAGACAAAATCCTGTACCGGCACCTCGGTGATATACCCATTGACCTGCGGGCTGATAAAGGTGGTTTGCCCGCGCACATAGGCGTTATCGGTAAATTCAGTATGGCGAGTGAACGGCGGCAATTGCCACGCATAGAGGATCACCAGTACACCGACGAGGCCAATGGCAGCGGCGGTGAAGAGGGAAACGATGCGAACATTATTGCGGGTGCTGGCGCGCTCTTTGGCGGCATCCTGCTGGCTCATAAACACTCCAGTAACATTATTATTTGGTCCCAGTCGCCCGCTTTAAGGCGAGGCGTGCGGTAATGTTTAGGCGCAACAAGCGCCATAAAATCCAGATCAGCGTGGCGGCGGCGATACTGGCCGTCAGCAGATAGGTATCGTTGTAGGCCAGAATGTTGGCTTCCAGCGTGGAGACCGTTTGCAGTTGCGTCACGGCCTGGGTGCTCAGCAGCGAACTGTCGCCGAGCATGCTCTGGTACATCTGGCTGTAAAGCTGCAACCGGTCATTCACCAGCGGATTAAGGGTGGTGAGCTGGTCGGCCAGCAGGCTGGAGTGGTATTTCTCACGCCATGTCTGGAACGTACCGAGGATTGCCGAACCCAGCAGGCCACCAATGTTCTGGCTCATGCCGAACAGCACCGAAAAGCTGACCAGATTTCGCGGCTCAGCTATCACGCCGCCAATGCCAGCGAGCATCGCTGGCGCAATAAAAAAAGCGCTGGCAAAACCGAGTAAAAACTGGCTGATGATGAGCTGATTAGGCCGCGTAAGACTGGTGGAGTGGCTGTCCATTAGCGAAGCGATAATCATTAACACCAGCGAGAAGACAACTGGCCACGCCAGCCGCTGAGGCTTAATGGTCAGGCAACTGGCGACAATGCCGCAGACAATCCCCGCCAGAATCGACCACGCCAGTTTTGTCATCTGCTCATTCTGCAATCCCACGTATTGCAGCCAGCCGAAAACGCCGGTGTTCTGCTCTGCCAGCACGATGCGGATCAACAGCATAATCAGCCCCAAACGCACAATACTGCCGCTGGAGAGCCAGCGAGTATTGAGCAGCGGGTTGCTGCGGTTATGCTCAAAGGCAATCGCAGACACGATCAGCACTACCGCAGCCGCCAGTGCCCAGCCGATCCACGGTGCTTCGAACCACCAGTCAAGACGGCCCAGCGATAACACCGCGCACAGCAGCGCCATGCCAGGCGCCAACAGAAAGAAGGTGATGAAATCCTTCTTTTCGAACACCTTTTTACGATCCCCTGGCGGCAATTTCAGGGCGATCACGCAGCCCAGGGAGATAAGCGCCAGCCCCAGTTCAAACAGGTAAAGGCCGCGCCACTCATTGAGTTGCAGCAATTCGCTGGAGAAGAGGCGGGCCATCGGGATCGCCAGCGACGAACCCGTAATACCAATGGTTAATGCCTTCAGACGATGCTTCGCCGGCCACGCCTGGATCTGGTAGTAAATGCCGAGCGAACTGAGTGCGGCGGCGACCATGCCGTGCGCGGCACGGACGAACATTGCCGAACTGAGATCGTTAATAAACAGGTGAAAAAAGGTCACCAGCACATACAGCACCAGAAACCCTTCCGTGAAGGCGCGCAGCCCATACTGCTGGCGGAACTTTACCAGCAGCAGGTTGATAGAGATATTGGTCATCACGTACACCGCAGGCAGCCAGGCGATTTCCGTTGACCAGGCCGCGAACGTGCCCTGAAGGTTTTGCAGGTTGGCCGTCACCATGGCATTGCCGAGCGCGCCGGTCAGACAGACCAGCAGGCCAACAATACCGTAGGCAATACGGCGCGGCGTACTGTGATAAGGCGTTGAGGGAGAACCCAGCAACATGGGCTTTTCGTGAGCGGCCCATTCGCGCGGAGTGTACGGATCGCTTTTCGGCAAACGCATTACTTCTTAACCTCGCGAAGCAGGTTTCCCTGCGTTTTGTCGTTTATGGGAGAGCGTAGCTGCAGGCAGCGAAGTTCGCAGTTATCCCGGAAAAGCTTTTCACTCACTGAATAGTTAGGGGGCTAATGATATTACTTGTGTCAATAAAGCTGATGCAAGTGTATAAGAAAAATATAGATTACCTTCGCACGGCGATCCGCTTAAGTGATAAAAACAACCGATATAAAGGTGACACTGTCACAAATGAGTGCAATCACTATTTTACCCACCTCACCGTACGATAAAGCCTGCCTGCAATTGCAGGATGAGCTTTCCGCTACGTTGCAACAAATCACCGGCAGCAGCGGCAGGGCATCCTTTGATGCCAGCACATGGGGTGAACGGGATATTTTTCTGCTGGCATGCAACAACGATATTGCCGTTGGCTGCGGTGCGCTGCGTGAAGTGTCGGCAGAAATCGGTGAAATCAAACGTATGTACGCGCGGCCTGAAACGCGCGGTGTGGGCGCACAACTCCTGCAGGCGCTGGAAAGGTATGCGCTGGCGCATGGCTTTAAAACGCTGTGGCTGGAGACGCGTAAAATCAACCAGCGGGCTGTGGCGTTCTATTTACGCAATGGTTATCAGATCCGCGAAAACTACGGTCGCTATGCAGGGCGGGCGGAAGCCGTTTGCTTTGAGAAAAGATTGTCTGAGCGCTGAGAAATCAGGAAGCGCGGGCTTTTCTCCTGCGGCTACCGTTTCGCGTTCAATCTGGCTATTTGGGGCGGCTTCCGGTTATCCAAAATAGCGACAGAAACTTACCCGAACGGGATTCGGAGTGATCCCCTGTTCAGGACACACAGAGGCGTTAGTCTCTGACGGGTGTAGCAAAGGAGGTTTTGATGCAGATAACAACATTTCCCGCCTTATCGGAAACCACGCTGGCAGCGGCGAATACGCTGGGTGCATGGCTGGCACAAAATGATTTTGCCGGTAAACCCACGCCGGTACGCGCGGATGTGGTGATCCTCGCAGGTAATGCGGTGATGCCGACCATCGATGCGGCGTGCGCGCTGGCAGCGGCGCAGAACACGCCGCTACTGGTGACGGGGGGGGTGGGGCACTCCACAACGTTTCTGTATGCCGCCGTTGCGCGCCATCCCCGTTATAACGTGCTGCGAACGACCGGGCGCAGTGAGGCGGCGATCATGGCGGATATCGGGCGCCACTTCTGGAACCTTGCTGATTCACAGTTGTTGGTTGAAGATAAATCAAGAAACTGCGGCGAAAATGCGCGTTTCAGCGTTGATTTGCTGCTTTCGCAGGGGATAAAAGCGAAAACGGCAATGGTGGTGCAGGACCCAACCATGCAGCGCCGCACCGTCGCCACCTTTGCCCGCGTCAGCCAGCAGTGTGCCGACGCGCCGCACTGGCTAAGCTGGCCGGGTTTTACGCCGCGTTTATGCAATACGGCGGCAGGGCTGGCCTTCCAGCCGCAGCAGGAGGGGCTGTGGCCCGTGGATCGCTATCTGTCACTAATGATGGGCGAAGTTCCCCGCCTGCGTGATGACGCCACGGGCTACGGGCCGAAAGGGCGTGATTTCCTTGTTCACGTTGATTTTCCACCCGCCGTGGAAGCGGCCTGGCAGGTGCTGATTGCCGATGAGACCCTTGCCGCCGCGCTCGCCAGTCGTTCACTGTGAAAAATGCCCGTTTGCGCTAAAGCTGCAGCAAACGGGCATTATCCTCCCTCTGTTGTAATTTATTTGTTGCGAACTTGCTGGGTTTTTTATGAATCCACTCACAAAAGCCGATGCTGTGCCTGAGCAATACCTCGCATGGGGATAGATTTTTAACAATGAGTTTACTTGTTAAAAACAATGTCATTACAGGAGCAGGTCATGACAGCACCCGTGCAACACCCGATGTTTATCGATGGTCAATTCATCAGCTGGCAGGGCGACAACTGGCTCGATGTCGTCAATCCGGCGACGGAAGAGATTCTGGCGCGCATTCCTGATGGCACAGCGGAAGATGCGCGTAAAGCGATTGCGGCGGCGGAACGCGCCCAGCCCGCCTGGGAAGCCTTGCCAGCAATAGAACGCGCAGGCTGGTTACGCAAAATCGCCGCGGGCATTCGCGAGAAAGCGCATGAAATCAGCGCATTAATTGTGGCTGAGGGCGGCAAAATTCAGCAACTGGCTGAAGTGGAAGTCTCTTTTACCGCCGACTACATCGACTATATGGCCGAATGGGCGCGCCGCTATGAAGGAGAGATCCTGCAAAGCGACCGGCCGAATGAAAATATCTTTGTCTTTAAGCGCGCCCTTGGCGTGACCACCGGCATTTTGCCGTGGAATTTCCCGTTCTTCCTGATTGCCCGCAAAATGGCGCCAGCGCTGATTACCGGCAACACCATTGTGATTAAACCCAGCGAATTCACGCCGAACAATGCCGTCGCGTTTGCCAAAATCGTGCATGATGTCGGATTGCCAAAAGGGGTTTTTAACCTGGTATTAGGGCGTGGCGAAACGGTCGGCCAGGAGCTGGCAGCCAACCCGAAAGTGGCGATGGTCAGCATGACTGGCAGCGTTGGCGCAGGCGAGAAAATCATGGCTGCGGCAGCGAAAAATATCACCAAAGTGTGCCTCGAACTCGGCGGGAAAGCGCCAGCCATTGTGCTGGATGATGCGGATCTTGAGCTGGCGGTGAAAGCGATTGTTGATTCCCGCATCATCAACAGCGGGCAGGTGTGCAACTGCGCCGAGCGGGTTTATGTGCAGAAGGGCATTTACGACCGTTTCGTTAACCGTCTTGGTGAAGCGATGAAAGCGGTGCAGTTCGGCGATCCGGCGCAGCGTAACGACATTGCCATGGGGCCGCTCATCAACGCCGCCGCACTGGAACGTGTGGAACAGAAAGTGGCGCGCGCAGTGGCGGAAGGCGCGCGCGTGGTGCTGGGTGGTAAAGCGCCGGAAGGGAAAGGCTATTTCTATCCGCCAACGCTGCTGCTGGATGTCCGTCAGGAAATGGCGATCATGCACGAAGAGACCTTTGGCCCGGTGCTGCCGGTGGTGGCATTCGACACGCTCGATGACGCGCTGGCGATGGCCAATGACAGCGATTACGGCCTGACATCTTCCGTCTATACCAACGATCTGAATGCGGCGATGAAGGCCGTGCGCGGGCTGAAATTTGGCGAAACGTATATTAACCGTGAAAACTTTGAAGCAATGCAGGGTTTCCACGCCGGATGGCGCAAGTCCGGGATCGGCGGGGCGGATGGGCGTCACGGCCTGAACGAATATCTGCAAACCCAGATGGTGTATCTGCAATCCTGATAATGTATCGCCCCCGCCAGGCGCGGGGGCGCGTTTACACTTTGGTCGCTATCCATGCCATCATCAGCTCCGGCCAGACGGCGGCCGGCAACCCCAGCGCATCACGAATACCAAAACCGTGTTTCCCCTGCTCAAACAGATGCATCTCTACCGGTACGCCAAGACGGCGCAGCGCGGTAAACATCACCAGGCTGTTCTCCACTTTCACCGCTGGATCGTCCACCGCATGCAGCAGGAAAACCGGCGGTGTTTCGCTGTTAACATTCTGTTCGGGGGAATAATGACGTACCTGTTCGTCAGTCGGTGACTCGCCAAGCAGTTGCTGGCGGGAAATCGGGTGATCGATTTCAGCTTGCATGGTGATAACCGGGTAAACCAGCGCCATAAACGCCGGGCGCGCGCTCTGGCGGTCGATGTCGTCAGACGACGGGTAAACCACTTCGTCATAGCGTGTGCCGAGGCTGGCCGCGACATGGCCGCCAGCGGAAAAGCCCATCACGCCGAGCTTTGCGGGATCCAGCCGCCACTCCCCGGCGCGGGCGCGGATCGTGCGCATGGCGCGCTGTATATCCGCCAGCGGCGCATCCGCGCCTTCTGCATGCTGATCTGCCGGAAGCCGGTAGGTCATCACAAACAGGGTGTAGTCTTTGGCATTGAAACAGGGAGCCAGCGCGCTGCCTTCTTTATCCAGAACCACCCGACGGTAAGAACCGCCAGGCGTGATAAGGATCCCAACGCCGTTGGGGTTTTGCGGGGCGTAAACGGTGATTTCCGGGGCGCGAACGCCGGTGACTGAGCGGTCAAAGGGGGTTGGGCCGGTGTGAAACGTTTCGAGTTGAAAACGCACCGGGCTGGCGGCGGCGCCTGGCGCTTCTCCCTGCGGCCAGACGGGAAACGTACTGGCGTGCTGCACTGCGACATTCATCAACGTCAATAAATCTTCCGGGCTGATATTTCTCATGTCTCGCCTCGCCTGATGGCGCTTGCGCTTATCCGGCCTGCAATTAGCGCAGGCCGGGTAGACGTTGCCTCATCCGGCCTATGTGAACGTTAAAGCGCGCGGTATTTTTCCAGTACGCGCACGAGCTGGGTGACAAAACCGTACTCGTTATCGTACCAGGAGACGGTTTTCACCAGTTGCAGATCGCCCACTTCGGTGATTTCTGTCTGCGTGGCATCGAACACCGAACCAAAGTGGCTGCCAATAACATCGGACGAAACAATCTCTTCATCGGTATAGCCGAAGGATTCATTATTTTCAGTGGCTTTTTTCAGCGCCTGGTGGATCTCATCGACGGTGACTTTCTTCTCCAGAACCGATACCAGCTCGGTTACCGAGCCGGTTTTCACCGGAACGCGCTGCGCGTGGCCTTTCAGTTTGCCGCTCAGCGCCGGGATCACCAGACCGATCGCTTTTGCTGCACCAGTGGTGTGCGGGATGATGTTTTCCGCTGCCGCACGCGAGGCCCGCAGATCTTTGCCGCGTGGCCCATCGACCAGCGCCTGCGTGCCGGTATAGGCGTGAATGGTGGTCATGGTGCCAGCTTTGATGCCGAAGTTGTCCTGTAGCGCTTTGGCCATCGGCGCGAGGCAGTTGGTGGTGCAGGAGGCGACCGAAATAATGGTGTCCTCAGCATTGATGGTTTCATCATTGACGTTAAAGACCACGGTTTTCATCTCACCGGCGGGCGCGGAGATGAGCACTTTTTTCGCACCGGCTTCCAGATGCGCCTGTGATTTTTCAGCCGACGTATAGAAGCCAGTACATTCCACAATGATCTCGGCACCGGCGCTGCGCCACGGGATATGTTTCGCCTCTTTCTCGGCATAAACAGTGATGCTTTTACCGTTGACGATCAGCGAATCTTCGGTGAAATCCACGCTCCAGCCAAATGGACCGTAGTTAGAATCATGCTTCAATAAATAGGCCAGCACTTTGGGTGAGGTGAGATCGTTAATTGCGACAACTTCCGCGCTGCTGTTGGTTTCCAGCAGACGACGCAGTACCAGACGTCCAATACGCCCGAATCCATTGATGCCAATTTTGCTCATAATTCACTCCGCTTTTTAGGTCATGATCACGTTATTGCACACCTCAGTGATAGCCTGGTGGGGATTGTTGGGCAAATGAATCGCGTTCAATGAAGGGTAAGTGACTGAATGTTGAAGAGGAAAAGTTAATGAATTTTTAAGGAAATACGGCTATGTTGGCGTTCTGTTATTTTTTCAGGATCGCCTTATGCGCAGTAAATATTCTTCCGTGCAAATCACCCTTCACTGGTTGGTGTTTCTGCTAATCGTAACCGCTTATTGCGCCATGGAGTTTCGCGGATTTGCGCCACGCAGCTACCGCCCGTGGTTTAACATGGTGCATGTCTCCTGCGGTATTTCTATTCTTGTTCTCATGGTCGCTCGTTTGCTGGCACGGCTAAAAAACCCGACGCCGCCGATTGTGCCCAAACCCTCGCCAATGATGACCGGGCTGGCGCATCTGGGCCATCTGGTCATTTATCTGCTGTTTATCGTTCTGCCTGTTATTGGCCTGCTAATGATGTACAACCGGGGCGGGCCGTGGATCGCGTTCGGCATGGTGATGCCGTATGCGTCAGAGGCTAACTTTGATCTGGTGGATACGCTGAAGGAGTACCACGAATTTCTGGCTAATCTGGGCTATTTTGTTATTGGCCTGCATGCCGTGGCGGCGCTGGCGCATCATTACTACTATAAAGACAATACGCTGTTGCGGATGATGCCGAAAAAACGCAACTAATAGTTATCTGCCCGATAGTGCTAAACTTATCGGGTTAAAACAATGTATTTCGCCCCGCGATGCGGGGCTTTTTTATGGCGTAAAATGTGATCCTGCCTGGTTTTTCGCCGAGAAAAGCAGGGCGGAAATCACATTTTACGCCATCTGTGCTGTGCTGAATTCGTACAAGCCGTGTAGATAGTATATCTATTATAGAAACACTTTGATAAGTGGAGGGGATATGACACAGCCTGTACAGGACTCTTTCGATCGCGCGACCGAGCAGGAGCAGGTGGCCGGATCGCGTAAATTACGCAAAGTGCTACTCGCCACCGGGATCGGCCATTTTGTGGAATGGTTTGATTTCGGCTTGTACGGCACGCTGGCCGCGATTATCGGGCTGCAATTTTTCCAGTCCGGCAATCCGAGCGTTGCGTTGCTCTCATCATTCGCGGTATTTGGCGCGGGCTTTATTATGCGCCCGCTGGGCGGATTATTCTTCGGCTCGCTGGGCGATCGCAAAGGGCGGCAGAAAGTACTGGCGACTGTGATCCTGCTGACTTCCGGGGCGACATTCGTGATGGGTTTGTTGCCCACTTATCACCAGGTGGGGATCACCGCCACAGTGCTGCTGGTGATCACGCGCCTGGTGCAGGGCTTTGCCGCCGGGGGCGAAAGCTCCGGGGCCACAACTTACCTGGCGGAATACGCCCCGACAGAACGCCGTGGTTATTTTACCTGCTGGATCGATAACTTTGGCTTTATGGCGTTCGTGGTTGGTTCCGGGCTGGTTTTTCTGCTGACCGCAACACTTGGCGAAAGCACAATGAACGACTGGGGCTGGCGTATCCCATTCCTGATCGCCGGGCCGCTGGGCTGGGTGGGGCTGTATCTGCGAAAACATCTGGAAGATTCGCCGGAATTTATTGCCGCCATGAAGAGCGGTCAGACATCCAGTGCGCCGCTGCGCAAAGCGGTGACCACCGCCTGGGGCGCGTTGCTGTTCTGCGTGGGTTTTGTGGTGATCAAGGCCGTCGGGCACTGGACGCTGCAAACGTTCATGCCGAGTTATCTGGCGACCGAGCTGCATTTTTCCAAACTCAATGCCTATGCCATCACGACTATCGGGCTCTTTTCCGTCGCGGTTCTGGTGCCGTTTATGGGCTATCTGTCGGATAAATATGGTCGCAAGCCGTTGATGCTGACGGGCTGCGCCGGGTTTATCCTGCTCAGTTATCCGGCAATGATGGTGATGGCGAACGGGGACGTGCTGTCGGCGGTGCTGGCGATGGTGATGCTCGGCGCATTTATTGCCGCCTTCGACGGTGCCTGTACGGCGGCGATGGCGGAACTGTTCCCGACCAGCGTGCGCTACGGCGGCTTGTCTATTGCTTATAACTTTGCGGTCGCGTTTTTCGGCGGGATCACCCCGTGGTTTTCGGCGTGGCTGATCACCAGCACCGGCGATAAATTCTCACCAGCTTTTTACGTAATGGCCGCTGCGCTGATTACCTTCCTTACTGTGCTGCGCGCCCGGGAAACGGCCGGGTTGCCGCTGAAACGTTGAATGTCGCCCCGGTGAGATCTTCCACCGGGGTTTTTATATATGCGTGGTTGAATATGATGGGCGTAGCAGTTCGCGCCCCATCAACATTATTCGATTGCAGGGTAATAATTAAATTAATAAATAATCACTTGATCATTTTTATACCGTAGGGGCAAAGATCGAATTCACAGGTTTTTTGATGTTCACACGTTCTTAACGAAATATCCTCATTGCCCGGACAGTGACAGCCTTTTTTTAGTGTTTGCCAGACGGCGGGAAAAAAGGGCAAGGTATGAATAATGTTAAAGTCACATGTTTTTCCATTAACGGTGAGGTGTTCCTTGTACGTATGTAATATGTTATCAGGGCGTAAAAAATAATTACCTTTATACCAGACAATGACCGCCAGCTCTGGTGTGTTGCGGGCCAGGGCGAAAGCGGTTTTGGTCGTTGGTGATACCAGCATTTCCGTAATATTCCAGCGCATAGCTGCTCCTTGCGGCTAATTTAATCTCCTGAATAAGAAAAATCTTAACAAATAAGTAAGTGAGAACCTAACCCAATTAATATATTTAATTTAAATAGCTAAAGCTGGGATATATTTAATAAGCTTTACAATGGATCTTGATACAAAACAAAGTTGAGTGGGTTTTGATTGTTGTCTTGCGAGTTATTCAAGCAGCGAGAATTAATTACATTCTGATATTGTTGCGTGGTTAATTAAAACTCACGAAAAGATAACAAATAACGAACAGTATTGGGCTTTATATAATATATTTGAAAAGGTCGTTTTAGTATATTTATTAAGTTATATACCGGGTTGCTAATCGATCCCCACATCCATTTTTATACTTTCCCGGCGGCCTTCCTGTACCCGTACAAAACTTACCGTTTACTGCGGATGATGTTCTTATGTACCATACCCCCCTATAGTATGCAGGAGGTCACATGCCCCATTCACCAGAAGACAAGAAACGCGTTTTGACGCGAGTGCGCCGCATCCGTGGTCAGGTCGATGCGCTGGAACGTGCGCTGGAAAGCGGCGAACCCTGCATCGCCATTTTGCAGCAAATTGCCGCTGTGCGCGGCGCGGCCAACGGCCTGATGGGCGAAATGGTTGAAATTCACCTGAAAGATGAGCTGGTCAACGGCGACACCACTGCGGAGCAGCGTGCGGTTCGCATGGCAGAAGTCGGTCATCTTTTGCGCTCTTATCTAAAATAAGCATCAAGGTATTCACAAAAAGGAAGAGACATATGAAATCACGTGCAGCCGTTGCCTTCGGGCCGGGTCAACCTCTTAAAATCGTCGAAATCGACGTTGCGCCGCCGAAAAAGGGCGAAGTGCTGGTCCGTATCACGCATACCGGGGTGTGTCATACCGACGCGTTTACGCTCTCCGGTGACGATCCGGAAGGGGTATTCCCGGCGGTGCTCGGCCATGAAGGCGGCGGGATTGTGGTTGAAGTCGGCGAAGGCGTGACCAGCCTGAAACCGGGCGACCACGTTATTCCGCTGTACACCGCAGAATGTGGTGAATGTAAGTTCTGTAAATCCGGTAAAACCAACCTCTGCCAGGCCGTACGCGCCACGCAGGGGAAAGGTCTGATGCCGGATGGTACCACCCGTTTCTCTTACAACGGCGAGCCGATTTTCCACTATATGGGTACCAGCACCTTCAGCGAATACACCGTCTGCGCGGAAATCTCGCTGGCAAAAGTGAACGAGCAGGCGCCGCTGGATAAAGTTTGTCTGCTCGGCTGCGGTGTTACCACCGGTATCGGCGCGGTGCACAACACGGCGAAAGTGAAAGAGGGCGATACCGTGGCGATCTTCGGTCTCGGCGGTATCGGTCTGGCGGCGATTCAGGGCGCGGTTCAGGCGAAAGCCGGGCGGATTCTGGCTATCGATACCAACCCGGATAAATTCGCGCTGGCGAAAGAGATGGGTGCAACCGACTTTATCAACCCGAAAGATCACGACCGTCCGATTCAGGATGTGATTGTTGAGATGACCGACGGCGGCGTTGATTTCAGCTTTGAATGTATCGGTAACGTCAACGTTATGCGTTCTGCGCTTGAGTGCTGCCATAAAGGCTGGGGCGAAAGCGTGATCATCGGTGTCGCGGGCGCGGGCCAGGAGATCAGCACCCGTCCGTTCCAACTGGTGACCGGTCGCGTATGGCGCGGTTCCGCGTTTGGCGGCGTGAAAGGCCGCAGCCAGTTGCCGGGCATGGTGGAAGATGCGATGGCGGGCAAAATTCGCCTCGATCCGTTCATCACCCATCGCATGCCGCTGGAGCAGATCAACGACGCGTTTGATCTGATGCACGAAGGTAAATCTATCCGTACCGTTATCCATTTCGGCGATAATTAATCCTGCTTCACGCCAGCGGTGTAACCGCTGGCGCTACCAATGTCCAAATCTGTGACCGCTGTTACGATTTTCTCCATAAGAAAAATCCAATTATTGCCGATGCATATATATCATCGTGATGAATGCATTAGACAAATATGAGAGTCGATAGCCATGGATAACAAAGCAGCAATGCAAAGCATTGGATTTATGCACAATATTCGATTGGTTCCCCTGTTTTCCTCCATTCTCAGCGGTATTCTGGTGCTGTTTGCGCTCAGCTCCGGCCTGGCAGGATATTTTATGATGCAAGCGGATCGCGATCAGCGTGATGTGACGCAGGAAATCCAGGTTCGCATGGGATTATCTAACAGTTCTAACAACTTACGTACAGCTCGTCTTAATCTG
Source organism: Kosakonia radicincitans DSM 16656 (assembly GCF_000280495.2). Taxonomy (NCBI): domain Bacteria; kingdom Pseudomonadati; phylum Pseudomonadota; class Gammaproteobacteria; order Enterobacterales; family Enterobacteriaceae; genus Kosakonia; species Kosakonia radicincitans. Next base: position 2,623,340 of record NZ_CP018016.1, read on the forward strand.
ATCCATGCCGGCGCGGCAAGCCGTATCGCCGAAATGGACGACATGAAAAATAACGTCGCGCAAGCGGAAAAACGTATTCAACAATCGCAGGATGGTTTCAAGGTCTATATGGCGCGCGAAGTTAAAACGCCTGAGGACGTTGCGCTGGATGACGATCTGACTCGCCTGTTTAATGCCTACATCGCAGGCATGCAGCCGATGCTGAAATACGCGAAAAACGGCATGTTTGAAGCCATCATCAACCATGAAAGCGAACAGGCGCGCCAGCTTGATGCCGCGTATAACACCGTGCTGCTGAAAGCGATTAAGATCCGCACCGATCGCGCAGAACATCTGACAGAGCTGGCGCACAGCCGTACGCAATTAGGGCTTACTTTTATGGCCGCTGCCTTCGCCTTTGCACTGGTGTTGACAGTCATCACCTTCATCGTACTGCGCCGCGTGGTGATCAACCCGCTGCAACGTGCGGCGCAGCGTATCGCGCGCATTGCCTCCGGTGATTTGACCGTTGAGGATGAACCGACTGGCCGCAGTGAGATTGGCCGTCTGAGCAGTGATTTGCAGGCGATGCAGCATTCGCTGGTTACCACCGTCGCTACGGTTCGCCAGGGCGCGGAAGAGATCTATAGAGGAACCAGTGAAATCTCCGCCGGTAATACCGATCTCTCTTCGCGTACCGAGCAACAGGCGGCGGCAATTGAAGAAACGGCTGCCAGCATGGAACAACTGACCGCGACGGTGAAACAGAACGCTGACAACGCACACCATGCCAGTGGTCTGGCGCGTGACGCCTCCGGCAAAGCGACCAAAGGCGGGCAAATTGTCTCCGGCGTGGTGCAGACGATGGGCAACATCACCACCAGTTCACGCAAAATCTCTGAAATTACTGCGGTGATCAACAGCATTGCCTTCCAGACCAATATCCTGGCGCTCAACGCCGCCGTAGAAGCGGCGCGTGCCGGTGAACAGGGCCGCGGCTTTGCCGTGGTGGCCAGCGAAGTGCGTACGCTGGCGAGCCGCAGTGCGCAGGCGGCAAAAGAGATTGAAGCGCTGATCAGTGAATCCGTCAGCCTGATTGAGCAAGGTTCCGGTGAAGTGGTTTCTGCTGGCGAAACGATGGATGAGATCGTGACGGCGGTGAAACGCGTAACCGATATCATGCTGGAAATTGCAGCGGCATCCGATGAGCAGAGCAAAGGTATCACCCAGGTGAGCCAGGCGATCACGGAAATGGACAACGTAACGCAACAAAACGCCTCGCTGGTAGAAGAAGCGTCCGCCGCAGCCGCTTCGCTGGAAGAGCAGGCCGCGCGTCTGACCGAAGCGGTAGGCGCTTTCCGCCTGACCGGTGCTGCGCCGCAGCGCCAGAACAGCACATCTTCGCCAACGGCAAAACCGTTTAAACCGCAGCGCCCTGCGCTGGCAAACGGCGATAACTGGGAAACCTTCTGATAATCCGCAAAAGAAAAGAGGCCGTAAGGCCTCTTTTTCTATCCAGCGCTAACGTCGTTATATAAAGCTGTCGTCATCATTGCTGTAGTCGTTGTCATCAAAATCATCGTTCTGCCAGGCGTCGTTATTATTGCCGAACTGATCGTCCTGGTTGAGGAAGCGGGTGTCAGAGACGTTATTAAAGTCGCCGTATTGATTGGCGGTAAACGGATCACCACCGGCGGGTGTTGCCGGTTCTTCGATGATATTCACGATCTCTTCCGGCCGCGATTGATGGAACATACTGGTCAGCATCTCGGCCAGCACGACGCCACCGGCCACGCCAGCGGCAGTTTGCAGCGCGCCAGCCATAAAACCGCCGCTGCGGGGAGCCGGGGCCGAAGCCGGTGCTGCCGCCCGTGAATAATCCTGTGCCGGTGGTTGTTGCGGCTGGGCATTCCAGCTATTGGCCGACTGCGGGTTGCTTTTCCCGCCGCCAAACAGGCCGCCGAGGAAGCTGCCGCCCGTCGAGGGTTTGCTTTTTTGCGCGGCTAATTCGCTTTCAAGCTCCTGAACCCGCGCTTGCAGGCGTTTCAGCGCCGCTTCCTGAATCAAAATCGATTGCGCCATATAGTAGGGGGCTGCAGGCTGCTGTCTGACGAATTCCGCGATCTGACGCTCGGCATCTGCATCCCGTTGACTGTTTTGTTGTCCGGTCTGTTTCAGACGTTCGAAAAGGCCGTTGATAAGCTGCTGTTCTTCATATTGCATGACAATAACCTTCCGCTCTCCAGGGTGGATACTATGTAGTTTATCAGCGGCGGCAATCTGTGTCTGGCGAGTGAAATGTTTGTTTAAGATTGGTTGCAGGTTGGCTGAAACTCGCCCTGCTTTCGGGGGCCGCGGACGAAAAAAAAGCCCGCATCAGCAGGCTTTTTTATCACCATCACAACTTATTGCTTATCGGGAAGCGCATAAGCAATCACGTAGTCACCGCGATCCGGTGACTGACGTGCACCGCCCGCATTGATAATGATGTATTGCTTACCGGTTTTCGGCGACACATAGGTCATCGGGCCGGACTGGCTACCCACCGGCAGGCGGTCTTTCCAGATCTCTTTCCCGGTGGCGGTATCAAACGCGCGCAGGTAGAAATCCTGAGTACCGGCAAAGAACAGCAGGCCGGACTGGGTGGAAAGTGACGCGCCCAGCGTCGGCATACCGATTGGAATTGGCATATGCATGCGGATACCCAGTGGGCCGGTATCCTCTACGGTACCGACCGGAACCTGCCACACCAGTTTCCCGGTGGAGAGATCGACTGCAGACATTGTGCCGAAAGGCGGCTGCTGGCACGGAATACCCAGCGGCGAGAGGAAGCGCTCGCGCATCGCGCCAAACGGCGTACCGTCCATCGGCACAATCCCCATCTCAATACCGCTGGCGTTTTTCGCGACGTTCGCACGCGGCACCATATAGTTCGCCAGCCCCAGACGCATATCGTTAACAAACATCAGGTTATGGTTCGGGTCGAGCGACACGCTGCCCCAGTTCATTCCGCCCAGTGAGCCAGGGAATTGCAGGGAACGATCGAGACCCGGCGGGGTAAAGACACCCTGGTGGCGCATCGATTTAAAGGCGATACGGCACAACAGCAGGTCGATCGGCGTCGCACCCCACATATCAGACTCTTTCAGCGTCTGGTTGCCAATCATCGGCATGCCCACCGAGTAAGGCTGCGTCGGTGAATAACGCTCGCCCTGCACGTTGCCCGCCGGAACCGGACGCTCTTCCACTTTCGCCACCGGCTCGCCGGTTTCACGGTTGAGCATAAAGATCATGCCCTGTTTACTGGTCTGCACCAGTACCGGCGTGGTGTGGCCTTTGCCATCCGGCAGGTCGAACAGCGCGGGTTGTGAAGGCAGGTCGAAGTCCCACAAATCGTGGTGTGTGGTCTGATAGTGCCAGCGCACTTTTCCTGTGGTGGCATCTACAGCAACCACTGAAGAGCTGTATTTATCGTCCAGCGCGGTACGTTCACCGGCCCAGAAATCCGGGGTGGCGTTGCCGGTTGGCAGATAGATCAGGTTCAGTTTGGCGTCATACGACATCGCAGACCAGACGTTCGGCGTACCGCGTGTATAAGTCTGGCCTTCCGGCGGCAGTCCGGTGATCGCCGGGTTGCCCGGATCCCACGCCCACGCCAGTTTACCGCTGTGAACGTCGTACGCACGAACAACGCCCGGCGGTTCGCCTGTGGAGAAGTTATCCGCCACGCGACCGCCGACCACCACCACATTCCCGGCGACCAGTGGCGTCGAGGTTTGCTGGTAGTAACCCGGTTTGATTTCGCCCATGCCAACGCCCAGATCGACCACACCGTGGTCGCCGAAGTCATCACAGACTTTGCCGTTATCGGCATTAATCGCAATCAGGCGTGCATCGGTGGTGGGCAGGAACAGACGACGCGGGCAGGCAGCAGGCGAGGTGCTCTGTGCCGCAGCCTGCGCCTGGCTGTCTTCGTAATAGCCCAGGCCGCGGCAGCGTTGCCAGTTTGGCGCAGTAGCTTTCGAATCGTAGCGCCATTTCTCTTTGCCTGAATCCACATCCAGCGCCAGCACTTTACTGTACGGCGTACAGACATATAGCGTGTCGCCAATTTGTAGCGGCGTATTCTGATCTTCCGCGCCAGAACCGTTGCTCTGCGGGATATCTCCCGTGTGTGCGACCCAGGCGACTTTCAACTGGTTAACGTTTTGCTTGTTAATCTGATCCAGCGCGGCGAAGCGATCGCCGTGGGTGGTGTTGCCCCAGTGTTTCCAGTCCTGCTGCGCCGTCCCGGCGGCAACAGGTTTCACCGGAACTGCTTCCGTTGGCGCGATCACATTCCATGTTTTGAACATGCCGCCTGCGCTAACCAGCAGCAGCACCGCCAGTACGCCTGCCAGGCTGAATGAGGATTTACGCAGCGGCGTCGCACGTTGTTGCGCACGCAGCAGCGGCCACAGCAGTGCAGCCAGCAAGGCCAGCACGCCGAAAGTAAACAGGCGCGAGAACAGCGGCCAGAATGACCAGCCAGCGTCGCTGACTGCCCAGAAAAGAGAAACGATAAATGCCAGTGCGTAGAGCATAATACCGCTGGGGCGGTTTTTGATAATCAAACCTGCCGCCACCACCATCACGATGCCCATGATGAGGAAGTAGGGACTGCCGCCGACGGCGACAAGTTTATAACCGAGAATGCCAATCGCCAGACCGATAACCATCATCAGTACGGCCAGTAACCACTTCAGGACGCTTACCATCCCGCGTGGCGTATTACCAGGTGCCATGTTTTTCTCCTGAAACCCATTCGTGTGCGGAACGGCAAACGGTAACCGTCCGAACCAAATGGATAATTTTTATAGGGGTATTGTTATGAATGAAGGTTAAATTACTTTCTTTGTCACAAAACGAAGCACCATTGTAAACATAAATGAACCATATGGTGAATCGAAAGTATGATGATTCTGTTAAATTATTATTCGAAGTTGTTAAAATCCGGCGCGGGTAATGAGCAAAAAGCCCGCAAAATGCGGGCTGGAAGGTCAGGCTATACGCAGGGTTGCGCGCGTTTGCGCCGCAGTGACGCTCACGGGGATCGATTTTGAGGTGGGTGTCCCGGTGCCGTCGCCAAAGCGGGTCAAAGGAACCAGCGGGTTCGTCTCCGGGTAGTAAGCTGCAAGGTTACCGCGCGGGATATCGTAGGCGACGAGGCGGAAATCCTCCACGCGGCGAACCACGCCATCCGTGGCCTGGGTTTCAATATCGACGCGATCGCCATCGCTCAGGCCGAGCGCAGCAATATCGGCCGGGTGCATAAACAGCACATCGCGCTGGCCATAAACCCCGCGATAACGATCGTCGAGGCCATAAATCGTGGTGTTGTACTGATCGTGCGAGCGTAACGTCTGCAACACAAACGGCGCGGTGATTTCCGGGCAGACCGCGTCAGGCAGCGCCGCAGCGCTGAATTCCGCTTTCGCGGATGGCGTATTGAAACGCAGCTCCGCCGCCGCATTGCCCAGCCAGAAACCACCGGGTTCGTCGCAACGGGCATTGAAATTCTGAAAGCCAGGGATCGTGGCGGCAATATGGTCGCGAATCAGGTTGTAATCGGCGGCCAGCGCCAGCCAGTCGAGTTGCGCTGTGCCTAAGGTCGCATGGGCAATCCCGGCGACAATCGCTGTTTCCGAGCGCTGCGTTGCCGCCAGCGGTTTGCCGATCCCTTCGGAAGCATGCACCATGCTGAAGGAGTCTTCGACAGTGACAAACTGGCGGCCTGAGGCCTGAACATCCTCTTCGGTGCGGCCCAGCGTTGGCAGAATAAGCGACTGTTTACCCGGCATTAAATGGCTGCGGTTGAGTTTGGTGCTGATATAGACCGTTAGCCCGCAGCGGCGCAGCGCTTCGCAGGTCAGCGGCGTGTCCGGCGCGGCGGCGGCAAGATTACCACCCAGCGCAAGCAACACTTTCACTTCATCGCGCAGCATCGCCTGAATAGCTTCAACTGTATGGTGACCGTGCTCACGCGGCGGTTCGAAATGGAAGTGGCGGGCAAGGCTGTCGAGCAGTGCCTGCGGCGGTTTTTCATCGATCCCCATCGTGCGGTTGCCCTGCACATTGCTGTGACCACGCACCGGACACAGCCCGGCTCCCGGTTTACCCAGATGGCCGCCGAGCAGTTGCAGGTTAGTAATTTCCCGCACCGTATCCAGCGAATGTTTGTGCTGGGTAATGCCCATCGCCCAGGTGCAGATCACCCGTTCTGCGGTCTGCCATATTGCCGCCGCATCACGCAACTGCTGCTGGCTGAGGCCAGATTGCTGCTCAATGATTTGCCAGTCGGTGGCATCAATTTGCGCAAACCACGCCTCAATGCCCTGAGTGTGCTCAGTAATAAAATCATCCGCGAAGATGCTGCTTTCGCCGTTAGCAAGGCGCTGACGCTGGGTTTCCAGCAACGCTTTGGCGATCCCGCGTACCGCTGCCATATCACCGCCGAGATTCGGCTGATAGTAGGAAGAGCTGATGGTTCCCGCCATTGGCGTGATCACTTCCAGCGGTTTTTGCGGATCGGCAAAACGCTCAAGGCCACGTTCGCGCAGGGTGTTAAAGGTGACAATTCGCGCGCCGCGATCGGCGGCGTGACGCAGGCTGTGCAGCATGCGTGGATGGTTGGTGCCGGGGTTTTGTCCGAAGACAAAAATGGCGTCCGCTTTATCAAAATCAACCAGATGAATGGTGCCTTTACCGACGCCAATGCTACGTTTTAGCCCGGCGCCGCTGGCTTCATGGCACATATTGGAGCAATCCGGGAAGTTGTTGGTACCGACCATGCGGCCAAACAACTGATACAGGTAAGAGGCTTCATTACTGGCGCGCCCGGAGGTGTACAACTCAAGCTGGTTGGGATTATCCAGCGCCCGGATATGTTCGCCGATCATCGCCAGCGCATCGTCCCAGCTAATCGGTTCGTAGTGGTCGGTTTGCGGGTTATAGCGCAGCGGTTCGGTCAGGCGCCCCTGATATTCAAGAAAGTAGTCACTCTGGCGGTTCAGGGCGCTGACGCTGTGTTGCGCAAAAAACGTGGCGTCGATCTGGCGGCGGGTAGCTTCCCAGGTGACCGCTTTCGCGCCGTTTTCGCAGAAACTGAAGGTACTTTTATTATCATCGCCCCAGGCGCAACCAGGGCAGTCGAAGCCCCGAGCTTTGTTCATGCGCAACAGGTTGCGCATATTTTTGAGGGCATTTTTGCTGTCAATGACGAAGCGCGTGGTGGCTTCCAGAGAGCCCAGACCACCGGCAGCGGCGTGGTAGGGTTTAATCGCTGTTTTAAATTTCATTGGTTCTTCCGGATGCGGGTTGTTACAGCGTTATCCTGGCTCGTGTAACAACAACCCTTAATCAACAACCACTTTTTATCACACAATTAACGAGATGTTTACCATTTGCGCAACAAGAAGAACCGAATGAAGTGCCGGGAGGTTAACCCGGCATGATTTTGCGGATTGCGCTGATAAGCGAATGCGCAGCAGGCGGCAGCGGCGTATCGACACGCGTGATAATGCCAACCGGATCGCCGATTCCCAGCGGCGGAATCGGCAGGGCGACCAGCGAGCCGAGACGTAAATCATCTTTTACCGCGCCCGACGGCACAAACCAGACATAGTCAAAACCGACGGTTAACTGGCGCGACAGCGAGGCAGAGAGCGTCTCGATACAGCCAGCGGGCAGTTTGCAATTCTGGCTGGCCAGCAGTTCTTCTGCGCTATCACGCGGAGGGGTGCCTTCCGGCAGCACCACCACCGGCCACTCCAGCACGCGGCTTAAGGTCACGGTACTTTGCAGCAGGGGATGCTTTGGACGCACCACCAGTTTCAGTGATTCCAGAAACAGCAGTTCGTAATTAAGGCCGCTCATCAGCTCCGGGTCTGACATCCGGCCAATGCCCAGATCGAGTTCACCGGACTTCAGCCCGGCCAGCAGCATCGGATTATGGGCAGTAGCGACCTGGATCTTAAGATCCGGTTGTTGTTTATGGAGCTGGCCAATCACCGCCGGCAAAATACCCAGCGCGGCAGTCGGCAGGGCGCCAATGCGGATCAGATCGCTTTTCTGTTCCGCCTTATGATCCAGCGACTGCCCGGCAATATTGACGGCATCCAGCACCCGTACCGCGTGCGTCAGAAACTGCTCGCCGACATGCGTCAACTGCGCGCCGAGACGACCACGTTCGAACAGACGCTTGCCGGTCAGTTGTTCCAGTTCATTCAGGGTTTTCGACAGCGCAGGCTGACTTAAATTGAGGGTTTCAGCCGCTCTCCCCAGAGTTCCTTGTTGAGCAACGGCCACGAAGGTATGTAAATGGCGCAGGCGAATGCGCTGTGAAAAGAGACCATTTTTTTCCATAAGATGATGTTAAAAACTAAGCGGCTTCGGTGACAAGTAAAGTTGTTTATTTTTGATAACTTGATTGCAAAGTATTCTTAACATCTAATCTATTTGAGTCACAAACAGATTTTCCGCGCAGTGTGACGAAACCTGCAACTTTGTATGGGTTTCTCCGGCGGTTTCCATAATCTTTCGTTATGTTTTTTTGCGCTTCAGCGGCATCCGTTTCCTGCCACGATCACACTTTGTAAATTTCCCATCACGCGCGTGAATGTGCTTCCTACACTCCAGAAGAGAGCACACAGGAAGGAAAATGAAATGGGTTACAACATCACGGCCGATGAGATACGCGAACAATTTTCACAGGCCATGTCGGCAATGTACCAGCAGGAAGTTCCGCAATACGGCACGCTGCTGGAGCTGGTTGCTGATGTGAACCTCGCCGTTCTGGAACACAATCCCCGGTTACATGAACAACTGGCCAATGCGGATGAGCTGGCACGGCTTAATGTTGAGCGCCATGGCGCGATCCGGGTGGGCACTGCGGAAGAGTTATCCTGGCTGCGGCGGATGTTTGCCGTTATGGGGATGTACCCGGTGAGCTATTACGACCTGTCGCAGGCGGGCGTACCGGTACACTCTACCGCGTTTCGTCCGGTGGATGACGCCGCGCTGGCGCGCAATCCGTTTCGCATTTTTACTTCGCTGCTGCGGCTGGAGTTGATAGAGAACGAGTCGTTGCGCAACAAAGCGGCGGCGATCCTGGCGAAGCGCGATATCTTTACGCCGGCTTGTCGCCAGTTGATTGAACTGCATGAGCTGAACGGCGGTTTTACCGCGCCGCAGGCCGACGCTTTTGTGCAGGAGGCGCTGGAGACATTCCGCTGGCATCGTCATGCCACGGTTGATGAGCAAACGTACCAGGCTCTGCACAACGAGCACCGGCTGATTGCCGATGTGGTCTGTTTCCCAGGCTGCCATATCAATCACTTAACGCCGCGAACGCTGGATATCGATCGTGTGCAGGCGCTGATGCCGAAATACGGAATCGAGCCGAAGATCCTTATCGAAGGGCCGCCGCGCCGCGATGTGCCGATTTTACTGCGTCAGACCAGTTTCAAAGCGCTGGATGAACCGGTGCTGTTCAACGGTGAACATCAGGGAACGCATACCGCGCGCTTCGGTGAAATCGAGCAGCGCGGCGTGGCGCTGACGCCAAAAGGGCGGGCGCTGTACGATCAGTTATTGGCAGAGGCGGGCACTGGTAAAGACAATCTCACGCACCAGTTGCATTTACAGGACGTGTTCAAAGCCTTCCCGGACAGCGAAATGCTGTTGCGTAAGCAGGAGCTGGCGTGGTTCCGCTACCGGCTGACGCCTACCGGCGAAGCGCATCGCCAGGCGATCCGCCCCGGCGACGATCCGCAACCGCTGATCGAACGCGGCTGGGTAGTGGCGCAGCCCATCACCTACGAAGATTTTCTGCCGGTCAGCGCAGCGGGGATCTTCCAGTCCAACCTTGGCAATGAAACCCAGGCGCGCAGCCACGGCAACGCCAGCAAAGCGCAGTTTGAAGCGGCGCTCGGTTGCCCGGTACTCGACGAATTTACTCTTTATCAGGAGGCATCCGAGCGCAGCAAACGACGTTGCGGTCTGCTGTAAAACAGGTAATCTGCCAGAAATCAGTTATTTCCGGATGATGTTGTTATGGAGAATCCTTCCGCGCCGCTGGCGCACACCCGCCACGGCAGCGTGCTGGGCTGTCGCGAAGCGGCCTTTGATGTCTGGCGCGGTATTCCGTTTGCCGCGCCGCCCGTTGGCCCGCTGCGCTGGCGCGCGCCGCAGCCGGTGGAACCCTGGCAAGGGGTGCGCATCGCCGACCGTTTTTCTGCCGCCAGTTGGCAAAACAGCGAGTCTTGTCAGCAGATTGGCGGTGGCGATCCGGGACAGTTCTCTGAAGATTGCCTCTACCTTAACGTCTGGTCGCCCACCGAACGCGAAAAACCGCTGCCGGTGATGGTCTGGCTGCACGGCGGCGGGTTTACCATTGGCTCCGGCGGGCTACCGCCCTACGATGGCAAAGCGCTGGCCGCGCGCGGCGTGGTGCTGGTGACGCTCAATTATCGGCTCGGCCATCTCGGCTTTTTCGCCCATCCGGCGCTGGAAGCCGAAGAGGGCGAACGCGTATATAACTTCGGCTTGCTCGATCAAATCGCCGCCTTGCACTGGGTGCAGGAGAACATTGCCGCGTTTGGTGGCGATGCGGAAAACGTTACGCTGTTTGGCGAATCTGCCGGGGCGCGCAGCGTGATGGCGCTGATGGCTTCTCCACTGGCAAAAGGGCTGTTTCATAAAGGCATTATTCAGAGCAGCTATACCTTGCCGGATACGCCGCGGGAAGCGGCACTGGCAAAAGGCGAAGCGATTGCTGCGCACTTTGGCCTGACAAACGCCAGCGCAGAGCAATTGCGGGCGATCCCGGCCGATGCGTTCTGGCCGCTGGTTGCACCGCTGAAAATTGCCCCTGCGCCGATTGTCGGCGACGAGGTACTTCCGGAACCGATGCTCGATGTGTTTTTTGCCGCAAGGCAGCACCCGATGCCGGTGATTATTGGCTCGAACAGCGATGAAGCCAGCGTGATGGCGGAGTTTGGCGTCGATCTCGCCGGGCAGATCGAGAAAATGCGTCGCGAGCAGCGCCTTGGGTTAGGGCTGATTAAATTGCTTTATCCGGGTGTGAAGGGCGATGCCGAGCTGGGCCGCCAGGTGTGTCGCGATATGGCATTTACCACGCTCGGGCTGGTGGTGATGCAGGCGCAGCAGCGGGTGCGGCAACCCTGCTGGCGCTACTGGTTTGATTATGTTGCGGAAGCAGCGCATGACACTTACATCAACGGCGCGTGGCACGGTAACGAAGTGCCCTACGTATTCGACAATCTTATGCTTTCGGAGCCGTCGCGCAGCTACGTTAACCCGCGCGATCTGGCGTTTGCCGCGCATCTTGCCGATTACTGGGTGCAGTTTGCCCGCCATGCCAGCCGTCATTGTGAATCGCTTGCCGGCCCGGTGAACTGGCTGGCCTGCGTGCGCGGGCGCGACAGACTGCTGCGCATCGGACTGAATAAACATGCAGGATTTCGCCTGGTTAATCGCTTTATGCGCACGCGTCTGAGCTTCTTTCGCCGGGTGATGCGCCACCACGTTAAGCTGGATTAGCCGCCAGCAAGCCCTCACGAAACGCCGCCAGCCCGTCGGCTTTATTGGCCGACTGGCGCAGGACCAGCCGGTAGCTGGCGCCGGTCTTGATACTCAGCGCAAACGGCCGCTGAAGCCGCCCGGCGCGGATATCTTCAGCCACGACTGTCTCGTCGGCAATGGCCATCCCCAGCCCTTGGATAGCGGCGGTAATCGCCAGATCCATGGTGTCGAAGTGTTGATTTTTCCTCATGGCCGGCTGGAAATCCTGCTGCCTGGCCAGCCACAGCGACCAGTCGGTTTTATCCCGCGTCGGATGCAGTAGCGTTGCTTTCTCCAGCGGCGTTTTTGCGGCCAGCGCGCTGTTTAGTACCGGCGTCAGCGCCTCTTCAAACAGCAAATCCCCGGCGCTTAAATGCGTGCCGAACACAATTGCTGCGTCATAAGGTTCTGTTTTGAAATTGATGGTGTGATCGGTGGTGGTGGTGAGCGAAATCTGCAACTCCGGGTAGCGCTGCTCAATGTGCAACAGCTTCGGCACCAGCCAGCGAATGGCGCAGGTTGGCGCTTTCAGTCGCACCACCGTCTGCTGCGCGCGCGCCTGGTCGGCAACAATCAACAAGTGTTCAAACGCGCTGCGCAGTTCCGGCAATAGGGCGCTGCCCTGCGGGGATAAGCGCAGCCCGCGCGCGTGGCGCTCAAACAACGGAAAACCAAACCAGCTTTCCAGCGCGGCGATCTTGCGGCTGACCGCACCCTGCGTCAGGCATAACTCGCGCGCAGCGTGCGTCAAATTGAGATGACGGGCGGTGACCAGAAAGGCGTCAATGGCATTCAGCGGCAGGGTTCGGTGTGACATGGCAACTCCAGCTATGCGTTTTTATCATGGCTATTATGACAACAATTCGATTGTCGCGACAGCGTGCTTTTGGTTTGAATGCTTATGCACTTTTTAGCGAAAGGATGAACAATGACTTTGCGCACGCCGGTGAGAACCCGTTCCAAATTACCTGATGTCGGTACCACCATTTTTACCGTGATTGGCCAGCTTTCCGCCGAGCACAACGCGATTAACCTCTCTCAGGGCGCGCCCAATTTCCCCTGCGATCCGCAACTGGTTGCCGGTGTTACCCGCGCCATGCAGGAGAATCACAACCAGTACGCACCGATGACCGGGCTGCGTTCGCTGAAAGAGCGTATTGCGCAGAAAATTGCCGATCTCTACCGCACGCATTACGACGTCGATAGCGAAGTGCTGATCACCGCCAGCGCCAGCCAGGGTTTGTACTCCGCGATTAGCGGGCTGGTGCATCCTGGCGATGAAGTGATCTACTTTGAACCGTCGTTTGACAGCTATGCGCCGATTGTTCGTTTGCAGGGTGCCACACCGATTGCCATTAAGCTGACGGTGCCGGATTTCGCCGTTAACTGGGATGAAGTGCGGGCAGCGATTACGCCGCGTACGCGGATGATCATCGTTAACACGCCGCACAACCCCAGCGGGCAGGTCTTCTCCCGCGCTGACCTCGATCAACTGGCCGCCTTAACCCGCAATACGGATATTGTGATCCTCTCGGATGAGGTGTACGAGCACGTCGTATTTGACGGTGAACCGCATCACGGCATGGCGACGCACCCGCAGCTGGCGGAGCGCAGCGTGATCGTCTCTTCTTTCGGGAAGACCTATCATGTTACCGGCTGGCGCGTCGGCTATTGCGTTGCTCCCGCCGAATTGATGGATGAAATCTGCAAGGTACATCAATTTTTGATGTTCTCTGCCGATACCCCGATGCAGTACGCGTTTGCCGAGCAGATGCGCGATCCGCAAGGCTGGCTGATGCTGTCGTCGTTTTATCAGCGCAAGCGCGATCTGCTGCAAACGCTGCTGGTTGATTCGCCGTTCCGCCTGTTACCCAGCGCGGGTTCTTTCTTCCTGTTAGCGGATTACAGTGCGTTCAGCGATGAGAGCGACAGCGAGATGGTCAAACGCCTGATTACTGAGTACGGTGTTGCGACCATACCGCTGTCGGCGTTTTATACAGACGGGACAGATAACAAACTCATTCGCCTCTCTTTTGCCAAAGATGAGGCCACATTAAGAGCAGGCGCGCAGGCCCTGTGTCGTGTTAAGCCACGCTAAGGAGCGTTAATAATGAAACTAAAAGCACTCTGTCTGGGTATGGGTTTGCTCTGCTCACTCTCTTCATTCGCGGCAACGGAACTGCGCTATGGCGTTGAGGCGGAATATCCGCCGTTCGAAAGCCGCAATGCCGCAGGCGAGCTGGAAGGGTTTGATATCGAGTTGGGCAACGCCATCTGTAAAGCCGCACAACTGAAATGCAGCTGGGTGGAAACCTCGTTTGATGCGCTGATCCCAGGGCTGACGGCGAAAAAATTTGATGCCATTAACTCGGCGATGAACATCACCGAACAACGGCGTAAAAGCATCGATTTCACACAGCCAATCTACCGTATTCCTTCACAACTGGTCGGTAAAAGCGGCGACGGGATGGAAGCCACTGCGGAAGGGCTGAAAGGGAAAACCATCGGCGTGTTGCAGGGTTCTATTCAGGAAACCTACGCCAAAGAGCACTGGGAAAAGCACGGTGTCACGGTGGTGTCGTATAAAGATCAGAACATGGCGTGGGGAGATTTGCTGAACGGCCGTATCGACGCCTCACTGGTGATGTCGGCGGCGGGGCAGGCAGGTTTCCTCAGCAAGCCGCAAGGGAAAGGGTTTGGCTTTATTGGCAAACCGGTATCGGACGATACGATCCTCGGTAGCGGCATCGGTTTTGGGCTGCGCAAAGGTGACGATGCGACAAAAAAACAGCTTGATGCCGCCATTGATAAAGTCCGCGCTGACGGCACCATCAAAAGTCTGGCGGAAAAGTACTTCCCCGGTATTGATGTTAGCGTAAGCGCACAATAACGATTCACTACTCTGGCCCCTGCCGCCTGATGTCCGGCAGGGGCTTTTTTCTTTCTGTGTAATTCCAGCGTTATACCTCACTTCATATTATTTTCAGCCTGATCTCATCGACAGGAAATATTTTCGGTTTTGAGTAAATTCTCAACTGCCAACAATTGGATTCTCAATGAATTTTGTCTAGAGTGTGCGTTCAATAAAGAAATGCTTTTGTCGCTATTTCGCACAATTGCGAAATGCCATTCTACGACCAGAAGGACGTGTTACCAGGCATGAACCGCAGACGATTTATTCAGGCATCCATGGCCCTTGCAGCCACCTACGGCACCACCGGTGTTGCATCTCTTTTCTCCCGCGCGGCGTTTGCGGCGGAGACGGATATTGCCGATGGGCAGAGCCGCCGTTTTGACTTCTCTGTGCTGCAATCAATGGCGCACGATCTGTCGGAACAGCCGTGGGGCGGTGCGCCGAAAGCATTGCCGAATACGCTGGCAAACCTGACGCCGCAGGCTTACAACAGCATCCAGTATGATGCGCAGCATTCGCTGTGGAATAACGTCGAAGGGCGTCAACTGGATGTGCAGTTCTTCCACGTCGGCATGGGTTTCCGCCGCCGCGTGCGCATGTTCTCGCTGGATCAGGAAACGCATCAGGCGCGTGAAATTCACTTCCGCCCGGAGCTGTTCAACTATCACGATGCGGGCGTGGATACCAAACAACTGGAAGGCCAGAGCGATCTCGGATTTGCCGGTTTTCGTGCCTTTAAAGCGCCGGAACTGGCGCGCCGCGATATCGTCTCGTTCCTCGGCGCGAGCTATTTCCGCGCGGTGGACAGCACTTTCCAGTATGGCCTTTCCGCGCGCGGCGTGGCCATTGACACCTTTACCGATCAGCCGGAAGAGTTCCCGGACTTTACCGCCTTCTGGTTCGAAACCGCGAAACCGTCTGATACCACGTTTACCGTCTATGCGCTGCTGGACAGCGCGAGCATCACCGGGGCTTACAAATTCGTGATCCACTGCGAAGAGAGCCAGGTGATCATGGATGTGGATAACCGTCTGTATGCGCGCAAAGACATCAAACAGCTCGGTATCGCGCCGATGACCAGTATGTTCAGCTGCGGCAACAATGAGCGTCGCGTATGCGACACTATTCATCCGCAAATTCATGACTCTGACCGTCTGGCAATGTGGCGTGGCAACGGTGAGTGGATCTGCCGCCCGCTGAATAACCCACAAAAACTGCAATTCAATGCTTTCCAGGATGAAAACCCGAAAGGCTTTGGCCTGTTGCAGTTGGATCGCGATTTCTCCCACTATCAGGATGTGATGGGCTGGTATAACAAACGCCCAAGTTTGTGGGTCGAGCCGCGCAATCGCTGGGGCAAAGGGGCGGTGAGCCTGATGGAGATCCCGACTACCGGCGAAACGCTGGATAACATTGTGTGCTTCTGGCAACCGGAAAAACCGGTGAAAGCGGGTGATGAGTTTGCTTTCCAGTATCGTCTGTACTGGAGTGCAATGCCGCCGGTCCGTTCACCGCTGGCACGTGTCTACGCGACCCGTACCGGGATGGGCGGCTTCCCGGAAGGCTGGGCGCCGGGCGAACATTATCCGGAGAAATGGGCGCGTCGCTTTGCTATTGATTTCGTCGGCGGCGATCTGAAAGCGGCCGCGCCGAAAGGCATTGAGCCGGTGATCACGCTCTCCAGCGGCGAAGCGAAACAGGTAGAAATCCTGTATGTGGAACCGTTCGACGGTTACCGCATTCTCTTCGACTGGTATCCGACCAATGATTCCACCGATCCGGTGGAGATGCGCATGTTCCTGCGCTGTCAGGGCGATGCCATCAGTGAAACCTGGCTGTATCAATATTTCCCGCCCGCGGCGGACAAGCGTAACTACGTTGACGACCGCGTGATGCGTTAATCTTCCTTCGCCCCCGTTTGGGGGCGAAAGTTTTCCGGAGGCGTAATGGCAACGGAACACCACTCAGATACCACCATTCCCGTTAACGACCGTATTACGCTGCAGGCCGCTGATGAGCGATTTGTGCATCAATTACACCAGTTGATCGTGAAAAATCGCGACGATTTGCAGCAGTTCCTCGACTGGCCGCAGTATGTGCGCACGGTGGAAGATACCCGTAAAACACTACAGAGCAATATGCTGCTGCATCAGCGTGGCTACGCGAAGATGTTTATGATCGTCGTTGATGAAGTTGTCACTGGCGTGCTGGCATTTAACGCCATCGAACCGCTCAACAAGACGGCCTATATCGGTTACTGGCTGGATAAAGCAGTTCAGGGGCAGGGGATTTTGTCGCAGGCGCTGCAGGCACTGATGGCGTTTTATGCTCGCCGGGGCGATGTGCGGCGCTTTGTTATCAAATGCCGGGTGGCGAATCACGCCAGTAATCAGGTGGCGAAACGGAATGGTTTTACACTGGAAGGCTGTCTGAAACAGGCGGAGTTTCTCAACGGCCACTATGACGACCAGAACATCTGGGCAAAAATTGTAGCGCGTAAATAGCGGCGCGTGTTGCGCCGCTCTCTTGCTACTTCACCTCGCTAGCTGGTCGCCTGCGAAACCGCTTTACGCAATCCATTGACGGCGGCGGAATTCATCGGTGTCACCAGCGCGTAGTTATAGTGTTCATCGCTCCAGTATTGCGCCATGACATCGTCTGCCTGACGTTCGCCGTGCGGTAATTTCACCGGGCTGAGCGGACGAATGTACCAGCCAACCCGCGTGCCGCTCGGCCCCTGATACATAATCAGCGCGGCTGGCCCTTGCGCGGTGGCAATCAATCGTCCGCCAACCAGCGTAAAGCCGTACTGCTCCAGGTTCGGCGGCTGATGACCGTTAATGAAATAGCGCGACACCCAGCGGGTTAGCTCCGTTTGCTGCGTGGCAACCACATCCATTGGTGTGACGGAGGTATTGTCAAACAGCTTATAAGCCTGTACCGCATCTTCCATCGGCTGATGCGTCATCAACATTTGCGACTCTTTCATCTGCCAGCCGGTGAAACCGCCGACGCTCAGCGCCAGCACCAGCGCGAATGCCGTCGCCAGTTTCCACTGGCGTTGCTGCCGCACCTGGCGACGAAAATAGTGCGGTTCGGGGCTTTCCAGTTGTACGTGTTGCTGTTGCATCGCCTGGCGCAACTGCTGCGCGTCGCGCCGCCATCCCGCGACTTGTGCAGCGGCCACCGGGTTTTGCGCCAGATAATGTTCAATCCGCTTTGAGGTCGCGTCATCGGTTTCGCCATCCATCCAGGCATGCAGATCGTGTTCATCAGGTGGCAGCGTCATTTCAGTCTCCTCAGCGGTAACGGTGTTACCTTACCTTCTAATTTCTCATGCAACATTTTGCGCGCCCGCGAAAGGCGGGACATTACGGTGCCGGTCGGAATATCCAGCGTGGCGGCCACCTCTTTATAGCTCAGCCCCTCAACGCTCACCAGCAGCAAAATGACGCGATACTCGGTGGGCAACGTGGCAAACAGCGCCAGCGTATCGTCGGCAATCGCCAGCGACTCCGACGAGTCGCTAAGTGTTTCCTCGCCGGTAAAAAAGCTGAGCAGCTTCATATAGCGTTTGCGTCGCCGCTCGCCGTCAATAAATTGCCGGTAGAGAATAGCAAACAGCCATGCGCGCAGGCTTTCCGTCCCGGTGTTATCCAGCCTGCGCGTCAATGCTTTCGTCAGGCAGCTTTGCACCAGATCCTCCGCGCTGTGCGGGTTGCGGGTCAGCCACAGGGCAAAACGTTGCAAATGTGGCATCACCTGACGAATTTCTTCATCGGTCAGTTGCATAAATAGCCTTTATCGCTTGCGGGTTCCGGACATACTTTCAAATACCCCGTCACGCAGTATTAACGCGTGTAATAAGGCGGCGGCCAGATGCAGCATCACCGTAACAAATAGCGCCAACGCGACCAAAGAATGTAGCGGGCGCAGGATCGCATACCAGTCATTATTTACCGGCAGAATGGGCGGTAAAACGAAGCCTGAACCTAATGATACAGGGTAGCCTGCCGCTGACAGCATTGCCCAGCCGATCAGCGGTTGCGCCAGCATCATCGCATAGAGCGCCCAGTGAGAGAGGTGCGCCATCGCGCGCTGCCAGGCGGGCAGTGAAGCCGGTAACGCTGGCGTGGCAGTATAAAACCGCAGCCACAAACGCACGACCACCAGGACAAGAATCATCATACCCAGCGGTTTATGAATCGACACCAGCAAACTGTGCAGTGACGAAATGGTCGAGACCATCAGCACGCCAATAAACAGCATGGCGATGATCGCCGCCGCCATCAGCCAGTGCAGGACGCGCAGCGCCGGGTGGAAATAAGCAACCTGTTTCATCAGTGAGCTCCTGTCTGTGCGGCTTGTTCACGGGTACGCGCGTTGTACGATTTGGCGTAGGCCGCCGAACGCGCATTCAGTAACGGATCGTCAGAGGCGGCGATGCCATCGGGCAGGATCAGCGGATCATAATTGATGTCATTGCACGGGCCTTGTTGCTGGGCAATAGCCTGGCTTAGCTCCAGTGTCCCGGCATTGATGGTCTGGCGATCGGCGGGCCAGACTTGCGATGCGCGGCTGCCATCATCGCCTTTCCCGGCTACGGTGATCAGCAGATCCCACTGTAATGGCCCTTGCGCCAGCCGCTGCTGGATATCCTTTTGCAGGAAATCGTTATCGTTTTTCTGCGCGGCGCCGATCGGCTGATAAGCGGTGTGCGGCACCACGCTCCAGCGCACCAGATGCGACGCGCCGGATTTGTCGATAAAGCGGAAGGCATTCAGGCTGTTAAAGCGATCGCTTGCCCAGCTTGAGGAGGGGACGTTCTGTTTTGCCCACGCCAGAAACGGCATAATCTCGGGGTTTTTCTGTACAAATGCTTTGAATTTTTCCGGGTTCGGTTTACCGGTTGCCGGATCCGGCAGCGAAGCGACTTGTAGCTCATAAAACTGTTCTACCGTCGAAACCGGGAAAAAAGGCATGGCATTCATTCCGGTGCGCCACTGTTCACCGTTTGTCAGTTGAAAAGCAAGCGCCAGGCTACGAACCGGCACGGCGTAATCCGGCGCGGAGGGATTTCCGCCAGCAATAGCAAAACGCCCGATCACCGGTGTTTCTCCCACAGCAAATACCGACGCCCGTGAAAGTGCGCTGGCATTGCCGTTAGAGATAAAACGCCCGATCACACAAATGCCTTTGGCATGATTGCGGCGAAACCCCGGATGTTCGCCACCGGCTTGTTGCAATACGCCGACCAGCTTGTCGGAGGTTAGCCGCTGAGGCGACAGCCAGCCGCCACCCCACAAAAAGAGTACGATCAATAGCAACGGAACCAGTGCAATGACGGCAAGGCGCGTGATTAACTGGCGTGGAGTAAAGGGAGTTTGGGTCATTTTTCGCTCATCCTGCTAACAATGAGCAGATAAGACGAACAGGCGGGTCGTTTATTCCCGCCTGGTGAAAAAAAAGTTCAGTCAGCGAAAAATTGCCAGAAAGGGGTTAAGTGTCCGGGTTCATGGCCTGAAAAATCTGCGCAAAAGTTCCCTCTTTTTCTGCCCGACGCCGGGGTTTATCGCGCTCAAGCAGGATCTCGCTGTCCGGATGCGCCTGCTGCTCAAGAAGCCGCATCACTTTATTGATATCGTCTGCCAGCGGCATGGTGCGCGGTACGAAGGCCAGAGGGTTGCCATCAATGTTGCCTGCTGCGGCTGCCTGATTAGGGGGAGTTGCGCCGCCGTTGTACGGATCTTGCAGCGGGCAAGAGAAGGGTGCCAGGCAGATTCAGCGCCTGGCACAGAGAGGATTATTTGATCACGATATCCGGGAAGCTGGCTTTAACACAGCGGGTGTAGTCGCCTTTGACCAACGCGCTGAAGTCATTTTCCTGCCAGTTAACCAGTTTACAGGCGTAGGATTTACCGCCCGGGTTGCTGGCGACATAGCTGTCATCTTTCACCCAGAACAGGTTTAGCGCCGCAGAGCCAGTTTCAGTGAACTGTTTCATACCTTTACAGCCCAGCACTTCATTTGCCGGTACCGGTACACCCAGTTGTTTGGCGAATTCCTGGTAGTAGCTGATGCGGTTTAACGACTGTGCAATCTCGGTGCTGCCGCCGCATTCAACACCACCGTTGATGATCTGCGTTGTCACGCCGAAACCCGGTACCAGACCGTTGGCTTTATCGGCATCGTTCGGCTGCCAGCTACCATCGATAACCGCCTGCATGCTCGGTTTTGGCGGCTGTGGTTGAACGTAGAAGAAAATAGCGCTCGCCAGGTTCAGCCAGGTATCGGCCACCAGCTGCGGCTGTTTCAGCAGAACATTGACGTCGCCGAACATTGCCTGGGAGAACTGACCATAGTTGAAGTTGTAGCTCAACTGTTTGGCGCCACGGCCAAAGTAGCTCAGCTTGTTGCCGTTGGCGTCCTTCGCACAAGGCCAGGCTTTGCCCTGCCAGGTTGTCGGATCGCAGGTTGCGCCGGTGTACTGATCGTAAGCGCTTTCGGACATACCCATTTCACGCACCCAGTGCAGACCCTGCTGCCACTGCGCCACATCGCTTTGCGCCGCGTGCTCACCGGTTTCCTGTACGAAGTGAGCGAACATGGTCGCCAGCGTTTTTTTACAGATGGCATCCGCATCTTTGCCATCGGTATGATCGGCGCAAAGAATCGGGAATTTACCCACCGCTTTCAGGAAGTTGTCGTAGGTATAAGCCGGGTCGCGATGCGGGAAGAAAAGCTCCCATTTTTCAGCGGTGATCAACTGCTCCACGCGTTTTACGTTCGCCGGGTTTGTGGCGGCACCCGGCTGAATTTTTTCAACCAGCGCGTTGTCCAGCGTCTGCAGCGCATCTTTTACCGCTACCAATTGCGGGAAATCGGTCAGTTGTGCTTTCTTCGCGTCCAGATCGGCCTGCGTGACTTCTAAACCCGCTTCCGGCGTACCGTTCAGCAGAGACCAGGCGCTTTCCCACGCCCAGCCCGTACCCGGCATGTAAACTTCCGAGCTGCTGCTGCACCAGTTGGCGACATTACAGACATAATCTTTACCTGCGTTATTGACGATATCGCCCTGGTGATAAGCGTGGCCGGCCTGGAAAGGAGGGTATTCAGACGGCGTCGGATCCGGCTGCGGTTCTGGATCCGGCTCAGGTTCAGGCTGTGGTTCTGGCTCTGGATCGGTGCCAGTGGATTCGCCAATTTTTTTCCAGACGTTTTCCCAGGTATTCTGCACGGACGGGTTCGGTTTTTCGCCCGGGTTGGCATACCATTGTGCTTCATAATCTATTTTATTATCGGTAACTTTTTCACCGCCCAGATAGGCTTTACTGATGTCATATTGCGGATAAGCAAATGCATTACAGGAAATAATAATTCCAGTAGCAATAAGCGATAACGCAAAATTTCCCTTAAAAAGATTCATTCGAATCACTCCATGATTTTGAAATGCCAACGGTTTTTAAAAAATAAAAATAAATAAAGGCAATGCGAAATGTCATCGTTTTTCCGCGACGGATTTCAGCAAAATAAACGGCGGGTTCATTAGATGCAGATCAATGTTTATTTCTCGGGGGAACTTTCATCATACTTCATGGATAATTCTTTTCCCGCCGGGAAATTATCTTTCCAGCGGGAATAATCGCGGGGGAATATTTATATTGCACCAGCCAGCGGCGTGCGGGTAATACGTTGATCGTTGTTGATAACTTTGGGGCCACGCAGCAGAATATTTTCGCCCTCCAGCGCTTCGACAACTGCATCGTCGCTCAGCGTCACCTGATGCTCGATCAGCACATTTCCGTGAATGCGCGCATTGCCCTGAACGACAATTTTTTCGTCGAGTTGCAGCGGGCCGCCGCTCAGCCGCGCATTGCCGCCCACCAGTACATGGTGTTTGAGCACGCAATTACCTTCCACTACGGCGTTTTCTGCCACCTGCGAACTGTAACGCAACGTCGGGATGTCATCGTCTCCGGCACCCGCGATCACTCTGGCATGACCGTAAACTTTGGCGCAGTCGCACACCCAGACGTCGTTCAGTTCATTCCCTTCAAGCAGGGCAAAATCGAAAATTTCCGCCCGATGTTCAATAAAAGCGTAATTCACAATAGCGTCGCCATAGATCTGCGCCTGATGCACCACGCGCGAGTGGGTAACGGTGGCCCGGTCGTAAATTTGCAGGATCTGCTCGCGTTCCGGCGTTAACCCTTTGGCGGCAAAAATATTGCAACCGTGCAGAATACGCGCATCACCGCGTAAACGGCACTCACCGCGCACTGTCGAAAACTGAACGGTGACGTTGTCACTTAATTCGGCGCCGTGGCTGATTTCACTGCTATCCACCCAGGCGTTATCTTTGATCACCACGTTATGGCAGATAACGCAGGGCTGCGTGATCCGCGCGTTGTCACTGATGCGGCTACCGAGAAAAACCATGCTGTTTTCATCATAAATCCAGCAATTTCCTTGCTGATCGACGACATTGTCCTCATCAACCCAGCCGCCATGACTGCCCGCTTTGACGTCATTAAAATCACGCAGCGCGATAATCTGGCGCAGCGCGACCGTTTTTTTCTCGCCGCCAATCTGATAACTAAACGTGCGCGACTCATCACTGAGACGATATTTATTCATGCTACGTATCTCCCGTCAGCCTGAGTTAAACGTAGCAAACTTTCTGCCACTGGCTATCGGCGGATGAAATTCATAAAATGCATGCCAAATGCACATTAAAGGTACTGACTTGACCATGACGAACCGCCCTGAAAACTACTTTACGGAAAAATATGCGCTGACCGCGACGCACTCCGAAGTGCTGAACGCCCTGAAATACATCCAGCCGGGGAAGGCGCTGGATCTCGGCTGCGGCAATGGCCGCAACAGCCTGTGGCTGGCAAGCCAGGGTTTTGAGGTTACCGCCTGGGATAAAAACCCGAACAGTCTCAATAACCTGAAAGCGATTCGCGATGCTGAAGGGCTGGAAAACCTGCACATTGATGCGGCGGATTTAAACACCCTGCAATTCGACGGTGAATACGATTTTATTCTCTCTACCGTGGTGCTGATGTTCCTCGAAGCGCAAACCATTCCCGGGCTTATTAATAATATGCAGCGCTGCACCAAAGCGGGCGGTTATAACCTGATTGTGGCAGCGATGGATACGGCGGATTTCCCATGCACGGTCGGTTTCCCGTTTGCCTTTAAAGAGGGTGAACTGCGTGAATACTACGCCGGTTGGGAACTGCTGAAATACAACGAAGATGTCGGTGAACTACACCGCACCGATGCCAACGGTAACCGCATCAAACTGCGTTTCGCCACCATACTGGCGCGCAAACCTGCCTGATCCCGTCCTGCTCGCGGGCAATCTCTGCCCGCGTTTTCTGCTCGCTGTTCGCCATATGAGGGCGCTGGAACCGGCCTTTAATGTGCGAAAAGCATTAACGCGCTGCCAGCAGGCAAAGCTGCAATGCCACGTTATACGAGGCTTCAAACGCTTTTAGCGGCAGAAATTCGAAGCGCGAGTGGAAGTTGTGCGCACCGGTAAAGAAGTTCGGCGTCAGCAAACCTTTGGCCGACAGCGCTGCGCCATCGGTGCCGCCGCGCATTGGCGTCGGTTTCGGCGTAATGCCCAGCGATTCCATCGCTTCAAACATCAAATCGATCGCCCGGCGATCTTCGCCGATAGCATTGCTGATATTGCTGTAGGTATCGCTGATGCTGTATTCCACTTTGGCGGTGGGGTATTGCGCGGCGATTTTGGCGGCAACGTCGGCGATCTGCTGTTTACGGCGGGCAAAACTTTCACTGTCGAAATCACGAATGCTGGCGCTCAGATCGGCATGTCCCTGCACTGCATTGATGCCGTTAAACCAGATATAACCTTCGCGGTCAGCGGTGTGTTCCGGCGTTTGTTGGCGGTCAAAATGGCTAATGTAATCCATCGCCATCAGCAGCGGGTTAACCAGTACACCTTTCGCCGACATTGGGTGCGCGGTTACCCCGGTAAAGCGGATCTGCGCGCTGGCGGCGTTAAAGTTCTCATAGACGATCTCGCCCAGCTCGCAGCAGTCAATGGTCCAGGCAAAATCAACGTCAAAGCGTTTTAAATCCAGCGCTTTCGCCCCGCGCAGCCCGACTTCTTCATCCGGCACAAAGGCCACTACAATATCGCCGTGGCGATGTTCGGCGGTAAGGTTTTCCAGCAGCGTCATAACGACGGTGACCGCCGCTTTGTTATCCGCGCCGAGCACGCTGGTGCCGTCGCTGAAAATAATCTCTTCATCGGGATAAGCCAGAATTTCCGGGTGCTCCGCCACGCGCAACCAGATATCTTTGCGGGCATTCAGGCAGAGATCTTCACCTTCAAAACGCAGGATTTGCGGATGAATATGTGGCGACAAACCGACATCAACGGTATCAATATGAGTAATAAAACCGATACGCGGCGCGCCCGGAACATTGCCTTTTTTCACGGCGGTCACTGTCGCATGATCATCAATCACGATCTCGTCCAGCCCCAGTGTTTTCAGCTCATTCGCCAGCTCGCGCGCCATATCAAACTGCCCGACGGTGGTCGGCAGTGTTGTCGCAGTGGCATCGCTCTGGCTGGTGATAGAGAGGTAACGAAAGAAGCGATGAGTTAATTGACTGGCGAGAGACGACGGCATAGTGATTCCTTCTTTATTTGAATTATCAGGTGTTTGCAAATTCACTTTAATGTTATTTATGAAAGGGCAAACAACAAGCATTTAAAAGAAAACAACAGGAAAAACTATGATTAGCAAACCGACAACACTTGCTCTGGCATTGGCTTCGCTTGTAGTCAGTTCTTCTGTCGCCGCTAAGACCCTGGTCTATTGTTCAGAGGGATCGCCAGAGAACTTCAACCCGCAACTTTACACCTCCGGCACCAGCGTGGATGCCAGCGCCGTACCGGTTTACAACCGGCTGGTGGATTTTAAAGTCGGCACCACCGAGTTGCAGCCGAGCCTTGCGGAAAGCTGGGACGTGAGCGAAGACGGTAAGGTTTATACCTTCCATCTGCGCAAAGGGGTCAAGTTCCAGAGCAATAAATACTTCACGCCGACGCGCGATTTTAATGCCGACGATGTGATCTTCTCGTTTATGCGGCAAAAAGATGTCAATAATCCGTACCACAACGTCTCTAACGGCACCTATTCCAACTTTGAAAGCCTGGAATTTGGTTCGCTGATCACCGCTATCGATAAACTCGACGACCATACCGTGCGCTTTACGCTGGCGCGCCCGGAAGCTCCGTTTGTCGCCGATCTGGGCTGGTATTTTGCCTCGATTCTTTCCGCCGAATATGCCGATGCGATGTTGAAAGCTGGCACTCCGGAGCGGGTGGATATGGACCCGATCGGCACCGGTCCGTACCGTCTGGCGCAGTATCAGAAAGATTCGCGCATTCTGTTCACCGCGTTTGATAACTACTGGCAGGGCAAAGCGAAAATCGACCGACTGGTGTTCAGTATCACCCCGGATGCCTCTGTACGTGTGGCGAAACTGGAGAAAAACGAGTGTCAGGTGATGCCGTTCCCCAATCCGGCGGATCTGCCGCGCCTGAAAGAGAACAAAGATATTACCCTGTTGAGCAAAGCCGGGCTGAATACCGGTTTCCTCGCCTTTAACACGCAAAAAGCGCCGCTGGATAATGTCAAAGTGCGCCAGGCGCTGGCGATGGCCATCAATAAACCGGCCATCATTCAGGCGGTATTCCAGGGCACCGGCACCGCAGCGAAAAACCTGCTGCCGCCGGGCGTGTGGAGCGCCGACAGCGAACTGAAAGATTACGATTATGACCCGGAGAAAGCGAAAGCGCTGCTGAAAGAGGCCGGACTACCGGCGGGAACCACCATCGATTTGTGGGCGATGCCGGTTCAGCGTCCCTATAACCCGAACGCCAAACGTATGGCGGAGATGATTCAGGCGGACTGGGCGAAAGTGGGCGTGCAGGCGAAAATCGTCACTTATGAGTGGGGCGAATATTTGAAACGCGTGAAGGGCGGCGAACATCAGGCGGCGCTGATGGGCTGGACGACGGCTACCGGCGACCCGGATAACTTCTTCGGCCCGCTGTTTACTTGTACCTCGGCCAATGGCGGTTCCAACTCAGCGAAATGGTGCTACAAACCGTTTGATAACCTGATTGCCGAAGCGAAAGCCACCACCGATCATGAGAAACGCGTGGCGCTTTACAAACAGGCGCAGCAGATGATGCATGACCAGATGCCTGCGGTGATGATTGCCCATTCAACGATTTTCGAGCCGGTACGCAAAGAGGTGCAGGGCTATGAAATCGATCCGTTTGGCAAACATATTTTCTGGCAGGTGGATCTGAAAAAATAAGCGTTTGCCGCCTGGTTAAGACAGGTGGCAATTTTTTGATCTCGCGCGATTTTTTGCCACGCCGCACTGTGAATGCATTTGCTATAACTTAATGGCAATCGTGCACTCACAGGGAATTCCTTATGCGTAATCATGCGTTGGTTAGCGTTGCCGTATTGACCGGTCTGCTGGCGTTATCAGGCTGCGCCTCAAAAGTGACCGCGCCGGAAAAATACTCCGGCTTTTTGAAAGATTATTCCGGCCTGCAGGAAACCACTTCAGCAACCGGCAAACCGGTGCTGCGCTGGGTGGCGCCGGGATTTGACCCGGCAAAATATGACAGCATTGTTTATCACCCGGTAACCTATTATCCGGTAGCCAAACCCACCAGCCAGGTGAATCAACAGGTGCTGGATGGCGTACTCAATTACACCAACAGTAAATTGAAAGCCGCGGCGGCGGCGCGTAAACCACTGGTCACTTCGCCGGGTCAGCATAGCCTGATCTTCCGCGGTGCTATCACCGGCGTTGACGCCAGCAAACAGGGGTTGCAGTTCTACGAAGTGATCCCGGTGGCGATGGTGGTTGCGGGCACGCAGATGGCAACCGGCCACCGCACCATGAATACGCATCTCTACTTTGAAGGTGAGCTGATTGATGCCCAAACCAATGCGCCGGTACTGAAAGTGGTGCGCAAAGGAGAGGGCAAAGATGTAAGCAATGAAAAGGCGCAGGTCACCGTCGATTCCCTGAAACAGGTGATTGACGATATGGCGACCGACGCCACGATGTTTGATATAAGCTCAGTCAGATAAGCAGAACGTATTGTAAATTAAACCGATTTTTCGACTGACTGAGTTCAACTGGCTGCAAAGGGGCATACTTCCTTTCAGCCAGTTTTTTATTGAACAGCCTGTGCGAAAAAGCGATCGTGATGGGGCGCGCTGTACGTAGCGAGCAGTCTGCTACCACAGATAACCCCCAGGGATCGCATTAAGATCCCTGGGGCATCGCCGTTAATTTTTTAGACGGATGTACGGTCGATATTTTCCTGTGCCCAACTGGGGCATCAGCAAACGTTAGCTTTACGCCGCCATCCGCGTCCGCCCAGCCAGTTTTCCGGGCGGGCAAACATCACCAGATTGCCGGTGAGGATCAGCAGTAAACCGGCAATCGCATTCAGATGCCAGACGTAACCCTCATAAAAGGTCGAAATGCTCAGCGCAACCAGCGGAAACAGCAAGGTGCTGTACGCGGCTTTGCTCGGACCAATGCGGCCAACCAGCGTAAAATAGGCACCAAAGCCGATCACCGAGCCAAACAACGCCAGATAGAGCAGCGCGCCGAGGTAGCTTGTCGTCCACTGCGGCGTAAAATCGTCGCCGCGCAGCAGGCCAATTATTCCCATGATCAGCGTGCCGTACAGCATCGCCCAGCTATTGGTGGTCAGGGTTTCCAGCCCTTTACGCTGATGGCGCAGGCTTATCATATTGCCAAACGAAAAGCCCAGTGTCCCCAGCGCCGACAGACCGATACCCAGCAGCAGAGAGCTGCTCCAGCCGCTGGTGACCAGATCTTCCCAGAACAGCGTCACAATACCAGTTAACCCCAGCGCAGCCGCAACAAAGAAGCGTGCAGGCGGTTTTTGCCCGAAAAACAGGTAGCTGTTAACGGCGTTAAACAGCACCGCCATCGAAAAGATCACCGATTCCAGCCCGGTGTTAATCCACGCGGCGGCGGTATAAAAACACCAGAAGTTAAAGCCGAAGACACAACTGCCTTGCAGCAGACAAAACAGGTGATCGCGCAGCGGTAAACCACGCAGTTTGCGGCGAACCAGCAGCACCAGCATGATTGCCGCCGTTGCCAGCGCAAAACGCCAGAAAATCGACACCGGCGCGGGCACCGGGCCTTGTTGCAGAAAAATCGCAATCCACGTAGTTCCCCAAATAACCACCACCAGACCGTACAGCAATGCGTTCATAGTCATTTCCGATGCGAAAAACGAACCCTGAGTGTGGCAAAACGCGGGCAGGGGCGATTGCACGGGGTTGCGCCGGACTTGCATATTCTTGCGCTTTTCTTCACACAACGCTGGAATCCGGCTTCAGCTATTCATAGACTGGGGTTCTGGTTGATCAATGATAAATTCCGCGAATGCCTGACCACTACGAAGCCTTTGAAAATCTGAGCAAACACAACACCGTTTTGCACAATTCGGTGGCACTTCACTCTGGCATTCAACTGGCCGTCTGGTCGAACAAACGCGACAACATTACGCAGTACTGCAACCACCATACGCTGAGCCTGTACGTGGCCGATGGCTACGAGAGCTACCACAAAACTGCGTATGGCTGGAAAAACGGCGGCGGGCCGGATCGTTTTTGTCTGATGCCGAAAGAGAGCGAATCGGTGTGGGATATTCGCGATGATTTGACCTTCGTCCACCTTTACTGCACTGATGAGCATCTGCGGGACGTTGGGGAGCGGGTCTGGGATCGCAGCCCGGCCGCATTCACCCTTGATGAGAAAACCTTCTCGCAGGATGCGCGCATCACCGCGCTTTATCGCCAGTTTCTGCTGGATTGCGACTGGCAGCAAAACGCCAACCAGCTTACGCTGAGCACCGCTTCAACACTGCTGCTGACGCATCTGGTGCAGCACTACAGCAATGTGCAGTGGCAATTGCCCGTGGTGAATGGCGGTCTGGCACCGGTGGCGCTGCGTAATGTGCTGGATTATATCGAAGCGCATCTGGCGCAGCCGTTGTTGCTGTCGGATCTGGCGGCGCAGGTTGCGCTCAGTGAATATCACTTTGCCCGCATGTTTCGCCAGTCGATGGGTGTTGCGCCGCACCAGTTTGTGATGCAGCGCCGGATGGTAAGGGCCAACGATCTGTTGCTCAACAGCACTCTTCCGCTGACCGATATTGCCCTGGCCTGCGGTTTTAGTTCCGCCAGCCACTTCAGCAACCGCTTTAAAGCAGCAAAAGGGTTGACGCCGTCACAGCTACGCGCGGCGCGCCAGCGTTAATGCGCCGTAGCAGATACCGCCTGCCACTAATCCCCAGAATGCCGAACCAATGCCCAGCAACGTGACCCCGCTGGCAGTTACCAGGAAGGTGACAATGGCCGCATCGCGATCCGTTTCCTTAACCAGCGCCTGATGCAGACTACCGCTGATCGTGCCCAATAACGCCAGACCGGCGAGCGTCTGGATCCAGCTCAACGGCAGGGCGGCCAGCAGCCCGCTGATCGAGCCGCCAAATATTCCCGCCAGCAGATAAAACAGGCCAGCCGCCGCCGCTGCCACCCAGCGTTTACTGGCGTCCGGGTGCGCATCCGGGCTTTGGCAAATGGCTGCCGTAATCGCCGCAATACAGATCGAATAGACACCAAACGGTGAGAACAATAGCGCCAGCGCGCCGGTAAAAATAATCAGCGGTGAAACCGGAATGGTGTAACCGGAAGCCTGCATCGTGGCGAAACCGGGAGCATTTTGCGACGCCATTGTCACCAGAAAAAAGGGAATGCCGATGCTGATAAGCGATGTCCAGCGAAACTCCGGCGCGGTGTAAACCGGAGCAACGACGGAAAGTGTCAGTCGATCCGTGACAACGTCACCATGCAGAATAGCGACCAGTGCGCCAATAATTAATGTTGCAACAATAGCATAGCGCGGGGCGAGGGCTTTACAGACCAGCCAGGCCAGTAGCATACTGCCGCACAACGCAAAATGGCCCTCAATATTGGTGAAGGCTTGCAAGCCAAAACGCAGCAGAATACCGGCCAGCATCGCGGCCGCCAGCGTGTGCGGAATGATTTTCATCAACCGGGCGAATAACCCTGTGACGCCGCACAACACGATGAGCGCGTTGGCAAAGATAAAGATACCGACCGCTTCACCGGGCGTTGCACCTTGCAGGCTGGTCGCCAGCAGCGCCGCGCCGGGGGTAGACCAGGCAGTGAGTACCGGCATGCGATACCAGAGCGTCAGCGCCAGCGTGCTGATGCCCATGCCGAAGCCAAGCGCGGTCATCCATCCGGCGATTTGCGCCGGGCTCGCGCCAGCAGCGGAGGCCGCCTGCCAGATAATAGCGGCAGAGCTTGCGTAGCCGACCAGCACGGCGACGAAGCCCGCCAGAATGCTGGTAAACGGCAGCGAAGAGGTTGTGGAAAACGTGGCAAGACGCATTGGCGCTCCTTGTGCGTTATAGCATTCGGATAATTTAGCATCGTGCGCTATAGCGTACAAGTAAGCAGGAGGAATAATGGATCTCACCGTTTATCTGGCAACTACGCTGAAAAGCCTGCGTCAGGGACGCGGCTGGAGCCTTTCCCGCCTGGCAGAGGAGACGGGCGTTTCCAAAGCGATGCTCGGGCAGATAGAACGCAACGAATCCAGTCCGACCGTCTCGACGTTATGGAAAATCGCCACCGGCCTGAATGTTCCTTTCTCCACTTTTATTGCGCCGCCGGAAGAGGAAACGCCGCGGGCCTACGATCCGCAGCAGCAGGCGATGGTGGTCACGCCAATTTTCCCGTGGGACGAGAAGCTGCACTTTGATCTCTTCTCGATTAATCTCGCGCCTGGTGCTCTCAGCGAATCCACGCCGCACGAAGCCGGAGTTATCGAGCATGTGATTGTGATTAGCGGAGTGCTGGATATGTGCATTAACGGGCAGTGGCGAACCATCGCGGCGGGCAGCGGCCTGCGTTTTGCCGGGGATGAAGCGCATGCCTACCGTAACAGTACGGCGCAAACAACGCATTTCCACTCGCTTATCCATTACCCAAAAGAAAAAGCCGCAAGCAAACCTGCGGCAAAAACGACGACGATTAACGAATCAGACAACCCTGAATAATTCGGGGAGCAGCCTCCTGCAACCTGAAGTATGACGGGTTAACAACGTGACGAGGAATGTCCGAGTCACCACCTTACTGTTAAGCGAAACGCAGCGGAAATAGCAATTTCGACATTGCATTACCAGCTGGCGCAAATTCCCCCTGCGGCAGGTGGTGAAACGCCCCGGTTGTGACTACAATAGCCGCCATTTTGTACATAATGGATAACGACGATTGTATGCGCCTGCAACCCCATCATCTTGAACTGTTAAGCCCGGCCCGCGATGCCGCCATTGCCCGTGAGGCTATCCTGCACGGCGCGGACGCCGTCTACATTGGCGGGCCGGGTTTTGGCGCTCGCCACAATGCCGGTAACAGCCTGCAGGATATCGCTGAGCTGGTGCCGTTCGCCCATCGCTACGGTGCGAAAGTGTTTATCACCCTGAACACCATCCTTCACGATGACGAACTGGAACCGGCGCAGCGCCTGATAGGCGAACTCTACCAGGCGGGTGTTGATGCGCTGATTGTGCAGGATATGGGCATTCTTGAGCTGGATATTCCGCCAATTGAGCTGCACGCCAGCACCCAGTGCGATATCCGTAGCGTGGAAAAAGCCAAATTCCTTTCTGATGTGGGTTTCAGCCAGATCGTTCTGGCGCGTGAACTCAACCTTGAGCAGATCCGCGCCATTCACAACGCGACGGACTCCACCATCGAGTTCTTTATTCACGGCGCGCTGTGCGTAGCGTATTCAGGACAGTGCAACATTTCCCATGCACAAACCGGGCGCAGCGCCAACCGTGGCGACTGCTCGCAGGCCTGTCGTCTGCCGTACACCCTGAAAGACGATCAGGGACGCGTAGTGGCCTATGAAAAACACCTGCTGTCGATGAAAGATAATGATCAGACCGCCAACCTGGCGGCGTTGATCGACGCAGGCGTGCGCTCTTTCAAGATTGAAGGGCGCTACAAAGACATGAGCTACGTGAAAAACATCACCGCGCATTACCGCCAGATGCTCGATGCGATTATTGAAGATCGTGGCGACCTCGCGCGCGCTTCCGCCGGGCGTACCGAGCACTTCTTTATTCCCTCGACGGACAAAACGTTCCATCGTGGCAGCACCGACTACTTTGTTAATGCGCGCAAAGGCGATATTGGCGCCTTCGATTCACCGAAATTTATCGGCCTGCCGGTCGGTGAAGTGCTGAAAGTGGGCAAAGATCATCTCGATGTTGAAGTTACCGAGCCGCTGGCGAACGGTGATGGCCTGAACGTGCTGGTGAAACGTGAAGTGGTCGGTTTTCGCGTCAACGTGGCGGAGAAAACCGCCGAAAATCGTTATCGCGTGTTCCCGAACGAAATGCCGGACGTGCTGAAAACCCTGCGTCCGCATCATCCGCTGAACCGCAACCTCGATCACAACTGGCAGCAGGCGTTGCTGAAAACTTCCAGTGAACGCCGTGTCGCGGTGGATATTGAGCTGGGCGGCTGGCAGGAGCAACTGGTGTTAACGCTGACCAGCGAAGATGGCGTGTCGGTAACGCATACGCTGGAAGGGCAATTCGACGAAGCCAACAACGCGCAAAAAGCGCTGGATAATCTGAAAGATGGCCTGATGAAGCTGGGGCAAACTCGCTACTACGCCAAAGAGGTTCAGGTCAATCTGCCTGGCGCGCTGTTTGTGCCCAACAGCCAGCTTAACCAGTTACGCCGTGAAGCGGTGGAGATGCTGGAAGAGGCGCGTCTGGCTAACTACCAGCGCGGCAGCCGTAAAGCGGTAGCCACGCCGCCGCCGGTCTACCCGGAAACGCATCTTTCATTCCTTGCCAACGTTTATAACCATAAAGCGCGTGAATTTTACCATCGCTACGGCGTACAGCTGATCGATGCCGCTTTTGAAGCGCACGAAGAGAAGGGCGACGTACCGGTGATGATCACCAAGCACTGCCTGCGTTTTGCCTTCAACCTGTGCCCGAAACAGGCGAAAGGCAATATCAAAAGCTGGCGCGCCACGCCGATGCAACTGGTGCACGGTGATGAAGTGCTGACGCTGAAATTTGATTGCCGTCCGTGCGAAATGCATGTGATTGGGAAAATTAAAAACCACATCCTGAAGATGCCGCTCTCCGGCAGCGTGGTGGCGTCCATCAGCCCGGATGATTTGCTGAAGACGTTACCGAAAAACAGATAGCAAAACGGGTGGCTAAGCCACCCGTTTTTTTAGCGGTTATCTTCCGGCAGCGGCGGTTTTTTACCGTGCTCGTCTTTGTGCTTGTCGTTATGTTTTTCATCATGACGCGGCGCTTTATCGCCCTTGTGTTTCGGCGGCGGCGCTTCGCGCGACGGCTTCTTATCACCTTTATGGTGTTCGCCGGTTGGGTATTGATCCTGCGGTACCGGCGGACGATCGTCAGCAAATACCATTGAAGAGAAGCTCACGGCCAGAATGGCAGACATCAGTGCAATCTTTTTCATATTACGTCCTTACACGCGCTATTGCGTGGCGCTGATTTCACGCCAAAAAAGTGAAGATTTTATGGAGCCATTAACCTTCTGGAATATTCCTGGAAGATGACGGCAGATAGCGCCAGTAGGGCGGCGAACCGAAACTCGCCAGTAAGAAATCGATCACCACGCGGGTATTGAGCGACGGGTATTTCCCGCCTGGATAGAGCAAATAAAGCGATTGCGCTTCGGCGGAATAGGTTGGCGAAAATTCCGCCATTAAATCGACCAGTTCACCGCGATTCAGCATCTCGCCTATCTGCCAGTCCGGATAAAGCAGGATTCCGGCGTCATTTCTTGCCGCCTGGAGTAACAATTCGGCATTGTCAGAAACGATTTTTGCCTGCGGGAAAAACTGATACTGCCGATCGCCCTGCTGAAAGCGCCAACGCTGCAGCCCGGTTTTTCCGCGATAAGCCAGTAACTGGTGATGTTGTAGCGCTTCCGGTGATTCTGGCCGCCCGTGACGGCGAAGATAGGCGGGCGTTGCCACCAGATGACAGCGCTGGCTGGCGATCAAGCGGCCATGCAGTTCTGAATCTTTCAGCGAGGCGATGCGCAGCAGCAGATCCGTGCCGTCGGCAAACGGATCGATATAGTCATCATTCAGGTTCAGCTCAATGTACAGCGCCGGGTAACGCGCACTCAGTTCGCTGATGTGTGGGCCGATATGCCGTAAACCGAAGGAAGTTGGGGCGTTAATGCGAATGCGTCCACCGGGTTCGTTGCGCCGTTCGCCCACCTGCGTTTGCGCATCGGCAAGCTGCTGGAGCATGACGCGAAAGGCTTCGGCATAGATATGACCGGCATCGGTGGCCGTCACCGCGCGGGTGTTGCGATACAGCAGTTGCGTTTCCAGCGCCTGTTCCAGTTGCTGAACAACGCGGGAAAGCGATGAGGCGGCAATCCCTTCGTTCCGCGCCACTTCGGACAAATTCCCTTCGCGCACAATGGCAAGAAACAGGTGCATCGAACGGGCGCTAATCTGGCTAAGTGATTTCATCTTTGCGTAATCCGCAATGGTCCATAGCGCATTGTAGTGTTTTTACGCACAGAGTTCATCGCTAACCTGTGAGAACGATAATCACCGGAGAGTATGATGAATAACCCTGTTTTAGCATTCGATGAAACCGTCCGTTCGCGTTCGTCCGTTCGCGCATTTTTACCCACACCGCTGACTGATGAGCAGATCCGCGCGGTATTGCAGGATGCGCAATACTCACCGTCGAACTGCAACACGCAGCCGTGGCACGTGCATGTGGTTTCCGGCGAGACCAAAGATCGGCTGGCGAAAATGATGACGGCTAACGACCTGGAAGGGCTGCAGACGCCGGATTTCACTTTTTCTTATGAGGATTTCCACGGCGACTATATTGAACGCGCATACGAACAGGCGCGGCTTTACTACGAGGCTATCGGCATTGACCGCGACGATAAGGTTCGCCGCAAAGAAGCCTACCTGCGTAACTACCAGTTCTTTAATGCGCCGCACGCCGCGTTTCTGTTTATGCCGTCTTTTGGCGATAACATCCGCGTTGCGTCGGACATCGGCATGTACGCGCAAAGTTTTCTGCTGTCACTGACTGCGCGCGGTTTTGCCGGTATTCCGCAAACGATGCTCGGTTTTCACGCCGATATGATCCGCGCCGAGCTGGGCGTTTCCGACGAATATCGTCTGCTGTTTGGCATCTCGTTTGGTTATGCCGATAAAAGCGCCGTTGCTGCCAATACCCGGATGCCGCGCATACCGGTGGAAAGCAGTGTGGTGATGCACGGGTAAGATGTTGGCCGGGGCAGGTGAATTCTGCTCTGCGTCAGGCCGATCACTGCCGAATATATTGAAACCAGCGCCGCCATTCATCTCAATGGCGGTTAAATCCGCAGGCCTGATAAGGCCACGCCGCCATCCGGCTATCAACGCGCAATTGCCGCTGCACTGTCTGTTACGTGTGGCGGCGTATCCAGCCGCTAACCGGGCGAATCACCGCCAGTATCATGCCAGCCGCCGCTTCACTTTTACTGTTGGGCAATGAATAAATGTTTACGTGCGTAACCCCCCGTTCACTACCGTAAAGTGAGGGAACAATGTCGCTGCGGTTATATAAACTAAGAAGCTGCTATGTGACAAAAGCGAACCTTAGCGAAGTTTTTTTATATTTAACAGAAAAAAGCCATAAAGATACTGCAGGAAATTTATGGCAATAAGTTGAAAACTAGGCAGAATCCGATTAATTTCTTATACAGTTAATTGAAAATCTAAAATTCTAAGAAATTGAGGAGAGTTTTGAATGATACTGTATAAATATGTCGATTTATGCACTGGGATGAAAATTGTAAGAAATCCTTCAGTAAAATTCACGCATCCTTATAACCTTAATGATCCATTTGAAATAACATCTTCGTTTTATGAGACTGATGATCATGATTATTTACATAGAAATAATCGATCAAATCTTCATAAGTTAAGTATGTGTTATGGGGTTCTTTCATTATCAAGAACACCACTAAATCCCTTAATGTGGGCACATTACGCACGGGGAAAAAGACGGGGGAGTAGTAAATATATTAATCTTGGAGAAAAGAATATGACTCACGGTGGATTAGTCATAGGAATTGACGTTGATACGGCAGGTCTAAACAAGGAAGGAAATAATATAATCCCCGCAAAGTTCGGTAGTGTAATTTACACATCAACCAAACCCACTTCGAGATTCAATGATTCAGAAAATATAGATATCATTGAAGGAATGATAACTCATTTTGATTCTAAATATTTAGAGGCACTGCAAAGGATATTTTTGTATAAATCAGCGGATTGGTCGTATGAAGAGGAAGTACGGGTTGTGAGAAATATAACTAGAGCATGTCAAGAAGAACGTAGGCAGGAAATTAATAATATAGCGAAGGATAGTATAAAGGAAATATATATAGGCAGCATTCATGGATTTCCACTGGAAAGTGCAAATATTATATGTAATGAAATCAAAAAAAACTTACCAGATTGCGAGGTTTTACTTTGTAACACGGAAGGCAAAGGTTGGAATATAAATGCGAATCCATTCAAATAATTAACATTAAAATTTAGATGGAATCTGTTTGCCATTATCGATGGCATGTTGAATAGTCGTCTTCTCCTCACTGTGAGTTCAACGGGTCGATGCAACGCTATCCTTAATCGAAGGGGGACGTTGCCATGAAACGAAGAACGCGCATTTACTACACGCCAGAACAGAAAGCGATTATCCAGGACAGATATAAGCAAGGTGATTCCCTGCATGATATCGCCAGAATGTTCGACAGATATCATTCTTCTATCATGCCCACTATCCACCAGACTGGTGGATACCGTCCCCCTGTCCGAAAGCGGCACCCGTTAGCGCTTTCGCTTGATGAAAGAGAGGAGATATCCAGAGGGCTGGTAGCAAAACGCAGCATCAGGGACATCGCTGCCAAATTATCAAGAGCTCCCTCAACGATTAGTCGCGAGATCAATAGGCACGGAGGTGCAAAACAATATCGTGCAGCAAAAGCGGATGCCACTGCATGGGAAAGTGCCCTGAGACCAAAACCCTGCAAGCTAATCGAAAGCCCCACTTTGTGTAAAATCATCGCAGAGAAGATGCATCAGGACTGGTCGCCGGAACAAATCGCCGGTTGGCTAAAACGCTGTTATCCCGATAATCAGGAAATGCATGTGTCACACGAAACAATTTATAAAACGCTTTTTATACAAACCCGGGGTGCATTAAAAAAGAACTGCAGCAATGCCTCAGAAGCGGAAGAGTCGTGCGTCGATCCAGAACATCATCGCTTAAAGGGAAAGGTTTAGGGTCAATCCCGGATACAATCTCTATCAGCGAAAGGCCACCTGAAGCCGCTGACAGAGCCATACCAGGGCACTGGGAAGGTGACCTGATCCAGGGCTCGAAAAACTCCTGTATCGTCACCCTTGTAGAACGTCATTCCCGTTTTGTTATGCTGGCCAAGATCAGGGACAACAAGACCATAACGGTTATATCTGCACTCATCAGACAAGCCCGGGAATTACCTGCTGAGCTTTATAAAACATTAACATGGGACCGGGGCGCTGAAATGACCAGCCACACCCGGTTTACTGTAGCCACAGATATTCAGGTTTACTTCTGCGATCCTCAATCCCCCTGGCAACGCGGCTCCAATGAAAATACGAACAGATTGCTCAGGCAGTATTTTCCAAAAGGAACTGACTTATCGGTTCACAGCCAGCAAAGACTTAACAGTGTTGCCAGACAGCTCAACGAAAGGCCGAGAAAAACGCTGGACTTTGAATCACCCGCAGAGCGTTTTAACCAATGTGTTGCATCCATCGGTTGAACTCACAACTCGTAGCAGACCTTCCGCTTGTCGCGCCTAGTCCCTCGGCACCCAAAGCGGATGTGACCTGTTCCCGTTGAGTAACACACCGCACTTTAAGTTGCACCTTCAGGATCAATTATGAACTTCCGCTCCTCTCTCACAACGGTCTTACATCTGTCACTTCTGATTAGTTGTTTTCCAGAAACTCCATATGATGTTTCATATATTTTCTTCATTTTCTGAGAAGTACTTCCCAGTAATACCCATTGCGGCATGTGTCTGCCCGTCGTATCTTTTTGCCGCACCTGCAAAATCAGGTGTCGGGGTTAGCCTCCTGATAAAACTTAGTGACGATCGATGTCAAAAACACACTTAGTGAGGCTGCCTTATGGCTACAACTCCCAACAACATTCATTCTCTGTTAGCGCTTCCTTTTTCCTGTTCAACCGATTTCACCGAACTGGCCGATAACTGTGAGCGATTTGCCGAAGTGCTGGTGGAAACGCATGAACCGGCGGAAAAACTGGCGCTCTGCGGCAAACTCTCTTCCTGCCTTAATTTATTACGCACAACATTACACGAACCGATCCCTGCGCATTTAACTGAATCACTGACCGTCGAGTTTTTACCCTATATTCCGGAGTTCGCACCGGAAAGCGATGCGCTGTGCCGCTATTGCGAGGAACTAACGCGGTTGCTGATTAATGGTTCGCTGTCCATTGATCAGTCCCGCGTGATGGGGGATTTGCTGCTGGATCTGGTGATGTTTTTTGCTGAGCGCCTGAAAGCGCCGCGCTGGATAAAAACCGGGCAGGGGATTATTGCGCTGGACGCGTTGAATTAAATCCTGTCGCGGATGAAAAAGAGTTTGCTGCAGATCGCAGCAAACTCTGTGCAGATGTCAGGGGATGTAAACCACGTAGCCCAGTAACACCCATCTCCGCCCGCCAAAATGGGCAGCGCATTTTCACTGAGCAAGATATTCAACACGAGCACGTGCCATAAAGATCAACATGAGTATGTGTTTTATGCTGACAGAGCCACAGAGACAATTTATCCTTGCTATACAGTCAGATAAAAACAATAAACGCCATTATTTATTGCAGAATACACACCAAAATAAAGGAACACGAATGATTGAATTTCGCCCAATGCGCGAGGATGAATATCCTGGTTATCTGGAATATTTCATTACGGATTATGCGCGGGAAATTGCGTCAAACTACCGTCTTTCTGCTGAAGACTCACTGGCAAGAGCAAAGCAGGAGATTGCGGAAGATCTTCCGGAGGGAGTAAATACACCAGGCCAGGTTTTGCTGTGTCTGGTTGCCAAATCAGACAACACGGAGAAGCATGTCGGCTATCTCTGGTATAAACCCGATAATGCCATGCGTACCGTTTTCATCTACGATTTTCATATTTTCAACGCCTTGCAGGGGCAAGGTTTGGGTAAACTTGCTCTGCGGACGTTTGAGCATGAGATGCGGTGTAAGGGCGTTGAACAGATCCGGCTTCGCGTTGCTGGCGACAACGATCGCGCCCGGCACGTATATGAGGCCATCGGTTTTGGCGTGACAGGAATCAACATGAGCAAGAGTATAAAAGAGTAGATTGCGGCGGCTCATCTGAAAGCCATGTGGCTCAGTCCGCCCCCACCTTTAATGCCCGTGCGGATGCATGCTCAATAAGTACGTTCGCATATCGCCACCAGATAAGCAGCGCCACAAGCGCAATGGCGCTCAGCACGCTGAACGCCGTGGCAAATGAGTAATTACCGGCAATCATCCCTGTTAATGCCGGGCTCATTGACGCACCCACTCCCTGCATTAGCATCACCACACTTTGCCCGGCGTTGACGTGCCCGCTATTGCACAGCAACGCCACAATAAAACCTGGCACCACCACGCCGAGGATACCCGCAGCCGCGCCATCCAGTATTTGCACTGGCACCATCATCAGCGGGGCAGCTGAGGTTGCTGCCAGCGCAGCCCGCAGAGGCATTATGAGCAACGCCAGCATAATTAATCGCCAGTAACCGTACTTATCGATTCGCCGGGCAACCCAGATGGCCACCGGAATCATCACCGCCTGAGAAATAATCACCGTGGCGGCAGCATATAAACCGGGATTCATGGCGCCTGGTGCGGCGGCGACGCGCATGCTGAGCATGGGTAACAGTGCGGCATTGGCCAGATGAAACAGCATCAGAGTCAATCCGGTAATCAAAAGTGCCCGGTTTTGGGTGAGTACCGAGAGCCCCGGCAGCGGTTGGGGAACAGAGGACTGGATACCTCGCGCCGCATCGTTATCGATATCTTGACTGCGAATAGCCAGCAGCGCACACAGCGTTAACACGGTCGTACAGGCCATCAACAGGAAAATACCACCGACGCCCCAGTACCAGGCAATGCCTCCGGCAATCAGTGCGGTAAAGAAATTTCCGGCGTGATTGAATGCCTCATTTTTACCCATTTGCGCATTAAAGCCGCGTTGTCCTGTCAGACCCAGCGTAATCCCCGTGATCAGGGGGCCGACAAAAGCCGCGCATATTCCGCTGACCATTTGCGAAAGCGCGACGACGCTGTTTTGCTGGCTGAACCAGAGCAAAAGCGTACTTGCGGTAATCATTATGCAGAGCAGCGCCAGCAGAGTGCGTTTGTTTTTGGACGTGTCGGTGATAAATCCTGCCGGGAGCGTCGCCAATAATCCTGCCACTCCGCCCAGCGTCATCAGCAAGCCGATATCATCCGGTTGCCAGTGGCGCTGGGTGAGAAATATCCCCAGAAAAGGGCCGAGACCATCGCGGACATCAGCAATAAAAAAACTCGTCAGGCACAGCGCCCTCAGGGAACGAAGAGACATATTTCCGGCCTTTAGCATAGTTAACTCACTCTGTTAGCAATGGCATATGCCTCAACAAAGCTCAGCAAATTATTCTCATTAAGTGTATCGGCGTTTGATGAAAATAAGATGTCGCGTGAAAAAACGGTTTCGTCCATGTTGATTAATTGCTATGGCTAATTGTTAAATTTTCCAATCCAGGGGCTGGTGTTATCCTGGGACCATAGCTTCATCAACATTTCGCGAAATTTTTCCGCCGCAGGGCTCAAAGAATTTCCCCTTCTGACGACTAATCCAAGGGTTCTGCGGATAACCGGCTCAATAAGCGGCCGACTCACCAGAACATGATGCTCATCTGTCGGCATTGCCAGGCTGGGAACAACGGCCACACCTAAACCGGCCTCAACCATCCCAAGAGAGGTGGAAAGATGCCTTACCTCGTAAAACCAGTTTGGTCGCCAGTCAAATCCTTCCAGCGCCTGATCAATCAGCAGCCGGTTGCCACTCGATTTACGGACGCCAATCAGCCTGAGTCCGGCAAGATCTTCCCACATCACAAGTGATTTTTTTGCCAGTTCGTGGTCTCGTTTACAGGCGAGAACGAAAGGCTCATTGACCAGCGGGGTAAACTCAATATACGGGTGTGTGATATTTATCATATTTATTCCAAAATCTGCATCGCCGTTAAGCACAGCTTCGAGGCAGTCGTTGGCACTATGCTCAAGTATGCGGATGCGAATATTTGGGTAATGTTCGTTGTAATCACGAATAACGGCGGGCAAGAAATAGAAGGCAGCAGTGGGTAAACAGGATAGCGTAATCAC
The DNA here is from genome assembly GCF_000280495.2 of Kosakonia radicincitans DSM 16656. Taxonomy (NCBI): domain Bacteria; kingdom Pseudomonadati; phylum Pseudomonadota; class Gammaproteobacteria; order Enterobacterales; family Enterobacteriaceae; genus Kosakonia; species Kosakonia radicincitans. Next base: position 2,665,564 of record NZ_CP018016.1, read on the forward strand.
GCCTGTCTGATGCGTCGCCATTTCTTTGATACTGAGTATCGAGCTTTCATAAAAATCTAAGAGATTCTTTGCCTTAGGCAGGAAGTCTCTTCCTACTGCGGTAAGTTTTACTCGCCGGGTCGAACGCTCAAATAACGTTGTGCCCAAACTTTCTTCAAGTTTTTTTATTCGTCTTGTTAATGCTGGCTGAGAGATGTGTAAAAACTGTGACGCTCTTGTAAAACATCCAATTTCTGCAATTTTAACAAAAGCTTGAACGCCCTGTAATTCATGCTGCATTTTTCAAACCTTCTGGTTGCCCTGTCATTTAGCCATCTTAGCCGAAGGCTGATTAATGTGTAAAACGCATCAATCCTTCGTTTTTTGACATTAGAGTTATTTATCCGCTTATGGGACGCTTACTACATCATTCAACATGTGGGAAGAGAAAACCTATGTTCAACATACCTTGCGTATTGATGCGTGGTGGCACGTCTAAGGGACCGGTTATTCTGGCGAGTGACTTACCCGTCGACGTTCAGGAGCGAGACGCGGTTCTGTTGTCTCTGATGGGGGCTGGCCATGAACTGGAAATTGATGGTATCGGTGGGGGGAGCCCACAAACCAGTAAAGTGGCGATTGTGAGCCCTTCGGATAGCCCCGATGCGGACATTGACTATCTTTTCGCGCAGGTCATGGTGAAAGAGCGGCGAGTGGATACAACGCCAAACTGTGGAAATATGTTATGTGCCGTTGGCCCCTTTGCCATTGAAAAGGGACTGGTTGCGCCTAAAAATCCGGTAACAACAGTACGTATCCGCAATCTCAACACGGGAACATTCGTTGATGCCGAAGTGCAGACACCTGATTACCGGGTGAGTTACGAGGGAGATACGCAGATTGATGGCGTGCCGGGTACTGCTGCTCCTGTCGGTTTGACGTTCCTGAATTCCGCAGGCTGCAAAACCGGTAAGTTGCTTCCGACCGGTAATATAACGGATGTGTTTGATGGTGTTGAAGTCACATGCATTGATATGGCAATGCCGATGATCTTAATCGATGCACATCAGATGGATAAAACCGGCAGTGAATCACCGGCTGATCTGGATTCTGATCTGGCGTTTATGCAACGTCTCGAAAAAATCCGTCTCAAAGCAGGTGAGGCGATGGGCTTTGGCGATGTAACCAACAAAGTTATTCCTAAACCCGTCCTTCTTAGCAAACCCACGGCAGGTGGTACGATCAAGGTTCGCTATTTCATGCCGCATAATTGCCATAAATCACTTGCTATTACTGGCTCTATTGGTATTTCTACTGCAACGATAATCGAAGGTTCCGTTGCGCAGAAAATCATTAGCGACCAACCCAAAGATGCATTTACCAATATTGTTAACATTGAGCATCCGAGCGGCAAGATCACAGTTTCTTTATTAAAGTGCGGAAATAAAATAGAAAATACCCGTGCTGCTGTAATCAGAACGACTCGTAAATTATTCGAGGGTAATGTTTGTGTTCCGGAAATCGCCTTAGCGGAAGTTATCTAAACGTTAGCCAGCCTTTGAAAATCTGAACGTATTAATACCTTTAGCCCGCAAGGGTTAAGAAACTCTGTACCAGAAATATAAAGTTGAGGATATTATGGCTATAACTAATGTTAAAAATAATTCAGGTGGAACTGGAGATGTTAAAGCAAGTCAATACATCCGTGTGATTTTTGCTTTAGCACTTTCAGGATTGGCTGAATTAGCTTCTTTATTTTTTATTCAGCCTTTGTTACCTGTACTTGCCGTTGAATATGACGTTCCTGTCCACCAGGTAAGTATTATTCTTTCGGCAGAAACTGCCTTGCTTGCGATTGGTTTATTGTTCACGGGTACGCTTTCCGATCACTATGGTCGTAAGCGTCTGATTATCGTCTCCTTACTGCTTGGCGGGCTTCTGACGGCTCTTTGTCCGTTGGTACAGTCCTGGGCCATGCTGGTGGCGTTGCGGGCAGTGATTGGGCTGGCATTGAGCGGCATTGCCGCGGCGGCAACAGCTTATATTAGCGAGGAAGTGGCGCCGGTCGTTGCAGGGGTGGTAACGGGCTACTTTGTCTTCGGAAACTCGATGGGCGGGATGTCTGGCCGTATCGTCGCCAGCCAGTTGATCGACCATATTTCCATCAACACCATCTTCTATGGTTTTGCAGCAAGCCTGATTATTGTTGCAGCACTGGTATTTTTCATTCTGCCAGCCTCTAAAAAATTCACACCTACGGAAAACCTGAATGTTTTCCGGGTGGTGAAAGGAGCCGCCTCACATTTTAAAAATAAAAAACTCGCCCTCGCTTTTGTCATTAGCTTCATCATTTTTGGTACCTTCACTTCTCTTTACAACTACCTGGCATTTTTCCTTAAGGGTGAACCGTTCCATATCTCTCCTGCGAACGCCGGGCTACTCTCATTCAGCTTTGCATTGAGCTTTTTCACTGCGCCGCAAGCTGGTCGTTTATCCGCTAAATATGGCAGCATGAATGTTCTTCGCGCGTTATTTGCCATCATGTCTTTGGGCATGTTACTGACATTAACCCCGAACGTAATCACGTTCATCATAGGCGCAGTCATCTTCACCGCATGCTTCTTCGGTTGCCACTCCATTGGCCTGAGCTGGGTGAGTAAAAACGCCACACATGCACGCGGGCAGGCAGTAGCTCTCTATTTATTCTTCTACTACATGGGCGGCTCAGTGATTGGCTTCTTCAATGGCTTTGTCTTCCACGCTACCGGCTGGGCTGGCATGACAGCATTTATTATTGCTTTGCTGGTGCTGGGCATGATTGTGGCGACACACCTTGCCTCAGGTACTAAGGCGAATCTTGTTCCAGCAGAAACTGCAAAGTAACCGTAATAATTACATCCCTCACGGCTAAAATTGGCGTGAGGGGGTAAAGCTAAATAGTCATTAGGTGTCATTATGAAACTTGCAAGTTATATCCATCACGGTCGTAAAAGTTACGGTATTTATACTGAAGCCGGTATTATCGATCTTGGTCAAAAAATTGGTCAGCAATATCCTACATTGAAAGATCTTCTGCAATGGGATGCTCTCGCTGTTGCAAAACAGTATGTTGATTATCCAGCGGATATTACTGATAAAGATATTACCTTTTTACCGGTTATTGAGGAGCCAGGGAAAATTTTCTGCGTGGGAATGAATTATGCAGAAAAAAGAAAGGAGTTCGCTGAAACGAACAATGCGCCGACATTATTTATTCGCTTCGCGGATTCTCAAACCGGGCATGCAAGACCGGTAATCAAACCGAATATTACTGAAGAATTTGATTACGAAGGCGAACTTGCCGTCATCATCGGAAAAGCGGGCGAAAATATTATTCGCAGTGATGCGCTGAGCCATGTCGCAGGATATAGCTGCTACATGGATGGCTCTGTTCGTGACTGGCAGCACGCATGGTTTACAGCGGGTAAGAACTGGCGTCAAACCGGCGCTTTTGGGCCCTATATGACGACTGTCGATGAAATCCCGGATCCGCACGCTTTATCCATTCAGACATATTTAAACGGTATGCTGGTTCAGAATGATTCAACAGCCAGTATGATTCATAAAGTTGCCGATCTGATTTCATATATCAGCACCTTCACTACGCTTAGCCCTGGCGATGTCATTATTACTGGCTCACCGGGTGGCGTCGGAAAAAAACGTAACCCACCTCTGTTCATGCACGAAGGGGATTGTGTTGAAGTGACAATCGAAAAATTGGGACGACTGACCAATACAATTGTTGAATCAACGGCGCAATCAAATCTGTTAGCCATTTAATTTACGCACAATAAATACACAACTCAGTGTCGATTAATATCAGGTCAGGAACCATTCAGATGTACGCCGAAAAAATGCCAGAATTCGATACTGTTGAAACGAGCAACGGTGTTCTCAAAGACGAGATTATCCGGTTTCTGCAAAGTAATGGATTAGGAATAGATGATGATGTCGAGCAGTTCGTTATTGCTCGTACAGGCAAAGAATTAATTGCCTGTGCTGGCCTCGCGGGCAATACCTTAAAGTGTATTGCCGTTCACATTGAATGGCGCGGAACATCCCTGGGGCTGCAGTTGATCCGTGAAGCTGAATATCTGGCAAACCAAAATGGCGATCATCATCTGTTCCTTTTAACCTGTCCTGATAATGTCAAATCTTTCCGTGGATGCGGCTTCTATCCTTTAGCCACCCTTGAGAATAAAGCGACGTTGATGGAAAACACCCCGGTTGGCATCCATCGTTACTGCAAGAAACTGCGTGCCGATTATTTCATCCCGGCAGACAACATTGGTGGAATCGTGATGAATGCGAATCCGTTCACGTTAGGCCATCAATTTCTTATTGAGCAAGCTTCCCGGGCCTGTCACTGGCTGCATGTTTTTGTTGTAGAGGAGAATTTGTCTCAATTCTCCTTTAATGACCGTATTGCAATGGTACGCGATGGCGTGAAACATCTCGCCAATGTAACGGTACACCCTGGTTCCAGATACATTATTTCTCGCGGCACGTTTCCCGGCTATTTCTTAAAAGAAAAACAGGTGGTTAATGATGTGTATTCCGCAATCGATTTGATTATTTTTCGGCGTTACATTGCGCCTTCTCTGGGGATTACACATCGTTTCGTCGGCACTGAGCCATATTGTAAAGTTACTGCCCAATATAACCAGGCAATGCACCACTGGCTTGAAGATGAATTTGTCATTCCATCTAATGCTATTACGGTTCATGAAATAGATCGAAAAACTGATGCAAATAATTATCCCATATCCGCATCGGCCGTTCGTTCCCTCTTGAATAAAAACAAACTGTCAGTTGCAAGAAATATGGTACCAGAAAGCACTATGCCTTATTTACATAACTGGCTGAGAGCAAATCACCATGACTTGCCGGAACCCCATCTGGCAGGGAATCTCATGAGTATTAGCGTAGGACATTAAAATGAAAATTGTACAGGCAGCTCTGGCGGGTACGCTGGAATCGAGCGATCTAATGGTTAAAGTTAGCCCTTCGGACGCCGGGCTGGATATTGTTATTAACAGCGAAGTAATGAAGCAATTTGGCGAGCAAATTACTCAAGTAGTCAAAGAGACGTTAACGGCATTTAACGTCACTCATGGGCAAATTATTGTGGATGACAAAGGTGCGCTTGATTGTGTTATTCGCTCCCGCATGCAAGTTGCCATTATGCGAGGAACATGCAGCGATGAAATTAACTGGGAGAAATTACAATGAAAAAATTACGTCGTAGCATGCTTTTCTTACCAGGCTCAAGTGCTGCCATGTTATCTACTGCTTTTATTTATAAACCCGATTCGATCATGTTCGATCTTGAAGATGCGGTTTCTTTGAGGGAGAAGGACAGTGCGCGTATTTTGGTTTTCAATGCGCTCCAGCACCCCATGTATAAAGGTATTGAAACGGTTGTACGGATTAACCCTCTGAATACACCCTTTGGATTGAAAGATCTTGAGGCGGCTGTGCGTGCCGGGGTCGATGTCATTCGACTCCCTAAAACGGATACGCCGGAAGATATTCACCAGCTTGAACGTGAAATTGTACGTATTGAGGAAAGCTGTGGCCGTAAAGTCGGTTCCACGCAGCTGATGGCGGCTATTGAGTCTGCTGTTGGCGTCATCAATGCTGTTGCAATTGCCCGCTCTTCAGATCGGCTGATGGGCATTGCATTAGCCGCATTTGACTACGTAATGGACATGCAAACAGAGCGCGGGGATGGTACTGAACTGTTCTATGCGCGTTGTGCGGTTTTACATGCGGCGCGTGCGGCTGGTATCGATGCTTTTGACGTTGTCTATGGCGATGTTAACGATGAAGAAGGCTTCTTAAAAGAAGTCGATTTAATTCGCCGCATGGGCTTCAACGGTAAATCTTTAATTAATCCCCGGCAAATTGAGCTGCTTCACAATGCCTATGCACCAACCCAGGAAGAGGTTGATTACGCGGAACGCGTAATTACTGCTGCCGAAGAAGGTGAGCGTAGTGGACTGGGGGTGATTTCTCTGAATGGCAAAATGATTGACGCGCCAATAATCAATCACGCCAGAGTTGTTCTTGAGAGAAGAAAAGCATCAGGCATCCGCCACTAATTTACAGGATAATAAAGATGAGCAAATTAATCGAAGCTTTGCAAGAGCAGGTCGGGCGTTCAAAAGAATATGTCGCATTTACTCATGCCAATGCAGCAACGCCTTATCTTGCAGATGCTAAACAAAAATATAAACGTAAGCTTTGTGAAAGTCTGGATGAAATTTTAGACCGTTGTGAACTCCATGATGGTATGACTATTTCATTTCATCATGCCTTCCGTGAAGGTGATAAAGTTATCAATCTTGTGGTAGATAAACTTGCCTCATTGGGTCTGAAAGGTATTACTCTGGCATCCAGTTCATTAATGACCTGTAATGCTCCTTTAATTAATCATCTTCGTAATGGGGTGATTACGAAAATTTATACCTCCGGTATGCGTGGAGAGTTAGCTGATGCTATTTCTCATGGCCTGATGGAGGAACCGGTACAAATTCATTCGCATGGTGGTCGTGTTAATCTCATTCAGAACGGTGAAATTAATATTGATGTCGCCTTCCTGGCTGTCTCCTGTTCCGATGAATATGGCAATGCCAGTGGTAGTGGTGGTAAGTCACGCTGTGGCTCTCTGGGCTATGCCATGGTTGATGCTACATACGCGAAACGTGTTGTACTGCTGACCGAATCCATTGAACCTTTCCCTTATATGCCTGCGAGCATTGTTCAGGATCAGGTCGATTACATTGTTAAAATTGACAGTGTTGGTGACCCTGCAAAAATCAGCGTCGGCGCCGCCCGCGTAACCAGTAATCCTCGTGAGTTAATGATCGCGCGTTCAGCGGCTGATGTGGTTGAGCATTCGGGTTACTTCGAACAGGGATTCTCAATCCAGACAGGTTCAGGCGCGGCTTCAACGGCATGTACGCGTTTTTTAGAATCGCGCATGAAAAATAAAAACATTACTGCGAGTTTCGCATTGGGTGGTATCACCGGCAGTATTGTCGATCTTCATGAGAAAGGGTTGATCGCAAAACTGCTGGATACCCAGAGTTTTGATAGCGCTGCCGCAGCCTCTTTAGCCAGAAACCCAAACCATGTTGAAATCTCAACCAACGTTTACGCTAACCCGGCATCGAAAGCGGCATGCTGCGATCGGGTCGATATTGTGATTTTAAGCGCCCTTGAAATTGATACAAATTTCAACGTTAACGTGCTGACGGGATCGGATGGTGTGATGCGCGGTGCTTCCGGCGGTCACTGTGATGTTGCTGCTGCAGCGAACCTGACAGTGGTTGTTGCGCCGCTGATCCGCAGCCGAATTCCGACCGTTGTGAAGCACGTTACAACATGCGTTACACCGGGTGAAAGCATTGATGTATTGGTCACCGATCACGGTATTGCGGTAAACCCTTCACGTCCTGAAATTTATCAGCGACTGGTGGATAAAGGGTTACCTGTCGTGAGCATTGAGGATTTATATCAGCGTGCGCTGGAAATCTCCGGTCATCCAAAAGCCATCGAATTTACGTCCAAAATTGTGGGCGTTGTTCGTTACCGCGATGGAAGCGTCATTGACGTTGTGCGGCAGGTTAAAGAGTAATGGACACTATGGCAGGCGTATCGTGCACACCCATTTCTTTGGATCAGTTACTGGCAGCCAGAGAAGCTCGTTCGTACCAGCAACAACTCTGGTTGACCCGTTGGGGACAAACCCTGATTTCTACGACCCTGGTCTGGCCAGGTGAGGTAAAAGATACGCCTGAATCAAGGGCTGTCATGGCGGCAGCAAATGAAGCGCTCACTGCGCTGATCGCCACCAATGGCTGGGAAATCATCAGGCACGACGCTCGCCAGTTTGTTACCGGGCCAGAGTCATTCTGGTCCGTCAGCGCACCCGCATCACAGGTAAAGAAGGCCACAATACGTCTGGAAGAGAGTCATCCACTGGGAAGGTTGTGGGATATCGATGTGTTTTGCCCGGATACCGGTTTATTGAGCCGCAAATCTGTCGGTGAAAACAAAAGACGCTGTTTCATCTGTGATGAGCCGGCACATGTCTGTTCACGAATGCGGCGACATTCGCTCCACGCTTTACAAGCAGTTATGGGGGATATGATTGATGACTATTTCTGCCATCAGAAATGAACCGTTCACTCATGAACTTAACATTGCGGAGCTGGCTGCGGAGGGGATGTACCGCGAAGTCATTCTGACACCGAAACCAGGGCTGGTAGACCGTCATAATAATGGGTCGCATATCGACATGGATTTCAACCTGTTCATGTCCAGTATTGCAGCAATTGCCCCCTGGTTCGCATTGTTTGTTGCAAAAGGGCGACAAACAGCTAAGCAAGAGTCCAGGCAGACGCTCCTGGCCATCCGACCTGTAGGGCTTGCCTGTGAGCAGGCAATGTTCAGAGCGACGGGGGGGATCAACACCCACAAAGGGGGAATTTTTTCGCTGGGCCTGTTTTGTTCTGCTGCCGGGCGGCTGAAAGGTAAGGGCGAAGCTATCAATCGCGGAGCGCTTTGCCGGGAAGTTAGCCTGATCTGCGCCGGTATGGTGAGCCGGGAGTTGAAACACAATGGCGATGCGAAAACCAAAGGTGAACAACTGTTTCGCGATTATGGCTTTACCGGAGCGCGTGGGGAGGCTGAAAGTGGCTTTGCGACGGTAAGGATTCATGGATTACCCGTATGGGAAAACGCCATTAACGCGGGTTATTCGCCCGAGGAGTCTTTACTGCGGGTTTTGCTTTCATTAATTGCTCACAATCCGGATACCAATATCCTCGCGCGTGGGGGCCTCAAAGGGTTGCGCTATGCACAGCGATATGCGGCCAGAATCCTGCGCATTAAACGCTTCACCGGCAACAGGTTCAGGCAGGCGCTTTTAAATATGGACAAAGCGTTCATTGCCCGAAATTTAAGTCCGGGAGGAAGTGCGGATCTGCTGGCCGTCACCTGGCTGCTGGCGAATTTTCCGGCCTGAAAGGCTGGAAAACTAAGGACTGATGGAATTTACCATGACAATACCGCGTCTGTTAAAGCTGGATGATTCTTTCACCACGATTCTTGTTCCGGGATTAAGAGATAGCGACGATTACCACTGGCAAACCTGCTGGGCGCGTCGTTTACCTCGCTGGAAAAGAATAAGCCAACGAAACTGGTTGCAGCCGGATATTGAAAATTGGGGCGCAGCGATTCGCAGAGAATTAGCCACCTGTACTTTGCCCGTTATTTTGATTGGGCATAGTTTTGGCGCGCTTGCATCCTGGTACCAGATCCAGAGCAGAGCGGTAAATGTTGCCGGGATTGTTATGGTTGCGCCTGCTGAACCTTCACATTTTGAACTTGAAGAAGTTGTCACCGCGTCGAAGTTAAAAATACCCGGAATGGTCTTTGCCAGTCACAATGACCCGCTTATGTCATTCAATCGCGCTGTATTTTGGTCTGACAGTTGGGGATGCGAGTTGATAGATGTCGGCGATGCTGGTCATATTAATTCTGAATCCGGATTTGGCGAGTGGGAATATGGACTTGAAAAAGTATCAGAATTTGGAGAGATGCTATTAAAAACAGACAAATGAATTTTTTAATGTAGATGACACCCTGACACATTTTCAATCTCCTGTTATAAGGTCGAAATCCTATGTTTGAAGCATATAAAATACATGTCGCTGAACGGGCAAAAAATGGCATACCAGCAAAACCGCTCACCGCTCAGCAGACCAGCGAATTAATTACTCTCCTCGAAAATGAACAGTGTGAGGAACGAGAATGTTTAATTAATCTGTTAATTAATCAGGTTTCTCCTGGTGTTGATGCCGCTGCGAAAGTCAAAGCGGAATTTCTTGATAAAATCATTAAGGAAAAAACAAATCAATACGGCATTACTCCCAACAACGCTATAAATATTCTTGGCACTATGCAGGGTGGATACAATATTCAACCTCTTATTGATTCGTTAGATGACGACGAGTTAGCTCCTTTAGCGGCCATTAAACTGAGCCACACAATTCTTATTTTTGAAAAATTTAAAGATATCGAGCAGAAAGCCGGTAATGGAAATGCTCATGCCAAAGCGATTATTGAATCATGGGCCAATGCCGAGTGGTTTACCGAACGCGCCGGGCTTGATGAAAAAATAACCCTGACCGTATTTAAAGTCCCCGGTGAAACGAATACGGATGATCTTTCTCCGGCGCCTGAGGCGTGGTCACGCCCGGATATTCCCCTGCATGCGCTCTCAATGCTGAGTTCTGTAAGGGAAGGGGTGAATCCTGACCAGCCGGGACAATGCGGCCCGATATCTCAGATACAAGCATTAAAAAACCAGCAGTATCCTCTCGCTTACGTCGGGGATGTGGTGGGGACCGGTTCTTCACGAAAATCTGCGACGAACTCAATCCTGTGGCATATCGGCAAGGATATCCCTTTCGTGCCGAACAAACGCAGCGGGGGTTTTGTCTTCGGAGGGAAAATTGCGCCTATCTTTTTCAATACCCTGGAGGATTCCGGTGCATTTCCCATTGAGCTGGATGTCTCTGGTTTATCAACGGGGATGCTGATCGATCTTTATCCGTACAAAGGCGAGATCCGCAACCATCGCGATCAAACGCTGATTGCCTCATTTCACCTGAAAACTGAAGTTTTGCTGGATGAAGTACAGGCAGGTGGCCGCATTCCGTTGATCATTGGCCGTAGCTTAACAGCAAGAGCCAGGGAGTCTCTGGGGCTGCAAACAACGTCCATTTTCAGAAAACCAAAGGCGCCTGAACCTTCTTCTGCAGGGTTTACACTGGCGCAAAAAATGGTTGGCAGAGCGTGCGGGGTTGAAGGTATTCGCCCTGGTCAATATTGTGAACCTAAAATCACCACGGTGGGTTCGCAGGATACGACCGGCGGGATGACGCGCGATGAACTGACGGATCTTGCATGCTTAGGGTTTTCTGCCGATCTGGTCATGCAGTCGTTTTGCCACACATCCGCGTATCCAAAACCTGTCGACGTTAATTTGCATAAGACGCTGCCTCAGTTCATTACCAGCAGAAAAGGCGTTGCACTGAAACCGGGCGATGGAATTATCCATTCATGGCTTAACCGCATGCTCATCCCTGACACAGTGGGGACGGGGGCTGATTCACATACGCGCTTTCCATTAGGGATCTCATTCCCTGGCGGTTCCGGACTGGTTGCTTTTGCGGCGGCCACTGGAATTATGCCTCTCGATATGCCTGAATCTGTGCTGGTCCGCTTTAAGGGTGAAATGCAAAAAGGGATCACTCTGCGCGATTTAGTGCATGCGATTCCTTACTACGCCATTAAGCAAGGGTTGTTAACGACGGAGAAGAAAAACAAGCGCAATATTTTCTCCGGCCGTATCCTGGAAATCGAAGGTTTGCAAATGCTAAAAGCCGAGCAGGCCTTTGAACTGGCCGATGCCTCCGCTGAGCGCTCTGCTGCTGCCTGTGTGTTACGTCTCGAAGAAGAGAACGTTACGGAGTATTTGCGTTCCAATGCCACTTTGCTGCGCTGGATGATTGACCAGGGTTATCAGCATGCGCCAACGCTTGAAAAGCGCATTGCAGAGATCGAAGCCTGGCTGGCGAATCCGTCATTACTGAGTGCAGATGAAAATGCTGAGTACGCGGCAATCATTGAAATCGATCTGGCTGAAATTACGGAGCCGATTGTTTGTGCGCCAAATGACCCTGACGATGCCCGTTTACTGTCCGACGTTGCCCGCACGCCAGTAGAGGAGGTTTTCATTGGCTCCTGCATGACAAATATTGGTCACTTCCGGGCCGCCGGGAAACTGCTGGCAGAGTCCAAAGAGATTCCTGCCCGGCTGTGGATTGCTCCGCCAACCAAAATGGATGCACAGCAGCTTTCCAGCGAAGGGTATTTTAATAAGCTCATCCGCTCCGGAGCGCGAATTGAGCCGGCTGGCTGCTCACTTTGCATGGGCAATCAGGCCCGGGTTAAAGAAGGGAGCAGCGTTGTTTCCACATCAACCCGTAACTTTCCGCACCGTCTTGGTACCGATGCAAAAGTCTTCCTGGCATCAGCTGAGCTCAGTGCGATTGCCGCAATGCTTGGCAAAATGCCAACCGTTGAACAGTATCTCTGGCATATGGACAGGATCAATGACACCCGGGAAGATACTTATCGTTACTTAAATTTCCATCAGTTGGCTGAGTATCAAACAGCGGGAAATGAACGCATTGATGTCGTAACGATTTAAGCTTCACGGTTCTTGTTGCTGGCCTGATAGCCTGGTGTGACTGATCTTAATCGGCGTAAATCTTCAGCCGATTAAGATCAGAGTGACAACGTCGGGTTGGTGTCGGCATTGCCCGGCCATGCGCGCGAAGCATGAACGACACCAATACCGGCATCAAGCGGCGGCAATATGCGCGTTCCTGTTTTTATCGGGCAGGAATTCGGGCAATGACCTTAATTTCAAAATCGAATCCTGCAAGCCAGGTAACGCCTACGGCAGTCCAGTTTGGATAGGGTGGCTGCGGGAAGATCGCCTGTTTTATCTGCATAATTGTTGGAAACTGGTTTTGCGGATCGGTATGAAAGGTCGTGACATCAATCAGATCGTCAAACGTACAACCTGCGGCAGCAAGCGTCGCTTGCAGATTATCGAATGCCCGTTGCACCTGAGCGGCAAAATCTGGCTCCGGCGTACCGTCGGCGCGGCTACCGACCTGGCCGGAAACAAACAACAAATCTCCGGAACGGATGGCGGCTGAATAACCATGTTCTTCATAAAGCGCATGACGGTTAGCCGGGAAAATGGGTTCACGCTGGATCATAGGGTTTCCTTTTTTCAGTGAATGTTAAAAACGAGAAGCAGGGTGCTGACAAATCGTTTAATATACGCGGCGTATGTTAAATTAATATCACATACGCCGCGTATGTCAAAAGGAGATCGCATGATCAAGCGTCGTAGCGAAACGATGGAAGAGAACCGGGGCAGGTTGATTAGTGCAGCGCGAAAGGCGTTTGCAGAAAAAGGCTATGCCGCCGCATCAATGGATGAGTTAACGGCCAGCGTAGGCCTGACGCGCGGCGCGCTCTATCACAATTTTGGTGATAAAAAGGGGTTGCTTGCCGCGGTTGTTGCGCAGGTGGATGGTGAAATGGCACAACGCGCAAAAGCGGTTGCGGCCACTGCCAACGATGAGTGGGAGAGGTTACTGGCCGAAGGGATTGCCTACATCAAAATGGCTCTCGACCCGGAAGTGCAGCGTATTGTTTTACTGGATGGTCCGGCTTTTCTCGGCGACCCGGCGCAGTGGCCAAGCCAGAATAGCTGCCTGGAATCCACCCGCCAGGCGGTGTTGAATATGATTGATCGTGGTATTCTTAAGTCGGTGGATGCCGATGCCGCTGCGCGCATGTTAAATGGTGCGGCAATGAATGCCGCGCTGTCGATTGCGGCCTGCGACGATCCGCAAAAAGCGCTTCCTAACTATATTGAGGTATTTACGCTCCTGGCGAGCGGCTTACGTAATTAACCGACAGGGCTGAGCCGAATGCACCGTTCTGATTGTCGCATCGGCCAGCTCCGTAATTTATATCTGTCAGTGATTGCGCCAGCCGGTCAGATCCAGGTCATAAGTAAAATCTGTGCCGGTGTGGTTAACGGATGTTCACCATTAACCCGCGAGGACGGCACGTAGTTCGCTTAAAGGAACAGCTTTTGCGAAATACCATCCCTGAGCACAGCTCTCAGGTACATTTTCCCTGAGGAACTGATACTGCATTTCAGTTTCCACTCCTTCGAAGACCACTATTTTAGGAATGTTTTTAAACATTTCTATCAAACCAGGAAGAATATGTTTATTGATGGATTCAGTCCCTATCGAATCAGTTAATGATTTATCAATTTTAATTTCATCAACGTCAAGTAATGAAAGCCAGTTCAGATTCGAATAACCGGTTCCGAAATCGTCAAGTGCAAACATGATACCGGTACCCTTAAAAAAATCCATCGCTTGCTTGATATCATCGGTTCCGGAGCTTTGTCTTTCCGTAATTTCAAGAATAATAGACTTGCCTGCAACGTTTTCTTTTTTTAACGTGCTCAGCAGTTTTTCACGAAATTCCGCAGAGCAGATATCAGCACAACTCACGTTGATGCTTAAAGTGATATCGTTGTTCAGCAATATTGGCGCACACTCCCTGATGGCATGCTCAACCACATACTGGCTAATCTTGGCTATTAAGCCATTTCTTTCCGCAAGCGGAATAAATATATCAGGGCCAATATATCCTATCTGAGGATCTGTCCAGCGTAAAAGTGCCTCTACTCCGGTTATATTCCGGTCTTTAACTTTGTATATGGGTTGATAGACGAAATGTAATTCCCGATTCAGAATTGCATTTTCCAGCCGGGAAAGTAATGATTGCTTATGTGATAAGCCATTAACATACAGCGTGCCAATCAAAGACCCGATAATAAAGGACAGGCTAAATAAAAACGCCAGGACATAAATATTGTTTTTGAAGAAGAGAGAGTGTGAGGTTCCGGTAATAACACAAATATCATTCACCCTGTTGCAGGAGTGTTCAGTAAAGTACAACAAAGAATGAGCTTTATTATGCTCTACCGATTCCAGTAATTGCGTGTTTTTGCCAATCATGAAAAAATGATTTTCGTGGTTAAAATCACCTATGACAGCATCAAAATCCATTTTATTGGCTTCCTCCCAGAAACGCTTGAAGGCAAAGGGAGAAACCGTTATGGCGAAGTTATTGGTGTAAAGAACATCTGCGGTAATGTTCTCTTCTATCAATGCGTCAAATACCCAGGTATAACTACCCCGATTAACCTTATTTCTGAATATATTTAAAGAAACAGGTGAATTCAGTTTTCCCCAGAGGGCTGAACAGATAATTTTCTCATCATCAACATAGGCGATATCCTTAATCAGAGGGTAGGGCCAGAGCTGTTTTCGCAGCGCATTCAGGTACTGGCTACTGCATGGCTCATAGACTGCGAACTCCTGTCGAAGTCCATCAATCAGTTTTACCTGCTCGATCAGGCTGTCACTGCGTGCCAGAATTGAATCAGCATAATCTTCCATTTTTTCATGGATATAGTAATAATAAACCCCTTGTCCTGTGCCGTACAGAACGCCGAATGTTAAGACTATTGAAAGCGTGTAGATACTGATCCGGTGGTGGATAATTTTCAGTATTTGCATTGGCATTATTGACAGCATCCCCCTGTCGTTATGGTTATCCGGCGTGAACGCTTTGCATAATATTGACCATACTCCTGCCATCGCATTGTGACATGAGAGGTAAACAACAGTTTTCGTGATTATCGGCCGTACGGTTCTGGACTTTATCAGTAATGTATACCCATTCCCTCATTCGGCGATACCTGTGACCCTTACCCCGAGTCATAATCAGGAATAACCGGCTTCAGTCTGGCTAAATATTCTGGCAATTCCCTGACTTTTCGGGAAATTTTGACAGGGTCATCCAACCCCGTGAAAAGGGGGAGTCTCTGGTCAGAGTGTATGCAGCCAGGCAACGATCTTGCGCAGCATTGCAACCATACGACAGTTAGAAATTACAGCTGTGTTATCAAAGCCTGGCTGTGTGGAAAACCGAAAATATCACATACGCCACCGGGTTCTTTCCGTTAACTGTGCCCGGTTCCTCTGGTCTTGTCGCGCCTCAGGAGAAAGCATGAAACTCCTGTCTTCTCCGGGGGCCTTTTCCTGGCCCGCCGGAACATGTTACCGAACGACCAGAACAGGGCATCTGGCGTGTCTCACCACTGCTGCAGCGTTTGAACCCAACAGATAGGTAGAGATATCCGGTCGATGGGAGGCAATGATGATTAAATCCGCATTAATCGAATCGGCAAGCTTGAGGATTTGATCCTTTGGTGATCCGGTTGCAACATGGGTCTGGATCTTTTCGGATGGCAATTTGAATTGCTTAGCAAGCTCATCCAGTTTTGATAATGCAGCATGCTGTATTTCTTTCATTTTCGGCATTTCAATCGAATAGGCCAGACCCAACGTTGAATAATACGGTAACGAAGGTATAACCGTGAGAAAATGCACTCTGGCGGTATTCATCACAGCGTGCGCCTGAACAAAGGGAATGACCTGGTGGGTCAGCTCTGTTTCAGAGATATCGATGGGAACCAGAATAGAATTGTACACTTTAGACCTCCTGTATTATTTTGTTTAGTTGAGAATAGTCTCTTTACAATTAAAAAATGTGTACCTGCAGCCAAATTTTGATTCCATTTCACTCCTTATCGAAGATGAAACATACCGTGGGAAGGTACATCAAAATCAGAAGGATTCATTCGGACAGTAATAAAGTCGGAGTCAGTTTCATTATCATGCTTGTTCAGGTGAATATAACCTGAAGGGTGTATGCCGGTTTTCACCGGCATACACACGGCAGATGCCATGATGATTTCGGTCAGGCACGGCGAACAAAAGCTTTGATGCCTGCATATCGGGCTTCATTGCCCAGTTCCTGCTCAATGCGCATAAGCTGATTGTATTTTTCAATACGTTCGCCGCGGCATGGCGCGCCGGTTTTCAGATGCCCCGCCCGCAATGCCACCGTCATGTCGGCGATAAACGTGTCCATGGTTTCACCGCTGCGGTGCGAAATAAAAGCGCCCCATCCGTGTTCATGACACAGTGAAACCGCGTCGAACGTCTCGCTCAACGTACCAATCTGGTTGAGTTTGATGAGCGCCGCGCTGGCCAGGTTTTCTTCAATACCCCGGCGGATATACTTCACATTCGTTACGAAAAGGTCGTCACCGACCAGTTCGGCGCGTCCGCCAAGTTTCTCATGCAGATGTTTCCAGCCAGCCCAGTCATCCTCGGCGAGCCCGTCTTCAAGCAGGACAATGGGGAAGTGGCTCATCAGTTCACCATAATAATCCGTCATCTCTTCAGCGCTCAGGGCGCTGTTTTCGGTGCGAAGGTGATATTTCCCGTCACGGTAAAATTCGCTGGATGCCGGGTCCATACAGATACTGATATCTTCCCCCGGTCGGTAACCGGCTTTCTCAATGGCCTGAACAATGAATTCCAGCGGCTCACGGTTCGAGGAGACGGCCGGAGCAAATCCCCCTTCATCGCCCACCGCAGCGGAGAGGTTCCGGGACAGCAGGATCTGGCGCAGAGTCTGATAGACCTCGTTGCCCTGACGAACGGCCTCTGCCAGCGTTGAAGCACCGTGCGGTGCTATCATGAATTCCTGAAAATCGGCTCCCTGACCACGGGCATGAACGCCACCGTTAATAATATTCATACACGGAACGGGCAAAAGGCTGGCATTGAGTCCGCCGAGATAGCGGTAAAGTGGCTGACGGGTGACCTGAGCGGCCAGTCTGGCCACCGCCAGCGAAACACCCAGAATGGCATTGGCACCAAGTCGGCTTTTGTTCTCCGTACCGTCCAGTTCCCGCATCAGATTATCCAGTCGCCGCTGCTCCCGCACATCGGTTCCCCTGACGGCGTCGCAAATTTCTGTCTCCACGGCCTTAACGGCATCACGGACTCCTTTCCCGCCGAAACGCCCGGGATCACCATCGCGGCGTTCAGTTGCCTCTCTTGAGCCGGTACTGGCCCCGGACGGTACCGATGCACGTGCCATCTGACCATCTGAAGTAAAAGCGTCCACCTCAACCGTGGGATTACCGCGAGAGTCGAGAATTTCGCGGGCCGTGACTTTTTCAAGTAGAAAATTCATACAGTTCTCCTGTAGCTCAGTCGTGAATGTGTTTAATCAGAACGTCTACGTTCAGGTGGTTAACGTATTCAGCCGAACGGGACGTCAGTGCTCCCATAAAACGGTTCCGGTGGCCTGCAATCACCAGGTCCACACCGGTGTCGGTAATGCATTTCTGTACATCTTCAAAACGCCGCATGGTGACCAGCTCTCGCGCGTCAACGTGCTCCGCCACAGAGGACGTCAGCTCACTGAACAACGCCTTCGCCTGAACAACGTCTTTTGATACGGCATCGTCCATCAGGCCGTCCGATATGTAGTTCATCTCCCGATAGTCATTACAGATATGAGCAAGTGTGATGTTCATTTGCAGCAGGCGGGACAGAGTTGCCGCCAGTGCGAGCAGGGGGACGCCATCCTCTTTCCCCTGAACAAGAACAAGTGCATGTGTGTAGATTTTCATGGCTGTCTCCGGCTTTGATTGAGGAAGTGTTCCAGCCAGGGCAGAAGCTGTTTCTTCCGGCTGACCATGTCCGGCACGGAGCAGGGCGCCGCGTTGCCACTCTCCGGCCCGGCGAAATACAGTGTTGAAAAGTATTCACGGATATCAGTCACCATCAGCACGATAAGTCCGGCTCCGGTTGTCACCGCCATCTGCGCCATCGCATTTTGCAGTTCATCCAGTACGGGAGTGACCTGGCCTGGTGAACTCACCTCCAGTTGTGCGATACGCACATCCGTGCCGGCGAGCGAAAAGGTCTTAAGGTCTTTATGCAGAAGCTGTTCTGTGGACTGTCCGGTGATATCGGTTTTGGCTGCCAATAGCCCGCGGGCAAACGCCTTACGTTTTACTCCCGACAGAACGCAGAGTTCAGTGGCTGTACGGATATCGTCTTCCGTCGTGGTGGGTGAGCGCAGATTAACGGTGTCGCTGAGCAGCGCGCCAAGAAGCAGGATGGCGTGAGTCGGGGGCATTGTGCGGCGCATTTCTGCATCCATCAGCAGCCAGAGTACTGTTGCGCTGCTGCCTGCCGGTTTTATCCAGACCTCCGGCGGCAGTTGCGTGACCAGACCGCCAAGCCGGTGATGGTCGATAATCCCGATGATATTGCTCTGGAGGAGATCAGCAGGCCCCTGTGCCGGTTCGGTAAAATCGACCAGCCATACCGGTTCACCTTTCAGTGGAATATCAAGCAGGGGCGGCAGGGAGAGCCCGGCAGCTTCAAAAATATAGCGTGTCTCAGGATTCGCTTCACCGGGCCGCCAGGCACGGGCAGGACGATTACACCGGTTGAGCCAGCCCGCCGTCACGGCTGCGGTGCAGACAGCGTCGCTGTCAGGGTTAAGATGACCAAAAACATTAATCAAAGATGTATCCCCGTTAAGGGAAGTACACAGGCCGGAAGGATTTATCGACGGCCTGACATACCTCCTGAAAATCAAGAGTCATATCAGGCGTCATCAGCCCCGGACGGGGCGGTTGGGAAAGGTGGAACGCCATCACCTTGCAGGCAGTATAGGTCAGAAGAACAAAGCTGTCAGCCACCATTTCGGCTGGTTAATACTTAATTGCCACGGGTTCAACAGACGGCTCAAATGTCACGCTGGGCTGATTTCAGTGCATCCCTGCAATTGTCGGGCGCGGCGCCATGTAATGTCAGGCTGCCGCCCCGGCTGTTTGATGACTGGTGGCCGTGACATTGCTCTGCAAAAGCTGAGCGGCCTTCTCACGCTACCAGAGGCGAGTGTTCGACAATCTTACCCGACTCCAGCTTAATGAGCCGATCCGCCAGATGGAAATAGCGATCGTCATGAGTAATGGCGATCACGGTTTTCCCCTCCGCTTTCAGCATTGGCAGCAACTCGAGATAGAAAACGGCCTTAAACTCCGGATCCTGGTCGGCAGCCCATTCATCGAACAGATAGATCGGGCGGTTCTCCAGCCAGCTCTGCAACAGGGCCAGTCTTTTACGCTGCCCCTGAGAGAGTGCGACGGTAGAGAAGCGCCCGTTGTTAAAGCTGACTTTATGCTTAAGTTTGAGCAGGTTAAGAAGATGCTCAACCTGTGACTGCGTCCGATCGGTGACGAACACAACATCATCAAAGAGAAAGAAATCGCTGAAAATCACTGAAAAGTGCTGACGCCAGTGCTGGAGATCGTCTGCCGCGACAGGGTTGCCATTCAGCCATAGCTGGCCGCTGTCAGCGGGGAAGATCCCCACCAGCAAGTTTGCCAGCGTGGTTTTACCGCTACCGTTGCCGCCAACGATAAAGACACGCTCCCCGGGCGTAAAGGTCAGGCTCAACGGGCCGAGGGAAAAACGTTCCCCATCTTCACCCTGATACTGGTAGTGAATATTCTCCAGTGCCAGAGAGGTAAATGGTTCTGCCGCGTACGTTTTCGGGGAAATTTCCGGGCTTAATCCGGTGGTAAGTTGCTGGACCCGCTGCATTGCGATCCGGGCACCTGCGATGGCAGGCAGAGCAGAGAGGATGCCTTCCACCGGAACCACCATATACAGGAAGACCATGATATAGCCAGTCAACGTTCGGGTATCCAGTGCCAGCATGTCGCGCAGCCCGAAGAGTACGACTCCGATAAAGGCAAAAAACAGAATACTGCCCCAACTGCTGGCCAGACCGTACAGTGCGTACCCCCGGGTGCGCTCCCGGCATACGGCTTCAATGGTATGGGACAACTCACTGCCAACAAACTGCTGGCGGCGCATGGTATTGAGCCTGAACTCCCGTGCGCCATCGAACAATTTTTTACACTGCTGAATCAGCGTATCTTCCCGTTGACGCGACGTGCGCAACAGCCCCATTGCCGGGCCCTGAGCCGCACGATAGCCGAAACTTCCCAGCAGGATGGCAACGATAGCCAGCAACAGAACGCTCGGCGACAGGCTGCCAAGGTAGATGAGGCAGCCAGCGATCACTGCACCATAGATACAAAGGTTAGGCAGGCTAACAAAAAAGACTACCAGCGTATCGAGATCCTGCGTCAATGCCGATAACGCTTTCGCCATTCCGGCTTTTTCCAGCTGCAGCCAACTGGTTTCACTGATGTTCCGGACCAGTTGTTTACGCAGTCGGGCTTTCACCTTTTGGCCCAGCGACATAAATGTCGTTTGAGAGATAACCCGGCTGGCCAGCATCAGCAGGGTCAGCAGGGCGAAGTCGACACCGGGGCTGAACCAGGCGGCGGACAGAGGCTGGTTAAGGCTGTGGTTAATCATTGCCAGCAGCGTAGCATTACAAAAACCGCTGATCAGCCCAGCGATCGTGGCGAGGATAAGCCAGCCTCGAACCATCCTGAAGACCATTATCAATACCGACATCTGTATTCCTTTCACTTTATGCACATTCTTTATTCAGCCTGCCGGGATACTTTGCCCCGCAGCAGTGGCCATATCAGCAACGGGACACCAATCAGCGAGGCGACCAGCCCTACAGGCAACTGACGTGGATAGAGGCCATTGCGCCCAATCCAGTCAGCAAACGTCATGATGGTGGCGGCCAGCAGGGCTGCGGCATACAGCTGCGAGAGCGGCGTTTTGGCACCGAGCCTGCGCGCCAGATGTGGGCCCAACAGGCCAATGAACGATACCGGTCCCACCAGTAATGTCGCCAGTCCGGTCATTACGGCGGCCAGGCTCAATACAGCAACCCGCGCCAGCGGCAAAGAGACACCGAGCGAACCGGCAATACTGCCCATTGGCAACAGCAGCAGCCAGCGGCGAAATAGCGGAACCACGGCCAGTAATAGCAGCGTTGAGGCAAAGAGGATCTCTGCCAGCGGCGCGCTGATGTAGTAGGTGCTGCCGGTCATGAGCGGCAGCAACATGGCGCTTGCCGTGAGATTATTGAGCATCACCAGGCTGACGGTGGCCTGACACAAGGCATTCAGCGCCAGTCCATTGAGCAAGACTCGCTGCGGGTTAAACGCTCCGCGACGGCTATTCCACAGCGTCAGCAGCAGACTGAGCGTTGCCCCACTCAGGCTGCTCAGCAGCAGCCCGCCGCTGCTGGCGGGGAAAAGCACAACCCATGCCATGACGCCCATGGCGGCACCGCCTCCAATACCCAGTACCTCCGGGCTGGCCAACGGATTACCGCTGACCCGCTGCATCAGTACGCCAGCGCCAGCTAACAGTGCACCAGCGCTGAGCGCCGCCAGCAGTCTCGGCACCCGCAGCGGCAGCAGATGGGCGAGTTCGTCCGGGCTGGCCCAACTCCACTGCTGCAGGCCGTGGCCCGTATAGAGCGACACCACCACCGCCAGCAGGAAAAGGGTGCCGGACACCCAGAACAATGCGGCGCCGGCGGTTACTGGAGCCGCGGGTTCCGGCGCAGTTACTGGAGACGTTCCCGATCTGGAGAAGCGCGCCAGCAACATCAGCAGCGGGCCGCCCGTCACCGCCGTGAGCATACCGACGGGCAGTAGCTGGCCATTCGCCAGCGAGACCCGCGCGACACACTGATCGGTAAACCACAGCAACCCGGCCCCCATAAGTGCCGTATGTAGCAGCATCTGGCGTGATGTTCGCGCGCCGCCGAAGCGGGCCAGATGGGGCGCTGCCAGGCCGAGAAAGCCGATCACGCCAACAGCATTGATGGTGAAGGCGCTCATGACCAGCGCCAGCAGAACCGCCATACTCCGTATGCGCAGCGCTGAGGCGCCAAGGCTATTGACCATCGTTTCCGGCAGTTGCAGTAGCGTTAGCGGCCGGAGCATCAGAAGCAGAACGGCAAAAGCGGCGGTCAGGGGGAGCAAAAGATCGCGCAGCGGCTGGCTACTCTCAACCGCCAGCGAGCCACCGCCCCACATTAATACCTGCAGCAGAAAGCGATCGTTGATGATGGCGATAAGCAGGGTGAGCGCTCCGCACCACAGGTTAATCATCATCCCCGCCTGTACCATCACCAGAGGAGACAGACGCTGCCGCCAGCTCAGCAGTATGACGGCCAGCAACGCCGCAAGCTCGCCGGTTATCGCCAGGGCAGGGCGGGCACTGGCGAGCAGTGCCGGAAACCACAGCGAAGCGAGCCCCATTGCCAGTGTGGCACCCGCTGTCATACCGAGGGTGATGGGTTCCGCCAGCGGGTTACGTAAGGCGCGCTGCATCAGCCAGCCACAAACGCCCAGTGTAGCGCCTGTAAGCAGCGCCATTCCCTGCCGGGGGAACCACATGCTGCGCAAAATAATGGCCGATGAAGAGGGGGACGTTGTCCCGAAGAGCGCACTGAATCCGCCCTGGCGGTGGAGTTCTGACAGGGCCATCAGCGCGGCAGTGAGCCACAGCAACAAAATCAGCGCCCAGCCACGGCGAGTATTACTCATTACACCACGCCTCTATTCTGTCATTCAGGAGCGTCGCGAAGCGCCCGGCCGTGATCAGTGCGCCAGTATCGCTGAACTGCGTGTTCAGCAGATTCAGGTTTTGCGGACGCGTCAGAGGCAACTGCTGCCACAGGGGACTCTGACGCCAACGTTGCATCGCGTCGCGCTGCTCTTCTGGCACAAACAGCAGTAGTTTGGCAGGCGTATCGGCTATGCGGGTCAGCTCGACCAGTACGCTTCCTTCTGCCCCCGGACTGCCGCGCCAGGCATTGCGCAACCCGCAGGCGCTCAGCACGTTGCCGGGCAGGCTGTCGACGGTGCAGAGCCGCAAATGCAGTGTGTCAACGGCACTGCCGAGAAAGACCGGCAGCTTCACCTCGCGCCCCTGCCGCGCGATGCGATTGAGCGTTTGCTGCAACTGTTCAATCAGGGTGGAGGCCTGCTGTTGGCGATCAAATTTTGCGCCAAGCTCCCGGGTAGCGGTGATAAATCCCGCCAGGGTATGCGTCGGGAGCGTGAGCGTGGGGGCGATCTTTTCCAGCGTGGGTTTCAGCAATGCGTGCTGCGGCGTTATGACGATCATATCCGGTCTGAGCGCCCACAGCGTCTCCAGGTTTGGCTGAAAGAGCAGCCCAAGATCCACGACGTCCTCCGGCAATGGGGGCGCCGGGATCAGCTTGCGGTACCACGCCGGTGCGGCAACCGCCGTCGGCGTGATGCCCAGAGCCAGCAGCATCTCCGTCAATCCCCAGTCCAGCACCGCCAGCCTCGGCGGTGTTGAGGATCTCCCCGCCCAACTCATGAGCGGGGTGAGCAACGAGGCCCGCAGCAGCTTTCGCCGGGATAACATCGTTACCATGCGTAGCTCACCGTCGCGACGTACTGACGTTTAAGCGCGTATTCGCAGCCGAGGTTATTGCATGAAGCGATATAGGTTTTGTTGCCGATATTGTCCGCGTTGAGCGCCAACTGCCACTGGCGCCACTGATAGGCGACCCGGGCGTCGTAGACAGTAGCCGCCGGGACTTTCAGGGTGTTGCTGGTATTCGCATAACTGGTGCCCATATAGCGCACTCCTCCGCCAACCGAGAAGCCATCAAGCGCCCCGTTAAAGGCGTACTGGCTCCACAGTTTCGCCGTATTGCGGGATACCCCCACCGGGTGTTTGCCCTGAGTTCCGTCATTAGCGCTGCGGACCGTCTGGCTAATCAGGTTCCAGGAGCCCAGAACCGTCCAGGCCGGAGTAATATTGATGCGACCATCCAACTCAAGCCCCTGGGAACGTACCTCTCCGGTCTGGATGCTAAAGCCCGGATGGTCCGTGTCGGTGGTGGCCATGTTGGTTTCGCGCAGATTGTAGAGGGCAACGGTGAACAGCGCATCCAGTCCCACAGGATCGTATTTCAGGCCGATCTCACTCTGTTTCCCGCGGGTCGGTTTAAACGGATGACCGTTGTAATCATTGCTGCTGCTGGGAACGAATGAGGTGGAGTAGCTGATATAGGGGGCAAGCCCATTATCAAAGTGGTAGAGCAGACCGGCGCGTCCGGTAGTGACATAGTCATTGCGCTCCGTACGGCTGTCGCTTAGCAGATCGATATTTTTGGTTTTGGCATCGTCATAGCGGCCAGCAAGACTCAGGATCCAGTTATTCAGCTCCATCTGATCCTGCAGATATAAACCGGTCTGGTCGAGAGTATTGTGCGTACTGCTGGTATAAGGCGTGTCGTCTACCGCTGTGTTGTAGTCCGGATCCAGATAGTTGATGGAGCCGGCGTCACCGTACCCCGAGCGGCTGCGCACTGAGGTATGTATCCGATCGATACCGGCCAGCAGGGTGTGCTGCACCGGCCCGCTCTGCAGATGAAACTCCGCCTGGTTATCCATCGCGAAGTTAGACATCGTCTCTTTGATGTTCATTGTGGCGCGATCGACCAGCGGCGCATCCGCGCGAATGCCCAGGGGATAAACCATCCGATAGCGACCGGTACTGCTGAGATAACGCACATTCTGCCGGAAGGTGACAATATCGTTGAAATCGTGGCGGAACTGGTAGCCCACGCTACCCTGCTCGCGTTGATACTTATCGTAGCCGGGTTGACCAATGTAGGTGCCCGTGGAGATTTTACCGAACGGATTGTGCGTCAACGTGCCGGAGGTGGGCATCTGGTTGTAGAAGCCGCTGTCCGGATCTTTACGCAACTGAGACAGGAGCGTCAGCGAGGTTTGCGCATCCGGCTGCCAGGTGAAGGAAGGCGCGATGTCATAGTGTTGATAGCGGGTATGCGCCACCTGGGTTTCGGTGTCGAAGAAAGTTCCGGCGACGCGGCCGAGCAACGTTTGAGAATCATTGAGTGCGCCGGTTGTGTCGAAACCCGTGCCAAACTGATTGTGATTGCCGCTGCTGACGTAAATCTGGCCCGCTGGCGTGGCCTGCGGCGTTTTGCTCACCATGTTAACGATGCCGCCGGGATTCGCCTGACCGTACAGCACGGACGAGGGACCTTTTACCACCTCAATGCGTGACAGCAGGAACGGATCCCAGGCGGGACGGCTCCACCAGGCTTCTCTGGGCAGGCGCAGGCCATCGAGATATTCATCCGCTTCGAAACCGCGCACGATGATCGTGTCAAAGCGTGTATCAGCACCTGAGTTCTCCGAAGTAACGCCAGAGACATAGCGCAGCGCTTGCGGAATATTTCTGGCGGCGTGCGTAGCAATCTCAGCCTGAGTCACGACGGAAATACTTTGCGAAGTACGGCTGATGGGCTGACTGGATTTGGTGGCTGCTGCGGCATTATGTGCCACCAGCGTACTCTCATCCTCTTCGCCCTGAGAGGCGGCGGCACTGACCACCAGCGTCTCTTCTTTTGTGTTACTCTTCCCGAGGTCTGCAGTAAAAGCATGCCCGCTGTATCCTGCAATGATGCTTAACACCATCACTTTCAATGAGTTATCCCTAAATAAATGACCTGTGTGTTTCATAGCACTTCCGCTTGTTATTAGAATTGAATGGAAATGATAATTATTCAACTTCAAAAGAGAAGCGGAAGCATGGCAGAATGGCGTAACTAAAGGCAAGAGTGTTGTCAGGCAGACAAAGCTTGTCTTCCTAATCAGCAATCAGGATGAAAAATGGTTTGAATCGGACAAAGGGCATGGCAGATGACATTTCAGCACGGCATTGATGGTATTCGCCAGTTGCAGTACGACAAGGGCGGTGAAGAGCCCGTCCACCAGCATCCCCAGGGGCAGCTTATCTGGGCTCGGCGCGGTGTGGCAAAAATTATTACGCCGCAGCATATCTGGCTGCTGTCACCGGGAAGAGCAATCTGGATACCTGGCGGGACTCCGCACGGGCTGCAGGCCATTGATAATGTGGTCACGCAAAATATCTATTTTAATCCCGCTTTTTCGCAACGCCAGCCAGGCCAGTGCCGGGGAGGCCGCGTGACGCAGTTACTTGATGCGCTGCTGGATGCCGGGCTGGAGGCATCGCTCTCCGCTGAACGCACCGGGCTAATTTATGGGCTATTGAGCGACGAATTCCGCCGTTTAGCGCCGCTGGAACTCTGTCATATCACGCTGCCAGCTGACCGCCGGTTGCGGCAAGTGTGCGATATCCTCTGCCGCGAGCTCGATCACGGAGAAACGCTTGCCTGGTGGGGGAAGAAGGTCGGGGCCAGCGAGCGTACGCTGGCGCGACTGTTCCGGGAAGAAACGCGCCTGAGTTTCTCCGAATGGAAGCATCAGCTGCGGCTGATGGAAGCCGTATGTAATCTGGCTCGCGGCAGCGCGGTGACGCAGCTTGCGAGCGATCTGGGATATGCCAGCCCCAGCGCGTTTATTGCCATGTTTCGTAAAAAACTGGGCGTATCACCGCAGCGGTATCTGCAGGCGGTACGCTAAGCATCAGCTAGCTATGTCCGGAAACCCGCGTCTGTAACTTTTGCAGTCCCTTGCAATCCGGCTAACTCAACGTTTGCTCCTCGCTCCTGACCGCTTTATTTCTGTCGCCTGCACGTAAAAAGAGTTTGCCGTTTACCACAGCAAACTCTGCGCACATCAGTGGGATTTAAACCCGGCCGCCGACATCAGCAGGCGGAACACCATACTCACGGCGGCCAGCGCCAGCACGCTGCCGCCCCAAATCAGTACCAGCCACATCAGGCGGTTGAAAAACGAGTGTTTCATCAGTGATAGCCCTCGCCAGGTTGTACTTTGCCGCGAAACACGTAATAGCTCCACGCGGTATAGACCAGGATAATCGGAATAATCAGCAGCGCGCCGACCAGCATAAAGCCCTGGCTTTGCGGCGGTGCCGCGGCCTGCCAGAAGGTGATATCCGGCGGAATGATGTGCGGCCAGATGCTGATGCCCAGCCCGCTAAAGCCGAGGAAAATCAGGCCCAGCGTCTGCACAAACGGCAAGGCATGATGCTGCGGATTGCCGAGGCTGCGCCACAGCCAGGCGCTGAGCGCAATAACCAGCAACGGCACCGGCGCGAAGAACAACAGGTTTGGCAGGCTGAACCAGCGGGAAGCAATCGCCGGGTGCGCCAGCGGTGTCCACAGGCTGATGACCGCGATAACCACCAGTAAAACCAGCAGCAATTTCTTCGCCGCTGCGCGCATTTTATCCTGCAACGGCGCGCCGCTTTTCATCACCAGCCAGCTTGCGCCCAGCAACGCATAGGCAATCACCAGCCCGACGCCGCAGAACAGGGTGAAGGGTGTCAGCCAGTCCAGCGCGCCGCCGTTAAAACGCCGTTCGCTGACCGAAAAACCATTCAGCACCGCGCCAACCACCACGCCCTGAGTAAAGGTCGCCAGCACGGAACCTGCCATAAACGCTTTATCCCAGAACGGACGATGTGCGGGTGTGGCTTTGAAACGAAACTCGAACGCCACGCCGCGAAAAATCAGCCCCAGCAGCATGAGCGTCAGCGGAATGGTCAGCGCATCAACAATCACCGCATAGGCCAGCGGAAATGCGCCGAACAACCCCGCGCCGCCGAGCACCAGCCAGGTCTCGTTGCCGTCCCAGACCGGCGCAACGCTGTTCACCATCACATCGCGATCGTGAGCATCGCGGGTCAGAGGAAACAGAATGCCAATCCCCAGATCAAAACCATCCATCACGATGTACATCAGGGTGGCAAAAACAATAATCACAAACCAGATCAGCGAAAGATCGATACCCATTATTTTGCCTCCTCATGCCAGGCTTGCGGGCCTTTGCAGATCAACCGCACCATATAGCTGTAGCCGACACCGAAAACGGCGCTGTAAACCACGAAGAATGTCAGCAGGCTGAGACTCATCTGCATTACACCGTGAGCCGAAACCGCATCGGCCGTACGCAACAACCCTGTGACGACCCACGGTTGGCGGCCAACTTCGGTGGTGACCCAACCGGCGAGAATAGCGATCAGCCCGGCAGGCCCCATCCACAGGGCAAAATGCAGGAACGGTCGCGACTGGTACAACCGCTGTTTGTAGCGCAGCCACAGTGCGCCGATGCCCAGTGCGATCATCAGCACGCCGAGGCCGACCATCACGCGAAATGACCAGAACACCAGTGGCGAATAGGGGCGCTCGTCTTTGGGAAACTCTTTCAGCGCCGGAACCTGTTTATCCAGGCTGTGGGTGAGGATCAGGCTGCCAAGCGCCGGGATCTCAACCGCGTAACGGGTGCGTTCCTGTTGCATATCCGGCAGGCCGAACAGCAGCAGCGGGGTGGCTTCGCCCGGCGGATTCTCCCAGTGGCCTTCAATGGCGGCAATTTTCGCCGGTTGATGCTCCAGCGTGTTCAGCCCGTGCATATCGCCCACCATTGCCTGGATCGGCGCGACAATCAGCGCCATCCACATCGCCATTGAGAACATTTTGCGCATCGCGGGCGTATCGTTACCGCGCAGTAAATGCCAGGCAGCAGACGCGCCGACAAACAGCGCGCTGCTGAGGAACGCGGCAATGGTCATATGCATCAGGCGATAAGGGAATGACGGGTTGAAGATCACTTTCAGCCAGTCCACCGGCACCACCTGGCCCTGCTCGATAATGTAACCCTGCGGCGTGTGCATCCAGCTATTGGAGGCGAGGATCCAGAAAGTGGACATCAGCGTGCCCAGCGCCACCATGCAGGTGGCAAAATAGTGCAGCCCCGGCCCGACACGGTTCCAGCCAAACAGCATCACGCCGAGAAAACCGGCTTCCAGAAAGAACGCAGTCAGCACTTCATAGGTCAGTAATGGCCCAGTAATGCTGCCAGCGAACTGGGAAAAGCCGCTCCAGTTGGTGCCAAACTGGTAGGCCATCACCAGCCCGGAAACCACGCCCATACCGAAGTTAACGGCGAAAATCTTCGACCAGAAGTGGTACAGCGTGCGCCAGTCCGGGTTACGGGTTTTCAGCCATAAGCCTTCCAGTACCGCCAGAAAACTGGCCAGCCCGATAGTGATCGCCGGAAAAATAATATGAAACGAAACGGTGAAGGCGAACTGTATTCTCGCCAGGTGAAACGCGTCTAAACCAAACATGGACAACCTCAGATCAACTGCTGTGAGGGGTATGGTAATGAGCGCGAGCCGGAACTTGCAGAAACAGATTGGCGAAATTTTTGTATAACAGTTAAATACAAAGCCCATTAAAATGGGCTCTGTTATAGATGAAGACAGTAAACCTACTACCGGGCTATTGATAAATTCGGCAGCGTTGCCCTGAGGGCTGCGAGTATCACCGCGGTTGATTCAATAAACTGAGCAGATCATCCCGTGTTACCGTTTCGATGCTGAGCGGAGATATAGAGGTATAACAGTTTTTTTTAGCACTATCTTTTTCATTACTGATATAGCAAGGATGCGTATCCCGTGCCATCATATTCACCATCCTCAACCCGGTGAATATGCATGAAAAAATACCAGCGCCTGGCGCAACAAATCAGCGAACAAATTGATCTTGGCGTCTGGCGTCCGGGGGAAAAACTGCCGTCGCTGCGCGAGCAGGTCACCAGCAGCGGGCTGAGTTTTATGACGGTAGGCCATGCTTATCAGTTGCTGGAAAGCCAGGGGCGGGTGATTGCCCGGCCGCAATCCGGTTACTTTGTCGCGCCGGCATCCGGTGTGCCGCGCGTGGCGGCGGCGCAGGTCACCCGCGATGAAGCGGTGGATATTAATACCTATATTTTCGATGTGTTGCAGGCCAGCTGCGATGCCTCGGTGCTGCCGTTTGGCTCAGCGTTTCCCGATCCAAAACTGTTTCCGATGCCGCAGCTTAACCGTTCGCTGGCGAAGGTCAGTAAAAGCGCCACCGCCATGAGCGTGATTGAAAACCTGCCGCCGGGCAACAACCAGTTGCGCCATGCTATTGCCCGTCGCTACGCTCGTCAGGGGATGAACATCTCCCCGGACGAAATTGTCATTACCGCCGGAGCGCTGGAGGCACTGAACCTCAGTTTGCAGGCGGTCACCGAACCGGGCGACTGGGTGATCATTGAAAGCCCGTGCTTCTATGGCGCGTTGCAGGCGCTGGAACGGCTGAAGCTGAAAGCGCTGTCGGTGCCGACAGATGTGAAAGAGGGGATCGATCTTGATGCGCTGGCGCAGGCATTGGTCGATTACCCTGTAAAAGCCTGCTGGCTGATGACCAACAGCCAGAATCCGCTCGGTTTTACGCTGAGCCCGGAGAAAAAAGCGCGTCTGGTGGCGCTGCTGGCGGAACATAACGTCACGCTTATCGAAGACGATGTCTACAGCGAACTCTATTACGGGCGCGAGCAGCCGTTACCGGCAAAAGCGTGGGATAAACAGGATATGACGTTGCACTGCTCGTCGTTTTCTAAATGCCTGGTGGCCGGTTTCCGCGTTGGCTGGGTGGCGGCCGGTCGCCACGCGCGGCGCATTCAGCAACTGCAGTTAATGAGTACGCTCTCCACCAGTTCGCCGCTGCAACTGGCGCTGGTCGATTATCTCTCCACCCATCACTACGACGCGCACCTGCGCCGCTTGCGGCGCGTGCTGGCGGAGCGCAAACATCTGGCCTGGCAGGCGCTGCTGCGCCATCTTCCGCCGGAGGTAAAAATTTACCGTAATGAGAGCGGCTATTTTCTCTGGCTGGAGCTACCCGCCGGGCTGGATGCCGGAGCGCTCAGCCAGCTTGCGCTGGCGCACCATATCAGCATTGCGCCGGGGAAAATGTTCTCGACATCTGACCGCTGGCAATCCTTTTTCCGCTTTAATTGCGCCTGGGCGTGGGGCGATAAAGAGGAACGTGCGGCAATTCGCTTAGGGGAATTGATTCGGCAGATGATGAAATAAACTCGCTCAGCCCATTCTTATTTTCTGAATATCTTGTTCTCATTTTAAAAATAGTGACGATGAAAACTTGCAGGTCACCGTCATTATTTTCTGTGCTTTTGTTTTGTGTATTCATAGGAAATGTGAATAGCAACACAGATTAACCTCGTACCGGCTAACTCCTTGTCTATACTCAAAAAGACGGTCGGTTATTATTTTCATTCGAAACGTAATGCGTTATGTGTCACATCCTGGCGAAATTTACGCCGGGCGACATTCTGGCCGTCCGCGTGCCGTCTATTTTTATTAAGGGAGATATATTTACGGCAAGGCTGCCGCACTTTTTTCATTGCGACAGGAGTAAACAATGAGCAAGAAATTTGCCCGCAGCAGTCTGTGTGCGCTGAGCATGACGATGATGGTCGCGCATGCCGCCGAACCCACCGAAGTGGGAAAAGGGGAAGGTCGTCTGGATATTATTGCCTGGCCGGGGTATATCGAACGCGGCCAGACCGACAAGCAATATGACTGGGTTACCGCTTTTGAAAAGGACACTGGTTGCGCGGTGAACGTCAAAACCGCCGCCACCTCCGATGAAATGGTCAGCCTGATGGCGAAAGGCGGCTACGATCTGGTCACCGCTTCAGGCGATGCCTCGCTGCGCCTGATTATGGGGAAACGCGTGCAGCCGATTAATACTGCGCTTATCCCGAACTGGAAAACCCTCGACCCGAAACTGATTAACGGCGCGTGGTTTAACGTCGGCGGCAAAGTGTATGGCACACCGTATCAGTGGGGGCCGAACCTGCTGATGTATAACACCAAAACCTTCCCGACGCCGCCGGATAGCTGGTCAGTGGTGTTTGTGCAACAAAACCTGCCGGATGGCAAAACCAATAAAGGGCGCGTACAGGCTTATGACGGCCCGATCTACATCGCCGATGCGGCGCTGTTCCTGAAAGCCACGCAGCCGCAACTGGGCATTGACGATCCGTACCAGCTCACGGAAGCGCAATATCAGGCGGTACTGAAAACCCTGCGCGATCAGCACTTACTGATCCACCGCTACTGGCATGACACCACGGTACAGATGAGCGACTTCAAAAACGAAGGCGTTGTTGCCTCCAGCGCCTGGCCGTATCAGGCGAATGCCCTGAAAGGTGAAAACCAGCCGATCGCCACCGTATTCCCGAAAGAGGGCGTCACTGGCTGGGCGGATACCACGATGCTGCATGCCGATGCGAAACACCCGAACTGTGCCTACAAGTGGATGAACTGGTCGCTGACGCCAAAAGTTCAGGGCGACGTGGCCGCCTGGTTTGGCTCGCTGCCGGTGGTGCCGGAAGGGTGCAAAGCCAGCACGCTGCTGGGTGAGCAAGGCTGCGAAACTAACGGTTACCGTTTCTTTGACAAAATCGCTTTCTGGAAAACCCCGGTTGCTGAGGGTGGCAAATATGTGCCGTACAGCCGCTGGACACAGGATTACATCGCCATTATGGGTGGCCGTTAACCTGCCAGGAGCTGAGTATGACCTATTCAGTTGAATTTCTGGATGTCTCGCGGTTATACGGCGACGTCCGGGCGGTTGACGGCGTCACTATCGCCATCAACGACGGGGAGTTCTTCTCCATGCTGGGGCCATCCGGCTCCGGCAAAACCACCTGTCTGCGGCTGATTGCCGGGTTTGAGCAATTGAGCGGCGGCGCAATCCGCATCTTTGGCCGCGAAGCCAGCGAACTGCCACCGTGGGAGCGGGACGTCAACACCGTGTTCCAGGACTACGCGCTGTTTCCGCATATGTCGATTCTCGACAATGTGGCCTACGGGCTGATGGTGAAAGGCGTGGACAAAAAGCAGCGCCACGCCCGCGCCCGTGAGGCGCTGGAAAAAGTGGCGCTCGGCTTTGTCCATACGCGCAAACCTTCTCAGCTCTCCGGCGGGCAACGGCAACGGGTGGCGATCGCCCGTGCGCTGGTCAACGAGCCGCGCGTCTTGCTGCTGGATGAGCCGCTCGGCGCGCTCGATCTGAAACTGCGCGAACAGATGCAACTGGAGCTGAAAAAACTGCAACAGGATCTCGGCATCACCTTTATTTTCGTCACTCACGATCAGGGCGAAGCGCTGTCAATGTCCGACCGGGTGGCGGTGTTTAATAATGGCCGCATCGAACAGATCGATACCCCGCGCGAACTTTACCTGCGCCCGCGCACGCCGTTTGTCGCCGGGTTTGTCGGTACGTCAAACGTCTTCAGTCAGGATCTTGCCAGCAAGCTGTGCGGTATGCAGGGCACTTTTTCGTTGCGCCCTGAACATATTCGCCTGAATGCGCCAGGGGAAATTGAAGTCAACGCCGTGGTGCAGGCGGTGCAGTATCAGGGAGCGGCGACGCGTTTTGAACTGCTGCTGGCGCAGGGGGAGAAAGTGATGGTCAGCCAGGCGAATCTCTCCGGCGTGTTGCTGACCGAAACGTTGACGCCGGGGCAACAGGTGCAGATTTCATGGTCGCGGGACGCGATGGTGCCGTTGCAGGGAGCGGGGTGAAATGGCCATGAGTATTCCGTTAACCGCCCGGCGGCGTGCCAGCCTGAGCGGGGTGTTATGGCGCAAACCGCTGCTTGGGCTGCTGCTCTTGTTACTGGGGCCACTGATGTGGTTCGGCATTGTCTATTTGGGTTCGCTGCTAACACTGCTGTGGCAGGGCTTTTACACCTTCGATGACTTCACCATGTCGGTGACGCCGGATTTAACGCTCGCCAACCTGCAAGCGCTGTTCAACCCGGCGAATTACGACATCATCGTGCGCACGCTGATGATGGCGATTACCGTCACCGTGGCGAGCGCCATCCTCGCATTCCCGATGGCGTGGTATATGGCGCGTTATGCGCGGGGAAAATGGAAGGCATTTTTCTATATCGCCGTGATGTTGCCGATGTGGGCCAGTTATATCGTCAAAGCCTATGCGTGGACGCTGTTGCTGGCAAAAGATGGCGTGGCACAGTGGTTTTTAAGCCATCTGGGGCTGGAGCCGCTGTTAACCGCCTTTCTGACGCTGCCCGCCGTCGGCGGCAATACGCTCTCCACGTCCGGGCTGGGGCGCTTTCTGGTGTTCGTCTATATCTGGCTGCCGTTTATGATTTTACCGATTCAGGCGGCGCTGGAACGGCTGCCGCCCTCGCTGTTGCAGGCATCCGCCGATTTGGGCGCGCATCCGCGCCAGACCTTCCGCTATGTGGTGTTGCCGCTGGCAATTCCGGGTGTGGCGGCCGGGTCGATTTTCACTTTCTCGCTGACGCTGGGCGATTTTATCGTGCCGCAACTGGTGGGGCCGCCGGGTTACTTCATTGGCAACATGGTCTATGCGCAGCAGGGCGCGATTGGCAATATGCCGATGGCTGCCGCCTTTACGCTGGTGCCCATCGTGTTGATTGCCCTTTATCTGGCGTTCGTGAAACGTCTGGGAGCATTCGATGCACTCTGACCGCGCACCGTTTTTTCTCAAAGTCGCTGCCTGGGGCGGCGTTATCTTTCTCCATTTCCCGCTATTGATCATTGCCATCTATGCTTTCAATACCGAGGACGCGGCGTTCAGTTTTCCACCGCAGGGCTTTACGCTGCGCTGGTTCAGCGTTGCGGCAGCACGCGGGGATATTCTTGATGCAGTGACGCTGTCACTCCAGATAGCGGCGCTGGCAACGGCTATCGCTTTGATTCTTGGCACACTTGCTGCAATGGCCTTGTGGCGCAGCGAGTTTTTTGGCAAGAGTGCAATCTCGCTGTTGCTGCTGTTGCCGATCGCGTTGCCAGGGATCATTACCGGGCTGGCTCTGCTGACCGCCTTCAAAGCGGTCAATCTGGAGCCGGGTTTTTTCACCATTGTCGTCGGGCACGCGACGTTCTGCGTGGTGGTGGTATTTAACAACGTCATCGCCCGTTTCCGGCGCACCTCGTGGAGCCTGGTGGAAGCTTCAATGGATCTGGGCGCCAACAGCTGGCAGACCTTTCGCTATGTGGTGCTGCCGAATCTCGGTTCGGCGCTACTGGCCGGGGGGATGCTGGCGTTTGCGCTGTCGTTTGACGAAATCATCGTCACCACCTTTACCGCAGGCCATGAGCGCACTCTGCCGTTGTGGCTGCTGAACCAGTTAGGGCGCCCGCGCGATGTGCCGGTGACCAATGTGGTGGCGCTGCTGGTGATGCTGGTGACGATGCTACCTATTCTCGGTGCCTGGTGGCTGACACGTGATACCGACACCGTTGCCGGAACCGGCAAATAACACACCAAGCTGAAGGACAGAACTATGCAACATCACTTGTTTATCAATGGAGAACTGGTTAACGGCGAAGGCGAGAAACAGGCTGTTTACAATCCGGCCACCGGCGAGGTGTTGCTGGAGATCGCCGAAGCTTCCGCCGCGCAGGTCGATGCGGCGGTGCAGGCCGCCGATCGGGCTTTTGCCAGTTGGGGGCAAACCACGCCGAAAGCGCGGGCCGAATGCCTGCTGCAACTGGCGCAGGTGATTGAAGACAACGCCGAAACCTTCGCGCAGCTGGAATCCCTCAACTGCGGCAAACCCTACCACTGCGTGCTGAATGATGAAATTCCGGCGGTGGTAGATGTATTCCGTTTCTTCGCCGGAGCGGCGCGCTGCCTGAACGGGCTGGCGGCCGGGGAGTATCTGGAAGGGCATACGTCGATGATCCGCCGCGATCCGCTGGGTGTGGTGGCTTCCATTGCACCGTGGAACTACCCGTTGATGATGGCGGCATGGAAACTGGGCCCGGCGCTGGCGGCGGGTAACTGCGTGGTGATCAAACCGTCGGAAATTACCCCGCTGACGGCGCTGAAACTGGCCGAACTGGCGAAAGATATCTTCCCGGCTGGCGTGCTGAATGTGCTGTTTGGCCGTGGTCAGACGGTTGGCGATCCGTTAACCGGCCACGAAAAAGTGCGTATGGTGTCGCTCACCGGTTCGATCGCCACCGGCGAACACATTATTGGTCATACCGCATCGTCAATTAAGCGTACCCACATGGAACTGGGCGGCAAAGCGCCGGTGATTGTGTTTGATGATGCCGATCTCGACGCTGTGGTAGAAGGTGTGCGCACCTTTGGTTTTTATAACGCCGGGCAAGATTGCACCGCGGCATGCCGGATTTACGCGCAAAAAGGGATCTACGATGCGCTGGTAGAAAAACTGGGTGCCGCCGTCGCCAGCCTGAAAATGGGAGCGCCGGAAGAGGAAAGTACCGAACTGGGGCCGCTGAGTTCTGCCGCTCATCTGGCGCGTGTCAGTAAAGCGGTTGAAGAGGCAAAAGCGCTGAGCCACATCAGCGTGGTCACCGGCGGGAAAAAGGGCGAGGGCGCAGGCTATTACTATCAGCCAACCTTGCTGGCCGGGGCGAAACAGGAAGATGCCATTGTGCAGCGTGAAGTGTTTGGCCCGGTGGTCAGCGTAACGGTGTTTGATGATGAAGAGCAGGTGCTGGGCTGGGCGAATGACTCACAGTACGGTCTGGCATCATCAGTCTGGACGCGTGATGTCGGGCGGGCGCATCGCTTAAGTGCGCGTCTGCAATATGGCTGCACCTGGGTGAACACCCACTTTATGCTGGTCAGCGAAATGCCGCACGGCGGGCAGAAACTCTCTGGTTATGGCAAAGATATGTCGCTGTATGGGCTGGAAGATTACACGGTTGTTCGTCACGTAATGATCAAACATTAATCGCTAAATAAAGCCATGGAAGGCTTTTAAAAAACCTTATGAATCATGAGGCAAATCTCATAGGTAAATTATCTGTGTTGTTATTCATAAAAAACTGATTTAATAATATTCAGCCATCAGCGGAGTGGCGAAATATCTCAATCAAATAATACCGCGCACCAGCATTTCCTCTGCCCGTCATATGAGTGTCATCGGTTCGACAATAGACAGTCATTGCGACAGAAGATAATGACTGGCTTTTTTATAAAAAACAGGCAGGGGAAAACCCATAATGAGTAAAATCGTGG
This sequence comes from Kosakonia radicincitans DSM 16656, assembly GCF_000280495.2. Classification (NCBI taxonomy): domain Bacteria; kingdom Pseudomonadati; phylum Pseudomonadota; class Gammaproteobacteria; order Enterobacterales; family Enterobacteriaceae; genus Kosakonia; species Kosakonia radicincitans. Next base: position 2,703,013 of record NZ_CP018016.1, read on the forward strand.
TCGTGCTCGTACCCGGGGGCGCGTCTGAGCTTTTGACGGTCGATGATAGCGAAACCGCCGTCTCATGGGCTACTGGCAGCGGTAGTGGTGGGGCACAAACCGGTTTGTTACCCATCGAAACCTACTACTGCGAAGGCGAAGAGTTTTATTTTGCGCGCGTGGAAAATCTTTCCAGCAGTGAAATTGCCTCAGTATCATTAAATTAAAAAAAGGGCTCCGGAGTGAGCCCTTTTTTATTTAATTATTTAATTAATTTGTCTGCTTATCGTTTTAAAAACGCTTCATTCTCGCGCGGTGCCCAATCTTTCTCTGAAAAATCATAGGTCGGGTAGGACTCTTCTTTTACACCCTGAGAACGAATAACAGCGCGAACTTCCGCTGGCAAGTTTTCATCACGGAATAATTCTGCCAGTACAAACAGCGTATCAATAAAGGATAACTGTTTTACTTCAAAGGGTTTCCAGCCAGTGCGTTTAAAAATCAAATGATAAAGCGCTTCTTCGCCTGCCAACGGAACAAAACTGCAGGCGTACTTCTCGCGGTGGCGCGCAAGCAGGTATTCAAGGATAAAAATCTGCGCGATGCGCTGGCGAGCTGCCTGTCCGCGCGGTGTGTCAGTGGTCATATCGATGTGCGTTATGTCATTGTTTTCACGCACCCGAACTTCTATGGCTTGCCACAGGTCGTCATATTTCTGCATAACCTTACCTTGTTTGATCCGAAGTATTCCTTGCAGAGAAACAATATCAGAGAAGATTGTGCGCCGACAAATGTTGAATCGCCACGGGTTTAACAGACACCTCAGAGTCATTTAAGATGGCTTAAAGAGAGGTGCCCATGAGCGGTAAGCGTTATCCCGAAGAGTTTAAAACTGAAGCAGTCAAACAGGTTGTTGATCGCGGTTATTCTGTTGCCAGCGTTGCAACACGTCTCGATATCACCACCCACAGCCTTTATGCCTGGATAAAGAAGTACGGTCCGGATTCTTCCACTAATAAAGAACAGTCAGATGCTCAGGCCGAGATCCGCCGTCTCCAGAAAGAGCTGAAACGGGTTACCGACGAACGGGACATATTAAAAAAAGCCGCGGCGTACTTCGCAAAGCTGTCCGACTGAGGTACGCCTTTATCCGTGACAACTCCTGTTGCTGGCCTGTTCGCCTGCTCTGTCGGGTGCTGGATGTTCATCCCAGTGGTTTTTACGCCTGGCTTCAGCAGCCGCATTCACAACGCCATCAGGCAGACCTGAGACTGACAGGACAGATTAAACAGTTCTGGCTGGAGTCGGGATGCGTCTATGGTTATCGCAAAATCCATCTGGATCTGCGTGACAGCGGGCAACAGTGCGGAGTAAACAGAGTCTGGAGACTGATGAAACGTGTCGGAATAAAGGCTCAGGTCGGATACCGAAGCCCGCGGGCACGTAAAGGCGAGGCCAGTATCGTGTCACCCAACAGGCTCCAGCGACAGTTCAATCCGGATGCTCCTGATGAGCGTTGGGTAACGGACATAACCTACATCAGGACCCACGAAGGCTGGCTGTATCTTGCCGTTGTTGTTGATCTGTTCTCACGCAAAATTATCGGCTGGTCCATGCAATCCCGGATGACAAAGGACATTGTCCTGAACGCACTGCTGATGGCTGTATGGCGGCGTAATCCCGAAAAACAGGTGCTGGTTCATTCGGATCAGGGCAGTCAGTACACAAGCCATGAGTGGCAGTCGTTCCTGAAATCACACGGCCTGGAGGGTAGCATGAGCCGTCGCGGTAACTGCCATGATAATGCGGTTGCAGAAAGTTTTTTCCAGTTGTTGAAACGTGAACGGATAAAGAAAAAGATCTACGGAACGCGGGAAGAAGCCCGCAGTGATATTTTTGATTACATCGAAATGTTTTATAACAGTAAGCGTCGGCATGGTTCTAGCGAACAGATGTCACCGACAGAATATGAAAACCAGTATTATCAACGGCTCGGAAGTGTCTAGATTATCCGTGGCGATTCATTTCCCGATGCTTACGTTAATGCTGCCGGCCTTAAATTCAGACTTAAGTTAAATCTCACTATAAAAAAGAAAAGGGTCAGCGTAATTTGTGTTTAATCAATATTCACAGGTGGTGAGAATAATAATCTGCATATTCCTACCTTTTCCAGGATAACAAAAATGCGAATTCGTTCGATGATGTGGGGGATGGTTGTTGCGATCTCATTACTGGGCGCAACAGAAGGGGTTGCCAGAACGCAGGCGCTGTCCGATGCGCAGGTTAAAAAAGCGATCATTGCGGAATCCATTGCGCAATATCCCGGACCCTGCGCCTGCCCGTACAATCAGGCGCGCAACGGCAGTGCGTGCGGCAGGCGCAGCGCCTGGAGCAAACAGGGAGGCTATTCGCCACTTTGTTATCCTGATGATGTCAGTAAAGAGCAGGTGAAAGCCTGGCGCGAGCGCCAGCAGCCGTAAAAGTGACAGGCCGGGTAAAATCCCGGCTTTTTTACATTCTTCAGTAAGTTAAATCAAAATTACTGATAGCCAGGATTGTTACAAACGTAATTAAACTTGATAAATATCAATAATTAGAGCATATTGCGCACGTTTTGTTACTTACTGGTTAATGTTTGTTATGTCGTTATATCAAAAAATGTTGGTTTTCTACGCAGTGATGGCGCTGATTTGCGCACTGATTACCTGGTTCCTTTCACATGACCGTAAACGTATTCGCTTGCTGAGCGCCTTTCTGGTCGGCTCCACCTGGCCCATGAGTTTTCCCGTGGCGTTGTTGTTCTCGATTTTCTGATCTTAAAGCGTGACAGATAAAGCGATACCTTATTGAAAATTAGGGCAACATGTTAGCTGAATGTTTACCTAAGGACAGGAGGCATACGTTGGAACTCTACACAAAAATGCTGATCTTCTACGCTGTGATGGCGGTACTGTCCGGCGTGGCAACGTACTTTCTGGCCCGCGACAACCGCAAAGTCCGGCTCCTCAGCGCGATACTCATCGGTGCGACCTGGCCCATCAGCTTTCCGGTCGCGTTACTGTTTTCACTCTTTTGATCGCGATCTCTCCTTTTTATCGAAATACTGTATATAATCACAGTAATCCAATGAAAGGGAAACCTCATGAACACATTCTATTCACGTTATGCTCAGGGGCAGGTGCGTTGGCACGATCTGCCGGGGCACGGCGATCCGCTGGTGTTTATCCACGGGCTGGGCTGCGCATCATCGTTTGAATACCCGCGCGTGGTCGCCGATCCCGCATTTGGCGGCAGGCGCGCCATCCTTATCGATTTACCCGGCAGCGGTTACAGCGAACGTCCAGCGAGTTTCTCCTATCGCACCAGCGATCAGGCGAAAGTGGTGGTGGAGCTGCTGAATAAGCTTGATTTGCAGGCTTTCTGGCTCTACGGCCACAGCATGGGCGGCAGCATTGCCATTGAGGTGGCAGCGCAGATAGCCGCGCGCGTGAACGGGCTGGCGGTATCGGAACCCAATTTCTATCCCGGCGGCGGTATGTTCAGCCGTGAGATTGCCAGCCAGGATGAAGCGGGGTTTGTCACCAGCGGTTACGCGGCAATGCTGGCGCAGGAGAAAACCGCGTGGGCCGGATGCCTGCAAAGTAATGCGCCGTGGGCGGTCTGGCGCGGGGCGAAAAGCCTGGTCGACGGTATTGAGCCAACATGGATGACGCTGTTTGTCGATTTCCCTCGGCCAAAAACGCTGATCTTTGGCGCGCTTTCACTGCCGGATAAAGACGAAGAGGCGGTACGGAAACAGGGGATCCCGGTACAGGTGATTGCCGATGCGGGGCATTCGATGTCGTGGGAGCAGCCCGCCGCGCTGGCGCAGACGCTAAATCGCTTTATTACTGAACACGAATAAAAAAACCCGGCGCGCAAAACCGGCCGGGTTTCTGTTTATGCTGCATCCGTTTTAGCTTATGGCAGTAAAGATTTCAGCTTCTTGCGCGCCGCCGGAGTGACATCCAGCGGGTGGCGGTAGCCAATGTTTTCCGTTGCCCGGTGATAGAGCGCAACCAGCCAGTCGTAAACATAACGGGTGGCGGCGTGAACCGGTTGCTCGCTCAGTCGTGTCAGGCGCGTATTGCTCGCCTCCGCCGAACCGGTGGCGAAAATGGCACGATCTTTCTGCACGCGGCTGGCCGGACGCTCGGCTTCCGCCACCGATGCATAACCGAGCCAGGCGACAAAGTTGCCAATCGCAGCGTGCAGCTGTGCGGCGCAGGCAGTATCACGCTGCATGATGGCTTGCAGCTGTTCCGGCAGATTCAGGCGGTAGCTGCTGACAATTACAATTTCCGCCATCTGGCGCAGGGCTGTCGGGCTGAGCCCAAGGCGCACGGCGTTGTCGTCGTTGCGGCTCCACTGGCGGACATGGTTAACCCACAGCGCATGTGCCTGCTGACCGACATCTTTACTTTGCGGTTGCTGTTCCGTGTTGTCCGGTGATTCGGCAAACAGATCGATTGCATCATTAAACAAACCGCTGACTTTCTCTTCGCGCGGCTGTTGGACTTTCCACAGCGTGTCGAACTGCTGCATATCCGGCTGCAAACCTTCCAGCAATTCACCGTGACGGGAAGCCTGCCCCTGCAATTCGCGCACGACAGCTTCAGCGCGGGTGCGCTGAGTGGCCGCGTCCTTCTCCGGGCTGACAAGCCATGTTTGCAGCAGTTCGCGCAGCGCATGTTGATGGCGCTCTGCCAGCGCTTTTAAACGCTGTTGACGCAGATCCGGCGCGGTGGCCTGCGCTAACCATGCCAGCAGGCGTTGCAGACTACTGGCATCCAGCGCCTGCAACGTGCCCCAGTGTTGTCCCGGTTTGCCGATCAACTGCTGGACCGCTTCATCCAGGTTCTGCGCCAGCGTAAAACGCGCATCTTGTGGCGTAATTGCCCAGACCAGACCCGGCAGCGCCGCTTCCTGGCCCGATTGTGTCTCTTTTACCCAGTTGAGCAGGGCGCGGGCAGTGGCGGCGGTGGTCGAACGCTCCAGCGTGGCGTTACAGATCATCAGCACGTCCGGCTGTAAGCGCTGGCGATAGCTCTCCAGCAGCCAGCGGCATTTGCTGCGCCACAGCGGTTGGCCGTCCTGCGGGCCGGGCACCGGGATATCGAGAATATCCACTGACGGCAGCACGCTGTTTTCCACCGGCAGCACCAGTTCGCGGGTGATCAGCGCCAGCGTCGCCAGTGGAATACTGACCGCATTGAGCCGTTGCTCGTTGGCCCATGGATGCACCACCACTTCATCATGAATCTCTTCGCTGCCGGGTTCCGCTGGCGTTAAAAATCCGTCAGTCGGCAGGGCGAAGCTATCGACCAGAACGCTTAACGGCGCGGCCAGTTCGCTGGCATTGCCGGTCTGGTGCAGGGTGTGCGCCAGCGCCAACCACTGCTGCGTCAGTTCGTGTTGCTCGCCCCATAATAACGACCAGGCGCTGGCTCGCGCGCTGAGATCCAGTTGCGGCAGCAGGCTGGCGAACTGATACCACAAAGCATCGTCCATTTGCTGCTGCGATGAAGGCACTACCGAGCGCCAGAAACGGGCAATGCCGCCAATCTCTTCGGCGGTGATCCCCGGTACCGGATTCGGCTGGCGCAGGGTGCGCCATTTCGCGACCCGGCTTTCGATCACCGCTTTGTCTGCCGCGCGTAATTCCGGCTGCTGCTGAGTATGGGCAATAAACAACTGCACCAGTTCAGCTTCGCTGATAATGCGCAAGCAGAGTGGAAAGCTGTCGTCCATCGGCGAGTGATCCGGGCTGAAACGCAGCGCCATGCTGGTCAGCGCGTGACCCGGATTGATATGGGTAAAGTAATCCAGCGTTTTATCGCCCGGACGCACATCCAGCCGCCCGTTGCCGCTGCCGCACAGCGCGGCGAGCAGATGAGCTTTTGCCGCCTGCGAATGACCATACAGACCGATGGTGCAGGGCGCGTTAACGGCGTCGCGCAGCGCGGTTTCTCCGGCTGCGGCCGCATTCAGGCGCGCCAGCAGCGCATCGGCATCATCATCCAGTAGCGGTGAAAGTGTCCGGTTCTCGTTAATCCATGCGCTCAACGCCTGGGTGGTGTTTACGCTCGCACTCATTTCAGATACACACTCCCGCTGTCGATCCAGTAGTGACTACCGCTATGGCGGCGGTCGGCCAGCGTATTCAATTTAAAAGTTAACGCGTCGGCAGGCACCGGCGTTCCGTCCTGCAACCAGGCTTCACTCAGCGTGAAGGATTCCGGGCCGTGATGTTTGTTGCCGCCGCTAAAGGCCAGACGCACGTTTAACACGCCATCGCCGGCGATGGTTTTCGCCAGATCCTGCGAGTTAATGCTCAGCGTATAGAGCGGCGTGGCGGGCCAGCGGGCGTTAGCTAACTGACGGAAACCCAGCGTCACATTGCCGCGCAGCGGGAAGTGCAGCTTCGCATCCAGCTTGGCGCCCGGTTTATCGAGATCGATATCGTGATACCAGATGTTTTCGTCGCGTAACGTGTTCACCACGTTATCCAGTACACCGAGGTAACGTACGGTGGAATAAGCGCCAATGTCAGCCGCCTTAAAGTTAAAGCGCGGCAGACGCAGATCCAGCGCCAGGCTGCACAGCATCGCACCGACCGCCGCTGTTGATTTCGGGTTACCGATTTTGCCCTGCTGGCTGAAGGGATACCACTCATGCACGCGATATTTATCCAGCCAGATCATGCGGTTAACCGGCACTGGCTGCAAATGGCGGATCAGCGCCTGCACGCCCGGCAGGCAGCCAGGACGGCCGGTGATCAGCAGCACGTCGCAACTGTAGTGGGAAATGGCTTCGCACACCGCATGCAGCGGGGCGGTAAGCGTAAATTGCCCGTTCAGCATAGCATCCTGCAATTCGCGGAAATTGACCTGCAACGGTACGGAAAGCACGTCGAACTCCGCCGAGCCGGACGGCAACGCATGATCGATTGCCTGGCGCAGATAATTCATCACATTGCGCGTCGGCTGCTGCTTGAGCAATTCACCGAAGGTCGCATGCAATCCGGCCAGCGGATCGTTGATATCGCTCTCTTCCCAGGCGGCAAGGATTGCGTGACCGATCGGCATAAACAGTTGCAGCGTGGTCTGCTGGCGCAAAACCGCCTGCGTATCAATACGCCCGGAGTCGCCAAACAGCGTCGCCATAATCGCCGCCGCATCGCTGATGCCCGCTTTTTGCATCTGCGTTTGCAGTGCAGGCAGCACGCAGCGCTGGATGACATCCAGCAGAATGTCATCACCCGCCACTTTAAAGCCTTCACGAAACAGCAACTGCGGGGTGATTTTGACGTTGCTGCCGGTGCCATCATCAAGCTGATAATGGGTGATCGCCATATCGGTGGTACCGCCGCCAATATCAACAGAGGCAACGCGCAGCGAACGGCCTTTCACCGCGCCGGGCGCTTCGGCGCGATCCGGGCGGGCGAGGGAGGCAAAGAAGGTTTCCGTCTGCCCGGCAAAACGGGAGATCGCTTCGTTATACAGCCATACCAGTTGTCCGCAGCTCGCTTCATCCCACTCCATCTGAATATGCGGCACCGGCACCACGCTTTTTTCCTGCTGCTTGCGGTCGGCAAAATCTTCATCCTGCGGATGCCAGCCCATTGCTTTCCACACCAGCGCGATCGCTTCAAACATGCGGCGGCGGAAGATTTCACGCTCCTGCTTCGGCATCGCGGAAGGCAAAGTCAAAATAATGGTGCGCAACTGGCGCGGAGAAGCCGGGAAGCCGAGGCGTAAACGCGTTGCCACGCTGTTGATTTGCCCCAGCGCCTGCGACAGCAATTCGCACAGCATATGGGTCATCAGGGTGCTGCGGCTGTACTGCGGCGAAAAGACCGGCAAACGCTCATCCAGCGGCAGGCTGTAGAGCGGCTGGCCCTCATCATTCATCAGGTTCATCAGCGGGAAAGCGGTGGCCAGCGGTTCGCGCTGCGTTTTGCTGTTCATCTGGCTAAAACGCCAGTCCTGCAACACCGGGGTTTCATCCCACAGATAACGTCGCGGGCTGGAGATCCCGCTGTTGCCTTCAGTCCCGACGCGCTGCATCGCCAGTTTGCGCGCTTCATCACCGACACGCACAATCGACGGCCAGATGAATGCATCTTCGCGCCCACTCTCCACCGAGAAGTGCTGCTTACCAAAACGCGCTTCCGAAAACTCCAGGCGGCTGGTAAATAACGGTTCGTTAAGGAATTGCGGCTCGCTGAGCGATCGCACCTGCAACTCTGCCGTCTGGCGCAAACCATCATTGGCATCGCCATGATCTTCAATGATCACGCCGCAAGTGTGGGTGTTACCGACATCGAGGATCAGATCAACCGGAATCGCCGGAGTGCTCAGCGTGTGGGTGACAATTTTGACTTCCGGGACCTGCAATTGTGAGCCGAGCAGGGTCATCAGGTTCAGCCAGTGCGCCTGGTATTCAAAACCGCGCAGCGCCTGCGTGATCTCACGCTCGCTGCGGCTTTCATGCTGCGAAATGTAATGTAAGAAGGCTTCCCGCAGCCAGCCGTCAACCCAGGTTTGATCGAGGAAATCGGCGACTTCATCATCATGCCAGGCCAGCGCAAAGCGCGTGCCGTTAAGGATATCGTTCTCCTGCGGCGCCAGAGAAGCCGGAGAGTTGTCGTTGATCTGGCTGTCGAGCGCCAGCGCGATACGGTGCGTGTTGCCTGCGCTGTCCGGTTCGCTCAATTTACGGATCTGCACCCGCGCCCAGTTATCCGGCCCTTCAACAAAAGTACGCGGCGGGTTAAAGCGCAAAAAAGGCACCGGCAGCCAGACGCCATCAAGGATCGACAGCGAATACTGCAACGCGTGGGTACTTTCCGGCTTGACCACTTCCGGCTGACCGCCATCGCGGTTCGGCAGGGTATAGCGCTCATTCACTACATCAAAATCGAGCCGCAGCAGTGGGCCATTGGCCGTTTTACGTACAAATCGGCCGCTGTTGGCCGAATCCTGCGGCGTCACGCCAAAATCAAGAAACTGCACGCCGCTGTTGGCAATCAGCGTCACGCTCTGTTTGTAGTCGCAAAGATTAACCAGCATAAACTCAGTCACCTGTTTTTCTGAACGTCACCGGAACGGTGGTTTTGGCGTCAAAACGTGCGCTGCACTCGGCTACGTCGTTGCTGCCTGCTTTACAGGAAATGTCCGGCATCGGGTAACGGGTACCGTCGCTACACCGCGCGTTACCGCGACTTTTAATCAACAGTTCGCCGGTTTCGTGCAGGCCAGAGAAGAGATCTGCGCGGCAGGTAATGTTCTTACCGTGAACAATGCGCGCCGACCCTTTGTTGTTCTGGATTTGATAACGCACCGCTGGCGCTTTGCCGGTCACGGGATCTTTGACATCCAGATCAACGCGCCAGTTACCGTTAAGGAATTTGGTTGAACCGATTTTCACCTCGACAGCATCCATCACCAGCGCGCCTTTCGGGATGGCGGAAATCACCACCGGCTCTTTCGCGGCGGGTTTCTCGGCTACGGTTTCGGCAGGGGCGGAGACTTCCGCCTGGTGCAGTGGCAGCTTCGCCGTCAGCGCAGGAATTGGCGCGGCCTGCATGGCGGGCGGCGCAATTTCGACAGGTTCAGCTTTTGCAATCACCGGCGCGGGAGCCGGAACTTCTTGTTGCTTCAGCAGCAGCGGGGTGGCAATAGCCGCCGCGACTGCGGCAGCAACCGGCAGCGCCCACAGACCGTAGCGACGGCGTTTTTTCGCAGGCGTGGCGGCAACCGGAGCGGGTTCTGGCATCGGCGCGGCCTGCACAGGCGGTTCTTCAACCGGTTCTGGCTGCAATTTGATTTCCGGCGGCGTGCTTAACAGCGGCGCATCCGCCTGGCTGAAGGTGACTTCAACGGCAGGCTCTTCTTCTGGCTCCGGTTCCGGCAACATGGTGATTTCCGGCACTTCGGGTTCCGGTTCGCGCAGACAGTCGAGCACATTTTCACGTGCGCTTTCATTGAGGTTGACGAACCCCCAGAAGGTGATGACCGGTTTGCCATCGACGAGGAAAACGTGATTTTCACCGGGAAATTGCAGCGCTTTCTCCAGCAGCGAGCCAAACAGCTGCTGCGCTGTTTTCTGCGATTGCAGGCATTTGCGGCTCAGGGCATAAGCGCTGTCGAGGGTATTTTCGAGGTGCTCGCGGGCGCGGCTTCGCGCCTCTTCGTCGGCGGCTTTCCACGAAACCGAGCGACCGTCGATGGGTGAATACCAGTCGACACGATCGCCTTCATCATTAACCTGGGGTATTGCCAGACAGTCAACCAGCGCCTGCTGTTTGCGCAGGCGCAGTGCTTCACGAATTTGTAATGCCGAATCAAATACGGCCTGACCGCCGCCGCCCACGGCCTGGAAATCATCCAGATCGCCGCTGCGTAAGAGAGTTTTTGCCACGTTTTCATCCCATAGGCTTCTTTACGCGTCTACTATACGCAAACTTGTCGCCAGTAAAAGGAAGAGGAGACTGCAAAACCATTGAATTCTCGATGCATAGATGACATCAATCAGACTTGACGCCGCGATAATTATTTAAGATAAATTTTAATCGTAATGATGGTTGATATTTCAGCGAAATCAACTGCTTTAGCATAACCTGATAGAGAATCACCATTTGCCAGTTCACCTGAGCTGTGCTGAGATTACTACTCCATATAAATAAGAAGGTTCCTGATAATGTCTACAGGGAAAACGCTGCTCGCCCTCGCGCTGAGCACACTGTTACCGGCAAGTGCGGCATGGGCCGCGTCTAACGACACCATCGTCTACTGCTCCGAAGCGTCGCCTGAATCCTTTAACCCGCAAATTGCCAGTTCCGGGCCGACTTTTGTTGCCAGCTCGCAGGTGCTTTATAACCGCCTGGTCACCTTCGATCCGGTGAAAAATACCCCGATTCCGTCGCTGGCGACGGAGTGGAAAGTGTCGGAAGATGGCAAGACCTGGACGTTTACGCTGCGCCAGGGGGTAAAATTCAACAGCAATAAATATTTTAAACCGACGCGCGATTTCAACGCCGATGACGTGATTTTCTCCGTTATGCGGCAAATGGACGCGAAACACCCGTATCACAATGTTTCGCGGGGTAATTACGAATACTTCACCGATGTCGGCCTTGATAAGCTGATTAAAGAGGTGAAAAAGGTAGACGATTACCACGTCCAGTTTGTGCTGAACGAACCGAACGCCGCATTTCTTGCCGACTGGGGGATGGATTTCGCCTCTATTCTCTCAGCGGAATACGCCGATGCGATGCTGAAAAAAGGCACGCCGGAAAACGTCGACAACTGGCCAATCGGTACCGGCCCTTATGTGTTGCAGCAATACAAAACCGATGCGCAAATCCGTTATCTTGCCAACCCGAACTACTGGGAAGGCCCGGTACCAACCAAACACCTGATTTTCTCTATCACCCCGGATGTGCAGACACGCCTGGCGAAACTGCAAACCAACGAGTGCCAGATCATTCCGGCGCCGTCACCGGTGCAGTTTGATCAGATAAAAAACAACAAAGATTTGACGCTGCATACCATTGATGCGCTGAACGTCGGTTATCTGGCATTTAACACCGAGAAAAAACCGTTTGATAACGTACTGGTGCGTCAGGCGCTGAACTATGCCACCGATAAGCAGGCGATCGTTAACGCCGTGTTCCTCGGCTCCGGCAGCGTGGCGAAATCGCCGCTGCCGCCCAATATGCTGGGCTATAACAAAGATCTGAAGGATTACAGCTACGATCCGGAAAAAGCCAAAGCGCTGCTGAAACAGGCGGGCCTGGAGAAAGGCTTTGAAGCCACACTGTGGTCAATGCCGGTACAACGTCCGTATAACCCGAACTCGCGCCGTATCGCCGAGATGATCCAGAGCGACTGGGCGAAAGTGGGCGTGAAAGCGAAGATTGTCTCTTTCGAGTGGGGGGAGTATCTGGCCGGAATGCGTAAAGGCGAGCACGATACGGCTCTGTTCGGCTGGATGTCGGATAATGGCGACCCGGATAACTTCGCCGATACGCTGCTGGGCTGCAACAGCATCAAAAACGGCGCCAACGCCGCGCGCTGGTGCGATAAAGGCTATGATGCGCTGGTGCAGAAAGCCAAAGTGGTCAGCGATCCGGCGGCCCGCGCCAAACTGTACGAACAGGCGCAGGATATCTTCTACCAGCAGGCGCCGTGGATTGCGCTGGCGAATGGCAAAACCTTCTACGCCACGCGCAGTAATGTGACCGGTTATCAGGTCAGCCTGATGGGCAGTGATTTCTCGAAAGTGAAATTGAATTAAAGGAGTGGATATGTCACATCTGGATGAGGTTGTCGCGCGCGTTGATGCGGCCATTGAACAGAGCGTTATTATCGGGATGAACGAATTACTGGTTGAACTCAGCGATGACGCCGCGCTAAGCCGGGAAGAGCGCTATGCGCAGCAGCAGCGCCTGCGAACGGCGATTGCGCATCACGGCCGCCAGCATAAAGAAGATATGGAAGCGCGCCGAGACCAGCTCACTAAAGGTGGCTCAATCCTGTGATCAGAACTGGCGTCTGGCCACCAGCCAGGCGCCAATCACCAGTAGCACCGCGCCGCATACCGGGCCAATCAGCGCCCGCAGCGCGATCCCCTGACTCCTCACCACATCCATCACCAGTCCGCCAATCAGCTGGCTTGCCACCAGAACTGCAATGGTCGTTGCCGCGCCAACGTACTGATAACCGCTGATGCTGGCGAAGACAAAAAACGAACCCAGCAAACCGGGAATTAATGTCCACCACTTCACGCTGGCGTACAGTTCCTGAAACCCGCTCATTCCGTGCCTGAACAGCAAAATCGAGACAAACAGCACAATACCCACCAGCGAGTTGAGCAGCATGGCGATAAGGATCGTCGAGGCCGACTGAGTAATGCGCACCATCAGCGTGTTTTGCACCACCAGGCCAATCCCGGCGGCGATCAGAAAGGTGAGGGTCAACGACTGGTTCATTAGATAGCATCCGGATCGGTACGGTTATCGAGCTGCAACTGCATAAAGGTTAAATCGAGCCAACGACCAAACTTGGTGCCGACCTGCGGCATTTCCGCGGTCGTGACAAAACCCAGTTTACTGTGCAGATGAATAGAGCCATGGTTTTGCGACTCAATGCCCGCCACCATCACATGTTTACCAATGCGTCTGGCTTCTTCGATCAGGCGTTCCATCAGCGCCAGCCCGAGGCCTTTGCCCTGATGTTCGGGGTGAACATACACCGAGTGCTCGACGGTGTGGCGAAAACCATCGAAGGCGCGCCAGTCACCAAACGAAGAGTAGCCGGTGACCACGCCATTTTCTTCGCTGACCAGCACTGGATAACCCAGTTTGGCGCGCGCTTCATACCAGGCAATACGGTTCCCTACATCGACCGTTTGATCGTTCCAGATGGCAGCAGTGTTCACCACCGCATGGTTGTAGATCTCTGCAATGGCGGCACAATCTTCTTTCCCGGCAAAACGAATATTCATGGTTGAACCTCAGATTTGTACACTATAGTATTACGATATGAATACTATCTCAGACAATATAAATCAACGGATCAGTGCCAGAATTCGTGTAGAACGTGAATCCCGCGGCTGGTCATTGAGCGAACTGGCCGAACGCGCGGGCGTTTCGCGGGCGATGATCCACAAAATCGAACGCGGCGAGAGCAGCCCAACGGCGGCGCTGCTGGCGCGGCTTTCCGGCGCATTCGGCATCAGCATGTCAACGCTGATTGCCCGCGCCGAAATGCAGGAAGGAAAGCTGCTGCGCTACGCCGATCAGCCGGTATGGAGCGACCCGCAAAGCCACTACCTGCGCCGCCACGTTTCGCCGCGCAGCGATCTGCCTATCGATCTGGTGCAAATCGACCTGCCAGCGGGCAGCGATATTCCGATGCCCGCTTCTTCTTATGCGTTAGCACGGCAGTTAATTTGGTTGCAGGAAGGCGAGTTGGTGTTTGTTGAAGGCGATACGCGGCACGAAATGAAAGCCGGGGATTGCCTGGAACTCGGGCCGCCGAACGATTGCCGTTTTATCAACGAGAGCAGCGCACCTTGCCGCTATCTGGTGGTGCGGCTCAACCACGCCGGTACATAATGTTAACGCGCTGCTGGCAGGAAACGACTAGTATCAGTAATTAGTCTTTCATGCACAGGAGAGCACGATGAATCAATCTTCTCACCGCAATCGCCGTTGGGTGCTGGCTTCTCGCCCACATGGCGCCCCGGTTACCGACAATTTCCGCCTTGAAGAGGATGACATCGCGGCACCCGGCGAAGGCCAGGTGTTACTGCGAACGGTCTACCTCTCGTTAGATCCCTATATGCGCGGTCGTATGAGCGATGCGCCATCCTATTCGCCGCCGGTAAAAATCGGCGAAGTGATGTGTGGCGCGACGGTCAGCCGCGTGGTCAGTTCACTGCATCCGGATTTTGCCGAAGGCGATTGGGTGCTGGCTTACAGCGGCTGGCAGGATTACGACATCGCCAGCGGCGATGATGTGATCAACCTTGGTAAAGATCCACAGCATCCCTCATGGTCGCTGGGTATCCTCGGTATGCCAGGTTTTACCGCCTATATGGGGCTGCTTGATATCGGTCAGCCGAAAGCGGGGGAAACGCTGGTCGTTGCCGCTGCAACCGGCCCGGTCGGCGCAACGGTCGGGCAGATCGGTAAAATCAAGGGGTGTCGCGTTGTCGGGGTCGCCGGGGGCAAAGAGAAGTGCCGTCATGCCGTGGAGGTACTCGGTTTTGATCTCTGTCTCGACCATCACGCGGAAGATTTTGCCGAACAACTGGCGAGGGCCTGCCCGCAAGGGATCGATATCTATTTTGAAAATGTTGGCGGCAAAGTCTTTGATGCCGTGCTGCCATTATTAAATACCAGGGCGCGAATTCCGCTTTGCGGATTAGTCAGCGGTTATAACGCCACGGAACTTCCTGACGGCCCGGATCGTATTCCGTTATTAATGGCAACGCTGCTTAAAAAACGAATTCGGTTGCAGGGATTTATTATTACTCAGGATTACGGTCACCGAATTAACGAATTCCAGCAAGAAATGGGGAAATGGGTAAAACAGGAAATAATTCACTACCGTGAACAACTAACAGAAGGTCTTGAGCAAGCGCCGGAGGCGTTTATCGGTATGCTGGAAGGTCGAAATTTCGGCAAGGTCGTAGTGCAAATTGGACCATCACGCTAAGAGACTGATGGCGGCGAAAAAAACCGCCGTCAGAATTGTGCAAAATCCGAAAAAACGTCTTTAATTAGACAAGCATAAGGAACTGATAACCTTGTGAAGGCGGTTCCTGGTAGTTGTGCATAATAACTAATTATTAGCTACATCTTTTACGCGACAATCCAATACCAGGCATGTTTATATAATATATTTGAATGATTACGGACACGCTACCAGGCTGAAAATAAATAAGAAATTATACAGGACGCAAACATGCTTGATTTGGAGAAAGCGCAACGAACCAGCCTCACTATGCAGGTGGAGGCGAGTCTGAAAAATGCGCTTATTATCGGCGCGCTAAAACCTGGCGCGCGGCTTATCACGAAAGAAATAGCAGATCAGTTGGGTACCAGTATTACTCCGGTACGGGAAGCGCTTTTGCGTTTGGTCTCTGCAGGCGCGCTACATGCCACACCGGCGCAGGCGTTTTTAGTGCCGGAGGTCAGCCTTGAACGCTATGACGAAATCAACCAGATACGCAAAAACCTTGAAGGGATGGCTGCCCGTGCCGCCAGTCAAAGTATGACCCCGGAGAGGATCAGGGAGTTGCGTGCGCTGGCTGCGGCTTTTCACGAAACACTAAAAAGCGGCCATACCGAGCAGATGTTGCAGGCAAATCGGATTTTTCGCTTTTCGATTTACCAGCAGGCAGGTATGCCGACATTGACAGCATTGATTGAGCAATTATGGGTACGCATTGGCCCATGTTTTAATTATCTTTATCCACATTCGGATGATTTAACACGCAGCCACGATTATTCAGACTTATTAGCCGCACTTGAAGAAGGTGATGCTTTTGCCAGCGAACGCGGAATATGGCGGGCCATCGATGAGGGCGCAAACATTATTCATAAGCAATTTTATCGCTGAGCTATTTCTCTTAAATACAATCACTTAACCTAAATCATGGATGCTTCCCGACAAAAATTTGTCATTGGGGCGCATCCATATCACGTTTTGCGCTTATAAGACCAGTTAATACCTGAAATCCACGCATTCCCTGCCGATAACCTTTCTTGCGCGTAGTAAGGCGCTAACATTTGGTGTCCAGCGAGGAGTCGGGGAATGTCATTTAACCAACGATTAAGCAATATAAAAATTAGTAGAAAGCTGTCGGTAGGATTTGGGTTAGTTCTGTTTCTGGTTGCTGTTGCTTCTGTCCTCAGTGTGTTGCGCTTTCAGGAAATCCGCGACGTCTATCAAAAAACCAATCTGATGTATAACATCAACATCGAAGTGTTTCAGGCAAAAATTAACCGCCTGAAATATTTCTATGGTGATGATAAATCCGGTCAGGTGATGTCTGATTACGTTCGCCACGCTTCAGAGTTGACGGCCAGCGCTGACAACATGAGCTGGTCAACCAACGAAAAACAGATCATCAACGATGTCGCCGATCATCTGGCGAAGTTCCAGAGCAGCATTGGCGAGATGCAAAAAGCGACCAGTGATATTCACGCCGTTCGCGATGCGCTCGATAAACTCGCTGCTGAAGATCTCGCCGCCAGCTACACCACGCTCGTGCGTACGCCGGTTGCCGATCCGAGCCTGATGACGCAAGTTTATGAGCAATTATTCGCTATCAGCGCAGTGCGTGAAGCGGCGCTGGTTGTCCGTTATAGCCCAGGCAAAGAGAGCAGCGATGCGCTGGAGCGCCATTTCAGCGACACGCAAAAAAGTGTTCAGGCGCTGTCGAGCCAGCTGCCGGGCGAACTGCAAGCGCTGTTACAGGCTTTATGGGATAACACCGTTAAATACCACGATTTGAGCCGCAACTATTTCACCGCCTATCAGGCTCTCAAGACCGCAGAAGATCATGTTAAAACCGGTGGCGATAACAGCAGCGCGGCGCTGAAGCAGATCATTACGCTAGTAAAAGCGCACAACGATGAGCTGGCCTATAGCTCCAGTACCATCGCCGCAATTATCGGCGCTATCGCCATTCTGCTCGGAGTGATTGTCTCCTGGTGGGTGATCCGCCAGATTACCCGTCCGATTGACCGCAACCTTGCACTGGCGGAACGTATTGCCAGCGGCGATCTCAGCTCGCAAATTCGCGCGCAGAGTACCGACGAACTGGGGCAATTGACCGGGGCAATGGGGCGGATGAACGACACGCTGCGTGAAATGATCCACGAAGTACGTAACAGCGTGACGAAGGTTTCCCGCGCGGCAACCGAAATTGCCGAAGGCAATACCGATCTCTCTTCCCGTACGGAACAGCAGGCCGCAGCGGTTGTGGAAACGGCAGCCAGCATGGAAGAGCTGACCGCGACGGTGAAAAATAACGCCGATAACGCCCGTAACGCCAGCAGCCTTGCGGCGCAGGCCTCACAGACGGCCGGCGAAGGCGGTACGGTAATGCGCGAAGTGGTGAATACCATGGGCGACATTCACAGCAGCTCTAACAAAATTGCTGATATCACCGCAGTGATTAACAGTATTGCGTTCCAGACGAACATTCTGGCGCTGAACGCCGCAGTGGAAGCCGCGCGTGCCGGTGAACAAGGCCGGGGTTTCGCCGTAGTGGCCAGCGAAGTGCGCAGCCTGTCTCAGCGCAGTTCGCAGGCGGCAAAAGATATTGAACAACTGATCAGCGAGTCGGTTTCCCGTATCAATGTCGGCAGTGAGTTGGTGGCCAAAGCCGGTGAAACCATGGACCAGGTTGTCCGATCGGTAACGCGTGTTAACGATATCATGGGTGAAATTTCCTCGGCGTCGGAAGAGCAGAGCCGTGGTATTGAGCAGATTGCCCGTGCAGTGAGCGAGCTGGACAGCACCACGCAACAAAACGCCGCGCTGGTGAGCGAATCGTCTTCAGCGGCAGGTTCGCTGGAAGAACAGGCGCGTCTGCTGGAAGAACTGGTGGCAACATTCCGTCTGGAGCAAAACGAAGCCAAAAGCGCACCGAAAGCGGGAAAACCCAAAGCCACGCCAACGGCGAAAGCGCCTGCTTTACCGCGTGAAACACAAAGCAGCGATGAAGGCTGGACCACCTTCTGACAGTGTTTTAACTCAGTAAAAGACCACCTTCTTAGAAGGTGGCTTTTGAGAATGCCCCCTGTAAGGGGGGCTATTGTCACTTCCCGCTTACTACTCTAGCAATTCCATTTGCTGTTCATGTATTTGTTCCGTTTTCTCCTGATGCCTCACATATCGTCTGATAATTTCCTCGTTCACACCGACAGTATCTACAAAGTAGCCACGTGACCAAAAGTGGTTGCCCCATAGCTTCTTTCTTATGTGTGGGAAACGATTGTAGAGTCTGATTGCGCTGCGACCTTTCAGATGCCCCATTAGAGTTGATATCGAGATTTTCGGCGGGACTATTACGACCAGATGTACATGATCTGGCTGAACATTTAGCTCCAGAACCTCACAATCCTTTATTCCGCAGAGAATGTAGATTGTCCTGTAAAGTTCCTTGCCCAACTTATCTTTCAGGATCCTGAAACGGTACTTAGGCGTCCAGACTATGTGATATTTACAACGCCAATATACATGTGATGAACTCCTGTAAAGCCCCATTGGATTGGCCCCTATATTTCCATACACTTTTTATCACTTAACCCATTACTGGTTCGCCGCCGCAGATATTCCCGTGGCGAACGATACCCCAGTGCACTATGCGGATGCCATTCGTTGTAATGTTCGAAGGCCTCCGCAAGGTTCTTTACCGCTGTTAACCCGTCGGGTTTCGGCATGATGCTGATGTAATCGCGCTTCATCGTTTTCACGAAGCTCTCTGCCATCCCGTTGCTTTCCGGGCTACGTACCGCCGTATGTTTAGGCTCCAGTCCTACCATTCTGGCGAACTGACGCGTCTGATAAGAACGGTAGGCTGAACCGTTGTCTGTCAGCCACTCAACTGGGGATGTCGGCAGGCTGTTACCGAAGCGACGCTCCACGGCACCCAGCATGACGTCCTGCACGGTTTCACTGTCATATCCACCGTTACTGGCCGCCCAGTAAAGTGCCTCGCGATCGCAACAGTCCAGAGCGAACGTGACCCGCAGTTTTTCACCGTTATCACAGCTGAACTCGAAGCCGTCAGAGCACCACCGCTGGTTACTTTCTCCAACGGCCACTTTCCCTGTATGCGCCCGCTTCGATGGCGGTATTTCCGGTTTACGCTCAAGCAGCAGCGCATTCTGACGCATGATGCGGTATACGCGTTTGGCATTGATCACCGCCATGTCGTCAGTTTCTGATTGTCTGCGCAGCAGTGCCCATACCCGACGATAACCATAGGTGGGCAGATCGCCGATAACGGTATGGATACGGGCCAGCGCGTCAGTATCATCAGGCTTGCGCTTGCACCGACGATCCTGCCAGTCCTTCGACCGACGGGCCATGGCATGCAGTTGCGCACGTGAGACCCGGAGGCAACGACTGACAAGGCTTATTCGCCATCCTCCGGCAACAAGGGCACGTGCGCTATCCACTTTTTTTGTCGGCCATATTCAACGGCTTCTTTTAGCAGCTCGTTTTCCATGGTTTTCTTGCCCAACAGGCGCTGCAGCTCTTTAATTTGCTTCATCGCAGATGCCAGCTCCGACGCGGGCACAACCTGTTCTCCTGCGGCAACGGCTGTAAGGCTGCCTTCCTGATACTGCTTACGCCACAGGAACAGCTGACTGGCAGCAACGCCATGCTGACGGGCGACCAGCGACACGGTCATTCCGGGCTCAAAACTCTGCTGAACAAGGGCGATTTTTTCCTGAACACTTCGCCGTCTGCGCTTCTCTGGACCTAAAATATCAATCATTCGGACTCCAACGACTAGTCTAAAAACTAGTATTAAGACTATCACTAACTTAAGTGATACCAACTGTCTGGAGATTCAGGGGGCCAGTCTACCCATGTCGGTTTGTCTCCTTTTACTTGTGGTGAGTAAGCAGAGATATTCCGGCATGGGCATTCTTCAGGCTATAGCCTTACAGGATCAATCACCACCTCCCCAGGAGGTGGTTTAAGGGTGACAATAAAAAAAGCCCGTAAGCATCAGCTTCCGGGCTTTTTTCTATTACAAACCGCCCTCGGGTGAAGGCGGTTGGCGAGCATTATTCGAACTGATAAGCGATGGACAAACCGACGCCGTAGTTACGTCCCGGAGCGGGTTCGTAGTAACGACCATTCGATTCATTAACAATCACTGAGCCAACATATTCACGGTCAAACAGGTTATCGATGCGGCCAAACACATCCATCATCCAGTTGCCGTAGCTAAATTTGTAGCCGGTGTTGATGCCCGTAACGGTGTAGGAGGGGGCTTTCGCACTGTTTTCATCGTCGGCCATAATATCGCTCATATAGCGCACATCGGCACCCGCGTACCAGCCCTGATCCGGGATCCAGCCCAGTG
The DNA here is from genome assembly GCF_000280495.2 of Kosakonia radicincitans DSM 16656. NCBI lineage: Bacteria > Pseudomonadati > Pseudomonadota > Gammaproteobacteria > Enterobacterales > Enterobacteriaceae > Kosakonia > Kosakonia radicincitans. Next base: position 2,723,662 of record NZ_CP018016.1, read on the forward strand.
ACGCATAACCCATATTGCGCGCTATGCCCGGAATACGGTTGCCGTTACAGTCGCTGTTGGTACAGACTTCGCTACGGTACGTGGCATCCAGATAAGTCCACGCCACTTTGGCGCGCCAGTTTCCGGCAAATTGTTGATCGAGCGACAGCTCCGCGCCCTGGCGACGGGTTTTCCCGGCGTTTTTGTACGTGGTGCGCCCGCCGCTGCTGGTGTCGGTCACGATCTCATTATCGGTATCGGTGCGGAACAGCGCTGCGGTCAGCAGGCCGTTGCCAATGCGCGTTTTACTGCCGATTTCCACGGTTTCATTGGTAGAGGGTTTCAGCGCGAAATTCAGCCCGCTCTGGTTACCGGAACGATAGGAGAGTTCATTAATGGTCGGGGTTTCAAAACCGCGTCCGGCCGCCGCATAAACGTTCCACGCATCGGTGAGCGCGTATTTCAGTGAAGCCGCCGGTAGCCATTTGTGATAGCTGGCTTCACCACTGTCATCGCCATTACCGGCCGTAACGTAGTGATCGTTGGAATCAAACCACACCGAGCTGTAGCGCACGCCCGCATCGAGAGAGAGTTTATCCGTCAGTTGCCAGGCCGTTTGCACGTACGGATCGAGGTTCCACATCAGGTTGCGTTCGTCACGGCGCAGATTGCCTTTTTCGCCGTAGACCGGCGTCGAGCCATCCATCACATAGTTTTCGTAACCTTTGCGATTCTCGCTCATATTTTCGTAGTTCAGCCCGCCGGTAAAAGTCACCGGCACGCCCAGCTCACCACGGTGCGTCCAGCGCGTGTCGATACCCTGATAATGGCGCGTCAAATCGATCACACCGCCTGAATGGGCCGGGTTAAGCTGCGGCGCGCGCGGGATCGACTGATACTGCGTCGTTTCACGTTCTCCGGCGTACATCATCACGCTTAAATCATCCTGGCTGCTCATCTGGCGCTCATAGCGCAGCCCGGCCTGCGTTTGTTTGATGGTTTTGCGGGTGTTGTACTGGTCAGCACGCGGCGACTGGCGCGGATTATCCTGCCACTCCTCTTTGGTCAGGCCGCCCGCATCGTTGGCTTTGATGTAAACGCTGTTAAAGATCAGGCTCAGCTTACTGACATCATCAATCCGCACACCCAGTTTGGCGTTGGCGAGATTTTTGCGCGCGCCGCTGTGATCGCGGTAGCCGCCGGTGACGAAGCGGGTGCTGGAAACGGTGTAATCCACGTCGCCCGCGTGTGTGCCGTCGCCTACCGCACCAGTTGCTTTCAGGCCGTAACGCCAGCTTGCGTCGCTACCGTAATAGCTGCTGGCTTCAATGGTTGTCGGCTGGCGTCCAGTCTGCGTGGTGACATTCATCACCCCGCCTGAGGCGTTGCCGTACAGCGCCGAGAAGGGGCCGCGCAGCACATCAATGCTCTCCACGCTGTTGAGATCGATATTCGACGTTTGCCCCTGACCGTCCGGCATCGTCGCAGGAATACCATCCACGTACAGGCGAATACCGCGCACACCATAAGTGGAACGCGAACCAAATCCACGGATGGAAAGTTGCAGATCCTGGGCATAGTTTTGCCGGTTTTGTACCTGCAAGCCGGGCACGCTGTTTAGCGATTCCGACAAATTGACGCGCGGTGCCGCCTGGCGGATATCGTCGCCCTGTACAACGCTGACGGCGGCAGGGCTATCAAGTTCAGAGACTGTCTGTGGCGCGGCGCTGACGATCATTGTTTGTTCATTGTCAGCGGCAGAAGCAGACGGAGAGAGGACAGCCGGGAGTAATAACGCCGGCAGAGTGGCCTTCGTGGCAGAAAGAATAGTCATATCGGAACCGAGTGAGAAAAACGAACCAAATGGAACATGCGCCAATATGTTAAAGGTTATGTAAATATTTTGAAAACATTAAACGCACGTTAAGTTAAGAATGAGTGTAGTCCCTGCCTGCCAGATGCGCTTCTGCCTCATTTGGTGTTCCACTTTATTGTTATTAATGAGATGGCAAAACGCTGTATGTCAGCGTACCAGATGATGTTATTCGTATTGCGCTGTAATAAAAAAGGGAAGGCCAGTGCCTTCCCTTAATGTTTATTGCCGCCCGTTTAGCGCGAGGCGTTCTCAGTCGGCGCAACCGGCGCAGTGCTGTGAATTTCCTGTACGCGTTTGCGTACGCCAAACCAGCCAGCAACCAGCAGCACGGCAATCAGCGGGATAGAACCGATGGTGTAAGTACCGTTCGGATAATCAAACGCCATCAGCACCAGTACGCTCAGCAGGAATAGCAGCGTCAGCCATGACGTGACCGGAGCACCTGGCATTTTGAAGCTGACATCCGCTACTTTGCCTTCTTTGATCGCCTTACGCAGACGCATCTGGCAAATCACGATAAAGCCCCAGGAGGCGATAATACCCAGGGAGGCCACGTTCAGCACGATTTCAAACACCTGCGACGGCACCAGATAGTTCAGGAACACCCCGACGATATAGACGCAAATGGTGACCAGAATACCGGCATAAGGCACATGATGACGGCTCATTTTCGCCATAAACTTCGGCGCGGACCCCCCCATCGACATCGAACGCAGAATACGGCCGGTGCTGTAGAGCCCGGAGTTCAGGCTGGAAAGCGCAGCGGTCAGCACCACCATATTCATGATGTCGCCAATGTAAGGCACGCCCAGTTTGGAGAAGAAGGTCACAAACGGGCTTTGACCTGCCTGATAGGCATTCCACGGCAGCAGCAGCACCAGCAGAACCACCGAGCCGACGTAGAACAAACCGATACGCCAGATCACGCTGTTGATCGCTTTTGGCACCATGGTCTGCGGATCTTTACACTCACCGGCGGCAGTACCGACCAGCTCGATAGAGGCAAACGCAAAGACCACGCCCTGAACCAGCACCAGCGCTGGCAGCAAGCCGTGCGGGAAGAAACCGCCGTTGTCGGTGATCAAATGGAAGCCGGTTGTGCCGCCGTCCAGCGGTTTACCGCTGCCGAGGAAGATGGTCCCGACAATCAGGAACACCACAATCGCCAGCACTTTGATTAACGCAAACCAGAACTCCATTTCGGCGAACCATTTCACGCCAATCATGTTCATGGTGCCGACGATCGCCAGCGCGGCCAGCGCAAACACCCACTGCGGCACATCGCCAAACGCGCCCCAGTAGTGCATATAGAGCGCAACGGCGGTGATATCGACGATACCGGTCATCGCCCAGTTAATGAAGTACATCCAGCCGGCGACAAACGCGGCTTTTTCGCCCAGAAACTCACGGGCATAGGAAACAAAGCTACCGCTGGAAGGGCGGTGCAATACCAGTTCGCCCAGCGCGCGGAGAATAAAGAAAGAGAAGAGACCACAAACCAGATAGACGATTGCCAGCGATGGCCCCGCCATCTGTAATCGTGCGCCTGCGCCCAAAAATAACCCCGTCCCGATCGCGCCGCCAATAGCGATCATTTGTACCTGGCGATTACCCATCGCCCGGTTGTAGCCCTCTTCATGAGAGTTAAGCCAGCGTCGTTTCGCCGCGTGATGCTCCGTGGCGCTGTTGTTGTCTGTTTTCATTTCGTTACCTGTTAACCTGTCTGAACCTTGCGGAATTCCTCAACCTGCGTGAGCAAAAGCCAAACGATTGCTCCGCGGTAAATGTTTGCCTTTCCAGTGATTCTACGTATGGATAAGAGAAACATGGCGCAGCATCCTACCTGCAATCGGCAAATGACGCAAAACATACCCGCCGCCAGTGATGGGACTATTAGCAGAAATTGTGAGGTGAAAGGAGACAAGCAGCGTAAATGATTCAACCAGCAGATAAAAGCAACAGAAAAAACCAGCCATAAACCGGTAAATACCTGCCAATTTTATAAGGTTATAGGCTTATCCCATAAGCATGCATAATGACCGCCGCGCCGACTTTGCTACTTTTTTGCTTATTTAATGTAAATTAATTGTTTCACAGCGTGCGCCGCGCCACCTATTAATGAACGTATCTCCTTCAACATGAGAGCGTTGCATGTATCGTCTGAGTTTGCTGGATAAAAGCCCCATCGCGGAGCAGGAAACCGCGCAGGATGCCCTGGCCCGCACGCTGCAACTGGCGCAGCAGGCTGAACGCTGGGGCTATCACCGGTTCTGGATCGCCGAACACCACAACACTGCCCAGCTTGCCAGCCCCTCGCCGGAGCTGCTGATTGCCTGGATACTGGGTCAAACACAGCGTATTCGCGTTGGCTCCGGCGGTGTGATGCTGCAGCACTACAGCCCGTATAAGGTAGCGGAAAACTTTAACCTGCTGGCCTCGCTGGCGCCGGGGCGGGTTGATTTGGGCATCGGTAAAGCACCCGGCGGCTTACCGCTTTCTACACGCGCCCTGCAGCATGGCGTCAACAGCGCAGAGAAGGGCAGCTTTGCTGAACAGTTGGCGCAACTGGATGGCTGGCTGTCACCGACCGACGGCAGCGCCGAAGAGTCGTTGCTCGCCACACCGCTACCGCCAGTGCGCGCAGAGGGTTTTCTGCTGGGGGCGAGCCTTGAGAGTGCAGCGCTTGCGGCAAAACAGGGATGGAATTTTGTTTTCGCCGCCCACCTGAACGGCGATAAAGCGCTTTTGCGTGACGTTGTCACACAGTGGCAGCAGCAGAGCCAGCGCGATACGCTGGTTGCCGTGCAGGTGATTGTCGCGCCAACCCATGCGCAGGCCGAGGAACTCGCGCAACACGTTGAAGTATGGGGCGTGACGCTGGCGAATGGACAACGCGTTAGCGTCGCCAGCGAAGCACAAGGACATGCCTTTGCCCGTCAGGCCGGGAGCCCGGCAGTCAGCATTACTCGCCGCGAACCTTCGCTGATTGCCGGTACACCGACGCAAGTACGCGCGGCGCTGGAAGCGCTGCATCAGGAATTTGCGATTGATGAATTCATTATTGATACACCGGTGAGCGAAGGGAGCGCGCGCTTGCAGTCGTTACGGCTGCTGGCAGAGGTCCATGCACGCCAGGAGGTGACAGAATGAGTTTTGAACAACAACTGCTTGCCTGGCGCCGCGAACTGCATCAACACCCGGAACTCTCCTTGCAGGAGTTCGAAACCACACGCCGCATTCGCCACTGGCTGGAAAACGCCGGTTTGCGCCTGCTGCCGCTGTCGCTACCGACCGGCGTGGTGGCGGAAGTGGGTGACGGCGAGCCGGTGATTGCGCTGCGCGCGGACATTGACGCCCTGCCGATCGACGAGGCGGTGGACGTGCCGTTTGCCTCGCGTAATCCGGGCATCATGCATGCGTGCGGCCACGATATTCACTCGACAGTGATGCTCGGCGCGGCGCTGTTGCTGAAAGAGAAAGAGTCTCAGCTTGCTGGTCGGGTACGCATTCTGTTTCAACCCGCCGAAGAGAATTTTGGCGGCGCGAAGCGCCTGATTCAGGCGGGAGCACTTAACGGCGTCAGCGCCATTTTCGGCATGCACAATGAACCGGGTTTACCGGTGGGGACGTTTGCCACGCGCAGCGGCGCGTTTTACGCAAACGTAGATCGCTTTGCCTTAAAAGTGTCCGGTAAAGGCGCGCATGCCGCGCGGCCACATGAAGGCAACGACGCCATTTTACTCGCCAGCCAACTGGTGGTGGCGCTGCAGAGTATCGCCAGCCGTAACGTCAATACGCTCGAATCCGTGGTGCTGAGCGTCACCCGTATTCAGGGTGGAAACACCTGGAATGTGTTGCCAGAACACGTCGAGCTGGAAGGCACGCTGCGCACGCACCGCCACGATGTACGCGACAGCGTCAAACGTCGTGTCGATGAGATTGCTGCTGGTCTGGCGCGCGCCTTTGATGCGGAAATCTCCGTCAACTGGTTTGCCGGTCCGGATGCGTTGATCAACCACGAGCGCTGGGCGACATTTGCCCGTGATGTCGCCGACTGGCACGGCTACCAGACAGCACAGGCGGATCTGCATATGGGCGGCGAGGATTTCGCCGTCTATCTGCAACATATTCCGGGCGCGTTTGTCAGCATTGGCAGCGCCAGTGAATACGGTCTGCATCATCCGTCGTTTAATCCTGATGAGGATCTCATCGAACCGGCAGCGCGTTATTTCGCGCTGTTAGCGGAAAAAGCCTTACTGCAACCCTGAAAAATATTATCGCCCTGGCGCGGCTGCGCCGGGCATTCTGTTGCCTGAATATGAGGATGGAGTATGTCTACAGCACGACAATTGCGCCTTGGCACCATATTGCATGGCGCATCGGGAAATATGTCCGCCTGGCGACATCCGGCGGCGGTTGCCGATGCCAGTATTAATTTCGGCTTTGTGCAGGAGACGGCAAAAATTGCCGAGAAAGGGAAACTCGATTTTTTATTTGTCGCTGACGGCTTATATATCAACGAAAAATCGATCCCACATTTTTTAAACCGCTTTGAACCAATCACCGTATTATCCGCACTGGCCAGTGTGACGACTCATCTCGGGCTGGTCGGTACGCTTTCCACCTCCTACAGCGAGCCTTTCACCGTGGCGCGACAGTTTGCCAGCCTCGACCATTTGAGTAATGGCCGCGCAGGCTGGAACGTGGTGACTTCGCCGCTGGAAGGCTCGGCAAAAAACTTCTCACGGGAAAAACATCCGGATCACGCGCTGCGTTACCGCATTGCTGATGAATATCTCGATGTGGTGAAAGGATTATGGAATTCCTGGGAAGAAGATGCCTTTATTCGTGATAAAGCCAGCGGGCAATTCTTCGAACCGGCTAAATTACATACGCTGAATCATCACGGTGATTTTTTTCAGGTTGCCGGGCCATTAAATATCGGCCGCACGCCGCAGGGACGACCCATTATTTTCCAGGCAGGTGCATCCGATGATGGTAAAAAGCTGGCGGCACGTCATGCCGACGCCATTTTTACCCATCAGGAGACGCTTGACGAGGCGAAAGCATTTTATCGCGACGTCAAACAGCAACTGGAACAGTATGGTCGCCGCCATGATGAATTGCATATTTTCCAGGGTGTCAGTGTGATTGTCGGCGACAGCGAAGAGGACGCCGAACAGCAATACCAGACCACCGCAGCGCTGGTATCCATTGCCGATGCGCTCAATTATCTCGGGCGTTATTTCGAACATCACGATTTCAGCCAGTATCCGCTGGATGAACCTTTCCCCGATATCGGCGATTTGGGGCAGAACAGCTTTCGTAGTACCACTGACGAAATCAAACGCAATGCGCGTGAACGCCGGTTAACACTGCGCCAGGTGGCGCTGGAGAGCGCCACGCCGCGCCCGCGTTTTTCCGGCACGCCGCAGCAGGTTGCCGATGGCTTGCAGCAGTGGTTTGAAAGCTACGCTGCCGACGGTTTCATCATCCAGGGCGGCACACCGGATACCTTCCCGCGCTTTGTCGACAAAGTCGTGCCGCTGTTGCAGGCGCGCGCGCTGTTTCGCAAGGCGTATCCCGGCACAACACTCCGCGAGAGTTTAGGTCTGCCGCTGCCCGCTAATCCGTTTTCACAACAATAAAAGAAGAGAAACGCTATGCACAAAACATCGCTACTGCTGGCTTTGACATTGAGCGTCATGCCGCTGGCCTGGGCTCAGGATGTGAATATTAACGGCACCGGCGTCAGCCTTGAGGCGAATAAAACGCCGATTAACACCGAGAAAAATCCGGTGGCGGTCGCGCAGTTGCCAAAGGATTACCATTTCGTGCAGCCGGGCAAATTTACCGTTGCCGTTGCTGCGCTTAATTCGCCGCCGCTGACGGTGTTCGCCGACGATAACAAAACGTTGCTCGGCAGCGAGGTGGATATTGCCCGTCTGGTTGCCGACAGTCTGGGGCTGGAACTGAACGTCGTTCCTACCTCCTGGGAAGACTGGCCGCTTGGCGTCACCTCCGGGAAATATGATGCGGCCATCAGCAACATTACCGTCACCAAAGCGCGTAAAGAAAAATTTGATTTCGCCACCTATCGCAAAGACTCCCTCGGCTTTTACGTCAAATCGACCAGTCCGTTGAAGTCGATCGAGAAAGCGGAAGATATCGCCGGGTTACGCATTATTGTCGGTTCCGGCACCAATCAGGAGGCGATCCTGCTCGCATGGAACGCTGAAAACCTGAAAAAAGGGCTGAAGCCGTTTACCCCGATATACACCAAAGATGACGCCGCGCAGACACTGGCGCTGCAATCCGGGCGCGCCGACGCCTATTTCGGCCCGAATGTCATTGGCGCATGGAAAGCGGCATTGACCGGCAAAACCCGGCTGGTTGGCAGCGTCGATGGCGGCTGGCCGAAGGCGGCGCACATCGCGGTCACACTACGGAAAGGCAGCGGCCTGGCGGAACCGGTACAAACCGCGCTGAACGGCGTTATCAAGAATGGCGATTACGACAAAGTACTTAATCGCTGGGGCGAAGGCGTGGAGAGACTGCCAACGTCGGAGATCAACCCGGCCGGTCTGGGCGATTAAGGAGGTCTGAGATGAGCGAACGATTCCGTGATGTCTCGCCGGAAGCGCCGGAGCTTCAGCCTATTTTAACCGGGCTGTTTGGCGAGTACGCCGCGCGTTATGGCGACTACTTCTCCCGCGATGCGGAAGTGGAGCAGACCGAGTGGTATCTGGCACCGCAGGGGCTGTTTATCGTGCTGGAGCGCGATGGCGAGATCATTGCCACCGGCGCGTACAAGCCGTTTGATACGCACACGGCGGAGATCAAACGTATCTGGACGCACCCGACGCTGCGCCAGCAAGGTCTGGCCGCACGCGTTGTGCTGGAGCTGGAACGCCGCGCATTACTCGCCGGGTACAGCCACATTTACCTGACTACCGGTTTTCGCCAGCCGGAAGCGGTGCGTCTCTATATAAGCCAGGGTTATCAGCCGCAGTTTGATCTCCATCGCGATCCGGAAGAGTACAGCCAGCCGCCTTTCGACGGGCGGCTGCGCTTTACCAAAGCGCTCTCGACAGCGCGCTTAAGTAAAACGGCATGAGGAGGGAGCATGAAAACGATCGAACCGGTTAAAGTCGTCCCCGCACGTTACCCGCTGCGCACGGTGGGTGCAGTGGTGGCGCTGTTTGTGCTGGCGGGCATTGTGCAGTCTGTGGCGTTTAACCCCCGTTGGGAGTGGCAGGTATTCGCCCGCTGGTTTTTCGATCCCGTGATCCTCGACGGGTTAGGGCAGACGTTACTGCTGACGCTGCTCGGCACGGCGCTGAGTGTGGTGTTCGGCGGCTTGCTGGCGCTGGCGCGGCTTTCATCGTCCAGGCTACTGAGCAGCCTGGCGTGGAGCTATATCTGGCTGTTTCGCTCGCTGCCGCTGATTGTCGTGCTGATCATTTTGTATAACTTCTCCTATCTGTACGACAGCTTGTCGCTGGGCATTCCCTTTACGGCAATAAGCTGGGGCCATTACGAAACCATTAACGTGCTCGGCCAGTTCTCCACCGCCGTGGTCGGTTTAACGCTGGTGCAAAGCGCCTATACCGCCGAAATCATCCGCGGGGGATTCCTCGGCGTCGATCACGGGCAGTACGAAGCGGCCGCCGCGCTGGGGTTACCGGCCTGGCGCCGTACGCTGCGCATTATTCTGCCGCAGGCGCTGCGCACGATATTGCCTTCCGGTTTTAACGAAATCATCAGTCTCGCCAAAGGCACCGCGATGGTTTACGTACTGGCGATGCCGGAACTGTTTTACACCATCCAGATGATCTACAACCGCACGCAGGAGGTGATCCCGCTGCTGATGGTGGGCGCGGTCTGGTATCTGGTGATCACCAGCGTGCTGTCGGCCATTCAGTATCTGGTTGAGCGCTGGCTGGCACGCAGTGAACGCCGTTCCGCTATCTCTCCATCACGCAAACGCGTTACCGCTGGTGTTCGCACCGCACAACCGCAGGAGCCTGTTCATGCCAACGTCTCTTAATGGGCATATTTCGATTACCGGCGTCAGCAAATATTTTGGTCGCCACAAAGCGCTGGACGGCGTATCGCTGGAGATCCCGCCGGGGTCCGTCACGGTGATCCTTGGCCCCTCCGGTTCGGGCAAATCCACGCTGTTGCGCACCATCAACCACCTTGAACGCGTGGATGAAGGGTTTATCCGCATCGACGGCGAATATATCGGTTACCGCCTGCGCGGCGACAAACTTTATGAGCTGAAGGAGAAAGAGATCCTGCGCCAGCGGGTCAATGTCGGCTATGTGTTTCAGAACTTTAATCTGTTCCCGCATCTGACCGTGCTGGAAAACCTGATTGAAGCGCCGATTGCCCATAAAAAACTGAGCCGCAAAGAGGCCATCGAACAAGCCTGGGAACTGCTGGATGTGGTGGGCCTGTGCAATAAAGCGGATGCCTGGTCGCGCCATCTTTCCGGCGGGCAGCAACAGCGTATTGCCATTGCCCGCGCGCTGTCGCTGCGTCCGCGCGTGATGTTGTTTGATGAACCGACTTCCGCACTCGATCCGGAACTGGTGGGCGAAGTGCTGGATGTGATTAAAAAGCTGGCGCGTGCGGGATCAACACTGGTGGTGGTGACACACGAGATTGGTTTTGCCCGTGAAGTCGCCGACCAGGTGGTGTTTATGGTCGATGGCAAAATTGTTGAGCAGGGCAGCAGCGATGAGGTGCTCAACCATCCGCAGCATCCACGGACACGGCAGTTTTTATCCAAAGTGTTGTAAGGAGTGAAAATGAAACAGGGATTTCTGGCACTGTTGCTGATAGCTGGCAGCGCGTCTGCCGGACAGATCGATTTACAAGCCAACGAAAAGCCGCTCACCGCCCGGCGCGATGAGACGGCGATCGCCAAAATTCCGGCGAACTATCGCTTTGTGGAGCCGGGGACGTTAACGGTGGCGATCTCCGCGCTCAACTCGCCGCCGCTGGCGCTGGTCGCCAGCGATAATCGCACCCGCATTGGCAGCGATCCGGATATCGCTCGCTTGCTGGCGCAAAATCTTGGGTTAAAACTGAAACTGGTGCCGACCGCGTGGGAGGACTGGCCGCTGGGTATCACCTCCGGGCGCTACGATGTAGCGCTGGTGAACATAGCGGTGACCGAAGCGCGAAAACAGAAGTTTGATTTCGCCACCTATCGTGCGGATTCGCTGGCCTTTTCCGTGAAATCCTCCTGCCCAATCCAGGCGATTCATGGGGCGGAGGATCTGGCTGGTCGCAAAGTGATTGTCGGCTCCGGTACCAACCAGGAGCGGATTTTGCTGGGCTGGAATGAAGAGAACCGCGCCGCCGGACGACAACCGGCGCAGCCGATCTACCTGACGGATGACGCTTCCGGCAATCTTTATATTCAGTCCGGGCGGGCGGATGTGGTATTTGGTCCGCAGGCTGTGGCGTCGTATAAAGCGGCGCTGAATGGCACCACACGGGTGGTCGGGCTGGGGCCGAAAAAAGCGTGGGTCGCCACCACTACCAAAAAAGGGAACGGGCTGGTCTATGCCTTGCAGGCAGCGCTTGACGGCGCTATTGCGCGCGGCGAGTACCAGCAGGTGCTGGCGCGCTGGGGAGAGCAGGGGGAGGCGGTGACGCAATCGCTGGTCAATCCACCGGGTATTACCTACAACTAAAAAAAGCTGCTCCGCCGGGAGTACAGGGTGACGGAGCAGCGCGGCGTTAGCGGGACGCCAGAATCAGACTCAGGCCGCCGTTGGCGCTAGCGTAATGCGCTCCAGCGAACCAACAATAAACAAATACGAGAACAGACCAACCAGCCCCATTGAGCCGACATACAAAATGGCGTAATCGAAGGAGTGGGTATTGGCGAGGATCACGCCAATGACCAGCGGTGTGACAATGCTCGCCAGGTTACCGCACATGTTGAACACGCCACCCGCGATACCGAGCACTTCTTTCGGCGATGTATCACTCAACACGCACCAGCCCAGGTTGCCAAACCCTTTCGAGAAGAACGCCACGCTCATCGCCGCAACTACCACCACTTCTGAGTCGGTATAGTTGGCCAGCACAATCACACAGGAGAGCAGCATGCCGCAGATCACCGGGAATTTACGCGCCGTCGTCAGGCTGTAACCGCGTCTCAGCAGCCAGTCGGAAACAACGCCGCCCAGCAACCCACCGATAAACCCGGCGATCGCCGGAATACTGGCGATAAAACCCACTTTCAGAATCGACATCCCTTTGGCCTGGTAGAGATAGGTCGGAAACCAGGTCAGGAAGAACCAGGTAATCGAGGTGACACAAAATTGCCCGATATACACACCGATCATCATGCGATTAATACAGACGCTTTTGATCTGCGCCAGGCTGATTTTTTCCGGACCTTTTTTACTGCCGAGCGAGGGTTCACCGCCACCGTCGCGAATATAATCAATTTCCTGCTGGTTAATATCTTTATGCGATAACGGATCGCGAACTTTCACCAACCAGAATATGCCAAGTACGACACCGATCGCGCCAATATAATAAAAAACATAGTGCCAGCTAAGATTGTGCAGAATAATGGTCATCAGCGGCGTAATAATACCCAGCGAAATATATTGCGCCGCCTGATATACAGCCGTAACAAATCCACGCTCTTTATTTGGAAACCACTGCACGCTTAAGCGGCTGTTGGCCGGAAAGGCGGGCGCTTCAATCGTGCCCATCAGCAGGCGCAGTATTACCAGCACAATTAGCGGGCTGGCGTAGAGGTAAATGGTGCCCTGAAACATGGTGACTATCGACCAGCCAATCAGCGCGCAGCCATACACCAGCCGTGAACCATATTTATCCAGCAACCAACCGCCGGGAATTTGCAGGGCCACGTAAGAAATACCAAATACCGAAAATGCGAGGCCAAGTGCTTCCGGATCAAAACCTAATTCTTTACTCATGATTGGCGCGACCACCGAAAGAGTGGCGCGGTCAGCATAATTAAATACGGTGGCAAGAAATAAGAAAACAAGAATGCTGTAACGCACATTGGTGCGTTTAATTATTGTATTCATCGCAACTCCTCGAAACAGGGTTGAATGTGGTGTAGGGAACAGAAAAAAGACGGGAGGGCTCTCCCGTCAGGATGTCATTATTATGGGCGTTTACCGAATTCACAGCTGGTTTGCGTCCACGCGCGGGCCTGTTCGCTGATGCTGAAACCAAGACCGTGGCGGTCAGAGACGTACATACGCCCATCGCGCAGTTCAAGCTGCTCGTTAAATAGCGGATTCAGCCATTCGAAGTGCTCCAGCCACGGCTCCAGCGGATAAGCGGCAGAAAGGTGCAGGTGAACTTCCATAGCAAAGTGCGGCGCCAGTTTGCGGCCATGTTTGGCGGCCAGATCCATGATCTTCAGGAAGGGTGAAATCCCGCCGACGCGTGGCGCATCTGGCTGCACGAAGTCGCTGGCGTTGCCAAGGATAAGCTGTTCGTGTTCGCGAAAGCTGGTCAGCATTTCGCCGGTGGCGATTGGCGTATCCAGAGCGGCAGCGAGCTGGGCATGGCCTTCGACGTCATAAGCATCCAGCGGTTCTTCAATCCAGATCAAATTGAATTTTTCCATCTGGCGGCCCATGCGAATCGCGGTTTCGCGATCCCACTGCTGATTGGCATCAACCATCAGCGGGAAATCATCGCCCAGCGCTTCGCGCACGGCTGTCAGGCGGCGGATATCCTCTTTGGTATCCGGCTGGCCGACCTTAATTTTGATGCCGCCGATGCCGTTTTCACGGGAAATAATCACATTTTTCAGCACCTGATCCAGCGGGGTATGCAGGAAGCCGCCGGAGGTGTTGTAGCACTGCACCGAGTCGCGGTGCGCGCCCAGCAGTTTCGCCAGCGGCAGACCTGCACGTTTGGCTTTCATATCCCACAATGCAATATCGATAGGGGAGATGGCCTGCACCGCCATCCCGCTGCGGCCAACCGATGCGCCTGCCCACAGCAGTTTGGTATAGATTTTGTCGATATCGTTCGGATCTTCGCCCAGCAGGTTATCGGCAATCTCTTTGGCGTGCGCATAGATCCCCTGACCCCCGGCGCGTTTGGAGTAGCTGAAGCCGACACCCTCAAAACCATCACGACTGCGGATCTCCGCAATGATGATCGCCACCTCAGTCAGCGGCTTTTGGCGGCCGGTGAGGACTTTCGCATCGCTTACTGGCGTCGCCAGCGGCAGGAAGGCGAGGGAGAGTTTTACCCACGCAATACGATCGCCGGTTTCAGCGGCGGTTTTTGCCCCTGCGGCTTTGGCATAGGTCACGGCATCGGAATTCGCACTTACGGTCATGATTAGCTCCTGTGAACAACATAATGTTTGCGCTAACATTTGTAGATCCGCAACAAATATATGACCAGAGAAATGGTGTGATTATGTACAATCGATCACAAATAATGGTGCCAAAGGAGATGTTATTGTGAATAACTTCGCATTTAATAGTCGCAGGCAGAGTGGTTGCCCTATAAATGATAGCGTTAACATAAAAAGTATAAAATGCCTGCTAACGCACTGATTTCTGAGGAGCGGCGGCAATGATGGGAGAAATGCGTATAATACAACGCGAGAATCATAAAAACGCTGAATGCTCTGTGAGTGAACATGTCGAAAACATCTCGTTCTGTCCCACCGCGTGCGCCCACGCTGGAAGATGTAGCCCGTGCCGCTGGCTTGTCATCCATGACCGTAAGTAGGGCGCTTAACACGCCGCAACTGGTACGTCCCAAAACGGTAGAAAAGGTTATCGCGGCGGTCAAAGCAACGGGGTATATCCCCAATGCGTTGGCCGGTGGGCTGGCCTCGCGGCGCAGTAAATTAATCGCCGTGGTGGTGCCGCAAATTAACAACAACATGTTCGTCGACACGATTCAGGCCATCAGCGATGAGCTGGCAGTGCGCGGTTACCATATGTTGCTCTGCGTTGCCGGATACACGCAACAAACCGAAGCCGATCTGGTTGCCGCGCTGCTTTCGCGCCGCCCGGACGGTATCGTTCTGACCGGGATTCATCACTCGACAGATCTGAAAAAAGTGCTCCTCAATGCCAACGTACCGGTAGTGGAAATCTGGGATTTAACCCCGACGCCGCTGGATATGCTGGTGGGCTTCTCCCACGAGAAAGTCGGCCAGGCAACGGCCGAGTATCTGCTGCGTAAAGGCTATCGCCGTCCTGGTTTGCTGTGGACAGTGGACAAACGCGCCGCGCAGCGTAAAGCCGGGTTGCGCGAAGTGCTGGAACGTAATGGCATCAGCGAACCGGGCAGCGTCGATGTGGCTTTACCAGCGCGATTCACCTCGGGGCGCCAGGGGCTGGCGCAGCTACTGGAGCAGGGCGATTTCGATGTGATTGTTTGCAGCTCCGACACGCTGGCGCAGGGCGCAATCATTGAAGCGCAGTCGCGTGGTTTACAGGTGCCGCGCGATCTGGCGGTGATTGGCTTTGGCGATCTCGATTTTGCCGCCGGAAATCAGCCTGCCATTACCACGGTCAGCGTCGATCGGCAAATTATTGGTCAGCGGGCGGCAACGATGCTGGCCGATCGTATCGAAGGATGCGAGGTTGACGCGCCTATTGTTGATATTGGCTTCCATTTTGTGGAACGGGAATCCGCATAACTCCATGAAAATTAATGTCATCGGCACCAGCGGCAGCGGAAAATCAACGCTGGCGAAACGCATCGCCGCAAAGCTTAATTTGCCCTATATCGAAATGGACAGACTTTACTGGCGGGCCAACTGGCAGGGAACGCCGGATGAGGAACTGTATTCCTGCCTGGAACAGTTACTGGCACAGCCGGGCTGGGTACTCGATGGCAACTACAATCGCAGCCGGGATATAAAATGGCGGCATGTCGATCTTGTCGTGTGGGTTGATTACGGTTTCTGGCGCACGATGCGTCAGGCGGTATTGCGCGCAGCGCGCCGTGCCTGGCATAAACAGGAGCTATGGCCGGGCACCGGAAACTGTGAAAGTTTCCGCCGCTCATTCTTCAGCCGCAAGTCGATCATTCTCTGGACGATAAAAACGTGGCGCGCGAATCGCCAGCGTTACGCGCAGGATATGGCGGACCCGCGCTACCAGCATCTGCGTTTTGTGCGTCTTACCAGCCCACAGCAGGCTGACGAATTTCTCGCCACTTTGACCTAAAATTAGGGCTTATCCTCTGTAAGGAGCCCTTATGATCACTGTTTATGGTGTCCCCGGCTGGGGATCGGCGCTAAGTGAAGTGATGTTGACGCTGGCGGAAATCCCTTATCGCTTTGTCAACGTCGACGGCTTTGACCAGCCTGGCGCCCGACAGGAGATGTTGAAAAAACTTAACCCGCTGGGCCAGGTGCCGACACTGCAACTTGACGACGGCAGCATTATGACCGAATCGGCTGCCGTGGCGTTGATGATCCTCGACCAGCGCCCGGATTTAGCGCCGCCTGTCGGCACGCCGGAAAGGCAACAATTCTGGCGATTACTGGTATGGCTGGTCGCCAATGTTTATCCCACATTTACCTACGCAGATTACCCGGAACGCTGGGCCAGCGACGCGCCGGAACAATTACAGGAAAACTGCAAGGCATACCGCAAGTCGCTCTATTTGTGGCTGGAGAGCCAGCTAAAAGCCGCACCATATGCGTTTGGCGAATCATTGACGTTGCTCGATATCTATATCTGCGTGATGCGAACCTGGGGACCGCGGCACGCGTGGTTTAAGGAACATACGCCGAAATTCAGCGCCATTGCCGATGCGGTTTGTCGTGTACCCGCCCTTCAGGAGGTACTGCGAAATAATGACATCATGACATAACGGATTATTGCTGGGTATTTAAATATTCTTAGAACATCATATAAATTGAAAATCTATATAAGATGAAGGGGCGAAAAATAAATTGATATCGCCCCTTTTCTGTGAGACAACTCCTACCGGGACGACGTCCATAGATAATATTTCCGGATGGCAATAAAAGATGGAAATATCATATTAACATTAACGGGATGATAGTAATGGAATATATTCATTCGTATCTGGTCGGTGGTTCGTGGTTTACTCTGGGTGATAGCATAACAGAACGCGGATGGTATCAGCCTATTGTCGCCAAAAATCTGGGGCTTGCTGAGTGGACAAACTATGGTATTGGCGGAACTTGTATTGCACAGAAAAACCAACATGATAATACCGCGATGTGTTTACGATATAACCAGATGGGGGAGAACCCCGATTTGATTACCATCTGGGGTGGAGGAAATGACTTTGGTTTTAACTTCGGTTCCGAGGGCGGTACAGAAATAGGAAAAATCAAAGATAATACGCCATTGACATTTTATGGCGCGATGAATTTATTACTGGCCAGCGTCATTAAAAAATATCCGTTAGCGCGCGTCGGATTCATTGTCACCACGCCGGTTTCCTTTGCCCGTGGCAGAGATCAAAAGAATGCTAAAGGATATTATCTTACCGATTACTGCCACGTTTGCCGTGAGATGTGTGAGCAATACTCTATTCCTTATCTGGACTTACAAAAGAATTCCGGCTTCAACGAACTCAACATGAATATTATGACCAGCAACACCGCTGGAACGGTTTCCGACGGGCTGCACCCTTCAAAATTAGGCATGGAAAGGTTAGCGAGTAAAATCACGCATTTTATCTTATCGCTTTAGGAGAGCCAGCAATGCGGATTGCAACCATTGATATTCTGAAGATATTGTCGATCTTCTTCGTGGTAATGGCACACACCACGCTCTTTTTTCTCAATCGCAATGGTAATGATGTCATATTATGTTTTTTAAGGCAGGCTGGGTTACTTGGCGTATCGCTATTTTTCGTGTGTAGCGGCTATTTCTTATTAAATAACAAACATGAAAACCAGGCGAATTATGTCATTGGCAAGATCAAAGGCATCGTTGTCGTGCTGGTTTTCTGGCTGTTATTTTATTATGTTTATGACAACGAGTTTATCAGCAGATTTACCGATATTCCGGATATCGGTTTCCTCAACTATCTCAATGTCAGTAATGCAAACACCGAAGCCACACCGCTGTGGTTTATCTTTGCCGTCATTCCGCTCTATGTGTTTACGCCGCTATTTCGATATTCTTTTAAAAAGGAGCATGCCACAGAGATCCTGAAAATCCTCATTTTGATGGTGGTGATTTCTAACCTGACGTTAGTGAACGCATTGACCGGGGCTTACTTTTCCTTTGCCATTTTTCCGTTCAATTTGCTGATACCGTTTCAACCTGAAGGATTAATCTGCTTTTTGATTGGAGGTTATCTCGGATTGGTAAAGCCAGGCTTCAGGCCATTCGGCATTGCGCATTTAGCGTCATTGTTCGCGGCTATCGCGGCGCTAATTGCGCTGTCACTTATCTCCTCTCACGCCGGGATCGCTATTTTCTATGGTAAATTTTATAACTTACTGTTACTCACGGCGGCTGTAGGTCTGTTTATTTTTATGACCAGTTTGAACATTAACACCTCGCCAGCCTGGGTGAACCACCTCAGTGAAAACGTGCTGGGAATTTACCTCGTGCATAATATTTTTGTTATCGAGATACACAATGCATTTATTCATGAACGGCTGTTGCGCATGACAGGGATAACAGACACATATCTCTATATTTTGCTCTATTCGTTACTGGCTTTTCTTCTTTCTTACGGCCTTTGTACGCTGCTCAAGCGCACACGGGTAACGGCCAGACTGGTCACACTTTGATAACGTGTTGTGCTACTGTGACACTCTCTTGAAAACGAGGAGTTTGCTATGCCGCACGTTGATATCAAATGTTTTCCCCGCGATCTGAACGATGAGCAGAAAACCGCTCTGGCAGAGGATATTGCCGCAGTGATTATGCGTCATCTGAACAGCAAAGAGAGTTCCAT
Source organism: Kosakonia radicincitans DSM 16656 (assembly GCF_000280495.2). Lineage (NCBI taxonomy): Bacteria > Pseudomonadati > Pseudomonadota > Gammaproteobacteria > Enterobacterales > Enterobacteriaceae > Kosakonia > Kosakonia radicincitans. The sequence goes on from NZ_CP018016.1 coordinate 2,742,467, forward strand.
CAGCGTTGCGCTGAATGAATACGCGCCGGAAGAGTGGAAAGCGCAGGTCTGGGATACGGAAATTGCTCCGCAAATGGAGCAATTGATTAAAAAACCGGGCTACAGTATGTAAAACGCGGCTGCCCACATCACCTGTGTGGGCTTTTTTCTTATCCATCATGAGTTATCTCCATTTCTGTTATTGCATTTTTTGTATAGTTCCCCGCCGATGATTGCCTGTGGGATATCTGCATATTCGCCAGTACATCACTGACAAAGAGATACCCGTGAAAACCTGTTCTATTGTTGCCCTTCCTGCGGATGGTATTGCCCGGAAGTGATTTCCGCTGGCGTTCACGTACTACATGCTCTGGCAAAACGGCAGGGCGATATTGAAGCAAGGCGACCACACACGAGGTTACCGGGGCGGTTATTCACGCCATAGCCCGAAGCTAATTAATTATTCCTGATGATAATGCGCCCGCGCTGACGCATTATTTATATGTATTCATATTTTTTATTAATAGCCATTTTTATTATACACCTCGCATTTATTTTATTACGTCTTTCAGCAATTTAGGAACTTTCATATTTGCAAGTTGTCTATCAAAAATATAAAGTTCCCCTGAATCTATGCCAGGTTGATTAACTTTATAATGACTATGGCGAAAACATATATTGAGCATTTATATTTGCCGTTCACATACGTTAGCAGCAAATAGAACCCGGACAATATCTGTTATCATTTAAATTGTGCTTGCCACCTTCAATATTATTAATGTCGAATCTTGCATGTGATTGTTTTTGTTAAAACAATATCACGTAATTATTTTCTTTGTGAATGTATTTTTATTTAGTGATAAACAGCAACTAAATAAGACCCGATAAAATATCCCACTAAGGAGGGGGGTAATGTTTAGAAAGGAAGCACTTGAAAACCGAAAAATGAGATGGCGCGGACGCGCAATACTACTGCCTGGCGTCCCGCTCTGGCTCATTATTATGTTCTGCGTCTGCTTTCTGGCCGCTTTTCTGACCTTTGTAATTGATGGCACATATATGCGCAGGGTAAACGTCAGTGGAGAAATTACCACCTGGCCTCGCCCTGTTACCATTTATTCAAATGCTCAGGGGTTTATTGTTAAATCCTATGTTACGGAAGGGCAAAAAATAAAAAAAGGCGATCCGGTATACCTGATTGATGTCAGCCGAAGCACCCATAGCGGCGTGGTCAGTGATAATCAGCGCAATGATATCGAGCAACAAATCACCCGCGTGGAAAATATTATCGCCGGGTTACAGGAGAGTAAAAATGCCACGCTGAAAACGCTTGAGAAGCAAAAGCAGCAATATAGCGAAGCGCTTAAATTTTCGACCGCCGTTATTCGCCGGGCAGAAGAGGGCGTTAAATTGATGAAAGAGAACATGGAAAATTATCGTCGTTATCAGGCCCGGGGTCTTATCACCAAGGATCAGCTTACGAACCATGTGACGCTCTATTATCAGCAGCAGAATGACCTGTTAGGTCTGCGCAGCCAGAGTGAACAAAATGCGCTGCAAGTGACCAGCCTCGAGAGTGAAATTCAGACGCAGGCGGCAGATTTCGACAATCGTATTTACCAGATGGAACTTCAGCGTTACGACCTGCAAAAAGAGCGTCTGAATGCTGATATCAGCGGTGATGTGATTGTGCGGGCAACGTCTGACGGCAAAATCGATTCCCTGAGCGTCACTGCCGGGCAAATGGTGAATGCCGGCGACAGTCTGTTGCAGATTATCCCCGAATCTATCGATCACCATTTACTGGTGGCCTGGGTGCCAAACGACGCGACGCCGTATATCGCCGTCGGCGACAAAGTCAATCTCCGCTATGAAGCTTTTCCTGCCGAAAAATTCGGCCAGTTTTCGGCAACCATCAGTCAGATATCGAAAACACCGGCTTCAACACAGGAAATGATGACTTATCCTGGAGCACCAAAAAATCTCCAGGGTACATCGATCCCTTATTACAAAGTCGTTATTAAACCCGATCGCGAAGTGGTGGAGTACGACGGAAAACGTATTTCTCTGGAAAATGGCATGAAGGCGCAGAGCACGCTGTTTCTCGAAAAAAGAAGAATTTATCAATGGATGCTTTCCCCGTTCTACGACATGAAGCACAGCGCAACAGGACCTGTAAATGAGTAATAAAAGCCTATTTACCGCGCTGCTCGGCAAGCTGGATTTAAGCTGGTTCCGACGCGTTCCGATGGTACACCAGACAGAATCTTCGGAGTGTGGTCTGGCGAGCCTGGCCATGATCTGTGGCCACTATGGCAAAAATATTGACCTGATAAGTCTGCGTCAGCAGTTTAACCTCTCAGCAAGAGGAACCACGCTGATTGGGTTGAATGAAATTGCGGGCCAGCTTGGCCTTGCTACCCGTGCATTATCGCTGGATTTGCATGAGCTGAAGCTGCTTAAAACCCCTTGCGTCCTGCACTGGGATTTTAACCACTTTGTGGTGTTGGTCGCCGTCAAAGGCAATAAGTATGTGATTAACGATCCAGCGCGTGGACGCAGAACTGTCGGCCAGGCGGAGATGTCGCAATACTTTACCGGCGTCGCGCTGGAAGCCATGCCGGGCAGTGAATTTACCCAGGAAAAAGTAAAAAATCGCGTACGCTTGCGCTCGCTGATCGGTAGCGTTCACGGAATTAAAGCCACGCTGGCAAAGATCTTTTGCCTTTCTATCGTCATTGAAGCGATCAACCTTGTACTGCCGGTAGGTACGCAACTGGTCATGGACCATGCTATTCCGGCGGGCGATCGCGGTTTGCTGTCGCTCATCTGTATCGGGCTGTTTTTCTTTATTCTGTTGCGGGCCTCCGTCAGCATGCTGCGCGCCTGGACATCGCTGGTGATGTCTACGCTCATTAATGTGCAGTGGCAATCGGGCTTATTCCGGCACCTGATTAAACTGCCGCTGGGCTATTTTGAACGGCGTAAAATGGGGGATATTCAATCCCGTTTCGGCTCACTGGATACGCTACGTGAAACCTTTACCAGCAGCGTCGTCGGCGCCATCATGGACGGTATTATGGTGGTTGGCGTATTGATAATGTTGGTGCTGTATGGCGGCTGGCTGACATGGGTGGTGCTTGGGTTTACCGCAGTTTATGTGCTGATCCGTCTGTTAACGTATAACTACTATCGCCAGCTCTCGGAAGAACGCCTGGTCAGAGGCGCACGCGCCAGCTCCTATTTTATGGAGACGCTGTACGGTATCGCTACGGTCAAAATGCAGGATATGAGCGAGCGTCGTGGCACTCACTGGCTAAATTTGCAGGTCGATACCATCAACACCGGGATTAAACTTACTCGCCTGGATCTCTTTTTTAATGGCCTTAATACGTTTATTGCCGCCTGCGATCAGGTCGCGATTTTGTGGCTCGGCACCAGTCTGGTGATAGACAATCAGATGACTATCGGTATGTTCGTTGCCTTTGGCGCCTTCCGTGGCCAGTTCTCTGATCGTATCGGTTCGCTGGTTGATTTCTTACTGCAACTGCGAATGATGAGTTTGCATAACGAACGTATTTCCGATATCGCTTTGCATGAGCGCGAGCCGAGAAAACCGGATTTACCGGCAACCACGGAAATGCGTCCTCTCGGCCTTGAAACCACCGGACTGAGTTATCGTTACGACAGCCAGTCAGCCCCGATATTTAATGATCTGGCGCTGCGGATTGAGCCGGGTGAGAGTGTAGCGCTGGTCGGCGCTTCTGGCGCCGGAAAGACGACATTAATGAAAGTGCTTTGCGGCCTGTTTGAACCCGATGCCGGTAAGGTGCTGGTTGATGGCATGGATATCAAACAACTCGGGATCAATAACTACCACAAAATGATTGGCTGCGTGCTACAGGATGACAAGCTGTTCGCCGGTTCTTTGCGGGAAAATATCTGTGGATTCGCTGAACATGCCGATGAGGAGTGGATGGTTGAGTGCGCCAAAGCAAGCCATATCCACGATGTTATTCTCGCAATGCCAATGGGCTACGAAACGCTAATTGGCGAACTGGGCGAGGGGCTCTCCGGCGGGCAGAAGCAGCGCGTATTTATTGCGCGCGCGCTTTATCGCAAGCCAGGGCTGCTCTTTATGGATGAAGCGACCAGTGCGCTGGATCATGAAAGCGAAGCCTGTGTAAATAACGCTATTAAGCAGTTGAATATTACTCGTGTTATTATCGCGCACCGTGCAACAACTATTGCAACAGCGGATCGCGTTATCAACCTGTAATTCCATAAACACCCGGCATGCCGCTTTGTTTACTTTAGGAATAATATTTCAAATTATTTCTGGACGATAAAGCGGCATATAATAGATAATTTATTCACAGGTTATAAAGAGTACCTGTTCAAGAGACAATAAGTTAAAAATGCAATTAACTAAAATACAGTGAAATATTAAGGATAATATTATGAAAGAACTTAATTCTATTGAAATGCGTGAAGTCTCTGGTGCTGGCATGCTGTCAGATGCGGCTGGTCTGCTCGGCAGCGGTATTGGTGCGATTGTGGATATGGTTATGGGCGGTAAAAGCACAGCAGCTGCAGATGCTGGCCGCAACATGGCTGAAAGCATCGCCGGAATCGTTGAATCTGGCTTCGGTATTATTAACAATATCTTCAACAGCATTTTCGGCGGTCTGTTCGGCAAGAAAAAATAAATTATTAATACCCTCTGATAGCTAAGCGCCATTAGTTATTATTTGATGTTTATGTTTGGTGGCATTCCGTATGGGATGCCACTTTTTTATTTGTGAAGAAAAAAGATACTTTTGCTCTTCATAAATAAAAAAGTGGCTTGTTATATTTTGATGGTATTTTTTAGGAAATTTATCGATTACGATCGCTGGACAGAAAAATGACTTCAGCAGATAATTTCGCTTAACAACTCAGTATAACGTTTGTCGTTATTAGCAATAATAACAAAAGAAAGCGGATAGTAATAATTTTCGATTGCTGTTTCGCATTTAAATAAGTAAACATTAAGGATAATAGTCATGAAAGAACTCAATACTGTAGAAATGAAAGAAGTTTCAGGTGCCGGTTTTTTAGCTGATACCGCTGGCATGCTCGGTGGGGGTATCGGTGCTATCGTTGACCTGGCTCTGGGTAGCAAAAACACTGCGGCAGCTGATGCAGGCCGTAATATTGGTAAAGGCATTGGCGGTATTGTTGAAGCTGGCATCAATGCAATTACCTCTTTCTTCGGCGGTCTGTTCGGTAAAAAAAGCGACTAATCCCCGCTAAGCATCATTTATTAATACTCTGGTAGCTCCTCTCATAAGTGATATTCCATCCGGAATATCACTTATTTTTTATGTGACTGCATGCCCTCTTTCTTTATCAATCTAAAATAACGGCTGGCATGCGCTCACTATGTGCATCATGTTAATTTCCATTTTTCTATACAATATGACTAATGATATTTACCAGGTTGGTCGTTTTTTTAATTCTTACCAGAATTCGACATACTGTTTTAGGAAAAATATCTCTCACTCTTTATAGACAGCGAGAAGTGTTTTAAGAGATACTTTGCTCAACGAATAAAGCAGAGTTTAAATCATTTTATAAACAATTTTATGAGCGGCGAGAAATTAGACTCTACAAACCACAGCCGTATATTATAAAGAGCATTAAGATTAAGGATGATAAATATGAAAGAACTCAACGCAATTGAAATGCAGGAGGTTTCAGGCTCTGGCATTTTATCGACTGTAGGTAGTATGGTCGGCGCAGGTATCGGTAGTATCTTTGATGCTATTATCCCTGGTGAAAGCACACTCGTGACTGACGCTTGCCGTACTATTGGCCGGTTTATTGGTGCAATCGCTGAAAATCCTCTGGGAGTATTTGGCGTTATATTGGGTAACTTACTAAACCGAAATAACGGCTGATAATTCGAAAAGACATTTTTAATTAACCGATCACGGGTGCTACTCCATATCGGGTAACACTTTTGATCTCTGAATCGGAGTTTCCCTTCGATTTATTACAATACCAAGGAGTATGTATGAAAGAGCTTAATAATAACGAAATGATGGCCGTTTCCGGTGCTGGCTTCTTATCAAATGCCGCTGGTGCATTTGGTGGTGGCCTGGGTGGCATCGTTGACCTTTTCCTGGGTGGTAAAAATACCACGTTCTCTGATGCCGGCCGTAGCATTTGCGAAAGCGTCGCAGGCGTTGTCGAATCAGGTTACAACATGGTTAAAAACGCCGTTAGCAGTCTGTTCGGCGGGCTTTTCGGTATGTTTGGTTCGAAAGATCAATAATCTGTCAGGTCTTCCTGAAAGATAATAGATTCTATTTTTAATTTACTGAATGAGAGTGATATTCCGGGTGGAATAACACTTCTGGTTTTCATGGGTAGAGTAATTATTCTGCCCCTTTACACAAAAAGGAGTTTTTATGAAAGAGCTTAACAATAACGAAATGATGGCCGTTTCTGGCGCGGGTTTTCTGTCTGATACTGCTGGCATGATCGGTGGCTCTCTGGGCGGTCTTGTTGACGCAATCCTGGGCGGCGACAAAACCACTTTTGCTGATATGGGCCGTAAAACCTGCCAGGCAGTTGCCGGCTTCATCGAATCTGGCTTTGGTATCATTAAAAACCTGTTCGGCGGCCTGTTTGGCTCCAAAGCGTAATTAACGAAGAATAACTCCATCGGTGAAATTCCAGCGGGAATATCATTGATGAAAAATGACCACGGAGCGAATACTCCGATTTTAAAATATAAGGAAATATCATGAAAGTACTGAACACTAATGAAATGATGGCTGTTTCTGGCGCAGGTTTTCTGTCTGATACTGCTGGCATGATCGGTGGTTCTCTGGGCGGTCTTGTTGACGCAATCCTGGGTGGCGACAAAACCACTTTTGCTGATATGGGCCGTAAAACCTGCCAGGCAGTTGCCGGTTTCATCGAATCTGGCTTTGGTATCATTAAAAACCTGTTCGGCGGCCTGTTTGGCTCCAAAGCTTAATTAATCTGCCAATAATTTCTGACAGAAAATTATCTCCATTTTTAATTAACTGACTGTCGATGGCATTTCGTTAAAATATCACTGACAGTCATCCAGGCTGGGGTTAACGCTCCAGCCTGTTTTAGAATGTAAGGGATTATTGTGAAAGAATTAACTAAAAATGAAATGCAGGCGGTTTCCGGTGCGGGTCTGTTCGACTCTGTTCTGGGAATAGTTGGCAACATTTTTGAACCGGTGCGCAACGCCATTGGCGGCGCTATTTACAACGTCTTATCACCGATCCTTACGCCGGTACTCAACGCGGTTGCACAAGGTGTGGGTGGGGTTCTGGCAAAGTTTATTGAGCTTTTGGGCAATAAACTGAACGACGACTTTGGTCCTAAGCAGTAATTATTAGCAATCCGTCTTCGCTTTTATATTGATTTATTTAAGTGGCATTAATGATAAATGCCACTTTTTTAGTAAAAATGAAACACCGTTTTGTGGCGCATCTCGATTTTACATCGATAGCTTAATGGTACATAAGCATTTTCCTCAAGGAGAGACTTATGTTCCGGATACCTAAAACTGCTGCATTCGCCATTTTCTTTACCACGCATATCGCTTTTGCTTCCACCATGCATTTTCCGATCTGGCCAACAGATGAAGCGCCTGGTGCGAAAAACAGTCCGGTCAGTTATTCACTGCTTGAGCGGAGTAAAGACCCAACGCTGCCGGACAGGGCAGTGACCGGCATCCGTGCGCCGCAAATGACCGTTTACCTGCCGCAACAACCAAACGGCATTGCATTGCTGGTCATACCGGGCGGCTCCTACAAACGCGTCGTGCTGGATAAAGAGGGCAGTGATTTAGCCCCGCAGTTCAACGCACGTGGTTACACTCTGTTTGTGATGACCTACCGGATGCCGGAAGATGGCCATGCCGAAGGTGCCGATGCGCCACTGGCCGACGCGCAGAGAGCGCTGCGAACCCTGCGCGCCCGCGCGGCCGAATGGAAGATCAACCCGCACAAAATTGGCGTGATGGGATTCTCGGCTGGCGGGCACGTCGCGGCCAGCCTGGAAACGCGCTATGAAGAAACGGTTTACCGGGCAACGGACAGTATTGATAAGCAGAGTGCACGGCCTGATTTTGCTGTGCTCGGCTATCCGGTGATCTCGATGGAAAGTGCAATTGCCCATCCCGGTTCACGTAAAGCGCTGATTGGCGATAACCCAGCCGCGCAGCAAATTAAACGCTACTCACCGGAACAGAATGTGACTGCGCAAACACCGCCAACGTTCTTGCTGCACGCCATTGATGATCCGTCCGTGCCGGTCGCCAATTCGCTGGTGATGTTCAATGCGCTGCATGCCCATCACGTACTAACGGAGTTGCATCTGTTCAGTAAAGGGCAGCATGGATTTGGCGTTCGCGGTGTGAAAAACCAGCCAGCCGCCGTGTGGCCGCAACTGGCGATGAACTGGATCGAAGCGTTACCGCAGTAACCGCCAGCTTATTCGCCGGCGGTAATGCGCTTGCCGCTGGCGACAAAATTACCGCCGCCCAGATGATGAATGGTATTCAGTTTGTCGTCATCAAACTGCCAGCGTCCGTTGATAAAAGCCCGTTCGTCGGCAGCCGCAGAAACCACTTCGCCAAACAGCGTGTCATATTTCTCCTGCGCGGCAGTGGGCGGCAACAGGCGACACTCCATCCACGCCAGACATTTCTCTTCAATCACCGGCAGCCCAAGCACGGGACCGGCAAACGCCGGGATCCCATAGCAGTTGAATTTATCTTCATCGCGCCCGGTAATGCTGCCGACCGCGTAACTCCAGTTAGTCGCTGCCACACCAGGCACCACAATGCCGAACATGCCGCTACGCTCAATCAATTCGCGTGACCAGGCGCTTTTGTCCACCACAATCGCGATACGCGGCGGGGAAAACTCCACCGGCATCGACCAGGCCGCCGCCATCACATTACGGCGATCGATCTGTTCATCACGGCTGGTAATCAAAATCGTCGGGCCATGGTTTAACAGGCGGCTGGCGTGCTCTAATGCCACAGGACGAAAATAGCTCATAAACGGCTCCTTTGTGCATGATTTTCCGGCATTAAATGACTGTTCTGCCACCAAAAGCCAGCGCAGAGCAGGGGAAAAGGACTATCCGGCACTTTTTGCAACGACAATCTTCCCGCGCCCTTGTTCTTTCGCCATATAGAGCGCCAGATCGGCGGCGCGCACCAGATTATCGGCCCGGGCATGGCGCGGCCAGGTAGCCAGCCCAATAGAGACTGAAACCGGGCCAATATCCTGCGATTCATACAGCATGTGATGGTTAAATACATTACGCAGCAGCGCTTCGGCAACAATCTTCGCCTGTGCTTCATCGACGCCCGGCAAAATAATCAGAAATTCCTCGCCGCCATAGCGGAACGCAATGCTGTTCTCATCCAGCGTTTCGGTGATCAGTTTCGCCATTTCGCGCAACACTTTATCACCGGCTTCGTGACCGTATTGATCGTTGAGTTTTTTGAAGTAATCCACGTCCAGCATCAGGCAACTGAGCGTGCTGTTCTCCACCATTGCCTGATCGATCATATTTCGCAACGTCTCTTCCAGGCTGTAGCGGTTGCGCAGGCCAGTCAGCGGATCATACGTCGCTCTTTCCGTCAGAGTATCGCGCAGGATCTGGTTGGCTAACGCCAGCGCCAGCGTTTCTGCCAGCAACTCCAGATAGGCATATGGTGGCTCTTTACCCGGTGTGTAATTATCAAAGGTCAGCAAGCCAATGCTCTTATTTTGCGCATTGAGCGGCACGCAGATTGCCCGCGACGCCAGTTCCGGCAAAATATGTTCGCACGGCATATCCACGGTGTCTTTGCCAGGACTGTGGAGTTGCCCGCGTTTCAGCGCCCAGCAATATTCCGGTGGGAAAGTGGCATCGTCGCCGGGCGGCAACCCCCAGCGCACCACGCATTTCATACGATTAGTCCGCGTATTCAGCACATAAAGCCGACCGCCCATTTCCGGGATGATTTGCGGCGCAAAACGGTCAACCACACGGAAAATGGCGCTGTGTGTATCGCACCCCTGCAAACGCTGGGTCATGCGCGCCAGCAGGGTGCGCGTAGCCCATTCCTTGTCGCGCTCCTGCTCAAGCCGCTGCCTGGCAAGGCCGTTTTCACGGAAAATGTGGATCGCCTGCGCCATATCGCCAATCTCATCCACCTGCGCCAGCACCGGCGCTTCGACGTTGTAATCCTGCGTCGCCAGCCGGTTCACCACATCACTGAGCGTCACCACCGGGCGCAGAATACGGTGTTTGATAATAAAGCCGAGCACAAACAAGAACAGCAGCGCGGTCACACCGACCATCACTTCCGATAAAGTGCGCAGACGCAGCGAGAGTGACGTAGCTTCTTTGATGGCAGCCTGCGTGCGCTGATCCACCAGGCTGCGGAAATGGGCAAAGCGGTATTCGGCCTCTTCAAGCTTTTCTTCGTAGCTGCCACTGAATAGCAGATTAACGCCGTCGACGCCTTTGCCGTTTTGCACATCCTCAATGGCGATACGCTGCTCTTCTTCAAGCTGGTCGAGGGTGGTAAGCCCGTCCCGCAGAAGCAGAATTTCTTCATCAGATGCACCGCTGTCACGCATTGCAGCCAGCCGGTTTTCCAGGTTTATGTCCTGTTCCCGGCGGGTTTTCCAGCTCTGTACCGTTTCAGGTGTAAATTTGATTACCGCATCGCGCGCCATATCGCTGAGCGCAAAGGCTTCTCTCTCCAGATCGTCGATCAAGGTATCAAACGTCCGGCTTTGCGCCACCGTGTCGCGCTCTTTGTGTTCGGCGCCTGAAGCTATAAACAACGCAACGCCGGAGGTCAATGTCAGTGCCACTGTCGCGATGTAAGCATAATTAGTGATCGTTGCGATACGCACGAGAAACCCTTTTTAAAGACGGTGGAGAAGTATGCCTTTCAGTTTAGACATTCGGTTAAAAATCAACGCGCAATAATGACGTCATTTCTTCGTCACAATCCCTGCCTATAGTCTGCCGCATCAAATCCCAAAGAGGATAACAAGATGTTTACTCCCCTGACTTTTGTGCAGGTGGATGCGACCCGTCGGCTGAAAACCACGGGTGGATCACGGCTTCCCGCTGCGGAGGCCGCTGATGTTCGCATTCACTGACATCCGGCTGCAAGGTGTTTCCTACGCCTTCGGCACACATACCGTGCTTAATCACATCGATTTGCATATCCAGCCTGGCAGCATCGTTGCGCTGCTTGGGCCTTCCGGCTGCGGCAAAAGCACGCTGTTGCGATTGCTGGCAGGTTTAAGCGAACCGGCAGAAGGTGAAATCTGGTTTGGCGATCGCCTGGTCGCGAAAGCGGGCTGGTCGCTACCGCCGGAAGCGCGCGATATCGGCATGGTTTTCCAGGATTACGCCCTGTGGCCGCATATGAGCGTGGCGCAAAACGTTGCCTTTCCGCTGAAGATGCGCAACGTACCGCGCGGTGAACGCGAACAGCGCGTAATGCAGGCGCTCAGTATGGTCGGGCTGGCGGAGTTGGCCCAGCGCAAACCGGCCGGGCTTTCTGGCGGCCAGCAGCAGCGTGTCGCGCTGGCGCGGGCGATAGTCGCCGAACCTGGCGTGCTGCTGTTCGATGAACCGCTCTCCAATCTCGATAGCGTACTGCGAGAATCTTTGTGCCATGAGATGGCGCGCCTGCTGCGCCAGCTCGGTACAACGGCCGTTTATGTCACGCACGATCGCCGGGAAGCCGAATGGCTCGCCGATCGCATCGTGCATTTAGCATCCGGAAAGGTGGAATCCGTCAGAAACATCACTTCATCCTCAGGGGAAATCGCATGAAAGCCTTACTGTCCGTGAAAAAAGGAGTCGCTTTAGCCATGGTGTTGTCGTCCATGATGATGTCCAGCGCGCATGCGCTGACCGTTTATACCGCAGGTCCCGGTTCGCTGGCGAAAAGCCTGGCCACCGGGTTCGAGCAAAAAACCGGTGTGAAGGTCAATATTTTCCAGGCTACCACCGGCAAAGTGATGGCGCGCCTCGAAGCTGAACAGGCCAACCCGCAGGCCGATATTCTGATTTCAGCCTCCTGGGATACGGCGGAAGATCTGCATCATCGCGGTTGGTTGCTGCCGTTTGCCAGCGCCAATGCAGATAAGGTTCCTGCCGCGCTGAAAAGTGCGGATTATGTCGCGCAGGGCGTCTCTGCACTGGGCATTGTCTGGAACACCAAAAGCGGCACGCCGGAACCGAAAGAGTGGCAGGATCTGACGTCGGCAGCCTTCAAAGATAAAGTCACTACGCCAGATCCGGCGCTGTCCGGGGCCTCGCTGGATTTGCTGATCGGTCTGCAAAACGGCATGGGTGAGAAAGCCTGGCAACTGTTTGATGCACTGAAAAGCAACGGCATGGTGGTCAGCGGCCCGAACGCGCAGGCGGTAACGCCGGTAATGCAGGGGGCGAAAGTCGCCGTCTTTGGCGCTGTTGATTACGTCACTTACGGCAATATCGCGCAGGGTGAGTCGCTGAAAGTGATCTTCCCGGCCAGCGGCACGGTGATTGCGCCGCGCCCGATGATGATCCTCAAAACCACCCAGCATGCCGATGACGCAAAAGCGTTTGTTGATTACGTCCTGTCGCCGGAAGGGCAGAACATGGTTGCCGATGCCTGGTTGATGCCAGCGCGTACGGATGTGGAAGCAAAACGCCCGCTGTTTACCGAACTCAAGATTCTGCCGACACAAAGCAGCGGTACCAGCGAGCGCGGCGACGTTCTGAAGCGTTTTAACGCCCTATTTGCGAAGTAATCCACGCCATTTATAGCGGGGGCAACCCCGCTTTCAGGATACCTGCTGTGAACCAGAAACTGATTGCGCGGGTGACGATAGGGCTGCTGGTGATACTGGTTGCGCTACCGTTACTGTTTATTCTCTTACAGGCGGTGTTTCCGCAGTTTAGCGCCGGGAATTTTAGCGGCGCGTTTTCCGGCATTCCGCTCCTGCTGGCGGAACCGCAACTGCCGTTAATGCTTGGTGGCACGCTGCAAATCGCCACTGGCGTGGCACTGCTGAGTGTGGTCATCGGCTTGCCGCTCGGCGTGGTGCGCGGGCTGTTTGACCTGCCGTGGCCAAAAGCCTGGGATCTGCTGTTTCTGATCCCGTTTTTAACGCCGCCTTATATTGCCGCCTTATCGTGGATGCTGGTCCTGCAAACGCAGGGCTATCTGATGCAGCTTACCGGGATCGATCTCAATAATTTGTTGTTCAGTAAAACCGGTATAGTGCTGGTCATGACGCTGAACATTTTCCCGGTAGTCTATTTTGCCGTATCGCGCAGTTTGCTGGCCAGCGGGCAGCGGCTGGCGCAAGTCGCCCGCGTTCATGGCGCCACACCGTGGAAGGCGTTTTGCCATATCACACTGCCGTTACTTTCTCCGGCACTGGCGGCAGGGATGTTGCTGGCGTTTACCCTCGCGGTGGAAGAGTTCGGCGTTCCGGCGGCGCTTGGTTCCCGGGCGGGCGTAGTGATGTTGACCGTCGGCATTGAAGAGAAGCTGGCAGACTGGCCGATCGACTTGCCGGGCGCATCGATCCTGTCGGTGATGTTGATCGCTATTGCGCTCTGCGGCTGGTGGCTGCAACGTCTGTTGACGGGCGATCAAGACGTGACCAGCGTCTCCGGCAAACCCACCGAACATGTGGGTGCGAAACTGGGCTTTTTCACGCTGCCGGTACTGTTGGTTATGAGTTGTGTGGGGTTTCTGGCCGTAGTGCTGCCGGGCCTGTCGATGGCGTTAAGCGGCTTTAGCGCAACGCTTTCCGGCGGACTGACGCTGGATAATCTGACAGTTAAACACTTTGCGGCGCTCTTCGCCCAACGCGGTGATGCGCTGCCTGCACTCGGTACCAGCTTATCGCTGGCGCTGGGCGCGGCGCTGCTCACCGGGTTACTCGGGCTGTGTGCCGCCTGGCTGGTGGTGATGCAGAAGATAAAAGGGCGCGCGGTGATCGATGCGCTGTCGCTGATGCCTGCGGCGCTGCCCGGCGTGGTGGTGGGTGTCGGGTTGATCTTATTGTGGAACCGCAGTTTCTGGCCGGTTTCACCGTACAACACCTGGGGGATTTTACTTATCTCTTATTGTTGCCTGCTGTTACCGTGGCCGGTGCGCTATATCGGCAGCGCCATGCGTCAGTTAGGCGGTAACCTCGAGCCGGCGGCGCGAGTACACGGTGCCAGCGCATTCAAGGCGCTGCGTCTGATTGTGCTGCCGCTGATCTTCCCGGCGATGCTGGCAGCAATGCTGATGGTCTTCGCGATTGCTTCACGCGAACTGGTGACATCGCTACTGCTGTCGCCAGCAGGAACGCAAACCGTCGCGGTGTTTATCTGGCGGCAATTTGAGCAGGGTTCGGTAGGGCAAGGCATGGCAATGGCCACGCTGACGCTGATCGTCGGGCTGGCGTTAATGCTGACAGCACTGTGGCTCCTGCAGCGCAACACAAAGCATTAAGAGGGCACGAAATCGCCTGTCGGCGCAAAAAAATGCGGTATAACAAAGGGACACCACGCACAAGGAGCCTGTATGACCCCTTTTTTGACCGCTTATCTGGCCCGGATTGGCTGGAATTTTACGCCCGATGTCTCACTTGAAACGCTGCGGGCGCTGCATTTGCAGCATAACGGCGCCATTCCCTTTGAAAACCTTGATGTTGTTTTGCCACGTGAAATCGAACTCAGCGATGAAGCCCTCTTTCAAAAACTGGTCGTCGCCCGGCGCGGCGGCTACTGCTTTGAGCAGAACGGGCTGTTTGAACGTGCACTGAAAGAGGTCGGTTTTACGGTACGCAGCCTGTTAGGGCGGGTGATCATTTCCAATCCGCCACAGATGCCGCCGCGCACCCATCGCGTTCTGCTGGTTACCCTGGAGGGTGAGCAGTGGATTGCTGATGTCGGTTTTGGCGGGCAAACCCTGACCGCGCCGATTCGTCTGCTGGCGGAGGTGGAACAGGCAACGCCACACGGTCTTTATCGGCTGCAACGCGCAGGTGAAGACTGGGTGTTGCAGTTCCGCCATCATCAACGCTGGCAATCGATGTATCAGTTTGAAATCGGGCCGCAGTACCAGGCCGATTTCGTGATGGGTAATTTCCACTCCGCCCACTGGCCCGCATCGCATTTTCGCCACCATCTGCTGATGTGCCGCCATCTGCCGGACGGCGAAAAGCTGACGCTGACCAATTTCCACTTCACGCACTGGAAAAAAGGGCAGGTTGAGGAAGATAAGGTGCTGGCGGATGTTCCGGCGTTGTACGAAACCTTGCAAACACGTTTCGGGCTGGGCGTCAGCGATCCGCAGTACGGTTTCAGCGTCCAGCAACTCGAAGCGGTCATGAGCCGCTTCGACTTAAACGGTGAACACGCTTAACACAGCTCTTTTGCTATCATTACCGCCAGATGGCGATTGAAGGCCGCTTCATCGACATCTGGCATGCCCAGCATGCAAATCCCGTCCATACCGCAGACCAGCGCAATCAAACGCCAGGCGATATTTTCGGCGCTGTCGCTGTCGGAAAACGCGCCCGCCGCGCGGCCAAGGTTTATCAACTGAACCACTTTGACATGCCACATTTCGAGGGTGGTCAGATAAGCCCCTTTGAACTCCGGATCTTTATTCGCCAGCAGCAGCGCTTCGCGCCACAAATGCACATAGGGTTCAAGACCACCTTCATCGCTGCCCAGCATGGCATGCAGTTGATCGCGCCACGGCGCGCTGGCGGGTAACAGCTCCACATTCAGCAGTTCGTCAATCAGACGAATAAAAGCCTGCGCCTTTAACGCATTTGCCGACGCGAAATGGTGGTGGACTTGCCCGGTCGCCACCCCGGCTTCGGTGGCGATTCGCCGCACTGTCATGGCGGAAAATCCCTCCGCTAACGCGACGCGCATGGCGGCTTTGAGGATCACCTCCCGGCGATCGTCGCGGTTTAAATAGCGCATATAACCTCGGTTCAATGGATGCGAAACGGAGTGTAACAAAAAGCTGGACATGCGTTCAACATTGCGTAGGATCGCCCTTTCTGGACGCGCGTCCAGAATTAAACAATTACGGAGAAGTTATGTTTCGTCAGTGGTTAACGTTGGTCATTATTGTGCTGGTTTATATTCCGGTAGCGATTGATGCAACGGTGCTGCATGTTGCCGCGCCAACGCTCAGCGCGGAGCTGAACGCCAGCGGAAATGAGCTACTGTGGATTATTGATATCTACTCACTGGTGATGGCGGGCATGGTGCTGCCGATGGGCGCACTGGGCGACAAAATCGGCTTTAAACGCTTGCTGCTTATCGGCAGCGCACTGTTTGGCAGCGCATCGCTGCTGGCCGCGTTGGTCACCAGCGCCTGCGAACTGATCGCCGCACGCGCACTGCTGGCCGTCGGCGCGGCGATGATTGTTCCGGCAACACTGGCCGGTATTCGCACCACCTTTTCGCAAGCGCGGCATCGTAATACCGCGCTGGGCGTCTGGGCGGCGATCGGTTCTGGCGGCGCGGCGTTCGGGCCATTGATTGGTGGCATTTTGCTGGAACATTTCTACTGGGGATCGGTTTTTCTGCTCAACGTACCGATTGTGATCGGCGTGATGATCCTGACCGCCCGCTATGTGCCGCGCCAGGCCGGTCGCGCTGAACAGCCGCTGCATCTGAACCAGGCGCTGGTGCTGATTGTCGCCATCCTGCTGCTGGTATGGAGCGCAAAAACAGCGATGAAAGGGACGTTACCACTGTGGATGATTGTCGGCACGCTGATAAGCGGCACGGCGCTGCTGACCGGTTTTGTGCGTATCCAGCTTGCCGCCGCCACGCCGATGATCGATATGCGCCTCTTTACCCATCGCGTGATTTTGACCGGGGCGTTGATGGCGATTACCGCCATGGTGACGCTGGTCGGTTTTGAATTGCTGATGGCGCAGGAACTGCAATTTGTCCATGGTTTTACGCCCTTCGCCGCCGGAATGTTTATGCTGCCGCTGATGTTGGCCAGCGGTTTTAGCGGGCCGATAGCCGGAATACTGGTGTCAAAACTCGGCCTGCGTCGCGTGGCGACGGGCGGTATGGCGCTCAGCGCGCTAAGTTTTCTCGGCTTATCGATGACCGATTTCGCTACCCAACCGTGGCAAGCCGGAAGCCTGATGGCGCTGCTGGGATTCAGCGCCGCCAGCGCGTTGCTGGCCTCTACCGCTGCGATTATGGCGGCAGCGCCGCCGGAGAAAGCGGCTGCTGCCGGAGCAATTGAGTCGATGGCCTATGAGCTTGGCGCAGGTCTGGGGATCGCCGTATTCGGCCTGATCCTGAGCCGCAGTTTCGCCGCGTCGATCCAGTTACCGCAAGGGCTGAGCAGCACACAGGCCGCCCAGGCTTCCTCATCCATTGGCGAGGCGTTTCGCCTGGCGCAGGATGCACAACCGCTGATGGCGCAGCAAATCATTAGCGCCGCCAAAACGGCCTTTACCGGCTCGCACAGCGTTGCGCTGAGCACCGCAGGCGCATTACTCATGCTGCTGGCGGTCGGCATCTGGTTTAGCCTTGCGCAGGTGAAGCATAAATAGTGGCAGCCCGCTTACGCCGTGCGGGATACCTGGCGGGTCGACCACCAGCAGAGCAGCGACCCGCCGCACACCATCACAGCGCCCTGCCAGAAGGAGAAAGAGAGCGGGGCGTTCAGCATCATGGCGGCCAGCGCCGAAGAGAGCACCGGAGTAAAGTAAGAAGCGGCGGCCAGCACCGTGACATTGCCGTGCAGAATACCGATATTCCACGACGCATAACCAAAGCCCAGCGCCACCGCCGTCATGACTAATTTCACCGTTACCGACAGGCTGAAAACCATCTCCGGTTGCGGTGAGAAGGCATATTTCACCCATAGCGTTGCCGCCGTCAGCAGAACAAACAGCGTAATGCCATTGGCGCCCTGCGCATATTTGGCCGTTACCGTACAATAAATTGCCCAGATAAATGCCCCGGCAAATGCCAGCGCATAGCTGAGCGGGCTGGAAATAATATTTTCCCGGATGTCAGCAATATTCAGACCGTTCTCGCCGCCAAGCACCCAACTAACGCCAAGTAAAGCAAGTAATAGCCCTGGAATAACCCAGAAAGTCGATTTTTGTCCGTTAAATAATATGGCGCAAAGAATGGTCAGGCTCGGCCATAAATAATTGACCATTCCCACTTCGATTGCCTGTTGGCGGGTTGCGGCAAATCCCAACGACAGGGCAAGACAGAGTTCATAGCTAACAAATAACAGGCTGCCGACCAGCAGATATTTGCGAGGGAAGCGCCGTAAATCGGGAAACCCGACGGTAAAGATCAGCAGGATACCGCTCAGGGTATAGATCAGCGCCGCGCCGCCAACTGGCCCAAGACCTTCACTGACAGCGCGGATAAAACCGACCATGGTGCTCCATAATAATACCGCCAGTAAACCAATTAACGTTGCACGTTTTCTGTTCATTGCTGCACTTTATCGGCGAAAACAAAGCCTCAACTTATAACACGAATTAATGACCTGGGGTGAATTCATCACTGCGCCATCTACTCCTTATGGCTTAATAAAATCCGATAAGTGCGACTATTAGGGGTCAGCCATCCGGCGTTATTGATTTACCGCAATTATTTCGCCTGCCGGAATGTTTAGTTTCCCGCCGCAGTCGAAGACAAATAATGAGGAAAGCAATGGACGTCAGCCGCAGACAATTTTTCAAAATCTGCGCGGGCGGTATGGCCGGAACCACAGTTGCCGCATTAGGGTTCGCCCCGAAAATGGCGCTGGCTCAGGCGCGAAATTATAAATTACTGCGCGCAAAAGAGATCCGAAACTCCTGCACATACTGCTCCGTGGGTTGCGGGCTATTAATGTATAGCCTGGGTGATGGCGCGAAGAACGCCAAAGAAGCGATTTATCACATTGAAGGCGACCCGGATCATCCGGTCAGTCGCGGCGCGTTATGCCCGAAAGGGGCTGGCCTGCTTGATTACGTACACAGTGAAAACCGGCTGCGCTACCCGGAATACCGCGCGCCAGGCTCCGATAAGTGGCAGCGCATCTCCTGGGAGGAGGCTTTTAGTC
The DNA here is from genome assembly GCF_000280495.2 of Kosakonia radicincitans DSM 16656. Taxonomy (NCBI): domain Bacteria; kingdom Pseudomonadati; phylum Pseudomonadota; class Gammaproteobacteria; order Enterobacterales; family Enterobacteriaceae; genus Kosakonia; species Kosakonia radicincitans. Next base: position 2,761,623 of record NZ_CP018016.1, read on the forward strand.
GCATCGCCCGGTTAATGAAAGACGATCGCGATGCGCATTTCGTGGAAAACAACGCCGCAGGCGTGAAAGTCAATCGCTGGCTTTCCACCGGTATGCTTTGCGCTTCAGCGGCCAGTAACGAAACCGGCATGCTGACGCAGAAATTTGTGCGCTCCCTCGGCATGCTGGCGGTAGATAACCAGGCGCGCGTCTGACACGGACCAACGGTAGCAAGTCTTGCTCCAACATTTGGTCGCGGTGCGATGACCAACCACTGGGTTGATATCAAAAACGCGAATGTGGTGATGGTGATGGGCGGTAACGCCGCTGAAGCCCACCCGGTCGGTTTCCGCTGGGCGATGGAAGCCAAAAATAACAATGATGCCACGCTGATTGTTGTCGATCCGCGCTTTACGCGCACGGCATCAGTGGCGGACATCTATGCGCCCATACGCTCCGGAACGGATATTACTTTCCTCTCCGGCGTGCTGCGCTATCTGATTGAAAACAACAAGATCAACGCCGAATACGTCAAACATTACACCAACGCCGCATTACTGGTGCGCGATGATTTTGCCTTTGAAGATGGTCTGTTCAGCGGCTACGACGCAGAAAAGCGCCAGTACGATAAAACCTCGTGGAACTATCAGTTCGATGAAAACGGCTATGCCAGACGTGACGACACGCTCAGCCATCCGCGCTGCGTGTGGAACCTGCTGAAACAGCATGTCGATCGCTATACCCCGGAAACCGTCGAAAACATTTGCGGTACGCCGCAAGCAGACTTCCTGAAAGTGTGTGAAGTGCTGGCCTCAACCAGCGCGGCGGACAGAACGACCACGTTCCTGTACGCGCTCGGGTGGACACAACACACCGTCGGTGCGCAGAACATTCGTACCATGGCGATGATCCAGTTGCTGCTCGGCAATATGGGGATGGCGGGCGGTGGAGTGAATGCGCTGCGCGGCCACTCGAACATTCAGGGGCTGACGGATTTAGGACTGCTTTCGACCAGCCTGCCGGGCTACCTGACGCTGCCTTCGGAAAAACAGGTCGATTTGCAACAGTATCTGGCGGCCAATACGCCGAAAGCGCTGTTGCCGGATCAGGTTAACTACTGGAGTAATTATCCGAAATTCTTCGTCAGCCTGATGAAATCGTTCTACGGCGACGCGGCACAGAAGGAGAACGACTGGGGCTTTGACTGGCTGCCAAAGTGGGATCAGTCTTACGACGTTATCAAGTATTTCAATATGATGGCGAAAGGCGATGTGACGGGTTATATCTGCCAGGGCTTTAACCCGGTGGCCTCCTTCCCGGACAAAAACAAAGTCGTCAGTACGCTGAGCAAATTGAAGTACATGGTGGTCATCGATCCGCTGGTGACCGAAACCGCGAACTTCTGGCAGAACCACGGCGAAATGAATGATGTCGATCCTGCAACCATTGCGACGGAGGTGTTCCGTTTGCCGTCGACCTGCTTCGCCGAAGAAGATGGCTCCATTGCCAACTCCGGTCGCTGGTTACAGTGGCACTGGAAAGGCCAGGATGCGCCGGGTGAAGCGCTGAATGACGGTGAAATTCTCGCCGGGATTTACCACCGCCTGCGTGAAATGTACCGCACCGAAGGCGGTAAAGGCGCAGAGCCGTTACTGAAGATGAGCTGGAACTACAGCCAGCCGCACAATCCACATTCGGAAGAGGTGGCGAAAGAGAACAACGGTTACGCGCTGGCGGATCTCTATGATGCCAACGGGCAACTGCTGGCGAAGAAAGGGCAACTACTGAGCAGCTTTGCGTTGCTGCGTGACGATGGCTCAACGGCGTCATCCTGCTGGATCTACAGCGGTAGCTGGACAGAGCAGGGTAACCAGATGGCCAATCGCGATAATGCCGATCCTTCCGGCCTGGGGAATACGCTGGGGTGGGCATGGGCCTGGCCGCTCAACCGTCGCGTGCTCTACAACCGCGCGTCGGCTGACGTTCAGGGCAAACCGTGGGATGCGAAAAGGATGCTGATTCAGTGGAACGGTACGAAGTGGGTCGGTAACGACATTCCGGACTTCAACACCGCGCCGCCGGGCAGCAATACCGGGCCGTTTATTATGCAGCAGGAAGGGCTGGGGCGTCTGTTTGCCCTCGACAAGCTGGCAGAAGGGCCATTCCCGGAGCATTACGAACCGATGGAAACCCCGCTCGGAACCAACCCGTTGCATCCGAATGTTGTCTCCAGCCCGGTTGTGCGCATCTATCAGGACGATGTGAAACGGCTGGGGAAAAAGGAGCAATTCCCGTATGTCGGCACCACTTATCGTCTGACGGAACATTTCCACACCTGGACTAAGCACGCGCGCCTGAATGCGATTGCCCAGCCGCAGCAGTTTGTTGAAATCAGCGAAACGCTGGCGGCAGCGAAAGGGATCAGCAACGGCGATCGCGTTCGGGTCAGCAGCAAGCGCGGCTTTATTCGCGCGGTGGCGGTTGTCACGCGTCGGCTGCGCACATTGCAGGTTCATGGACAGCCGGTGGAGACCATTGGTATTCCGCTGCACTGGGGTTTTGAAGGTGTGGCGCAAAAGGGCTACATCGCCAATACCCTGACACCGAACGTGGGCGATGCGAACTCGCAAACACCGGAATATAAGGCGTTTTTAGTGAATATCGAGAAAGCGTAAGGGAGCGAGATTATGGCGATGGAAACTCAGGACATTCTTAAGCGCTCCGCGACCAACCCGATCACGCCGCCCCCACGGGCGCGTGATTATAAGGCTGAAGTTGCCAAGCTTATCGATGTTTCCACCTGCGTGGGCTGCAAAGCCTGCCAGGTGGCGTGTTCAGAATGGAACGACATCCGCGATGAAGTGGGGCACTGCGTCGGGGTTTACGACAACCCGGCCGATTTGAGCGCTAAATCCTGGACAGTGATGCGCTTTAGCGAAACCGAGCAGAATGGGAAACTGGAGTGGCTGATCCGCAAAGATGGCTGCATGCATTGTGCCGAGCCGGGCTGCCTGAAGGCGTGTCCTTCTGCGGGCGCGATCATTCAGTACGCCAACGGTATTGTCGATTTTCAGCAGGATAACTGTATCGGCTGCGGCTACTGTATCGCCGGGTGTCCGTTTAACGTCCCGCGCCTCAATAAAGAGGATAACCGGGTCTACAAATGTACGCTCTGTGTCGATCGGGTCAGCGTCGGCCAGGAGCCTGCCTGCGTGAAAACCTGCCCGACCGGCGCTATCCATTTTGGTACCAAAGCGGAAATGCTGGCGCTGGGCGAACAGCGGGTAGAGAAGCTGAAAGCGCGCGGTTACGCCAGCGCGGGGATCTATAACCCGCAGGGCGTCGGCGGCACACACGTGATGTATGTGCTGCACCACGCTGACCAGCCGCAGCTTTACCACAATTTGCCGGAAAATCCGCGTATCGATACCTCGGTCAATCTGTGGAAAGGGGTGCTGAAACCGCTGTCGGCGGCGGGATTCCTCGCCACGTTCGCCGGTTTGATTTACCACTACATCGGAATTGGGCCGAACAAAGAAGTGGATGACGACGAAGAGGATCATCATGAGTAAGTCAAAAATGATTGTGCGCACCAAATTTATCGATCGCGCCTGTCACTGGACAGTGGTGATCTGCTTTTTTCTGGTCGCGCTCTCCGGCATCTCGTTTTTCTTCCCGACATTACAGTGGCTGACGGAAACCTTCGGTACGCCGCAGATGGGGCGCATTCTGCATCCCTTCTTTGGTGTGGCGATCTTCTTCGCGCTGATGTTTATGTTTGTGCACTTTGTGCATCACAACATCCCGGACAAGAGAGATCTGCCGTGGCTGAAAAACATCGTCGAAGTGTTGAAGGGGAATGAGCACAAGGTCGCTAAGGTCGGAAAATACAATGCCGGACAAAAGATGATGTTCTGGACCATCATGAGCATGATAACCGTGCTTCTGGTGACCGGCGTCATCATCTGGCGTCCTTACTTTGCACAGTATTTCCCGATTCAGGTGATCCGCTACAGCCTGCTGCTGCACGCGACATCCGCCATTATTTTGATCCATGCCATCCTCATCCATATGTATATGGCTTTCTGGGTGAAAGGCTCCATTAAAGGCATGATCGAAGGGAAGGTAAGCCGCCGCTGGGCGCAGAAGCACCATCCGCGCTGGTATAACGACGTGGAGCGTCTGGAAGCGAAAAAAGAGAGCACCGAAGGGATCAAGTGACTTTAAACCCGCTCCGGACGCCCGTTCGGAGCGGTTTTTTTATCTATATCGCCAGGCGCATCAATGGCACCCACAACACAGCTTCTTTCCCTGCGCAGATGACCGACATAATCCTGCGGGCTGCATGTTGTTATCTGATTTTATGGATTAATGTGTCAGGCGCGGCTTTTCGTCTGGTCTGCTGTGGTTGAATGGTCAATAATGCCCGCAACACTCTTTTAACAAGTGGTTTGTAGTATGAAAAAAACGATTTTTTCGTTGGCACTTGCGACCTTTGGTCTGGGAATGGCGGAATTTGGCATTATGGGCGTGTTGACGGAACTGGCCTCCAATGTCGGCATCTCGATTCCGTCGGCAGGACATATGATTTCGGCTTACGCCTCTGGCGTGGTGATCGGCGCACCGATCATGGCGCTTGTTTCCAACCGGTTTTCGTTGAAAAACATATTGTTGTTTCTGGTGGTGCTGTGCGTCATCGGTAATGCCATGTTCACGTTCTCCAGCGCTTATCCGATGCTGATTATCGCCCGCTTAATTTCCGGTTTTCCGCATGGGGCAATCTTTGGCGTTGGCGCAATTATCCTGTCGAAAATTGCTCCACCCGGCAAGGTGACGATGGCCGTGGCAGGTATGATCGCCGGCATGACTGTCGCGAACCTGATCGGTATTCCGCTGGGTACATGGATCGGTCACAGCTTTAGCTGGCGCTACACCTTCTTACTGATTTCGCTGTTCGACATCGCCGTGATTGTCTCGGTGATCTTCTGGGTTCCGGCGCTGTTTGATAACACCGAAAGCCGCCTGCGCGAGCAGTTTCATTTCCTGAAAAAACCCGAACCGTGGCTGATTTTCGCCGCCACGATGTTTGGCAATGCCGGTGTGTTTGCCTGGTTCAGCTATGTGAAACCCTATATGGTCACTGTCTCTGGCTTCTCCGAAGCCTCGATGACCTTCATCATGACGCTGATGGGGCTGGGAATGGTGCTGGGGAATATGTTCAGCGGCAAGCTCTCCGTCAAATTCAGCCCCTTACGCATTGCGGCGGCAACTGAGTTTTTCATTATGCTGGCGATGCTGGCGCTGTTTGTCGCCGGAGAAAACAAAGTCGGGGCGCTGTCGCTTGGCTTTATCTGCTGCGCAGGCCTGTTTGCGCTCTCCGCGCCGCTGCAAATTATGCTGCTGCAAAATGCGAAGGGCGGTGAGATGTTGGGCGCAGCCGGGGGGCAAATGGCCTTCAACCTCGGTAACGCGGTGGGCGCCTGGTTCGGTGGCTTGATCATCACTTTCGGCCTGACTTATCGCTATCTTACGCTGCCAGCAGCAGTGCTGACCTTTGCCGCCATGAGCGCATTGCTGGTGTATGGTCGGCTGAAAACAAAGCTGAAAACTGAATCTGTCGCGCAGGCATAAAAAAACGGGTAAGCACGACGCTTACCCAGCGGCGACACCTTCAGGGCAACCAGGGTTCCCCCAGCGTAAGCATCAGACGGTTGGCCCAGGCAAAAAACGCGGCGGACTGTAGCAGATCAAGCTGCTGCAAAGTGTCCAGCTCCTGTTCTTTCAGCTTTGCCTGATGCTGCGTTGTCAGTGCCGGTGGCGTCACCGACAGGGCGGCGGCGGCATCAATTTCAGCCTGCCAGCGTGCTGATTGCCCGGCACTCAGAATATCTCCTGGTTGCACAGCAAGCAGCGTCTCTACGGCATTATCATCCTTCGACAACTGGCTGGTTTTGCGCGCATGGACTGAAGCGCAATAGATGCAGCCATTAATTTTACTGGTGACCGTCGCCGCCAGCTCACGCTCGGCGCGCGGCAAGCCGCCAGGGGTGTAGAAGATGCCCTTATCCGTCAACGTGCGTTGCTCAAGCACCGGAAGATTGCGGCCTAACAGACGAAAATAGTCAGAATCGGTATGGCCGAATTTCGCCAGAATCGCCTGTTCAGCCGCTGTAAACTCCGCCAGCGGTTTCGCAGCAATCCACGGTTCCCAGCCCAGTTCCTGCTGAGTAAACTGCACCGGCGCGGGTTTCCCGGTTTGCGTGGTCGGTGTGGTATGCCAGATACCTGCCACCACCGGTTTTCCGCTGGAGGAAACGGGCTTGCCATTGAGCAAACGTAACCCGGCCAGCAGGCGGCTCTGGAAGCTGACAAACGCCACCAGTTGCGCCAGCGTAACAATGCTCTCTTTGTTCCAGCCCGCCGCCGTCAGCGTTTTCAGCGCCTGCGGCGTCGCTTCCACCGGGGAAAAAGTCAGCAACCGTGCGAACTCCAGCGCCGGTGTCAGGCGGGCAGAAGTCGGGTCGGCAAGACCAAAACTGGCGTAATGGGCCGCCAGATCGTTGGCTTCGTGCCACTTCGCCACTTTCGCCGCCACAATAAAGCGTTCGTCCAGCGCAAAGGCGTGCTCCTGGTCACTGAACAGTGCTTCATAGCTGCCCTGGGCATGGCGAGTGGCCGCATCGCGTGTTTCACGCGCACGTTGCAGTTCTGAACCCGCGGCGATCTCCGCCAGCTCAGCAAGAATATCCAGACTTAGCGCCATAGAGGCTCCTTATAGAATGTGCGGAGCGATATGCTCAGCAATCAGTTCAATGGAACGTAACGTGTCGCGGTGCGACGGTTCGACGGAATGCACTTGAAAAGAGATATCGGTGGCGCGGGCCAGGATGGTGTCCTGCGCCAGCGATGCGAGCACCGTTTGCGCATCGCCGATATGCGCGTCAAACTGGCGGATATAATCCGTGACGTTGTCACCTAAAACCGTATGGCCTGCCGCGCGATGTTGCGCGGCCTGGCGGGTCAACCCCGGCGCTGCAATCTTCAGCGCATAGTCGCGGCTGTCGGCGACAAACGCCGTGCGCGAAGCCAGTATGCGCGGCGCAACGCCCGCCGGAAGCGCATCAAGGTAAGCATCCACCATCGGATTCTGGATGGCATTGAGCGTGAGCGAAGGGTTGTCGGCCGGGCGCGGCTGAGTTCGGGACAGCATCAGCCCGTGTCCGCCCCGGCCTGCACGGATTGCGCCGTCAACGGAAAAGGTGGCGATCCATATCCGTTCAGCCAACTGTGGCGCTGGAGGGTAAAGGTGGTTATCCGGGTGCGTCAGCGAATCACCGCGCCAGGCGCTCTGGATCAAGTGCAGCGCATCAGCAAATACCGTCGCCCGTTCATCAATTGTCAGGCCAAAGGGCAGGAAAGAGGTCGCCGTGCCACCCGAGCCAAACCCCACTTCCAGCCGTCCATCGGCCAGCAGATCGAGTACGGCGGCATCTTCTGCCACGCGCAACGGATTTTCCAGCGGCAGGGTGATGATGGCCGTACCAAGGCGGATAGTTTCCGTATGTGCCGCGACGTGTGCCAGAAAGACCAGCGGCGAAGGCAGACCACCTTCATGTTCGTGAAAATGGTGCTGCGCGATCCACGCGCTGTCAAAACCGTACCGTTCCGCATGGCGGATTTGCTCTGTGGCCAGCCGGTAGCGCTCTTTGGGTGCAGCATCGTCAAGCAGACGGGTAAAAAACCCCAGGCGTTTTCGCGTCATGCGAACTCCTCCGTAGCGGGTGAAAGATGGGGAATAGCGTGAATTAACTCGCGGGTATAGTCGTTTTGCGGCGCGGCAAACAGGCTCGCCACGGAACCTTGCTCGACCACGCAACCATTACGCAGCACCGTAACGCTGTGCGCGATGCGCCGCACCGTCGCCAGATCGTGGGTGATAAACAGGTACGTCAACCCCAGTTGCTGTTGCAGTTGCTGGAGCAGGGCGAGGATCTGCGCCTGCACGGTAACATCCAGTGCGGAGGTGGCTTCATCCAGCACCAGAATGCCCGGTTCGAGGATCAGCGCGCGGGCAATAGCCACACGCTGGCGCTGCCCGCCGGAAAGCTCACGCGCCGTACGGTCGAGCAACTCCAGCGGCAACGCAACGCGCCGCGCGACATTTTCCACTCGTGCTTTACGTTCGGCTTTTTCAACGCGTTCAAAGTTCTTCAGCGGCTCTTCGATGATCTCAAACAGTGTCTGGCGAGGATCGAGCGAAGAAAAGGGATTCTGATAGACAAACTGTATTTTGCGGCGCAACTGGCGGCGCGCCTCCTGGCTGAGTTGCGTGGCTTCGATATCATCAATCGTCACCCGGCCGCTGTCGGCCTGCTCAAAGCCAAGCAGAATGCGCGCCAGCGTGGTTTTACCCGAACCGGATTCGCCAACCAGCGCATGCGTGCTGCCGCGCTGCACGGCAAAACTGACGTCATCAAGCGCCTGCAATTGATGGCCTTTGCCCAACGAGAAACGCTTACTGATACCGCTGGCGCGGATCGCCGGAGACGCCAGCGGCCGCCCGGAAACCGGCGCAATCGTCAGCGCATTGCCCTGGAGATCGCTCAGTAGCTGGCGGGTATAAGCATGCTGCGGCGCGCGCAGAATATCCGCCGTCGCGCCATGCTCCTGAATCTCGCCGTGGCGAAACACCAGCAGCCGATCGGCGCGCTCAGCAGCCAGCGCCAGATCGTGGGTGACAAACAGCACCGCCGTGCCGGATTCACGGCGAAGTACATCGAGTAAATCGAGAATGCGCTTTTGCACCGTCACATCGAGCGCGCTGGTCGGCTCGTCGGCAATGATCACATCCGGCTGCAGCGCAATGGCTATCGCGATCAACACCCGCTGCTTCATCCCGCCGGAGAGCTGGTGCGGGTACTGTTTCATGCGCTGTTCCGGGTGGCTTAAGCCCACTTTCGTTAACAGCGCCAGCACCTGAGCATCGCGCTCGCGGCCACGCAATTTGCTGTGCAGTCGCAGGACTTCGCCCACTTGCGTACCGATGGTTTGCACCGGGTTGAGGGAATTGCCTGGATCCTGCGGCACCAGGCTGATGCGCGCGCCGCGCAGGGCATCAAGCCGTTTTTCCGACCACGTGCTTATTGTTTCGCCGTTGAGCACAATCGTGCCGCTGTCGCGTCGGGCATTGGCAGCCAGCAGCCCAATAATCGCCTGCGCAGTGGTGGTTTTGCCGGAACCGGATTCGCCGACAAAGGCCAGCATTTCCCCCCGTTGCAGGGTAAAACTCACGTCATGAACCACCTCGCGCCAGACGCCACCGCTGTGGTAGCTGAGGGTTAAATTTTCTACCGACAACACGCTCATACGCGACCTCCACTGAACTGACGGCTGAGCCGGTTAACCGCCAGTACCACGGCGATCACCACCAGGCCGGGAAAGGTGGTCAGCCACCAGGCAGTTGATAAGTAATTGCGGCCTTCAGCGATCAACAATCCCCATTCCGGCACTGGCGGCGGCGTGCCGTAACCGAGAAAGCTCAGGGTGGAGAGGGCAAGGATCGCCTGACCAAATTGCAGCGTGGCAAAGGCCAGCACGGCGGTGAGCGAGTTGGGCAAAATATGCCGCCATAGCACCGACCAGAAAGTACCGCCGCTGCCCCAGGCCGCTTCCACATACTCGGTGTGGCGAATACGCACCACTTCACCGCGCGCCAGGCGGGCAAAGCTGGCAATCGAAGCCACCCCCACGGCAATGGCTGCATTGACGGTGCCGAAGCCAAGTAAAATAATCACCGTCAGCGACAACAACAGCGACGGAATCGACAGCAACACATCCACCAGCCGCATCAGGAGGGATTCCACGCGCCCGGCGAGCGCTCCGGCAATCACGCCGATCAGCGTTCCGGCAAACAGTCCCATCGCCACGGCCGCCAGCGCGGCGGAAAGCGAATGTGAAGCACCGTAGACAATGCGCGCAAAAAGATCGCGCCCCAGTTGATCGGTACCCAACCAGTGACCGGCTTGTGGAGCCAGCCGCTGTGCTCCGGCAATACCTTCAACCGCGCTGTAATGCGTGAGCAGCGCAGGGAAAAAAGCGGCAACTCCCGCCAGAGCAACCACCGCCCAGGCCAGCCATAATCCCGGCTGCCAGGCGTGCGCGCGCCAGGCGGGAACGTGCTTGCGCGCGGCGGTAGCGTAATCGACCAGACTCATACTGCACCTCCGGTAACGGTTTTCAGCCGCGGGTCAAACCACGGCATCAGCAGATCCACCAGCAGATTAATCAGGACAAACCCCAGCGCGGAGATCATCACTACCGCCTGCAATACGGCAATATCCTGATTGTTCACCGCCTGCTGCGTCAGTTGTCCCAGCCCGCCACGACCAAAGACGGTTTCCGTGATCAGCGCACCGGCAATCAATTCCCCCAGCAACAGCCCGGCGATATTCAGCACCGGCAGCAGGGCATTGCCGATAACGTGCCGCCACAGCACGCCGGTTTCGCTCAACCCTTTGGCGCGCGCCACGCCCACAAACGGCTGAGCCGACACCTGGTCGATACTGCGTAACAAGATCTGCGCCAACGGAGCGGAAATAGGGATCGCCACGGTAATAATCGGCAGGATCAACCCTTGCAACGGCGAAGGGTTAATGACCGGGATCAGCCGCAGCTGGAAGGAAAAAAGCTGAATCAGCGCAATGCCCAGCCAGAAGGTGGGCAGCGAAATAAATAGTACCGGCAAAGATTGGATGACATTACTCAGCCAGCGTAATGCGGGCAACCGCGAGACAAACGCCAGTACAAAAGCCAGCGCCACGGCGAGCGCGAATGCCGGTGCGGCTAGTTGCAGTGTATCGGGGAGATTACTGGTAATCAGCTCGCTCACCGCAACACCGGCCTGTACCGAATAGCCAAAATCTCCGCGCAACATCGCAAACAGCGTATGAAAATATTGTTGCCACAGCGGGCTGTCCGCCCCATAGGCAATACGCATTTCCTCAATCTGTGCCGGGCTAAGCCCGAGGTCGGGATTCTGAAACTTAATCAATACCGCATCGCCCGGCAGCACCTGGAGCAGCACAAAAGAGAGGGTAAATGCCGCCCATAGCACCAGCAGGCCTTGTCCCGCACGCCGCAGAAGATAGTGGCTCATTGCAGCCTCCTCAGTGTTTCGCGATCCACGCGCCGTAGAACGACGGGCGGCCAACGGCTTCGAAGGTTGCGCCTTTCAGCCAGGGCGCACCGGCAAAGACCTGAGGCTCTTCAAAAACCGGGATCACATAAGCGTTATCCAGCAGATAGCGCTGTGCCTCGCCGGTCAGTTGCAGGCGTTTTTTTGCATCGACTTCAGCAGAAATAGAGACCAGCAGATCGTTGAGCTTGTCGTCGCGGAAGCTTTTTACCTTGTCGCTGGAACCGCCTTTTTGCAGCAGCGCATCGCGGTTTGCCGGATAGAACATGCTTTTCACGACATCCGGATCCGCACGCCCAACCTCAGAAACGGTCAGCGGCGTTTTTAGCGGGTCGAGGTTATCCAGCGTGCGGCTTCCGGCGTCGCCAGCTTTAACGCTCAGCGCAACGCCGACCTGTCGCCACTGCTGCGCCACCAATTGCAGCACCTCTTTGTTTTGCGGTTGCGGCAGGGATTCATACACCGTCAGCGCCAGACGCTGGCCCTCTTTGGCACGAATGCCATCGTTGCCGGCTTTCCAGCCTGCGTCATCCAGTAGCTGGTTGGCTTTGGCCGGATCAAAGGTCAGTTTGTCGCTCAGATCGGTGTAACCGGCGGCAGAGCGGGCAATAACCGAGGTGGCCTGCGGGTAGTTGGGCGAGAAAAGGGTATCGACAACCTGTTTAGTGTTTGTCGCATGGAGCAATGCCTGGCGCACGCGCAGATCGGCGACCAGCGGGTTATCCGGGCGGAAACTGAGGCTATCATTCACGCCGCGCGTCGGAGCGGCGTAGATCTGAAACCCCTGATCGGTGGCCTGTTTCTCATCGTAAGCCTGCACCTGGCGGATAAATCCGGCCTGGCCTGCCAGCAACGCGCCAATGCGCACGCTGTCTTCCGGGGTGACGATAATTTTGATGCCATCGAGATTGGCCGGGCCTTGCTGGGTAAGATTCTTCGGCCCCCACTGATAATCTTTACGCTTCGCAAGCGTCACTTCGCGCCCCAGCTTTTCATCACTAACGACAAACGGCCCGGAACCGATAATATGGCGCGCATCGCCCAGCTCATCAAAGTTACGTTGTAACGTACTCAATGAAACCAGCCCGGAACCGATGGTGGCCGTGCCCTGTAAAAAGCCTGGCGACGGCTTTTTGAAGTAGAACTTCACCGTCTGCGCATCCACCACTTCGCTGTGATCATAGTTATTGATCACTTCCGATACCGGTAAACGCTGCGCTTTGTTACCCAGCCCGTACGTGTCGAAATTTTTTGCGACCGCATTGGCATCCAGCGGCGTGCCGTCAGAAAAGGTCACGCCGGGGCGAATTTTAAAGGTGTATTCGGTTTTATCGGCATTCGACGTCCAGCTTTCGGCAATCCACGGTTCAACCTGCAACGTCTTTGGGTTCTGCCAGGTTAGCTTATCGGTGATCTGATTCAGAATACCGCCATTGGGGTAAAAACCGCCCGCCGGAGGATACAAATTGGTGTGCGCCTGCTGTTCAAGATAAATCAGTGTGCCGCCTTTTACTGGCGTATCCACCGCCCAGGCGTGAACGGAAGCGGCCATTATCAGCACCGTCAGTAGCGGCAAACGAAAAGGGGTGTGCATGGTGAATTCCTTTGTTATCTATTGTCTTAATGTCGGATTCATCATCCGGCGCAGGCATTCACAAAGGAACCAAGGAATTGAGATAAGCTTTTCAGAAAAGCGCAAAACCGGGCGTGATAGACGCCCCGGTCTGGCATCAGTATTAACGCAACCAGGGGGTGATCGTCAGCCCCACCAGGACGCCTTCCGGCGCCAGCAGACGGGTGACACTTTGCCCCCAGGGTTCCAGGCGATTCGCGACCAGCAACTGATAACCTTTGTTGACCAGCACATCAGTGGCGCTCGCTAACTCTTTGACTTCAAATTCAACCCAGCTTTGTGGAACAGGGTGCGAATCCGGCCATTTGTCCGTGCCAAAACAGGATTCGGCGGCATGATGCAACGGCCACAGAGCAAAATGTTTCGCGCCATCCAGTGCATCATGATCGGCGACCAGATAGTCACTGGTGCCTTCCATCGGTTTCAGCGGCAGCCCAAGCGTGTGCTGGTAAAATGTCTGGCTGGCAGCCACATTTTGCGGAACAGGGCCGAAACCGGCGATAAACAACACCTCAAGCCCGGGGATCGTCGTGGTCATCATTACCTCTGCGTCATAAAAAAGGGGGCATCAGCGCCCCCGTGATTATAGGCAATAGACGATAATTAATGGCGTAAATCGATCACCATGCGGCCACGGATCTGGCCCTGTTCCATCTCTGTGAAGATGGCGTTGATATCTTCCAGCGGACGCAGCGCCACTTTCGGCACCACCTTGCCTTCGGCGGCAAACTGGAAGGCTTCCGTCAGATCCTGGCGCGTGCCAACCAGCGAACCCACCACCTGAATACCGTCCAGCACCAGGCGCGGAATATCGAGGCTCATCGCTTCCGGCGGCAGGCCAACTGCCACCACACGGCCACCGGCACGCACCGCATCGACCGCAGAGTTAAACGCCGCTTTCGCTACCGCCGTCACGACCGCAGCGTGCGCGCCGCCGGTTTTTTCCTGCACGATCTTCGCCGCATCTTCGCTACGCGAGTTGATGGTCAGGTCTGCGCCCATGCTGGCTGCCAGCTTCAATTGCTCATCGTTAACATCGAGCGCAATGACTTTGGCATTAAAGACATTTTTCGCATATTGCAGCGCAAGATTTCCGAGGCCGCCGAGGCCATAAATAGCAATCCACTGGCCGGGCTTGATCTGCGAGACTTTAACGGCTTTATAGGTAGTGACGCCCGCGCAGGTGATACTGCTGGCTGCCGCGGAATCAAGGTCATCCGGCACTTTTACCGCATAATCCGCCACCACGATGCACTCCTGCGCCATGCCGCCATCGGCGGTATACCCGGCATTGACCACTTCACGGCAGAGGGTTTCGTTACCGCTGTTACAGTATTCACAGTGGCCGCAGCCCTGGAAAAACCAGGCAACAGAAGCGCGATCGCCCACTTTCAGCGACGTAACGCCTTCTGCAACTTCAGCCACGATGCCAATACCTTCATGACCGAGGATAACGCCGGTCTTATCGCCAAAATCACCGTTCTTCACGTGCAGGTCGGTATGACATACCCCACAGCACTCCATTTTCAGTAACGCTTCGCCATGTTTCAGCGGACGCAGTGTCCTTTCAGTGACATCAACCTGATGATCTTTCGTAACTACAGCAGCTTTCATGGTGTTTCTCCTTTGATAAGCATAAGAACTGAGATCCGGGTGTGGCGTTCGGCTTCAACCGTTATCTATATCCTCAAGGATTAAGAGATTAGGCAGTGAATTCAATAGGCTGGCAACATACTGTAAACATTCTGTGGGAAATCCCCCAATTCAGGTAGGGGCAAAAAATGCTATAACCACCTTATTAATAAGGCTATTAGTGGGCAGGAAAGGAATGTCATACGGCTGTCATCTATTGTCGCCAGATTGTTGCTTTCTAATAACAAAAGAGTGAACAACAATGCATCTGGTGAAAAAAATCCTCGCGGTGAGCGTACTGATTTCGGCTTCCGTGCAGGCGCAAAATATCCTCGAATTCCCGCAGCCTGAAAACAACCCGGACGAGTTTTATGCGGTAACGGAGATCCCGGCGGGCGGCATTATCAAATATGAAACGGACGCGAAAACCGGCTTTATTATCGCCGATCGCTTCCAGTCAATGCCGGTCGCTTATCCGGCGAACTACGGTTCGCTGACCCAGTCGCTCGCCGGGGATGGCGATCCGCTGGATGTGATTTTCTATACCCGCGCGCCGCTGGCTCCGGGAACGCTGATCAAGCTACGCCCGATTGGCGTGCTGAAAATGATTGATGGCGGCGAGACCGACGACAAAATTGTTGCCGTTCCGGCCAGCAAAATTGACCCAACCTATGACGACATCAAGAACATCACCGATCTGCCGAAGATCGAGCAGGAGCGGCTGGAAGCCTTCTTCCGCGTCTATAAACAATTGCCGGACGGTCGCAAAAAAGTGGAGCTGAACGGCTTTAACGACGCCGCCACCGCCAAACAAGAAATCAAACAGGCATGGGAAGCCTGGAAAGCGAAAAATCCACAGCAGTAAAAAAAACAGGCGCCGAAGGGCGCCTGTTTGCGTTAAGTGACCACACGAGTTTGCACGTATCCGGCCTACAGGATAAGGCGGATACGGTCTATCTCCTCGCGCCACTGCGCCTGCAACTGCGGCTTCTGATGTTTCTCCTTACGCGCCAGATCCTCTGCTAACCGCGTCTCCAGTTCGATAAGACGCAGAAGAAGGGCATCGTCGTCATCCGTTTCATCAGCCGCAACAATATGCGGTTGTGACTGAGTGGCAGAAACCGCGACACTTTCCCGTAAGCGATCATAAACCGCTTCAGCGTCGTGCCATTCGTTCAGCTCGCCGTTTTCCACCAGCCAGAAGCGATTGCAGCAGGCATTAATCAATTGGCGATCGTGGCTGACCAGCAGAAAACCGCCGCTGAACTGTTGCAGGGTTTCGCCCAGCGCCTCTTTGCCCGCCATATCGAGATGGTTGGTGGGTTCATCCAGTAACAGCAGGTTAAAACGCGCCAGCGACAGGCCGACAAACAGCAGCCGCGAACGTTCGCCGCCGCTCAGTGTCGCCACCCGTTGCCCATGACGCGCCCAGGCAAAACCGGCGCTAATTAGTGCCATTTTGCGATCGGCGGGCATCGGGGCAAACGGCTCCAGCGCGTCAAACAGCGTGGCATCATCCGCTAGCTGATGTAACGTCTGGTCGTAATATCCCGCATGCAGACGCGGATGCAGCCGCAGCGTAGACGCTTCGCCGTGCAAAGCCCGCCAGATCAACCGCAACAGCGATGATTTGCCGCAGCCGTTGCGTCCCATCACCGCCACGCGATCGCCGCTTTTTAGCCGCGCGAGCGGAACATGGAATAGTGCAGGTAATCCCGTTGCGGGCGGCACGGCCAGCTGTTCCATCTCCAGCAGTCGATCCGCAGGTAGCGCTTCACCATGCAGTGAAAGCCGCCAGGCACTGCCTTCGGTTAGCGTGGTCTGGCTCTCTTTCAGGCGCTCAACCTGCCGCGCCATCTGTTTTGCCTTCCGCGCCAGATCTTCGTTGTCGTAGACCCGTCCCCAGATAGCCAGCCGCTTAGAACTTGCCGTCACGCGGTCGATCTCCTTTTGTTCCGCTTTGTGCCGCAGCGCGTCGCTCGCATCACGCTCTTCCAGCGCCAGACGCGCCTGGCTGCACGGTAAAGCAAAGTGGTGCAGCGTGTGGTCGCGCAGGATCCAACTGCCGTTGGTAACAGCATCCAGCAGGGCGGCATCATGCGAAACCATCACAAAGCTTCCGCTCCAGCTACGCAAAAACTGCTCCAGCCATAGCAATGTCGGCAGATCAAGGTGATTACCCGGTTCGTCCAGCAGCAACAGATCCGGCTCGCGGATCAGCGCCCGCGCCAGCAGCAAGCGGGTATGCTGGCCGCCGCTGAGAGTGGCAGCGGTGAGAGCGATTTCCGTCGTGCTCAGCCCCATGCTGGCAAGCAGCGATTCCGCGCGCCAGCGCTGGTTGTCGCGCTCGCTGGCAGGCAACTGCGCCAGCACGGCATCAAGCAGCGTCGTCGCCAGCAAATCATCGGGCAGATGCTGTTCCACGCGCGCCAGCAGGCAGTGGTGTGCAACCGTAACGTTGCCGGAAAGCGGAGACAGCGAGCCGTCCAGCACTTTCAGCAGGGTACTTTTGCCGCAGCCATTGTCGCCAATAAGTCCAAGGCGATCGCCTTTTCTCAGGGTAAAGGAGAGATCGGAGAATAACGGGCCAAAAGCCGTTTCAACACGGAGTGATTGTGCAGATAGTAATGTGCTCATTGCTTACTCAAGAGTTACAGGCACGAGAGTGCCTCGTCAAACATCGCTGACGATAACCCGGTAAGCCCGAGAGAAGGGGGTTTTAAGCTTCGCTCAAGCCGAAGTTATCGCAGCACGATACCGATAACGCTTGAGCTGGCACGATCGCCAAAAGTATGTGAAACATTGAACAGTTCACAATACAGCATAATTAGCCTCCTTTTATATTCAGTAAGTTGATGGGTGAGAAGGAGTTTAGCGAGGAAATGAATCTTTTACCAGCAAGGAAAATAGCCCGGCGTACAAGGACGCCGGGCGCGGGAGGATCAGATGGAGGTACGGCGATAGCTGCGGTACTTCGGTTCCCAGAAGTTGTCGTCGATCGACTGCTTCAGCGCTTCAGGCGAGGTTTTCGCCGCGATACCTTGTTGCTGCGCCATTTTACCGACGGCAAACGCGATGGCGCGGGAAACGGACTGGATATCTTTCAGTTCCGGCAGCACCAGGCCTTCACCGTTCAGTAGCAGCGGCGAGTATTCCGCCAGCGTTTCACTGGCCGCCATCAGCATTTCATCGGTGATGCGCGACGCGCCGGAGGAGATCACGCCAAGACCAATGCCGGGGAAAATATAGGCGTTATTACACTGGGCAATCGGGTAGGTTTTCTCTTTCCACAGTACCGGTGCGAACGGGCTGCCGGTGGCGACCAGCGCCATACCGTCGGTCCAACTGATGATATCCTGCGGCGTGGCTTCCACGCGGGAAGTCGGGTTGGAGAGCGGCATCACGATCGGGCGCGGGCAGTGCTTGTGCATTTCACGGATGATCTCTTCGGTGAACAGACCCGCCTGGCCTGAAACCCCGATCAGAATGTCCGGCTTCACATTACGCACGACGTCCAGCAGCGACAGCGCTTCATTCTGCGCGCCGGTATCCCAGTTTTGCAGGTTTTCGCGTTTCTGCACCAGTTTGCTCTGGAACGGCAGCAGGTTCGGCATTTCGTCCGTCAGCAGACCGAAACGATCGACCATATAGACTTTCTGGCGAGCCGCCGCTTCGCTCAGGCCTTCGCGCTGCGTCTGGGCGATGATCTGCTCAGCGATACCGCAACCGGCAGAACCTGCGCCGAGGAAGACGATCTTCTGGTTACTCAACTGGCTACCCGCCGCGCGGCTGGCGGCAATCAGCGTACCGACGGTGACGGCTGCCGTACCCTGAATATCATCGTTAAAACAGCAGATCTCATCGCGATAGCGATTCAGCAACGGCATCGCGTTTTTCTGCGCGAAGTCTTCAAATTGCAGCAGCACATCCGGCCAGCGCTGTTTCACCGCCTGAATGAATTCATCGACGAAAGCGTAATATTCATCACCGGTGATACGCGGGTGGCGTGAGCCCATGTAGAGCGGATCATTAATTAATTGCTGGTTGTTGGTGCCCACATCCAGAACCACGGGCAGGGTGTAAGCCGGGCTGATGCCGCCGCAAGAGGTATAGAGCGACAGCTTGCCAATCGGAATCCCCATCCCGCCAATCCCCTGGTCGCCAAGGCCGAGAATACGTTCGCCATCGGTCACCACGATCACTTTGATATTGTGGTTCGGCACGTTTTGCAGAATGTCGTCCATGCTGCTGCGGTTCTGCCAGGAGATAAACACGCCACGAGCGCGGCGGTAGATGTCAGAGAAGCGTTCGCAGGCCCAGCCAACAGTCGGGGTATAGATCACCGGCATCATCTCATCGAGATGGTTTTCCACCAGGCGGTAGAAGAGGGTTTCGTTGGTATCCTGGATATTGCGTAGATAGATGTGCTTATCAATATCGGTTTTAAAGCTCTGGTACTGCAACCAGGCGCGTTCGGCCTGTTCTTCAATCGTTTCAACCACTTCCGGTAACAGGCCCAGCAGGTTGAAATTACTGCGCTCTTCCATGCTGAAGGCGCTGCCTTTGTTCAGCAGTGGAAACTCCAGCAGCACCGGCCCGGCATAAGGAATATATAACGATCGGTTTTTATTATGTTTGGCATTCATTTTACAGCTCCTTGTTCAACGATCCCTGCGAGAGCGTTTCGCGGGGAGGTGTGCGACGGGCGAGAGTATAAAGCAAGCTGTCAGCAAATACTTCTTGTTCGCGGATTTCGTTGATGAATTGTTATCAAGGAGGGAAAACAAAAAACCACCCCGCCAGGGGTGGTTCAGGGTGGAAAACTTAACCCGCGCGGCGATGACGCCCGGAGCGATGAACAACCACCGTCTCTTCGTGATTGTCTTTGGTAACAATTTTACGCGTGTTTGACACTTTGTAATCCAGCCCCATGATATGGCGTGCCTGACGGTTCGATTTCATGCTTACTCCTTAATCCAGTTCAATGTTTCAAGGACAAGCCCGGTAACAGTGCCGGGCGAAATTCAATCTCATCATTGCAATTCGGTACAAGAAACATACCGAACCGCCATCCTCGATCATTGTGACGTAAAGCGCAATCGAAAAAAGGAATTTCAGGATTGTCTTAATTCAACCGCCGATGTTGTCCCTCTGGAGAAAAATCCTGGGGAAAATGAATGAAAATGTGTCTCAATAAAATAAGCAAACTGTCACTCTCCGGGCTCATCTTTAAAACTCCGAGAATATATCCGTTGATACGATTCAGGTCTCTTTAATACCAATAAAATATATGTTTTCCTTAACTAAAAGGATAATTGAAAATTCCACACACCACATAATAAGGGAAATTTCATGGATGAACGCAATGGAGCAATTTTTATATCATTCGATGGTGTTGCCTTTTCTGGAATTACCGTTGAGGCATTTAAAACCGCACAATTACTGTCACGAAAGGGAATTAAAAACTATCTGGATCTTGGTTATGACATAAAGCTGGATAAAGGAAAGTTCAATAAACCATACGAATGGGAGAAATCGATATATAAAGATGGTTTTATATTAGTGCGAATAGATGACATTACCAACGTACCGAATTACAACGTTGATTTTATAAATTATGCGCACAATGTATTGATAAGCCAGAAAACGGTTGTTCCACAAACAGAGTTGAACACTATTCTGGCGAAAATTGATGTGGCGGCTGAAGTACTGGCCGAAAAAATGGTGCAGCAATGGGAATGCCTGAATATTGGTTATCTTTTCGTTGAAAATGGCACACTGCCAGAAAACATTATATATACAAAAGCGATATATTTAGCAATTGATATATATGGCAAGCGTTATAACTTGGCCGATTTTGTTACCTGGCGTGATCATGACCTGATGTGGAATAGCGAAAAAAGCGTACAGAAATATGGCACACATCCCTGGCCTTATGCCATCAAACCGGTTAACTCTCCGTACATACGCTATGTGACGCTTAATCAGGAATTAAAAGAAAGACTTGAGGAGTGGTGCAACTATACCATTGAAGTACAAGTAAAAAAGAATACCTGCGATTTTACAGGAACAGGAAATTGCAGCAATATCAGGCACAGTCTTAACATTGGTGACGATGACATTCTTATTGCCCGAACTACGCGCCTTATTCCGCAAAAACGGCTGGATCGCGACATTTACCTCGTCTGGCGGCTCAACCAACTGTTCCAGCAGAAAAATTCTGCACGGCGTGTTCATCTCGTCGTTGCAGGCGATATGAATGAGGCGCCATTCTGTTATCAGCAACTGGTCAATCTGTCGACTCAATTA
This sequence comes from Kosakonia radicincitans DSM 16656, assembly GCF_000280495.2. Classification (NCBI taxonomy): domain Bacteria; kingdom Pseudomonadati; phylum Pseudomonadota; class Gammaproteobacteria; order Enterobacterales; family Enterobacteriaceae; genus Kosakonia; species Kosakonia radicincitans. The sequence continues at coordinate 2,782,370 of NZ_CP018016.1, forward strand.
CAGGTCGAATCTTTTATTCATTTTATTGGCTGGCTGCAGCACAATTATATGCCGCCTGGTTATAACACTTACACCATTGAGGATTTGTATTATTCCTGTGACCTTGTCTCTTTTCTGACTTCATGGGATTACGACAGCTACGGTAATCCAGTTGGTGAAGCAATAAGTCACCGCCGCTGTTACATTTCGACACGCTATGAATATTATGATGAGGTATACGGCCAGTACGGCTTCGAGGCGCCGATAATGAATATCACTGCCGAACATGATGGTTATCCGGACGATGCGTTTATTTCAAGCGTTTTTAAACTCATCACCAATAAATCATTAATGAAAGAAATTGCTTATCGAAACTTTCTTATTGGCAAGAAAGTGCTCATCGATAACAACAGCGATTCAGATAGTAATCATTCAGGGAGGTTGTATGCGTAAGGACATTTACATATCAATTGTCTTGCCGGTTTATAATGAAAGCGATCGTATCAATGCAGTTCTCACTTCGCTATTTAATCAAAAAACATGCAGCAATATGTTGTCGCACGAAAAGTATGAACTGATCGTGGTGGATAATAACTCAACCGATGATTCCGTTGCCAAAATCAGCGAATTTCAGCGTCTGCATCCGGCGCTGGATATTCATATTATTAAAGAGCCCACGCAGGGTGTTTCTTCTGCGCGAAAATGCGGTATGGATTACGCATCGCTGCGCTCAAAAGCCAGGGACAAACGGCTGGGCATTAGCCGTAAACACTACATCGTCTCGGCAGATGCCGACTGCACCGTTGATAGCTGGTGGCTACACTCGTTGATTGAAAAAATGATCGCGGAAAAGGGCGATTTAGGCACCTGTAATTACTACTACAACGAGAACGCGTTCCGGCTTCGTCCCAATCTGTTTGCGGAGATTCAGAAAACGCTGCGTTGCCGTGACGTCTCATTTTCGCTGTTTGGCGGTTTTCCCGACGGCAAGGGGTTCGCCGTTGAACGCGCGCTTTACGACAAAGTGGGCGGTATCGAAATCTTTTACCAGCTTGATAAGGGCCGGTTTGTTGAACATCTTTCGGATGACTGGGATTTCGGTATTCGGGTGATCGCGGCAGGCGGTAAACCCGTTTACGCGCGCGATTCCCGGGTTGAAATTAACAGTCGCCGCGTGGATACCATTCTGCAAGAGGTGATCACCGGCGTTGCCTACGGGCAGGATGGCGTCATCACCATGAAAGATGTCCGTCCGGAAAACACACAGCAGCCAGTGTTAAGGGATACCACGCCCGCCCAGTCAATGCAGGCCTGGCACTATTCGATCAAGGATTATGTGCCGAAAAACATCGTGCTGCCGGCGTTACTCAACCCGCAAATCCTGCTGGACAATCACGCTGTTCGCGAATTTTTTACCCCACAGGTCGCCGAACGTCTGTTCCGGCGTATCTATGAAATTCTCCATGAGATGCGTCTGATCGATCTGAGTCCGATTCATGCCTACAAAACACCAGCCTGGCGGCTCTATTTCGAGTTTCGTGACGATATTTTCAGCGCCTTGCGCCGCGCGGTGGGCGAGGACATCGGTTTCCCACCGCCGCTTCCGGCCTGTTTTGAGTACGTTAAAAACGAAGACTTTCAGCGATTTTTTCGCTATTTCAGCGAAGATCGTGAATCCGGCATGGCACATAACTACTTTGCCAACGGAGGGGTGTTCTGATGAACGATATTCTGTTCGATTCGCTCAACGATCTCGATCCGCGCTATCCGGTTCCGCAGGTGTACGATTTTCTCGCTTCGCCCGAAAACCGCGACATACTCGAATATGTTTACCGCGATCCCTTCGGCTGCCATGTCTTTCCTGGCGACATTAAAGGCTACCCACTGGAAACCTATTTCCAGGACATGGCGCACGACATTGCACAGGCGAAGCAGATCCACCTCTGGGTGTCGATCCCGACCTGCCGCTACCGCTGCCATTTCTGCCAGTTTCCGACCATTATCCTCAATCCGCAGAGCGCACCCTCGCAGGCGGTTTTTCGTCAACTGGTGGATTACAACATCAAGGAAGCCACGCTGTGGCTTGATAAGGTGCCGACGCTTGCCGGGGCGGAAGTGGGGGAATTTAACATTTTCGGCGGCACACCATCGCTGTTACCGGCAGCGGAGCTACAGCGTCTGATGGCGTTTTACCGGCAGCATTTCAATCTTTCTGCCGCCACGCTGCGTTTTGAAGGCGAACCGGCAACGCTGACCAGACCCTATCTGGAGATGCTTAAAACGCTGGGGTTCAGCAAAATCAGTTTCGGCGTTCAGTCGTTCAATGATGACATCATCGCTGCCTGCGGGCGCAGACATACGGCCGAAACCTGCGAACAAACCATCGCTAACGCGCGCGAAGTGGGATTTGACTGGATCAGCATCGACCTGATCTACGGTCTGCCGGGGCAAAGCGTTGATGATGTGAAATATGACATGGAAAAATGCCGTGAGCTGGCGATTTCTCATGTCGTCTGCACCAAACTGCACCTCGCAGAGTTTATGCAGCGACGCACTGGCGTCTCCGGGCAGCGGCAAAGTTTATGGCAGAAAAAGGGGGCTAACAGCCAGGCTTTTCCGGGGCTGGGCAAGCAGTACCAGATGCGGGAACTGATTGAACGCTACCTCGCAGCGGATTATCGCGAGCATCCCACCATGTATTTCCACCGCAACACGCAGCCCGCAGAAAAATGGAAGGGGCTGATTACCGATCTGGATAAGCAGTACCCGGAAGTGGCCATTGGTCTCGGCGGCAGCTCCAAATGTTCGCTGGCGGAAGCCATTAATATCACGGACTACCGGCGCTACAAGGCCGCGCTCGACGAAGGGCAACTGCCCATCGACAGCTGCCACGGCTTTTCTCCGCTTCAGCGTGAAGTGAATGCCTTCAAAATGGCGCTGTCGACCTTACGTCCGGTATGCAATTACGAATTCAGAAAACGCTTTGACGGGCGTAGCTTTTTCAGTAACCCGTTTATCTGCCGCGCGCTGAAGACGTTAGCCCCAAAAACCCTGTTCACCGTGCACGATGATGTCGTCACGCTCACGCCAAACGGTGTGACGCTGGTTGAAGCGCTCATCAACACCCAATTCTCTTCCGGCGACATCAGGAAATCACCAGTGACAAGCACGGACGTATCGACACCAGTTTTTAGCCTCTATTACATTGCGATCGATACCGAAGCTGGCGTTACCAATGCGCAGTTTGAGGCGTTTGTTCGCGAAAAAGGGTGCAAGATCCCCTGTTATCCGGGGTGGCGCTGGACCTTGCTGCGCGGTTTACGCGGTGAGCGTACCGGGCAATTTATGATGCTGTACGAAATTGAAAGCGCGGAATGTCGCGATCGCTATCAGCGCGCAGACGGTAATCTCACGCCGCAGGCGCGCCAATTCTGGCGCGATCGTCCGCAGGCGCAAGAGATCCTGCGTGAATGGCAGCGTCTGGGAACATTTAGCGCGCTACCGACGATCTACACCGATTATCGTCTGCTGGCAGAAAATAAAAAAAGCACCGTCACCGACGGCCCGCGCTATCGGGAGCGTCCCGGTGAAGAGCCGGAGGCACGGGTCATTGGCATCCACAATCTGGCGCTGCGTCCGGATGTTGAAGCCCAGGCCTTCGAGACCTTCATCGCCGAGAATCACCACCGCATAGAGGACTACCCGGACTGGAAGTTTCGTTTGCTGAAAGGTGAACGCGGTAACCGGCTCGATCAATATGTGGTGATGATGGAGATTGCCAGCCTGGCGGCGCTGGATCAGTTCTACCCGCAACCCGATATCGCCACCGATGAAGCGGCCATTTTTGCCAGGGCGCACCGGGATACCAAGCAGATGTACGAAGAGTGGAAACAACTCGCTTCGTTTTCCGGCTCGCCGCAGATCTACACCGATTACCTGGCGGTTGCTGAAAGTCAGCCCGCCGAAGATAACAGGGGAATCTGAGCCATGACGCGTCATTTCTCTGGAGCTTTTCCGACGGATAATCGGCGTCAACAACGCTCGACGCGAGCAATTTTCCTGGTTGCCGGTTTGGGCGTGTCGGCCTGGGCGCCGCTGATTCCGTTGGTCAAGCGCGGGCTTCAGCTTGACGATGGCGCGCTCGGTTTGCTGCTGATTTGTGTGGCCGCAGGATCGATGCTGGCGATGCCATTTAGCGGCCGCCTGATTCACCGCGTTGGCTGCCGGGTGTTGATCCTGTCCTGCGCGTTGCTGCTGTGCGTCTGCCTGTCGCTGCTGCTGTCTGTCACTTCCTCCGCCGTAATGGGCGGGGTTTTACTGCTTTTCGGTGCAGCAAATGGCCTGCTGGATGTATCAATGAACAGCCAGGCCGTTGTGGTTGAGCGCGAAGCCGGGCAGGCGCGAATGGCCGGATTTCACAGCTTTTTTAGTTTCGGCTGCATTGCCGGTGCCGGAAGTATCAGCCTGCTGCTGTGGGCAAATGTGCCGCCACGCTATGCCAGCGTTCTGGTGGCGTTCGCGATGGCGATTATCGTCTTCACGGTATCGGGTCATCTGCTGGCAAAACGCCCGCAGCAGAGGGGCGCGGCAGGCGGCACTTGCCAGGCGCTGGCGCAACCGGGTCTGCGGCTTATCGCCATCGTCTGCTTTTTTATCTTTATGATCGAAGGCGCGATGCTCGACTGGTCTGCGGTTTTTCTCCACAGCGAACGGCGGCTGGCAACGCACCATGCTGGGTTTGGTTTCACGCTTTATTCCATCGCCGTTGCGCTGGCGAGGCTGTTCGGCGATCGCCTGATTAGTCGCTATGGCCATCTGAGAATGCTGATTGCCAGCGCGATAAGCGCCGCCGCAGGGCTGCTGCTGGTAGTCTCGGTTGATAGCGCAGCCGTTTCCCTTGCTGGGTTTGCGCTGGTGGGTGCGGGCCTGGCGAATATCGTGCCCGTTCTCTTCTCGATCGCGGGTAATCAGCCAGTGCCATCGCACTTTGCGCTGCCCGCAGTAACACTGTTTGGCTATGTCGGGCTGTTAAGCGGCCCGGCGTTAATTGGTTTCTTTGCGCAGCATACCAGCCTGGTCACCGTGTTTAGCGCCGGGGTTGCGATCCTGCTCGCGGTAGGCCTGCTGGCGCACGCCATCACACGGTAATTAATTGATAACACTGAAAGAAAGGAGTCTTTATGAACACTGCATCTCAGGCTATTTTTAGCCTGCATTACATCGGCCTGAATTTAAAGAAAGGGGTTACTGAGGCTGATTTTGAAGAGTTTGTCCGCCAGCGCGGCGTGCAGATCCCCGCGTATCCGGGATGGCGCTGGACGCTACTGAAAGGGTTGCGCGGAGAGCGAGAAAACCAGTATCTGATGCTGTACGCAGCCCCAAATTCGCAGTTCTATGCCCGTTATATTGCAGAGAGTGGCGAACAAACGGCAGAGGCGCAAAATTTCTGGCAACAGCATCCACAGGCGCTGGCGTTGATTGCTGAGTGGAAAACCTACGCCACTTTCGCGGAACTACCGACCCTTTTCACCACCTATTCGTTACTCGCCGAGAACAGCAACAGTTCACTGGCGGAAGGGGCAAATTATCAGGTTGTCGCCGGGCAACAACCGCGCTCGCGCGTGGTGGGCATTCATAATCTGGCCTTACGTGCTGGCGTAAAACCGCACACGTTTGAACAATTTATTATCGATAACATTCACCGCGTTGAAGATTATCCCGGCTGGAAGTTTCATCTGCTGAAAGGTCAGGGCGGCAACCGCCAGGAGCAATATGCGGTGATGCTGGAAATCGAAAGCCTCGACTCGCTGAATTCATTTCATCCGGAGCTTGATGTTTCCACGGAAAAAGCGCTGACCTTTGTAAAAGCGCACCAGGATACAGAACGCATGTATGACGAATGGCGCACGATGGCCTCCTTCTCCGGCGCGCCGCAACTCTATACGGATTACCTGGCGATTGCCGGAAATGGGCAATAATTGATTCACCCGGATCTGGCGGCACCGGCCAGACGGCTCAGGTCGCCGCCCAGACGCGTATTTTGCCACGGACGCAAACTGGCCAGGCGCTGTTTCAGCGCACTGTCACAGACGTACAGCGAGCACCAGGCTTCCAGCCAGGCCAGATTCGTCGGATGTTGCAAAAACGCCATATCCTGCGTTGCGCCAGTACGTTGCATAAATGCGCTGGCATCATCCAGACCGCCAATAACCCGCACGCCGAGGCGTTTTAATGCGCCGTGATTTTCTGCCAGCGCATCAACGCCGTTCGCCCGCGCAAACAGAGCGATCATCACCAGCGGTTGCAGCGCGTAATTATGATAGGAAAGGGCGCGCTGGCGGCGGCGCAACTCATTGGGTAAAAAGCCCTCGTCATCCACCTGTTGCATGGCGGTGTGATAGATATCCAGCGCGGCAGCGAACAGATCCTGTCGTTGCGTTACCACGGCAGTGGTGATGATCGCCCAGGCCGCCCAGTAACTATGGTTGTTTACCTTATCCAGCGGCAAATCATGCCACTCCTTCACGGCCAAATCCCCCAGGCTCCCCAGCCAGCGTTGAATATTTTTCTGCTGTGCCGGGTAAGCGTTAAGCGGACGCTGTGGCGCGTATTCCAGTTGCAACCAGGCGGAGGAGAAGGTGGCCAGCGCCCATTTGCGCATTGACCTGCCGGTATGATTATTGGCGCGTTCCGTTAACGCGCCCGCGCGGGCCCATTGATCCAGCGCGGCCACCGCGCAGGTAACATGTTGCGTATTACCGCTGTGCGCCCAGGCGGTGACCTGACGGCTGATATAGCGCTCCATATCGGTGATGAGCTGCGTCTGCTGGCGAAACGCCGCATCGGCCTGCGGATTGAGCGTGGCGCGGGCGCTGTCGGAACCTGCATATTTACTGGGAAAATCGAGCACGCCGGTAAACGGAGTGGGGACATCCGGGCACTTTACCGCTTTATCGCCTGAAGCCTTTTGTTCCGGCGGCTGCATAAATCCGGCGGGAGGATGCAGAGAAGCGGCGGCACAGGTGGCCGCCGTCAGGATAAAAATCAGTACCGCTCTGAGTAACATCATACTTCGCCTTTTGCGCAAAAATGCCCGCAGCGACTATAGCATGTGTTGATCAGCTACCGCCGAACACATGTACCGCGCGATGCAGGCGGGCAGCACGTTCCGAAAGATCTTCCGCTGCGCTGGTCACCTGTTCCACCATCGACGTGTTGTTGTGGGTCATTGTCCCGATACGGGAAACAGACTGGTTAATCAGCTCCAGCGCCTGCGTCTGTTCGTTGGTCGCGGTGCTAATCTCTTTGATCATCGTGGACATGTTAATCACGCTGTCAATCATCGCTGTCAGATGCGTTTCCGTATTGGCAACCATCTCAACACCGCTTTTCACGTTCGCCACGTTATGTTCGATCAGCGTCTGGATCTCGCGCGCGGCAGAGGCCGAGTGTTGCGCCAGATTACGGACTTCTGCGGCAACCACGGCAAAGCCACGACCGGACTCCCCGGCGCGCGCCGCTTCCACCGCCGCATTCAGCGCCAGGATATTGGTCTGAAAGGCGATACTGTCGATGACGCTAATGATATCGACGATTTTGCTGTTGTCCGCAGAAACAGACTGCATCATGCCGATAGTTTTTTTCATCACATTACCGCTTTCCATCGCGCTGGCGCTGGCTTCATCCGCTCTGCCCATCGCTTCGGCAGCGGTTTCCGCGGTCTGGCGCACAGCGCTGGCGATCTCTTCTACCGCGGCGGCGGTCTGATGCAGTTCGCCGGAGGTTTCTTCCGTGCGGCGCTGCAGGGATTCGCCTTCACTGGAAATGCGCCCGCTAATCACACGGATGCCGTTGATTTGCGTTGATACATCGCCCACCAGTGAACTGAGATTTAACCCGGCCTGGTTAACCAGACGCATCAATAAGCCAATTTCATCCACACGATTAAAGCGCACATAATCGCTCTGGCGTCCGGAAACCACTTTCTGCATTTGTTCCAGCACAATTTTCAGCGGACGAGATATTTGGCTGTGCAAAAAAACTGACAACAAACCTAATATAATAATTGCACTTCCGGCTTTTTCTGCGGCATCGAAAGGAACAAATTGCAGCGCAACAAGCAGGGCAGCAGTAATAATTGTGCCAACATTTATGCGTTTTGAAACACTGATTCGCTGGAAGATCGAGAAAAAAGAAAATAAACCCCGGCGAACAAGCAGACCTTTATAAAAACGATGTCCGCGGAGCTTGTTTTCATTCGCCTGCTGATAAAGCTCAGCGCTGGCGTCAATTTCTTCACGGGTTGGGATATTTCGCACCGAGATATAACCCGTAAGCTGCCCTTGCTGATATACCGGGGTGACGTTGGCGCGAACCCAGTAGTGATCACCATTGAGACGGCGGTTTTTAACAATCCCGGTCCAGCTGTCTCCCTGCTGAATGGTGAACCACATATCGCTAAATGCCGCAGGCGGCATATCAGGGTGACGAATTATATTATGCGCCTCACCCATAAGTTTATCTTCGCTATATCCGCTGGCATCAATAAAAGCGGAGTTAGCATAAGTAATATGACTGTGTGTGTTAGTCGTCGACAACAGTGTCGTGCCATCGTTAAGCAAAAACTCTTTCTGTGTAACAGGAGTGTTACGCTTCATGAATATTCCCCACAATATACCGCGATCAAAAAGTATTGCTGACGCGGTAATGGCTTTTTTTATAATTTACCGGCCAGTCGATTTGTTGTTATTACCGATGCATTTTCCACAAACCTGAGGCTGACGGAAAGTAGCTGTGATAAATATTTTTTAAGTCAGGCTTACAGTTCTGTTGATAAATATTGTTATGATTTTGCGAAAGAAAAATGATGAAATGAAAATTCACCAGCCATAAGTAAATCCTTAAGCTAAATTACCAGCCAGCCATGCATAAAAGCCTAAAAATTAAGCGACGAAAAATAGAAACATTAACATAGCAGGCTAATGTGTTTACATTTTTGCGCAGCCAAATATCAGTAAAACAGCAGCATCGATTAAATATTGCCTCAACAACAGTCAAAAAAACATTATATTTTGCAGGGGTATTGGACAGGCGAGAATATGGGAATGGGGATACTGCGCGGCGTAAGTATCGCCGCGCAATAATTAATGGCTAAGGATTTGGTCGAGAAACTGGCGGGTACGTGGATGCGCAGGCTGGGTAAAAAAGGTTTCTGGCGGAGCGGATTCGACAATGCGCCCGTCGGCCATCAGCACCACGTTATCCGCAACGGTACGGGCAAACCCCATCTCATGGGTCACCACAATCATCGTCATGCCGCTCTCAGCGAGATCGAGCATCACATCCAGCACTTCTTTGATCATCTCTGGATCGAGCGCCGAAGTGGGTTCATCAAACAGCATAATCTCCGGTTGCATGCAGAGCGCGCGGGCGATAGCCACGCGCTGTTGCTGGCCGCCGGAGAGTTGCAGCGGGAACTTATGCGCCTGATTGGCAATCTGCACTTTTTCCAGATAATGCATCGCCAGTTCCGTTGCCTGCGCGCGGCTCATCTTGCGCACCAGCGTCGGCCCGATAATCAGGTTATCCAGCACGCTTAAGTGCGGAAACAGATTAAACTGCTGAAACAGCATGCCAATGCTCAGACGGATACGGCTGATATTGCGTACGTTGTCGTTCATTTCGATGCCGTTCACCAGAATCTGGCCTTTCTGATGCTCTTCCAGCCGGTTGATGCAGCGGATCAGCGTTGATTTACCGGAGCCGGAAGGGCCGCAGATCACCACGCGTTCCCCTTTTTTCACGCTGAGCGACACCTCATCCAGCACCTGAAATTTCCCGTACCATTTACTGACACCGGTTAATTGAATAATCGCGTCTTGCGCGGGCGAAGTGGCTTGCATCAGGAAACTCCTTCAGGATTACGGCTGGCATCAATGCGTTTTTCTACCCACACGGCATAACGGGAAAGCAAAAAGCCAAACACTAAATAGAGACTGGCAATGAACACATAGGTTTCGATGTAGTAGCGACGCCACTGCGGATCCTGCATCGCAGCGGTAGTGGCAGTCAGCACATCGAACAACCCAATGATGATGACAAACGACGAGTTTTTCATTGCCGCAATAATATGGTTGGTCACCGCTGGCAGGCAGATACGCAGCGCCTGCGGCAGCACGATTTTCGTGGTGGTGTGCCAGTACCCCAGATTCAGCACGGCAGCGGCTTCATACTGACCGCGCGGCACTGCCTGTAAACCGCCACGGATCACTTCCGCCTGGTAACAGGCAAAGAACAGTGCGATACCAATAATCACACGCAGCAGTTTATTAACCTCCATTCCCGCCGGTAAAAACAGCGGGAACACATTCACCGCGACAAACAGAATGGTGATCAGCGGCACACCGCGCAGACCTTCAATAAAAATGACCGACAGGCCGCGCAGAAACGGCAGTGGCGAACGGCGTCCGAGCGCGAGGATTACCGAAACCGGCATACCAATGATCACCGTACCGGAAAAGAGCAGCAGGGTGAGCGGCAAGCCACCCCAGTCAGAAGAAGGCACCGCTTTCAGCCCAAAGAGACCGCCGCTCATCAACACCGACATCAGCGCAATCGACACCAGCCACAGCGGCCACAATAAGCGCGAGTGCCAGCACATCGGCGAGAGCGATAAACCAATGGTGATAAACCACACCAGCATCGCCAGCGCTGCACGCCACTGCTCATCATAGGGATAGAGACCAAACAGGATCGGGCGATACTTTTCGCCAATCACTGCCCAGCAGGCACCGGTGGCGGCCCGACACTGTTCTGCCGTGCCATGAAAACCAACGGCGTCGATAATGCCCCAGCGGATCAGCGTTGAAGCGACCAGCCCTATTACGGTTAACAGCAGCAAGGTCAGTACCGTCTGCGCAACGCTGCTGAACAGATTACGGCGCAGCCAGAAAACCACGGTATTTTGCATAACGGTTCCTTAGCGCTCTTTAATGGCGACGTAGCGGTTAAACAGGTTCATCAGCAGTGAGGTCGTTCCGCTGATGATGAGATAGACCACCATCATAATGGCGATCGCCTCCAGCGCCTGGCCGGTCTGGCTCATCATGGTGTTGCTGATATTCGCCAGTTCCGGATAGCCGATAACCACGGCAATCGAGCTGTTCTTCGCCAGGCTGACATACTTGCTCGCCAGCGGCGGCACCATCACCCGCATCGCCTGCGGGATCACCACATGACGCATCACGTGCCACGGCGAAAACGACAGGGCGCGCGCCGCTTCCAGTTGGCCTTTCGGTACAGACTGAATGCCTGCGCGAACGATCTCGGCGATATAGGAAGATGAGTAGAGTGCAATGCCAAGCAGCAGGGCAGTAAACTCCGGGGTGATATTAAACCCGCCGCGGAAATTGAAACCGCGCAGCGCCGGGCGATTCAGTTCATGCGGTGCGCCGCACAACCACCAAGCCAGTAATGGCAGGCCGATAATCAGCGCCAGCCGAATGCGCCCGGTGGGCAGCATTTTGCCGTGGCGCTCACGCCAGCGGCGCGCCACCAGCGAAAGCAGCAAACTGAGCGCACAGGCCACCAGCAGTGCAACAAAAGCCCACAGCCAGCCACTGTGAGCGGCCGGCACGGTAAAGGTTAATCCACGATTGGTTAAAAAACCGCCCGGCAGCGCAATCGCGTCACGCGGTGCGGGCAGGTTGCGGATCACCATCGACCAGAAAATCACATGCAAAATCACCGGCACGTTACGCAACATTTCAACGTAGGTGACCGAGATTTTCACCAGCAGCCAGTTTTTCGAGACGCGGCCAATGCCGACGATAAACCCCAGCACGGTTGCCAGCACAATGCCGCACAGCGTCACATACAGGGTATTAAGCAGGCCGACGGCAAGTGCGCGGGCGTAACTGTCCTGCGGCGTGTAGTTAATCAGTGTTTCGCCAATGGCGAACTGCGCGCTCTGATGCAAAAAACCAAAACCGGTCGCAATGCGCTGCGCATGCAGGTTCGCCACCACATTGCTGTAGAGCCAGTAGCTAAAACCCGTTAACAGCAGCGCCAGCAGCAGCTGATAGCACCAGCTACGTACGGTTTTGCCGCCGAAAAAGGTGAAAAGGCGAAACGCGGCGGCCGGTTGCGTGGTGGCAGACGCCATCACCGTAGCACCGGAGTTGTCAGACTGTTTCATCATTAAACGTTGTTCTTAGCGGGGTGAAAGGGGCTGCCCCCGGATGAGGACAGCCTTGCGGTTAGCGGATCGGCAGACCGTAAAGCAAGCCGCCTTTGTTCCACTGATTATTTAAATCACGAGCCAGCGGTTCGGGGCTGTTGGGGCCAAAATGACGGTTGTAGATATCACCATAGTTGCCCACCTGTTTGACGATGTTGTACACCCATTTGTCATCGAGGCCGAGTTTCTGACCAAAACCGCCGGTCACGCCCAGCAGTGCCTGGACATCCGGATCGGTGGACTTCAGTTTTTCGTCAACGTTGCCCTGGTTGACGTCCATCTCTTCGGCATCAAAGGTGGCGTAAACCACCCATTTCACAATGTCGTACCACTGGCTGTCGCCTTTACGCACCGCCATCGCCAGCGGCTCTTTTGAGTACATCCCCGGCAGGATCACGTGATCCTGCGGCTTGTCAGTATCAAATGCCAGAATACCCGGCAGCGCCACTTTATCGCGGGCAATCACGTCACAGCGCCCGGAAAGATAGGCCGCCACATACTCTTTATTGTTCTCGATAACCACCGGGGTGTAGTGCAAATTGCGCGAACCGAAAATCTGCGCCACGTTACGCTCGGTGCTGCTCGGCGTGACACAAACGGTTGCGCCGTCGAGATCTTCAATTTTCTTCACGCCGCTATTGGCGCGCACCATAAAACCGGTACCGGTATAAAAGTTAGGTGGCGCGAAGCTGATGCCCAGCGCAACGTCATTGGTTAATGTCGCCGTCGTATTACGCGACAGCACGTCCACTTCGCCGGATTGCAGCGCCATAAAGCGTTGCGCCGTCGACAGCGGGGTGAAACGTACTTTTGACGGATCGCCAAATACCGCCGATGCCAGCGCGCGGCAGAAATCAACATCCAGGCCTTCCCACTGACCTTTGCTGTTGATGGCGGCAAAACCGTGGCGGGCAGGGTGAACACCGCAAACCAGTTCACCACGGGCTTTGATTTTCTTCAGGGTATCGCCATTTGTAACAGGGGCATTTTCCGCCTGAGCAGGCATCAACAAACTGCCCAGCGCCAGCAACAGAACTGACGCAGCAAGATGGGTTCTTTTCAGCATGGGCTATCCTTTTTAAAAGTGGCTATCCGATTAATTAACTGTATTTATTACTAGTTTTACTCGCGTGTCCGTTTGTATACCTATGTTCGCCATCCATAGCGCATTTAGCAAAGAACGAATTTAGTAAAGCATATTCACACGCGACCGAAGGCATTATTACCAGCGCTGTACACCTTGCCACAGCAACTGCGCACTCAGCAGGATCATGGTCAGGCGGAACAAAATGCGGAACAGCCGCTCCGGCACATTATCCAGTACCCGCGTTCCCAGCCAGGTACCAAGCGCGCCGCTGATAATCATCGCCGTCAGCACGGGTAACCAGTTGGCCCAGGCAAATCCCATCACCCCGAATGCCAGAATTTTCAGCCCGTGTTGCAATACCATACAGGTTGCATGGGTGGCGATCAGCGGCTGGCGTTTCAACCCTTGCGAGCTGATAAGCCCGGCCACCATTGGCCCGGTTGCGCCAACGATCATCGTGCCCAGACTACTGATCCCACCGCCGATGATGAAAAACGGACGGCTGAGCGGTTTTTGTTCGCCACGTTTGCGCAACACCGACCAGAGAATAAACAGCCCCAGCGCAATGCGCGCAACGCTGTCCGGGATCACCGCGGCCACCGGCGCGCCAACGGCAATGCCGACGGCGCAACCAAGCAGAAACCACAGCACCAGCGGCCACACGACATGCAGGCGCTGGATCAGGGTCCGGCTCAGGTTTGAACCGAGTTGCACTAAACCATGCACCGGCATCAGGCTGCTGACCGGCATGCCCAGCCCCATGATCGCCAGCAGGGCCGTACCGCCACCCAATCCCATTGCCGCTGTCAGCGCCGAGGTGAGGAAACTGCAAAATACCATCACTGCCGCAAACATCGGTGTGATCTCGGGTGGAATTAACGTCAGGCCCATTTTGCGTCCCGTTAGCGGAAATCATCGTGCAGCAGGCGTTGATAGAGCGCCTGCGCGGCTTCTTTCGACAACACGCGGCTGGCGCAGTCAAGAAACTTCTGTTCAATCAAATTATCCGGGAGCGGAATAGCCGGACTGGAACCCCGCGCTCCGGCGACACGCCGTATAAACTCACGCCCGTCGGTGGTGGTAAGCGTCACAAACGCGCTATGGGTGATCTCTTCATCATGACGCTCCAGCGTCACTTTGCGCATTAACGTTTGCGTGGCCGGATCGGCGAACAGCGCATCATCAATAAAATCATCCAGCGTCAGCGAACCGGTAACAAACGCCCGCGCCACGCAGTAGTGCAGGCTGAACTTTCCGGCCAGCGGATTGACCGGCTCAGGAATATTGATATGCGGAAAACGAATCGGGTGAACCTGCACGGCGATCCGCTCAACCTCGTGCGGTTGCAGGCCGGTCTCTTCGCGTAATGCCAGCACACCATCAAGCGGTGATAAAATAGCGTAGCAGCAGGGGAAGTATTTGTAATTATTGCTTTTCACGGTATCGAGAATAAAGGGCGTTTCATTCCAGCTTTCGGTCAGCGGTAGCGAATCCACATTCTCCACCCCGTTGTAAACATGGAAGTAACCCTGGTGTTGTTCAAATGCGCGCTGCCCGGCGGTAAAACCGCTTTGTGCCAGTTTGCAGGCCATGACTGCGCTGCGTGCCGCCTGACCTACCGCCAGCGCTTTGGTTTCACTGCCAAAATTGGATTTGATGCCACTGGCCAGCGACGCGGTAATCGACAGCGCGGTAGCAGTCTGCTCTTCATTCAGCGCGAGGATCACCGCACAGGCGGCAACGCCTGCAAATACCCCGACCGTGGTCGTCGGGTGCCAGCCGTGACGATACTGAAAAGGGCTGACTGCCTTGCCCATGCGTACCGCCGTTTCATAGCCCGTAATATAGGCGCGCAGCACCGCATCGCCATTCAGATCCCGTTCATCCGCCAGCGCCAGCAGCGCAGGCAAAACCGCCACGGAAATATGGCCGTGCAGCCATGAATTAGAATCATCAAAATCGAGCAGATGAGAAGAGACACCGTTCAGCAGCGCGGCATCCAGCGCGTTCAGTTTCAGGTCGGTGCCGAATACGCGGCTATTGCCGCTGGCGGCACCCGGAACAATAACGCTGCGCAATTTTACAGCGCCTTCCTGAACGCCACCGGCCAGCGTCACGCCGAGCGTGTCAATAATCGCGGTGCGTGCCTGGGCATACGCCGCCTGCGGGAAAGCCTGCCGGGAGAACGCCAGCAAATTACCGGCAAGTTGTCGGGCAATGGTCATGATAATGTCCTGTACCAAAAATGAATCAGTTATCGCCGGCCAGCAGTCCGGTGATCAGCGCCAGAGAACCCGGGCGCTCAAAATGTGCGGCAGCGTCATACAGGGCGGCGCTACGTGCTGTGCCGAGGACGGGGATAGTCAGAGCGTCAAACTTGGCGTGTAGCTCTTCATCGCTCAGTGGGTTTTGCGCATGTCCGCGATAAACATCAGTATGTGCGTGGATAACCGAACCGTCATCCAGCCAGACATCAATAAATGCCGAGCTGGCGGATTGCCCGTCTACCGCCTCAATCTCCAGCAGCGGCAGCAGGGCGCGCGGGCGGGGATCGTCAACCGTGGTCTGGGTGAAATCGGTGTCGGTCAGCGCATAACCACTCAGGGCAAGTGTGATGCAGTGTGGAATACTAAATTTACTTTCCAGCGGCGTGCGGGGATTCATGATCCCGGCATTCACCATCCCCATCGGGTGGACTTTCGCAGTGATACGGGTGATTTTCCGCCCCTGTAATTGCGGATAAATTTTGCGCGCCGTTTCGATGGAGGCATGCGTGCCGCGACAACTGGCGTACAGCTTGTAGCCATTGGTCAGCAGTTCCCAGCTTTCGCCGAAGTCGAGGGGAGGGATCTCGGCGCTGCCGTCCTGGATAAAGATTTTTACCCAGCCATCCGCTTCATAAAAATGGTGTGCAGCGACAAAATCTTCAGCCGCCAGTTGCGCTGCGAGAATGCCATCCATTGCCGCTTTACCGGCGTGGAAAGGTTTGCCGTGCGTACCAGACGATTTCTGCAAACCGCCCATCATGGTGGCTGCCGCGCCGAGCGCATTGCATACCTGCTCTGGTGAAAGCTGCAAAATTACCGCAGCAACGGCCGCGGCACCGGCGCGTCCGACCACGGAAGTGGGATGAAAACCACGGCGCTGCAGATTACGCCCGACACCAGGCACCCAACCGCCGCCAAGTTTCGCCATCACTTCAAAGCCTGTAATAAATGCCAGCAGCACCTGCTCTTCATCCAGCGGATATGCCTGCGCCATCGCCAGCGCAGTAGACCAGCAAGGGCCGCCCGGATGACCTGCGCCAGCAGGGTGGGTATCGTCGTAATCGGCGGCATGCGCCATGGTGGCGTTAATCATTGCGGCAAGCGCGGGAGTGGTTGTACCGGAAAGGAAAATGCGCGATTCGCCGGAAGCATTCCATGTTTTCGCCACCTTGCGAACTGCATTAACCGCATCATCATTAACGGCGCCGAGCGCGACGCCAAGAAAATCGATCAGTGCGCGTTTAGCTTCATGTCGCACGGCTGGCGGCACGGTGAGTTGGTTCGCATGGCTAATAAAATGGCTTAACTGTTTTCCGCGGGTTAGTTCAACATCTGCATTATTTGTCATTGTGAAACAAGATTTCCCTAGTATTGGCTTACAAATAAAAATGTCAGAAATTCGTTTTGTCTTTTATTGAATTCATTTGTATACAATGAATATAAATTAAACATAGCAGCCATCAGATAAACGTCAAAAGATAATTTCTGGATAAGCTCAGAACAAAAAAAGCAAAAGCGTTACCTTTCCTGTGGCAAGATGCTACGGCAGGGTGCACAGCCTTAATTAAGGCCAATAAAGAACAGTTAAACGGAGCTAAAAACGTGAAATCGACGGGTCGCGACGCGGGCTTGACGCCTTTTGAAATATTGCTTTCCGCCATTGAGGCAGGGGAACTGCAACCCGGAGAACGTTTGCAGGAAACGCGGCTGGCGGAGCAGTTTGGCCTGAGCCGTACTCCCATCCGTGAAGCGCTGCACCGGCTGGAAACGCTGGGTCTTGCCGAACCCGGTCCGCAACGCGGGCTGATCATTGCGCATATCAGCTATGAACGTCTTCGCCAGTTGTTTGATGTGCGCGAAGGGCTGGAACGTCTGGCAATGGATCTGGCGGTTGCCGCCGCGTCGGAGGAAGAGATTGCGCTGTTGCAGGAGATGATCAACAAAGAAGCGACGCTTACCGACAGCAAAGCGCTGCACGATCATAACCGAATGTTCCACCGCCAGATTTACCGCGCCACGCACAATCCCTATCTGAACGAAATGCTGGATAATTTGCGCATCCATCTGTCGCTGTTGCGCGGCACCACCTACGAGCTAAAAGAGCGGGCCGAAGAGGCAAAGCGCGAGCATCAGGCGATTGTTGATGCGCTGGCGCGCCGGGACCGCCTTGCCGCACAGGAAGCGGCTTGTCAACACATTCGTAACGGTTATCGTGCCCGACTCACCATTTTAAGCCAGCGAGAACGCTAACAGAATGCCCCTTAATCAACGAACTGAATGCTTTCAATCTTGCTAAGATCGCGCGATTGCATCATCTAATCGTTTTTTTCCAGGCATTCTGAGGGTAGCTTCTCGTGTTAGCGACTTTGATTTACCGTAGCCGCCTGAATCACACATTAGATCCCTCTCAACTGACTGCAATTGTCGAGCGAGCAAATCTGCGCAATTCACAGTTGCAGGTCACGGGGATTTTACTGTTCGATGGCGATCATTTCTTACAGGTTCTTGAAGGGCCGCTGACCGCAGTGAATGTGGTCTATGAGCGCATAAACCGTGATACCCGCCATAGCAATGTGGTTGAATTATTGCGTGATTATGCGCCGCGCCGCCGGTTCGTCGATCGCGGCATGATGCTGTTTGATCTCTGCTCGATGACAGCGCCCGCCGTTCTGCGCGCAATTCTGCGTTTTGGCACGCTGAAGTATCAATTGGCGAGCAATGATCGGGTTTACAAATTTATCCGCAATTTTATCGCCTCGCCGAAGAGCAATGGCGGGATACGCAATACCGAGCCGGAACAATGGTCTTTCACCATTAAAAGCCCACCGTTCGCCAACGTCAGCGCGCCGATTACTGAAGGCCAGCCGTGTCAGTTCGCCTTCCAGCCGATCATTGAACCGCTACGCGGCAATATCTCTTCGCTGGAAGCGCTGATCCGCGGTCCGAACGGCGGCAGCCCGCAGGAGTATTTCGCCACCATTGCGCCCAACAAGCTGCATGAAGCGGATCTCGCCTCCAAAGGCTGGGCGCTGGCAATGGCCAGCCGCCTGGGAATTGGCAACCACAAAGTGGCCATTAATTTGTTACCGATGTCGCTGGTGAAAATTCCCGGCGCGGTGGACATTCTGCTCAACCACATCACCCGCAATCATCTCAATCCAGGGCAAATCATCGTTGAAGTGACGGAAGATGAGGTGATTTCCGGCTACGAAGAGTTCACCTGGGCCATTCGCCAGCTTCGCGCCGCCGGAATCGGCCTGGCGATCGATGATTTTGGTTCCGGTTTTGCCGGGCTGTCGCTGCTGGCCAAATTCCAGCCCGACAAACTCAAAATCGACCGCACCATTGTCACCGACATTCATCTGCACGGCCCGAAGCAGGCGATTGTGAAAGCCATTCTCGATTGCTGCGCCGAACTGCAAATCACCGTGGTGGCTGAAGGCGTCGAAAAAATCGAAGAGTGGTGCTGGCTGGAAGCGGTAGGCGTTCAGCGCTTCCAGGGATTCCTGTTTGCCCGCCCGGTACTCAATGGCGTTTCCCCCATCAACTGGCCTCAACGCATTTCTCCATCGCTGACGAGCCGCAAAAAAGTCTGAGTTATTTGGTTTATAAATCATCGTGCTTCTATGATTAATTACAGATCGGGAGACGTGATGAAGGGGAGACGATGAATTTCAGGAAACGGGTCGCACGTGGGCTGGCGCTCAACTCTTCCCTGGGACGTAGTATTACATTCTGTATGGTTGCGCTGCTGGTGGCGGGTATCGCAACCAGCGCATGGACACTGACCCGCTCATGGCAAAAGGAAGTGGCGGATGCCGAACGCGAAGCCATTAACTTATCGGTTTCGCAGGCGCGCCAGGCTGAAGACACGTTTCTGCAGGCAGAAACGGCCCTGCGGGATATCCGGCGTAATCTGCCCGCCACGGGCCTCAGCGACATCAATAACCATCAGTTCAATAACTATCTGTCAGAACTCCAGCAACATATTCCACAACTGCATGGACTCATGGTCTACGATCCGCAGGGCAATATGATCGCCACGTCGTTTGGCAAAATTCCGGCACAGTCCAACAACAGTGACCGCGAATACTTTATCTATCATCGGCGTAACGGCCACGGCAGTATTCATATCGGGCATGTGATCCGCAGCCGTTCGACCGGCGATCTGGTGATCCCGGTTTCTTTACGCATCAGTGACAGCGCTGGCGGCTTTATCGGCGTACTGTTGGCAACGGTGAAACTCGACTATTTCCGTCATTTTTATAGCTATTTTGAGCTGCAAAACCGCGATCTTCTGGCGCTGTTAAATACCGACGGCAATACCCTGTATGTGCGCCCGTTTGCGGATGATGTGATTAACCGTAACCTCTCTGCCAGCCCGCTGTTTACGCAGGAACTGGAGAAAAAAGATCGCGGCAACGGCACCTGGGTTTCCGCGCTGGACCATGTTGAGCGCATTTACGGATTTGCGCGGCTGGAGCGCTATCCACTGGTGGTGGCCGCAGGCTATGACAAACCGGCGCTGTGGGCGAACTGGGTGAAAGAGAGCCTGCCGGATCTGGTGCTGAATATTATGCTGCTGCTGGGTACGCTGCTGATGGGAGCGATTATTTTCCGCCAGGTACGCATGAACGTTCGCAACCAGAACGAACTTGCCGAACTGCGTGATGAACTGACCAGCATCAACCACACGCTGCAACTGATGGCGCTGGCAGACGGGCTGACCGGCCTGGCCAACCGTCGGCAGTTTGATCTCTTTTTAGCAAAAAGCCTGAAAGCCTCTGCGCTGAAGCAAAAACCGGTATCACTTATCATGATCGATATCGATTATTTCAAGCACTATAACGACTATTACGGCCATGTTGCTGGCGATAACTGCCTGCGGGCGGTGGGTGAAATTCTGCATAAACTGCAGTTGAACACGCGCGATCTGATTGCCCGCTACGGCGGTGAAGAATTCGCCATTATTCTGCCGGATACCGGCCCGGAAGCGGCGCTTTTCGTCGCACGCCAGGCGGTTAACATCGTACGCGGTGCCCAAATACCGCATGAGCAAACCGGCGGCACGCACGGCACGCTGACCATCAGCGCCGGGTGTTACAGCATCACCGCCGAACTGAACACCGACGAAGCGCAGCGGCTGAAAGAGGGCGCGGATAAGGCGCTCTATCAGGCGAAAGTGCAGGGGCGTAACCGTGCGGTAGCGGCCAACGAAGCGATGCTACAAAAGGCATAAACGGATGCCAGACGAAACCATCGTATAATCAGGGCCGATTAAATCAGAAAGTGTTACCCATGTGACCGGTTCATATACCACCGCAGCCCCGTAATCACTGCTACTACTGCGAATAATTGCGCGCCGCTGGTTTTCCTCACTCCGGAGGGCGTTTTCCCGAGCGGCTCAGGGAAAGCGGGCGCACAGCTCATCAATTAGCACCCGTAAACGGGTTTCGCCTGCGCGGCGCGGGTCATACAGCAGATGCATGGCTTTTTGCGGAAACGCATACTCCGGCAGTAAACGGACAAGTTCACCGCGGCGCAGCGGTTCAGATAATGCCAGCTCGTAGCCGAGCAGCACGCCGCCGCCGCACAGCGCGGCCTCCAGCATCGCGCCCCAGTCATTGATCGTTAACGAACCGCTGACCTGAACGCCCCCCCGATCATCACCATGAGTAAAAGGCCAGTGGAAGGCGTTGTCGTGCAGCCAGGGCGTAAAACCCAGGCAGTTGTGTTGTTGTAGTTCGTCGGGATGTTGCGGCGTGCCCTGTTTTTCCAGATAGCGCGGCGAGGCGCAGGCAATCAGGCGGTAGGGTGAAAGCGGTTTGGCCACCAGCCGCAGGGAAGGCGCCAGTTCTCCAATGCGGATCACGGCATCAATGCCATGTTCCAACGGATCGATCAGCGCATCCGTCAGCGTCAGCTCCACGCGGAGTTGCGTGTAACGTTGCAGAAACGCCGTCAGAAACGAGGCCAGCGCGTAGCGGCCAAAAGTGACGGGAGCGTTCAGCCTGAGCGTGCCGGAGGGGAGCAGCGCCGTCCCGCGCGCGGCCCGCTCGGCCTCGTCCAGCGCATCCAGTATGGCTACGCAGCGGTAGAAATAGTCCTGCCCGGTAGGGGTTATGCTCTGTTTACGCGTCGTGCGGTTTAACAGCCGCGTCGCCAGGTGTTGCTCCAGCGCCGCAATGTGGCGCGCCACCATTTGCGGAGAGAGGGTTAACGCCTGTGCCGCCGCGGCAAAGGATCCTTTTTTCACCACGCTAACAAAAACGCGCATTCCGGTGATTTTATCCAGCATTCACTACTCCTGGTTGTTTCTGAAGCCATTACCAGCCCATTTTAAATACCATGAGGGATGACTACACTCGATTTTCACTGAGCAGAGAGGAGCATCATTGAATGAATGTTTATACCGTCACTATGTCACACCCGGACGGCAGCGGGTGGGATACGCATGTCCGTGAGCATGTGCTGTACCTGAAAGGGCTTATCAACGCGGGGAAAATCATCGCCTCCGGGCCGATAAAAGGCGCGGCGTTGCGCAGCGGTTTTATCCTGTTTCGCGCCCGCGACATCAGCGAAGTGAAAGCGATGGTGGAAGCCGATCCCTTTTCCCGCGAGGGGCTAATTGCGTCGCTGGAGATCGCGCAGTGGGATCCGCTGTTTGGCCAGCTTTCGGCATACTCCAGCGGAACCGCACCTGAGAATTTGCAAGATCTGGCGGGTTGACATCAGGCCAGTAAATCTTTGGTCAGGTAATGACGCTGCATCCCTTTATGCGGGAAATCCGCCAGCGTCATCTGCTCCTCAAACCCCAGTTTTTGGTAGAAGGGCAACGCCTGAAAGCTGAAGGTATCGACCAGCGCGTGGCGACAGCCGAGCGCCAGCGCTTCCTGCATGGCCCGCAGCAACAGATCGCGCCCCAGCCCGTTGCCGCGCTGCGATTCATGCACCCAGAGATAATGAATATTGAGCCATTCCCCTTCCTGGCGGGCAATCACGCCCCCCTGCATGACACCGCTGTCGTCGCGGAAATAGACTGCCAGATGCGACCACTCGCTGAGATTAACAAACTGCTGGTTGTAACGCCGTAGCCCGGCAAACAGCTCGCTCTGGTCCTGCTCAGTCACTTCGTGCTTAACGATAAGATTCATCCGTTTCTTCCTTATTCCCGCGT
The DNA here is from genome assembly GCF_000280495.2 of Kosakonia radicincitans DSM 16656. NCBI lineage: Bacteria > Pseudomonadati > Pseudomonadota > Gammaproteobacteria > Enterobacterales > Enterobacteriaceae > Kosakonia > Kosakonia radicincitans. Next base: position 2,805,118 of record NZ_CP018016.1, read on the forward strand.
TTGTTCAGCGGATAACCGCCAGAGCCGCGCCTGGCATCGTCTACCTTTAAAGACTGTTATCCACGCGCAAGGAGAACATTTCAGTGAGCATGAAAACAAGCGATTTCTTTGTCAAACGCCTGAAAGAGTGGGGCGTAACGCGCATTTACGGTTACCCTGGCGATGGCATAAATGGTGTGCTCGGGGCAATCCAGCGCGCCAACAAAGCCGGGGACGGCATCGAATTTATCCAGGTACGCCATGAAGAGATGGCCGCGTTTATGGCGGTCGGCCATGCCAAATTCACCGGTGAGCTGGGCGTCTGCTTATCGACGGGCGGGCCAGGCGCCACGCATCTGTTAACCGGGCTGTATGACGCCAAAATGGATCACGCCCCGGTACTGGCGATCAGCGGCCAGGCAGAAAGCACCGCGCGCGGTGCCAGTTATCAGCAGGAGATGAACCTCGACCGCGTCTTTGCTGATGTGGCGAATTTCGTGCAGGAAGCGGCCTCACCGGCGCAGGTTCGCCATCTGGTGGACCGCGGTGTCCGTATTGCCATTGCGCAGAACGGCGTTGGCGTGGTGATCCTGCCGAAAGACATTCAGGATGAGGAGTGGCAGCCACCGGCGCATACGCACGGGTTTACCCACTCGGCTGCCGGTTATCAGCGCCCGCGCGTTATCCCGCAGGATCGCGATCTGCAACGCGCAGCAGAGGTGCTGAATGCCGGGAAAAAAGTGGCCATTCTGATCGGCGCGGGCGCACGCAATGCCGCCGTGGAAGTGGTACAGGCCGCCAATGTGCTTGGCGCAGGCGTCGCCAAAGCGCTGCTTGGTAAAGACGTTCTGCCGGATGATGCGCCGTTTGTCACCGGCTCGATTGGGCTATTGGGAACGGAGCCTTCCTGGAAACTGATGCAGCAGTGCGACACGCTACTGATGATCGGCAGCGGTTTCCCGTGGACGGAGTTTCTGCCGCCGGAAGGCCAGGCGCGCGCGGTGCAAATTGATATCGATCCGGCGATGCTCGGCCTGCGTTACCCCTGCGAGGTGGCGCTACACGGCGATGCCGCAGAAACGTTGCAGGCGCTGTTGCCGTTGCTGACGCACAAAGAAGACCGTAGCTGGCAGGAGGAGATCGCCCGTCAGGTTCAGACATGGTGGCAGGTGATGGAGCAGCGCGCGATGGCACCAGCCAGGCCGGTAAACCCACAGCGCGTGGTGTGGGAAATGTCGCCACTGCTGCCGGAAAACGCCATTGTGACCTCCGATTCCGGCTCCTGCGCCAACTGGTTCGCCCGCGATTACCGTGTGAAGCAGGGGCAGCGCGCTTCGCTCTCTGGCGGGCTGGCCTGTATGGGCGCGGCGGTGCCGTACGCCATTGCGGCGAAATTTGCCGCGCCGGAAAAACCCGTCGTGGCGCTGGTCGGCGATGGCGCAATGCAGATGAACAACATGGCCGAGCTCATTACCGTGCAGAAATACTGGCAGCAGTGGCAGGATCCACGGTTGATTATCTGCGTCTTCAACAACCAGGATCTCAACCAGGTAACGTGGGAGCAGCGGGTGATGGAAGGCAATCCGCGCTTTGAAGCCACGCAACAGGTGCCGGATGTTCGCTATGCCGAGTTTGCCCGCTCACTGGGCTTGCAGGGTATTTTTGTCGATACGCCGGAGGCGCTAAGGGCGGCCTGGCTACAGGCATTGCAGGCAGATCGCCCGGTATTGCTGGAGGTGAAAACCGATCCGGAAGTCGCGCCGTTACCGCCGCATATCACCCTGAAACAGGCCAAAGCCTTTATGGCCTCGATGATGAAGGGCGATCGGGGCGCGGTGCAGGTTCTAAGCGATACGGCCAGCCAGTTGTTCCACAAAAAATCGTAAAAAAAACCGGGCGCTGAGGCCCGGTTTCTGCTTTCACTCAGACGTTACAGTTTGCTCAGGAACGCCAGCAGGTCTTCATTCAGTTGATCCTGATGAGTAACGGCAAAACCGTGCGGGCCGTTTTCGTACACTTTCAGTTCCGCGCCTTTGATCAGTTGCGCGGACAGTTTACCGGTGGCTTCGAACGGTACGATCTGATCGTTGCTGCCGTGGATCACCAGCGTCGGGACATCCACTTTCGCTACATCCGGGCGGAAGTCGGTTTCGGAGAAGGCGGTAACGCAGTCCAGCGTACCTTTCAGCGACGCCAGCAGGGCGATATTCAACGTTTGCGTCAGTACACCGTCGGAAACTTTCTGCCCGGCATTCAGGCCGTAGAACGGGGTAGCAAAATCACTGATAAACTGCGCGCGATCTTTGAGCAGGCCATCTTTAATACCATCGAATACGCTCTTATCGACACCCTCCGGGTGATCGGCGGTTTTACCGAAAATCGGCGTCACCGCGCCAAGCAGCACCAGCCCGGCCACACGAGAGGTGCCGTAGCGGCCGATGTAACGCGTCACATCGCCGCCGCCCATCGAGAAGCCCACCAGCGTCACGCCCTGCAAATCCAGCGCCGTAATCAGATCGTTAATGTCGGAGGCAAAGGTGTCGTAGTCGTAACCGTTCCACGGCTGATCGGAACGACCAAAACCGCGACGGTCAAAGGCAATAACACGATAACCACGCTCAGCGAGGAAATTAAGCTGGCTATCCCACATGTCACCATCCAGCGGCCAGCCGTGGCTGAAGAGAACCGGCTTACCCGCACCCCAGTCTTTGTAATAAATCTGAGTACCATCCTGCGTTTTGATTGTGCTCATCTGCTTACCTCATTGTTAAGTAGTGGGTTAACACCGATTATCGCCCGGCGGGCGCAACCAGATGCCGGACAACCGGCGGTTCATCGCTCTGATGAAAAGCCAGCACGCGCTCACGGATACGTTGATCGTTCACCGTGTGCCGCTCGTGCTGACGTAAATGCTCTATCCACGATCCCATCACCCAGGTTTCGACAAACACACCTGGCTGTACCGCATCTTCATACACCGCCCAGCCCATCGCGCCGGTACGACGTCTGACGCGGCGCATATCCTGCATCGCAAGGGTGAATTCATGGGCGTCCTGCGGATCAATGCGGTACTCACAGCTCACCATCACCGGCCCACGCTCGTGGGGGATGGTGATATTCGCCGTGCCGCCTGCCGGATCGAGAATATCGAGATTCAGCGCGGCATCTTTTTCCAGCCGCCAGCGTAAGACCGTCGTCGCGCCCAGCACCATGCCAACGGTTGCCGCACACAGCGACCACGCCACGCCGAATTCCGACGCCAGTTTCCCCCAGATCGCGCTGCCGACGGTCATCGAACCAAAGAACACCGTCAGGTAGACCGCCAGCGCACGCGCTTTCACCCAGCGGGCGGCGCTGCGCTGCGCGCCGACATTCAGCGTCGAGAGCACGGCAATCCAGGAAAAGCCGGTGAAAAATTCAAAGGCATTAAGCAGCCAGACATGGCGGATAAACGCCAGCGCCAGCATGGTGATAGCAAACAGCAGGCTCGCCGCCACCATCATCTGATCGGCATTCAGCCGTTTGCGCAATTTCGGTAGTACTACCGCGCCGCAAATTGCCCCGACGCCAATACAGGCCAGCATAATGCCGTAACCGCCCGGGCCAAGGCCCAGTTCACGACGCGCCACCAGCGGCAGCATCGCCCAGCCAGCGCTGCCAAACAGAAAGAACGCCACGGTGCGCGCCAGCACATTTTGCAGCACCGGCGCGGCGTGAACGTAGCGCAGGCCGCCACGAATGGCCGTGAAAAAGTGCTCCGGTGGCAGGCGCTGCACCGTGGCCTGCGGTTTCCAGCGGTGCAACACTACCGCCACGCCGACCACCGACAGAGCATTAAGCAGGAACACCATCCACGGGCCGGCAAACGACAGGATCAACCCGCCGAGCGCCGGACCGATTGCGCGGCTGATATTGATGCCCAGCGAGTTGAGGGCAATCGCCGGGCTCAGCTCCTGCTTGTCGACCAGATCCGGCACAATCGCCTGAAAGGCGGGCGAGCTGAGCGCCGCGCCGGTACTGAGTAAAAAGGTCGCTGCCAGCAGCACTTCCGGCGTGACGTTGCCGGTAAAAGAGAGCAGGGCAAGCCCGGCAGCCGCACAGAACGACCATACCTGAGAGAAGAGCAGGATCTTGCGTCGCTCGATAATATCGGCCAGCACGCCTGCGGGCAGGACAAACAGGAACATCGGCAGGCTGCTGGCGGCCTGCACCAGCGCCACCGCCAGCGGATCGGCGCTCAGCGAGAGCATTGTCCAGTTCACGCCGATATCGCTCATCCATGAGCCGATATTGGAGACCACGGTCGCAATCCATAGCATGCGGAAAACGCGCTGATGCAACGGTTGCCACGCTGAGGCGGAAGGTTGAGCAGGTGACACTGTCACCGCTGCTTTCAGTTCGTTTTGCTGGGTCATGCAATCGCTCCTTTTGCCGTCCGTCGTATTCGCCAGCTTCCAGGGCCGGTCAGCAAAAGCGTAGTAAAGATGATCAGCAGCAGCCAGCCGAATTGCCCTTCGGCAATGGACCAGTCAGGATGCACCGCCAGCATCGCCACCAGCAGCACCACGATGATTGGCACGCAGGCCAGTCGCGTCGCCACGCCCGCCATAATAAACAGCGGGCAGATCACCTCGGCGAAAATCGCGGGCAGCAGGCTCATATAAGGCCCAAGACCAAACGGATCTTCGATACGCGTCAGTTCTTCGCTGAAATGGAACACCTTCGGCAGCCCGTGCACATACAGCAGTAACAGGCTGCCCGTCAGGCGCAGGAAGAACAGCCCCGCATCAATACGGGGCGCAAAGTCAGTTGACGTTTTCATGATGTCAGAACGCAAAGCAGCTACAGCCGAGCGCGCCCCAGAACGCGTTCTCATCGGATACCGGCATGGCATTGCCACGGGCGATATCGTGCTGATGAACGTGAACTCCGCACGGGCCGGAACAGTGATGAACACCCGCCGCCTGACCGACACGGGCCGCCTGCGGCGGTGCGCTACGATAATGACCCGGAACCTTGACCACCGGCGACCACTCCGGCACCACCGGAATAGCCGGCGGCGCCAGCGGGCCAAACTGACCTGCGGCGTAGACGATATCGCCGCCCACCACCGTCAGTACCGACTCAATCCCTTTGATCTCCTCTTCCGGCACGCGGAAGTAGTCCTTGCTCAGAATGGCGAGATCCGCCAGTTGACCGGCTTTGATCTGGCCTTTTTTCCCCTGTTCGCTGGAGAACCAGGCGCTACCCTGCGTCCACAGCAGCAGGGCGGTATCGCGATCGAGACGGGCGCTGTGATCGTACATCTGCATGCCACCGACAGTGCGGCCGGAAACCAGCCAGTAGAGCGCCGTCCACGGGTTGTAGCTCGCCACGCGGGTGGCGTCGGTGCCCAGCCCAACCGGCAGGCCGTTTTCCAGCATTTTCGCCACCGGCGGCGTCTGTTTGGTGGCCTGCTGGCCGTAGCGCTCAGCGAAATATTCGCCCTGGAACGCCATGCGGTGCTGAACGGCGATACCGCCGCCGAGCGCTTTTACGCGTTCGATATTAGCTTCGGTAATGGTTTCGGCGTGATCAAAGAACCAGTGCAGGCCGTTGAACGGGATCTCGCGGTTCACTTTTTCGAACACGTCGAGCATGCGGCTGATGGATTCGTTATAAGTGGCGTGCAGACGGAACGGCCAGCGGTGCTCAACCAGATGACGCACCACACGTTCCAGCTCCTCTTCCATTCCCGGCGCCAGATCCGGGCGCGGTTCGAGGAAGTCTTCAAAATCCGCCGCCGAGAAGACCAGCATTTCGCCCGCGCCGTTATGGCGGAAGAAATCGCTGCCCTGGCCTGGCGTCAGCATGTCGGTCCATTTCTCAAAATCTTCCAGTTCATGGCCGGGCCGCTGCGTAAACAGGTTGTAGGCGATGCGGATCGTCATCTGCTTTTTCTCATGCAGTTCGGCGATCACCGCGTAATCTTCCGGGTAGTTCTGGAAACCGCCGCCCGCATCAATGGCGCTGGTCAGCCCCAGACGGTTCAGCTCGCGCATAAACTGGCGGGTGGAGTTAACTTGCTGCTCCAGCGGCAGTTTCGGCCCTTTCGCCAGCGTGGCGTAAAGGATCATCGCATTCGGGCGGGCAATCAGCATGCCGGTCGGATTACCGTTGCTGTCGCGCTGGATCTCGCCGCCCGGCGGGTTTGGCGTATCGCGGGTATAACCCACCACTTTCAGCGCCGCGCGGTTGAGCAGGGCGCGATCGTAGAGATGCAGAATAAAGACCGGGGTATCGGGCGCGGCGTCGTTGATTTCATCCAGCGTCGGCATACGGCGCTCCGCAAACTGGAACTCTGTCCAGCCGCCGACTACGCGCACCCACTGCGGTGACGGCGTGCGCAATGCCTGTTCTTTCAGCATGCGCAACGCATCGGCCAGCGACGGAACGCCTTCCCAGCGCAGTTCGAGATTGTAGTTAAGCCCGCCGCGAATCAGGTGCAGGTGCGAGTCGTTTAATCCGGGTATCGCCGTATGGCCGTGTAAATCGACAACCTGAGTGCGTTCGCCGCGGTACGCCATCACCTCGGCTTCACTGCCCACTTTAACGAATTTTCCGTCACGGATGGCGACCGCATCGGCGAGCGGGTTTTCCCGATCAACGGTGTGAAACCGGCCATTGAGCAATATCAGTTCTGCATGTGCGAGCAAATCCATACTTCCTCCAGTCTGGCGGCCCTGTTGAGCCGATAAGCATCTGGAATGAATTATGTAAAGCGCGGCGGAAAAAAGACCAGTTGTACCAAAGTATAGGTATACGAAAGGATAGTTATACCATCAGATAATAGTCGGGCCGCGGGAGCGCAGCCTACCATGCAGCCACCGATAGCGAAGCCCTGTCGTTTGCTGTCTGAACGTAGCTCCAGCTCCTTTAACCTAATGGGTGTAAATATGACAACCTCAAAGCTTGAAGTCCTGACCCCGGCTAACTGTCAGTTAATCTTTATCGATCACCAGCCTCAGATGGCCTTTGGCGTACAGTCCATTGACCGCCAGGTTCTGAAAAACAACACCGTTGCGCTGGCGAAAGCCGCCAAAGTGTTCAATATCCCGACCATCATCACCACCGTTGAAACCGAAAGTTTCTCCGGCAATACCTACCCGGAACTGCTGGATGTATTCCCGGAGAAGGACATTCTGGAACGTACCTCCATGAACTCCTGGGACGATCAAAAAGTGCGTGACGCGCTGGCTGCCAACGGCAAACGCAAAGTGGTGGTCTCCGGTCTGTGGACCGAAGTGTGCAACAACACCTTCTCCCTGTGCGCGATGCTGGAAGGCGATTACGAAATCTATATGGTGGCGGACGCCTCCGGCGGCACCTCAAAAGAAGCGCACGACTACGCAATGCAGCGCATGATCCAGGCGGGCGTGATCCCGGTAACCTGGCAGCAGGTGATGCTGGAGTGGCAGCGCGACTGGGCGCACCGCGAAACCTATGACGCAGTGATGGCGATTGTTAAAGAGCACTCCGGCGCCTACGGCATGGGCGTTGATTACGCCTACACCATGGTGCATAAAGCGCCGTCCCGCGCCAAAGCGGGTCACCGCACGCTGGCGCCGGTTCCGGCACGCTAAGCAGCACGCTGGCCGGTATTCGCCGGTCAGCATTTCCCTTTTCGGCAGGAGTTTGCCATGAGTATCGGACTGATTTCCTTTGCCGCAGGCGTGCTGATTGGCGTGATGTACGCGCTGCTGAAGGTACGTTCTCCCGCGCCGCCGGCGATTGCGCTGGTCGGGCTGCTCGGCATGCTGGTGGGCGAAGGGCTGATCGCCACGCTAATGACCCACACAACGGCGGGGTAAACCCATGAAAACCTGGATCGTTTCTCTCCTGGTCGGTCTTCTGGCTGGCGTTATTTATGCTTTACTGGGCGTTCACTCACCCGCGCCGCCGGTGGTTGCGCTACTCGGATTGTTCGGCATGCTGGTGGGGGAGCAACTCGTACCGGTAACCCGCCGTCTGCTGGCCCGACAGCCGCTGACCATGACGTGGTTCCGCCACGAGTGTGTCCCGAAAATTAGCGGTGCGCCGCGGCCTGAACCCCCAGACTCGCCGCCGCGCCAGGATGACTGAGGCCAGAGGAAATCGCATGACGCAACCCCGGCGTATTGCCATTGTTGATGATGAACCTTCCGTCCGTAGCGGATTGAGTAATTTGCTGCAATCGGAGGGCTACGCCACGATAGCATTTCCCTCGGCGGAAGCGTTTCTCAACGATGGCCCGGCGCAGCCTGCGATTGCGCTGGTGATTGCGGATCTCAAACTGAAGGGCATGAGCGGCGCAATGCTGTTTGAGAGGTTGCAGCTTAGCCCGGCACCGCCGCCGGTGATCTTTATCTCCGGCCACGACGACGAAACCTGGCAACGGTACGCGGGCAAACCCGGTGCCGTTGCTTTTTTGCGCAAACCCATCGATATCGATATCCTCCTTGAATATGTTCAACGCGTGTTGACCAACATCGAGGATAATCCATGAGCGACGCTTCGCGTCTTCGGTTGCGGCCGGAAACCAGTGAACACAACGCAGGGCAGCCTTTTACTGTGCAGGATGACGCCATCTATACGCCACTGGCGCAGGAAGGATGCATTGCCTGGATGAATGCCCATTACCCGTGGGGCAGCGACGCCTTTATCCTCGCCACCGCCGTCAGCGACGATGCCGAACCGCGCGCCAGCCAGTTGCTGAAAAATGAGCTGGCGCTGCGCGCGCAACTGGAGAGTAACTGGGCGGTCACGCCTGTCGCCAGCGCGCAATATCATGGCCGTTTTGCGCTGGTCTATCCGACATTTGCTTTTGAGACGCTCACCCGGATGACCGCTCAGCCGATGGCCTGCATCGCCAGCTGGCTGGAGCTGGCCTTACGTATCTGCGCGCCGCTGCGCCAGATGCATCACCGCAATCTCATTCACGGCGATATCAAGCCGGGAAACATTTTTCTTAGCGGGGAGCACTGCCGTCTCGGCGGATTTGGCCTTGCCACCAGCAGCAGTGAAGCGCAGGCGCAAAACTGGCTGCCGCTTTCTGGCGGCACGCTGGCGTATATGTCACCGGAGCACACCGCCCGCACCCATCATGCCGTTGACAGCCGCAGCGATCTCTACAGTCTGGGCATCGTTCTGTATGAATTACTGACCGGCGTGCTGCCGTTCGATCTGCCCGAAGGCGGGCAGGCAGAGTGGACGCTGCATCATATTGCCTCTGAACCTGCCGCGCCGCACAGCCTGCGGGAAGGGTTACCGCCGATGCTGTCGACCATCCTGCTGAAGCTGCTGGCCAAATCGCCGGAGAAACGTTATCAGACCATTGATGGCCTGATCGCCGATCTGCGCCGATGCCAGGCCACGCTGACGCCGGAGCAGGGCATTCCGGCGTTTACGCCCGGTTTACAGGATCGCTCTCCGTCGCTGCACTTTGCCAATACGTTGTACCGCGCACATCCGCAGGCGGGCGAACTGGTTGCGGCGCTGGAAGGAGTTAACCACAGTGGTAAACAGATGCTGGTCACCCTCAGCGGACCGTCCGGGATGGGGAAATCTTCGCTGATGGCCTCGGCGCTGAAACTGTTTCTGCAACGCCCGACGCTAATTGCGCTTGGCAAAGTGGAGCAGTACAGCTCGGTGCTGCCGCTTGGCGCGCTGACAGCGGCGTTTCGCTCGCTGGCGTTGCATTTGCTGGGGCTACCCGCCGAAGAGGTGACGCGCTGGAAATCGCGGCTCTCCGTCGCGCTGGCCGGGTATGAAGGGCTGGCGGTCAGCCTCGCGCCGGAACTGGGTCTGCTGCTGGGGAGTAAACCCGCGCCTTTCATTGACAGCGTCGCGCTGGATGCCCGCGCCCGCTTTAATCATATGGTGTTGCGCCTGGTGAGTGTATTTGCCACGCCCGGTTGCCCGCTGGTCATACTGATCGACAATCTGCACTGGATCGATGACGCCAGCCTGCAACTGCTGGAGTACCTGTTACAGCACAGCCACGCCTTGCCGCTGCTGATGGTGGTATCGCACCGCGATCTGCCGTCGCTCGGGGATGAGGAGTTTGCCGCCACGCTGGTACGCCTGCGCAGCGCCGCCCGGCGAACGACAGCGTGCGAGCCGCAACCCCTCTCCGTCAAAGCCGTGGCGCGCTGGCTGGCGATCGTTTTTCAGACCCGCCCGGCATCGACCGTTGATCTGGCAAAACTGATCCATGAAAAAACCGGCGGTAATCCGCTGTTTGCCCATGAATTTTTTAAACGCATCGTCGAAGACGGGCTGGTGAGTCATAACAGCTATCAGGGGCGCTGGCACTATGATCTGGCGGCGATTCGCGCCCGTTACTACAGCGAAAACGTTATCAGTCTGGTGCTGCAACAACTGGAACAGATGCCGGATGAGACCCGTACGCTGCTCGCTCATCTGGCCTGCCTTGGCAGCGCGGGCGGGGTGTCGCTGGCAAGCCGCATACTGGAGATAACGCCTGGCGAGCTCCGTTTGCACCTGCATCCGGCGGTGGCCGTGCAGTTAATTACTCTCAACGCCGACGAATACACTTTTACCCATGAGCGCATTCAGCAGGCGGCAAGCGCCGCGCTGCCCTTGTCCGTATGCCGTCAGTTACATCTGCGGGCCGCCAGCCTGCTGGCTGATGAAGCGCGGCAAACCCCAGGTAACGAGATCCTGTTTCGCACCATCCACCATGTCACGGCGGCGATCGACAGTATCCAGCTTGCGCCACAGCGGCAGAAGTTCAGCGAACTTTGTGCCCATGCCGCCCGGCAGGCCAAACGCAGCGGCGATTACGCTTCCGCGCTGGGTTATTTACAGACCGCGCGCACGCTCAGCGCCGACAGCGGCGATCTCTTCGCGCTCGATTTACAGCGGGCAGAATGCGAACTTCTGCTGGGCCATCTCGCTACCGCACGCGCATCGTGCGAAACGCTGCTGGCCTCGCCGGGCGGGCTGGTGGAAAAAGCCCATGCCGCCAGTGTACTGGCGGAGGTGCATATCCGCCGCTCCAGCTATTCACAGGCGCTCGACACCACGCTGAGCTGGCTCTCCGTGTTCGGTATTCACGTGAGCCGCCAGCCGGACGATGCGGAGTGCGACGAAGCCTGGCAGGAGATTTCATCCCTTATCGGTACGCAGCCCGCCAGCGCGTTTATGGCGTTGCCGCGCATGAACCACCGCGAAACAGATGTGCTGATGAACCTGCTGGGAAGCGCCAGTCTGTACGCCAGTTTTCACTGTCCACGCCTGCATTTCCTGCTGCTCTGCCGGATACTGCAACTGACGCTGGAGCGCGGGCTGACGGGCGCATCCACTGCCGCGCTGGCGTGGTTTGGCGTGATGATTGGCGAGCGGTATGGCGAGTATGAGCAGGGCTTTCGCTACGGCACGCTGGCACAGGATCTGGTCACGCGCCACGGTTTTCATGATTACGCCGCCAAAACACTGGTGGCGCTGGGGCGCAGCAGCGTCTGGATCCAGCCGTTGTCGCATACCGTCCAGTGCGCCAGAAACTGTTTCACCGCTGCGGTTGCGCATGGCGATCTCACTATTGCCTGCTTCGCCTCCTTCCGTGAGGTCAGCAACAGCCTGGCCTGCGGCGACCCGCTTGATGTGGTACTGAGTTATATAGAACGCGGGCTGGCCTTCGTGCGCGAAACACGTTTTTCGGATATGGATACCGTTCTTCTGTTACAACGTCACTTTGTTGAGTACCTGCGAACACCCCAGCCGGTGTTTAGCGGTAAAGCGGTGTTGCCGGAATCACTGCTACCGGCAACACCGCCGCCGACCATGCTGTTCTGGTTCTGGCTTTATGGCGGAATGGCGCACTTCTTTGCCGGTGAATATGCGCAGGCGGAAAGCAGCCTGCTGGAAGCGGGACGCTTTGCCTGGTCCGCGCCCGGACACGTCAATCTGCTCGATTACCATCTCTACAGCGCGCTGTCGTTGTCGATGCAACTGACGCCGGATACCTTTTCCGCCGCGCATCGCCAGCGGCTTAATCAGCACTACAACCCGATCGCGCGCTGGGCGCGACTCAATCCGGCGACCTTCAGCGACAAAGAGGCACTACTGTACGCCGAGATCGTCCGGCTTGACGGGATGAACAGTATCGCCATTGGTCAGTATGAGAAAGCCATCAAGCTGTCGCGCGAAGCGGGCTTTAACCCAAGCAACGCGCTGGCGCACGAACTGGCCGGGCAATTTGCCCGCACCTGCGGTTATCCAACGATTGCCGATGCCTGGTTTCGCGGGGCAATCGCCGCCTGGGGCCGCGTTGGCGCGCACGGCAAAGTGCGTCAGCTCGAACAGACGCACCCGCATCTTGTCGCGAAGGCGGCCAGTACGCCGTATGACACCATTGCGTTTGCGCAAAATGATGAAATTCGCGATCTGCAAAGCATCATCAAAGCCTCGCGCGCGCTCTCCGAAGAGATCAATCTTGAGCGGCTGATCCAGATCCTGATGACCATGTTGCTGGAACGGGCAGGCGCACAGCGCGGCTTGTTAATCCGCGTACTGGACGACACTATCCCGCTGATTGAAGCCAGCGCACACACCAGCAACGAAGGGGTGCGCGTACAGGTACTGAACGAAACGCCGCTGGCGACGGATTTACCGCTGTCGGTGCTGGCGGCAGTGATCCGTACCGGGCAGGAGATCCGCACCGGCAGGCCGGAAGAGTACAGCCCATTCAGCCAGGATCCCTATCTGTTAACCTCCGGCGCTGCTGTAATGTGCGTGCCGATGTTTAAACAGGCGCGGCTGGTGGGGGCACTCTATCTGGAGAATCGCCTGATGCCGGACGTGTTTACCGCCGGGCACTCCCGAGTGGTAAACCTGCTTGGCGCGCATGCGGCGGTTTCGCTGGAAACGGCGCGTCTGTACGCCGAACTGCTGGAGGAGAATATTCAGCGCCGCCGGGTGGAAAAAGAGCTGCGCGCCAGCCAGACCTCGCTGATGCTCGGCGAGCAGATCAGCCACACAGGAACCTGGCGCTGGGAGCTGGAGCAGGATCTGATGCATATGTCGGATGAGTATGCGCGCATTCTGGGGCTACCGGAGAAACGCAAGCTGATTTCGATGGCCGAGTTTCTCACCTATGTGCATCCTGACGACCATGCGCATATCAGCGCGCTGGTGACCCGCAGCGTCGCGCAGGGGTTAACCATGCAGGCGGAATTCCGTATTATCCGCGCCGACGGCGAGGTGCGTTATATTCTCGGCATTGGCGATCCGGTGGCGGCCAGCGGTGAAACGGTGCATGAATATTTTGGCACCATCACCGATATCACCACCCAACGGCAAAATGAAGATGCGGTACGCGTGGCACAGGCCGAACTGGCGCGCGTTTCGCGGGCAACCACCGTCGGGCAACTGACCTCATCAATTGCCCATGAGATTAACCAGCCGCTGATGTCGATTGTCTCCAACGCGGGCGCCAGCCTGCGCTGGCTTAACCGCGATCCGCTGCCGATTGAAAACATCCGCACCGGGCTGGAGGAAATTATTAGCGAAGGGCAGCGCGCAGGCGAGGTGATCCGCAGCCTGCAATCCCTGACGCGCCGCCAGCCGCCGGTGTTTGAACGCCTCGATCTGCACGCGCTGCTGCACCATATTCTGACCCTGTCGCGCAGCGAACTTGAGCGGCGGCATATTGCTGTCGATTACCGGTTGCAGGCCGCCAATAGCCTGTTTTGCGGCGACAGCGTGCAGATCCAACAGGTGCTGCTGAATCTGGTAATGAATGCCATTGAAGCGATGGCCGAGGTGGATTCGCGCCCGCGGGTGCTGACGCTCAGCACGCAAAACCCGCAGCCGGGTGAACTGCTGTGCGCCATTGCCGATACCGGCAGCGGAATGGATGCCGAAGTGCAGGCCCGCCTGTTTGAATCGTTCTACACCACCAAAGCGCAGGGAATGGGGATGGGGCTGACCATCAGTCACACCATTATTGAACGGCATCAGGGGAAGCTGACGGCGCAGGCAAGAACGCCGTTTGGCAGTCTGTTCTCCTTTACCGTGCCCGCCAGCGATTAACGGCTGCGGGATTTGGCGATTTGCAGGCTTCCGGCGGCATGCACCAGATCCGCCAGCGAGCGGGCCTGCATTTTGTCCATCACCCGACGGCGATGCACTTTGACGGTGATTTCGCTGACGCCGAGCTCTGCGGCGATCTGCTTATTCAGCAAGCCGCTGATCGCCAGTTCAAACACTTCCTGCTCGCGCGGCGTTAAAGAGAGGTGGCGCTGTTTGAGCGCAAAGTTCGCCTGCTGCTGTTCAAACTCCTGCTCGGCGCCTTTCAGGGCATCCACCACCGCAGCCAGCAAACGCTCCGGTTCCACGGGTTTAGTCAGAAACTCTCGCGCACCGGCTTTCATTGCCTGCACGGTTAGTGGAATGGTGCCAAATCCCGTCAGAAAGATAATCGGCAGCTCGCGCCCGCGATCTTTTAACGCGCTGGCAACATCAAAACCATTCACCACCGGCATGTTTAAATCGAGGATCAAACAGGCCGGAACGCCGACAAGGGGATGAGAGAGAAATGACTCCGCGGACGCGAAGTCGATGGCGCGATAACCTTCGGATGCCAACAGCCGGACAATTGATTTTCTGACGGCATTATCATCATCGACAACGTAAACGACAGGTTCCATCATCTTTCGGCCTCACAGGGGCGACGCGCCTGAAAATGCACGTCTTTCAGTTTGCAGGCTGATACTGATAACATAATTTTTAACCGGATGAAATGACGAGAATTTCCTTACAAACTGTGTGATTTTTATTCAGGTAAACAGCGATTTTTCACTCCGGTTGACGACATCATTTCTCAGCGAAACTTTCGAATGAAATTTGCGCTAAGGCATTGAATGTTGCACATCGTTTAATCAAATGTTGCAAAAGTAGCGTTACTGTCAACCAACGCAATTATCTCCTGCTTTACCATCTCAACGCAAAAAATAAGATTAATCTTACGCCAGCACCCTTTACGCCAGTACAGCGCAAAACACAGCGAATCGGATAGCCATAATGTTTTCTGGCTGCGGTTGCATGTTAGGTTTCAAAGGGCACCATGAAACCCGTAATACAAAAGGAGATGTATTATGAAAAAATTCAAGGCATTACTCTCAATGCTGTTATTTGGATTATCGATGAATATCGCGGCAGCGCCCCCGGAAAGGAGCAGCGAACCGGACTGGAACGAGGTGTGTCATATCCTTTGTCTGGCCGGTGAAGGCGGCGCTGCCTGCAACTGTGATCTCATTCCCTGATTGCCGCCAGCCGTAACCCCGAAGGAGATGGCGGTAATCCAGGCGCCATCTCCTTTTTTATGGGGTGCTGCATTCTCTGGCAGAATCCTTCCGGCGAATTTTCGGGCGAAAAAAGCGAACACAGCGCGGCTGGTATTGATATGGTAAATATCATTTTCAGCAAAGGAGCGCGTATGACGATCAGACTGGCGGTGCCTGAAGAAGCCGAAACGTTGTGGCACATTCGCAACGCAGCGATCCAGCAGGGGTGTAAAGCGGTCTATTCACCGGAAGTGATCGAGGCCTGGACACCGCAAGCCATGCCGGACAATTACCGTGTGGTGATCGAAGAGAACCCGTTCTATGTTGCCGTCACGCCGGAGAATATCCCCGTTGCCAGCGGGTATCTCGATCTGCGCACCTGCAGTGTGGAAGCCATTTTCACCCTGCCGCAGTGGAGCGGCAGAGGCCTGGCTTCGGCCATCATCACTGCGCTGAAGCAGGAAGCTCGACGCCGCGGTTTTACCCGCCTGACGCTGGCATCAACGCCGAATGCCTGCCGTTTCTATCAACAACAAGGGTTTCGCGTTATACAGGAAAGCCGGTATCACTCAAAAATGGCGCGAGCCGATCTGCGCTGCTTTGATATGGAATGCGAACTCATCCCAGGAGAATAATGATGTCCGACATCAAAACCCTCGCCAGCACCGAAGTTTACCGCAATAAATGGATGCGCCTGCGCGAAGACCGTATTCTGCGTGCCGACGGCAATGAAGGGATCTATTCCGTGGTGGAGAAACCCGACTTCGTGGTGATTATTGCCCGCGAGGACGATGCACTGTACATCGTTGAGCAGTACCGTTACCCGATTGGCAAACGCACCCTCGAACTGCCGCAGGGATCGTGGGAGTGCGCGCCTGAGGAAGATCCGTTGCGCGTTGCCGCCGGGGAACTTCAGGAAGAGACCGGGTTGATTGCCGGACGTATGCGCCATGTCGGCTATCAGAAACTGGCACAGGGCTACTCCAACCAGGGCTATCATATCTTTCTTGCAGAAGATCTGACCCAGCATCAGACCTCGCTGGAACCGGAAGAAGTCGGCCTGACAGCGCGTAAAATAAGGCTGCGTGAGTTTGAAGCGCTGATCGCAGAAGGTGTAATCAGCGACGCCACGTCGGTGACTGCGTATCTGCTGGCGAAGCTGAAAGGAATGCTGGTATGAGTCGCTCTGAGGCCGCCAGTGCCATTCTTTCCCTCTATCAACGTCACGCCGCTGCGTTCGCGCAGCAACGTTCGCAAGCGCTGTTTGAAAAAAGCTGGCTGGAGAAATTCGCCGCGCGCTTACCAGAGAATGGGCGGATTCTGGATATAGGCTGCGGCAATGGTCAACCGATCGCCGCATGGTTTATCGCTCAGGGCTTTCATCTCACCGGCGTGGACGGCGCGCAGGCAATGCTGGAAAGGGCCCGGCAGACTTTTCCGTCTGCGCGCTGGGTTCACCAGGATATGCGCCAGCTTACGCTGGGGGAAACCTTCGACGGCCTGATCGCCTGGGACAGCTTTTTCCATCTGACCCAGGACGATCAGCGCAGCATGTTTGCCCACTTTGCCCGCCACAGCCATCCCGGCAGTGTACTGATGTTTACCTGCGGGCCGGAGGACGGTATCGCCATCGGGCAATTTGAGGGCGAACCGCTGTTTCACGCCAGCCTCGCGCCTGAAGAGTACCGGCAACACCTGGCGGCAATCGGCTTTCGCGTGCTGGAGATGCGGGCGGAAGATCCCGACTGTGCCGGCCACACGGTCTGGCTGGCTCAGCGTACGGCCTGATTCGGCAAGCGACGCAGGCGGCTCAGACTGAAGGCGATTGCCAGCAGCGTCGCTATCATCGCCAGCCACAATCCCAGCCGTATCGCCAGCGCTTCCTGCGTTGGCGTGCAGAGTGCCAGCATCACGCCTACCAGCGCCGCGCCAAGGCACTGTCCAAAGGTGCGCACAATGGCTAACACGCCAGAGGCATAGCCGCTGTGCTCGCGTGAGGCGCTGGCGAGCATCTCCCGGTTGTTCGGGCTTTGAAAACAGCCGAAACCCATTCCGCAGATCAGTCCGCGCAGGCTGATATCCCACGCCGCCGCATTTTGCGGCAGCAGCACCAGCAGCAGCAACCCAACGGCGAACAGCAGTAACCCGGCAGTGGCAATCTTTGCGGGCGCATAGCGATCTGCCAGCCGCCCGGCATGCGGCGCCACCAGAATGATGCCGACCGGCCAGGCGGTAAACAGCAAAGCCGAGGTAAAGGCGCTGTAGCCATAAACATTCTGAAAGAGAAATGGCAGCGCGACAAAAGTCACGCCCTGGCTGATAAACGAGGCCAGCGAGGTGAGCGCAGCAAGAGAGAAACGGGACGAGGCAAAAAGCCCCAGCGGCAGCAACGGTTGCGGCGCCCGCTGTTGACGGCGCACAAACGCCAGCCCGCTCGCCACCGCGATCGCAGCCCAGGCCGTGCCTGTGCAGGATATGTCTGTCGACGCCATGATGGCCGCCCCCAGCATCAGCGCCGAGAACAGCGCGCCCTGCACATCAAACGGCCCGCTAACGTTGGTACTTTTTCCCGGAATGACGCGCAGGGCAAATGCCAGTGCGATAGCGCCCAGCGGAATATTGATGGCAAACAGCCATTGCCATCCCAGTGCGCTCAGCAGAGCGCCGCCAATGACCGGCGCAATCGCCGTGCTGGTGGCGATCAGCAGGGCGTTGATGCCGAGAATGCGTCCCAGCAGACGCGTGGGGAAAATTGAGCGCAGGATCGCTGGTGCAATACTGAGCGTGGCCGCGCCGCCAATCCCTTGCAGTACGCGCATGGTCACCAGCACCGACAGTGATGAGGATAACGCGCACCCCAGCGATGCCAGCGTAAACAGCAGTAACCCGCAGGCAAACAGCGGGCGGAACCCCATGCGGGCGGCAAGCGCAGCAAAAATAGCCAGCGTCATGGCGGCAGAAAGCAGATAACCATTCGCCACCCAAACGGCGTCCCCCGCGGAGACATGCAGCGCACGGGCGATTTGCGGCAGGGCAATATTCACCATCGTGCCATCAAAAACGGCCATCGTGGTGCTGGTCATCAGCGCAATCAGCGCCAGCGCGCGCTGACGCCCCGCTAACCCTTCGTCGCCAGGCAGGTCTGTAAACAATTCCATCATTACCTCAGGATAAGTTGTGCTTGCATTGACTCTACTTTCGCGGGATACATGGCGGAAGACGCAGCAGTTGCATTGATACAGTGCAGCAAACGCCATATCTTATTAATCACTATGAGAAACAGCCTGCTATGACACAACCGGACCTGAATCTGCTGTTTGCGCTGGATATTCTGCTGGCCGAAAGAAGCGTTGCCGCTGCCGCCCGAAGGCTGGGGCTGAGCGCATCGGCGATGAGCCGCACGCTGAGCCGCCTGCGGGAAACCACCGGCGATCCGCTGCTGGTGCGGGCAGGGCGGACGATGGTGCTGACGCCTTATGCCGAAGCCATTCGCGAACGCACGCAAAACGCCGTTTTCGAGGCGCGGGCGGTATTGCGCCCGGCAACGCCGGTGCTGGACATTGCCAGCTTGCGACAGATGTTTACGCTGCGTGCCAACGACGGTTTTGTTGAAGCCTTTGGCCCGTCGCTAATTGCACAAGCCGCTGCCATTGCGCCTGGCGTAACGCTGCGCTTTACGCCGAAAGCGGAGAAAAGCGATAAACCGCTGCGCGAGGGGCGGGTCGATCTGGAGATTGGCGTGCTGGGGGAAATGGGGCCGGAAATTCGCGTACAGGCGCTGTTTCGCGATCGTTTTGTCGGCGTCGTCAGAAGCGGCCATCCGCTGGCGCAACAGCAGGCAGTGAGCGTTGAACAGTATGTCTCGTTTGCGCATGTTGTCGCCTCACGGCGCGGGCTACTGAGCGGACCGGTGGATGAAGCGCTGGCCGATGCCGGGCTGAATCGCAATATAGCCGCCGTAGTGCCGGGCTTTCCGGCTGCGCTGGCGGTAGCGCGCGCCACTGATTTGATTGCGCTGGTTCCGGCCTCGTTCCTGATGAATAAGGCGACAAGCGAGGGGCTCTGCGTATTTGAACTGCCGGTCAAAACCCGCGGCATCACCGTTTCACAGCTCTGGCATCCGCGTTCGGAAGTTGACCCGGCGCACCGCTGGCTACGGCAGTTTGTGCTGAACGTTTGCCGCACGTTGCGGCCAGACTGAAAAGGGGGCTTTCGCCCCCTGACGTTTAACGACGCACCACCGTGACCTCTTTCGATAACGGTTCAATGACCGTGGCAACAAGCATAAAACACAACATGCAGAAGCCGGTCATGGTCATAAACACCGCATCCCAGTTCCAGCGATCAAGGATGACCCCGACAATCAGCGGCATGCACATGCCGCCGAGTTGTCCACCCATATTGATCACACTGTAGGCCACGGGATAGATCTCTTTACTGACGCGGCCCATGGCATACACCGAATAGGCGGAATAACCGAGAGAAAGCATCAGCCCGAGCATAAACAGCATCAGAGAAAGAATCGCTTTGCTTTCAGGGGCAAACACCAGCGAATACATGGTGAAAATCGTCGCACCTGCGCTCAGCAACATCAGCGGCTTACGTCTTTTATTCAGCACCCGATCTGAAAGCACGCCGCCGAGAAAATTGCCCAGCACGGTGCCGAGGAAAGGCGCGGCCGCCAGCGCGGCGGAGCTGGTGAGATCGAAGCCGCGCTCGGTGATCAAATACTTCGGCAGCCACGACATCAGCACGCTGACAATGCCGACCATCGAGAAGTAGCCTAATGCCACGCCATAAATATCCCAGCACCTGAACACCTGCTTCGAAGTGGTGAGCTCCTCCACCTGGCGGGTGCGGATCAGGGTGTCCAGCCAGCAGTAGCGGAAGCAGGCCTTCTGCGGCGCCTCTCCGTGTTGCGGCGTATTACCCGGTAACTCGTCGCGAATGTATGCCGCCTCCTGTTTGTTCACAAAGCGGCTCTCTTCCGGTTTGTTACGCACCATGAAATACCAAAAGATGGACAACAAAACCCCGGGAATAGCGAAAAAGACGAAGATATAACGCCAGCCCCACGTCATGATGATCCACGCACAGAGGGCGG
Source organism: Kosakonia radicincitans DSM 16656 (assembly GCF_000280495.2). Lineage (NCBI taxonomy): Bacteria > Pseudomonadati > Pseudomonadota > Gammaproteobacteria > Enterobacterales > Enterobacteriaceae > Kosakonia > Kosakonia radicincitans. The sequence goes on from NZ_CP018016.1 coordinate 2,825,527, forward strand.
GAACAATCAGCGGACCGAACTTTGAACCAGCAAGAAACAGGCCGGTGGCGGTGCCTTTTTCTTTCGCCGGAAACCACTGATTAATGGTCGCCGTCGAGCCAATCACCACCGGCGCTTCGCTGACGCCAACAAAGAAGCGCAGCAATTTCAGCACCAGCACATTATTCACCACGCCCATTAAGGCGGTGAAAATGGAGGTCAGAAACATGCCGAGCGCAAATGCATTGCGCATACCATATTTTTTAATGACATACCCGGCCGGGATTTGAAACAGCGCATATCCGGCAAAGAACAGGCTGATTAATAAACCGGCCAGGGTATTGGAGATATTAAATTCCTCCTGAATAAAGGGCAGGGCAAAACCAATATTTGCCCTGTCGGCATTTGCCACGGTGTAGATAACAAAGATAAAGCTCATTACCCACCACCGGTAATGCGTCATGGTGGGTTTATCCATATTATTTTTCATATTTCATTCCCGGGAGATTCAGCATTGCGGATCGTAAAAAGCAAATTCGCGGTAAGTTCGGGCACGCGATAAACTGCTTAATAACGCAGGTTCAATGGACTCACGAATTAATGCAGAGACCTCCAGCAGCGCATCGAGTGATATTCCGCAATCGAACCCCATGCGGGAAAACATATTTACCACATCTTCCGTTGCGGCATTTCCGGCGGCGCCCGGTGCGAAGGGGCAACCGCCAAGACCGCCAACCGCCGTTTCAAAACGCGTCACGCCGTTTTGCAGGCCAGCCATCATGTTGGCCAGCGCCATACCGTGCGTGTTATGCATATGCAGGCCGATATCGAGATGCGGGAACCGGGCGCTGATGCGTTGCAGGAGATCTGCAGTCTGGCGGGGATTCGCCACGCCGATGGTGTCGCACAGCGTAATGTGGTGAATGCCAAGATCCGCGGCGAAACGGATCATCTCCAGCAGCGTATCGGTGCAGGTGGCACCGATAAAAGGGCAGCCAAACGCGGTGGCCAGCGACAGCGAAATCTCCAGATCCGGATGCGCCTGGCGAATGGCCGCCAGCTCATCCAGCGACTGCGGATGCGTACGGTTAATATTGGCCTGGTTATGCGCCGGGCTGACGGAGATAACATAATTCACCCGCGAGATCTGACTCTCCACCGCTAATTGCGCTCCCCGGCTATTTGGTACCAGCACCCATGGCGTTATCGTCGGGTGCTTTTCAAGCACATGCGCAATGACCTGTTTGGCATCCGACATTTGCGGGATCGCTTTCGGGCTGACCATCGAGGTTATTTCGATGTTTTTCGCACCGGCGGCGATCAGTTTATCGATAATACGAATTTTCAATTCTGTCGGAATCGGCTGCTTAATATTCTGGAAGCCATCTCGCGGTCCGACTTCGGTAAGTTGAATAAATTTTCCCATGGTGTTGGCCTTACAGAATACCATCGTTGATAAGCTGCTCTATTTCCGCATCGGAATAATTGAGCAGTTCTTTTAATATTTCGTGGTTGTGCTGGCCCAGCGTTGGCGCGGGCATTCTGATGGAAGTTTTGTTGTTGGAGAATTTAACCTGATTACCGGTCATGGTAATTTTACCGGCCACCGGATGTTCAATATCGACAAACATTTCACGCGCCACGGCAATATGTGGATCTTTGGTGACGCGGTCGATGGTGTTGATAGGGGCCGCGGGAATCCCTGCCGCCAGCAGCAATTCAACGATCTGGTCAATCGGGTGTTCGCCGGTCCAGCGCTCAAGGATGGCTTTCAGTTCTGCATGGTGGGTGACGCGCGCGATATTGGTGCTGAATCTGGCATCCTCCAGTTCACTGATTTTCAGCGTCTGTTTCAGCAGTCCAAACAACTTGTCGTTGCCACAGGCGATAATGACGTAACCGTCCTGCGCCTGAAATGAATCGTAGGGATAAATCGCCTCATAACGGTTACCGATGCGCGTCGGAATGCGTCCGGTGTTCAGATAGATAATATTGATGATCTCCAGCGACGAGACCATCGCATCAACTAGCGCGATATCCACTTTGTCGCCGACCCCGGTTTTCAGGCGGTTGGCGTAGGCGGCAAGGACACCGATGGCGCAGCTCATACCGCCCACCACATCGGCAATCGCTGTGCCGGTGCGGGTAGGTGGGGTATCGGCCCAGCCCGTGGTGCTCATTAGCCCGCTCATCGCCTGGCCGATAATGTCGTATCCCGCGCGTTTAGCGTACGGCCCGGTGTGGCCGAAACCCGACACCGCGCCATAAATAATGGCTGGATTCACCTTGCGCAGATCTTCATAACCGAGGCCGAGTTTTTCCATCACACCCGGACGGTAATTTTCCAGCACAATATCGCTGTTGCGCACCATCTCAAGAAAAATAGCGCGCCCTTGTTCAGACTTCAGATTCAACGTAATACCGCGTTTATTGCGATTAAGATTCATAAAGTAGGCGCTTTCGCCATTTATTTGCGGCGCGTTTGCGCGGGCATCATCGCCTTTACCCGGTAATTCAATTTTAATCACGTCAGCGCCAAAATCAGCTAACATCATTCCACAGTAAGGACCGGCAAGAACGCGAGTAAGATCGAGAACGCGGACGCCACTTAATACACCAGACTTATTATTCATTCCTTTTCCTTGTAAGATAAAAATATAATTTGTGGAAGCATATACTTCACACGGGTGTTATTAATCCAATCGCCATGCCAAAAAACAAAAAAGGAAAGAAATGACTTAACAGCATGAATTTTAATGTTTTTAATTGATGAAAATAAAAAACACTACGCCAGACTCAATATCAATTGTGTTAGAAATATCAACTGTGATATTGATTTAATAAAACGACAACATTGAAAATTATCGCCATGAACAAGAATCCTCTGCCAAACCTTGCATTAATTACACCTTACCCGCAACTGGGCGAAATAGTCGCTGAACAATGTACGGGTATTTTTAACTGCCACGTTTATCATGGCAGCCTCGAGAAAGCGGCCAGCATCGCCAGAAATCTTGATACAGAGTATTACGATGTTATTCTGAGCCGGGGAGGGACAGCGGAATATATCGAAAAATCAACGCAGATTCCGGTGGTTAAAATACTGACATCGACTGCCGATTTACTGAAATCGCTCATTCCGCTGAAAAATTATCCGCAGCATATTGCCTTTTTTAATTACCAGACCTACTTAACGGATGTATTACTTATTGCGCAGGCGCTGAATATCACCATCGATGAATTTGTTTTTTTATCGCACGCCGATATGACCGAAAAACTGGAGCAGTGTCGGCGCCGCCGCTATGCCACGGTGACCGGCGGTTTTCCGGTCACCGATAGTGCAAGGCAATATGCGATGCAGGGCATCCTGATCGAAAATGGTGTCGAATCGGTGAACAGCGCGCTGCGTGAAGCACTGGCGATAGTGGAAACAACGAAACGCAAAGCGCAGGATACCGCCAGGCTGGAGATCATTTTGTCGTCCATTACGGAAGGCATCATTGTCACCAATGAAAATAATGAAATTCAGGTGTTTAACCGCAGCGCAGAAAAGATTTTCGGCTTGAGCGGAACACAGGTAATAGGTAAACCTGTTGATTCAATTATTAAAAACACACGGATAAACCAGGTGCTGCTGACCGCAGCGCCGGAGATCCGCGAATTGCAGGAGCTGGATAGCACCTCCATTATCACCAGCCGGGTGCCGATATTTATGGGCAAACGCTGCATTGGCGTGGTTTGCTCTTTTACGGATACGCCGCAGATAGAGAAGGTGGAGCGTATCCTGCGCGGCAAGCTTAAGAAAAAAGGGTTCAATGCCCGCTATACCTTCGATCATATCTTCACCGCCAACGGTGAAATGCAGGCGATCAAAAAGCTGGCGCAAATTTATGCCCGCACCGATTCTCCGGTGATGATTTACGGGGAGTCCGGCACCGGCAAAGAGCTGTTTGCCCAGAGCATACATGACCACAGTCTGCGCAGTCGCGGGCCGTTTGTCGCCATCAACTGCGCGGCGATCCCGGAAAGCCTGCTGGAGAGTGAGCTTTTTGGTTATGAAGGCGGCGCGTTTACCGGTGCCAGGCGGGAAGGAAAGTCGGGGCTTATCGAGCTGGCGCATCAGGGAACGCTGTTTCTCGATGAAATTGGCGAACTGCCAATGACCATCCAGAGCCGCTTATTACGGGTGCTCCAGGAGTATGAAATCATGCATATCGGCGGCAAAGACGTGATCCCGGTCGATGTCAGAATTATTGGCGCGACCAATCGTTCGCTGGAGAAGATGAGCGAGGAAGGCGGGTTTCGCCGCGATCTCTACTACCGACTGAATGTGCTGCCGCTGGCGGTTCCGCCGCTGCGGGAACGTCCGGAAGATATTCGTTATCTGGCCGGGATGTTTCTTTGTGAGTGGCAGGCAGAACATCTGCTGGAGCAATTTCTCGATCTGTTCACCGGCTGGCACTGGCCGGGCAATGTCCGCGAACTGCGTTTTATCCTTGAGCGTCTGGCGTTGTTGTCAGGGGAATTTCCGACCTATTCGTTGTATGAATTGCTGACACTGACCGGTTTTTCGCTGGCGGGCAGTAACAAACCCGCAGCGATTAATGATGCTGTGACCGTGGATCTGAACAAAGGATCGCTCAAGGCGCTGGTTCGCGACATTGAGCGGCAGGTTATTACCCTTTATCTGCGACGTTACAATCAGGATCAGCAGAAAGTGGCCCGGCACCTTGGGATCAGTAAAATGAGCCTGTGGCGCAAATTACAGGAAGATTGACGCTTAACCATCGTTTTGCGCCAGCCAGGCCGGGATCTGTTCAGGAAGCAGGGGCTTTGAGAAGAAGTATCCCTGTGCTTCATCGCAGCCGAAATCTTTAAGCAGTTGCGCGGTTTCTGCATCCTCAATGCCTTCCGCCAGCACAATGTAATCCAGCTCTTTCAGCATCTGGATAATGTTGCGGGCGATAATCTGGCTGCCCCGATCGCTGGTGACTTTACAAATAAGCGAACGATCTAACTTAATGATATCGATAGGAATAGTACGCAAATAACTGATATTGCTGTAGCCCGCGCCAAAGTCGTCGAGCAGGATTTTAAAGCCGCGCATTTTTAACATATCCAGCTCTTCGAGGGCGATGGAGTTTTCCAGCACTTTCTCCGTCTCCAGACATTCAACCCGCAAATCGGCAGTGGTCAGCCCGGCCTGAAGAACTTTCTCTTCCAGCGCATTTGCAAACCCGGCGTTGGACAAATCGCTGGCGGCTAAATTAACCGAAATCGGGATGGTGATGTGGTTTTTGCGCCACGCCACCAGTTGTTTGATGGCAGTGGTCACCACCCATTGGGTGATATCGGACATCAGGCTGGTACGCTCCGCCAGCGAGATAATCACCGTCGGCGGAATATTCCCCAACTGCGGATGCTTCCAGCGGAGCAGGGCTTCAACCCCTTCGGTACGCCCGCTATGCAGGTTGATTTTCGGCTGATACACCAGATAAAGCTGGTTATCTGTTTTGATGGCTTCGCCCAGATCGTAGAGGATTTTGAAATCGCGATTGCGCTTTTGATCCATGGCGGAATCGAAGGCAAGCAGGGGGATATTTTGTCGTATCGCTTCGTGCAGGGCGCTGATCGCCTGGCGAAAGATTTCTCTGACCGCCGTCTGGCCCGCCACAAAATGAATAAACCCGGCGTGAATGTTCAACGAAATCTCAATATCACCAGTAATTTTCGCGCTGGTGGGCGGCAGATTTGCCGCTTTACGCAAAACGGCTTCTGATTCATCGGTTTTCACTAACAGGGCATAACGACCGGTGGCAAAAGCATAGAGAGGCGATTGATCGCGCAAACCGAGCCGCACTTGTAATAAAGTCGCGAAGCTTTTCAGCATATTTTCGACGGCGCTCAACCCAAGATAGCGCGACAATTCATACGCTCTCGGCATATCAATGCAGTCGAAAATGATCAGCGTGTACTCACCGGACGGTTCATCCGCCGCAATGCGTTCGATCGCCCTGAGCAAGTTTTGCCGGTTCGGCAGAGCGGTTAAAGCATCAATCTGGCCGACCGAGTTCCAGCATTCAAGCCAGGAAGAAGCCAGCGCGGCAATGCTCAGGAAATCCGCAATCTGTTGTGTCGAAGGGGTAAGCGGCGTTCGGTTGCTGACGCAGAGCGTACCGAGCATGTCGCCCTCTTTATCTCTGAGCGGAGCGGCGGCATAAAAAATCACCGCACCATCTTTCACCAGCGGATGGTGGGCAAACCGGGGATCGTTTCGCGTGTCGCTGCAAATCACCGGCGCAGACTGCGCGAAGACGTGTTTACACATTGTCTCCTCAAGCGGCGTGATTCCCGCAACTTCCGGGAGATTGGCAGCATATTTGACGTACTGGAACACATCATCAATTACCGTGACAAAACAGCCTTCGACGCCCATAAGCTGGCTGGCAAATGCCGCAAATTCCCCTAGTGCGCTGTCACGTTCTTTATCTTCGTGCTTCAACAACTCCAGCGCTGCAAGCCGTCTGGCTTCTTTTTTGTTGAGTCCGCTGAACATTCTGCTCTCCCGGTGGCTGGCTGTTTCTGTCATGCTGAAGACACAGCCGACGACTACAATCATAACCGGAAACTGCCTGTGCGACAGCGTTCTGGCGCAACAGAAGCGGCTGAACTCAAGGGGAGGGTATATGATGCGGCTGGCGTCTTACAATGTGGAAAACTTATTCGATCGCGCGAAGGCCATGAATCTGGCCGACTGGGACGAAGGCAAACCGATTCTGGAAAAGTTTGCCGCCCTGAATGCGTTACTCGGCGAATTAACCTATACCGCCGAAATGAAACAAAAAATGGTGGTTTTGCTTAACGAGCTGGGGCTGAAAAAGTCTGATACTGGACCGTTTGTGATCCTGCGCCGTAACCGTGGCAAACTGCTGACGCGGCCGACAGATGGCTCGGAGATCCGTATTATCGCCGAAGGGCGGGCCGACTGGGTTGGATCGCTGGAGCTGCGCGCCGCGCCGGTGGATGAAACGGCCATGCTGTTGACCGCGCAGGTGATGATTGATCTGCAGGCCGATATTCTGGCTGTCGTCGAAGCGGAAAGCCGACCCGCGTTGCTGGCGTTTAACCGCGAAATCATTCCTGCCCGTAATGGCAAGCCGTTTGAGCATGTGATGGTGATTGATGGTAACGACGAACGCGGGATCGATGTCGGTTTGATGACCGTCAGCGCATTCCCGATTGCGACCATCCGTAGCCATGTTGATGATAAAGATGCTGATGGCGCGCTGATTTTCTCCCGTGATTGCCCGGAGTTTGCTATCCCGTTAAAGGATGGCAGAACGTTGCATGTGTTAGTGAATCACCTGAAAAGTAAAGGCTTTGGATCGCAAAGCAGCTCGGACGCCCGCCGCCGTGAACAGGCCGAACGGGTGAAAGCAATTTACCAGCAACGCATCAAAGCGGGAGAAACGCTGATTGCCATTGTCGGGGATTTTAACGATACGCCCGACAGCCAGCCGCTTGCGCCACTGCTGAAAGATACCGATCTACGAGATATTTTCACCCACGCAAAATTTGATAATGGCGGCTATCCGGGTACCTGGGGAAGCTGTACCGCCAATAACAAAATCGACTATATCCTGTTGTCGCCGGCGTTATGGGAAACAGTAAAGCAGGGCGGCGTATACCGTAAAGGGATGTGGCCCGGCGTGCGTCCGGCGAAGTGGGAAACTTACGCCGAACTGAAAAAACCGGTCAATGCCGGTTCGGATCATGCCGCTGTGTGGGTTGAACTGGATCTGTAAGGCGCAGGAGGCGTCGAAGCGGATATTTTGAATCCGGTATTGCCGCTGCGGAATAATAATCGCAGCGGCTTTATTTTATCGTTTTGAAAGGGATATGTTCTGACGCTGAATATTCAATTGCTTGCGCCAGACCCGGTTGTGCAAATATAACGCATTGGTGCGGCAAAACATGGCGCTATTAAGACATTTAACGCTACAACCAATGAAAATTAGCCCCAACAATGAGCTGATAACAAACCACAGTTGACGTTCAGCGCCAAACAATGCCGGAACAAAGGCTGTCAGAAAGAATATCATGGCGACCAGCGACGTCACAAAAAGCGTGCACAGATAAACCTTCATCGCCGATAAAAAACCCCGAGAAATTAATACCATAGCGATAATAATGATGGCGCTATAGAGCAGTGATACAGGGATCACTGCGGCCATTACGGCATAATGCGGCAACGACAGCCAGCTAAAAATCGCCAGCCAGATAAAGGGTTGGGGAAGGGCGAAGCTAAACACCGCGAGGATCATGCTGGCAATCAACGGCAGGCCCATCATATGCCAGCCCGCAGGAATCCCCAGCCGATCCTTTAAACGATCCTTTAATTTTTCCAGCCGTTCCGGATCGTTCGTTTTTATTTTCTCTGCTACCACAGCACTTAACGTAAGGCTTCTTTTTATATATTTCATCATCTACCAATTACTTCCTGTAAAGGAAAATGACTGTATCAGACCAATAATGTACTGCCCAGAGGTTTTCATATTGCCAGGGTTGCGGATCGTTCCGGTTAACGCGCTACCGGCAAAGGCTGAGGTATTAACCAGTGCCGCCGTCAGCTCACGCTGCAACGCAGTTTGTAATGCTTCTGAAGGATAACGTTTCGGGTAAAATCCTGCTTTCATCGCTGCTTTTACGCCGGTGTTGGATATTCCCGGGTTTTGCGCGCGAATAATTTCCTCGGTAATGCGTTTACGTTCGGCGCGGCTTAAATTCTTCAGCCAGTTTGTTACTCTGGAAGACGTTGCGCCTTTCATCAGCTTGTAGGTTTCCAGGGTACTTTTTAATCCGGCCCCGGCGCCAGCCAGTGAGAGAATATCCAGCGCGGTGCTGGTCGTGACATACCAAGATTCGCTGTCAAGCCAGGTTACCACGTCGTCATTATTGGTGGCGATCAGTGAGATGCGCCCCAGCCCGATAGCGCATTGCGCCACGGTGGCTACCGTTCCGGCAGTAATGATCGCCGCCACCACGCCTGAAGCCCCGGCAGTCAGCGGTACGGCTGCGCCAGCGCCCAGCGCGAGAACGCCGGTGACGACTGCGGCTCCGCAAGAAATGGCCGTCGACGTAATTTCATTCGCCAGTGAAGGTGCCTGAATCGTCGTATTGATGGCTTGAGCTGCGCTGTAGGTGGATTGAGAATTTACTTTTGTAACAATAACATGGCTAACAGTACTTTGATTCGGCGTGGCGATCCGCCGCGAAGGACGCACCAGCCATTGACGCGGCCCATCCGAATAAATGATGCCGACCTGGTGAAAACTGCGGGTACAGTCGAGTTGATTGCCCAGTGACGTAAAGTCAAAGTCATCACCGGGGGCCAGGCCCAGGCTGCGTGCAAGACCGTAATCGGGAAGGTTGTTACCAGAGAGTTGGCCGGGGAAGGTCATCGAGTCGCTCCATCGTTAATGTTCTTATGTATTTGAGATGTTAAGAATAAATGGCATAACGCGGTAAACAATTAAGAATAATCTGAATGAATTATATACAGCCGATAAATGGATGAAGCTTACAGATCGGGTGCCGGGGCGAAAACGCGCAGTTCGGCATTTATCGGTGGAAATGGAAAAGGTGAACTATGACAGAGGATTTACAGTCGCTAATTGTCCAATACGAACGGCAGCTCCATCAGGCAGAAATTCGTAGCCAGCAGATTGCCATTGAGAAATTACTGCACAGACATTTTTTCGAGATTGGTCGTTCGGGGAAACGATACGGCAGACAACAAGTTATCGATTCATTATTGGCAGAAACCGACCGACAGCAAATCGCGTCGGAGGAATTCGCATTAACGCAGATCGAAAGCGGAGCGCTGCTACTGACATACCGGACGTTCAGGCAAAGTCCGTCGGGAGAGAAAATGCACCGCACATTGCGCACATCGTTATGGGTCAGAAATGAAGATGACCGCTGGCAAATGATTTTTCATCAGGGAACGCCTGAAGCGGATTGAGCGGTCTGCGGCGGGTCTGAAAAGCCGTAAACCAAGGATAAAACAAGCAACACAATCACAGGTGCGAAATGCTGGATTCTTCCTGATTACATGTTAGTACGCATAATGTATATTATGTTAAATGGCATGTATGGGTTAGTAACTTCATAAACCCAGGCTACACTCCATCAAATACTCCCGGCCCCATTCACGCAGGCGTGCCAGCGTCAGTTCTTTTTGCCAGCACGTCCTGCAACATCGCCTTCTCGGGGCTCAGATCGGCCCCCCGTTTCTTCAGCCGCAGATTTTCCTCTTTCAGCTGGCGCATGTGCTTCAGCTCAGAGGGCGAAATGCTGCCGATAGAACGTGGATATTTTTATTACAACGCCAGTTTCAGTATTTCCTCTACTTTCTCTGTCGTAATATTCGCATGTTCACCCAGGGCAACATGGCCGTGCTCTTTCAGTTTATTGGTTACCGCCGGAATAATATCATCCCCCAGACCATAATCAGATAAACGGGTTTTAACCCCCATGGTTTCGAAAAATGCGACCGTTGCGTCGATAGCCTGAAGAGCCATCGTTTCAATATCAGATGCCGGGATATCCCAGACACGTTCACCATACTGGGCAAGTTTCTGTTTCTTGTCAGCCAGCGCGTATTTCCAGATAGCCGGGATCATTACCGCCAGCGTGCGGGCATGATCAAGGCCGTACAGACCTGTAATTTCCTGTCCGATCAAATGTGATGCCCAGTCTGCGGGGGTCCCCGTACTGAGCAGGCCATTCAGCGCCATCGTTGCGGCCCACATAATGTTCGCCCTGGCATCATAATCCTCAGGATCTGTCAGGACTTTTGGGCCCTCTTCTTTCAGGGTGTTCAGCAGACCTTCTGCCAGGCGATCCTGTACTTTGGCATTCACCGGATAAGTCACATATTGCTCAAGTACATGCACGAATGCATCAACCACACCATTAGCCGTCTGATTTGGGGGTAAAGTAAATGTCAGTTCAGGCTCCAGAACCGAGAACTGTGGCATAACGTACGGGGATGCAAAAAACAGCTTATCTTTTGTTTCTGCTTTAGTAACAACTGCGACATTATTCATTTCTGAGCCTGTTGCGGCAATGGTCAGTACACAACCTACCGGTAAAGCCCTTTTCACTACGCTCCCGTAACTTTTAACAATATCCCAGGCATCACCGTCATAGCACGCAGCCGCTGCGACAAATTTGGTGCCGTCAATAACTGATCCCCCACCCACTGCAAGCAGAAAATTGACACCTTTATCCTTAACAAGCGCAACAGCTTCCATCAACGTTTCATAATGTGGATTAGCCTGGACTCCTCCGAACTCATAAACCCTATAGTTTTTCAGCGAATCCCGTACCTTTTTCAGCGTGCCATTACGGTTAACACTCCCTCCGCCGTAAACAATCATTACGGTTTTATCACCCGGAATTTCATTACCAATTGAGGAAATCTGATCATGGCCAAAAATAATTTTGGCCGGGTTATGAAAAATAAAATTTTGCATAATTAGACCTTGTCAATACATGCGGATAAGTAAATAAAATCGCGTCTATTTCGCTTATAGCACTCAGGCAGATAAATGGCTGACTAACTCGCTACTCAAATGATTCATTCTTTCGGGAGAAACATTCACGGCATTATAAATCACCAGTGGCTGGAGATATTTCATTCCTACATATAGTGCAGAGGCTTTCATCGGAGCCAGTACGTCAGCCATGCTGCTTTTAATAAGCCCGTCTGCTGAATACATTTGCTCCGCGGCACCGGCTGAAGTGACTACCATCATTTCCTTGTTCTTCAGTGCATGCCCCTCAGGACCAAATGCCCACCCATAACTCCAGACCTCGTTTAAATAAGATTTGAGATTGGGGGTAAGGTTAAACCAGTGTGTCGGATACATAAATATGACCCTGTCAACGCCATCATACGCATCTTTTTGGTGATCCACTTTATCACTCCTTGGGAATGTTTTATCCCACGTCTGTACCAGACGCACTGGAGAAGCTGCTGTACCTGGCGCAGGCTGGGCGACCGCAGATTCTGCTGAAATCATGGCCAGCGCTCCGGCAAGGAGTGCGCCATTAAAAAAGCGCTTTGAAGATTTTATTGTCATGGTATTAAAACCTTTCATTCGTTGATAAGGAGGGCTATTTTTAAATCGCACGCATGAGTATTTCAGTCACAACATCCTGCGGATAAACACTGGTGATACCAAACGCCTTAATATTAATCTGGACGTTCTCTACGATGGCAGCGAGTTTTCTTCGGATTATCTTCCTTGCATTTGAATGCGTTCTTTTTCATCCCCGACTTAAATAGTGCAGTGTGATGAAATGGCTTACCCGGTGAGGGTCTCATTCCGGTATTGCTATTTTGGATAGCTCTTAGGAAATGTGTTATTAAAATACTATGAGTTTTTTGCCTGATCCTATTAGCCTGTCGTGAAAGTGTATATTCCATTTTTTTAAACTGATAAGTTAATGTCGTAAAGACGTGGCAAATGAGAGGCATTTCAAAATGGTTTTGGACAAATCGGTTGAAGATTTACTCGGGAGGCTTTCCCGGGATATCGCGCAGCGCACGCCTGGTACCGGTGATTTCCCCACAGCAGTAGAAGGACTGGAATTATTCCGGCGGAACGAACCTGCTTCTCCAGTAAGCTGCCTGGTCCCTCCCAGTGTCGTTCTGGTGGTCGATGGTGCGAAAATCATGTGGATTGGGGGGGAGCCTTATAAATATGATGTGGAAAAATTCCTGATCACGTCTCTCGACTTGCCCGCAAGTTCAGAAGTGCTTAAAGCATCGTCATCCCGGCCCTGCGTCGGTATAGCCTATCAACTCGATCAGCGCGTATTGATTGAGTTAATTGCACAGGGAAGCCTGCCGCCAGCCAAAAAAAGAGACATCGGGGCAGGAGTCGGAATAGGTACCGTTACTGATGTTCTGTTAGAGCCTTTCTGCCGTCTGCTTTCATTGCTTGACGAGCCAGAAGCAATCCCGGTTCTTGGCCCACTTATTCAGCGGGAAATACATTACCGGCTTCTGATGAGTGACCAGTCCGATCATCTCAGGCAGATTGCGGCCGTAGACGGTAATGGCTACCGTATCGGCAAAGCTATTGACTGGTTAAAGACCAATATTGCATCGCCTTTACGTATCGAGGAACTTGCGAGTCGGGTGCAAATGAGTACGCCCTCTTTTCATCACCATTTCAGGCAACTTGCTGGAATGAGTCCGCTTCGTTACCAGAAATGGCTGAGACTCAATGAGGCAAAACGACTGATGCTGAATGAGCACTATGATGTCACTACCGCAGCATTTGCTGTCGGTTATGAAAGCTTATCCCATTTCAGCCGCGAATATACGAGGATGTTTGGGTTATCCCCTAAAAGGGATATCACTGTTCTGAGAAAGTCAGTCAGTGAGCTTTAATATCCCACCGAACTATTTCCACGAACTGCATGTTTAACATAGCGCTATTGTCAGGCATATATGACAACAAAATTAAGCACTCATAGGATCGGACAAATAATTTGTCGTATTTGTGTATTTTATGCTAACGCAAGTATGTAAATTGCTCTTTAGTCAGATTATCCGAAGAAACCCACTAGCATCCTGCGGTAATTAAGAAAGGTTTCTCTGACTGACGTCAGTCCTTACCAGAATACATTCTGCCTCTCTTTCAGAAGCAGAAATCTAACCCGGTCAAACTTATGAGCAGGAGTATATTGATGGATGATAAAAAGAATCTCAGCCGTCGCGAGTTTGTTGTTCGTTCTGGTGCGGTAATTGGGGCAGGAGTATTGCTGAGCACTCCTCTTGGTTCACTTGCAGCAGACACAAATGGTTCGAGAGTAAGAACGCGCGGTTACGCGGCTTTTGACACCTCGGGGAAACTTGCACCCTGGTCCTTTGAACGCAGAGCCGTTGGCGACAACGATATTCTGATTGAGACAAAATATGCCAGCATTTGCCATTCTGATATTCATCAGATGAAAGGACACTGGGGTGTTCAAAAGTACCCTCAGGTTCCCGGACATGAAATTGTAGGCATTGTCGCTGCGGTTGGAAAGAATGTCACCCGGTTTAAAGTCGGTGATAGAGCAGGTGTTGGATGTATGGTTAACAGCACGCTGCCAAACTCACAGTTGATGAGCCTGGAGAATACAGAACAATACAGCCCGGCTACTGTATTTACATATGGTTTCCCTGAAAGTGATTCCCCGACGGGAATTTCTCAGGGCGGATATTCCACAAACATCGTGGTACGGGATCATTTCGCTGTCCATATTCCGGATAACATCAGCTTTCAGGAAGCGGCACCGTTGCTGTGTGCAGGAATAACCACATACTCCCCGCTCATGAAGGCAGGTATCGTCAAAAACATGAAGGTAGGAGTGGCAGGAATTGGTGGTCTGGGCCACATGGCCATAAAACTTGCTGTTTCCAAAGGAGCCGAGGTATACGCTTTTACAACCACACCGTCAAAAGCCGACGACATTCTTTCATTCGGGGCCAAAGAAGTTATTGTGGTCGATAGCCCGGAAAAATTCAAAGCTTATCAGGGAACGCTGGATTATATGATATCCACGATCCCCTATCAGTATGATGTCGCGGCCTACGCATCAGTCGTGAAGCCATACGGGACATTCACTCAGGTCGGGATGCCTGAAGGTTTTCAGATTACACTTAATGCACTTGGGCTTGCTGCATCAAGGGTTAATTTCAACGCGTCAATGATAGGCGGCATGAAAGAAACTCAGGAAGTGGTTAATTACTGTTCACAAAACAAAATATTGCCCACAATTCAGATTATTAAAGCTGATCAAATTAATGAGGCGTGGGATAACGTCTTTAATAAGAAAGCGCGATATCGCTATGTTATAGATGCATCGACAATTTAATATCAAATATTATTCAGAATAAGAAGTCCCTTCCCTTTCAACGTAAATTAATTTTATTTTTGATGTAGATATTAACCCTCGTTCGCAATGAAAATAACCCTCTTTTTTTTCGGGGCCTGTGCCCCTTTTTTTTGATGTTCTGCATTAAAGGTAGTCACAATGAAAACAAAACATTCAAAAATAAATCAACCAACTTTGAATGATGCTAATACCGTAAATGACTCTAACTGGAATGGCGTATTTGCTATTTCACTCTGCGTTTTTGCCCTGATTGCTTCAGAGTTCATGCCCGTCAGTCTGTTAACGCCGCTTGCCAGAGATTTAGGGATCACTGAAGGCACTGCCGGCCAGGGAATGACGATTTCGGGGGTCTTTGCCGTCGTGACAAGTCTTACCGTACGCAGGCTCGCTGGAGGGCTGAACCGTAAGTTTCTTTTACTGGCATTAACCGCCCTGATGGGCATATCGGCCATGATCGTCGCTCTGGCGCCTAACTTTGCTGTCTATATGTTGGGCCGCGCGCTGATCGGTGTGGTGATTGGCGGCTTCTGGTCAATGTCTGTCGCCACAGCTGTAAGACTGGTACATATCAGCCACGTTCCGCGTGCGCTGGCCGTTTTCAATGGCGGAAATGCCCTGGCGACGGTAGTGGCCGCTCCACTTGGTAGCTATCTTACGGCTGTCATCAGCTGGCGAGGTGCATTTCTGTGCTTAGTGCCTGTAGCTATGGTCACGTTCGTCTGGCAATGGGTAAGCCTCCCCTCCATGGAAACTGGCAAGTCCCGTAATACTGGCTCAACCATTGCCTCGCTTTTACGGAAGAAAAATGTCGCAATGGGTATGTGCGCCGCCGGTATCTTTTTTATGGGGCAATTTACTCTTTTTACCTATGTCAGACCTTTCCTGGAGAATGTCACTAAAGTTAATTCAGGCGCAGTAACGCTGATATTGTTAATGATTGGAATAGCAGGAGTCGTGGGAACGACGGCGATTGGGTTTGTGATCAAAAACCGCCTCTATCAGACACTCATTACAATACCGCTGGTTATGGCTTCAGTTGCAGTGATTCTTATCCCCATGGGTAACAACGTACTGGCAGTATGTGTTTTATTGGGGGTATGGGGTGTGCTGTCAACAGCTGCACCGGTAGGATGGTGGAGTTGGGTTGCTCATGCGACTGCATCTGATACTGAATCAGGTGGAGGTCTGATGGTTGCTACAGTCCAGTTTTCGATTGCGCTAGGTTCTACGTTGGGTGGGGTTTTGTTTGACCAGTTTGGTTTTCAGAGCACGTTCGGACTGAGCGCAGGGATACTCATCATCTCAGCAGTGTTGGCTCTGTGGGCATCGAAGCAAAAATAATGCGTTAAAACTTGAGATGCTGATGCAAACGTTTTTCAGCATCGGCTTGGGTGCAGCACTATCACGCTGCACCCACCTACCCTTTACTCCAGCGCCAGCAGCGCGAAACTGGCCAGCCAGTGGCCGCCGCTATAATGGCTTCCCACTACATGTTCTACGCTTGCCGCAAGATGGCGTTTCACAGCATCGTTTAACGCTTTTTGCCCGGCATGATTTTCCGGTAACGCCTGCGCGATATGTTTCATGCACCAGGCGCGGCTGAGATTTAGCCCGTCAAGATGGGCAATTTTCGGATCGGTACGGTCGCTGACTTCCGCCGGATTCATCAGCGCCGAAACCGACGCCACATCCGGTAAGAACGCATCGAACCAGGCCGGGAAATTGGCGGTGACTTTACTCATTAACAACGCTTCGGTCAGCGCGCCCGAAATATACTCATCGCCGCCTGGCTCATAGTGCGCAGGATAATCGGTATCTGCCAGATAATAGCGGTTTGCAGCATCCAGAATGGCCTGCTCAAGCGGCCGATCCGCAAGCGCACGGGCGTAATCCAGCGCCAGTGCCAGCGCAAACGCCGTGTTGTAATGCGTGCCAACACGGATGGGATACGTCAACTTGCTGAGATAATCCACCAGCCTGTCGCGAATATCCTGGGTTAAAGGCTCCAGCACCTGATGCCAGCCTTGCGCCTGCGGCAGTGATGAGTGCTTCAGTTCCTGAGCCAGCGCCAGCAGCCAGCCGTAGCCATAAGGGCGCTCAAACGAGGCGCGGAACGGCGCGTTAAAATAGGCCACTTCCTGCGCCACCTTCTCTTGTGTCAGGTGCTCATCAAAAAGCGCGGTGATCTCCGATTTGCACGCCAGATCCGGGTAAAGACGCACGCAGCGCAGCAACAGCCAGTAACCGTGTACCGCGGAGTGCCAGTCAAAGCAGCCGTAAAAGATGGGATGCAGTTCCCGTGGCGGCAAGACATCACCATCATCATTAAGCAAATGCATAATGTGATTCGGGTATTCCTGACGTAAATAGGTTAATGGCATGCGGGCAAAGGCTTCTGCCTGATGTTGAGTTAATTGCATAACTGCTCCTTAATTCGTTGCCGCGCTTAGCGAAACACGAGGAAATACATTAAGAACACGTTAACCACCAGCAGGGTTAACGCCGTCGGGATCTGAATCTTAATCACCTGGTATTTATCTTTCAGTTCCAGTAACGCGGCGGGAACGATATTAAAATTCGCCGCCATCGGCGTCATCAACGTGCCGCAATATCCCGCGTACATACCAATCGCCAGCAAGGGGGCGGGGTTTCCGTGATGCACATTAATCAGGAACGGCAAGGCGATACCGGCACTCAGCACAGGAAAAGCGGCGAAGGCATTACCCATAATCATGGTGAAGAGCGCCATGCCAATGCAGTAAATCACCACCAGCATGAAGCGGTTATCCGGATTCACAAACAGGCTCACCACCTTTTGCACCGATTGGCCCGTATCAGCCACCACAAATACGCCGCCCAGCATGGCGAGCATTTGCGGAAGGATCACCGCCCAGCCAATGGTATCCACCAGGCGCCGGGACTGGCGAATAGCATGCAGCGGCGTTCCGCGCGTCAGCCACCAGCCCGTCAGGATCGCGGCGACGCAGGCGACGCATAAAGCAGCCAGCGTGAGTTGTTTCTGGTCGAGCAGATAAACGCCGCCAACAGCAACCCCTTTCAGGAATAACGTCCCCACCACTGTCACTACCGGGATCATCAGCGCTGGCAAGAAAAGCCAGTTTTTCAGGCGATTCGAGGAGGCAATGCGTTCAGCCTCGGTAGACATTTTGTAATGCCCTTTTCCAACCAGGCCAAACCCTGCAAGCAGAGCGATGACAATAACGCCGCCGCCAATAATTCGGTAGGCCAGTGATTTACCCAGTTCCTGAACCATCAGATCGCCAAACAGAAAAATCCCGCCAAACAAAAACCAGAACAGCGCCGTCGTAAAGCGCTTAGGATTGCCGCGATCCCGTAATGTCATGATTACCAGCAGCATCACGACAAAACCAATCAGGTAATAAACGCGGTTAATGGTCATCAACGTCATCATTGAACGATCTCCTGCGCGCCCTGCTCTGCTTTCCATGCCATCACGTCGCGACGGATGCTGGCATCCAGACGCAGCAAGCGCGTCATATGAATAATCAATGCCGAAAGCGCGGTGGGAATGGCCCATAAGCCGATATGCAGCGGTTCAATCCCTTCAATACCGTTCTCCTTCAGGAACGCATCGATCAGTAACACCGCGCCGAAGGCGATAAAGATATCTTCACCAAAGAAGACCGCAATGTTGTCGCACGCGGCAGCATGCGCTTTGATTTTGTCGCGGATATGCTGGGGTAATTCGCCGTATTCATTCAACGCGGCCCCTTCGGCCATTGGCGCCAGCAGTGGACGAACCGTTTGCGCATGCCCGCCAAGCGACATCAAGCCCAGAGCCGCCGTTCCCTCACGCGCGACAAAATAGAGCATCAAAATCCGTGCCGATGTCGCGCTGGCAATCTTTGCCACCCAGGCCTGCGCTCGCTCTTTCAGACCGTAATACTCCAGCAGTCCGATAACCGGCAGGATCAAAATAAAAGTGGCCAGCGAGCGGCTATTGACGAACTTTTCGCCAAAGGTTTCCAGCAGCGTCCCGAAATCCATTCCCACTAACAATCCGGTAGTCAACCCTGCAACAACGACCACCAACAGCGGGTTGAAGCGCAGTGCAAAACCAATAACCACTATCGGTATGCCGATAAGTGGCAGCAGTGTAGAACCGTCCATAACGTTTACCCTATCTAAAGTGAGCGTTGCGCGCCGATGGCGATTTTTTTAATACTTCGTATTCAAACGAAGCGAGGTGCATTGCGGCGAGCGATGTTGTGTATTGCGACAGCCCTGCGGTGTTCACAGAACCGGTATGAAAAGCTATATCTGAACCGCAAAAACATGTAAACGATTTATCAATAAAATGTTCTTATTTTATCGCTTTCCGTTTACATTTTTGGCTAAGAGTCACACTCCAGTAAGGAACCTTATGAACTCAAAAAAGAGCGCCACATCAACGAATAGCGACGATATTGCGGATGGCCGTATCGTCTCTTCACGCCATCTGGTTTCCGAACGCTGCGCTGAATTATCGGAGCTGGAGTATGCATTGATCATGACCAGCAACGCCTTCAACAAATGGATGGTGCGCTGTATGACCGCAGCAGGTGAACCTGATATGGGGGCTTTTGATGTCTCACTTCTGCATCACGTGAATCATCGCAATCGCAAGAAAAAGCTGGCAGATATCTGTTTCGTCCTGAACGTAGAAGATACGCATGTGGTGACCTACGCCCTGAAAAAGCTGATCAAAGCAGGCTACGTGACGAGCGAAAAAGCCGGAAAGGAACTCTTTTTCTCCACGACCGATGAAGGAAAAGCGTTATGCATGAAATACCGCGATGTGCGTGAAGCCTGCCTGATTAGTATTCATGCGGAAAGCGGGATCCCGGGGCAATCCATTGGCGAAACGGCGCAGCTTTTGCGCACCATCTCATCCCTTTACGACACGGCCGCCCGCACCGCCGCGTCGCTGTGAAACATTGCCCGCCTCTCCCGCCGGAGAGGCCGTTTTCAGCGGTTTATCACCTGTGAGGTATCACCGGCAAAAAAACGCACCACGTTATCGAAGGCCGTTTTGAAATATAACTCATAGCTGGCTGTTTCCACGTAACCCAGATGCGGCGTACAGAGCACATTCGGCATTTCCAGGTAAGGGTTATGCGTATCGTATACAGGCTCTTGTTCGTAGACGTCCAGCGCGGCATATCCGGGGCGCCCCTGGCGCAGCGCGTGGTAAAGCGCGCCTTCGGCAACCAGTTCAGCACGGCTGGTATTGACGAATAACGCATCCGTTTTCATCAGTGCGAGGTCGGCGGAAGTGATATTGCCTTCCGTTTGCGCCACCAAACGTTGATGCACGGTGATCACATCGGAAGTTGCGAAAAACTGCTCGCGATTTTCCGGCACCTGCAACCCAGCGGCACGTGCCTCTTGCTGCGCACGCTCGCTTCCCCACACCTGAACCTGCATGTCAAATGCCTGCGCATAGCTGGCAATTCGCTTACCGATTTTGCCGTATCCAAGGATCCCTAAAACCTGTTTATTCACCGCCGATCCGATTTCCGTTTGCCAGCGCCCCTCTTTCATGGCATTCACCGAAGAAACGAATTTTCTTCTGGATGCCATAATCAAGAGCCACGTTAATTCAGCGGGTGCCACCGGAGAACCGACACCTTCGACAACAGCGACACCGGCCCGCGTGCAGGCGTCAATATCCACATTTCTTGCCAGCTTACCCGTTTGGCTAATTAACTTCAGATTCGGTGTGCGGCGCAAAAACGCCTCATCAACAACGGTTCTTTCCCGGATGAGGATTAATGCCTGGGCGTTGAATAACGCGCTCTCTGCCTGCGTCTCTTTGCTTAAATCGCCCAGCGCAGAACAATGGAATTTATCATTCTGCCGCAGAAAACTGAGCTGCTGCGTGGCAAGCTGATAGTCGTCCGGAATTAACACCTGAATAGCCATTCTGCCCTCTCAATGTTGAATGATGTACCAACCGCTCAGTGCAACACCTGCAGTAATAACCCCTCCAGCCACTGCGTAAATACGCGCACTTTCGGTGAGATATGGCGATGCGGATAGAGCATCGACAATTTTCGCGCGGGAACCGGATTTTGCGGCAAAACTTCGATCAGCCGTCCATCATCAATATGGGGACGTAAAAAGAAATCCATGCCCTGCAACAGCCCAACCCCGGCCAGACCTGCCGCCACGTACACTTCTGAATTATCCAGCACCAGCTTACCCGGAAGGTGAATTTCTTCTATTCCGGATGGCGTCTGAAATACCCACGGCATAATTTGCCGGTTGCTACTGTTAACCCAGTTCACGCCCTGATGATGCTGCAAATCCTCCAGCGTTTCCGGTATGCCATGTTCCGCCAGATAAACGGGGCTGGCGCAGGTGACCAGCCGGATATTACCCAGTTTCCGGGCAACATAATCCCCCTCCTCCAGCGCCCCCATGCGCAATACACAATCCAGACCATCACGCAGCATATCTTTACGGCGATCTGAACTGCTGAGAATAATTTCGATGCCGGGATAGCGACGATAAAAATCCGGCAGATTGGGCGCGACCAGCAAAGCGGCAATGGCAACCGGCATATCGACACGCAACGGCCCGCAGAGCGGGCGTCCCGCGGCAAACGATCCCAGCAAATCATCGGTTTGCTCCAGCAATGGCTTGCTGTTGCGATAAAACTCCTCGCCTTCTGGCGTCATATTGATGCGCCGCGTGGTCCGGTGCAACAGGCGCACGCCGCAGTGCTGTTCCAGTTGCTGTAAGGCTTTGGTCACAGCGGGACGGTGGATTTGCAGATTTTCCGCCGCCTGCGAGAAACTGCCCGTCTCCACGATCGCAATAAAGATCCGCATTAATTCGTAGACATTGATTTGCATAGCCCGCTTCTTTACCGGAAGGAATACCTCTTATTGTTACTTATTTCGTAATAGTGATGAAGCGTATTGACCATTTTTAATAATAAATACGCCGCTTAGAATGGCGCTATTCCGGAACACAATCCGTCAGGGTACTGATCAACAGCGGATTATACCGGCCTGTCGCTATCTTTTTTTAAGGAAACAGACGATGCAAAATCACAGTGTCAGCAATATTCTCGGTATCGAAAAAAGCGTTATTCAGGGGCCGCTCTCATGGCTGACCGATGCCCGCCTGGTAGCGGCGGTCAGTAATGCCGGTGGTCTGGGCGTGCTGGGGCCAAACGCCGGCCTGACTGCGGAAACCGCCGTCTCGACGCCGGAAGCGACAGCTGAAAAAATGCGCGAAGAGATTCGCAAAACCAAAATGCTCACCGAGAAACCCTTCGGCGTTAATCTGATCCCGGCGATTGAAAATGACATCTGGACGCCGCCCATGCTGCAGGTAATAAAAGAAGAAGGCGTGCAGGCCGTGGTGTATACCGGCTACGGCAAAGACGTGGTGATCCCTGCACTGTTTGATGAACTGAAAGAAGCAGGCATTAAAATCATCTACCGGGATATCAATCCCACGCCTGAAAACAGTCGCCAGGCTGAAGAGGCCGGTGCCGATATTATCGTCGCGACAGGGTTTGATGAAGGCGGAACACTGCCGGGTACCGCGCTAGGCACTTTTTCCATCGTGCCGCTGATTGTCGATGCGGTGAAAAACGTTCCCGTGCTGGCTGCGGGGGGTATTACCGATAACCGCACTGCCCGCGCCGCTCATGCCCTTGGCGCGCAAGGGGTGTTTGCCGGTTCAGTGTTTATCAGCACCCATGAGAGCCGCGTACCGCAATCGGTGAAGGACAAAATCGTCGCGGCAAACGGGCTGGATATGCTGCTGTTTCGCACCCTTCCTGACTACTACCGTTCGCTGCCCGGAAAGCTGGCGGAAAAACTGGTGCAAATGGACAAAGCCGGAGCCAGCCGGGAAGAGATCGCCGCCGCGATGGGCGGCGTGAGCAGCTTACGCGTCGGTATGCTGGAAGGTAACAGCGACGAAGGTTATATCGCGCTCGGTACCGGGATCGGCAGCATCCGCAGCGTGAAAAGTGTCGCTGAAGTGGTGAATGAATTAAGCGTCTGACGCTTTCCCGCCGCTAACGGCGGCGCTCCTTTCGCCTGTTCCGTCATCGCCGGAATGGGCGAACCGCTGCCGGATAGATCGATATCAACATCCCCGCCCGCGCGATGCTACAAAATGTCCTGGCCGCATAACGACGCAACCCTTTGAGGCCTTAAATGTTTTCCGCTTTACTTGTCAGGAATCCACGCGCTTGCCTGTTGATCCTTATGTTGCTGCTGATGAATATCGCAGCCTGGGGTTGGGCATTTTTCACCTTTGGCGACAGCGCCTCGCTGATGGCGGCAAGCCTGCTGGCATGGTGCTACGGCTTACGCCATGCGGTGGATGCCGACCATATCGCTGCCATCGATAATGTCACGCGTAAAATGATGCAGCACGGGAAAAGATCGTGCAGCATCGGTACCTGGTTCTCGCTGGGGCACTCCACGATTGTTATTCTCGCCACCATTGCCATTGCGGCAACCGCCACGGCGTTTCGTCATCACATGGCGTGGCTGCATGAAACTGGCGGAATGATTGGCACCAGCGTATCGGCTTTTTTTCTGATCATTATCGCGCTGGTGAATTTACTTATTCTCAGTAATGTCTGGCGCGCTTTCCGGCAATTCAAAAGCGGTGATAAATCGCTTCCCGACGAAACAATTTCATCCGGCGGCGTAATGAGCTGGATCTTTCACCGGACATTCCGCCTGGTGTCGCAAAGCTGGCATATGTACCTTGTCGGTTTTTTATTCGGCCTGGGGTTTGATACCGCCACTGAAATTGGCGTACTGGGCATTTCCACCGCCGGTGCGTCAAATGGCATGTCGGTGTGGTCTATTCTGGTATTTCCGGCACTCTTTACCAGCGGCATGGCGTTAATCGATACGCTGGATAATATCCTGATGGTCGAAGCCTATGGCTGGGCATTCAGCAAACCGCAACGCAAACTCTATTACAATATGACCATCACCGGCACATCGGTTATTGTCGCGTTATTTATCGGCGGCAGCGAAGCGCTGGGGCTAATCGTGGATAAGCTTGATTTACATGGTAAATTCTGGGATATCATCGCCGTGATGAACAATAACCTGAGTAACGCCGGGTTTTTCGTGGTCGGATTGTTTATTCTCTGCTGGCTGCTTTCTGTGCTGAACTATCGGTGGAAAGGTTACGATGCGCTTTTTACGGATGAACAAACACCGCTGTAAACAGAAATAAAGGAAATAATAACAATGGAGAAGTTAATGATGCTGGCGCTGCTGGTCAGCGTTGCAACAGGATGCACGCCGCTTCACCCGACGGATTGCCTGAAAAAAAGTGCCTTAGAGTCCTGCGCTTATAATCGTTCCGGCAACGTTACCGATACGGATATTTATGGTCAACAAGCGGCCGGAATTAAAAATGCGCTGGATTCCGCCCTCGCCGATCGCCATGCATGGAAAGGCAAAACCTGTACTGTGCATCTCGATTTTAACTATGACGGTAAATTGCAAAATATGGTTATCAGAGGTGGTGATAAAGAGTATTGCGCAGCGCTGGAAGCGGCGGCGAAAAAAGCCGTCTTCCCGCCTTTCACCGATCAGAAAGTCTACGATGTGATGAGCTCCGCACGCTGGAATATGCAGGGCTACTAAAAAAGGATAAAAAAAAGCCGACAACATTGTCGGCTTTAATATTGCACTACATGTTAAGCGTTAAGCAGTTGCTCTCCGCAGGCTTTTACGCTTGCCAGCAGAACTTTAACATCCTGCAGACACACCGTCGGGTTCAGCAGCGTCAGCTTCAGGCAGGTAATGCCATCAGCTTCCGTTACCCCAACGTTCGCCGCCCCGGAGGCCAGCAACGCATCACCAATGCGCTGGTTCAGCAACGCAACGGCGGACATATCATCGTTTTGCGGGCGGAAGCGGAACAGCACACTGGCAAGCTGAGGTTGCATCACCAGTTCCAGCTGCGGCTCCTGCGCGACAAATTCTGCCACCTGTTGCGCCAGCGTTACGCCATTATCAATGATTTCGGCGTACTGCTTTTTACCCAGCGCTTCAAGGCCCATCCACAGTTTCAGCGCATCGAAACGGCGGGTGGTTTGCAGTGATTTCGAGACCAGGTTCGGTACACCGTGCTCTTCGTCAAAGTCCGAGTTCAGGTAAGCCGCCTGGTAACGCATCAGTTGATAGTGACGCGGATCTTTCAGCAAGAACGCGCCGCAACTGATGGTCTGGAAGAACTGCTTGTGGAAATCGAGCGTTACGGAATCCGCTAACTCAAGGCCGTCCAGGTAGTGACGGAATTTCTCAGACAGCAGCAACGCGCCGCCCCAGGCCGCATCCACGTGCATCCAGGTCTGGTATTCCGCCGCCAGTGCAGCAATCTCAGCTAACGGATCGATAGCCCCGGCGTCGGTCGTACCTGCGGTTGCAACAATCGCCAGAACCTGTTCGCCGTTCGCTTTCGCCTGCGCCAGCTTCGCCGCCAGAT
The DNA here is from genome assembly GCF_000280495.2 of Kosakonia radicincitans DSM 16656. Lineage (NCBI taxonomy): Bacteria > Pseudomonadati > Pseudomonadota > Gammaproteobacteria > Enterobacterales > Enterobacteriaceae > Kosakonia > Kosakonia radicincitans. The sequence goes on from NZ_CP018016.1 coordinate 2,850,976, forward strand.
CGTTGAGATCCATGCGGGAGAACTCATCCGTCTTCACCAGCGTCACGGAGCGATAACCCAGCCCCATCAGCGCCATGTTTTTCTGCACGGAGAAGTGGGCATTTTCAGAGCATAATACTTTGATTTTGCTCAGATCGCCTGTTAAGCCATCCTGCTGAACAGAGTGGCTCTGGCGCGCAAAAAACGCATCGCGAGCCAGCATCAACCCCATCAGGTTGCTCTGGGTGCCGCCGCTGGTGAACACCCCGGCATCGCCCGGCTGGTAACCCACCTGGGTGCGCAGCCATTCAATCAGCTTGATCTCAATGATGGTGGCTGAAGGGCTTTGATCCCACGAATCCATGCTCTGGTTGGTGGCGTTGATCAGCACTTCCGCCGCCTGGCTGATCACCAGACTCGGGCAGTGCAGATGCGCAACACACTGCGGGTGATGCACAGAAAGACTGTCTTTCAGGAAGTACTCAACGGCGCGCTCAATCGCGGCCTGGTTGCCCAGGCCCTGAGAGGTAAATTCTAAATTGATGCGCTCACTCAGCTGCTCAACCGTTTTGCCCTGGTACATCTCAGGTTGTTTCAGCCACTGCACAACCGCTTTTGTGCTCTGCTCAATGGCGTCCTGATAGGCGGCAATACTTTGCGCAGAACCTGAAAGAATCGGATTTACATCAGACATTCAATTGCTCCGATTAAACAGGCTTAACGCCGGCTGCCAACAACGCGTTCTCAAACTTGTCGAGGAAGATTTCCAGCTCGTCATTGCTGATCAGCAGCGATGGCAGCAGACGCAGCACGCAACCGTTACGGCCGCCGCGCTCCAGAATCAGACCATTTTCGAAGCATTTTTTCTGCAGCAGCGCTGAAAGCTCGCCGTCTGCCGGGTAGCAACCCATGTGATCCTGCGCTTCGTTCGGCTTGACGATTTCAATACCAATCATCAGGCCCAGACCGCGCACGTGACCGATAACCGGGTAACGTTTTTGCAGCCCGGCCAGTTTGTCTTTCAGCCAGACGCCCTGCGCTGCCACTTTGTCGGCAATACGGTCGTCTTTCAGGATTTTCAGCGTCGTCAGACCGGTCGCCATCGCCAGCTGGTTGCCGCGGAACGTCCCGGTGTGGTGGCCCGGCGCCCATGCGTCGAACTGTTTTTTGATACCCAGTACGGCCAGCGGCAAACCGCCGCCAACAGCTTTAGACATCACAATGATATCCGGCTCAATACCGGCGTGTTCGAAGGCGAACAGTTTACCGGTACGGGCAAAGCCCGCCTGCACTTCGTCAATGATCAGGACAATGCCATGTTCCTGCGTTACTTTACGGATGCGCTGTAACCACTCGACCGGCGCCGGATTCACGCCGCCCTCGCCCTGCACGGCTTCGAGGATCACCGCAGCCGGTTTACGCACACCGCTTTCAACGTCGTTGATCAGGTTTTCGAAGTAGTAGGTCAACGCTTTCACGCCAGCTTCGCCGCCGATACCCAGCGGGCAGCGGTATTCGTTCGGGTAAGGCATGAACTGCACTTCCGGCATCATGCCGTTAACCGCTTCTTTCGGCGACAGGTTGCCAGTGACCGCCAGCGCGCCGTGGGTCATACCATGATAACCGCCGGAGAAGCTGATCACGCCGGAACGGCCGGTCACTTTTTTCGCCAGTTTCAGCGCGGCTTCAACCGCATCCGCACCGGAAGGACCGGTGAATTGCAGGCAATACTCTTTGCCCTGGCCCGGCAGCAGCGACAGCAGATAAGCAGAGAACTCATCTTTTAACGGCGTGGTCAGATCCAGTGTATGTAACGGTAAGCCGCTGGTAATGACACTTTGGATGCTTTGCAGAACTTCAGGATGGTTATGACCCAGAGCCATGGTTCCTGCACCTGCGAGGCAGTCAAGATATTGATTATTTTCGACATCGGTGATCCAGACGCCCTGCGCTTTTGCAATTGCCAGAGGCAATTTACGCGGATAGCTCCTTACATTGGATTCAAACTCGGCTTGTCGTGCCAGGAAGGTTTCATTGTTCTGAGGTAATGAATTTGCATTCAAAGTATCAATACGGACTTTATCCGTCATCATATCACTCCTACAACCAGCGCGATGTTTCACCCTGATTGAATAATGGTTTATGGGATTTGCTCAAAAAAAAACGCGGCTAATATATGTTTTTTTAACGCCGGACTCAATCTTTTATTTTCAAGGGCGCTTATCGATAATTACCTTTAAAATCAATAAGAAAAATAACATCTGCGCAGAATTTGCGTTACTTCAATTGTAAGCAATTCTGTTACAAATACCAAAGCGGAGCGCCAACAAAGGATAAAAGGCCTGGAATTATCGCTTTGCGCGCTGGCTTTTTATCCTGCAAAGCGCGGTATCGCCATTAATAATGGCGAAAATTAACGGCTAACGCGTTATTTTTCAGTTCTGGTGCATAAAGCGTAAGGAAAATATCGATTCAGCCGGGCAAATCACTTAATATGCCCGCTCCAAATTTCCCTGTGCGGCGAAACATTGTACAAAGCGCGGCGCACTGTAAACAGGAAGTCAACGATTTAAGCCATAAAGCGCATCACCCGATAACCCGTGACAGGCAATACCGGTTATCGACAACGGGAGCAAATCCTGGGTTGTCATCAGAAATGTTCGCGGGCGGACATTTCGTAAGGCAAATACCACCGGGCAGCCGGACTGGTTATTTCACCTTATGCCGAGAATGAAAATTTTCTTGCCATGAATTAATGGCGCCCTGATATGAGATTGTTATGACTCGCACTTTTCCACACATCGTCGTTGCCAAATTCGGCGGCACCAGTGTTGCTGACTTTGACGCGATGAGCCGTAGCGCCACCATCGTTCTTGCCGATAAAGATGTCCGTCTGGTTGTTCTGTCTGCATCTGCGGGCGTGACCAATATTTTAGTCGAGCTTTCTGCCGGTCTGGAAAGCCGCGAACGCCTGGACAAAATCGAAACCCTGCGCACCATTCAGTACAACATTATCTCCCGCCTGAAACAGCAGGATGCTATTCGCCAGGAGATCGACCACCTTCTCGACAACATCAGTCGCCTGGCGGAAGAAGCCTGTACCGCCCGCTCGGCCGCGCTCAGCGATGCGCTGGTCAGCCACGGCGAATTGATGTCCAGCCTGCTGTTTGTCGAAGTGCTGCACGAGCGCGATGTCGAGACCGAATGGTTTGATGCCCGCAAAGTTATTCGCACCACTGACTGCTTTGGTTGCGCAGAACCGGTGCTGGATGCAACGGCAGAACGCGTTGAAAGGCGGCTGCGTCCGCGTATCGAGCAGGCATTAGTGGTCACGCAGGGGTTTATTGGCCGCGAGGCGAATGGTCAAACGACTACGCTGGGCCGCGGCGGCAGTGATTACACCGCCTCGCTGCTGGGTGAAGCGCTACACGCTGCGCGTGTGGATATCTGGACCGACGTCGCCGGGATCTACACGACCGATCCGCGTATCGTCTCCCAGGCGCAACGCATTGAGCAGCTCTCATTTTCCGAAGCCAGCGAAATGGCGACCTTTGGCGCAAAAGTGCTGCATCCGGCGACACTGCTGCCAGCAATGCGCAAAAATATCCCGGTCTTTGTCGGTTCAAGTAAACACCCTTCAGCCGGTGGCACGCTGGTCTGCCGCGAGGCCGAAAACCCGCCGCGCTATCGCGCGCTGGCCGTTCGCCGTCAGCAGACGCTGATGAAATTACACTGCGAGCAGGGGCAGCCCGCCTGCCACTTTTTAGCGGATACCTTCGCGCTGCTGGCACGCCACGATGTGGCGGTCGATTCCATCACCACCTCAGAAACCAGTATCGCGCTGATCCTGAACGCCACCAGTGCCACCTCCGGTGAATCGAACCTGCTGACCACCTCTCTGCTCACCGAGTTGTCGTCGCATTGCCGCGTGGAAGTGGAAACCGGCCTTGCCTTAGTCAGCCTGATCGGTAATTCGCTGTCGCAGGCTGAAGGCGTTTGCCATGAGGTGTTCGCCGGGCTGGAAAATCATCCCGTGCGGCTGATTTGCCACGGCGCGTCGTGCCACAGCCTCGGTTTCCTGCTGCCCGCAGAGGCCGCAGACGACGCGGTAAAAGCCTTACACCGCCGTCTGTTTGAATAACGGCGATTGACAAGCTCCGCGCTTAAACCCGGCGTAGTGCTGGCAGACAACCCGCTCTGCCAGCACGAAAAAGAAGACACGGCCTGTTCCACTGGCCGCCCGGACGAACGGATCGTCGGGCATTGCCGCTTTACACGCTTTCTTGTACCCTTCCACGCAACCTATCTCACCTGTTGAAAAGCAGAAATTACCGGACTTCACATGGCTGCTCACACGTCGAAAGATCCCCTGCATGGCGTCACTCTGGAGATGCAAATCAACGCGCTGGTCGCCCGTTACGGCTGGAACGAACTGGGTAAACGCATCAATATTAATTGCTTTAAAAACGAACCAAGCGTTAAATCCAGTCTCAAGTTTCTGCGCCGGACGCCCTGGGCGCGCGCAGAAGTCGAGGCGCTATATCTGGATTCCCTGGATGATGCCGCCCCGGTCAACAAGGATGAGCCCACCTTCAATCCGTGGACCCGCAGTCGAATCATCAATAAGAGCTAATAAGATGTCCCTTAAAAAGTCAGTCGTCCTTTTTGCTACTGCGCTTTTACTGGTCAGTTGTTCCTCCAAACCACCTAAATCTCTTGTCACGCCACTACCGCCGGTGGCAAAACAGCCGCTGCCTGCAACGGGAAAAAATTCACAGCCGGTACGCGGCGTCTGGCTGGCGACGGTTTCCCGCCTCGACTGGCCGCCGGTCAACTCGGTGAATGTCAGCAGCGCCGATACGCGCATTCGCATGCAGCAGCAGGCGCTGGTGCAAAAACTGGATAAACTCAAAAGACTTGGCATAAATACCGTCTTTTTTCAGGTGAAGCCGGACGGCACCGCGCTGTGGCCCTCTAAAATTTTGCCGTGGTCCGACATGCTGACCGGTACGATTGGTCAGGATCCTGGCTACGATCCGTTGCAGTTTGTGATTGATGAAGCACACAAACGCGGCATGAAAGTGCATGCCTGGTTTAACCCGTACCGCGTGGCGGTTAACACGCAGCCTGCAACCATCGCGGCGCTTAACCGCACGCTCCCTTTGCACCCGGCCAGCGTCTTTGTGCTGCATCGCGACTGGATCCGCACCGCCGGTGACCGGCTGGTGCTCGATCCTGGCATTCCCGATGTGCGTGACTGGATCACCAGCATCGTGGCCGAAGTGGTCGCCCATTATCCTGTCGATGGCGTGCAGTTTGATGACTATTTCTATACCGAAACGCCCGGTTCGCAACTGAATGACAACCAGACCTTTCAGCAATATGGCCAGGGTTTTAGCGCCAAAGCGGACTGGCGGCGCAACAACACCCTGCTGCTGATTGAGCAGGTTTCCCGCACCATTAAACAACTGAAACCGGGCGTTGAATTTGGCGTCAGCCCTGCCGGGGTATGGCGCAACCGCTCTTTCGATGCGGCGGGTTCCGACACGCGCGGCGCGGCGGCTTACGATGAATCCTTCGCCGATACCCGTCGCTGGGTGCAGCAGGGGTTGCTGGATTATATCGCCCCGCAAATTTACTGGCCCTTCTCACGCAGCGCTGCGCGGTATGACGTACTGGCAAAATGGTGGGCCGATGTCGTCAAACCCACCCATACGCGCCTGTATATCGGTATCGCGCTGTATAAAGTGGGTGAACCGTCGAAGATGGAGCCGGACTGGATGGTCAACGGCGGTGTACCGGAGCTGAAAAAACAGCTCGATTTAAACGAATCGCTACCGCAGATTAGCGGCACGATTTTGTTCCGCGAAGATTACCTGAACCGGCCGCAGACGCAGCAAGCGGTCAACTATTTGCGGGAGCGCTGGGGGGAATAACCCCCGCTGGTTAAGAGGGTGAGTCACGAAGAGGCGTTGCATGCTGGATTTAATCAAAGAAAATAGTGTCCTGGTGTCAGTCATTTCATTATGCGTGGCCACCCTTTCGCTGACGCTGAATAAAAAGACCTCCCGCATGACCAGCTACAATTCGCGCGGGAACTATATTGTCTATTTCAGCAAGATCTCGGGGTTGAAAAAATTTTTCACCTCCTCTGGCTTCAGCGTAAAAATCTATAATTCCGCCTTATCCGATATTATCGAGCTCGATCATAAAATTCATATCACCCCGCTGCTCGGCGGTATCCGCCGGGCGCAGATTTTTGACGGCCTCGAAAACCGCAATAATCTCGGCATCAGCAAAACGATCTATCCGGCATTTAAACGCGCGCGGAAAATAAAATTTCCGCGCCGTTATGCCCACGATGATCTTTATAGCTTTCATAGCTCGCCGTTTTTCGCCTGGTTTTCAGCCAGCGGTAAACATGCGGCATCCGCCAACCCGGTAGACAGAAAACTCAACCGATACCATAGCTATATCGAAATTACGGATTACTCTGGCCACAGCGAAATCTGGTATTTCTCCTTTTCATTACACTTATCTAATCTCGATACCGATTTTGTAAAAAGCGACAACTGGAAACGGCTCAGGGCTGATGAATTGAGTCATTTTAAATATTATCGCTTTGCGGATTTCACGGTTCTTGCGCCTGTCGATCTGTATAAAAATCTTGCGACCGCTTTAACGCCGCAAAAACCTTTATCAGAAATTCGCGGTTGCAATGAGGAATATGAAAACTCAGACAGGCTCATGCAAAGCGGTTATGAATCATTAGAGTACGAACTGCAACAATATGAGCTGCGGGAGTATTACTATTTCCTCAGCAAGATAAAGCAGCACCTCAGTTTTTAAGCATTAACCGCACTTTCACGACATTTCATGCTTCATGGCTCTTCCGTCAGTGCCTCGTAAACGCTGCGCAAGCGCGAGCGTAAATACAGCACGGCTTTGTGTTTGCGGGAAAGTAACGCCTGCTGGCTGGCACCACTCTCCTCCGCCAGTTCTTTATAGCTGTAGCCGTAAAGCTCTGTTTTCTCGAACACCTCGCGCTGTGCGGACGGCAGCTCGGCCAGCGCCTGCTCCAGTTCCTCCCACAGCAGCGTTTTCAGGAATTCCTCTTCCGGGGTTTGCGGCACACCGAACAACGTTTCCGCCAGTTCATCTTCGGCAACATCTCCCTCATCATCAGTGAAAAAACGGGATAACGGCAGTTCCCGTTTTTTGCGCGCCCGATCGGTCATTTCATTGCGCGCTGCGCGAAACAACCAGGCCGCGACATTCTCCACCGGCTGCTCCACCTGCATCAGTTGATATGTCACTTCCTGCAGGATATCGTCGGCATCGTCCCTAACCGCAGTGCGGCCACGGATAAAGGCTTTCAGCCGCGATCGGCAGGCATTAAGCGCTGCCATGAGCAGTGATTCTCCCGCCACACTGGCTTTCATTGTGTTCACTCTGCGTCCGGTGTTTTCGGGCGGTTATCATCAGGCTGAGTGCGATCTTCCGCCTGCTCATCGCGATGTCCGCGCCAGCCACAGTGTCCGCGATGTCCGTGACGACCAAAGCCGTCGCGACGATGGCGAATAAACTCTTCGCGCTGTTCCGGCGTCATCTGCATCCAGCGCTCATGCATACGGCGATGCGCCCGCGCCATGCCAAACATCCCCGGCCGAAAACCGAGTCCGCCGAACAAAATGCGGCACAGCACCAGCACGCCCAGCGCCTGCCAGAAGCCAATGCTTTTTACCCCGAGGATGGCGGGCAACAGCGCATTCCACAGCGACATTACCAGCAGCCCCAGTATGACGACCAGCGCCACACCGAAAATCACATGTTTCACCATGCGATGGCGGCCAAAACCGTGTCCACGAGTGTGCCCATGCATATCAAAATCTCTCATCTTCTTCTTTCCTCTTACCGTAGCGGATTGTTGCCTGTGATGGGGTAGACGAATGAGCGATAAAGATATTGCCAGGAAAATGAAATTTTTTCTGCGCCAAACGCCTCCCCATTGAAAAAGATGACAATATTATTATTAGCTCCATCACTTTGTTTTATTAAAAAATTAACTATTCATGTTATTTTTCATTATATTGAAAATAATTTTTCGGTTAATCTTTAATAATATTAAGCACACTCAGAAATTTATATATTATATATAATATGCCACTTTTTTAGTCTTCCATGTAACCGCTGGAAATCAATGGTTATTTTAAAAATAGTGTTTTAATAAACATTTTTATATTTGCAAAGGCCTCTCCCCCGTCTATATTTTTTTGAGTTAGTCGTTCCGTTAGTTTCAAACCAACAAAGGAATTATCTAATGACTGATTTTGCACGGTCAGTTACGGTTGATATCGCAGATACCAGCCCGGCGACACTGACGCTAAATTACGTTCGCCTTAACGGTGGGCAGTGGCAAAAAACGCCAGAACCCGGTTCAACCATTACTCCAGCCGGAGAAGTCGAGTATGTGAATGGTGTTGAGAGCAATTATGAAACCCTTGGCGGCCAAATTGTTCTGACCCCCGCCTCAGGTGGCCTTATTACTATCAAATGGGACTGGTCTTTTGGTTCGGGCGTTTCTGGCGGCGTCAGGACGGAATCTTTAACCGGACTCGCAGTCAGTTACCAGTGGATCAATACGCAATCAAATCACCCTGTATTACAGGTTACGATCAGCGCCGATACCGCAGCAAAATTACTTCGTGCTCATAAATGAATGAATACTGGCAGGAAATATTTTCCTGCCAGTATTATTTGATGAGGATTGCAAATGGCAAGTAATATAACTGCTGGCAATTTTTCACAAAATAAAAATCTCGCCATTGCACTGGGTAATAATTCGGCCACTACGCTAACGCTGGTGCTGGCCAGCGTAAATCAGGGAGCCTGGGCTGGTACGCCGCCAAAAAATGGTTCAACCTACCCGCCCGCTAATTATTTTTATGCCGTTAATATTGCTGCGAATAGTTATGACGCACTCAGCGGCTCCGTAAAATTTGAGCTCGCCTCTGGGGGGTTCCTCATAGCGCAATGGACCTGGGAACCCGGCACGCCTCTGCGAGTGGATGCCTACTGCGATAGCGACCAGGTACAGATTGATTACAATACCATTAATTCACAATCAAACTCGGCGACGTTCCAGATTACCGTCACTAACGAATAAATTACCCATGCTATTCAGGGGGAATCATGTCCGGGGCTGCGAGCACTAAATTTTCGTTTTCCATTACGTTTCCGGATCAGGGGGGAGGAACAAACCCTGCCGTCGGTCCTTTTATTATTCCTCCGCGATTGAAAAATGCCACCCCGAATAACGATCTGGCGTTGTACTTTTCAGGATATTGCGTCCCCGCCACAACCTCAGCCACCAAAGGTATTCAGCCGGGCGAGATACCGCAACAGAAAGCGTTTGGTTTAAGTTTTACGCAGTCAGGAAGCTCACCTAATCCGGTAATAAAAATAGTGCAGATAACCGTAGTTAAACAATATATTTTTAGTGCACAGACTGCCGATCGTGAAATATTACTCACTTCATTTCGCCTATTTGCCGGGCAACTTGAAAAACTGGAAGTTTCGCTTTCCAGTGCGACTGGCGGGCTTTTACCCTGCGTCACAGAAGCGTTGCTTTATCAAATTGCACTCAATATGCCGTTAACATTAAGTGAATTACTGCAATTCACTTATCACTTTAATATTAATGATCAATATATTGATCTGGAGCCGGGTTTTTCACTGACCATTGCCGCTGCCGGATACCAATATATTGCGCCTCCCGCCAGCCCTGGTTATGGATTGAATGCGTTTACCCTGTCCGGTACGCAAACAGTCAGCCTCGGCTGGCAGCAAGACGGGAAATTATCATTCAACGGTTTTGCATCCCGTTTTACGCACGGCGTTGAGTTATCTCCGCCGACGCCACCCGATGAGAACTACCCGTGTCTGATTTTCGCCGCCAGCCCTATCGATCTTCAGTTAAGCGGCAATGCCCGCCGACACTGGCGGCTGATTACACCGTCATCGCTGCCATCGCCGCAGAATGTGGATAACAGCGGCAGCAGCAGCGTTGACAGCGCGTTGTTACTGGGCGCTGACACCTACACCGATTTAGCGGCGGCCACCGAGGCGGCGATTAGCGGTGGGCAATTTTGTATCACGCCGGACGCCGACAATAATCCGATCGTGGCCATCGCATTTACCAGCCGGGTTTTTGTCACGCCCGCTATTGGCATCTTTGTCAATGATATTGCCCAACAGGTTCCGGTGGGGACATCGATGCGCGACATCGTCTTTCAGTATTTGCTGGTTCCGCCCGCACACATTGTCACTTCCGGTTCGAATGTCGATAGCACATCGCTGAGTTGCAAATTACAACGCTGGGTGGCCAATAGCGAAAAACCCTTTTCCTCCACCTCGCCAGGCCCAACGGTTCAGGTCGACTATTTTGATTTCTCGCCAGACAGCACTTCAGGCCTGCCGCTGAGCGGACCGGACGGCGACGTATTCGATATTCCGCTGTTAAAAGGCGATCGGATTTATGTCGGCCCGAAAGATGGATATCAACTTAGCCTTACGGAGTAGTACACGCGCGCTTCTTGTTCGTCAGCACCCCAGGTGAGGGCCAGGAAATGAACAGCACTAAAAATTATTTTACAACGCTTCCCGTGAGCTTTCTGTTGCTGTTGGTCTGCACAGAGGGGTATGCAGCCGTTAAGTTTACGATCCGTTCGCAAAACTTTCTCCATTTGGGATGGGGAACATCCGCTGTGAATAAAAATAAATGTCTTGCGCTTGACGAGATGATGCAAGCCAACGACGTGATTATTATTCAGGAGTTAATGCAGCACGCTGATCCCTGTCCTGCTGAAACAACAAAAAATAAGTTCCAGTTTATCGTTAATTCGACGGGGTTGGGTTCCAGTTCTTATAAAGAGTATTACGGTTTTTATATCAAACCGCCGAAAGTTAGCTTTACCAATGATAGATACCAGGCTGGTGGAACCTTTGAGCGACCGCCTTATGCCATTGGACTGAAAGTCACCGTCAGTGCCACCAGCAAATATATCTGGGTCGGTAATATTCATTCTATTTTTGGTAAAAGAGTACAGCAACGATACGACGAGGCCGCTGAAGTAAAAGATTTTTATCAATACATGATAAACGTACGAATAACGGGCGCACCCAAAGCAAAAAACTACCCCTTTATTATCGGCGGGGACTGGAATATTCCCCTTAAAAATAAGGCCGGGAAATACACAAAAGGCTTCGAGTGGCTGCCAACGAACAATGCGGAGGGAGCCCCGAACGTCCCAACGTCACTGAGTGCAAAAGGCAAACGCGCCAGCGCCTACGATCATTTTATTTATGCCGATAGCCTCACGGTAAATAACGTTCAAATTCTGACAAGCGCTTCCTTCGCCTCGGATCTCTCATGGCGTCAAAACGTGACCGATCACCTGGGAATTAGCGCAGAGGTAACCATCCCATGACTCCTCTTAATGTCTCGCGCTTGCTTCGTCAATCAACATACTTACTTGCCACCTGCTGTCTGGCGATCCCGTTAATGGTGTACGCCGATAAGCCGAATTTTTATGTGCCGGAAGCCTGTAAAGGTAAGGCAAGCGGCGCCGGGCTGGAGAATCCTTCCGACGTGCTGCCGCCGCAAGTCACAGCGTATTATGTTGATCTTGTGACTCCGGATATCGTATTTCTCTCCATCGATAGCGTCTCCCCGATACCGGATAGCAAGTTTTGGTCGGCGAAGATCAATATTCCACCTGTCACTAAAAACAAAAATGGCTACAAGGGCTCGTTTATCCTTGATGTCTCTTATACCCCGCTATTGAACGTTTTTGTGCAAAAAAATGCGAGTTCCCCTGGCGTTAAAGCTTTTACCCTGCCAAGAGCCGCCACGCTACCCAAGGATGCAGAACTTCTTCCGGTCGCGGATGTGACTATTTATAACGAAGATCATAGCGCAACGCTTGCAGGCGCCTTTGTGCAGTTTCACTCCGCCGCTCTCACCGCAGCAATAGTTGGCATGGATGACACATCCCCGACACTAACCGAAGAGGCGGATGACAATGGGATCATCAAGTTGCAGTGCATGATTTTCCTCGAGGGTGCGAACTGGGTCACTGTCTACGATAAAGATCACCAATACCGCTACGATGCCCCGCTGGAGCTGATTAACCCCGCAGGCGCGTTAAGCACCACACGCGTGACAAAAAGTGGGGAGGAGTAAAATGGCTCATTTCGTGCCGTGTTATGCGGGTTCGCGTTTGTACATCGCGCCGGGCGGCGAAAACTGCTTTGGTGGCTTTTTACTCTCAACAGACGTCACCACGCTGCCTGACAGCCTCACCGTTGAACAGGCGCTTTATGCGTACCACGGATGGTTTGTTCAGCTTCCCGCCACGGCCATTACGGATCTGGCGGCATTTGAGCAAAAAGCGCAGGTCTGGTTTCGCAACTCAGCGCGAAAGGATGCGCTGGCGGCCTGGTTCACCAGCATTGCGGGATTAACCGCAACCGTCCTGTTTGCCCGTAAAAACGGAACCGACGTAACCCTGCTGCGCACGGCGGAAGTGCCGTTCGGCAATTTTGCCCTTTCATTGCCGAAAGACAGCACGATAGTGGCGTCAGCCCAGGCGTTAACCTTTAGTCGCGGTACGCTGCTGGTTACCCCTATCGGCGAGCGAACCCCGCAGCCGTTCGCCCTCGATCATCTCGGGCTGGAATTGCTGAATGACGCCGCGCCGAATAATGTGCTGTCGCTGGCGTTTTCCGTCACCAGCGAAGCCGCAAGTGATGTTCTGGATATTGGATTACGCAGTTTCTCTGCGCCCGCAGAGGGCGGCTATACCCAAACCGCACTGTACCGAATCTTTAATTTACAGGATGCGACTTCGCAGTTAACGCTTCAGGGGACCCTTGATCCCCTCGCCCCCTGCGACACCACGCGCTCCTTCCTGCAGCTGTCCAGCGGTGCGCTTTCGCTGCCCACGTACTATCAATCCGCGGCAGGCGCGGCGGTAGAGGTAAAACCACTCGCCAGCGCCGGGCTGGTGTTTACCGAACGGCTGGCGGCGGTCGATGCCAGCGGTCAGCCCGTCATTCTGCGCGGTAACCAGTCGCTATATCTGACGCCCGCAGGTGAGTTCGAATTTCTGCTCTCGTCGCAGGGGCAAGCCGACGCCACCTCCGCCTCGCTGCAAAACGCACTGATGGGAGGATTATCCTCTGTCGAGTATTTCAAATATACCGGTAACCCAATACTGGCGTTCACTCCCCATCAGGATGCGTTTGCCCGTACGTTGCAAAATGCCGCCCCCGGGCGCGATCGGGTATTCGGGACTCTGACAGGCGCCGGGAAGACATCATGGGTGACACTGCAAACTGCGCAAAGCAGCGAATACTTCGCCCAGCCCGACAGCTCGGTCTTACACCAGGCTCCCGACGCTGCCGCAGACACTGATTTTCTGACCTACCTGCCCGTTTCCGTCGGTGACGTTGAGGACCAGAAAACCCGCCTCGCCCGCTCAGATAACGGTGATTTACCTCCCGTGTCCTTCCCATTGGCGCCTTACCGTTCGATTAAAGCGACCAACATCTCCGGCACTGATATCAGAAATATGGAGACTCAGGTGTTGTCGCCGAAACGTCGCACCGTTGTCCAGACGCTGATTCAGACAGGAGAAAGCGCCGGACGTTTACGCGCATCGCTGCCTTCGCCACCTTTCTCAACGACACCGCAGGGATTACTGCTGGCACTGGGTGAGGACGCGACAGGGTTAACCTGGCAGCAACTGACGCTGGGGCAATCCAGCGCGGCAAACACGCCGCCCCATCGCGCCGACAGGCTACTGTTGAGCCAGGTGAACGGCGAACTGAAATCCGCATTACAGACGAACCAGCTTTTTCTGGTCATCACCGGCGCCGGGATCATGAGCCAGTGCGCGTCGATTCCCTATTCCCTCACCGCCGTGCGGCAGCGGCAGCTCGCTTTGCAAATAACAGATCCGGACGTCAACGCGAAACTTGCCGCGATGGTGCCGACACAGTGGCCCGATTTAGCATCACTGCGCGCCGATCTGGCGGCCAGGTTTACACCGGAACAACTGGAAAACGTGTTCGACACCGTGCGCAATGCTCTGGGTGATTTCAGCCTGTTTGTCGCAGACTGGGAATTCGATCTCTCCCCTTGGCGTTGGGTCAATTACAACACCCTGTTACTGTTCAAATTCTGTAATAAAAAGCTGTCGCAACTGGTTGACGATACGGAGCAATGGGCGGACGCAGATCGTTTCAACAGCTCAGCGGATGGCACAAGACAACGGATTCAGGCGATTTTTGCTGCCGCCACCGAACGCGTTGCGGCCGGTGATGGCGATTTGTCTTATTTCGTTAATACGGTGATGGAGAGCGAAAGCTGGAATGGCGTTCTCGCACTGAACGCCCAGGTCCCGCTGACCGGGCTTCCTCCTCAGCTTGAGGGGCTGGCCGCCGGAATTGATGTCTCGCGTTTTCAGGCGCACCACATCGGTATTTCCGTCACGCCGATCGCAACAGGCCAGAGCACCTGGACCAGCCACCCCAGTTCAGTCTTTGGCCTGATTGATTATGAAGACAGTGAACACCTTTCAGGAAACGCGCCTTACGACTTCAAAGTCCTGTCGCTGAAGGTGGCGATAGCGAACTCCGGGATCGTCTCGTTTTCCAGCAAAATCGAACTGCTCATCAACCAGCTCTTTGAAGAACCCGCCACACAGTATTCATCGTCAAGCGGCAACAACCTTTTGCTGTATGGCGTTTATCAAAAATCCGGCAACAGCGGAAGTTATCTGTTTACGACCGCGGATCACACCACCTACGGCATAACCAGCCAGATCCTTGATGCCGTCGGTATCCGGGCGGCAAGTTTTGTTACGGCCAGCGGCGGTAAAGCCGACGCGGAGAACAGCACAACGCGCACAACGTTTGCGCTCAATGGAACCATCGGTTTCCTGCAACAGCCGCAGTTTGACCTGCTTTCCTATGGCGCCGCCACGCCAAATCAGGGGAATGGCAATGTGGAAGGGTTGGCCTATTCCGGCCTGACAATTGATATGACCTTTGATCCTGCCACGCCGCAGTACCGTCAGTTTACGTTTAATGCCCAGCCGCTTTTGCCGGATGCCAACGCCAGCCAGGTCCGTGCGCAAAGCCTGGCGGCACATTTTCCCATGAAACTCACGGCT
This sequence comes from Kosakonia radicincitans DSM 16656, assembly GCF_000280495.2. NCBI lineage: Bacteria > Pseudomonadati > Pseudomonadota > Gammaproteobacteria > Enterobacterales > Enterobacteriaceae > Kosakonia > Kosakonia radicincitans. The sequence goes on from NZ_CP018016.1 coordinate 2,866,194, forward strand.
CTGATTCAGGGGACTGGCGACGTCACACCCGACAAAATGGCGTATATGCCGGTGGATTCGCCGCTCAACGGCATAGCGATGACCGCGCCGTGGTTTGGGTTGCAATATGAACTGGATCTCGGCTCGGCGGGCGCGCTGGCCGCCAAAATCGATTTCACCGCCGGCCTGCTCCTCGCCTGGTCTCCGGCAAGCCAGACGCATCAATCCGGGATCTACATTGGCCTGCACTTGCCAGGGGTGAAAGGTGGAGAGCGCGCTATCCCGATTGAAGGCGTACTCAAACTGGTTTTCGCTGATGTCACCTTCCTGGTGGATCCGCCGACCTACATTCTCAAGCTGGGCGATATCGCCCTCAAACTCCTTGCCCTGAGCTTTCCACCGAACGGGCAAATTGATCTTTTGATGTTTGGTAACCCGGATGCGCAGACCAGCGGCGCACTGGGCTGGTACGCCGCCTGGGTGAAAAACGGCGCAGACGGCGCGGGGGGAAAACAGGTGCAGCGCCTGACACAGTTGCACTCAGAATCCGCACTTTCCCAACTCCAGCAGCGACTTCTGGCGGCACAGAGGAGCCAATAATGCCCGGCAAAAAAACGCGCAACGCGCCATCCAGCATCGATACGCCGATTCAGAATCTGTGGAATACCCTGCTGTCGGCAGGTTACCTGTCAGCCGATCAGAAAAAATTCAACCTGCCGGCCGCCAATACACTGCACTCAGCGCCTGTCACTGCGCTGCTTAATGATGCGGATCTCTTTCCCACCGCCTCGCTGGTGATGACCCTTAGCGGGGTGCAACCACCGGGCGACGGTAATACGATTGTTCTGACGGGGCAAATTGATGGCAATTCTTTCAATGTTTCCCAACCGGCAGCCAGCGCCACCTTTAGCGTAACGGCGAACGGCGTCGCGCAACTCAGCGTCAGCACACACCTTCCCGACAACAGCACTGCGTTAGGTACTGCGTTTCCGGGGCTGAAGCCCCACGATAAAAAACAAAACGTTTCTGCCGCGGCTATAACCCTGTTCCGCAATGCCGTATTTACCGCCTCGTCCTCTGATGCTGGCACAGGCGTAACGTTCAGCGGGCAGCCGGTCGCCGGTTCCAGCTATCAGGGAATGTGGAAAACCCGTCCCGCCGCGATGCAGGGGAGCATCACCCAGTGGCCGACCAGGGATCGCGCGCTGTCGCCCGCCTTTGTGTTACGTTCGGAGCCTGTTGACGCCGTTCCGGCTGCCGGATTGCTACCGCTAAAAGCGGGGTTACTGTTTGTTTCATCGCAAGCCGACGACGATACCAGCCATGGTATCGCCACTTTTGATGCCGGAACGCTGGCGCTGTCGGGGATTGAGTTGCATTTCCCTCTCCTTGATGACGGCGACCCCCTTGCGCTGAGCAACGATTCGCTCGCGGTCTCCCTGAGTTCGGTCGCCGATATCGCCAGCCTGCTGATGGGCGAAGTCGCAGATGCCCTGCTGCCGAACCGCTTTCCTCTGGGAACCGATCTGCTGCTGCAAGAACTGACATTCACCCTCGACATTACGGCGTCCAGAACGTTGCAGGTGTCGGCGACGGTCAAAGCCCACACGGAAATCCATTTGCTGCCGCTCAATCTGGCGGTGCTGGAGAGTGTCATCTTCACCTTCAGCGTGGGCGTCGATCTCTCAGCATGGATCGCTATCAATGGCCTGTTCAAACTCAATGGCCAGGAACAACTGAAATTTTACGGCGGATTAAGTTTCTCTGTACCCGGCGGTAGTGACAGTGTCACGTTAGTGGCATACAACGATGCCGAGATCGATATCCTGCAATTACTGAATATCGTCCCCGGTTTGCCAACACTGCCAGAGTCAGGAATTGTCACCCCGGCGGGGGGATTATCTGCGCAGATCCAGCCCGCTACCGGCGCCTGGCAGTTCAGCGGAACCATTGCGCCCAAATCGGGAGCCTGGACACTGGAGTTTGGCCGCGGCATCAAAGCCGTGTCGCTGAAAAGTTTGCGCCTCGATCTGGAGCGGACGCCGACCAACTTAACCGCCACCATTCAGGCACACACGGAATTTTTGGGGATCCCGTTTATCGTCAGCGCACAAACCTCGACGCAATCCAAAGCCTGGGTGTTTGAGGGGCGAATGATCGCAAGCAAGCCGGTGAGTCTGATCAGTGTTGCCAGCCAGTTGCTGCCCTTCATTCCGCAATCCCTGCCGACGGATATTACGCTGAATGCGCTGCAGGTGAAGTTTAATACCGCCGCCAACACCTTCATGGTACAGACCACCCTGCAATGGACGCTCGACTTCCTGCCAATCAGTATTACGGCCGATCTGTTGATCAGGTCGGACCGCGCGAAAGCCAGCGATCCGGCAAGTTATTCCGGGCAGTTAACCGGCATTGTTGATATCAACAACATGATCCTCACCTGCTCTTACATCTTTAGCCCGACGACGACAGACATTATTTTTGCCTACCGCAACCTTAAAGTGGTTTATCACAAAGATGACATCGATCCCTACGTTGCAGTGAGTCTGGAAAAGAGCAATGTGGGCGATCTGTTTGCGTTTCTTCTCTCCTTTGCCCAACCGGGGCGAAATATAGCGCTGGGCGATCCCTGGAATGCGCTGGAGAAAATTTCGCTTCCAAATCTGACGGTCAACGTACATCTCAAAACCCGCAAAATTAACGTCAGCATCGGGCTCAATGTCGATCTCGGGTTTATCAAGATTACGCAATTCACCCTGACCTATGTGAAACAGTACGGCAAACCCAAATTCAACCTTGAACTGAGCTGTGAATTTCTGGGGCAGCGCTACGGAGGCGATAATAAACCGCTAAGCTGGGATCCGCTTAATCAGGCACCGCCAGTGGTGCCCGGTGCGGGTACACAGGTTTTCGACCTTGAATATCTGGGTATCGGCCAACGCATGACCCTGCGCGGTGAGATGCCCACCACCATGGATGGGGTGATCAAACGACTGGAAAACGCGCTGATTCCGGTGGGGAATCCAACCCGGAACCCGGCGAATCAGCTTCCTGGACTGAGCTATGACGCCGGTTCGGACTGGATGATCGGCACGCGTTTTACGGCCATGTCGACCGTGTCATTAAGTATGGTGTTCAACGATCCACGCGTGTATGGTCTGCTGATCCAGCTAGCCGGTTCACGCGCGGGCCCGCTGGCGGGTCTGCGTTTTGAGATCCTGTATCGAAAAATCAGCGACAACGTCGGCGTATACCATATTGAGCTAACGTTACCCGACACCATGCGCCATCTGGAGTTTGGCGAGGTTTCCATTACCCTGCCGATTGTCACTGTTGATATCTTTACCAACGGCAATTTTCGTATCGACGCCGGATTCCCTCCGTCGCTCACCGACTTTTCCCGCAGTTTTTCGGTACAGGTCTTTCCATTTATCGGCTACGGCGGTTTCTACTTTGGCGTTCTCAATGGTGAAACATCCACAACCATACCGCGCATCTCTAACGGCAATTTCACCCCGGTTATCGAATTTGGTTTTGCCTTGCAGGTCGGCGTCGGTAAAACGCTGTCGCTGGGCATTCTCTCCGGCGGCATCAGCATCACCGTCGGCGGCATGCTGCAAGGCACGCTCTCATGGTTCAACCCCATCGATCAGGCTTTGGTGCCCGAAAACTATTTCCACCTTCGCGGTGCTCTGGCGGTTATCGGCCAGGTGTATGCCACCGTTGACTTCGGCATTATTCAGGCCAGTGTGTCGCTCACCATTTACGTCTCGGCGGCGATTGATGTCGAAAGTTATCGGGCGATCCTGCTGAGTGTCAGCGCCGGGGTTCGCGTTAAGGTCAGTATCAAAATTATCTTTATCCGTATCAATTTCAGCTTCTCGGCAACAATCACCGAAACTTTCCCGATTGGTTCAAACCGCCAGACACCGTGGATACTTTCCGCGCCCGCCAGTAATACCGGCGTACAACGCAGCCTCTATCGGGCGAAAAGCCCGTTCATTCGCCAGCCGCAGTATGGTCAACTCCGCCTGCGACCGGCGAGAACGATGATGGCCCGCCATATCTTGTCCCGCTATCGGAATAACGCGGGTGCGCCTCTGTGCGTTAATGTCACGGCGATTCCCTTATTCTCCCAGGCGATTGCCGATGATTTTGCCTTTTCCGGCGCGCCGACGGTTCCCTTTGCGGGGAAAAACCCGGTGCTGGCTCTCCTGCTGGGGATTGAAACCTCCACGGACGCTGCCAGCGGCACAAATCAGTTACTGAGCTTTATGTCCGACTGGCTTTCATCTCTGATTGGCGATGAACATGCCACGCTCTCCGCCGCTGTCGTCGATGAGATCCTTGATGCCCTCAAAGCGCCAGATGCCGTAACGGATATTTTTAGCTATACCAACCTGGTACACCTTTTTGACAACCATCATATTCAGTTCACGTTGCAACCGCGCCCGCAGCAGGCGCAGGCCGACGGCAGCGAACTGCCGATGGCGCTGATGGCGATGATCCCGGAATTGTCGCTGGAGACGCCGGACTACACGATTAACTTCCTCACCGATCGCATCCCTGCGGCGGGTTACGAGCAGCGGATTCAGGACTATTTTGCCGATCTGGCCGCGCAGTTTGCCGAACGCCAGGGCTGGAACAGCAATAAAACCCAGGACGCCAGTCAACCGGACAGTATGGCGCGACTGATCTTCCGCTACTACTTCCTGATGCTGGCGCGCAGTCTGCTACAGCAAACGAAAAGTTTTATGGCCGAAGCCGAGTGGCCGTTATCGGAGAAAGAGGCCGCTCATGCCTCACTTCAGACGCTGGCCAACCGTTTCAACAACAATTATACCGTCCGCGCAGGGGAAAATTTTCCCGCTATCGCCGCCCGGTTCAGCGTAACCCCGCAGGCGCTGGAAGCTGCCAACCCACAGGTTGAGGGTGCCGCGCCCGCCGCAGGCGATACGCTGTTCATTCCTGCGCCCGCCGTCAGCTACATTGCACAGCCGGGGGACACGCTGGAAAGTCTTGCAGCCTGTTTTGCGCTGGAGCCGGATGAGCTCCAGCAGGCAAACCCGCAGGTGAATTTCCACCCGCTGCCAGGCGGAACTCAGCTTGCCATTCCGGCGATGCGCATTCTGCATAAAGTGCTCGACGGCGAAGTGGCCGCGACCATTGCTGCCGATTTCGGTCTTTCGCTTCCGGCGTTGCGCGCTGCCAATCCGCAGGTGAATTTCAACCCGCTAAAACCCGGCACCCTATTATTAATCCCCCTCACCGTAAGCCCGTATGCCATTGCGGAAAGCAATCAGCAGAAAGCAGGCAAACTGCGGGCGGGCATGCTGCTGCCGCTGGGCGATATTCCCTTTCTGACCCAAAATGGCGACACCTTTGCCAGCCTCGCGGCACGATTTGGCGCAAACGATGTAGCGCTGGTTGCCAGCAACCAGAATGTGCTGGGGCTGCTGCGCGCCGCACAAAAATTGCCGCTTGGCGATTTCACCTGCACCAGCAGAGACGGTGACAGCCTGAATGGCGTCATCGCCTACTGGTATGCGCGTAACACCGATTTCAACGCCCAAAATTTGCTGGCTGACAACCCCACATTGCGGCTTGCCGCGCCGCAAACCCTGAACATTCCGCAGCTAAACGAAAACGACAAACGGGTAACCCTGGCGCATGAGGAGCGCGTGCAGGATTTCCTGCTGGCGAATAGCACCACCCTTGACGTGCTGATCGCCAGCAACAATGCGATTGCGCTGGCGACGGGCCAGACGCTGCAGTTGAAAAACATTGTCGTTATTGCCAGTAATAGCTTCCTGCTTCAGTACACGGCGGGCAGCGCCGAGACTCCGTTGCTGCTGGCGCAACGGTTCTTTGAGCCCTCGCCATCCGCCCAGGCTGCCGCACTGCTCAGCATCCGGCAGTGGAACGGGAATATTGCGGCGGAAAGCCCCTTCGCCACCGGTAGCCTCGTGGTGATCCCGTACTTCACCACGCCGGGCAACATTTGCCGCCAGTTTGGTATCACCCTGGCGGAGCTTTGCCGCCGCAGCACGCTGTTAAGCGACAGCAACCTGCTGGCAGCAAATGTGTCCCTGCTGGCTGAACAAGTCACACACCGGATCGTCACGAACGAGACGCTCGCAGAGATTGCGCAAAACTACAATTTGTCGCTGGAACAGCTCACCGGGCGGATTGCCACCCACGGCGGCCTGTTTGCCGATGAAGCGAAAACCCTCTCCGTCAAGGCGATTCCGGGGTTCCGCCGCTCACTGCTCGCCAGCGTGCTGGCGCAAACCGGCAACTACACCAATGTCCTTAACATGTCGACGCGGTTTATGCTCAATGGCTTACGCCTGCCGGACCCCGACTTCCCGCAACAAGGCAGCCTGGCGATAAACACCCCGGCGGCATACCCGCTGTATGCGCTGGTTGGGCAGGAGTACCCGCTGGCACCGCCAGATGCGCAAAAAGGATATACCCTGACACTGACGGGCAGCGATGCCTGTTGGATCAACATTCCTGGCGGGAAACTGGCAATCCCCCTGCTCGCTGAAGAGATAGCACGCATTGCCGAACTGGCGACGGCCGAGCTGGATACCGCAAACATCGTCAGCCAGGCGATTCCGCTGTATAGCTGGTTGCCCGATCGGCAGACCGTCTCCGCCACGGCGATATGGGCAACCGAAGAGGTGCCGGAAGGCATTACGTTACCCTCGCAGCGGGTGAGCACGCCGCGGATCTGGAGCATGCCTGACGCATTGATTCGCGCCATTGCTGAAAGCCCTGACCGTCGGCTGCCTTATCGGGGCTGCTTCGGCACCCCATTGCCCGATGGCAACATCGACACGACGGTGCTTCAGGCGGCGCGCTACGCGACAGCGATTGATTTCACCATCGAGAAACCCGATGCCTCCCGACCCGGAATGTATCTGCTCTCCGGTACCGATCAAGCCGGGTTGCAGCGGGTATTAAACTTATGGACTTACCTGAAAAATAACGACGCCGTGGGCGCAACGCTGTATCTGGCCTATCGCGAACAGCAGGCCGGCAACAGTAATGGAACGCAAACCAGCGATCGGCTTGATCGGGCAAACAGCTTCCTGCTGAAGACCAACCTTTCGACAGAGAGTCACGGCGAGTTCCAGACACTGCTGCGCACAAACTCTGCGGTGATGCTGAACGACGGACTGATTGATGCGTCGCTGGCCACCCTGACCGCTGAAGACAGCCGGAATTTTTTACAGCTGCTCTGGGAGTGCTCGGTGGTCAAAAACGGCGGTTACTACCTCTACTACCAGAAGGAAGATGGAACGCCAGGGCTGCCTAGATCGCTGTTTAGCGATGGCAAACAGGCCTCGCTGCAGCTGATTGCGCTACTGAGCAATCAGACGGCGGACACCGGAATTGCCCGATCGTTTAACAACATTCTGATTGTTGGCGATAACGTTGACCAAAGTGCGAACAGTATCTTCTTTGAAGCCACGACACACACTGTCGTGGAGGGCGACACGCTGAATCACATTGCGGTGAATGCACCGCCCATACTGGCGCTTTCCGGGCAGTCGCTCGGTGAAATCAATCAGCTCATCATGGGCGTATTACGCACGGGATGCGAGGTGGCAGGCCAGATGGTTTTGCCCTCCGACAGCATCAGTTCGATTGCCCTGCGTGCGGGAAAAACGGTCGCGGAGATTGTCGCCGCGCTGGTCGATCGGCCAGAGATGTTACGCACCGGCGCCCTCGTGATGCTGGCGGGAAAACCCGTTCAGCCAGTGAACAACGGCGATACGCTGGAGAGCATCGCCAGCGAGTATGATTTTCTCGATCCTGCGGCATTGGTTGCCCTGAATGCGCACCGAACGCCGCTTCTGGCAGCAGGCACCAGCTTTAACCTGCCAGGCGGGGAACGCTATATCCTCCAGGCCGGAGATACCTTTTTCTCCATTGCGCAGGCAAAACAACAGGATCTGTCGTTGCTCGGCGATCTGAATGCCACAAACCCGATCCTGCTCGCTGACGCCGTCATTACCGTCGCGGCCAATACGCTCAAATTGTGCGCCAGCCTGCCGCCAGGCCATGCGGGTTTCACGCTGCAACGTAGCAATCCGCAAGTTGAGAGCGCGGCGGAAACAACGACATCCGCACTGGGGACGCTCTATAACCTGGCCGGGTTCCAACTGGCCGCGAATGCAACGCTCAATGCCTCAAATGAAGGATTACCGGCAGGGCCAACCAATGACACTGACGAAAGTCTCTGGCAATACCGCCAGATTCTGTCGCTTATCGCCTTCGCCCGGAACAAAAGTAACGAGGGAAATGTCGCCCTGCCGTCTGCCGCGCAAAGCCCCTACCGCGCTGTCAGTGCGGGCGGTCAGGCGGATATCGCGCTCTGTTTACAGGATATTCTCGGCAACCGTACGGTCGGCTCATCGCTTCCGGCTGCCCATTCCCCGACGGGGTACACCGACGAACTGCTCGGTCCTGGTGCCTGGCCATCCGTGAATACCACTTACCGGTTCCAGCCACGAAATGGCGGCGGCGCACTGGCGGTGACCGCACAGCTCTCTGCAACGCCCTTCCTGCCGGATGCTTCTGCCGTGCCTGTGCGGGGCGGGCTTCCTTCCGGGCAACTGGTGACTGCGGCCGCCAGCAGAGCGCAACAGGCGCGCCTGCAATACCAGACGGCCAGTTGGCAACTCCAGCAGCCCGATATCACCGCCCGCTTATCGACAACGCTTGGCGAACTGGACGATAACGCAGCGTTAAGCCTGGCGCTTCGCTACGATCTGCTGGGCCTGGCAAACTCAGCCTGGATCTTTACCGGCATTGCCGCCGGGATAGAGCCAACCCGGATTACGCTCGGGCCGGAAACCGCGTTGAAAAATTTTGCTGATGTGCTCAGCCACTATCCGGCAAGCGGAGAAATGGTGGCGAAAATCAATCAGTACCTGCGGGCGGATCTGCTGTTTGGCGCGGCGACGCCGCTTATCGTTCCGCATAATGTTCTGACCAAAGCGGGCGACACCCCGCAGGCGGTGATCGATCACCTCGAAGATACCATCGATTTAACCACTCTCGGCCGGAATAACATGCAGCTCGCGGTTGCCCTGGACACGGTGTTCAGCACCGCCACCCGCAGCGTGGTTCTGGATGTGGCGGGTCAATCGCTCAATGCGCTGGCGCTCAGTTTCGGTTGCGCGATTGCCACCTCGGCGGGGAATATTTCCGGTATGGCCGCGACCTGCCAGTTGCTGACACTGGGCAAAGATGTGGTGCTTAGCTGGTCGGATCCGGTTAGCGGCAATAGCTGGCAGTATGGCCCAGAGGCCGGAGAAAACCGTTCACTCGCTGCTGCGGCGGCGTGGTTCGCGCAGCAGGTTAAAGCCAGCCAGCAGCGCGAAAACGTCAACATTACGGTGGATGATGTCGCCGTTGAGAATCAATTTGTAAACGGCATTTTTGCCAGCGGGCAAACGCTGTACATCGCCTCTGTCATCGCCCATTCCGGCGATACCATCGCCAGCCTGTTGGCCGATTTTGGTGCGCCACAGGGTAACCAGAGCGATCCGCTCGCAAACTTCATGGCCGCCAATGCGAATGTGCCCAATGTCTGGCCAGTCAGCACCGCCCTGTACATCCAGGATACAGCGCTGATCATTGAGGAGGGCCAGACGCTGGAATCACTGGCGCAACAGGCAGCAATATCAACAGGAAGCATTATTGCCAACAACCTGCGTCTGCCGTTTAACAGCGCAACCAGCATGCTGATCCCCTTCAGCGGCGACAATCAGGAGATGATGGCGGGCAGTCTGCTGATCGCCAGCGGCCAGCCTCTCTCTGCTCTCGCCAGTGCGCTGGCGATGAGTAGCCGTGATTTACTCACGCTTAACGAGACGCTGCCGGCGCTCTTCTCCGGTAGCCCAATTGGCACCGTCACGCCAGCGCTCAGCGATACCCCGCAGGATATCGCCCGAGGTCTTGCTATCACCGTCGGGGAACTGGCCGACAGGATTGCTGATGCCCCTGGAGCACTGCGGAGCGGCGCTCTGCTCGTCACCCCTACAGTGCGATCGAGGGAAAGCGAGACAATCAAAGCCGTGGCGCTGCGGCTGAACTGCACGGCTGAAGCGCTGATTGCCGCCAATGCTTGCCTGCCCGGCTGGATAACCGCGGGCCAAAGCATCACGGTCGATGGCGCGCCGTACCTCGTCAGGGAAAATGACACCCTGGCGTTACTCCTCGCACGTATTAATGAAGCTCGCCTCTCCAGCCGCCAGCCTCCGCTCTCCACCCCGGAATTTGCCGCTGTTGCACAGGGGCTGGCGCTCTCTGCGCGCGCGATCATTACGCCCGTAGTGATCCTGCAACTGTCGGCGCAGGTACAACCTTATGCTGAGCGGGCCATCCAGAATCTGGGCGTCAGCCTCGCGGTTTCACGCGATCCGGCGATGATGGCCGCCGGGTTCGATTCAGCGCCGCTGATGGTTTCGTCAACCACATCCATTACCGCCGCGCCTTTCTCCGCCAGCGACAATCTGCAATCTCTTACGCAGTTTGCCATTGATTTTGAAAACGCCTTCCGCGGCCTGAAGCTGGCAACCGGCCCGCAACAGACGCAGGGAAATGCGCTACTGAAACAGGCATCGATGCGGGCAGCGGTCAATGGCGGCGCGACGCAGAGTAAAGATAAGAGCTTGTGGGTAGTGAATTTTTCCGATCGCGGCAGTTATGTTAATTATGCGGTTGATGCCCAAAGCGCCCGCTATTTCGCCCTGCCGCCGCTGACCACACTTGCGTGGAACGGCAACGCTCAACAGGTAAGCTACAGCCCGCAACAGGGGCTGGAGTGGGGTTCCGGCACTACCGCATTCCGCGCGGCAGATCCGGAGCAGTGGCAACAACAGTTGTTCTCCGCCATTGATTTGGTGTTGTCGCCAGAGTATGCGGTTGCGGGTGCCAATCACCCGAAAACGCGCGCAGCGATCCAACAGATCATCACGGCGAAACAGCAGATCGCCAACGGCGTGGCACAGCGGGTGCAGCCCATTATCAGCGGTAATAATCAGGGGCAGACGGAAGCGATTAATGCGATGGAGCAGCAATTACTTGTGGCCCTGAGCAGCGCATCAACGGTGCAGTCGCTGATTCAGCTTGATCTCAATGTCTCTGGCGACGGCGCGCCGCCAATGGCCGATATTGCCAGTGCGCCCCAGCTTTCCGGAAAATTAACGACCCACATCGTCAACACGCAACAGATCGCCGCCAATAACGATGCTCCGCTGGCGCCGCTTGCTGAAATGACCGGGGTATCACCGCGCTATCTGGCGACAATCCTCGCGACGACGCGCAACATTATCCGGCCTGATTTGACGATTGCCCGCAAAGATCAGCCCGACAAAATCTGTGTGACGAGCACCAGCGATACGCTCAGCAGCATTGCGCAGGCTCTGGAGTTGCCACTTTATGAACTGGCCGGAAACAGCAAAATCCTCGGCACTCCGCAGCCTCTGTTTTTGCATAACACGGCGATTAACGTCACCCCGACGGCCGCACCACAGACGCTGACCACCCTGACCAGCGTAGCCAGTTGGGCGAATACCACTATCGCGGATGTGATTGTGGCAAACCAGCAACGCACAGACTTTTTTAGTGCCGGTTCAACCCTCACCCTGGGCAACACGTCATTTACCCCCTCGGCCAGCGATACCCTGGAAAAGATCGCGCTGTTCTTTGGCGATGTTGAGACTTTCGCCACGCAATTGGGTAGCGTGGATGCCGGCAGTCTGAGCGGGCATTATCAGCTCAATGACAGCGCGCCGCCGCGTGGCCTGACGCTGGTTCCACAAATCTCGCTGTCGACCGCGAAAGTCGCTCTCGCGCAGGGCATTACACGGTTAACCACCGCGTTTGGTGTTAAAGATCCGATGGTTCAGCGTAACGTCACCCTGCAGCTGGCGTATCAGGTTAACCAGCTTGAGTTTGACCGTCATGGTATCGCGGGGGTGCACGGCTACCAGGATTCCAGCTGGTTATCATTTATTATTCCGCTGGAGAATGTCACCCAGACTGATGGCCAGATTGGGCAGTTGCAAATCCCGGTGCCATTGAACAGTTATCCGCAGCCTGCTGTGGTTTCCAGACAAACCGCGTCAGCCTCCACGCCTGCAGAGAATGCCGTCGCGACGCTGGCGCAGTGGGATTATGCATTCACGGCGACCCGCCAGTTTGCCGCCCAGGATCAGGCCACCTTCGAGATACTGTTTAACCAGCCCGATGATGGGGTAAGTTCGCCGCTGGTGCGCGATTCACGCTATGAACCGATCATTACGCTGCTGGCCGCTTTTTCTACCGTGTGGGACGTCATCGCTTCCGACCTCGCACAGTTGAAGGATGCAACCCAGCAATCCATTCCACTTCCGGCAATTAATGCGCTGAATGGGTTAGCCAGTTTCGCTGAGAAAATTGGCGACGCATGGGCCAATCTGCGTAGCGTTGCGCCCGATCTCAAAGGATTGCCGACGCGTCGTTATCTTTATCTGTTGTCGATTCTGACCCCCAATACGCCAACGGAGATCTCATCAATCAGCCTCGAACGCCTTGAACAACGCAGCGATTTCGGCAGCGAACCGGATGATTTCCTCTTCACCTGTTCTGCGGCTTTTGCGGCCGATCTGGATAAGCGGCTCATCCCGGCGGCGCTGGAGACGCGCATGACCGAGTGCGGATTCCCCCCAGGCGCGGAGAGTTATGTCACCGTCGGAGCACCGGGTTCAGACTGGATGATCTACGCTCCGCAGGCTACCCAGAGCTATGCCGGAGGCAAAACTGTGATGGCTCCGCAGACCTTCCGCTTACAGCGAAAAGCCGACGAAGAGACGATTCTGGTTTCGCGACAGATCCTGTGGCCTGCAATTGATACCGGTGAAGGACAGCGTTTTGTCAGCCATCAGATGGGGAACCGACTGATTTACGATCTACCGCAAGAAGGACTGCCGATTACCGATCTGCTTACCCTGCCGATGGTTTTCTATCGTCTGAATATCATGGGGCTACAGGATGCGTGGGGAGGCACGTCGATTGCGCGCAATGCTAACTTGCTGGCCGGTAAGCGCATCAACCCGGACTTTATCTACCAGACGCCGCTGGCCATGTTCCCGACGCGCATCTCCCCGCTGCTGGCGGATACCACGGTGACAACGCTGACGGGAGAAACACTGGAAGAGGCGCTGGCCACACTGTTTCAGACGCTCACCGCAGGCCAGGCGGCCATTCTCGGCGCATCGCATCGCGCGATGCGTATCGCGGCCTGCTGGTGGTCTGGCGCCGATCCGTCACAGGACCCATTGACCACACCACTACGGGTGAGCACGCCGTTAACGCTCTCGCCGCTGTATGCGTTTGACGTGGCCTCCGACTGGAAAACGGGGCACTACATTTCCCGCCTGGCGCAACAAATGCAAAAACAGGCCGCGGTGCTGGGGGTGACCCCGCGCGCGCCAGGGCGCTGGGTTGTCGATATTCTGATCTACAGTTACCAGGAGGATCAAAACGCGAAAGCACTTACCGCATTGTTGGATATCAGGAATAAAACCTACCCGGCAAGCTGAAATAGAGCCAACGAAAAATGCCGTTAATTTAACTAACGGCATTGACTTATTATTGTGCAATGTTTTGCCAACGGTAAAGAAATACACCATCGCTATTTAAACATTATTTCAGCAAAACATTATGTGCTATTTCTTCTTGTACACATCGGCGGTGGCATGGATCTTTTTCCTGGTCTGATCCGACGTGACAATATAGATATCACCGCCCTTTTCATCCGCCAGTTTGCTCAGCGCATGACGGGCGTCCATTGGCGACATCTCATCAGAGGTGGTAATTTCGCCAATCTTTTCATATTGCGAAGAAACTTTGTCAAAGTCTGCCTTTTCCATCAGTTTCGCGGCCCAGGCATTACTGGCTAATAATGTTAACGCGCTAATAATCACTAAACTTTTTTTGTTCATCACCGCATTCTCCAGATCGTTTATGAGATTGTTGTAAATAACAGAAAAGCACAGTCGATCATTTACTCTATAACAGTAGTCGAAGAATAAAAGATTACAATATAACCACTCAATGGACGTATTTAATCCACTGAGCAAGGTAAATAAATAAAACATGCATCTCAAATATCATATACAATACCCCGCAATTTATTCCGTGGTATTTTCAGGAGCCTGGTGATGAAAAATTCACACCTCAACCTTCCCGCCGGTTATTTTGGCATTGTGCTCGGTATTATCGGGCTGGGCTTTTCCTGGCGCTTTGCCGCCACGCTTTGGCCAGTCACGCTGTGGCCTGCAAATACGCTGATTATTCTGGCTATTGTTATCTGGGTACTGCTGACGCTGGCGTTTTTCACCCGCCTGTTGCACCACTCCGGCACGCTGCTTGAAGAGGTTACCCATCCATTAAAAAGCAGTTTTGTCAGCCTGCTGCCCGCCACCTCCATGCTGGTGGCGATCGGTCTGACGCCCTGGTGCTACTCGCTGGCACTGGCGCTTTTTCTGCCCGCCGTCGCCTGCCAGCTTGCCTATGCCGCCTGGCAAACGGCCGGATTATGGCGCGGCACCCATCCGAAAGAAGCCACCACGCCGGGGCTTTATCTGCCAACCGTCGCCAATAACTTTATCAGCGCCATGGCCTGCGGTGCGCTCGGTTTTAACGATGTCGGGATGCTGTTTCTCGGCGCCGGGCTCTTCTCCTGGCTGAGCCTTGAACCGGCGATCCTCAGCCGCCTGCGCAACCTGGATGAGATGTCCCCTGCGGTGCGTACCTCGCTCGGCATTCAGATGGCGCCCGCGTTTGTCGCCTGTAGCGCCTGGCTCAGCGTCAACGGCGGCCAGGTGGATGTGTTCGCGAAACTGCTGTTCGGTTACGGGCTGCTGCAAATGCTGTTTATGATCCGCCTGATCCCCTGGTACAGCGCCCAGCCGTTTAATCCGTCGTTCTGGAGTTTCTCCTTCGGCGTGGCGTCGCTTGCCACCACCTCTATCCGGCTGGGACATGCCGCGCCCGGCGGCGCACTCTACTGGATGTCATTCCCGCTGTTTATTGCCGCCAATCTGGTAATTGGTCTGCTGATTGTCAAAACGTTTTCCCTGCTGCTGCAAGGAAAACTGCTCGTTCGAAGCTAAACGGTTGGGCGTCAGCCGGTTATGCAGCTGACGCCCTGAGGTTTAAGGGCGCCGGAACAGCACAATGCTGCGGCCATCGAGTTCAAAATCCTTCTCGCGCGTGATCACCACACCGGGTTTGACCTTCTCAGAGGTTGACAGCTCCAGCACCCAGCCGCCTTCGCCAAACTGCGGAATACGAAACGGCACCGTCCCTTCGAACGGGTTGAAGAGCATCAGTACGTCGTGCCAGATCCCTTCCTGGCCCTGCAAATCGGCGCGTCCGATATGCACGCCCAGCGTCGTTCCCTCTTCCCACTGCTCCGGTTGCTGGAAACCACCGCCGGCATTAAACCAGGCAATCTCCATCCCGTCGCGCCAGTTTTCCCGCCGCAGCAGCGGCTGTGACGCGCGCAGCGCAATCAGCTGGCGGGTAAATTCACGCAGCGCCTCGCCCTCGCCCTGAATCTCATCCCAGTGGATCCAGGAAATTTCGCTATCCTGGCAGTAGCCATTGTTATTCCCCTGCTGGGTACGGCCAAACTCATCGCCCGCGAGGATCATTGGCGTACCGTGCGAGAACAGCAGCGTGGTGAGGAAGTTCCGCTGCTGGCGGGCGCGCACCGCAAGAATGCCTTCATCGTCCGTTGGCCCTTCCGCGCCATAATTGTATGACCGGTTGTCGTTATGCCCGTCGTTATTGTCTTCGCCGTTGGCCTCATTGTGTTTGTCGTTATACGACACCAAATCACGCAGCGTGAAACCATCATGCGCAGTAATAAAGTTGACGCTTGCCCATGGGCGACGACCACGCTGATCGTACAAATCACCGGAGCCGAGCAGACGCGCGGCGAAATCCGTCGAGACATTATCGCCCTTCCAGTATTCGCGCAGCGTATCGCGGTATTTGTCGTTCCACTCCGCCCATCCCGGCGGGAAACCGCCGACCTGATAACCGCCAGGGCCGATATCCCACGGCTCGCCGATCAGTTTCAGCTTCGACAATACCGGGTCCTGCGTCATGGCATCGAAAAATCCGCCGCGCTGATCGAACCCTTCCGGCTCGCGACCGAGAATAGTGCCAAGATCGAAACGAAAACCGTCGATATGCATCGATTCCGCCCAGTAACGCAGGGAATCCATCACCATCTGCAATACACGCGGATGCGAGGTATTCACCGTATTGCCGGTACCGGTATCGTTGATGTAGTAACGGTGTTGATCGGGCAACGTGCGGTAGTAAGAGAAGTTATCGATACCTTTGAAAGAGAGCGTCGGGCCAAGCTCGTTGCCTTCTGCCGTATGGTTATAAACCACATCGAGGATCACTTCGATCCCGGCATCGTGAAACGCCCGCACCATCTCGCGGAAACCCTGAATACCACGCGGGCCGTAATAGCGCGAAGCTGGCGCAAAGAAACCGAGCGTGTTGTAGCCCCAGAAATTGCGCAACCCTTTATCCAGTAAATGCTGATCGTCCGGGAACCAGTGCACTGGCAGCAGTTCAACGCTGGTAATGCCGAGGCTGCGGATATAATCAACCGTCGCCTTATGCCCCATACCTTCAAAGGTACCGCGCAGTTCCGCAGGCAGCGCCGGGTTAAGCTGGGTAAAGCCTTTGACATGAGTTTCGTAGATCACCGTTCGCGGCCAGGCAATAGTCGGGCGGTTCTGATCCTGCCAGTCAAATTCCTGTGTATCGATAACCCGGCATTTTGGCGTAAAGGGAGCGCTGTCCTGTTCGTCGAAGGTCAGATCTTTATCTTCATGGTGGAGATCATAGGCAAAGTGCGCCGCATTCCACTCAATATTACCGACCAGCTCACGCGCGTAAGGATCAATCAGCAGTTTATTCGGGTTGAAACGGTGACCATTTTCCGGATCGAACGGGCCATAGACGCGATAGCCATACAGCGCGCCCGGTTGCAGGCCGGGCACATAACCGTGCCAGATCTCATGCGTGTTTTCCGGTAGCGTCAGCCTGGCAATCTCCTCCTTGCCAGTGGCATCGTACAAACAGAGTTCTACGCGTTCGGCGTGCGCCGAAAAAAGCGCGAAGTTAACCCCCTCGCCATCGAAATTTGCCCCCAGTTGCTGGCCGTGCCCTGCCGTAATGTAAAAATCAGACATGGTTCCCTCTCTGTTTAAACAGTGTTACCTGATATCACAATGCTGCATACCGCTTTACGCACTCACCAGCGCCGCGAATGTGTAGCCGCCAATAGAACGCAGATGGACGCTGTCACTCAGGGCGAACTCTTCTCCGCTGAGAAGATCGCGCCAGCGACGGTTCGCCAGCCCCGCAGGCAGCGACACCACCGCGCCGCTCAGGCTGCCCTCCAGCGCGCCGAACAGCAGGCGCGGCGCCAGCACAATTAACGCTGCGTCGTTATCCTGGCGGGCAAAAGCAATGATGTTGTCCGCCTGCGGGCCGGAGGTGGTCAGCGGCAGATAGTCGCCGCGCTGAAAAAGCCGGGGTTTCTGCTGGCGTAACTGCAACAACCGGGCGATAAAAAACTGTTTCAGTTGCCCGCTGTTCCAGCTCTCCTGCGAGTGCGGATCGGCCTGCTCTTCATCGCTCAGCAGCCGTTCCAGCTCCGCATAGTCCGGCTCCAGCCGGTTATCCGGGTCGACCAGGCTGAAGTTCAGCGCTTCGCTGCCCTGGTAGATATCCGGCACGCCCGGAGCGGCCAGTTTAATTAAGGTCTGTGTCAGGCTGTTGACCAGCCCGGCGCGAATAAACGGTTGTAAAGCGGCGGTGAAATCCTGCAAGAACGCCTGATTTTCCGGGGAAAGCAGATGGCGGGCATAATCGAGCACTGCGTTTTCATAAGCGTCGTTGGTTTCGATCCAGTCAGTGCGCTGCTTCGCTTCGCGCAGCGCTTTCTCCAGAAACTCAATAAACCGCGACTCCAGCGCCTGTAACCCCTGCGCATCATCCGCCTGTAATGTCGCTGGCCAGACGCCCGCCAGCGCCTGATAGATCATCCAGGCCACTGCCGGTCTTGGTGCCGGGCCATCGTCGAGTAGCACCACTTTTTCGCGGTTGAGATGACGCCAGCGCGTCACGCAATCCGCCCACTGCTGCGGCGCTTCGGTCAGCGTGTAGAGCCGGGCGCGGGCATCTTCTCCGCGTTTGGTATCGTGCGTGGAGGTGGCTGACAGCGCATCCGGCTGCTGTTCCAGCCGCGTCTGCATCTCGCAGTGAAAACGCTGCAATGAGAAGGTGCGCGGCAACGGTTCTGCGCCCACTTCATTGAGCGCCAGATCCATGTTCTGGCGAAAGAACAGCGTATCCTCCACTGCTTTCGCCATCAGCGGCCCGGTCAGTTGCTGGAAACGGGTACGAAAATGGGCCGCCTGATGCAGCATGCTTTTTGCCACGTCGCCATGCAGGATGCGGGTGATAAAATCCAGTGCGGCCGGGTCCGGCGCATGTTCGCTCCCCCTGACCCAGGCGACCACTTTCGCCAGCCGCTCAGCGTCGGCGGGCATCAAGCCTTGCGCAGTGCCATAGGTACGATAAACCGGAAAAGCGATCAGCAATTCCCGCAGCGCCTGGCGTACCGCTTTGGCCTGCGGCACCGGAATTTCAGCGTGACCAATCTCTACCGCCAGCCGCACCAGCGTGTTGAACTCGCCAGCGAAATTGCGATCGACCATTAACCGCTTTGCGGCCCGTAACTCCGCGTGCATATCGACGGCTTTGCCCGTCACCTGATGCCAGGCTTTACGCAAATCGTCGAGCTGCTCATTGTCCACCAGCACATCCGACAGCGCGGCGATAAACTCATAGCCGGTCGTACCGGAAACCGGCCAGTCGGCGGGCAGTTGCTCCCCTTTACCGAGAATTTTTTCCACCGTGATATAGCACTCCGGCCCGGTTTTCTGGCGCAAACGGCGCAGATATCCCAGCGGATCGGCCAACCCGTCAACGTGATCGACGCGCAAACCGTCAACAACACCGCTGTTCACCAGTTCGAGAATCAGACGATGGCTGTCGTCAAATACCGCCTCATCTTCAACCCGCACGCCAACCAGCCCGGTTATCTCAAAAAATCGCCGGTACGACAGATCGCTTGCCGCCGTGCGCCAGCAGGTTAAGCGCCACGGCTGAAGCTCATGCAGCGCAATCAGATCGCGGCTGTCACGAAGCGCCAGCACTTCTGTTTCGCGCCCCTGCCAGCTTTCCGCCACCAGCGGGTAAACATTGTCGAAATAGACAAAAACGGGATGACCAGTTTGTGGATCGGCCTGAACGGTAAGTTCGCCCTTTTCCACTACCGTGGCGAAATCGTCGCCGAGGAAAGGCAATGTCAGTGGCCGCGACCAGTCAATATCGAAATGGCGCGCGTACCGGCTGCTCTGCCCTTGTGCGATGACATCGCGCCACCACGGGTTTTCCAGCGAGGCGGCCATATGATTGGGCACAATATCGAGAATTAACCCCATCCCGGCGCCCTTCAGCGCCGCCGCCATGCGCATAAACGCATCGCGACCGCCCAGCGCCGGATCGATCTCGTTGGCGTCGGTCACGTCGTAGCCGTGTGTCGAACCGCGGGTGGCGGTAAAAATCGGCGAAGCGTAAAGATGGCTGATCCCCAGCCGTTTAAGATAGGGAATGCGGGCCATCGCCCGGTCAAAGGTCATGCCATTACGAAACTGGATACGGTACGTTGCGGTGGGCGTGCTCATGCTTCTCTCCCTGCAAGACGAACGATAATGGCATTCGGCGCTAATTCAGATTGCGCCTGCGGCAAGGCAAACAGTGTGTTACCGGGCATCGCTGGCTGCGGCTGCGGCGTGTCGCCCAGATTCAGCGCCAGCGAGAGCGTTCCCTGCGGGAAACGCCAGCAGACGGCGAGAAAACCGGGCGCGGTAGCCAGCACCTCCCCCTGATGGCCGCCCGCTTTTGCCAGCAGCGGCACAATATGCTGCTGACGCAGCGCCAGCAGTTGCTTTGTCAGCGCCAGCCACGCTTTGCCCTCGGCGCTGTGCACTGTTTGCCAGTTCAGCTTCGAGCGGGCAAACGTTGTCGGGTCATTCGGATCGGGCACCGTTTCGCCGTGTCCGGCATGGCCCGCGAACTCCTTTGCCCGGCCTTCGCGCACGGCCTGCGCCAGATCGCCATGGAAATCAGTGAAAAAGAGGAACGGCTGCGTTTCGCCATACTCTTCGCCCATAAACAGCAGCGGAATATGCGGCGACAGCAGCAGCATCGCCAGCAGCGCGCGGGTGCGATCCGCTCCCGCCAGGCTCAGCAGCCTTTCGCCCTGTGCTCGGTTGCCGACCTGATCGTGGTTCTGAATAAAATCGACAAACGCCGTAGGTGGCTGCCCGCGGCTGTCAACACCGCGCGCTTCTCCGCTCTGCGGCGAGACTTCGCCCTGATAAGCGAACCCTTCCGTCAGCGCCCGCGCCAGCAGTTGCTCGGGGTGATCGGCAAAATCCTGATAGTAAGCGTGCGTTTCGCCGGTGGCTAACACATGGGCGACGTTATGCACATCGTCGTTCCACTCGCCGCTAAACAGCGGAATCTCGCCCGCGCTGCCGCGCGGATGCAGGGCAATAATGTTGCGGCAATCTTCGGTGGTGAGGTGCACGGCGCGATCCGGGATTGCTGCACGAATGCGTTCGGCAATATCCACCAGCAGATGCTGCTCTGCGCTGTCCTCGATTTGATCGATGGCATCAAAGCGCAGCCCATCGAGGTGAAACTCTGTCAGCCAGTAGAGCGGCGCTTCCGCGATATAGCGCCTTACGGCGTCCACTTCATAGGCAATGCCCGCGCCCCATGGCGTTTCGCGTTCCGGGTGGAAAAAATCCGGCGACAGCAGCGGCAGATAGTTGCCTTCCGGGCCGAAGTGGTTGAGCACAATATCGAGCACCACCGCAAGGCCATAGCCGTGCGCGGCATCGACAAACGCTTTGAAATCATCCGGCGAACCGTAGGCCGCATGCGGCGCGTAGAGCAAGACGCCGTCATAACCCCAGCCGCGATCGCCGCCAAACTGCGCAACCGGCATCACTTCAATCACCGTGATGCCCAGCTCCGCCAGGTACGGCAGTTTTTCAATGGCCGCCTGAAAGGTGCCCTGTGGGGTGAAGGTGCCGATATGCAGTTCGTAGTAAACCGCCTCTTCCCAGCGGCGACCCTGCCAGTGCGCATGTTGCCAGCGGTAGTGGGCGGGCTCGATCACCAGCGACGGGCCATTCACATCCCCCTGCTGCGCACGCGAGGCGGGATCGGGGATGGCTCTGCCGTCTTCCAGCACATATTGATAAGGTGTTCCGGGCGCAAGACCGGGAACTGTGGTTTCAAACCAGCCTTTGCCGACTGACTGCATCGCGATATCGTTAGCAGGAAGCCGCAGCGTGATACTCTGCTGGCCTGTTGCCCACAAACGGAAGCGCACCGTGCCTTCGCCGATGTCGTCGGCGCCCCAGCTTTTCGCAAAAGATTTCGACTCCATGCCTTCTCCTCTCCACGATGTCACGAGAAACAATCATAGACGATATTCGGAAAAGCCAGCGGAGCGGCGGTCAGGGAGAGTGTGGCCGGAGAACGGATTACCTCCGGCCAGGCGGGATTACGGCTGTGGTTTCCTCTCAGCGGCCTCTACTTCGCGATACCAGCGCGGGTGATGTTTCTTCGCCCAGCGACGGCTCACTTTATTCCGCTGTCGGCGGATTATTTGATCGCGGAAAATATCGCTTTTCCGAGGCTGGCAATGGCTGCATTACTCTGTTTTAACGTTGCCTTTGTGTTTGTTATATAAATAACTACGATACGGGGAGTGTTATTTTCCGGCCACACCACGCTGATAATAGAACGCGAACCAAAATCCCCGGCACCGGTTTTATCGGCAATGGTCCACCCGGCAGGCAGCGTTGAACGCAATAACGTATCGGCGACCTTATCCTCACGCATCCACTGAATTAACTGCGCGCGTGAACCGGGCTTCAATGCCGTTCCCAGCGTCAGTTTTTGCAGCGTGCGGCTGACGGCCAGCGGCGTAGTGGTATCGCGTAAATCGCCAGGTATCGCACTGTTCAGTTCAGGTTCAAAACGGTCCAGCCGCGTGACACTGTCACCTAACGTTTGCAGATAACGGGTGATGGACGCCGGGCCGCCGAGCTTTTGCGCCAGCAGATTCGCCGCCGTGTTGTCGCTGTAGCTGACCGCCGCGCTGCACAGTTGCTGCCAGTTGATGCGTGCCGGGGCGACAAACTTCTCCGTCACCGGCGAGTACGCCACCAGCGCCGAACGCGGGAATTGCGTGGTGTCCGTCAGCGCCAGCTCGCCGTTATCCACCTTGCTGAGTAATGTGCCGCACAGCAACGCTTTGTAAGTGCTGTTCAGTGGAAAACGCTCATCTCCACGGTAGCTCGCCGTTTTGCCGCTGGTGGTATCCACCACGGCCACGCCGATGCGCGCGCCAAGCTGCTGCTCCTGCAAACGTACAACCTCAGCCAGCCGGGCAGAGTCCATGGCAGCGGCATGCACCGACGGCAAGCAAACCAACAGCAGAGAACAAATTGATTTCGGTGAGAAAAACATAGATATAATCCCTGACTATGCGAAGCGATACATTGAATGAAGAGATGAATAATACAGCATTACGCTACCGCGCGTTCGGAGAACCCTTAACCACGCTGTACGCCGAAACCACCCCGCTACAGCCCTGCGCGCCGGGCATGCTTCGCGTCAGAATGTTACTGGCGCCGGTCAATGCCTCGGATCTGATCCCGATTACCGGAGCCTACAGCCACCGCATTATCCTGCCCGCGATTGCCGGGTATGAAGGCGTCGGCGTGGTCAGCGAAACCACGCCAGAAACCGCGCATTTACAGGGAAAACGCGTGCTGCCCTTACTCGGCCAGGGCACCTGGCAGCAGTATGTTGACTGCCCGGCGGAACTGGCCGTGCCGGTTCCCGATGATATCGACGATGCCCTTGCCGCCCGCGCGTATATTAATCCACTGGCCGCGCAGATGATGCTGACGCACTACCCACCGCAAGGCCAGCATGTGATAGTGACCGCCGCCGGTTCCGAATGCGCAGGCTACCTCGCGCAGTGGGCCAGACAAAGTGGAGCGAAAAGCGTGACCGGGATTTATCGCTCCGCCATTCACGCCAGCAGGCTGGCCGCAGGCGGCGTGATCCCGCTTTCTGAAACGGACAGCGCCGCCATTCGCCAGGCGGCGGCGAAAGCGGGTGTAGTGTATGACGCCACCGGCGGCGATTTGGCCGGGCTGTTATTGCAGGCGTTGCCGACCGACGCGCAGTTTATCAGCTACGGCCTGCTCTCCGGGCAACCGTTCGGCATCCAGCGCCGCCTGCCGGTGGTGCACTGGTTTCACATCCGTAACCATCTCGACTCGCTTTCCGCCAGCGCGTGGCAGCAGACGTTTAGCGATATCTGGACGCGGCTGCGCAAAAATCCGCCCGCTGATGTCACGCTGTTCCCGTTTGCCGACTGGCAACAGGCAATCGCGTTTTATCACCAGCCGGGCCGGATAACGAAACCGCTGTTGTCGATGCGCTGATTTATGTGCGATCTGCGGAGTACGCCAGCGCACGCTGGCCTTCAATTTCACGCAGCCGTGCGCCCAGCGTCGCCACTAAATGATCGTAAGCAATACTGCCGAGCGGCACCCGCAGCGGCGGGTTTTGCTGGTCGGCGACGGCGATAATCGCCTCTACCGTACGATCCGCATCGCCGGTAATGGCGAAATCACCGTTGGCAATGCCGCGCCGCACATCGCCTGCGGGTGTGGCATCATAAATCGCCAGCGGCCGGGCATGATCGAGGCCACCGCCAAAACCGGTTTGCGTCGGGCCGGGTTCGGCAATCACCACATCAATCGCAAAAGGTTTAACCTCCTGCGCCAGCGACTCAAGAAACCCTTCAATGCCCCATTTACTGGCGTGATAGAGGCTGAAATTGGGATAGGCCACCTGCCCGCCTTCTGATGAAACCTGCACAATTCGCCCGCCGCCCTGCGCCCGCAGCCACGGCAGCACCGCGCGCACCAGCTGAATTGAGCCGGTCAGATTGGTGGCGATTTGCCGTTCGATCTGCGCATCGCTGACCTCTTCCGCCGCGCCAAACAACCCGTAACCGGCATTGCTCACCACCCGTTCAATTCTGCCGAGCGTGCTGAAGGCGCGCTCGATTTCCCCGCGCATCGCGGCGGTATCTGTCATGTCAAAACGGCAAAGATGCAACTGCCCGCCATACTGCGCCTGAAGATCGCTCAGCGCATCAGCACGACGAACGCAGGCCACAACGCGGTCTCCGCGCGCCAGTAATTTTTGCGTCATCGATAAACCCAGCCCGGAAGACGCGCCGGTAATCAGCCATGTCAACATAGTGACCTCCTGAAGTGAGTGAATCTGTAGCCTACCCCGTCGTCAGTGCTAGAATAAGACTCACCAATCGACATGAAGTGGTGCAAAAAATTCAACAATGAAAAATGTCAGCCTTAGCGATTTGAAAGCGTTTCTCCTTGTGGCCCGTTTGCAGAGTTTTCAGCAGGCAGCGGGCGAGCTGGGCGTTTCACGCTCGGCGCTCAGCCATGCCATGCGCGCGCTGGAAACCCGGCTGGGCGTCCGCTTGTTGCACCGCACGACCCGCAGCGTGTCGCTGACCCAGCAAGGCGCGGCTTTTCTGCAACGGCTCGATCCGTTGCTGAATGCGCTGGACGATGTGCTCGACAGCACCCGTTTTCAGCCGCAGGAGCTGCACGGTACGCTGCGCATCAACGCCAATGAAGGCGGCGCGCGCTGGCTGTTACAGCATGTGGTGAGGGATTTTTTACGCGCGCATCCGCAGGTGGAGCTGGATCTGGTCACCGATGGCCGTCTGGTGGATATCGTTGCCGCCGGTTTCGACGCCGGAGTCCGGCTGGCGGAAGCGGTGCCGCGCGACATGATTGCCGTGCCGTTTGGCGGCGACATCCGCTTTATCACCATTGCTGCGCCCGGTTACCTTGAACAGGCAGGAACGCCGCAAACGCCGGAAGCGTTATTGCAGCACCGCTGCATCGCGCAGCGTCTGCCGGGCGGCAAACGCTATCGTTGGGAATTTATGCGCGACGATAAGCCGCTAACGCTGAATGTGCCCGGCACGCTGTGTCTGGACAACAGTGCGCTGATGGTGGAAGCGGTCGTGCTGGGACTGGGCATCGCCTATGTGCCGGAACCGTATGCCCGCCAGGCGCTCAACGACGGGCTGGCGGTGCAGGTTCTTGAAGCGTGGTGCCCGCCGATTGCGGGGTTGTGCCTTTACTACGCCAGCCACCGGCACGTTCCGGCGACGCTCAGGGCGTTTATAGCCGCAATACGTGCCGTGGCGTAATCGCTTTTTTGAATTAACCGAAGGAGTGTCCACCAATATTGAGTATTTTCACAATCCGCTCTTTTTCCTGAATCATAAAAAAAACACGGTCTTCGTCACTTAAGCGGATACTGAAGAGCTGGATACTTTTTTTCTGTTTGACCTGTTTATAACAAAATTTACTGCCCATCAATTTAGCGGCATCTCGCGGATGGTTTCCGGCACGAATAAGCCGTCGCCACATATAATAGTTTTTCATATACAGCGGCTCAACGTGAATATGCTTGTTGAGACGGTATTTGTTCCTTGGCTCCGTTTCATCAACTATCCATTTTTTAATTTCACTGATCGTATCTGATTTACTGACATGTTTTCGGTAATATTTAACAGAGCCGGATAATGAGGATTGTCGCGAAGATGACGGCGCTGTATATACTGAATGCGAAAAACTCGACATTGATTCAGCATTGTTTTCATCGGCAGTAAAATACTCGTCTTCGCTGGCGGTAAAGTACTCCGAATCTGAAATAATACTCTCCAGATCGTCATCATTTAACTCAATCAAATACATATAAACCTCGGTACATTCCATTGTTAAAGGCGTTGCAACCAGATCTGCAACCTTAAGTATATTCTGAGCAAATACTAGCAATGGGGAGCAAAACCGGGCAAGGCGTTAATAATATTAAGACGCCGGAAGATGCGTTATCTCTCTTATTAAAATAAAAAAGATCGCTAAGCATCGCTCTCCGGGTGCATCTGCTACACCTGTATTCGCAAATTTCGTGCGTTTACCCGCGCCTGCCTGCCATACTTCGGGCTGCACAGAACCACACCGGAGGAGAGATGCTGATTGCTCAGCTCAGTGATATTCACGCCGCGCCCGATAACGATAACCTCGCGCGACTGCATAATGCCATTGACTGGCTGCTCGCCCTGCAACCTGATTTGCTGGTGGTGAGCGGGGATTTAACCGATGATGGCTGGCACGAAGGCTATCTGGCGATTGCCGCAGAACTGCAACGGTTGTACTGCCGCACACACATTATCCCCGGCAATGCCGACGATAAAGCGGTGATGTGCGCCAGCCTGCCCGCCTTTATCCATCATCACGCCGCTGACGCAATGCACTTTTGCCAGCAGCTTGACGGCGTGGCGGTCATTGGCCTGGATGTGACCGTCGCGGGCGAAATCCGGGGCGATATCCGCCCGCATCTGCCGTGGCTGAAAAGCGCTCTCGCCGCCAGCCCGCAACCGGCGCTGCTGTTTTTGCATCAGCACCTGTTCCCCAGCGGCATCGCACCGCTTGATGGCGCGATGTGCGATGGCGCAGAGGAACTGCGCCAGTTGCTTCACACCCTGCCGTTCCCGCCGCTGGCGCTGTGCAGCGGGCACGTTCACCGCCCGATGAGCGCTACCTTTGCCGGGATTCCGGCTTATATTTGCGGCTCCATCTGCCCGGCAAACCCGCTGATGCTGGATGCGCAACGCCTGCCGCCAGTGGGCGATCCGCCGGCACTGATGATCCATCAGATCTGCGAGCGCCGCCTGGTAAGCCATTTTGTTAGCGTTTAGCGCCTGACCGCCGTCTCCGCAAACCGACAGCGGTCAGGCCAGCCCCACCTGCCATCCCTGCAAATCGCCTGCCGCTGAGGAAAAGAAGGTTTCCGGGCTGATAGCGTTGTTGCGGAAATGACTCACCAGCGCTGAGATCACTGCCGGGAGAACGCGTTGGTATGTGAGATCGTGCCCCATTTCCGCCAGTATCGCGCCATAAAACCAAAAGGGGTTGTCCGGCAACGTCACTTTTTCCGCTGAAGCTGGCGCGTTGCGAACGGGCGAGAATTTTTTATAAAGCGCCAGCTCCTGATCCGCATCGAGATAGATCCGCGCGACCGGCGTGTTGACGCCATTACCCGGATAAGCATCCAGCGCCATGCCAGCCGGGCGATGACGCCCAAGTCGTTGATAAATATGGTAATCAACAAAAGCTTTCAACGCTGTTGCTACCGGCTCCCAGTGACCTGAACTGATAAAACCCAGCCGGGTTAACCCTTCGGTAAATAGCAGCTCAATCCCGGACGATAACGCCTCTCGCTGCATGGTGAACCAGTCCATCGCCTGTTCATACTCATTGCGCTTCTGCCGCTGTTCAACCGTCAGATTGCCGCTGTCGTAAAGTCCATTGAGTTCATTCAGGCAAAAATCTTCGACGGTAAAACCGATATCGATATGAACATCACGTTTGCGGCTGTAAGCGAGCGAAATTTCTGAACATAAAACGGCAATCTCGTCATCCGGCAGATCGATGGCGTAGCTATCGTTTAACGGCAGGATAAACGTGTCAGTGCTTTTGACGTCCATGCTCCTTTGTCGGGCAATCTTTTCAAGCTCGCCGCCAGTGTTATCCAGCGTTTTACTCTTCAGTACCTGGATATACGCCCCATTTGACGTCGGACGAGTGGCCTGTTGGGTTATCCATTCCCAGTAGCATTGGTTTGTTTCGGGATCGCACAGAATCAGAATCACCGGCAACGAGTGTTCCCGCCAATAATTGATGTGCGGGGCTTTACAGTAAAAAGCCCAGCCATCGTCATTGGGGAATCTGAAATGAGAAGGACCGCACTTGATTTGCACGGCCAGCAGCTTACCTGACGCATACTTTACGCCATTTTCTGACGTCACGATTTCTATCTGGCCATCAATACCATAATCACGCGCGGTGGTTTCCCGAAATATATGCCCCAGCTTGAGCACCTTTTCTCTGACCATAAGAACACCCCGTTCTCCGGTTTCGTCAGTGGGTGGGACCTTCGGTAGTTCCATGCTGAACCTCATTTAATTTTACGGACATTTTATGTTTGACAGCTTACGCCTTCCCGTCGCCGCATACATCTATCAGATTCTGTAGCCCTGTTATTGACACACTTGCAAATATTACCGTTGCGAAAATACTGATGAGAAAGCGCCGTTATTTGTTGACGTATACGCCTTTGCCATTTTGTTACTCACCATGCCAATAATCTTTTTAGGATTTTTTCAGGAAATAATATATTGCATTACCACTGAAATATTATAAAAAGAAAAGCGCCACTTTACGATTACTTTAATTACTGGCGGGATAAAGGAATAAATATCCCGTTCATCTTTACCCTACGGAGGAATAATTTAATGAGCAACCATCCAAAATATACCTGCTCACCCGGTCACACACGTATTATCAGTACCGGTGTTTATCTCCCGGAAGGCCGGATAAGTTCCCGGGAGCTGATGGAACAACTCGATTCACCACAGCGCTTCGGCCTGAATCGCAACTGGCTGGCGCGGCTGACCGGCGTGCGGGAGCGCTGCGTCGCCGATGATCATCTGCAACCCTCCGATCTGGCCGTACGTGCCGCGCGTGATGCGCTGGCGCATGCCGAAATCAAATTAGCCGATATTGACGCGTTGATTTTTGCCGGTGTATTTCGCGATTTCCACGAACCGGCAACCGCACATATTGTGGCGCATAAACTGGGCGCAAATATTCCCACCGCGTTTGATGTCAGTAATGCCTGTCACAGTTTTGAAGATGCTCTGCATATTATGGATGCGCTCATTGCGGCGGGCCAGGTTAAATACGGCTTAATTGTCACCGGTGAAACCAGCTATCGCATGCGGCATGAAGCAATAAACAGGTTGCAACAAACCACGGACCGCGAACTTTTTATGGAGCTTTGCGCAGGGTTAAATGTCGGTGATTGCGGTGCGGCAATGATCGTCGGGGCGAAAAAAGATCCGCATGTCGGCTTTATGGGATTTATGAAAGAATCCCGCTCGCACTATTATCACTACAGCACCAGCGGCCCGGCCTGTTCCGATCATTTATTAAAGGTGTGGATGACGCCGCTGGTGGACGAAGCCATCAGCATGGGCGAAGCGATGTTTCCGGCGTTTATGGATCACCTCGGCTGGAGCCGCAACGACATTAAAGCCTGCGTTTCACACCAGGCCTCGACCTCGCAAATCCAGAGAATGGCCGGTTATATGGATGTGGACCCGGCCCTGTTTGTGGAAACCATCAGCACCATGGGCAACCTGATCAGCGGCAACGCAACCGTTGGGCTGCACATACTGGCAGAGCGCCAGCAGCTTAAACCGGGTGACAAACTGGTTCTCGTCGGTGGCGGCAGCGGAATTGTTGGCAGCCATATGGGGCTAATCTGGGGATAATCGAATACACAGAAGTGCCGTTAAATCGCGCGCCGGGGCAAAACCTCCGGCGTTCGTTTTACTTTTCCCCTTCCCAGTAATCCACGCCCTCACCGCGAAAATCAACCCGGCGAAAATCTTCCTTGCCGTTGATGCGCGCTCTGGCAAGGAATTTATCAGCGTCGGGGTATTCACAAATTTCCGGGCTTTCCATGGTGCTGATCGAGATATAGCGTAAAGGTTGATCGGACGTGTTGATAATCTGATGCGGCCATGCCTTTCCCGGTGGAATACAGATCATATCGCCCTCTTCAATCGCCCGCTCCTCATCGCCAATGCGCAGTGTTCCACGCCCGTTCAGCACGATAAACATCTCTTCCTGCGCATGATGCAGATGAAACGGGCAGCAGCGTTTACCCGGCGGCAACGTATCGATTGACGCGCCGAGCTTGCTGGCGGCGGTGCCTTTGGTCAGCGAACCGCCCAGGGATTCATACAGCGGCGGGCGAACAAAATGCTCCATCTCAAGGGTATTAAAGTTGCGGATGACAAACGGTATGGCGGTCTTCGCACTCATAAGCAGTTCCTGAAATAACGTGACATCTCAGTATTGGAACGACCCATTCTGCCTGTCAATTTGTTCAGCCAGCATTTGATGGAAGATACGTGTCGCCATCGACAGTGTGCGCTGGCGCGGCAGGCAGAGATCCACTTTCACTGTGCCCATCAGCGGGTCCGCCAGCGGCACGGCGACAAAATCCTCGTGCCCGGTGGTGTCATTAACGTTCAGTTGCGGCAGGATCAACAGCGCCAGCCCTTGCCGCGCCAGCGCTTTCTGTACTTCCAGCGAACTGGCGATATAACACAAATCAAAATGCAGATTCTCGCGCCGGGCGGCGGATTCGAGCAGTTGCCGCACCGCATAGTTGGCAGGTGGAATAGCCAGCGGATGACGGGCAAGATCGGTGAGCGTCAGCAGGCTTTTCTTCGCCAGCGGATGATGTGCCGCCATCAACACTTTGTGCTGCAACGCGCAGTAGTGCGTCACCTGCAGCTCCGCGCTGACCGGCATATAAAACGCCAGCGCCACATCGGCATGACCGCTGATTAAATGTTCGGCGACATGCGGCGCACTGCCAATATCGATTTCAAACGAAACCGCAGGGTAACGCTGGCGAAAAGTACAGATAACCGGCGCGATAAAGGCGGCGATCAGGCTCTCTGCCGCGCAGATACGCACCGTGCCGGACACCACACTTTGCGTACTGGAGATGCGCTCTTTTACCGCATCCAGTTCGCGTAAGGTGGCATCCACGGCCTGGGCGAGAAACTCCCCTTCCCTCGTCAGTTTGATACCGCGCGGCGTGCGCTCGATCAGCGGCGCGCCATAATGGTGTTCCAGAATATCGATTTGCCGCGTGACGGCGCCCGGCGCGACAAACAATTTATCGGCGGCATCACGCAACGAACTGGATTTCGCTACCTGGCTAAAATAGCGCAGCGCGCGTAATTGCATATTTCTCCACCCTGTATTGCCGTTATTACCCCTTTTGTCACCTTATTACGCCGGTGTTCAGATTGACAAATCAGCGGGGCAATCCTTTATTTTTCCTCGCTGCTGCACTGTAAACAGGCACGACGAACAATTATCGTGCAAAAACAGGATTGGTTTTTATCTTGCAGGGAGAAAAAACCGTTTAATAATCATCATGATGATATATCTTTTGCGAAAAATATTTACGCACTGCTAACGAAATGAAAGCACAGTTTAAGTGCAGAGCCAGGAAAGTTATTTTCTGCCAGTCAATACAGATCGCCGGATAAAAACAAAAATATCAGATAATTCAAAAAATTAGGGAAAGCAATACTATTTTCTTATTTATATTCCCCGCCCTCCAGTGAGCACATTTTTTACGCACTGCTCCTGCACAATTGTGATAGTGAACATTATCTGCGCTTGTTATATCTCAGCCATGTTGTTAATTCGTCTCAACCCCTGAGGAAGACTGTTTATGGCAAACGAAATAAATCCCGCAGCCACGCCGCCAAAAGCGACGCGTAAAGAAGTGATCGCCGTTGTCCTGGGCGCCGCCGTCGAATTTTTTGATTTCAGCGCTTACGCCACCTTTGCAGTGATGATCGGCCATGTTTTCTTTCCTTCGGATAATCCATTTACCAGTTTGTTATTGTCCGTTTCAGTATTTGGCATCGGCTTTATTGTCCGGCCGCTGGGCGCCATTTTTATAGGCAGTTACGCCGATCGCGTTGGGCGCAAACCGGCAATGTTATTAACCATGGTATTTATGACCATCGGCACCGGCGGCTTAGTCTTCCTGCCGGGATATGAAACCATTGGCATGGCCGCACCGGTTTTACTGGTACTGGTGCGCATGTTGCAGGGGCTGGCCTGGGGCGGCGAAGCTGGCCCGGCAACTACGTTTATTATGGAAGCCGCGCCCGCCGGCAAACGTGCCTTCTATACCAGTTGGCAGATTGTCGCCCAGGGTCTGGCAGGCATCAGCGCGGGGGTGATTGGCTATACGCTCACCGTATTGCTGTCACCGCACGACCTCGCCGCCTGGGGCTGGCGCGTGCCGTTCGCCTTCGGACTGTTGATCCTGCCTATCGCCATCTATCTGCGCCGCAATCTGCGCGAGACTTATCAGTCTGACAACAGCGAAGCCAGCCACTCCACCGGCAGTCTGCTCGGTGAAGTGGTGAAGAACTATCGCGGGCTGGTGCTGACCGGGATTTTTATCCTCTCCGGCAGCACCATCACCCAATATTTTCTCAACTATATGACCACTTACGCGCTCAACGAACTGGCGTTTACGCCGGGCAGCGCCATGGCGTCCACGATT
Source organism: Kosakonia radicincitans DSM 16656 (assembly GCF_000280495.2). NCBI lineage: Bacteria > Pseudomonadati > Pseudomonadota > Gammaproteobacteria > Enterobacterales > Enterobacteriaceae > Kosakonia > Kosakonia radicincitans. Next base: position 2,898,726 of record NZ_CP018016.1, read on the forward strand.
CTGATAGGCGTCTGCGTGGTGGTCTTTTCGCTGGTCGGCGGCTGGATGGCGGATCGCGTTGGCAGAAAGATGACCATCATTGCTCCACGTCTGATCCTGCTGCTGTTGTTACTGCCGGGGCTTGAGATCATCAACACCTGGCGCAGCGAAATGGTGTTTTATAGCGTGATCACCGTCTTTGCCGCCCTGCAATGTATCAGCGGTTCCGGCGTGCTCGTCGTGCTGTGCGAAAACTTCCCGAAATATGTGCGTTCCACCGGTTTTTCTATCGCCTTTGCCTTTGGCATTACGCTGTTTGGCGGCACCGCGCAGATTGTCTTTTCATGGCTGATCAAAGTGACCGGCAACCCGGTTTCTCCTGGTTACTACCTGATTGCCGCCAATATTCTCTGTCTGGCCGCCACCGTCATGCTGAAAGAGCGTAAAGCTCCGCAGCCTTTGCTGGCGCGCCGTCGCACCACCGTTCAGTAATCAAGGAGGAAGCCATGAAAACCGTCATGAACTGGCAAGAATGGGCAGCGCACGATGCCACTGCGCTGGCAGAACGGGTGCAGCAAGGTGAGATCAGCGCTACCGAACTGGCGCAGCAGGCGCAGGCCGCCGTCAGCCTGATCAACCCGCAAATCGGTTCCGTGGTGGAACTGTTTGATGATGCGATCGCCGCGCCACAGACCGACGGCACGCGGCTCGACGGCCCATTTCGCGGCGTGCCGTTTCTGATGAAAGATCTCGGCCCCGGCGTGAAAAACCGCCTACAGGAGCAAGGCTCGAAATTTATGCAGGGCAACCGTCCGGCGGAAGATGCGTTTCTCACCACGCAAATCCGCGCCGCAGGGTTGAACATTATGGGCCGCACCACTACGCCGGAGTTTGGCGTTTGCGGCTCGGTGGAAAACCCGGAAGTTTATGTGACCCGCAATCCCTGGGATCCGGCCTATACCACCTTCGGATCGTCGGCCGGTTCTTGCGCCTCAGTCGCGGCGGGAATCGTACCGCTGGCGCATGCCACGGACGGCGGCGGCTCGATTCGCATCCCGGCGGGTTCCCACGGGTTGATTGGATTAAAAAGTTCGCGCGGCGTGTTATCCATCGCCCCGGCGCTTTCCGATATTACCGGCTTTGTTTCCACGCAGGGCTGCGTCAGCCGCAGCGTTCGCGACACGGCGCGGTTTATCGACAGTTGCCGTGGCGGCGCACCGGGCGAGTTTATGCCCTACTGGGAAAGCAAACAGCCCTACAGCGAGATGATTAAGCATGATCCTGCACCGCTGCGTATTGCCGTCTCCCACGAGTGGGGCAACTACCGTTCCGATGCGCATTTTGTCAGCGAACTGGAGCGCACCGTGCGTTTGCTGGAAGAACTGGGCCACCACGTTGAATGGGTGACGCCGCAGGTTGATTTCGCGCAGGCGTTTGAGGCGCAAACCACCTGCTATATCAGTAACTTTGCGCAGTTTATTCAGCGTCTGCTGGAGAAAAAAGGGCTGAGTTCGCCGCCGGAGGATCTGGTGGAGCCGATCAACATTCGTCTCTGGCAGAAAGGCATTGATATGTCCTACAGCGAACGCTGGAAAATGCAGGATGCCTTTAACACCGTATCGCGCGATCTGGGGCGTTTTTTCCAGCAGTGGGACATGATCCTGACGCCAACGTTCTCCAAACCGACGCCGCTGATGGGCGAGAAAAAATACCTGACGCTGAGCGATAACCCGGATGTGATGGACTGGTTCTACAACCTGTGGGATATCTTCTCTTACACCCCGCTCGCCAGCCTGACCGGCACCGCCGGGATCTCGATCCCGCTCGCCTGGCAGCAATCCGGCATTCCGCTGGGCATGCATTTTCAAACCCGCCAGGCCAACGATGGCCAGTTGCTACAGCTCGCCGCCCAAATTGAACGCGCGCTCGGCGGCAGCTTTATCCGCAACAATGTGCCGCAGGTGCATGTAAGCCGGTGAAAAAGGCCTGGCCGATTGACCATCACTCATGCCCGGTAGCGTGACGCTTACCGGGCCGACAAATATTGCAACCAGCCTCAGGTCTGGAACTGGTTCAGAACGCCCTGACGGCGCAGCGCGCATTAAATTGATTATTTACTCAACGACTCTTTGCTAGCGTATTTACGCTTAAACAATTGCAGCAGCCCTTTCACCGTGACATCTAACTGGCTACCCTCTTCATAAATGGCAGGCACGACATAATTGGCGCGTTCCTCTGCTATCAATTTTTCAACTTTTCCCTGCGTTTTTGTTGTCTTCCATTTATCCGGGTCAAAAACGGCAAGTGAGACACCGCCCTGATAGCGGACCATTTTCATTGACGGAATATCCGTATCGCCATCGCCAAAATAAATCATTCGCTGAAACGGTATCTCTCGCAGTTCAGGCTCGATAAATCTGTTTACCGCTTCATTATCCCAGGAATTATCAATCCCTTTGTTTATGCGAAAAAGAAACTGTGTTTTTGTCGTGTAATTAATCGCCTGAGCGGGCCAGATAGCTACAGTGCCATTGGCGGAATAGTGATATTTACAGGCGAAAATCATGCGAAATTTGTCACCTATTGCCGTTCCGCGAATCATCGCATCAAGTCCGCTGGAGATAATGTAATGGCAGAGTTCCAGCCCATTGTCATCCGCATATTTGTTAATCCGGTCAAACCAATCAGCAACCCCAGGATATAGCGGAATGGATTTACCATGTTTTTTGAGATTATTGACGCTCAGCTCTTGTGGATTTGTCTGTGATGCTTTTTCAACTAACAACCCAAGATAAGAAAGAATTTCATCGCCATCATTTTCTGCTGCGCGTTGTTTTACCTCCTGCCAGAACGCGCCAACATCATTGATCCCTAAAGCAGGCATAAGACCGTGTTGCGCACAATCTCCGTCAGCCAAAGTGCCATCAAAGTCATAAACCAATGCACATTTCATAATATATTCCTTATAACCCAATGAAAGTACAGTTTATCTATTTTTGCCTCATCCTGAGGGTCTTTAAACTCCGGCGGGAAAAGAGATTTAAGGCAATTCAGGACACAAAATAATATCTGATAACCATAGAACAAAGCATAATTGTGGACTACAGAATAGCAGCGGATGATTAGTTTTAATATTCTCGTCATGGTGCAGATATACCGGAACAAAAAAAATAACGCCATGCGCGAATACGCATGGCGTCTCTCCGTGGTCCGAATACCCGGTAAACGCAACATTACCGGGTAAAATTTACCGTTTACTCCCCCGCCATTCGCTGATACTGCGCGAAACGCTGCTTCGCGTCCTGCTCGGTTTGCTCGAAGAGTTGATCCGCCAGTTCCGGCGCGGTGCGGCCCAGCGAGGCGTAACGCACTTCGCCCATCAGGAAGTCGCGGAAGCTCTCTTCGGGTTCGTCGGAGTCGAGAATAAACGGATTCTTGCCCTTCGCCATCAGTTGCGGGTTATAACGCCACAGATGCCAGTAACCGGAATCCACCGCGCGTTTTGCTTCGCGCATACTGCATCCCATCCCGGCCTTCAGACCGTGGTTGATACAGGCCGCATAAGCGATAACCAGCGACGGGCCAGGCCATGCCTCCGCTTCGGCAATGGCCCGTAGCGTCTGGGCTTTATCTGCACCCATCGCCACCTGCGCGACATACACATTGCCGTAGCTCACCGCCATCATGCCGAGATCCTTTTTGCGCGTCCGCTTGCCTTCGGCGGCAAACTTGGCAATCGCCGCAACCGGCGTCGATTTCGACGACTGACCACCGGTGTTGGAGTACACCTCGGTATCAAACACCAGGATATTCACATCCTCGCCGGAGGCCAGCACATGATCGAGGCCGCCAAAACCAATGTCATACGCCCAACCGTCGCCGCCAAAAATCCACTGCGAACGTTTAGCGAAATAGTCGCGGTTCTGGTACATGCGGTTCAGCAGCGGATCGTCGCCCTTCTCCTGCGCCAGCAGCGCGCTCAGTTGCTCTCCGCGCTCGCGCGTGCCTTCACCGCGATCTTTGCTCTCCAGCCACTGGCGTAACGCCTGCTGTAATGCCTCACTGTGCGGCGCAGCCAGTGCATCCATCGCATCACTGGCGAGTTGTTCACGTACCGCGCGCCCGCCAAGCATCATCCCCAGGCCAAACTCGGCGTTATCTTCAAACAACGAGTTAGCCCACGCCGGGCCTTGCCCTTTATGGTTGGTGGTCCACGGAATTGACGGCGCGCTGGCCCCCCAGATCGACGAACACCCCGTGGCATTCGCGATCATCATGCGATCGCCGAACAACTGCGTCACCAGCCGCGCATACGGGGTTTCGCCGCAGCCTGCGCAGGCACCGGAAAACTCCAGCAGCGGGGTTTCAAACTGGCTGCCTTTGACCGTGGTTTTGTTGAACGGATTGCTTTTCGGCGAGAGCGCCAGCGCATAATCCCACACCGGTTGCATCGCTAACTGGCTCTCCAGCGGCTGCATCGTAAGGGCTTTCCCCTTCGCCGGGCAGATATCGGCACAGTTGCCGCAGCCGGAACAATCGAGCGGCGAAATGGCCAGATGATAGTCGTAATCCTTCGCCCCCTGCGCCGCTTTACTCAACAACGCTACCGGCGCCGCATCGCGCTCTTCCTGATTCAGCAGCGCCGGACGAACGGCGGCATGCGGGCAGATAAAGGCGCACTGATTGCACTGGGTACAGCCTTCGGGGTTCCACACCGGCACCTGCAAAGCAATGCCGCGTTTCTCCCACGCTGCGGTTCCCGTCGGGAATGTCCCGTCCTCCATACCGACAAAGGCGCTGACTGGCAGTTTGTCGCCATTCTGCCGGTTCATCGGTTCCAGAATGTCGCGGATAAAATCCGGCATCATCCGCGTCTCTTCCACCGCGTCATCTTCCAGCGTCGCCCAGCGTTCCGGCACCATCACTTCCTGGATGGCTTCCATCCCCAGATCAATGGCGGCATTGTTCATATCCACCACTTTTTGCCCTTTACTGCCGTAGGATTTCTCGACTGCCTGCTTCAGATAATCGGACGCCGCTTGCGGATCAATAATCCCCGCCAGTTTGAAGAATGCCGACTGCATCAGCATGTTAAAGCGCCCGCCCAGCCCCAGTTTACGGGCAATATCCACCGCATTGAGGGTGTAAAAACGGATCCCCTGACGGGCGATATAACGCTTCATACTGTTTGGTAGCCGCGCTTCCAGCTCCTCACCAAACCAGGTACAGTTCAGCAGGAATGTGCCGCCAGGGTTCAGCCCCTCCAGCAGATCGTACTTGTCGACGTAGGATTGCTGCGAGCAGGCGATAAAATCCGCGCGGTGGATCAGGTATGGCGAGGTAATCGGCCGTTCGCCAAAACGCAGGTGCGAAACGGTAATGCCGCCGGATTTTTTCGAATCGTAGGCAAAGTAGGCCTGCGCATACATCGGCGTTTTATCACCGATGATCTTGATGGCGCTCTTGTTGGCGCTGACCGTACCGTCGGAACCCAGCCCCCAGAATTTACAGGCGGTGATCCCCTCGCGGGAAACGTGGACCTCATGAGAAGGCACCGGCAGCGACGTGTGCGTGACATCGTCGAAAATCCCCACTGTAAAACCATCTTTCGGCAGCGGTTTTTTCAGGTTCTCAAACACCGAGACAATATGCCCCGGCAGCACATCTTTACCACCCAGCGCATAGCGCCCGCCGACAATCAGCGGCGCGTCATGCTGGTGATAAAACGCATTTTTCACATCCAGGCACAGCGGTTCCGCCTGCGCGCCCGGCTCTTTGGTGCGATCGAGCACCGCGATGCGTTTGACGCTTTTCGGGATTTTGGCAAAGAAGTGCGACAGCGAAAAAGGCCGGAACAGATGCACCGTTACCAGGCCCACTTTTTCACCGCTGTCGATTAGCGCATCCACCACTTCGGAAATGGTGTCGCATACCGACCCCATCGCCACAATGATCTGTTCGGCATCGTCTGCACCGTAGTAATCAAACAGGTGGTATTCACGACCGGTCAGGCGATAGATCTCCGCCATATAGTTTTCGACGATTTCCGGCAGCGCATCGTAGTAGCGGTTGGCGGCTTCCCGCTCCTGAAAATAGATATCGGGGTTTTGCGCGGTACCGCGAATCACCGGATGATCCGGGTTCAGGGCGTTACGGCGAAAGCGGTTCAGCGCGTCGGTATCCAGCAACGGCGCCAGATCGTCATACTCCAGCACTTCAATTTTCTGGATCTCGTGAGAAGTACGAAAACCATCAAAGAAGTTAATAAAAGGTACGCGGCCTTTAATGGCGGAGAGGTGCGCTACCGCCGAGAGATCCATCACCTGCTGAACGTTGCTCTCCGCCAGCATCGCGCAGCCGCTCTGGCGAACCGCCATCACATCCTGATGATCGCCGAAAATGTTCAGCGAGTTGGTTGCCAGCGCGCGGGCGCTGACGTGAAACACGCCGGGCAGCAGCTCACCGGCGATTTTGTACAGATTGGGGATCATTAACAGCAGCCCCTGCGAAGCGGTATAGGTGGTGGTCAGCGCCCCGGCCTGCAACGCACCGTGTACGGCACCGGCCGCACCCGCTTCTGACTGCATCTCCATTAAACGCACCGGCTGGCCAAACAGGTTTTTCTTGCCGTCAGCCGCCCACTGATCGACGTTTTCCGCCATCGGCGTTGAGGGGGTAATGGGGTAAATCGCGGCGACATCAGTAAAGGCATACGAAATCCATGCCGCTGCCGCGTTGCCATCCATTGTTTTCATCTTTCCGGACATTGCTCATTCCTCGACTGTAAGAGGTCATCTCCCTGACGCCGTTGCACAGCCTGTGCCAGCTCATTTATCCCTTTATAAACAATGTATTAAAGCTAACCGCAACAAAATGGTTGCATGAAACAAGACAGTGGACGCGACATCCTGTTGAACTGCCGACAAAGTGTCGCACGCCGTGGGTTGTACCCCGACGTACAGAAACGATGTGCGGAATTGTTCTGTTTCGAACAATTGGTAAGGCGATTGTTTACTCTTTGTCCCTCCTCTTGCGACAGCGAAAACATCAATGCTTTTAAAATCAATAAATTAAATGAAATGGCACGGCTGGTATGTTCCCTGCACAACAGAGTGAGGCAATCGCCACTCACACAACCAACAGGAGAAACACCATGACCATGCGTCAATGCGCCATTTACGGCAAAGGTGGTATCGGTAAATCCACCACCACGCAAAACCTGGTCGCCGCTCTGGCGGAGATGGGCAAGAAAGTAATGATCGTCGGCTGCGACCCGAAAGCAGACTCCACCCGTCTGATCCTGCACGCGAAAGCGCAGAACACCATTATGGAGATGGCGGCTGAAGTCGGCTCCGTGGAAGACCTGGAACTGGAAGATGTGCTGCAAATCGGTTACGGCGACGTGCGTTGCGCAGAATCCGGCGGCCCGGAACCAGGCGTTGGCTGTGCCGGTCGCGGGGTGATTACCGCTATCAACTTCCTGGAAGAAGAAGGCGCCTATGTTCCCGACCTCGATTTCGTCTTTTACGACGTGCTGGGCGACGTGGTGTGCGGTGGGTTCGCCATGCCGATTCGCGAAAACAAAGCGCAGGAGATCTACATCGTCTGCTCCGGCGAAATGATGGCGATGTACGCTGCCAACAACATCTCTAAAGGCATCGTGAAATACGCCAAATCCGGCAAAGTGCGCCTTGGCGGGCTGATCTGTAACTCCCGTCAGACAGACCGTGAAGATGAGCTGATCATGGCGCTGGCAGAAAAACTCGGCACCCAGATGATCCACTTCGTTCCGCGCGACAACATTGTACAGCGCGCTGAAATCCGCCGTATGACGGTGATTGAGTACGATCCGAAGTGCAACCAGGCCAACGAATACCGCTCGCTGGCGAACAAGATCGTCAACAACACCAAAATGGTGGTGCCAACGCCCATCACCATGGACGAACTGGAAGAGTTGTTGATGGAGTTCGGCATTATGGATGTGGAAGACGCCAGCATTATCGGTAAAACCGCCGCAGAAGAAAACGCGGTTTGATGCACGCCCGCCAACAGGAAGACAACTATGAGCAATGCAACAGGCGAACGTAATCTGGAGATCATCCAGGAAGTGCTGGAGATCTTTCCGGAAAAAACGCGCAAAGAACGCAGAAAGCACATGATGGTGAGCGACCCGGAGATGGAAAGCGTCGGGAAATGCATCATCTCCAACCGTAAGTCGCAGCCCGGCGTGATGACCGTGCGCGGTTGCTCTTACGCCGGTTCTAAAGGGGTGGTATTCGGGCCGATCAAAGATATGGCCCATATCTCCCACGGCCCGATCGGCTGCGGTCAGTATTCCCGCGCCGGGCGGCGTAACTACTACACCGGCGTCAGCGGTGTGGATAGCTTCGGTACGCTCAACTTCACCTCCGATTTTCAGGAGCGCGATATCGTGTTTGGCGGCGATAAAAAGCTGGCCAAACTGATTGAAGAGATGGAGACGCTGTTCCCGCTGACCAAAGGGATCTCCATTCAGTCCGAATGCCCGGTCGGCCTGATTGGCGACGACATTGAAGCCGTTGCCAACGCCAGCCGCAAAGCCATCAATAAACCGGTCATTCCGGTGCGCTGCGAAGGCTTTCGCGGCGTTTCCCAGTCACTCGGTCACCACATTGCCAACGACGTGATCCGCGACTGGGTACTGGATAACCGCGAAGGCAAGCCGTTTGAGGCCGGTCCTTATGACGTGGCGATCATCGGCGATTACAACATCGGCGGCGATGCCTGGGCTTCGCGCATTTTGCTCGAAGAGATGGGCCTGCGCGTGGTAGCGCAGTGGTCCGGCGACGGCACGCTGGTTGAGATGGAGAACACGCCGTTCGTCAAACTCAACCTTGTGCACTGCTACCGCTCGATGAACTACATCTCCCGCCATATGGAGGAGAAACACGGTATTCCGTGGATGGAGTACAACTTCTTCGGCCCGACCAAAGTCGCCGAGTCGTTGCGCAAAATCGCCGATATGTTTGATGACACCATTCGCGCCAACGCTGAAGCGGTGATCGCCAAATATCAGGCGCAGAACGACGCCATCATCGCCAAATACCGTCCGCGCCTGGAAGGCCGCAAAGTGCTGCTGTATATGGGCGGTTTACGTCCTCGCCATGTGATTGGCGCTTATGAAGATCTGGGGATGGAAATTATCGCTGCGGGTTATGAATTCGCCCACAACGATGACTACGACCGCACCCTGCCGGATCTGAAAGAAGGCACCTTGCTGTTCGACGATGCCAGCAGTTATGAACTGGAAGCCTTTGTTAAAGCGCTGAAGCCGGATCTGATCGGCTCCGGTATTAAAGAGAAGTACATCTTCCAGAAAATGGGCGTGCCGTTTCGTCAGATGCACTCCTGGGATTACTCCGGCCCCTATCACGGTTATGACGGCTTTGCCATCTTCGCCCGCGATATGGATATGACGATCAACAACCCCGCGTGGGGCCAGTTGACCGCGCCGTGGCTGAAATCCGCCTGATTTTAATCCTGCTATCCCGTCTGTTCACCGATTTGTGGCGCGGGAGGAGAACACCATGAGCCAAAGTGCTGAGAAAATTCAAAACTGTCATCCGCTGTTTGAACAGGATGCGTACCAGATGCTGTTTAAAGATAAACGGCAACTGGAAGAGGCCCACGATCCGGCGCGCGTGCAGGAGGTCTTTCAATGGACCACCACCGCAGAGTATGAAGCGCTTAACTTTCAACGCGAAGCGCTGACCATCGATCCGGCCAAGGCCTGCCAGCCGCTGGGCGCGGTACTGTGCTCGCTGGGCTTTGCCAATACCCTGCCGTATGTTCACGGCTCCCAGGGGTGCGTGGCCTATTTCCGCACCTATTTTAACCGTCACTTTAAAGAGCCGATTGCCTGTGTTTCTGACTCGATGACGGAAGATGCGGCAGTATTCGGCGGCAACAACAACCTGAACACCGGGTTGCAGAACGCCAGCGCTCTTTACAAGCCGGAAATCATTGCCGTCTCCACCACCTGTATGGCGGAGGTCATCGGCGACGACCTGCAGGCGTTTATTGCTAACGCCAAAAAAGACGGCTTTATCGACGCGGCGATCCCGGTGCCTTACGCG